>NZ_LUUB01000054.1:226226-395262 GCF_001641635.1 Bradyrhizobium centrolobii
CTCGTTTGGGTTGGCGCAAAAGGCGGCGATGCCCATAAGCGCGATCCATTGCCAATTGCGCTCGGGCAGGAAAGCTGCGGCTTCCGCGCTGCGGCCGTGCAGGCGTTGACGAAGGCAGGAATCGAATGGCGGGCGATATGTCAGGTGGGTAGCCTGGAGCCAGTCTTTGCCACACTTGAAGCGGATATGGCGATTGCGCCGTTTCTGTCGAAGACGGTCCCTGAACGACTTGCCGTGTTTACGGGTTCCCATCTGCCGAAGTTGCCATCGCAGTTCATCAACATGAGGCTCCCCTCAACGGGCATCAGTCCCCTCACAACGAAACTCGCGCGATATATTCACGAGGGTTTTCGCAAGCATCACAGCTGACATTCCGGTACGGCTGACGCTGAGCTCCGGTGAGGTTCTGGGTGCGCGTCAATGACTTCGCGCCTGGGAGGCGCAATTTGCGGCAACCGTCCGTTAACCACGCCTCTCATTCGGTTGCGGAATTTGAATTGCGCAACCAACATTTACTCGACCTTAGAGCTCACCCCTTAATCGCTGTGATCATACTTGGTGACCATTCTCGCAACGTGCGTGCGTGACGCTCATCCAGAGCGAGGGTTTTTCCATGGGCGAAAGAAGTTCCTGGACGCACTCGCTCGCCCGACGGCCATCCGGCATTTGGATGACATGCTTGATCGGTCTCGTCGCCGCATTGCTCTTTGGGAGCCTCGTCTCCGACGCCAAAACAGATGCAAAGTACGGCTGGGACACTCAGGTCAACTGCGCGGCCGTCGATGCGCATGTCGCAGGCCTGGATCCGTACTACGTCAAGAATCTAAAGGATACGAACTATTCCTATCCCTATCTGCCGGTGACGCTCGATGTCCTCCGACCGATCTGCGCAGGCGGCCTCCTTCTGCCTCACTACAGAGGACTGTTCCTCGCCATAGCGCTTCTCTGCGGCCTGCTCTTGCCGGGGATCGATGCAGGTCGTTCGACTCTTCGGGATGTGGCTTTGAGAGTCCTTTTCACTGTTGGCGGCTTCCTCGGCTTCGAATGGACATTGGCTTCCGGCAATTTCGTCATCTTCACCGGGCTCCTGACCGCGGTATCGCTTGCACTCCTCCTGCCCTCCGGACTTCCTGCAGCGCAGAACGAGCTCGCGTTCCCGCCCCGCATGATCGGCGCGGCGCTGCTGGGGTTGCTCTTGTCGTTCAAGCTCATCTTTTTTCCAATCGTGGCTTCCCTTTACCTGCTGCCGTTGCCTCGTCCCAGGAAGATCACCTTGATCGCGATTGCTGCGGCAATGTTCGCGCTTCCGATTCTTGTCTCCATGACCTTCTACGCTGATCTGTTCCATAGCTGGCTGAGCGCGATCTCGGGTCAAATAGCCGGGCAACACAGCGTTGCCTTCGACGAGAGGACTCCTTCCTTCTTCGTGCTGTCTTTGGATCTGGCGAAGCGTCTCGGGCCAGCCGATGCGCGCCCCCTCGCCTTCGCCCTCTACGCAGTCTGCGTATTGGGCATCCTCACACCTCTCATCATGACAGTGGTGCGATCGATGGGGGGATACGGGACGTCCTCCCGTATGTCGTTCCCGATGCGGCTCGATTGCTGGCTGATCGAACACCCGCGTGAGGCAACGCGGCTTACGGCGATCTCGATGTACGCCCTCTATTTATGTTCGCCACGCCTGAAGGAATACGCCTTCTTCGAACTGGCGATTTACGCCGCAGTGCTGATTGCCGGTCTTCGATCGGCGGCGATCGCGATTATTCTGGTCTGTGCCATCGGCCTTCCTGCGATAGCATCGATACTCGGAAACGCTTTCATGGATGGCTTCGGCCCCCTGAGTGCAGCCATCATCTTCTTCGGCACCGTGCTGCTTGATTTCGGCGCTCTCAAAAACCCGGGTTATGGCGACGAAGGTGAGCCGGCATCCCTGGTAGAACCGCACGACAAGGCCTGCCTCTCGCAAGGGTAGCCCGCGCATCCTGAGTGATTTCTACCCTCTCAGGCAGACGCATACGCGCGAAAAGGCTCGCCGCCACCGAAGGCAGGCGGCGAGCCCATCACTTCAAATCGACGTCCCGCGTGGGCTGACGACCGTGTAACCTCGCAATGAACGGGCGTGCATTCGTGTTGTGTGCCCGCCCGAGTTGGCGTCATAGGCCATCCAGATATCTCCTCCGAGGTGCTGCTCCAGGACGAAGACGTGCCCGCGTCGCGCCGCAACCATTCCCGGCGCTGGCGATGTACGGGGAAAACGTAGCCAGTTGGCCGCGAGATTTAGTTCGGGCACGACGCGACCAAACACGCGTAAGGCCGCGCCGCAACCGCAGAAGGACGACGGGCACCCGGCTGGTCGACCGCCGACGACCCGGGCGCCAGAGACATCCACCGCCGAGGCGGCGCTACCAACCGCGGCTACCGTGAGTTGTTTTGAGCGATACTTTTGTAACGAGTACCGCGAATCTCGCTCGCTGCGCGTTTGCGAATACGAGAAGTCGCAGGGCATGCTAACATTGCATTCCGGTGCTTGATTAATGCGGTAGGGTCGTGCTTCCGAAGTGATCGCGAAGGCTATCAAAAAAAGAGACGCCGAAAGGACTCTCTTGAGCATTGCAGGACTCCGAATGAATGGTCCTGCCCCGGGAAATGAGAAACCAATAACAGTTTGGCTGAAATGGGGCCTAAAGCACGGCCGAAAATGGCCGCGCTTGCGCGCCATTTCTCTTAAATGCTCACAAGCTTCACGTTGCGTCCGAATCTATTAACTTGCAGATACGAACACATGCCTTCAGCGCTCCCAGCACTTCAGACAAACGACCAAGTCCGCCTTGCGCCAACGGTCACTATGCGTGGCACAACCAAAAGTGTTGGCGGACATCAATCGTCCCAGGTTGTAGACGCGCTAAGATACAGGTCGGTTCGAGCCAGTCTTCAGCGACTCACGACAACAGAGCGTTACGGTCTACGTCTGAGGTCGCCTCACCTGTGCGACCTCCCGACCTCCTTAGATGCTGCACTCAAACGTCCGGCTGTTCGCTAAAGGCCGACGTCTCGACGAGGTCCTATTTCCGAACTTTGTGGACATCACCCTCTGGCACTCCCGCCAGAACCAGCCCCTGCACAAGGCGCTTGCTCCCGGCACGACAAATCGGGTCGTCAGAGAGCCAAACATTCTTGAAGCGACGGATGGCGAAAGTTGGATCAAGCGCGAGTCCCTCCATTGCAGCGGCCCGCGCTTCCTCCATTTTCCCCAGAAGCGCGAACGCCGCCGCGCATATGAAATGCGCCACGGGATAATTTGGGTTAGCCTTCAGACTTCGGGATAGCCACTCAATTGCTTCGGCATCGGCACCGAGGTGCAACTTGGCGAGGCCGACATAGCCCAACCAGCGATGCATGCCCTCATCGCGAGGCGACAAACGCAGCGCTTCTCTTACGTGAGCCTCGGTCTCTTCGGGGCGACCGAGCAGTAGTTTGGCGATGCCGAAGAGGGAATGGGCTTCGGCCATGTTTCGGTTCAAAGCCAGTGCGTGCTCGCATTCAGCAACTCCCTGCGCGACGCGTCTCGTGCACAATTGGACGACGCCCAGAGCCATGTGAGCAGCGGCGTTCTGCGGATCCAGGAAAAGCGCCTTGATGGAAGCAGCTTCGGCCGCCGCGAAATGCTTGTAGGGATCATCAGCGAACACGATGCTGCCGATGGCCGCATCGACCATCGCGATGGCGACCAGAGCTTCAACGTTGTCAGGTTCGAGCTCCAGGGCCCGCTCGAAGAAACTGCGTGCCTGGTTCATATGGACGGGAGTCCAGCTCTTGTTCCAGCGAGCCATTCCCTGGAAATACAGGTCCAACGCACTCGGGTCCGATGAGCGCTCTGCCCGCCTCGCCTCGGCGGCAATAAGCTGGGCGTTCAGCGTATTGGCCAATCGCGACACGATCTCATCCTGCATCTCAAAGAGATCAGAGATTGGTTTGTCAAAGCGGTCAGCCCAAAGGTGACTTCCTGTTTCGGTATCGATCAATTGCACGTTCACCCGAAAGCGGTTGCCGCCGCGCTGCACCGAACCCTCGAGCACATAGCAGACGTTCAAATCCTGCCCGACCCGCTTGAGATCAATCGCCTTGTCTCTGTAGCTGAATGCGGTGTGGCGACCGATCACGAACGAGCCCCTGATACGTGACAGGTCGGTGGTCAGGCTCTCAGTCACGCCGTCGACGAAGTAATCCTGCGCAGGGTCTCCGCTGAGATTGGCGAGGGGCAGCACGACAATGGAGAGACGGGGTCGATAGCGCGTGGACGTCCCGACGCCGCCGGCGCGTGTCGCCGGGCGATGACTGTTCGGGGACGCCGCATAGGCCCGGACCGGAAGAGCGATATTCTTGAGGTTCTGCTCTCCCAGATCGACGAACTCAATGCCGACCTTGTCACGGATATGGTCATAAGCGGATGAGGAGATGCAGATTCCGCCGGGCTCTGCGATGCTCTCAAGCCGTGCCGCAATATTCACGCTGTCGCCAAACACGTCATGCGGCTCCACGATAACATCGCCGACATTGATGCCGACGCGGAAGGCAATGCGCTGTTGATCCTCGTCGGCGGCTGTAAGCTCTTTCGTGCGGACTTGAAATTGCACAGCGGCCCGAACCGCCTCTATGGCGCTCGGAAATTCCGCCAGGAACCCGTCACCGGTATTCTTGACGATGCGGCCACCGTGTTCGGAGATCGCCGGCGCGACGCTGTTGGCGAGAAGAGATGTCAGCTTGGCATGCGTAGCCTCTTCGTCACGATGCATGAGCCGGGAATAACCCGCAACATCAGCGGCCAATATCGCCGCCAACCGACGTTCAATCCGGACTGGCCGCTCTTGCACCATGACGCCCGCCATCCACTCGGCGGATTTGTACGACGGATCGGGCGGCCACGCCAAACCCGCGATGGACGATGCTGATATCCATCATCGTTAGGTTGAAATGTCAGCACGACTGACCGGATTTGGATGGATTACGAGGAGATCTGGCATTAATCGCGGGCTCGCCGGCCTCAAAGCCCGATTTGCGAGATGGCTGGGACACTCTCCAAGCTTTCACTTTTAGCAATCGGCGAATCCGTTCGGGTCGCGGCTGAGACTTATTGCCTCAGGGGGCGAGGCCCAGGCACCGGCGACCACTCATCCGCCAACTTTGGCTTCGCGATGTACCTGGCCAGGTCGGCGCGTTGCTCAGCTTCGTCAATGTCGCTGACGGTAATTCCCCGGAATTGCTGTCGCACCTGCCCCGGTCTGGGATGCGGCTTTCAACGCATCCACTTCGAGTCAAGACCACCGCCACCGCATTCGCATCGTATATTGGGTCTGGAGATGATCATGCGCAGCATAGCATTGGTGATTGCAATCGTGATCTCGTTGAGCGCGCCGGCTTTGGCTCAGAAGGCCGAGATTGAAGCGATCAATGCGAAATGGATCGAGTTTTTCAACAAGGACGATTTCTCCGGCATTGCGTCCCTCTACAGCGCTGATGCGACCGCATTCCCGCCCGGTTCGGCGATGGTGCACGGCCGAGCAGCCATCGAGGCAATGTGGAAAAGCATGGCTGAACAAGTTACCGATCCGAAGCTCACAACGGTTGATGTCAGACCGCTTGGCTCTTCGGCGGCACGCGAGATCGGCACGTTCGTTCTGAAGACCAAGGGACCGGCACCGCAGGAAGTGGCTGGAAAGTATGTCGTTGTTTGGGAGAAGGTCGGAGATGAGTGGAAGCTCACCACCGACATATGGAACGACGGCAAGTAGCCGTCTTACGTTCGTAGGACCGCCTTGCGCCAATTGCTGCCTCCCACATCAACTCGCGCTTTAACCTGAAGGGGACTAAGCCGCTGATATGCGAATTGTCCCCTTCACGCGAGTGCGTCGCGCATCCGATTCGGAGAGCGACATATTGCTGGCGCGGAATCAATCTTATAGAGGCTTTATCTGCACCTTGCGGAATTTGATCGTTCCCGCCCCGTGTTGCAGGGCGATCGAGCCTTCATCGAACATTCCGTTCCGCAGTTCGGCGGTTTTCTCTCCGTTGAGCACGACTGTGATGTCGCGCCCCTTCGCCGTAATCTCGAAGGTGTTCCACTTGCCAGCGGCCTTCGGCATCGGATTGATCTCGACGTAACGCGTAATCGCGCCTGTGCCGTAACTCGGATCGGGACGTTGGTCAAAGATGTTTGCTTCATAGCAGGTACGGTCAGTGATCTTCTTGGCATCGAGGCAGCGGAAATAAATGCCGCTGTTTGCATCATCGCTCGGCCAGAATTCGACACGCACCACGAAGTCCTTGTATGGCTTCTTGCTGACAAGATACCCGGCCTCTTTGCCTTCCATCTTGTCGGCCGTCACCGCGCCGTCAGCCAGATGCCAGTTGGATTGGCCGACCTGATCCCATTGATCGAGGTCCTTGCCGTCGAACAGCGTGATCCAGCCGGCTTCCTCGGCTCTAGTCTGCTGCAGCATCTGGCTCACGGCGAAACCCGAGGCGACGAGAGCAAGAGCGAACTGCAAAGAACGTCTCAACGTCATTGGCATAATTAACTCCTCCTCCTCGTCTGGCCCTTGTTTCTCTGGGCAGTGACCTCAATCATAGGACCCCGCGCAAAATGTGGCTAGACACCTCGGTCTTGCGTGCGCTGCACTGCCGATCGCCAGCTTCCCGGCTCCGAGCATGGACCCGCGCAAAGTTACAAAGGCTGTAGCCGCATCCGAACGGATATAGCCGATGTTACGGCTATCCCACGAAGCGCTATATCCGAACTGACGACTGGGCTTTTGGCCTTCCCAGGATGACATTCGGTCCGGAGTGCAGGAACCCGTCCGATTGCGCGGCGCGATTGCGATGAGGGAGGCCAGGATGGATTTTTCGCGGATGTCGGATGGAATCCGGCTGCATCACGCCTCACATCGCCACGATGGGTACGATGGTGATGACGAGCCGGGTCCAGCACCGGGCGGCCTGTTGATGACGGATGCGGGCAGTGGTGGCGTCCCGATCCACGGCCCCGGCCCGTTTGCAGGCCCTGATGCACACCAATCGAGCGTAAATTCCCCGCCCCATGACTCCCGCCCAGCTCAATCCGAACATTCCGCCACATCGGAGTTCGGCACCGACGGCCACGTCGGCACCCACACCCCCGTAGGCGTGGCTCCCTCGGCCACCAAGCCCGCTTCCGGTGCATCCCATCCCGGGATCAACGTCGCTACCGTCGAGAGCGGGGCGAACACGGCCGGGAACGGCGGCGATGGCTATTTTTACGGAGGCATCATTCATGCGTCCCTGCTGATCTATGAACCGATCAATATCTCGGTGAGTTCGGGATACGGTTCGGTCGCCCTGGCGAGCCAGTCCAACGATCTGAATGTCGATCAATCCGGCTTTCAGATGGCCGGCGTCGGCGGACATGGCGGAAATGACAACATTGCATCGGGAGGGAGCGTCAGTACCTCCTCAGGCTTCGACATGATCGCGACCGGCGACAACAGCGCCGGAAATGGAGGCACCGGCTATTTCTCGGGTGCGTTGGTCAACGCTCCCGTGGTGATCTATCACCCGATCAATATTGCCATGGCGAGCTCAGGCGGCACTGCGCATGCAAGTCAATCGAACACGGTCGACATCGATCAATCCGCCACTCAGATCGCGGGCGTTGGCGGAAATGGCGGACATGGCAATGTGGCCGCCGGCGGCAGCATCATCACGCTCGACCCCAGTTGGGGATCAAGCAACGGAGCGAGCGCCTGGGACGTTCATACCGGCGGAAGCCAGGCCGGCAATGGCGGCGACGGCGCGTTCTACGGGGAACTCGTCCATACCTCGTTCGTACTATACGACCCGATCAACATCGCAGTCGCGGGCTATGGCTCCACCGTTTACGCGGTCCAGACGAATGACGCCTCCGTGGATCAATCCACTGTCCAGATCGCCGGCATTGGCGGGCACGGCGGGAACGGCAACGCCGCAGCGGGCGGCCACGCAAGCCTTCTCTCCCACGACGTTTGGGGCTCCGACACGATCGCGACCGGTTCGAACGGTGCAGGCAATGGCGGCAACGGCCATGTTGCGGGAAGCCTGATCGACGTCAGCGTCGCGATCTATGCTCCCATCAACATAGCGATCGCGGGTCCGCATTCGACGGCCGTGGCCGATCAGGTCAACAACGTGCACATCGACCAGAGTGCGGTCCAGATCGCCGGCGTTGGCGGGGACGGCGGCTACGGCAACCTCGCGCTGGGCGGCGATCTTTCCGCGCATCTTTTGCCAGACCTTCACCTGGTGGGATAGCGAAACGTCGCACCGCTCGCACGACGGCGGGCTCGCGCCGTCGACACTCCTCGCATGCATCCTCACGAAGGCGCCCTCCCCTGACGCTTGAGCTCTGATGTTGCGCGACGACTGTCGTACTTTCGTACGTAGGCCCACCATACCGGATGGTGTCCGATTTGACATCTATCGCCCTCGCGCCTGGGTGGATCAGACTTGCCGCGCGCGTCCGCCTGATTGGGACGGATGATGCACGACAGCCAACAAACGACGGAGGCCTCAAATGATGCCAAAGGCAAACAACATCGCGGATACGATCGCATTCAAATCGATCAACACCGGTGGTCAAAGTGCCGGAAATGGCGGCGACGGTACTTTCAAGGGAGCCATTATCAGCAAGCCGACAGTCAACTACGATCCAACCAACAAGGCAGACGGTGCCGACGTGCATGTGAAGACCGGCGATCACGTCAGTCAGACGGCAGATTGGGACGCCGGCGGCGCAAACGCGAAGGCCTCGTGGTTTTCGAAGGCCCACGGCGGCGACGCCGAGTCGAACGGAAGCCAGAAATCCTACAGCGGCTACGATACCTCCAAGGTATACGCCAATACGGATGCCACTCAGATCAACAAGGTCACGGTGGACCAGCACCAGGACGTCATGGCCGGCATCGGCGGGCATGGCGGAGACGGCAACTTCGCGTGGGGTGGCGGAGTGAGCTTCAATCTCGATACACTCTGACCAGTGTCTCGTCCGACTGGCGGGACCGACGGCTACTGCCGCCGGTCCCGGATTTCAACCGAATGACCAGCCGATGCCGTTACCGGATTGCATTGGCCGCCGGGCAAATGCGCCGGACCTCAATTTCAGGCGGTGACGATCATGCTGATGCCGCCCATTCGATGGCCCATCCTGCCGCAGATCCGGACGCCGCTGCACGCAGCCCTTTGGTGCTGTGCGGGACCACTTGGTCTCGTATTCGCGTATAGTTGCAGCTACAACCTGCTTCTGTTTGCGCCCTCCATCTACCTTCTTCAGATCTACGACAGGGTATTGTCGAGCCGGAGCGGCGACACGCTGCTCCTGCTCACGCTCATTGTCGCGACCACGGTCGTGGTCGGCGGCGTGTTCGATGCATTGCGGCGCGCCGTCCTGGGCCGCCTTGGCGCCTGGCTCGACGATCGGCTTCGTCCTTGCGTGCTTTCGGCCAGCCTGGAATCCGCGTTTCGCAGCGACTGGACGCGGGCGTCTGATGCATATCGGGATCTCACCGCTCTGCGCCAGTTCGTCGAGTCCGGCGCGTGTCCGATGCTGTTCGACGCGCTCTGGGCGCCCTTGTTCCTCCTCGTCCTCTTTCTCATCCATCCCCTGCTTGGCGTGGTGGGCGCCTGCTGCGTGGCCTCCCTGTTCGCTCTCACGGTTGTCGGAGATCTGGTCACGGAAGACGTTCTGCTCAAATCCGGCGCCGCACTGTCCAGAAGCTACGGCCGCCTTCAGGCTGCCGCAGGCAACATCCACATGATCCGCGCCATGGGAATGTCCGATAGCGCCGCGCGCATGATCTACCATGACGCGCAGGACGCACGCAGAGGGCACGATGTGGCACTCCGGCGAGGCGAGATCATCATGCTGGCCACCAAGCCGGTCCGCGCGCTGTCGCAAGTCCTGATCATGGGGGCAGCCGCTTGGCTTGTCCTCGATCACGGGAAGAGTCCGGCGATCATCTTTGCGTCCACACTGATGTTCAGCCGGGCGCTCGCGCCAGTCGAAAGCGCGATCGCAGGCTGGAAATCACTCGTGACGACCGTGAGCGCCTGTCAGCGGCTCGGTGCACTCCTCGCCGCATTCCCCGCCGCCGGACGCCAGGATACGGAGATTTCGCCGCAGCAAGCGCGGAGCGGTCTCGTCGTCGACAATGTTGGCGTGAGGTTACCGGGGAGCAACCATTTTCTGCTGAAAGGTGTCTCGTTCGAGCTCGCGCCCGGAGAGTGCCTTGGCATTATCGGTCCGTCCGGGTCTGGCAAGTCCTTGCTTGGCCAAGTGATCGCCGGGCTGTCGATGCCGACGCATGGCGGTGTCCTCCTCGACAGCACCGATGTCTCGCTGCTTCGCGAGGGGCGAAGCGGCCACCGTCTCGGATATCTCCCCCAGGACATCAACCTGCTCGGCGACACGATAAAGGACATCATCGCACGGCTTGACGATGCCGATCGGCGGAAGGTTGTCGAAGCCGCCAAGCTCGCCGGAATCCACGAGGCGATCATGCGCCTGCCGCTGGGGTACGACACGGTGGTTCACAGCGAAAACGCCTTCTCGCGCGGATATCGGCAGCGCCTCGGTCTTGCCCGGGCCTTTTTCGGCAGTCCTCGCCTCATTGTTCTCGACGAGCCGAACGCCAGCCTCGACTACGGAGGCGAGCGAATGCTGCTGGACGCCATCGAGCGCATGAAGCTCGCAAATGTCATCATGGTCGTCGTCACTCACCGGATGGGTCTCCTCGCCGCCACGGACAAGATTGCCATCATGGAAGACGGCGCGGTCGTCGCGTTCGGCGAAAGCGAGGAAATCTTTGAACAGCACCTGAGCCGGCCCCAGGTTACGTCGCAAGTTGCGCCATGATCCGAAATGTTCTCACCACCTGGAAGCTTCCCGCGGTCTCGCGACTTCCCATGATCTGGGACCAGATCACGCGAACGCCGGCAAGCCCCCCGCTCGCCGGGCGACTTGGAGGCGTGGTTACCGCAATCGACGATTTCGAGCCTCTCGAATTTTCATGGTGCTCGACCCCGACGCCGATCTCTCCGCGCACCAGGCTTCGCGGTGTCACGCTCGCGGGCAATCTGCTGGTACTTGGCTTCATGCTGGGGCTTGGCACATGGGCGAGCTTCGCACCTCTCGAGAGCGCCGCGATCGCTTCCGGCGTCGTGGAGTCGGAATCAAGCCGTAAGACGATTCAGCATCTGGAAGGCGGTATCGTCAGGAAGATCCTGGTTTCGGATGGTGATATCGTGCGAAGCGGACAAACGTTGATCGCGCTGGACGACACCCGGGCGGATTCGGAGGTGCAAAGCCTTCAAGGCCAGTTGTGGGATGCAATTGCTCGTGCCGCACGGCTTCAGGCCGAGCAGCAGCGATTTGAGAAGATCGCAATCCCGAGCACGCTCGAGCAGGACAGCGAGCAGAATGGAGTGGCCGCCGCTGCTGTATCGGCGCAGCAGTTCATTTTTCAGGCACGCCGGCAGGTTCACGAATCGCAGCTTGCGGTCATTCGCGAACGGAGGCACCAGGTCGAGAAGGAGATCGAAGGTCTCAAGGCTCAGGAGAGCGCCACCGGGCAGCGAAGCGACATCGTCCGGGAAGAGCTGGACATGGTCACCACCCTTGTCAACAAGGGACTGGAACGGCGGCCACGCCTTCTGAACCTGCAGCGCGAGCTGGCCGACGTCGAGGGTCGCCGCGGCGAGATCGCAGCGCAGATTTCCCGTGCCGGACAAGTCATCAACGAGTCGCAGGCCAACTTGTTCAAGCTCGAGAGCGACAGGCAGAACGAGATCGCACAGTCGCTTCGCGAAGCACAGAGCCAGGTATTCCAACTCCGCGAACGGTTGCTTGCGGCCAGGGATCAGCTATCCCGAACGGAGGTCAAGGCGCCCGAGGACGGCGTGATAACCGACCTGCGGATTCATACACCCGGCGGTGTGATCGGTGCGGGTGTTCCGCTCATGGACCTGGTGCCTCGGCAGGGCCGCCTTATCGTGACCGCGCGCCTGAGGCCCGAGGACATTGATGTGGTTCATCCCGGCCTCAATGCCGAGGTGCACCTCGTGCCGTACAATCAGCGTCGCGTGCCGCGCCTGAAGGGAACCGTCGTGCACGTATCCGCAGACCGGCTCCTCGACAAGCGTACCGACCAGCCTTACTACGCGACCAAAATCCGGCTCGACGACACGCAGGTCGTCGCAAACGACATCCAGATCGTCCCGGGTATGCCGGTTCAAGTGTTCATCACGACGGGGCGCGGCACCGTTGCGCTTTACGCGCTGAGGCCCCTGCTCGACAGCTTCCGCGGTGCATTCAGAGAGGATTGATCCTGGTCAGGGTGACTTGGTCTCGGACATTGGAGCGGCGCCGCCTGGGGCGTGATCGCGGCTCTGCGCCGGCAACCGGCCGCGCCAGCGGAGGACCGCTTCCGTGCGGTTGTGGGCATCACATTTCCTCATGATATGCTGAATGTGCATTTTGACAGTGCTTTCCGCGAGGTTCAGTTTCGCGGCAATCAGCTTGTTGGGCAGGCCAAGCTCCAATTCCGCCAGAACTTGCTGCTCTCGCGGCGTGAAATCGGACACACTCCTGTCGATAGCCGCCCGAGCTCGCTCGTTCATCAGGTATGCGGACGCGAACCCGCGCGCATCTGGCGGCTCGAAATCCGGCATCCTGCTCATCCCGGGGACGGGCAACGGCCTGTAAACGCCGCCGACAAGAACAAGGCGCAGGCCGGCTACCGCGACCTCGATTGGTAGCGAGGTGGGAAGAAAGCCGCGCACGCCCCGGCGCATCGCGGCCTGCGCAGTCGGCTCGTCGTCATGGTTTGAAAGGATCGCAACGGCGGCGCTGGGACAGCACTCCGCAACGAAGGCGAGGTCGTCCTCAACCGCTGGATCGCCGATGGGCTTGTCCGCGATGCTCAGCACCACCAGACGAACATCGAGGGCTGACGTGCAGTCCAGGCTCTGGACCGTTGCCATGTCGCGGATCTCGAACTCGGCTAATTCCCGCCTGAGGACGTTCAGAATACATGTGCGAGGCAACAGGAGCGGCTCGATAATCACCAGAACCGGCAAGTCAAGCGAGCCATTGAGCCGTTTTGAGGAGTTGGTTATGTCGTCCATGATTTCCTCGAGATGAAAAGAATTTCCGCGACAGTGCCATCGATCGGTATTGCGCATTCCCTGCTGCGGCATTCATCCTGAATGCATCATCAGCAACACAGCGCCAGCATCAGGGCCGTATCCACTGCGGGATAGCCTGGCGCCTGGATGGAAATTCTTTCCGCTCAAATCATCTGGGCGCACGCCGCGCCGCCGCGCGGCCGACGCATTCCCTAATTGCAGATATTTCGATACGCGGTTGACGCCGCCGACCATGTCTTGCCGTCGACGACATATGCTTCATCCTCCTTCACGAGATACAGAAACGGCCTCTCCCCAGTCTCTCCGCCTGACGCGATTCTTCCCTTCACACGCCCGCAAATCGTATCCACGGGGCGTCCAAGCATGTTCTTTCGCATTGCGCGCTTCATATCGCTGAACTCGACCGACCCTGGATCCTCCATCTTCGCTGCGACCGTGACCTTTGCCTTGTCGACGACAGGATCTGATATGTCCGCGGAAGGGTCGGTTGACGGGACGTTGATCCTCGTCGACGGGGGCGCCGCTTTGGCGAGGTCGGTCGATCCGCGCTTCTTCGGGGGTGATTTCTTGCCCGACCTTGCAGGGGGTGCAGAATTCGATTTGACGATCGCAGGCGCTGGCGCCAATGCCGCCGGCGTTGGCTCCGCGGGTCGGGCCACTGCAACCCTGTCGAAGCAGGGTCGTGACGCGCACCCAAGGAAATACCCTCGGGACGGCGCAAACCAGCCAAAGCCGATCAGGATTCCTGCCAGCACTCCAACAAAAAGCAGTCCCATCCGATTCCCCTCCCCGGGAGCTCGGTTCGCACTCGTGACTAGGACATTCCGCGCTGGTGATCTATCTGTTGCGCAAAAGCGTTAAACGCTCATTAAGCGCAGGCGTTTGCGCGGCATTGCCGCACGGCGCCAATCGATCATGGCCAAATAGGTCCGCTTCGGTCCACTGCTGACCTGCGCTCAGAACGCCGCAATGTCTGCTTCTGGGAGATGAGCCCGACCAACGTCATGCAGACTGCGAGATCAGCTTGTGGTCCAAGAAGAGACATCCGCACTTCAAATCCGCAAGACGGCCGCGGCCATTCAGGGCTGATCAGTTCTTGCCGAAATGCTTGCCGAAGAAGGCCAATACGGCGACGTCGAACTCCGCATGAAAGGCGGCCCGGTCGAACCCAGGTCGGTCGGTACATATTCTGGGAAGCTTATTCGCCAAATCCGGCGTGCAGGGCGCAAGGAAGGCAAAATGACCGGCACCCGGTACGAGATGGTAGTCGGGCTTGACCGGCAGGCCGCGACCAATTGCCGAAACGTAGTCCGGTGTGACCTCGCCGCCCGTTCTGTCTTCTCCACTCAGCTCCGACTCCCAAAGTTGAATCGGGATTTTGACGTTCTTCAATCCGTCCGGGTCGAACAATGGACCGAAGGCCGGATCGGCAATGACAAGCGCTTTTATGCGCTCGTTGTGGACGAATGTTTCTGTCGGCATCCCGTTTCTTCGCAGTTGCGCGCAGATGGGGTGCGGAGAACCTTCCGGGCAGAACGCGATGGCCTTTCGGAAATCGGGACTGCCGCCGGCGACAACCAAGCCTGCGTAGCCGCCCCTCGAAAAACCGAAGAACCCTATATTTTCGGGGTCGAGTTTCCCACGATCAGGCCATGCACTGAGCATGTAGTTGATCACTCTCGTGATGTCGGCCGGGCGCTCGGTCAGCGCGGCGAGGGTGTCCGCACGGCTCATATCGCTCCCCCCTGCGTCGACCGGATGATTGAGCGCGACAACAACGAACCCGCCATCCGCGAGTACCTCGGCCGTGTCATGGTGGCCGGCGAAAGATCCTCCATACCCATGCGAGATCACGATCAATGGCAGCTTCTCGCCGGACACAGCACAGTCCTGTGTCGCAGGCAGCGTGATCACACTAAGTTTGACCTCACCCACCGGTCCAGGACAAGGAGACCACACGGCTGCTCGGAGCATTGGAAAGCCGGCCTCGGCCGGCACCGTGATGAAACGAAAACCGGCCGCCTGGACGAGCGTTGCCACCGAGCAGAAGGCGGATACAAGTATGAACTTGAAGACGCGCATGTATGCTCCCATCAGGAAATCTTAATTTTGCCGTAGGCCCCCTCGTGGAACTGACCAGTGCGCACCCACCTATCAAAATGCAAGACGCGCTTTGCATACGTCCATTATTTGCTGCGGATGCGCCGCTCCGGGTCGTGATGCACTACCCTTGCCCGACAAGGCTCGCGTTCCTGAAATTCGAACGACAGCGCAGTCATGGCTGCGGTCCGGACAACCCCGGTTCGCGTTCAGCCCGAAAAACGTTGCTATAAAGGTTTGCTATCCATTGCCGCCCGCTCGAGGTGATATTGAGATAGCGTATGGCGCTCTGAATTTGCGGGGCGACATTGTTCCAATAGAACTGCGGGTACTTGTAAACGACGTCGGCAGGCGTTTCGTAGCCGAGCTTCTTGTTCAGCCCGATTTCCTCAAACTCGTAGAACAGTGCATTTGATTTTCGTAAGTAGTTGGGATCGCCAAGCTGACCAATAAGGTCCGCGGCGCGCAGTAACATACCTTCCTCTTCCATCAGTTCGTCGTTTGAAGAATCCGTATAAGGAAACCGCGTAAATTCTATGGCTCGGGCAATTCGGCTTGCGTCGACCTCTTCGACACCGTCGAAACGCTCGGAGGCAAACAGCTTTGAGCGGTCCACATGATAGGGGGCGAGCGAGGCGTCCGACGCCCCGCGTGGGAGACGAATTGTGCGGCCGGTCAAATCTACGACATAGGAGTCTTCGTTGTCGCCTTGAACGATCCCGCGCACGTATCCGATATCGTGGGTGAGGCAGGCCAGGATGAAATTTCCGTAGTCCGCGGCTGTCGTCGGCCGCAACAACATTCGTCCCATCAGGATATCGTGCCCCGCAAGAGTAACAAGCATGGTGTGCTCTATGTCGTGGTATAGAGCGTCGCTGTTACCGATACACTCCAATGTAAGCCTGGCTGCAAACGGAAGGACTTCGGTCAACCGGGCATGCGACGAACCAAACCTGTCTCGCGTATCAGACGTCAGGAACGACGATAAAGTCTGCGCCAACAGTTCTGGAATCGTGATCATCTGAACACCCGTTCGGTGCGTGAGCACAACAACGGCTCGCCGTCCGACAACCTAGGGCCCTGACTCTTGCTCGGAAAGCTTGACCTAAATCAAAGGTCGTCTCAGCTGTTCAGGTCGCCGCCGGAACCGATCCGAGACCTGCGGTTCAGGCCGCATGGCCGCCTTGCCTTACCACACCGCGGGTCGCATTTTGACCAGCGGCAGCCTCTGGCAAGTGGAACGATTACCTGAGCTGGTGCAGCAGCACGGCCCACGGAATGGTACGACACGCGCTTAGGACGGAGACAAGCCCCAGCGCCATCAGCAGCATGCCAAGCCAGGTCCAGCCCTGCCCGTCATCGCCCACCTCGGCGATGGGAAAGGCGCCCGGCGTCGTCGAAGGCGCGGAGGTGTTATCCACGTCACTGGCCGCCGGCGCAGCCGCCAGAAGCGCCTCCACATCGACCTGAGGCGGCGTGATGCGGTCGGGCGTGAGCCGGTCGTTCGCGCGGTTGGGAGGTCGCGCCGGCGACACGAGGGGCGCGCTCACGGTAGCGAGGACGGGACCGGCATCAGCCACCAGCGCGGGCGCGGGCGGGCCGGGCCGGGACGTATCCACCGGTGTGGAGCGCTGCAGCTCCGCGCGCGCATCCACCACCGCCTTCCGCTTGCGCGCTGCAGTCTTGTTCTCCTCGGCAGCGGCGGCACGATGTTTGGCGGCGCGACGCTGAACCAGCTTCTTCACCGTCGCGGTCCCTTCGGCTGCCTGGAACCAGCATTTGCGGCGGCCCTCCAACCGATAGACCCAGTGCTGGCCGTCGGCGACCGACTTGCCGGGTCGCGCCAAGCACTCCTCTTCCGCGGAAGTGGGCGCAGGGGCCGTTGCGGGAGCGGTATTGAACAAGCCGGCGAAAGGGTTCGAAGACGCAGGCGACGTCGAGAGGCCTGCAACAAGCACAAAAGCGGCGAAGCAAAATCGCAAATGACCGGACATGAAAAACCCCGGTGTTGCGCCCCCGTCCGGACATGACCTTTGGCCGCGACCTAGGTCGCAATGCGACTTAAATCAGGCAACGCGATGGATTCATTCTGGCCCCCGGCGAGATGCGGGCACGCATTCAGCGGCCCGAACCCGCTCGCGAATTTGCACGCTGTGTGTGGGCTTCTATCTGCCTACGCCGCTAACGTCCGCTTTGCGACCCGGAGGTGACATTGCGCTGCCTCTGAAGCTGTGATCCCGGTCCGGCCGAAGAGCGGGGACAGTATAGCTGCAACGTGGTATCATTTCCATTGGTTGGCAGCTCTGGGGCGGCCACGGTCGGACGGCGGGAATTGATAGGCGCTTGGCGCCGCCGTCACTTGGCCAGTGACCGCGCGGGCGCAGCAACCTATGCCAGAGGTCGGTGTTGTGCGTATCTCTCGGCGTAGGGAAAGCACGCACTCTGATGATGCATTTCGTCAAGGCCTGATGGAACCCGGCTACCTCGAAAATCAGAATGTCGTCATAGAATAGCGTTGGGCAGAAGGCCATTGCTGCCACTTGCGGCACGCCGAGACCACCCGTTGCAGGCGACCTTGCAGAGGCGGGAAGGTCCAAGGTGCTTCCTCATTGAAGTTTATCGGGCAGAGAGGGAGGGCGTCGTGGCGGGCATCAGTCGGCGAGGACTATTCAAGGTTTCCGGCGCTGGTCTTATGGAGGCAAGGTTCGGCGGGCTCGCGGCGATCCTGGCTTCGGGAGGCGCGCCCGCCTCCGCGCAGGCGACGACCGTCCATTGGCTTCGTGCGTCCAGTTTCGTGCCGGCGTCGGATGTTCTTTTAAAAGGTGAGATCACCAGAGAATGCCAGAAGGCACTTGGGATCAAACTCGCGGTCGAAACGATCAACGCGAATGACGTCCAGGCGCGCATCACTTCGTCGATCCAGTCGGGATCGGGCCCCGATATCGTAAACGTCGTCAATAACTGGGCGCATTTATATTCGGAGAGCTTGGCCGAAGTCGACGACGTGGCGGAGGAACTTGGCAACTCTCAAGGCGGCTTTTACGAGACCTCTCGCTTGGCTGCATACGACGGCAAGCACTGGCTCGCCGTTCCTTTCAATATCACTGGCATCCAAATAGCCTACCGGAAATCGTGGTTTGCCGAGGTCGGCTATGCGAAGTTCCCAGAAACGTGGGAGCAGTATCGCGAAGCCGGCAAGAAGCTCAAGGCTAAGGGCCGTCCCATCGGTCAGACGCTCGGTCACACCTTCGCTGACGCGCCGAATTTTGTGTATCCATATCTCTGGTCTTGGGGTGGCAAGGAGGTCGAGCCGGACGGCAAGACGGTCGCGCTCAATAGCAGGGAGACGATCGAAGCTGTCAAGTTCATGGCGGCGTTCTGGAAGGACGCCCACGAGGAAGGCGGACTTGCCTGGGACGACACGAGCAACAACCGCGCCTTCTTGGCTGGCACAATCTGCGCGACCAACAATGGCGCTTCCATTTACCTTGAAGCTTTACGCAAACCGCATGCGTATCAGACCGACGCCGGCGAGCCGATCAAGGACGACATCCTGCACGCCCCGCTGCCGGCAGGTCCAGCTGGGCAGTTCAGCTTCCATATCCCCACGTCCAACATCGTCCTGCGTTATTCGAACAATCAGAAGTCGACCAAAGAGTTCATCCGCTGGATGAGTTCCAAACCGATCTTTGAAAAGTACTTCGTTACGCTACAGGGCTTCAGTGTCGGCCCCACGACTGATTGGGAGAAGCATCCGCTGTGGGACAAGGATCCCGTCATGCTTCCGTTCCGGTCGGCGGCACGGACTGGGCGGCTAATGGGCTATGCGGGGCCATCCAGCCGCAAGGCTGCGGAGGTGCTGACCAAGCACATCATCGTCGATATGTTCGCGAAGGCCGTGCAAGGCATGCCAGCCGAGGATGCCGTGAAGTGGGCTGAAGCTGAGTGCCTGAAAGCGTATGCCTAGCCGTTGACTACGCTGCTGACCTGAAATGCCCCGCTTCTGGCCCTTGTCGGACTTGCGGTTTAGCCAAATTTCCGCTTTGCGCCCAAGAGCTGCCCTCCCCGCCAGGTCGCACCTTGACCCTGAGCGGTCGTTGATCCTTTCTTCTCAACGGCGCGCGATGCCAGCCCGAACTGATGACCTGAAACTCATGTATCACTAGACCGATTGTTGGTTGGCTGCTGATGCCCGTTACTGTGCTGCAACCGCCCACTCGAGGAGGCCGTCCGTGACCACCCTTGTCGAGCGCCTCGACTTGCCCGCCGCGTTGCTGCGCGCGCGCAGTCGGCGCGACACTGAAACTGAGACCGTTCAGTTTGCACAGGCCGCGCTCGCAGCGGCTAAGCAGGAGGGCCTGCAGCTGGCGGTGCGGGCGCGCTATGTCGCGCTCGCCGTAATCGCCTGCCTGTTGCCGATTATCAACCCGGCATGGGAGCAGCTATATTATGTGGCGCTGCTGGGCCTGTTCGCGCTGATCGGCTGGGCTCAGGCCAGAGTCGGGCGGGTCGGCGTGTCGAGGCCGGAGCTTGCGCTGCTGTTCTGCGACCTCGCGCTGCTGACGTTCGTCATCGTGGGGCCGAATCCCCTCGGCTCCGGGCACTGGCCGGCGGCGATGCAACTCCATTTCGGCAACTTCATCTATTTTTTTGTGCTCCTGTCGGGCGCGACGCTGGCCTATTCCTGGCGCACGGTCATCGCGGTCGGAACGTGGACCTCCACCCTCTGGATCATCGGCATTGCCTGGGTGTGGTGGCAGCCCGATCGCGATCCTGCGCTGACCGCCCGCATCGCAGCGGCGATCGGCAGCGATCACAGGCTCTTTCAACTGATCTCGCCCAACTCGATCGTGTTCGGCGAGCGCATTCAGGAGATCGTCGTGTTCATGATCGTCGCGGTGACGCTCGCCGTGGCGGTGCGCCGCAGCAATGATCTCCTGATCCGCCATGCCGCGGTCGAGCGCGAACGCGGCAATCTCGCGCGCTACTTCTCGCCGAACGTGGTCGAGGAATTGTCAGGGCATGACGAGCCACTGAAGCAGGTGCGCACGCAAAACGTCGCGGTGCTGTTCGTCGACATCGTCGGCTTCACGGCCTTTGCCGACGCGCGCACGCCAGACGAGGTCGTGCGCACCTTGCGCGAATTCCACGCGCTAATGGAGCAGGAGGTTTTCCGTCACAGCGGCACGCTAGACAAATATCTCGGCGACGGGCTGATGGCGACCTTCGGCACGCCGTTCGTCGGAAAGGCTGACGCCATTAACGCACTACGCTGTGCGCAGGCGATGATGGCGGCGGCGGATCGATGGAACAACCTGCGCAAAACGGCCGGCGAGACTCCGATCCGGGTCAGTTTCGGCTTGCACTATGGGCCGGTCGTGCTCGGCGACATCGGACTGACCTGTCTCGAATATGCGGTGATCGGTTCGACCGTGAACGCGGCAAGCCGGCTCGAAGCCTTGACCCGCGCGCTCGACTGCGCGCTGGTGGCGAGCGACGATCTCGTCAGGCAGGCCAGGACCGAACTCGACAGCGCAGAAGCGGTGTTTCGTCCCCTGATGGCCCAGGCCCCGCAGACCATCCGCGGGCTCGAGCAGCCGATCGCGGTCTGGACGCAGGCACGCGCGGAGGAGTGATAGATCGCGGTGATCGCAACAGGCTTGGCGCGTCCCGAGCCTCGGTCGCAGGAAGCCAGCCGACTATCCCAAAGCGCCGCTGGACGAAGGAGTAACAATGCAGTTCGATTTAATCTGTTTCGTAGAAGCAAGATCAATGATTGATCGGCAAACAGATGGCTGCTTCTGGCCCTTCTGAGGCAGCGCGTCCGGCCAAATGTCCGCTTTGCGCGATTAGCTGCCCTGCCCGCCCGAAGTCGAACCTTCACCTCGAAGCGGTCACGCGTGACGGTTGCGGTTCTGCCGCCATTCGATCTTGCTCTCCATTGCCTCTTCCGGGTGGAAGGAAAGTTGCGATTGACCTCAATGACGGCGCAACGAATGGAGCCAGGCCTCTAGCTTTCGGCCGGCAGTCTCCTGCCGCGTCCGAGCGCGAATTGACCGACCGGGCTCTCGACGTGAAATTCAAGCTCGGTGGTTTTTGCAAACAGATCGATGTTGGTGGTTCCGATGGCGCAGCCGCCAAGGCCCATATCAGTCGCCGTCAGGTAGAACGTCTGGATCATGGCGCCAACGTTCTTCAGGATCAGCGAATATGCGATTGAGCTGTATTTCCAGGACACCCGTCCAAAGCGCGCGGCGATCGTGATCAGGACCTGCGGCGGACCGGGCGCGTCCATGGCAAACTGCGCCGCGGCCGAGAACGCCTTAAGCTGCTGGGCCGAGGCGCCGATCGCGACCAGCGCGTGGCTGCCCGCATCATAGTGGTAAAGTCCGCGCGAAAGTCCCTCGCAGTTCGAAACCGCCAGGTACAATTCCAGCTCGTAGGCGCTGCCCGCCGACGGATAGGGCCTCGTGCTGTAGGTGATTTGAGGGCCAAAATTCGTGTCGCTGTTCCACTCCGACAATACCCGCGCGGATGTGTCGAGAA
Source organism: Bradyrhizobium centrolobii (assembly GCF_001641635.1). Classification (GTDB taxonomy): domain Bacteria; phylum Pseudomonadota; class Alphaproteobacteria; order Rhizobiales; family Xanthobacteraceae; genus Bradyrhizobium; species Bradyrhizobium centrolobii. The sequence goes on from NZ_LUUB01000054.1 coordinate 248,082, forward strand.
ACTGCGCGAGCTCGGCGAGCGTGACCGGATGCTCGTCGTCGAAATCGCGTACCGAATGGCGTTCGCGCAACAACTTTGCGAAGGCCGAGGTCGGTTCGGAGGCGGAGACTTTGCGCAGGTCGATCTTCCTGCCGGGCCAAGCTGGACGCACCGCGGGCAGCGCTTGGACGGCGCCCGCATGGGTGAACGTGCCGCCAACTGGATTGGCGTGCCGGCCCTCCGTGCTCCGCGTGTGAAACACGAGATCGTGAAAATCCCAGAGAACGAGGTTGCCGTCGCCCTCATTCAACCGAAGACCGGCGCCGTCTTTCGCGCTGAGCTTGAGCAGGATCTGGCAGTCTAACAGTAATCCGAGCAGATCGATGAAGGACGCCGCCTCTCGGCCAAGCCTGCTGATCTTTTGCGGCCGCGACAGCGTCGCGAGTGTGGCAGCGATGACTGGATCGCCAATCCGAAACAGCGCTCCTGCGCGCGGCGATTCCAGCACCAACTCGTTGCCGCGCCGGCGCAGATAGGCGAAGCGCGATAGCACGACGGTATCGTTCTTGCCCAGCTTTGCGCGTTGCGGCCAGTACTCGGGGACCTGCGGCTCGATGATCACGAGATCCTGCTCGTCGCGCGAGTACAGGCGGTACTCGACAAGCCCGTGCTGCGCCAGTCGATGCACCAGGACGTCGACTTCCCTGGCGAGAGCGCTCTTGCCCGCAAAGGAAGCGAGTGGCAGGCCGGTGATGAGATGTCTCGCGCGGTCCAGTGCAGTCGCGCTGAATGATCCCAGATTGACCGAATAATCGCCCATGGATGCAGCGATGCTTCCATTGGCCTGCATCTGAAGGGAGAAATGACCGTTCAATCGGGCGGCAATGACTGGCACGATCTTCCTGGTCGGCTTTTTCCCGGGAGCGCGCACGAAAGATCAACCTTCAGGTATGTGGAAGGAACGGAGTGAGCTCGCTCTCCAGTCGCGGGCGATCCAACAACCCAAGCTTCACCGGAACATCGTAGAGCCGGCCCGGTGCGAAGCGGCGATAGAAATGCCGCAAGCCCGGAACGAGCACTCTGACGACGGGGACCTCGACGTCGGGTCGCGTCTGGTCGAGCACAAGGAAATCGTACCCCGCGCGGGTGGCGATCTCGACGCAGGCCTCGACCTGACCACGCGTATTGTCGTGAACCTTAAGGCTCGGTGCCGGCGGGATGATCGGATTGTCGCAAGGGATCAGGAACGGATAATCATCCAGGCGCAGCGGCGTGACGCCGTCGAGCGTCGGCTTCTCGCCGGTTGCGCCGCCCATCATGCCGATCGACATGAACTGGGTCAGCTCGGTGAGAGAACGGAGCAGAGCTATGCGGCGATCGAAATGTGCGCCGGAACCGAACTCGATATTCTCGTGTCCGTTCTGCATCCAGTGCGTGATCGCAACGTAAGCAGGAATGCCGAGATCGCTGGTGATGTCGAGCACCCAGAGTCTGCGACCGGCATCGGTCAACTGGGCTTGCAGATCCCGCACATAGAAATCATCGAACTGTTTGAGGTCGACCTCGTCACGCTGCAGCCGGTTGTACCACCAGATCGCATAGGCATCGCGTTCGACGAGTTCAAGGAAACCTTGAACGATGGCTTCTTCGCGGGTGTTGCCGGCCGCGCAACCATTGGAATCGGTGTGGAAGCCGCCATAGAAGAAGTACAGTAGGCCCGTCGGAAGATATCTGAAACGCTTGTCGCGCAAGGACCAGACCGGCGACCATTCGGTCTTGGTCGCGGCATCGAGCGGCTCAGGAACCGGATGTGATTCGTCCGGCTGCGGAGCAAGCCTGTCTTGAAACTGCGTTTCGCTGAAAAGCTGGACGTCGTTCGGATGAAGGGCCTCGCCCGGGGCGAAATCGATGAAGCGGCGCGCCATCCTGATCTCGTCGCCCTGGAAAATGCCGGAGTAGCGCTCGATCGCCTCCATGAGCGCGCTGGCCTCCCCCTGCTCGGCCGTGGAGCCCTTGCCGAAGCTGCCGCCGCTCAGCCCGGACCTGAGCTGGTCGACGCTTCCGGCCGGCGCAGAGAAATTGTGCTGGGCGAAGAAGTTGGTGTTCATCGGCAGATCGACCTCGATCCGCTCGAGCCGCGTAACCACGCCGGTCAGCGGGCTTACATGCTTGCGAAAACGCGCGACAGTGGCGCGAGACGTCACGGTGCGATATCCGCCGCTGGTCATGACGAGCCTTCTGCCCTCGGCAAGCTCGATCGGCGTCGACGCCCGGCGCGGACTCTGCAGCTTCCTGCTGCCGCAGGTGGGACATTGCGGGCGCCGCGCGACGTAGTGCTTGGCGATGACCGCACCGGTCAGGTCGAAGCTTGCAATGTGATCGCGCAGATCCGTGCGAAAGCCGGAAGCAATCGCTTTCGTGATTTCAACGGCGGCGAAGTGGATTGCGGTTTGCCCAATGGTGTCGTTGACCAGCGGCGACACGGCGATCGGATGCGCCGGTCCGCGGTCGAGAAAGCCCTTGATCTCACGATTGCGTATCATGCGATCGAACAGACAAGTCCAGCAGGCGCTCTCGCCCGGTTTGAACACGGGTCCGACCAGCGGAAACACGCCGGACGGCTGCACCAGCAGCCACGGCGTCTTGTCGCTGACGCGTTTGTTGTTCATCTCGGCCAACCGCCGGTCAAGGTAGTCGTTCACCAGCGTGATCGTGAGCGCGGGCGAACGCTTGGCGATCTGAATGCCGAGTTTGCTCAATGCCGCGGTAAGTTGCTTGGCGCCTTTGACATCGATCGATTCCACCCTCACGGGGCAGGCGCGAAGGTTCTGTTCTGCGACTTCGGGAGGCAGGCCGAGGCTCGCCCAGTATCCAGCGACGGCGCCTGTGAATGCCTGCGATGCCGCCGTAGTGGCATAGCGGCGCTCGACGAGCCGCCCGATCGCTTCCTCGATCTTGTCCGTCGGAAAGCTCTTCGAAAGCTGGCGGATGATTTCCGAAACCGCTTTTCCGTTGCTTCCGATCGCTGCGGCCAGCGCACAATAGAGCTCACCGTGCAGGAAGTACTTGCGATCCTCGGAATAGAGGCACACCGCATCGGGAGGAAGTGCGTAGGCGGTGTAATTCGGTGCGAACCGCAAAATATCCTTGCGGGCCTGTTTCGCAGTTCGGGTCTTGCGATTGGCTGTCATCGGGTCTGCACGCGGATCTTGTTGCTCATCATCTCAGATCGCCAGCGCGCGGTGAGTCGTTCGCTCGCCCGCTGGAAGCCTTCGATTGATTTGGAACACACCCGCTCGTCGCCGGCAAGCCGCCCACCACAGGTACGGCGGACGTTGCGACGAAAACAAGAAGATGGCCGGGTTGATTCCGAACCCGGCCAACAAAATCGAGGCTTGCCGATACACGATCGACCAGCGCGGAGCCTAACACCAGCGGCAGCGGCCCCACGATGCACAGCAGCCTGCGCAGCTCACGGCGCAACCAACCACAAATCCGAAACCGCATCCGCCGCATCCGCCACATCGGCAACCGACGCCGCATCGGCAACCTCTGCATCCGCAGCCTCTGCATCCGCAGCCTCTGCAGCCGCCGCATCCACGAAAAGCGACTTGCACGCCGCCATTGACGTCTTCCTTGTCGAAGAGATGGAACGTGGCAAGGCTGACGTCCGCCATCTCTTCTTCACCGAGCATGATCGCATGCCCCGGTGAAAAGTTCGGTCTTTGCTGGACGTCGCTTGTCGGTATCGCCGCTGCTGATGCGCTCCCCGCGAGCGAAAAAGTTAGCCCGGCAGCTCCCAACGCCGGCACGGCGGCCTTGGCTACACGCTTCTTTTTCGAAGCTTGCTTCACCCGCTGCATGGTCGCATCCTCCAAATGTTGCAAGAAGGATATCCGTCAGTGGAAAGTCTACGCCGAGCAGACAAGGCAGGCAAGATTCACGAACACACCAAAACGCGATAACGCCCGTTCAGATTGTATTCATCTTCATGAACGAATTCGCCTTTGGTGCTTCATCTCGCCGAACGCCGCGGGTTCCCTGCACGGCTGATGCAGTGCCGCAATCGAATCCAGCTTGATACGGAGAACTGGCTTGGTCGATCAACTCGGACACTTCGCCTGGTACGAGCTCATCACTACCGACGTCGCGGCGGCCGGCGCCTTCTATGGCAAGGTCGTCGGCTGGGACGTGAAGGATGCCTCGACTGCTGGATTGGCGTACACCCTGGTGACTGCCGGCGACGCTGCGGTCGGCGGACTTATGGACCTGCCGGACGAAGGGCGGCGATTGGGGGCGACACCGAGATGGGTCGGCTACGTCGCCGTCGATGATGTGGATGCGACGGCCGCACGGATCGGCCACCTCGGAGGCACCGTTCTCGTACCCCCGACCGACAGCAATATTGGTCGAATTTCAATCGTCGCCGATCCTCAAGAGGCTACGTTCGCGCTGGTCGCGGGACCGATATATGGCCAGCTGAAGCCAAGCGGGTTGGATGAACCCCGACGCGTGGGCTGGCACGAGTTACTGGCAGCCGACCGGAACGTGGTCTTTGATTTCTACCGGGAGCTTTTTGGCTGGCAGAAGGCCCATGCTGAAACCGATCCGGCAGACTTTTATCAACTGTTTGCGGCGCGCGGGCAGATCATCGGCGGCATGTTCACCAAACTTCCGAGCGTGTCGCAGCCGTTTTGGCTCTTTTATTTCAATGTCGACGACATCGGCGCGGCTGCGAAGCGCGTGAATGCCGGCGGGGGCAAGATCCTCCAAGGGCCGATCGAATTGCCTGACGGCTCCTGGATCGCGCGATGTGTCGATCCCCAAGGCGCTCTCTTTGCCCTCCAGGGCGCTCGGGGGCCGAAACACACCAACCGCCCCTCCGCCGCCGAAGTCGGCTGGTCCGCCAAGTGGGGGGACGTTGCATCCCGCGGCAGGATGGTGCTTCCCCGACCGAAGCGCTAAAAAACTGGACCGTTCGATCGTGGTCGCCTGGTCAGCGCGCCCGCCCCCTCAGGTGAGCTCGTCACCAGCTCCATTGCGAGCTTGTCGCCAAGAGCTGCCCTTCCCGCCAAGGCGCGGTTTGACGCGATTCGGACGTCGCCAGCGACAGCGTGCCGTCCGCGCTTGATGCTGATCGAGCTCAGCAGCGTCGCGACGGCGATCATCACCAGGATTCCAGCAAGACTGAGCGCGATCTGCATCGCAAGCCGATCCGAGATGTCGAGCAGGGTCAGGTGGCCGGCGAGCGCCAGGAGCACGCCGAGACAATAGATTGGCAGCGAATTCTCACCACAACGCCTGGCGCAGCGCATCACCGGCGTCGACAGCCCTCGCCAATCCTGGGGAACGAACCATAACGCCACAACCGCAAGGGCCAAAAAATGCAGCAACCGCAACGGACTGAGGTTCGATTTGTCCAACGGGTAAAGCAAGCTCGTCAAAGTTCGCGGGACCAGAGGCTCCAGCGGCTTGACGCGCACACTCAATGCGATGATCAGGCTCAAAGCCAGATAGAGAACGGCAAGGATAAGTGTCGTGCGCGACGTTACCAACGGCCGGAATTTCTCGCCCTCAACGACGCACCACGCGCCCAGCACGACCAAAAGCTGCCAAGCCAACGGATTGAAGAACCAGACGTTGTTGGGCCAGGCTGGAACGCTCCAACCGAAGACGTGCACGAGCGCATAAAGCGATAGCGAAACGCCAAGCGTCATGTTTGGTGCTCGCAGCAGGAGCCAGAGCAGCGGCGCGAACAAAACGTGGTAAATCACAAAAACCGGCAGGACGTCGGCGTTGACAGGACGGTATTGCAGGATTGCGGCGTGCGTGAGCGTTGCGCCCGGATGTTCGAACAGAATGCGCGTATTGCTCTCGTCGGCAAGGCGATCGGCGCCTGCGAGGTAGACCATGATCGCACAAGCGAGCGTGAGCAGCAGAAATGCGGCATAGATGTCCCATCCCCGTCGCAGCGAACGGCAGATCATGCCGCTCCAGCCCTCGCGCTCACGTGCCCTGCCGTAGGCCAGCGCACAGGTCACGCCCGAGATGAACATGAATACTTCGGCGGCATCGCTGAAGCCGTAGTTGCGCAGTGTCAGCCAGCTTCCGACGTTGTTGGGAACATGGTCAAGAAAGATCCACCACAGCGCAATCCCGCGACAGACATCGATCCGGAGGTCGCGCCCACCCGCCATGAACTCCGGCGGAGTTTCGCCGATCAATGGCTTCGAGGTGTGAGTTCGATCATGCATCTGTTGACCTGCCCGGCGTACGCGCACGCCCTCATCGGACATCGGCCGATGAGACGCTCGGCTGCTTCGGGACTGGGGGATGCCGAGCGGGTCTCCGACCAAGCGATGCGGGTTACGAGCCCCAGCTATCTGATGGTTGATGGTTCTTTCGTCGCCCAGCCGCTATCCTGATCACCGGGGTCGGAAGGCTCGCCGTCCTCCCAGAGCGCTTGCAGGCTTTCGTCGCTGACAACCGGTATCAAAAGCTGCTTTCGCATTTCGGCGAGGCGGGCACGGCAGTACTCACGGTAAAGCATGTCGACTATGATGGACATGATCGAACCCTCGCTTGATCATCACCGTTGACGTCCCACGTGGTAGATTTCGACCATTTCAGCCGGCAGCAAAAAACATACCGCGCCGGAGGCAGTTTGTGTCCGACGAACTCTGATGACGATGTGGCGGCCAAGGCACGACACGAAATCGGTATCAGAGGGACAGCCTGGTTCTACAGATTAGTCGTCGCCGCGGATCGTTGAGTTCGATCAATCGCGAACACCGTACAATTGGATTTGCGCTGGCACCTGCCAGAGATGTTTAAACTGGATCCGATGGCGGCAATTAGAAATAGAGCCATCACGACCGTCTCCTCTTAAAGGAGATTTTTGGCGCCACGACTTTCGCAATCACTATAGACGTAATTTTCTGGCCGCCACGTGAGCCAGTTCACATCAGCATCGATCACAGGTGAATGAGACTAGCAGGCCAATGGTGCAGCATCTTGGACTCAAGCGCACGGTTTGAAACAAAATCGGTGCGCGAACTGCAAAAGAAAATACAGATACCAAAAGTTGTTTGTCGCAGCATTTGATCCCGATGTCTTATCAAGGCTGGAGATCCCCATGTCTACGGACGCAGCCGAATTCGTATCGCATCGATTCTCGACGCGCGAGCTTCCGGAGCGGATGCGAGTCCCGCTTTGGCGCGAGACCTTCGGGCGAGGCATAGTCCATGCCGATATCGAGCCTCTATCGAACGTTCCGTTTCAGGCCGACGCAACGCTGCAAGCGATCCGGGGTTTGCGCAGGCTCGCACTGAAAGGCTCCCCCATGCGTTTCAAGCGATTGCAAGCGTGCATTGCCGATGGTGATGACTCGATCGGCGTCATCGCCTGCTCTTCCAGCAGAATTCAGCTGTCGCAGCGCGGCCAGGAGACCGAGCTTCGCGCCGGCAATGCAATCGCAATTCTGCATTCGGAACCCGCCACCGTCAGCTATGTCGGCGGATTACAATTCGGTCTGGCCGTGCCGCGCGACGCGCTTGCGCAGCGCGTGACGAACGTGGAAAGCCTCGCCATGCGGCCGATTTCCAACCGAACTGAAGCGCTCCGACTCCTCATGACTTATCTGAAGTCGGCATTCAACGAGAGTGTTCTGGCCGTCCCCAAGCTGCGTGATGCGGTCGTGGCTCACATCCATGATCTCGTGGCGCTCGCAATCGGCGAGTGCGCTCCATTGGGCGAGAGCAGTGCGAGCGCGGTCGTGGCTGCGCGCCACAGCGCCGCACTCGACTACATCGCGGCACACTTTCAGGAACCAGAGCTTAACGTCGAGATCGTAGCTCGTTGCCAAGGCATCTCACCTCGCTATCTGCAGCGCCTGATGGCGTCGTCGGGATCATCGTTCACCGGGCATGTGAATGAGCTACGTCTCCAACGGGCGCTCAAGCTGCTAACCGAGTCTCACGCCGGCACGCAGCGAATTTCCGACATCGCACTAGAGGTCGGCTTCTCGGATGTTTCGCATTTCAATCGATTGTTTCGGGCTCGCTTCGGCGATTCGCCGCGCGGCGTGCGCTGCGGCGGAAGGGATCCGAGCTGTGGGGCTTGCCCCTGATCAGCGCGTGCGTGAGATGCTGCCTCAAGCTTGATTTCGAGCCATCGAAACGCACCGGGCGTGAAGCAAAGCAGTTACGAGCGCAACGAAAAGGCCGCCGGTATATGTCCAGCGGCCTTCGCGCTTACCGTGGTTCGCTGGGCGGCGCCTGACTAGAGATCGACGCCAACAACGATGTTACGGCCCTGCAGTTCGGCAATCTTCATTCCGTCAGCCTGCACCTGCGCAAACTCCGGGTCCTTTGCCACGGCCTCCTGCACTTTGCCGTAAACTTCCCAACTGGCATAGCGTGTCGTGATCAGCCACTCTCCTGCCCACGCTCCGGTGTGGAAGCGGGACAGCCGAAGAAATTCGGCACCGTGTTTTTCAAAGATTGTCTTCGCCCGCCTGGTAATCTGCACCATTTCCTCGGCCTTGTCGGTTTTGAAACGAGTAAATTGCACGATCGGCATGGGGCTACCTCCATAGTGATGTAAAATATCCAAGAGGCATGTATCGAGCGACATTGAGGGGCACCTCAATGCAATCTCATGAAGGTTTGTCTTGGTCGACTTGGTCTTGGTTCAGGCTTCGCAAGCGACAACAACCCTGCCGTATGCTCGCGCCGTCACTGCTAGAGCGAGCAAATTGACATCAAGACATGAGTGCTGCCGATTTGATCGGACGCACCCGAGCCAATTAGCGCTCAGATGGGCGCGGAATCTCCCATCGCTCGAGGCGATCGATTGACGCCTGCCATTCGTGCTGGCCCAGCCAAATCATGAGGAGAACCAGCGCGCCGGCGAGAGCGCCGAGGCCGAAATATAGGTTCCTCATGCGCGTTGAATGCGGAGCGCCGGGAATCGTTCCTTGCATCGCGCGTTTCGCCGCGTAGCTACGGCCTGATCGTCATATTCCCCGGCGGCCCCGGCGTTCGCAGCGGCTCCGCCAGCCGCGCGAACTCGCAGAGCAAGGACCGCGTCGTGCGGGGGTCGATGATCTCCTCGACCCAAAACTTTTCGGCCGAGCGGAACGGCGAGCGCAGCTTGTTGAGGCGCTCCTCGATCTCCTTCAGCTTCGCCGCCTTATCCTCGGCCGCATCGATATCGGCGCGGTAGGCGGCCTCGATGCCGCCTTCGAGCGGCAGCGAACCCCAATAGGCCGAGGGCCAGGCGTAGCGGATCGAGAAGCGGTCGGCGGGCTGATGCACCACGCCGGCGACGCCGAAGGCATTGCGCAGGATCACCGTGCACCAGGGCACCGTGGTCTGGTTGACCGCGGCCATGGCGCGGACTCCGTGGCGGATAGTGGCCGCCTTCTCCGCATCGAGACCGATCATGAAGCCGGGACAGTCCATGAGATAGACGATCGGCAGGTGGAAGGTTTCCGCGAAGTCGACCCAGCGCACCACCTTCTGGCAGGCGTCCGCCGTCCATGAGCCGCCATAGTGAAAACTGTCGCTGGCGAGCAGCAGCACCGCCCTGCCCTCGAGCCGCGCGAGCCCGACGATGATCGGCTTGCCGAAGTTTTTCGCGACCTCGAAGAACGAGCCCTTGTCGACGACGGATTCGATGATCGGCCGCATCTTGTAGACCTGCTTGCGGTTGCGCGGCACCGCATTCATCAACGCTTCCTCGGTGCGCTCGGGATCATCGCTGCAGGGCAATGTCGGCGGCAGCTCGTAGACTGACGACGGCAGATAGGAGAGGAAGCGCCGCGCGCAGGCAAAGGCCTCCTCCTCGGTCTCGACGGCGTGGTCGATCGCGCCGGCGCGGGTCTGGATGTCGGCGCCGCCAAGATCCTCCTTCGACAGATCCTGTCCCAGCGCCTTCACCACCGGCGGTCCCGCGACGAACATCGCGGAGGACTTTGTCATGATGGAATAGTGGCTGGCGGCAAGGCGCGCCGCGCCGAGGCCCGCGACCGAGCCGAGGCCGAGCGCAACCACGGGCACCCGGGACAGGTTTTCCGTCGTGAAGCGATACCAGCGCGTGCCGCCGATGCCGCCCGGCAGATTGGCCGCGCCCTTGGTCTCGATCGTCTTGACCGAGCCGCCGCCGCCGGAGCCTTCGATGATGCGGATGATAGGCAGGCGGAAATCGTGCGCCATCTCCTCCGCCATCAGCGGCTTGGCAGAGATCGATGCATCGGCCGAGCCGCCGCGCACGGTAAAGTCGTCGCCGACCACGACCACGGTGCGGCCGTCGATCCGGGCGCGGCCGAACACGCAGTTCGCCGGCGTCACATGTTTCAGCTCGCCCTTTGGATCGTATTCGCCAATGCCAGAGACGGCACCGATCTCGTGAAAGCTGCCTCGGTCGATCAGACCGTCGATGCGCTCCCGAACAGTGAGCCGGCCCTGGTCGTGCTGTCGCTTGACCTTGTCAACGCCTCCCATCTCCCGCGCGAAGGCTTCGCGCCGGGCGAGCTCGTCGAGTTCCGGCTTCCAGTTCATTCACTCCCTCCGACGTGATGGGCTTGTTATTGTTTTGCACTGCCATCGCGATCGGTTTACGCGCGAGACGGTTGTTGAACACATCGCCTTCCGCGCCTCCGAGCAGGCTGGCCAGCGAGCGGCCGAGCTCGACCATCAGCGGCGCGACTTCCGCATGTAGCCGCTGCTCGTCATACATCGCGGACAGAAGGCCGATCGTGATGACCACAAAGGTCTGGTATTGCGGCGACCAGATCGGCACCGCGAGGCCGTTGATGTGCGGACTCCACAGGCCGCAGGCCACGACATAGCCGCGCTCGCGCAGCGACTGCCGGTTGGCCTCGATGCGGGGTTTTAGAATTCTCGCAGCCTCGGGCGCTTCCTTTTCCATTTCCGCGATCAAGGCATCGCCGACCTCCGGCGCCAGCGCCGCGGTGTAGGCCGCTCCCGCGGCGGTCGACGCCATCGAGATACGGCTGCCGGTGCCCTCGTGCAGGCCGAGCGCGGTCGCCGAGCGCGCGAACTGCAGATAGACGAGATGGAAACGATCGGGGACGACGAAGCCGACCGTGCCCGGCAGTTGCTCGGCGACTTCCTGGAGCCGCTGCCGAATCATGCTGCGCAACTGCGCGCCCTTCATCATCGAGGCGCTCATCGCCACGGCGCTAGGCCCGATGCGATATTTCTGGTCGCGCGGCAGATAGACGAGCTGCCCCATCCGCGTGAGCGTGTGCGTGAGCCGCGACACCGTCGAGCGCGGCAGACCGCAGCGATTTGAGATCTCGAGATTGCCGAGCCGGGCCTCGTGGCCCTCGAAGCATCGCAACACGTCGAACGCGCGCGAGACCACCTGGATGACATCACCTTCGCCGGCATCGCCGGCGAGCATTCCTTGCCTACTCAACCGCTCCGAACGTCGTCCCATGTTTCCTACCGTTATTGTTCCGCTCTGCGGAATTAAATTCCGCTTGCAGACGAAGCTACCTCAGGCATTTTGCGACGACAACAAAAAGGCGATTGGCATGCCAGATATTCGAATTGTCACGGAGGTCGCGGGACGCGTCTGCGCAATTCCCGTGCAGGTTGGAGGAAGCGTTGCGGATGGCGATGACGTTGCAATCGTCGAAGCGATGAAAATGGAGATACCGGTGCCCTCGCCCGCGGCCGGCACGATCAAATCGCTTCTCGTGAAACTCGATGACGTCGTCGCCGAGGGCCAGGCCATCGCGATCGTCGCGAGCTAAAGCGCGCATCGTCCGTAGCGTCCGCGACAATCTGTCAGCCCGACTCTTCGATCCGAGGTACGGCGTTGCCATCGCGGATTCCCGATGACATGATCCGATCCAAGCAAAAGAAGTCTTCGTGGCAAGCGAAGATAATTGGAGGGAAACATGTTTCGTGGGCTGCTCATGCTCGCGCCTGCCTTGGTTGCGGGCTTTTCTTTTGCGTCTACACGCTATGCGTTCGCCGAAGACATCAAGCTGCCGCCGACTCTGACCTTCACGGCCTATGACACGGGAACCGCCGGCTTCAACATTGCGGTCGGCGTCGGCAAGATGATGAAGGACAAATACGGCACCGACGTGCGCGTGCTGCCGGCCGGCAACGACGTCGCGCGCCTCGCGCCGCTGCGCGCCAAGCGCGCGGCCTCGGCGGCGATGGGATCGGGCACCTATTTCGCGCAGGAAGGCGTGTTCGAATTCGGCAGCAAGGAATGGGGCCCGCAGCCGCTTCGACTGATGCTTTCCACCGTCGACTGCAATTGCGGCTCGCTTGGCGTCGCGGCGGACGCCGGCGTGAAGGAGCTGAAAGATCTGAAGGGCAAGCGCGTCGGCTTCGTCGTGGGCTCGCCCGCACTGAACCAGAATTCGCTCGCGGTGCTCGCCTTCGCTGGCCTGACGCAGAAGGACGTCAAGGTCGTCGAGTTCGCAAGCTACGGCGCGATGTGGAAGGGTCTGATCAACAACGACACCGATGCCGCCTTCGGCACCACCATCACCGGCCCCGCCAAGGAAGCCGAGACCTCGCCGCGCGGCCTAGTCTGGCCGCCGCTGCCCGCCGGCGACAAGGAAGGCTGGGCGCGGATGCAGAAGGTCGGCTCGTTCTTCTTCCCGCAGCTTGCCACCTGCGGCGCCGGCATCTCGCCGGACAAGCCGATCGAGCTCGGCAACTACCCCTACCCGATCTTCGTCGCCTACGCCTCGCAACCGGCCGACCAGATCTATGCGATCACCAAGGCGATGATCGTGAACTACGACGCCTATAAGGACTCCGCGCCGGGCGCCGGCGGCCTCGCCGCCGAACGGCAGACCAAGAACTGGGTGGTGCCGGTGCATCCCGGCGCGGTGAAAGCTTTGAAGGAAGCCGGGCAATGGACCGACGCGCAGGAGGCCCACAACACCAAGCTGTTCAAGCGCCAGGAGGTGCTCGCGGCCGCCTGGGCTGATTACGGCAAGTCCAATCCGCCAGCGGACGACAAGGCATTCCTCGACGGCTGGATGAAGGCACGCGCGGCCGCACTCGCCAAGGCCGACATGCCGAACGGGTTTGACTGAGAGCCGATAGCCTGCCGCAACCAAGTTTGGGGAGACCGTCGATGTCCGAAAGCGCGGCGGCGCCGGCGAAGAAGGTCGAGTTCGAGGATCCGCATCTCGGCGCCGCAGCCGACCTGCAGGAAGCCGAGGTCACGCGCGTCCGCACGCTGAAGGGCGCGTGGCGCCGGGTGCTGATGGTCGCCACGGCGGCGACCATCCTGCTTTGCGTCAACCAGCAGTTCTCGCTGCGGTTCTTCATCGACTACACGCAGCTCAACACCGAATATTTCTACCTGCTGATCGCGTTGATGCTGCCGTTCACGTTCCTGATCTTCCCGGGATCGGAGACGGCGCCGCTCGACCGCATTCCCTGGTACGACCTCCTGCTGTTCGCGCTGACCTTCGGCTCGGCGATTTGGCTGATGCTCAACATCCGGAAAGCTGCGCAATTCGGCTGGGAATTCGACGGCGCGCCGACCAACGTCATCGCCGCCGGGCTCGTGATGTGGTTCGTGCTGATGGAGGCGCTGCGCCGCACCGGCGGCTGGAGCCTCTTGCTCAGCGTACTGCCCTTCACCTTCTATCCGATGTTTGCGGACGCCACCTGGCTCGGCCCGTTCCGCGGCACGCAATCGACGCTGCAGCAGACCACCTCCTATCACATGCTCTCGGGTGAAAGCCTGCTCGGCATTCCGATCCAGGCCTTTGCAGACACCGTGATCGGCTTTTTGGTGTTCGGCACCGCGCTGATGATGACCGGCGCCGGGAAATTCTTCATCAACATCGCCTTCGCGATGTGCGGCACGTTCCGGGGCGGCGCCGCAAAAGTCTGCGTGTTCGCCTCCGGCCTGCTCGGCACCGTCGGCGGCAGCATCGTCTCCAACGTGCTGACCGCCGGCACGATGACGATCCCCGCCATGAAGAAGACGGGCTTCACGCCGTCCTATTCCGGCGCGATCGAGGCGTGCGCCTCGACGGGCGCCGTGCTGGCGCCGCCCGTGCTCGGTGCCACCGCCTTCGTCATGGCGCAGTTCATGAACACGGGTTATGCCGACGTCGCACTCGCCGCAACCATTCCCTCGGTGCTCTATTATGTCGGCCTGTTCGCGCAGGTCGATGCCTATGCAGCCCGCCACAAGCTGAAAGGCCTTCCGCGCGCCGAGCTGCCGCGCTTCTGGGACGCCTTCAAGGACGGCTGGTACTATCTGTTCGTGATCGTCGTGCTCGTTGTGATGCTGCTCTACTTCAAGCGGGAGAGCCACGCGCCGTTCTATGCCTCCGTGCTGCTGGTGATCCTGCACCAATGGTCGGGACCGGCGCCCTGGAAGCTCGGCAACACGCTCGTGCTCGCGGTCTCGATCGCGGCAACAGTGGCGATGTTCTGGTTCGGCGTGCTCAATACCGCGCTCTGGGGCATGTGCCTGCTTGCAGCCCTCAACGAATTCTTTCCCGGCAAGAACTGGGGCGGCGCGCGCTGGCTGCAATTCCTCGAATTGAACGGCAAGACCTTCGTCGAGCTGATCGCGATCCTCGCCGGCTGCGGCCTGTTGATCGGCGCGTTCTCGCTGACCGGCGTGATCTCGAGCCTCGCCAACGATCTGCTCAGCATCGCCGGCGGCGACGCCTTCCTGCTGCTCATCATGTGCGCCGTAACCAGCCTGATCCTCGGGCTCGGGCTGACCACGACGTCCTGCTACATCTTCCTGGCCATCCTGGTGGCGCCGGCGCTGGAGAAGCTCGGGCTCAACAAGATGGCGGTGCACATGTTCATCTTCTACTGGGGCATGCTGTCCTCGATCACGCCGCCGGTCGCGATCGCCTCCTTCGCCGCGGCCGGCATCGCCGGCGCGCCCGCGATGAAGACCGGATGGGAAAGCATGTGGGTCGGCAGCATCATCTACTTCATCCCGTTCTTCTTCGTGCTCAATCCGGCGCTGCTGCTCCAGGGCAGCAATCCCTATCTCGAGGCTCTCGGGCTCACCGGGCTTGCCTGCTTCGGCATCGTCTTCATCTGCGGCGGCATCCAGGGCTACCAGGCCTTCGTCGGCGATCTCCGCAGCGCGGGCGTGCTCGAGTGGCCGATCCGTGTCCTGCTGGTGATCGGCGGCTTCGTGGTCGCCACCCCGGGCGGCGGGATCATGCCGTTGTCGCAGATGCAGATCACGCTGCTGGGGCTCGCCATCCTGGCGCCGACGGTATTGCTCGCGCGTCTGCTGGTCCGGCGGCAGGCCATGGTGCCGGACGGGTTGCGCGTGCCCTGATTGCGTTGCACAAAGAGAGGCGATGAAACCGCAATCGCCTCTCGCCTCCGCCTGGACCCGCTCGAAACCGCCCTTGCTGCGGTTTCTGGACAATTGCCTCAGCGAATTCTCCGCCGAGACCTCCGGCGGTGTAGCCGACTACATTCCCGAGCTCGGCAAGGCCGATCCTGCCTATTTCGGCATCAGCCTCGCGACGCTGGACGGCCATGTCTATGAAGTCGGCGACAGCCGGGTGCCCTTCACCATCCAGTCGATGTCAAAGCCGTTCGTGTTCGCGCTGGCGCTGGACCTTCTGGGCGCGGCACGGGTCGAAAGCACGATCGGCGTCGAGCCCTCGGGCGATCCCTTCAACTCGATCCGGCTCAATGCCGAAAACCATCCGTTCAACCCAATGGTCAATGCCGGCGCGATCGCCTGCACCGGCCTGATCCATGAGAGCAAGGGCGTTGAGGCCTTCGAGCAGATCCGCCAGGCGCTCGGCCGCTTCGCGGGACGCGATCTCGACGTCGACGAGGCCGTCTACACTTCCGAAAGCCAGACCGGCGACCGCAACCGCGCCATCGCCTACCTCCTGAAAACCAATGCGGTGATCGCGGACAACGTCGCAGCCGTGCTCGACGTCTATTTCCGGCAATGCGCCGTGTTGGTGACGGCGCGCGACATCGCAGTGATGGCGGCAACGCTCGCCAACCGCGGCGTCAATCCGGTCACGGGCGAGCAGGTGATGACGCCTTACGCGATCGCGCGGACGCTGTCGGTGATGACGTCCTCGGGCATGTACGACTATGCCGGCGAATGGATCTACCGGATCGGCATCCCCGCCAAGAGCGGCGTCGGCGGCGGCATCCTCGCAGCCCTCCCCGCCCGCCTCGGGCTCGGCAGCTATTCGCCGAGGCTCGACAAGCATGGCAACAGCGTGCGCGGCATCAAGGTCTGCGAGGCGCTGTCCTCGCATTATGACCTGCACATGCTCAACCGCAGCGACGACGCGCGCAACGCTGTTATCGCCGACTACGACATCGGCAAGAGCCCGTCGCGCCGCGTGCGCCGCCCGCAGGAACGTGAGATCCTGGCCGCCCATGAGCAGGAGGTGCGGGTCATCGAGCTGGTCGGAACGCTGTCGCTATCCGCCGTCGACTATGTCTCGCGGCGCCTCGCCGGGCGGCCACGGCCGCAAATCGTCGTGTTCGACCTGCACCGAGTCACCGCCACGACGCGTGCCGGTGCGCGGCTGATCGCGGAAGCCTTCGAAGAGCTGGCCGCGCTGAATGTCACGGTGGTCCTGTCCGGCGTCAGGCGCGCCTCGAAAGAATGGAACAGCTTGCGGGAATGGACCGCCGAGTTGAAGAACGTTCGCGATTTCTACCTGCTCGACACCGCGATCGAATGGGCGGAAGACCAGATCGTCTATCGCTATGGCGGCTCGATCGACTTCCACGAGACCACCGAGCTTGCCGAACAGCCGCTGCTTGCGGGCCTGAGCGACGAGGAGCTGACGGACCTGGCTTCGCTCTGCACGGTCCGGACCTATCAGTCGGGAGCACGGATCCTTACCACCGGCGATCCCGCCGACGCCCTGTTCTTCCTGCGCAGCGGCGCCGTCCACGTGACGCTGCGCGACGGCGTGCGGCTTGCGACGCTGACTGCCGGCATGGCGTTCGGCGAGATGGCGCTGCTGGAGCCGACCCGCTCCGCCGACGTGTTCGCCGACATGGCCGCGACCGCGTTCGAGGTGCCCCTGAAGGATTTTGAACGTTTCCGCAAGCAGCACCCGCGCGCCGGCGAACGCATCATGCGCAACCTGGCGCAGCTGCTCGCCGACCGCCTGATCGTGGCCAACGCCAAGGTGGATATCCTGACCTCGACGTGAGGCCGTCCGGCACCTCTCCCCGGCGGGGAGAGGTGATCCTCAGCTCGCATCGATCAGACGGATCAACGGCTCGCGGCCTCACTCAGCCGTCGGTTGATCCTGCCGGCGCTAGCCTTGAGCAATTCGGATGGCTTCTGGCCGGTCGCCGCGCACAGGCTGGCCCAGTAGTAGATGACATCGCCGAGCTCATCAACGAGACCCGCCTGATCGAGCCATCCATCGCGCAACAGCTTCTTGATGTGATCGGCGACTTCGCCGGCCTCGGCGGTGAGGCCAAGGCCGAGATAGGACAGCCGCTCGTTCGACGGATGCTCCTCGACTTTCGCAATCGTTGCGGCCCAGGCCGCATATTCATCGATCGTCATCGGCATCCCCTGTCAGGTGTGCTCCGCGCTCAGCCCACCACTTCCGTGACAGGCTGGAGGTCGATCTCGAACGTCTCGAGGAATTTCGAGGTCATGATGTAGAAGCCGACCGAGAGCTGCAGCTCGACCAGCGCCGCCGGCGTCAGCCTTGGGGCGATCGCCTTGAACGTTGCATCCGTCGGCTTTTTCAGCCTGACGATCTCGTCGGTGAAGGCGAGCGCGGCGCGCTGGGTCTCGTCGAAACAAGTCGCGGCCTGCCAGTTCGCGAGCGCCTCGTTCTGCTCGTCGGTGACGCCGACGTTCTTGCCGATGCGCTTGTGGGCCACGATCTCATACGGCGCCTCGCACAGAATCCCGGTGCGCGTGATCGCGAGTTCGCGCACGATCGGATCGAGCTCGCCCTTGTGCCGGATGGCGCCGCCGAGCCGGCAGTACTGTTCGAAATAGCTGGGCGAATGCGCCATCATGCGGAAGATGTTGGCGTGGCGGTTCTTGTCGAGGATCTCGCGGGTGCGGTCGGACGCCTTGGACGGATCGCTGTAGTGGATGCGGGCCATGATTTTCCTGAAGATTTTGCCCGCAGAATCTCCTTTAGGATTTTCCTTGGGCTTTCGATGTTTTTTATCGTTGTCGGCGAAAGTCCCCGGAAATTCTATTCTTGCGACGACGCAGGAGCAACATCATCGAGTCAAATTGCCGCCGCATTGCTGATCGACCTTGGCACACTCGATATTCGCCGCGTGGGGACAAATCGCGGCGAATACTCGAAGTGGGGTGTTCCGAGTAAAAAAACAGGACCGTCGGTTGCGTAGCGCGCGCCACGATGAGTCACGCCCAAGTCTAGGGAGAAAACGGCATGAAGGAAGCCACCAGGAGGGCGGCCTCGGGAGCGCTCGCGCATATGCTGGCGGTGACGGCGATGCTCGTCATCGCCAGCATATTGTTCTACGGGCGTTAGTAGAGTGTTTTCGTCATTCAGGGGTGGCTCTCGCACAAGCCAGACCCAGAATCCCGTTCCAGGTTCGGTCCGTTGGACCGCCCCCGAATGACGAATCCTACTACGCCTTCTTGGTGAAGAACGGCACGAGCTTGCCGGCAAAGGACTTAAAGCTCGCATCCACCTCGTCGCCGATGACAAGACCAGCCTCGCCATGCGCCATCATGCGGAAACCCTCGGCGCAATCGACCAGCAGGATGTTGTAGGGCACGTGTGCGCGCGTCTCGGGCGTGGCGGCGCGGCAGACCAGCGAGGTCGCATAGACCCTGCCCTTGCCGCTCGCGCGCTGCTGGCGCGGATCGGCTGCTCCGCAGGCCGCGCAGAAGGCGCGATGGAAATACTGCACCGCCCCGCATGAGCCGCAGCACTGATACGTGATGGCCTCTTCGCCCCTGGTCCAGTCGCCGATTCGCTCGTTGCCGCTCATCGCACCTTCTCCAGGAACATGCTGACATGCGAGGACAGCACCCCGCCATCGCCGTGCAGCAGCGCAATCGAGGCATCGCGCACCTGGCGATTCGCGGCGCGTTCCGTCATCTGCAGATGCGTCTCGACCAGATGTGCCATGGCGCCGCCGACGCCGCAATGACCATAGCTGAGCAGGCCGCCATGGGTGTTGAGCGGCATCGCACCATCGCGGCCAAAATGACCGGCGCGCACCCGCGCGGCCGCCTCGCCGCGCCCCGCAAGTCCGAGGTCTTCGAGCAGCATGGCGAGCGTGATGGTGAAGCTGTCATAGACCGCGGCGTAGCGCACGTCCGAGATCGCAAGGCCGGAAGCCTCCGTGGCACGCGCGATGGAAATCTCGGCACCGAGCTCGCTCAAGGCAGGTGCCGCCGTGACATGCTGGTGGGTATGCGCCTGGGCGCATCCGCGAATGCGCACGCCGGCCTCTGTGGTCCGCTCGCGGCTGATGACGAACGCCGCGCCACCGTCGGACACCGGACAGCAGTCGAGCAGCTTTAGCGGCATCGCTACCGGCTTCGACGCCATGACGTCGGTGACGGTAATCGGCTCCTGGAATTGCGCGCCGGGATGGGTGCAGGCGTGGCTACGCATCAGCACCGCGAACTCGGCGAGGTCTTCCTGGGTCACGCCATATTCGTGCATGTAGCGGGACGCGACGAGGCCGTAATAGGCGGGAATGGTCGGCCCCAGCGGCACCTCGTAGTCGGGATGACCGACCTGCGCCAGCGCCTGGATCGAGGCATCGCGGCTTTGTCCGGTCAGGCGGTTCTCGCCGGCGACGACCAGCACGTGCCGCGCGACGCCCGCCTCGACGAGGTGATGCGCGAGCATGGTCATCGCCAGCCCCGTAGCGCCGCCGACCTGGACGGCATGGGCGTAAGAAGGGCGGATGCCAAAGTGCTCCGCGAACACGGTCGCCAGCATGATGTGCGGCGAGACGGTCGAATAGCCGCAGAGGATGCCGTCGATCTCGACGCGCTTCAGCCCGGCGTCGTCGATCGCGAGCTGGGCGGCCTTGCTCATCAGGTCGAGCGAGGATGAACCTTCATGCTTGCCATAAGGCGTGAGACCGACGCCGGTGATGAAGCTCATGGGCACACCTTTCCACCGTCATTCCGGGGCGATGCGTCAGCATCGAACCCGGAATCTCGAGATTCCGGGTTCGGTCCTTCGAACCGCCCCGGAATGACGGATGAGAGAGTCATCGCGCTTCCTCCCTACTCCGGCGACGAACGGGTGACGCCATCGCGCACCATGGCCGCGATCTCGTCTGCGGAATACCCGGTCTCGCGAAGAATCTCCGCGCCGTGCTCGTTGAGTCGCGGCGCAAGGCGGACCGGTTCGGCTTCCGTCTCCGACCAGCTCGCCGTGACCTTCATGCTGCGGATCGGGCCTTCGGTCGGATGCTCGACAACGGGGAAAAAGCCGGTCGCCTCAAGATGCGGATCGTGCAGGATGGACCGGAGGTCGTGCATCGGCATCACCGGCACATCGGCTTTTGTGAGCAAGTCGATCCATTCAGCCGTCGTGCGCGTCTCAAAGATGCGGGCGAGCTCAGCATAGACGAAGTCGATGTTGGCGGCGCGGCCGGCGAAGGTCGCGAACCTGGGATCTGCGCGCAGATCATCGCGTTCCGTCGCCTTGAAGAAATTCTCCCACTGCTTGTCGTTGTAGACGATGACGCTGAGATAGCCGTCAGCGGTCTTGTAGGGCCGGCGGTCGCGCGAGAGGTGCCGCGCGTAGCCGCCCTTGTCGAGCGGCGGCTCATAGGTGAGCCCGCCCATGTGGTCGCCCATCACGAAGCCCGCCATGGTCTCGAACATCGGGATGTCGACGCGCTGGCCACGACCGGTGCGGTCGCGGTGCACGAGGCTCGCGCAGATCGCGCCGACCGCGGTGAGACCGACGATGCGGTCGACCAGCGCATTCGGCACATAGCGCGGCACGCCGTCACCTGTCTGCGCCATCAGTGCCGGCAGCGCGGTCGCGCCTTGAATCAGGTCGTCATAAGCGGGCTTCGCCGCATAGGGCCCGTCCTGGCCGAAGCCGAACACGCCGGCATAGACCAGGCGCGGATTGATCTCGGAGACGACGTCATAGCCAAGTTGCAGCCGCACCATGGCCTGCGGACGGACGTTGTAGACCAGCACGTCCGCGCCCTTGATCAGCCGCAGCACGGCCTCGCGGCCGGCGGGCTTCTTCAGGTCGAGGCAGATCGAGCGCTTGCTGCGGTTGGTGTTGAGGAACACCGGCCCCATGCCGGCATGACGCGTCGGGCCGATCAGGCGGGTGACATCGCCCTCAAGCGATTCCACCTTGATGACGTCGGCGCCGTAATCGCCGAGCATCTGGGTCGCATAGGGCCCCATCAGCACGGTCGTCATGTCGATGACCTTGATGCCCTTCAACGGCCCCATCGTTCACTCCCGATTGCGCGGGCTCAATTGCGGCCCACGATTTCGGTCCAGCTAACGGCAGCAGCTCAGCTCAAGCAAGCGCGACCCGCGTATGGCCGCATGCGCCATGCGGCGATACAGTTGCTATTTCTTCTGACGGGTTTCGCGGATCTTGAGCAGCCGGTCGAGCTCGTCGTTCTGCTGGTTGATGCGGTCGGCGATGCGCGCCTCGCTCTGTTCGCCCGAGGCCGCCGCGGCCTGCTCGATGAGCTGCCTGATATTGTCCTCAAGGATCGCGATGCGATCGTTGAGCTCGTCCAGCGACAGTGATGTTTCGTTGCTCATGATGCATTCCCCAGCAATCGATCAATCGTGAGGATAGGCGATGCCAAACGTGATCACCATGACATAAAACAAAGCAAGGCGGGCACGGCAAATGAGCGCCGTTGCCCACCTTCCGCGAGAATGGTTACTTCAGCGGCTCCAGCACGGAGACGTAGTTAGCGACCGCGGCGCCGCCCATGTTGAAGATACCGCCGAGCTTGGCGTTCTTTAGCTGCATGCCCTCGGGCGCCTGGCCCGCAAGCTGCATCGCGGTCATCACATGCATCGAGACGCCGGTTGCGCCGATCGGATGGCCCTTGGCCTTCAATCCGCCGGACGGATTGACCGGCAGCTTGCCGTCCTTGAGCGTCCAGCCCTCCTTGATGGCGCGGGCACCCTGACCCTTCGGCGTCAGGCCCATCGCTTCGTATTCGATCAGCTCGGCGACAGTGAAGCAGTCATGGGTCTCGATGAAGGAGAGATCGGTGAGTGCGACGCCGGCCTTCTCCAGCGCGCGCTGCCAGGCGACGGTGCAGCCCTCGAACTGAAGGATATCGCGCTTGCTCATCGGCAGGAAGTCCTGGGCGTGCGCAGTGGCGCGGAAGCCGATCGACTTGCTCATGCCCTTGGCGGTCTCGGCATCGGCCAGCACCAGCGCCGCGGCGCCGTCGGAGACGAGCGAGCAGTCGGTTCGCTTCAGGGGTCCCGCGACATACGGATTCTTCTCGCTCTCGGCGCGGCAGAACTCGAAGCCGAAATCCTTGCGCATCTGGGCGAAGGGATTGGCGACGCCGTTCTTGTGGTTCTTGGCCGCGATCAGCGCCAGCGCGTCCGACTGGTCGCCGTACTTCTGGAAATATGAGCTGGCGATCTTGCCGAACACCCCGGCGAAGCCGCCGACCGTGTCGCCGTCCTCAGGCAGATAGGACGCCTTCAGGAGGTTCTTGCCGATCTCAGGACCCGGCGTCCGCGTCATCTGCTCGACGCCGACGACCAGCACGATCCTGGCCGCCCCTGCCGCGATCGCACGCAGGCCCTGGTGCACTGCGGCGGACCCGGTCGCGCAGGCGTTCTCGACGCGGGTCGCCGGCTTGAAGCGCAGCTGCGGGTCGGCCTGGAGCACCAGCGAGGCGGTAAAATCCTGCGGCGAGAAGCCGGCGTTGAAATGACCGAGCACGATCTCATCGACGTCGGAGGCGGCAATGCCGGCATCGGCCAGCGCCTCATTGGCGACGCGGGTGACGAGGCTTTCGACGGTCTCGGTGTCGAACTTGCCGAACGGCGTGTGCGCCCATCCGACGATGCTGGCGGTCATGGTCATTCTCCCTAGGGTCTTACCTGACCTAAGTCTTAGCCCATCGATGGCAAGACTTCACGCGGCTTTCAGGGCCTTGAGGGTGCGCTGGCAGATGGCAGTTATGCCGGCCCAGTTCCCGGCCCTGACCTCCGCCGTCGGGCACAGCCAGGACCCGCCCACCGCGACCACGTTGGGCTCGGCGAGCCAGGTCGCCGCATTGGCCTCGCCGACGCCGCCGGTGGGGCAGAACCGCACGTTCGGGAACGGCCCGCCAAGCGCCCGCAGGCCCTTGATACCGCCCGCCTGCTCGGCCGGAAAGAATTTTGCGAGGTCAAAACCCTGCGCCAGCGCCATCATCAGCTCGGACGCGGTCGCAATGCCCGGCGCGAAGGGCAAGGCGCTGTCAGTCGCGGCCTTCAGCAGGTCCGGCGTCAAACCCGGGCTGATGCCGAACTTGACGCCGAGCTTTTCCGCACGCGCGAGGTCGTTGGGGTTGAGGATCGTCCCGATACCAACGATCGCGTCAGGCACCTCGGCCATCATCGCCCTCGCCGCCTCGATCGCAACCGAGGTGCGCAGCGTCACCTCCAGCGTGCGGACGCCGCCGGCGACAAGCGATCGGGCGAGCGGCACGGCGTCTTCCAGGCGCTCGATGGTGAGGACGGGAATGACGGTCGCAGCCTTGAACAGCGCGGTGAGTTGGTCCTGTTTGGCAGTCGCGGTCATCTCGAGGGTCTTGGCTTTCGTTTCACTTGGTCGCTTGGCGTGAGGTCGCCGGCCGGTGCCGCTTCTTCGGCGGCATGGCATAGCCCGGAATGATGGCGCCGGGATAGCAGATCACGAGGCTGGCGAGGCGATGCCCGGCCCGGGCGGCCTCGACCGGATCGGAACCGGCGAGCCGGGCGGCGATATAGGCCGCGGCGAAGCTGTCGCCTGCCGCGGTGGTGTCGACCACCGGCTTGGTCATCGGCTCGGCACGCACCTCGCTGGTTCCCCCGGAAAAGCGCAGGAGGCTGACGGGTTCGGTGAGTCGGAACACTAGCTCGGGGCTCGGAATGCGCGCCATCAGGTCGGCGTGACTCTCGCCGGGATAGAGCGCGAGCAGGTCCTCCGTCGACGTCAGCACGATGTCGGCGGTCGCGAAGGCCGCGGTGAAGACCTCGCGGGCGACATCGCGATCGGGCCAGCCGCGGGCGCGAAAATTGGTGTCGAACACGAAGCGGGTGCCGAGCAGGCGCGCGCGCTTTATCGCCCCGAACAGGCGCTCGCGCCCGGCCGCATCGTAGATCGAGAGCGTGATGGCGGAGAGATAGATGATGTCGTAGCTCATCAGCGAGTTGAGGATCTCGTCCGTCTCCGGCAGATCCATCAGCCGCCGCGCCGCCGCGCTGTCGCGCCAGTGGAAGAACTGGCGCTCGCCCTTGGCGTCGGTCTGGATCATGTAGAGGCCCGGCAGCTTGCCCGGCAGGCGCAACACGCGCCTGGTGCCGACGCCCTCCGCAGCCCAGGCCGCAACCATCTCCTCGCTTAAGGCGTCATCGCCAAGCGCGGTGAAATAGTCGACCTTGACCTCTAACCGCGCCAGATAGACCGCGGTGTTGAGGGTATCGCCACCGAAGCCGCGCGAATAGAGGCCGCCGCCCTGCCCGGCAGATTGTCTACCCTGGGCCTGCCTGAGCTCGACCATGCATTCGCCGATGCAAGCAACGCTCGCCATCTCTCGACCCACACTGTTCACCGGTTTACGTCAGGCGACGAAGTTGCCGCCGAGCTCATCTTCGATGTGAATGCGGATGATGTCGTCGAAGGTCTTTTCAGCCGTGGTGAAGCCGAGCTCGCGCGAGCGCCTTGCATCGAAATTGCGCGGCCAGCCGCCGACGATGCCGACGATGAAGGGATCCGGCTCCCGCTTGATGCGCGCGGCGACCTTCTCGCCCGCGACCCGCTTCAAGGCAGCGATCTGCTCGCCGACCGTTGCGGACAGTCCGGGCATGGTGAGGTTGCGTCGCGGGCCGACCGTCGCGAGATCCATCGTGCCGGCATGGAGCAGGAAGCCGACGGCGGAGCGCGGCGTGGCGTGCCAGTGGCGGACGTCCTCGGAGACCGGAAGGATCGCCTCCTTGCCGGAGAGCGGCTCGCGCAGGATGTTGGAGAAGAAGCCGGAAGCCGCCTTATTGGGCAGGCCGGGCCGGATGCAGATGGTCGGCAGGCGGATGCCGATGCCGTCGACGAAGCCGCGGCGCGAATAGTCAGCGAGCAGCAATTCGCCGATCGCCTTCTGCGTGCCGTAGCTCAGCAGCGGCGTATGGAAGAACTCGTCGCCGATCGCGTCCGGGAACGGCGCGCCGAACACCGCGATCGAGGACGTGAAGACCACGCGCGGCTTGTAGCCGCCGCCCGCGAGGCGGATGGCGTCGAGCAGCATCCGCGTGCCGTCGAGGTTGATGCGATAGCCCTTGTCGAAATCGAGCTCGGCTTCGCCGGAGACGATCGCGGCGAGATGGAAGATCACGTCCGGCCGCCCGGCGATCAGCTTCTCGGCCGCGCCCGGCACGGCGAAATCGCCCGATACGGTCTCGACGGGAAAACCGGCCTTTTCCGGCTTCTTGGGTTCGACCACGTCATGCATGGTCAGCTTGGTGACGTCGCTCTTGCCGAGCCGGCCGTCGCGCAGCAGCCGTTCACACAGTTTGCGGCCGACCATGCCGGCGGCGCCCAGAACCAGAATGTGCAAGAGCCTACTCCTTCCTTATTGGTCGGAACGCGCCGCCCTTGGTACGTTCCCCTGGCGCGCTCTCATGGCAGGCCCGCGGGTCACTCCTTCACGGCGCCGGTCATCGCCGACACATAATACTCCACGAAGAAGGAATAAAGGATAACTACGGGCACCGAGCCGGTCAGCGCGGCCGCCATCAGCGCGCCCCAATGATAGACGTCGCCATTGACGAGCTCGGTGATCGCGCCGACGGGAATCGTCTTGTTCTCCGACGAGGAGATGAAGGTCAGGGCGTAGATGAACTCGTTCCACGACAACGTAAAGGCGAAGATGCCGGCCGAGATCAGTCCCGGAAGCGACAGCGGCAGCGTGATCTTGGTGAGGATCTGGAGCCGCGTGGCCCCGTCGATCAGCGCGCACTCCTCGAGCTCGTACGGGATGGTGCGGAAATAGCCCATCAGGAGCCAGGTGCAGAACGGGATCAGGAAGGTCGGATAGGTCAGGATCAGCGCCAGATTGCCGTCGAACAGCCCGAGCTGGAACACGATCGCCGCGAGCGGAATGAACAGGATCGACGGCGGCACGAGATAGCCGAGGAAGATCGCGAGGCCTACATAGCGCGAGCCCTTGTAGCGAAGCCGCTCGATCGCGTAGGCGGCGCAGACGCTCGCGAACAGCGAGATGAAGGTCGAGGACACCGAAACGATGACGGTATTCCACATCCACAGCGGATAGTCTGTCTCGAAGAACAGCTTGTTGATGTGCTCCAGAGTCGGATGCACGATCCAGAACGGATTGTACTTCTCATAGTCGTACATCTCCGCGTCCGGCTTGAACGTCGCGACCGCCATCCAATAGAACGGAAACAGCAGGAAGAACACGATCAGGCCGAGCGGAAGGTAGACGCGGAGAAACTTCCGCGGGAAGCTCTCCAGGTAGGACATTCCGACGCTTTGGTCATCCACGGTGGTCATGGTCAGTCCCTCCCACCCTGCTGCCAGCGAGAGCGCTGAAGTCCGAAGAAGCTGAGCAGGATCGCCGCGACCAGGAATGGGATCATCGCGTTCGAGATCGCGGCGCCCTCGCCGAGATTGCCGCCTGTGATCGCGCGCTGGAACGACAGCGTCGCCATCAGGTGCGTGGCATTGATCGGCCCGCCCCGCGTGATGGTGTAGATGAGTTGGAAGTCGGTGAAGGTCATCAGCACCGAGAACGTCATCACCACGGCGATGATCGGCGACAGCATCGGCAGCGTGATGTGGCGGAAGCGCTGCAAGTTGGTGGCGCCGTCGAGATTGGCCGCCTCATAGAGTGAGGGCGAGATGGTCTGAAGTCCCGCGAGCAGCGTGATCGCAACGAAAGGCACACCGCGCCAGATATTGGCGACTACCACCGACCAGCGCGCATTCCAGGGATCTCCGAGGAAATCGATGTATCGCGTGATCAGGCCGGCCTTGATCAGCACCCAGGAGATGATCGAGAACTGGCTGTCGTAGATCCACCAGAACGCGATGGCGGAGAGCACCGTCGGCACCACGAAGGGCAAGAGAACGATGGCCCGGATCATCGACTTGAACGGCAACCGTTCGTTGAGCAGCAGCGCCAGATAAAGTCCGATGGCGAATTTCACGATGCTGGCGGTCACCGTATAGAAGATGGTGTTGAACACCGACAGCCAGAACACCGAGTCCTTCGCGAGCGAAACGAAGTTCTCGAAACCGATATAGCGCCCGGCCCCGCCGATCTTGGTATCGGTCATGCCGAGCCAAAAACCCAGCGCCAGAGGGTAAGCCAAAAATAGGATGAGGGTGGCGATGGCCGGCACCATGAACATCGCGCCCAGAAAATTTCGACTTTCGAACGCTCTCGACCACAGGCTGCTGCGCGTCACCTCTGCGACGGGCTCGGCCAGAACTGCCATGTCTAACTCCCCTGACAGAATAGCCGCGGCGTCCGGCGAACCGGACGCCGCGCGGATGTGAGCGGATCAGACCTGGTAGTAGCGCTTCGCGCGCTCGGCGGCGCGTGCCGCCGCTTGTTGCGGTGTGGCCGAGCCGGAGGCGGCTTCCGCGAACATGTCGACTACGACGAAGTCGCCCATGACGGCGGCGGAGGCGTAGCCGAGATCGCCGGCATAGCCGTTGTCGCGGCAGCGCTTCAGACAGTCGCGATACGGCGTGATCTTGGGATCGGAGGTCCAGACCGGATTGTCGTTGTAGGCCGGCAGCGGCGGCGAGACGTAGCCGTTGGAAGCGACCTCCCACGCGTCGTAGTTCTCCTTGTCCCACATGAACTTGATGTATTCCTTCACCGCCTTGGGATACTTCGAGTGCTTGTAGCCGTAGGCGACCAGCACGTTCTGCTGCTCGGTCGGCACACCGACCGGCCCGATCGGCATCGGCGCGTGGTCCATATCCTTGGCGATCTCCTGCTGCTTGGGATCAGAGGAGGTCTTGCCCACGGTCCAGATCGAGATGCCGTTCAGCGTCAGGCTGAGTTCGCCGTTCAGGAAGGCCTTGTTGTTGTTGCTATCATTCCACGACAGCACGCCGGGAATGAACGTCGCGTAGAGCTGCTTGACGTATTCGAGTGCTGCGATCGTCTCGGGCGAGTCGATCACGACCTCGTTCTTCTCGTTGACGACCTTGCCGCCGAACGCCCACAGCGCCCACTGGCACCAGCCGTTGGCATCGCCCGTGGCGTGGCCCAGCGCGAAGCCGGCCGGCGTGTTGTTCTTCTTCAACGCCTGGCACAGCTTGAGGAAGCCGGCGGTGTCCTTGGGGAATTCCTCGAAACCCGCGGCCTTCATGTGGCTGACGCGATAGTTGAGGCAGCCGCCGGTCGCGCCTTGCGGAATGGCGATCCAGCCATTGCCCTTCTTGCCGTAGCGCTCAGCGACCGGATACCAGCCACCATATTTCGAGCCGAGATAGTCGGCGACGTCGGTGACGTCGATCAGCTTATCGGGGAATTTGTGGGGATCATCGAGCGTGCCGATGATGAGGTCGGGACCGGCGCCGACATTGGCGGCGACCGCGGCCTTCGGCCGGATGTCTTCCCAGCTCTCGGCCTCGAGCTTCACCTTGACGCCGGTCTTCTCGGAGAACTTCTTGGTCTGCTCGGCGAACTTGTCGAACTCCGCCTGGATGAACTGCTTCCAGCGCAGCACGCGGATGGAGGCGTTCGGCTCCGGCACATTGGTCCACTCCGCCGCGCGGACCGGCACGATTCCCGGGCCGGCCAGCACGGCTGCGCCGCCCAGGCCGGCTTTGAGCAAATCGCGCCTGTTGAAATCACTCATCGTTCTCTCCCTGAATTTTATATTTGTGTTTGGTAGTTCTTACGTCGCTACATGCGTTTGCCGGTCGCCTCGTCAAACAAGTGAACCAGGGCCGGATCCGGCTTCAGCCGGACCTTGTCGCCCGGATTGAACTGGTGCCGCTCGCGGAAGACCGCGACGACCTGCTCGCCGCCGACCTTCGCGAACACCTGCGTCTCGGAGCCGGTCGGCTCGACGACGATGATCTCGGCCTCGGCGCCGTCATCGGCGATCGTGAAGTGCTCGGGCCGCACGCCATAGACCGCAGGGCGGCCGTCGGAAGCGGTCGGCGCGGTCTTGAGCGGCAGCTTGACGCCGTTCGGCCCCTCGAAGGTCGCAACGCCGTTCGAGCGCACATGGCCTTTCAGGAAGTTCATCGCCGGCGAGCCGATGAAGCCGGCGACGAACTGATTGTCCGGCTTGTCGTAGAGCTCGAGCGGCGTGCCCATCTGCTCGACGATGCCGTCATGCATGACGACGATCTTGTCGGCCATGGTCATGGCCTCGATCTGGTCGTGGGTAACGTAGACGGTGGTCGTCTTCAGCCGCTGGTGCAGCTCCTTGATCTCGGTGCGCATGGCGACGC
The DNA here is from genome assembly GCF_001641635.1 of Bradyrhizobium centrolobii. Classification (GTDB taxonomy): domain Bacteria; phylum Pseudomonadota; class Alphaproteobacteria; order Rhizobiales; family Xanthobacteraceae; genus Bradyrhizobium; species Bradyrhizobium centrolobii. The sequence continues at coordinate 277,735 of NZ_LUUB01000054.1, forward strand.
GCAGCTTGGCATCGAGGTTCGACAGCGGTTCGTCGAACAGGAACACCTGCGGATCGCGCACGATGGCGCGGCCCATGGCGACGCGCTGGCGCTGGCCGCCGGAGAGCTGCCGCGGATAGCGCTCGAGCAGCGGCGACAGCGCGAGAATCTCGGCGGCGCGCTTCACACGCTTGTTGATCTCGTCGGTGCTCGCCCCGCGCAGCTTCAGCGAGAAGCCCATATTGTCCGCAACCGTCATGTGCGGATAGAGCGCGTAGTTCTGGAACACCATCGCAATGTCCCGCTCCTTGGGCTGGACATTGTTGACGACGCGATCGCCGATCGAGATCGTTCCGGAAGTGATGTTTTCGAGGCCGGCGAGCATGCGCAGAAGCGTCGACTTGCCGCAGCCGGAGGGGCCAACGAGGACGACGAACTGACCGTCCTCGATCGGAATCGTCACGCCGTGCAGGACTTCAAAATTGCCGAACGATTTCCGCACGTCGCGGATTTGCACAGACGACATCTAGCTCCCTCCTCACGAGTCCACGACGCCTCTTGCGCCGCGACCGTCTTGTTCTTTCAGGCTTTACCGACCGAAGCCCCAGCTTATCGGGCGACATTGTCAGCAGTTTGTGCGGTTTTGGCAATTTGTCTTTGGTTAGTATTTGCTGGTAGCGCTGTCAACGTTCCTTTGTTTGCGGGAGTGCCTGTGCTAAGAGCAGCAAATGGGTCGAAAGCGCACCAAGTCTGGCAAAATCCGGCTCGCGGAAGTCGCCGAGCTCGCCGGAGTCAGCCCGATCACGGCCTCCCGCTTCTTCCGCAATCCCGCGGCATTGTCGATCGCCAAGCGGGCCCGGGTCGAAAGCGCCGCCAAGGAGCTCGGCTATGTGCCGAACCTTGCGGCACGCGCGCTGGCGTCGCAGCGCACCGAGGTGATCGGTGTCTTGATTCCGTCACTGACCAACAACGTGTTCTCCGATGTGCTGCGCGGCATCTATGACGCGTCCGAAGGCAGCCGCTACTCGATCCAGTTGTCGAACACCCGCTACAGCATCCTCCAGGAGGAAAAGCTGCTGCGTCTGTTTCTGGCGCAGAAGCCGGCCGGACTGATCGTGACCGGGATCGACCAGACCACGGAATCGCAGGCCATGCTCGAGGCCAGCGACTGCCCGATCGTGCAGATCATGGAAATCGGGCCCAATCCCGTCGACATGATGATTGGCTTTTCGCACTATGATGCGGCGCGCGCGGCGATCGGCCATCTGTTCGACCAGGGCTACAACCGGATCGGCTTCGTCGGCGCGCGCATGGACCCAAGAGTGCAGCGGCGGCTCGACGGCTACCAGGCGGCGATGAAGGATGCCGGCCTGTTCGATTCGCGCCTGATCGTCGCCACCGCGACGCCGACCTCCGTCACGCTGGGCGGGGCATTGTTCACCGATCTGCTTTCGAAGGCGCCCGACATCGAGGCGGTGTTCTGTGCCAATGACGACCTCGCGCTCGGTGTGCTCTTTGAATGCCGGCGCCGCGAGATCGCGGTCCCCGAGCAGATCGCGATCATCGGCTTCAACGATCTCGAATTCATGGCCTCCGCCGTCCCTACCCTCACCAGCGTGCGCACCAATCGCTACGAGATGGGCAGGACCGCCGCCACGATGCTTATCGACGCTATCGAAGGACGGCGTCCGGAGCAGCCTGTGCTCGATCTCGGGTATCGCGTGATGGAGCGGCAGAGCTCGCTGGCCCGGCGTTCCGACAGCAGGCCGGCGCTTTCCGGTGAGGCTGCGGCGAACAAAATGGTAGCGTTACCAAGTGGCCATGATTAATATCGAACTTGTGAGGAAACGGCCCGCCAGCGGGGCGGCGATTCATCGTTCGCGCCGCTGGGCATCGCACAAGCCGACACCATGAAACGGACGCCAGTGCGTTTGCATTGCAGGAGAAACCAATGACAAAAAAACCAACCAACGGGCACGCGCCCGCCAGCAACGGCAGCCGCCGGCACCTTCGCTCCCAGGAATGGTTCAACAACCCGCATAATCCGGGCATGACCGCGCTCTATATGGAGCGCTACCTCAATTACGGCCTCACCCGCGCCGAGCTGCAGTCCGGCAAGCCCATCATCGGCATCGCCCAGACCGGCAACGACCTCTCGCCCTGCAACCGCCACCATATCGAGCTCGCCCACCGCGTCCGCGAGGGCATCCGCGAGGCCGGCGGCATTGCGATGGAATTCCCCACCCATCCGATCCAGGAGACCGGTAAGCGCCCGACCGCGGCGCTCGATCGCAACCTCGCCTATCTTGGCCTGGTGGAGATCCTCTACGGTTACCCGCTCGACGGCGTGGTGCTCACCACCGGCTGCGACAAGACCACGCCGGCCTGCATGATGGCCGCCGCCACAGTGAACCTGCCTGCGATCGTGCTGTCCGGCGGCCCGATGCTCAACGGCTGGCACGATGGCGAGCGCACCGGCTCCGGCACCATCGTCTGGAAGTCGCGCGAGCGGCTTGCTGCCGGCGAGATCGACTATGAGGAGTTCATGGAGATCGTGGCATCGTCGGCGCCCTCGGTCGGCCATTGCAACACCATGGGCACCGCCTCGACCATGAACTCGCTCGCCGAAGCACTCGGCATGTCGCTGCCGGGCTGCGCGGCGATCCCGGCGCCCTACCGCGAGCGCGGCCAGATCGCCTATGAGACCGGCAAGCGCATCGTCGAGATGGTCTGGGAGGATCTGAAGCCCTCGGACATCCTGACCCGGAAGGCGTTCGAGAACTGTATCGTGATCAATTCGGCGATCGGCGGCTCGACCAACGCGCCGATCCACATCAATGCGCTGGCGCGCCACATCGGCGTGGAGCTGTCGATCGACGACTGGCAGAAGTTTGGCCACGACGTGCCGTTGCTCGTGAACATGCAACCCGCCGGCTTCTATCTCGGCGAGGAGTTTCACCGCGCGGGCGGCGTGCCAGCCGTGGTGCGCGAGCTGATGCAGCACAAGCGCATTCATGAGGACGCGATCACCGTCAACGGCCGTCCGATCGGCGAGAACTGCAAGAATGCATCCAAGCCCGACGGCGATGTGGTCTGGAATTACGACAAGCCGCTGGTGAAGGATGCAGGCTTCCTGGTGCTGAAGGGTAACCTGTTTGATTCAGCCATCATGAAGACCAGCGTGATCTCCAAGGAGTTTCGCGATCGCTATCTCAGCAACCCGAAGGACCTCAACGCCTTCGAGGGCCGCGCCATCGTGTTCGAGGGACCCGAGGACTATCACGAGCGGATCGACGATCCCTCCCTCGACATCGACGAGCGCTGCGTGCTGTTCATCCGCGGCACCGGGCCGATCGGCTATCCCGGCGGCGCCGAGGTCGTGAACATGCAGCCGCCGGCGGCGCTGATCAAACGCGGCATCCTGTCCCTGCCCTGCATCGGCGACGGCCGCCAGTCCGGTACCTCGGGCTCGCCGTCGATCCTGAATGCCTCGCCGGAAGCCGCGGCCAACGGGGGCCTTGCGATCCTCAAGACCGGCGACAAGGTGCGCATCGACCTCAACAAGGGCAGCGCCAACATCCTGATCTCCGACGACGAGGTGAAGAAGCGCCACGCCGAGCTGAAGGCCAATGGCGGCTTCAAGCATCCGCCGAACCAGACGCCCTGGCAGGAGATCTATCGCAACACCGTCGGCCAGCAGTCGACCGGCGCCTGCATGGAGCTCGCCACGCGCTATCAGAACGTCGCCGGCACGTTCGGCGTGGCGCGGGATAACCACTAGCGAAGATCGTCATTCCGGGGCGCGACGCAGTCGCGAGCCCGGAATCCATAGCCACGCCCGCGCTTGCGGCTTGCCGCATTCGCGGTAAAACCAAAAACAGAGCGTCTGCTCATATCGTTTGCGCGAATGGCCCAAGGGCCACGCGCGCCGGGAGATGGATTCCGGGGCTGTGCCTTACGGCGCATCCCGGAATGACGCCAGCATTCAGAGGAGAAGAACAAAATGGCAGACCGCCTCAAGGGAAAGCGCGCCGTTGTCACCGCCGCAGCGGCGGGCATCGGGCGCGCATGCGCGATCGCATTCGCGCGTGAAGGCGCGACCGTGATCGCCACCGACATCAATGAGAGTGGCATCGCCACGCTTGGCAATGAAGGCGTCGCCGAGACGGCAAAGCTCGACGTTCGCAACACCGCCGACGTCAACGCCTTCTCCAAGCGCATCGGCAAGGTCGACATCCTGCTCAACGCGGCGGGCTTCGTGCATCACGGAACCATTTTGGACTGCTCGGAGGAGGACTGGGACTTCTCGTTCGACCTCAACGTCAAGTCCATGCACCGGACCATCAAGGCGTTTCTGCCGGCGATGCTGGCAGGTGGAGGCGGCAGCATCGTCAACATCTCGTCTTGCGCGGCGCTGCGGCCACCGGCCAACCGTTATGTCTACAGCGCGTCCAAGGCGGCGGTGTCGTTGCTGACTCGCGCGGTTGCGCTCGACTTCATCACGCAAGGCATTCGCTGCAACAGCATCTGCCCCGGCACCGTCGAGACACCGTCGATGCTTGATCGCGCTGCCGCCCAGGGACCGCAGGGCAAGGAGATGTTCATCTCCCGCCAGAAGATGGGCCGGCTCGGCACCGCTGAGGAAATCGCGGCCATGGCCGTCTATCTCGGCAGTGACGAAAGCGCATTCACCACCGGCGTCGACCTCGTCGTCGATGGCGGCTACATGCTCTGATCACTCCTCATCCCGAGGAGGCGCAATCAGCGCAGTCTCGAGGGATGGGCCACGGGCTTCATGGTTCGAGACGCGCGCAAGTGCGCGCTCCTCACCATGAGGGATAGCGAGGGATTTCCCGCATGAACAAGATTGATCTCAACGGGCACGTCGCTATCGTCACCGGCGGCGCGCAGGGCTTTGGCCGCGCCATTGCCGAGCGTTTCGTCGCTTCCGGCGCCAAGGTCGCGATCTGGGATTTTGACGCTGGCCTGGCCGAGAAGACGGCGACGGACATCGGCGGCGACGTCCGCGTCTTCAAGGTCGACGTCACCGATACCGCAGCAGTTGAGACCGCCCGCGATGCCACGCTGGCCGCCTTCGGCAGGATCGACATCCTCGTCAACAATGCCGGCATTGCCGGCATCAACAAGAGCGTCTGGGAGACCGACCTCGAGGAGTGGCGGAAAGTCCTGCGCATCAATCTCGACGGCCCCTTCATCTGCTGCAAGGCGATCGTGCCCGCCATGCTCAGGCAGAAATACGGGCGGATCGTGAACATCGCCTCGATCGCCGGCAAGGAAGGCAATCCGAACGCGGCGCATTACTCGGCCTCCAAGGCCGGCCTGATCGCGCTGACCAAATCGCTCGGCAAGGAGCTCGCCGCGCATGACATCTTGGTGAATGCGGTGACGCCTGCCGCGGCCAAGACCGCGATCTTCGACCAGATGACGCAGCAACACATCGATTTCATGCTGTCGAAGATCCCGAAAGGCCGCTTCGTGCTGGTGGAAGAGCTCGCCGCGATGGTGGCCTGGCTCGCATCCGAAGATTGTGCCTTCTCCACCGGCGCGGTGTTTGATATCTCCGGCGGCCGGGCGACCTACTGAGAACCTGCTGAGACATGGGCCGCCCGAGGGGGCGGACCATGCAGCTTGGGCGTCGGGGTTTTGTGAAGTTCGCAGCGGGCGCAGGCGCGCTGCCGCTGCTGTCGCGCGGTGCGCTCGCGCAACTCGCGCCCAACCCGCCGAGCATCCGCCCGCCCTCGCCGGCCGAGCGCGGCGCCATGGCACGCCTCGCGCACAGCTTCATGGACAAGTACGGCGCGCCGGCACTGTCCGTTGCTATCGGCTATGCCGGCACGATCGTCCATGAGGACGCCTTCGGTCTTGCCGATATCGAGCGGAACGAGGCCGTGACGCCGCAGCATCTGTTCCGGATCGCCAGCGTCAGCAAGATGATCACCTCGGTCACGATCTTCCGCCTGATCGAGGAGAACCGCCTCAAGCTGACGGATCGCGTGTTCGGCCCGGGCGCGCTGCTCGGCACCGATTACGGACAGCCGCCCTACTCTGCCGGCATCGACCAGATCACGCTCGAGCATCTGCTGACCCACACAGCCGGTGGCTGGAGCAATGACAACCGCGATCCCATGTTCACGCATCCGCGGATGGATAATGCCCAGCTCATCACCTGGACGCTCGCCAACCGGCCGCTGGACCGCCCGCCGGGCCAGCGCTACGCCTACTCCAATTTCGGCTATTGCGTGGTGGGCCGGATCATCGAGAAGCTGACCGGCCAGCCCTACGCCGACTACGTCCGCGCCGAGGTGCTCGGCCTCTGCGGCGTCGCCGACATGTCGATCGCGGGCAATACCCGTGACCAGCGCCAGGCCGGCGAAGTCGCCTATTATGGCCAGGGCGAGAGCCCCTACGACATGAACGTCAGGCGGATGGATTCTCACGGCGGCTGGATCGCGACGCCCGCCGACCTCGTGCGGTTCCTGATGCATATCGACGGCTACGCGAGGCCAGCGGACATCCTGCGGCCGCGGACGATCCAGACCATGACCACCGCCCCCGCCGTCAGCCCGGATTATGCCAAGGGCTTTTGCGTCAACAAATTCGGCAATTGGTGGCACAATGGCAGCCTGCCGGGCACGAGCACGATTGCCGTGCGCACCCACGGCGGCTTCTGTTGGGCCGCCTTCACCAACACAAGACGCAGGAATTCCGACATGGATGGCGATCTCGACAATCTCAACTGGAACATGGCGCGCCAGGTCGCCGAATGGCGGGTGGCCTGAGCCATGTTCCGGGAAGGCGGATGCCTGTGCGGCGCGGTGCGGTTCAAGGCGGAGGGCGAGCCGCTCAATGTCCGCATCTGCCACTGCCGCCTTTGCCAGAAGGCGATGGGCTCGCCCTTCTTCGCCCGCGCTCAGTTCGATCAGAAGGACCTGACGGTCGAGGGCGACACCGGGCGCTATGCGTCCTCGGAGAACATCGATCGCGTCTTCTGCAAGCGCTGCGGCACGCGGCTGTTTTCCTGGCGGCGTAACGGCACGCTGGCCGGCGTCGCGCTGGCGACCTTCGACGACCGCAACGCCTTCGCGCCGACCGAGCACATCTGGGTGTCGGAAAAGATCGCCTGGCTGAACCTCGACGACGGCCTGCCGCAATATCCGACGATCCCGGCGTGACGTCAGGATCGGCTTGAGGCGGACGCGCTGGCGGCCTGAATACGCTGGGCCGTGGTCGTGGCGATCCAGATCCCGGCAAAGACCGCGACAATGCCCGCCACGAGATTCCAGCGTAGCGGCTCGTGCAGCAGGTAAGCACCGACCAGCGACGCCGTGATCGGATTGACCGTCACCGAGATTGCCACGCGCGTCGGCGTCGTTCGCTCGAGCGCGAACGCCCAGAGATAGAACGTCAGCGCGGCGCCGAAGGCGCCGAGATAGGAAGCCGCCAGCCATTGCGGCGTGCCGAAGCCTGCGACCGGAGCGAAGCTGCCGCGCAGGCAAGAGAGCAGAATGAGGCAGGCCGCGCCTGCAGCCATGCTCATCGTCGTGAAGCCGATCGGACTGGAGCGCCGGATCAGCGGCTTTGACCAGATGCCGTACAGCGCCATGCACAGTGCAGCGGCGACCATCAGCAGATCGCCGCGCCAGGCGCCCGATGGCGCCGAGGTGAGATCAGTGAGCAGCGCGACGGCAACACCTGACGTCGCGACCACAACACCAACCGATTTGCGCCAGGTCAGGGCTTCGCTGCCGAGCGCCGCGCCGATCAGCAGCGTCAGCAGGGGAAGCGTCGACAAGGCGAGCGCCCCGCGCGCCGCGGTCGTGAAGATGAGGGACGCATTGAACAGGATTGGAAACAGCGCAAAGAACAGAAAGCCGAGCCCGGCCGCGGCAGCCCAGTCCCCTCGCCGCGGCCAGCGATCGCCGCGAACGATGGTCAGAGGCAACAGCAGCAGAAAGCCGATGCCGAACCGGAACGAGCCGATCGCAAGCGGATCGATCGCATTGACGAGATAGCGCGTGGCGCCGATCGAGGTGCCGCCCAGCGCACTCGACAGCACCGCGGCCAAAACGCCGGAGATCTCGCCCATGTCCCTTCCCATTCACGACTTTGCAAACAGCATACGAGGCGCGCCGAAACAGGGAATGGAATTTCCGTCATGCTGGGATAACGTTTCGTCATGACCGCCCCCGATCTCGATCCCGACCTCCTGAAAGCATTTCTCGCCGTCGCCGAGCATCGCTCGTTCACGCGTGCCGCGGCGATGCTCAACCGGACCCAATCGGCCGTGAGCGTGCAGATCAGGCGTCTGGAGGAGCGGCTCGGCACAAAACTGTTTCACCGCACGAGGGCCGGCGTCGCGCCGACCTCGGCCGGTGAAGAGCTGCGCGGATATGCGGCGCGCATTCTCGCGCTCAGCGACGAAGCGGTCGGCGCGCTCCGCGAGCGCAGCATCGAGGGCGTGGTCCGGCTTGGCGTGATGGACGACTATGGCACCATCGTCATTCCGCCGTTGCTGGCGAGCTTTGCCAAGAGCCATCCACAGATCCGCGTCGAGATCGAGACCGGACTGACCGCGACGATGCCGGCCCGGCTCGGCGAGACTTACGACCTTGTCATCGCCATGCATCCGCAAGGCCGCGGCGGCGGCGAGCTGCTACGACGCGAGCAGGCGGTCTGGGCGGCCGCCGCGTCATATCCGACCAAGGCGCAGGATCCGCTGCCGGTCGCGCTCTACCCGCCGGGATGCCTGTTCCGGCAATGGGCCGCGGAGGCCCTCGACGCCGCCGGCCGGCCCTGGCGCCTCGCCTTCGTCAGCCGGACCCTGGCGGCGGTCGAAGCGATCGCGGCGGAGGGGCTGGCGGTGACCGTGGTGAAGGCCGGCACCCTGCCTGCCCTCCTTCATCCCCTCTGCGAGCGCGACGGCCTGCCGCCGCTGCCCGCGGCCGACATCCGTCTTCACCGTGCGCGCAACCTGTCGCGCGGCGGGACGCTGCTGGCGGATCATTTGCAGTGGAAGATTTCAGAATCGACCACCATATGTTGACGTGACGCGTCGCTGCACCGCCGGGTTGGCCGGATCGGCTGCAAGCCGCAAGGCACAACCGGGACAGACGAGCCGTGAACATTTCTCTCTATGATCTTTCGGTCTGGGTGCTGCCGCTGGTGATTGCCATCACCTTCCACGAGGCCGCACATGGCTTCGTGGCGCACCGTCTCGGCGACGATACTGCCTGGCAGCTCGGTCGCGTCAGCTTCAACCCGCTCCGGCATATCGATCCGTTCGGCACCCTGATCCTGCCGGCGATGCTGCTGTTTGCACATTCGCCGTTCCTGTTCGGCTATGCCAAGCCGGTGCCGGTGAATTTCCGCAAGCTCAACAATCCCAAACTGGACATGGTCTGGGTGGCGCTGGCGGGCCCCGCCACCAACATCCTGCTTGCGCTCGTTGCGGCCCTCGCCTTCCATGCCCTGCCCTGGGTGCCTGCCAGTTCAGCGAAATGGGTGGTCGATAATCTGCAGAACGCGCTCGTGATCAACGTGGTGCTAGCCGTCTTCAACATGATGCCGATCCCGCCGCTCGATGGCGGACGGGTCGCGGTCGGGCTGTTGCCGCGGCCGCTCGCCTTGCCCCTTGCGCGGCTCGAGCCGTTCGGCATGCTGATCCTGATCGGATTGCTGATCCTGCTACCGCTGGCGGGTTCCCAGTTCGGTCTAAATCTTGATGTTATTTCAGCAATACTGCGAACGTTGACCGGTTATGTGATTCAGACTGTTCTCTTGCTGACCGGCAACGCGTAGTTGAATTAAGACATCTGAAGACGAGCCGAAGGGCCAGAGGCCAACTTGGTCAAAGCTGCCGATATGCTGATCGCGCGACGAGCCGATACCCGCGCCCGCGCCGATTTCGCGACCTGGAAAATGATGGCCAAGCTGAACGGGTTGTCGGCCCTGCCTCCGGACGCGCAAGGCTTCCTCGCGACCTACAAGAACCTTCTGGACCAAATGAGCGAGGCGGAGGCGACCGAAGCCACGATCGCCGCGGTCTACAAGGCCTATTATGCCGAAATGGGAGGCGCCGGAACCGCACCCGACGTCCGCCCGCGCACGGCCGAGCCGGTCACGGATAACGTCACCGCTTTCCGCCGTCCGTCCCCGAAGCCGAAGAAGGCCGGCCGCTTCGGGGCGACGGCGTTCAGTGGAACCCAGAAGCGGCCGCTCCCGGTCGCCCTGATCTTCGCCTGCCTGGTCGTGGTTTATGTCGCGATCCGGTATTACTGGCGCTGACAGTCCCCGAGCTATTTCGGCTTCCTGAAGTTCACAGGCAGGCTGAAGGCGAACTGATCGTCCGTGAGTTCGGCCGGCGGAACCGGCACGGGATCCGAGCGGCGCACCATGGATACGGCCTCGTTATCGAAAACGGAGTCGCCCGAGGACTGGGTCACATCGACCGAGACGACGTTGCCGCGGCGGTTCAAGACGAGGCTGAGTACGACGGACGCCGTCTTGCTCTTCTCCTTGGGATAGCGCTTGTGAAGCTCGAAATAGGCGCTGATCCTCTTGCCCCACTCAGCCGTCAGCTTGCGAATGTCTTTGCCGATGCCCCGGTTGGGCGCAGCAGCCTTCTCGTCCTCGCGCGCGTTCTCGTCTAACGCCTGCTTCGCAGACTCCATGGCATTCGGCGTTTCCTCGACGGCCTGGGTTTCGACCTTGGCCACCTTCGTGGTTTCCTCAACCGGCTTCTTGGAGTCGTTCTCGGTGACGATCCGGTCCGGGTCTTCGGCTTCCTGAGGCCGATCCTTCGGTAGATCGGTCTCCTTCACCTCGGCCTGCTGCTCCATTTGCTGCGGCTGGAACTGCGAGGCCTCACTATCCGGGCCTGGCGGCAGATCCGTTTCCGGAAGCTTCGGTGAGGTCATTTCGACGGCGTATTCCGCACCGTTGGCGCCAAGGCCATCGTCTCCTTCGTCGGCCCGCAGGTTCGCCAGCGCCAGCGCGGCGCCGCCAAGGTGCAGGGCGAGCGCTGCCACCGCAGCCAGAATCCACAGCCGCCGGGATGGTTTTGCCTCGATTACAGGATCAGACATCGCGCTGCCATCAGGGCTGGGACGCCCCTTGCGACGGCGCAGCCGCCGCAGGAGCCGCTTCGAGCGCCACCAGCTTGACCCGAGAATAGCCGCCGGCACGCAGGATTTCCATCACGCCCATTAACTCGCCATAAGGCACCGCACGGTCGGCGCGCAGGAACACATATTTGTCCTTGCTCATGTCGGCCATCCCATCGAGAGAGCCAATCAGCTCCGTTCGCTTGACCGGATTCTCCCCGATCGCCAGCGTCAGATCTGGCTTGATGCTCACATAGGTCGGCTTGTCCGGTTTCTTCTGCGGCGTCGCGCTCGACGTCGGCAGGTCGACCGGCAGGTCGACGGTCGAGAGCGGTGCGGCGACCATGAAGATGATCAGCAGCACCAGCATGACGTCGATGAACGGCGTGACGTTGATGTCATGCGTCTCGGAGAAATCGTCGTCATCGACGTCGTTGTCTGCGATCGAAGCGCCCATCGTTCACTCCGCCGCGCGAGAATGCATGGCGCCGTGCGTGCGATCGAGATCGCGCGAGAGCAGCCGGGCCGAGGCGCCGGAGGCGCGGCTGACGAGCTCGAGATAGCTCTTCGTCACGCGCGAGAAGTGGTTGTAGATGATCACCGCCGGGATCGCTGCGACGAGGCCGATCGCGGTGGCCAGCAGTGCTTCGGCGATGCCGGGCGCAACGACGGCAAGGTTCGTCGTCTGCGACTTCGAGATGCCGATGAAGCTGTTCATGATGCCCCAGACCGTGCCGAACAGGCCGACGAAGGGCGACGTGGAGCCGATGGTCGCGAGCACGCCCATGCCGATGCGGATGCGCCGTTGTTCCGCGCGTACGATCTCGGCGAAGCTCGAGGCGGCACGCTCCTTGATGCCGGTGTCGCTGGAAAGACCGGCCGACATCCGCGCCTCGCGCAAGGCCGCCGCCAGGAAGGACGGCAGGATCCCCTGCTTGGTGCCGAGCGCCATCTGCGCTTCAGCCAGCGACCGCGCTTCCGCGACCTTTTTCAGCGCCGAACGAAGCTTGGCTGATGCGACCGACAGTTCTATCGACTTGGCGATGAAGACTGTCCAGGTCACGAGCGAGGCAAAGGCAAGCCCGATCATCACCGCCTTCACGATGATGTCCGCCGACATGAACATCACCCAGGGCGACAGTTCCTTCATGGCGGGCGCAATGGCCGACTTCAACGAACGGCCGCCCGCGTCGGCCTGTGCCGCATCAGGTGCCGGGGTCGTCGATGCGCCGCCTGCCGGGGCCGCAGCGGCATCGGTGGAGGACGCGCCAGGCGCGACTGCGGCAGGCGTCGAGTTGGCAGGCGTCGGAGCAGCAGGCGTCGAAGCCGCCGGTGCAACCGCCGATGGCACTGCCGGCGTAACCGCGCTCGGCTGCGGTGCCGCGGGAGCCGGGCTAGCCGCGGGCCGCTGAGCCGCCGCCGTCGGCGGGGTTTGTTGCTGGGCAGAAACAGGGAGTGCGAGCGAGGTGGCCGCCAGCATCACGGCTGCGGCAAGGCTTGCTCTGAGAATCTTCGTGTTCATACTTCTGCCCAGTAGCGAATGAGGTTGTGATAGATACCCGTCAATTTGACCGTTTCGGGATCGTCGCTCCCGAGCCGTTCCACCAGCGCCTGGATGGCGGTGTCGAGGTCAAAGATCATGCTGCGGGCGTGATCATCCCGTATCATGCTCTGCAGCCAGAAGAAAGACGCCACCCGTGCCCCCCGGGTCACCGGCGTGACGAGATGGAGGCTGGTCGAGGGATACAGCACGCAGTCGCCGGCCGGCAACTTGACTTCATGCGAGCCGTAGGTGTCCTCGATCACAAGTTCGCCACCGTCGTACTCCTCCGGCTCGGCCAGGAACAGCGTAACCGACAGATCGGTGCGGATGCGAAGGCCGGTCAGACGATCGCCGCGGATCGCGTTGTCGACGTGCAGTCCGAAATGGTGGCCGCTGCTCGCCGCATAGCGGTTGAACAGCGGCGGGAATATATGCAGCGGGATCGCGGCGGCGAGGAACCGCGGGTGCGACGTCAGCGCCGAAATGATGCGGTTGCCGAGCTTGCGCGCGACCTCGCTGTCCGGCGGCAACTGCTCGTTGCGCTTGACCATTGCTGACTGCGCGCCCGCGGTGGAACGGCCGTCTTCCCATTCGCTGGCGTCCATGATGCGGCGGAAATCCGCCACATCGTCCTTGCTCAGGACGCCTTCTATGCATGTCAGCATGGCACCTCGTTGTTACTCCATCAGTAGCGCGCCGAGATCACCAGGTAGGCGGCGCGTCCCGGTGCCTCCAGCACGAATGGCGCAGCGCTCTGGTACAGCGCATCGTAGTAGCGCGTGTCGAAGATGTTGTTGACGAACAGCTTGACCTGCCAGTTCTTGTTGATCTTGGCTTCCGCGAACATGTCGAACCGCCAGTAGCTCGGGATCGACGTGCCCTGGTTGGCCGCGAGGAACGTGCCACCGTAGATCTTCGAGCGGTAGACCGCCTGACCACCCAGTTCCCACGTGTCGTTCAGCTGATATTTGCTGAGCAAGCTGAAGGATTGGTGAGCAATGTTCGCAAGCGGCAAGCCGACGTTCGACTTGTACAGGGTTGTGTTCGCCGGCGGGATCAGCGACTGGGTGACCTCGGACTGCATCAACACAAGGCCGCCGAAGACGCTCCATTGCGGCGTGATTTTGCCGCCAACGCCGAGGTCGATGCCTCTGATGCGATAAGCCGCACCCGCGCTGATGCAGGAGACGTTCCCCGTTGTAGCAGTGTAAGGACATGCCGCAGTCGCAGTTGCGGCCGAGGTGATGTTGCGTGACTCGCGAGCATTCTCTTTCTCGGTCTGGAAGAGCGCGGCCGTCAGCAGCAGGTGCCTGTCAAAGAGCTCCCACTTCGTACCGAGCTCAATCGCCTTGTTCTTTTCCGGACCGAAGATTTGCGGAACGTTGCCATTGAGCACGGGCGCAAGGCCGCCGTATTGAACGCTCGTACCGTCAAATTCGGCTCCGACCGGGTTCGACGAGGTCGCGTAGGCCGCATAAACGCTTCCATTCGGCAATGGCTTCAGCGTGACGCCGAGATTGAAATTCGGCATCCCGTAGTCCTGCTGTTGCTGGCCAAAGACGCCCGAGACTCCGTTCACGGTGCCGAAACCGTTCACTTTGATGTTGTAATCGTCGTAACGGACGCCGCCGTTAAGGATCAGCAGGTCGTTATAATTGGCCGTATCCAGCGCGTAGACACTCTTGGTGTCGATCCGGATGTTTGTTGGCTTACCGGTAAGACCGCCGGGGATTCCGAACGGAAGGTTCGTGTATTGCGGATTGAACACGCTCACGCCCGACAGTGAGCTACCGGTGAAGCCGCCGGGCAGCGCTTCCGACGCAAGACCAGTATAACTGTCGATAGACGACGTTTCGTGGTCGTACTCAAAGCCGGCAAGCGCCGTATGCTTGAACCCTACGCCGTCATTGAACTTGTATGTCGCCTCCGTCTGGTTGGCGATTACGTCGGTGGCCTGATAGCGGCTCTGTGGATTTGCGGTAAGCGTCGAGGCCGAAAGCGGGTTGGCGATAACCGGCGATTCCGGCAGCGTCCCGATGTAGTTTTGCGTGGAGTGAGAATCCCGGAACCTGTTGGCGATCAACAGATCAGGCGTGACCTGCACTTCGGCATTGAGCGAGCCGATGTCCTGGCCGATCCGATAGAAGTCGCGGTTGACGAAGCCATACCAGTTGTTGCGGTTCGAGCCGAAATCCGGGAAAGGCCCGCCGGCGGTGCTGGCAGTGCTCGGCCGGTAGTAAGGCACGCCGAAATCGGGAAGGCCGGTCAGCTCGGTATGGATGTAGCCTGCGGTGATTTTGACCGCATCCACTGGCTTCCAGGTGGTGGCGACGAATGCACCGTCGCGATTGTCCTTCACATAGCTGCGTCCGGCGACATCGGCATCCTGGAACAAGCCGCCCGCACGCACCGCCCAGGTCGGATTGATCACCTGGTTGACGTCGCGCACCACACGCTTGGTCTGGTCGCTGCCAAACGTGGTGTCCATGTTGTAGAAGCTGCCGGCGGTCGTCGCCTGCTTGGTCACGATGTTGATCGCACCGCCGGCGGTGCCGCGGCCGGCGAAGGACGACGCCGGACCGCGCAGGATCTCGACCTGCTCGGTGAAGAAGTTCTCGCGCACGCTGACGCCGGAATCGCGAACGCCGTCGATGAAGACGTCGTTGCGGGCGTCGAAGCCGCGGATGAAGAAGCGGTCACCGAAGGCGTTGCCGCCCTCGCCCGTACCGAGCGTCACGCCGGCCGTGCTGAGAATGGCCTGCTTCAACGTCGTGGCGTTCTTGTCCTCCAGGACGTCCTTTGTGAGCACCGTGATCGATTTTGGTGTGTTGAGGATCGGTTCAGGAAATTTACCCGACGCCTGCACGCGGTTGGCCATGTAGGGCGCTGCCGGATTTGCGTATGGATCAGCATCTGGCGCAACAGCATTTGCGGATGGCACCTGAGCCGTCTGAGCCGCCTGCTGGCGCTGCGCCGCGCGCCGCAGCGCGGTGCGCGCGCGAACCTGCTCGGGCGACGGCTTGGAGGCTGCCGGACGCGGACGCTCCTTGGGCGCATCGACCGTCACGGGTGGCAGGTTCGACTGCTGCGCCTGCGCCCCGCTCGAGACGGACGCGACTGCAATCAAGCTTGCAACGGCGGACACCGTCTTGCCGGCTGCAGCGTCGAAATTGCCATTCAGTGATTGCCGTGCCGCGATCGAACGCAACGACCGCGGGGCCTTTGCCGTGCCCATCCTACGCCCCACTTTGTTTCTGCAATGTGTCGCGTTGCGACAACGCGACGCACCGTAGGTATCGAGCAGGGCAAACTGGGTCAACGCGATCACGGCCGTGACATCTTTGAATCGGTCCAGATCAAAACGATTCTAAACTCCAGTTTGAAGCGGTTCTAAACTGAAGTTTGTAAGCGTTCTAAACTGGCCCTCGAATTCTCCGTCGAGGCGCGAATTTCGCGCCCCGATCGATTGCTGGGACAGTGGGACGGCTGCCGCCGGCAGACATCCCGATTTGAATTGGCGCAATCAGAACTTCGCCGTCGTCACGAGGTAGAATGCGCGTCCCGGCGCGACCGCCACGAACGGCACGGCGCTACGATAGAGCGTGTCGTAGTAGAGCTTGTTGGTCAGGTTCTGCGCATAGAACTTCATGGTCCAGTTCGCATCGATCTTCTTCTCGACGAACGCGTCGAAGCGCCAATAGCTCGGCAGCTCGTTGCCGGTATTGGCCGCGAACGTGCCACCATAGACCTTCGAGCGGTACACCGCCTGCCCGCCGAGCTCCCAGCCGCCATCGAACTTGTACTTGGTCAGCATGCTGAACGACTGGTGCGCAACGTTCGCAAGCTGCAGGCCAATGTTGGAGGCGATGTTGCTCTGCGTGACCTTCGACTGCATCAACACCAGGCCGCCGAAGATGCTCCAGCGGTCGGTGATCTTGCCTTCCGCCTCGATGTCGATGCCCTGGATGCGGTAGGCAGCGTTCGAGGTGAGGAGCCCCGCGGCATTCGTCTCGCGCGCATTGTCCTTCGTCGTCTGGAACAGCGCGGCGCTGACCAGCAGGTGGCGATCCGCCAGCTCCCACTTGGTGCCGAGTTCGGCCGCCTTGTTGCGCTCGGGCCCAAGCAGAATAGCCGTGTTGGCCGGAACGCCACCGTAATCGGTGCCGGTCGCGTCAAGCTCCGACCCGAACGGATTGGCCGAGGTCGCATAGGCCGCATAGATGCTGCCGATCGACATCGGCTTGTAGACCACGCCGACGTTATAATTGACGAGATCAGCGTTGAGCTTCAGATAATTCGAGTTGGTCGACGAGCTCATGTTATAGCCGTCATAGCGAACGCCGCCGTTCACGATGATCGTGTCCTGCCAGTTCGCGGTGTCCATGACGTAAACGCTGTTGGTGTTGACACCATAGCGCGTCGGGTTTCCAACCAGCGACGGCGTGCCGAAGGGAAGGTAGGTGTACTGCGGGGAGTAGAGATTGACCCCTGACACGGCGCCGTTGCTCGTGAAGGCGCTGCCGGCCAGCTCCGATGCGAGTCCGGCGTAACGGTCGATCGAGATGTTCTCGTTCGAATATTCGACTCCGAACACCGCAGTGTGCTTGACCCCACCAGTGTCGAGCTTGAACGTGGCCTCGTTCTGGTTGGCCCACACGTCCACGTTCTGGTAGCGGCTCTGCGCGCTCGCCGTCGTTGTCCAGAGCAACGGATTGAGGCTGGTCGTAATCGGGTTCTGCGGCAGCGTGCCAATATAGTTCAGCAGCGAATGCCCGCCGCGCACCTTGCTGCTCAGCGTGATGGCCTCGTTGACCCTGTACTCGATCGTGCCGGTGCCGAAATCCTGCCGCGCGGTCTGGAAGTCGCGGTTGAGAAAGCCGTACCAGTTTCCACGCGGGATTCCCGCCGACGTCACCGGCACGTTGCCCTGCTTGTAGTAGGGCACACCGAAATCCGGGTAGCCGCTGAGGTCGGTATGGACGTAGTTCGTCGTGATCTTGAGGTCGGTGGTCGGGGTGTACTTGGTCGAGACGAAAGTACCCCAGCGATTGTCGGTCACGTAGTTGCGGCCGGCGACGTTGGCGTCCTGGAAAAGGCCGCCGGTGCGCACCGAGAAGGTCGGATCGATGACCTGGTTGACGTCGAGCGTGACGCGCTTGGTCATGTCGGTGCCGAACTCGGTATCCATCCGCTTGAAGTTGACGTCGCCGGCCTGCTTCGTGACGATGTTGATGGCGCCGCCAGCGGTGCCGCGGCCGGCGTAGGAGGATGCCGGCCCGCGCAAAATCTCGATCTGCTCGGTGAAGAAATTCTCGCGGATCGAAACGGCGGGATCGCGGATGCCGTCGATGAAGACGTCGTTGCGCGCGTCGAAGCCGCGGATGAAGAAGCGGTCGCCGAAGGCGTTGCCGCCCTCGCCCGATCCCAGCGTCACGCCGGCAGTCGAGCGCCCGATCTCCTTCAGCGTCGTGGCGTTCTTGTCCTCGAGCACCTCCTTGCTGAGCACGGTGATGGTCTTCGGCGTGTTCAGCAAAGGCTCGGGAAACTTGCCGGAGGCCTGAACGTGGTCGACCTTGTAGGGCGCGGCCGGATCGGCGTAGGGATCGCGGTCTGCAGCGCCGGCGGCATCCTGAGAAACCGGTGCGGCTTGCTGAGCCTGCTGACGCTGCGCGGCACGGCGAAGCGCGTTGCGCGCACGGACCTGCTCCGGTGTCGGCTTCGAGGCCGCAGGCCGTGGACGCTCGACCGGCGCGTCGACCGTCACGGGCGGCAGATTCGACTGCTGTGCCTGCGCATTCCCCGAGAACGATGCCACCGCAATCAAGCCGGCAACGGCCGAAACTGCCTTACCGGAATTCCCATCGAGCTTCTCATCAATCGAATTTCTTCCCGCGACCGAACGCAACGATCGCGGCGCCACCGCCAGCCCCATTCCCACGCACCCCATCTCGCATTCGTCGATGCGCGACATGCGCGACGAACGATGGGGCGGTGCTATCGACCGAGGAAAATCAGGTCAACGCGACGTGGCCGCGAGAGCACTTGAATCCGTCCAGTTCAAAGCAATTCTAAAATCCGACTCTGAAATCGCTCTAAACTCGCGCGACATATTGATGCAGCAAGCCCGTGCAGCACTTGCTTTCATGCGCGATGTTTTGCAGCGATCAATCGCTGCTCGGCGGCTTCATCAGCGAGAACAATTCATCGACCGTCCGCTGCGCGGCCGCGCGCACGCGATCGGTGTTGTCCATGCCGGCGATGTTGACGCCGTTGACGACCGCTTTGATCTCGTCACGGAAGTCGGTGAGGAATCGCAAGGGATCGCGCTGCTCGTTGGCGACGCGCGCGATCAGGCCCGTGATCAGAATCTGACACGCGATCATCTTGCCGTTCAGCTCGTCCATCCTGCGCTCCCGTTGTGGCGCCGCTGATATGAACGAGACCGATTTTCCTGACAACCAAATCGCCGCAGGAGCGATTTAGAACCGTTCTCGCGACGGCGATGCCGACGACCTGACCTGGGCGGCTTTCATTCACTCGCGCGCCGCGCGATGGCATGCGCGGGCATTTCAGAATGTCTGCACGCAGACCGTTTGCGAAGGGAAAAAGCAGCACTTGCACGCTGTCGCGCCAGCCCGCCCCAACCTGGTGCAAAGCTTTCCAATTGTTTAGGATTCTCAACCCATAGTGCTGTTTACACTGGAACTTGGCGTGTATTATACAAGCGCGCTGGAACCCTTCGATTGCCCCAAACTTCGTTGGTTGGGGGACGTAAGCCGATACGCACTAATATGAAAAAGTCACGGCCGATCCTGTGGATTCTGATCATCGCGGCCGTGGGCTCCGCGGGCTTTTACGGGTGGCAGCGATACTCAGCCGCTGAGGCCGGCAAAGCCCAGACCGCGCAGAAAGGCGCGCCGCGGGTGGCCGCAGTTCCCGTGAGCATTGCGCCAGTCCAGAAGACTGATTTCCCGGTCTATCTGACCGGCCTCGGCACGGTTCAGGGCTTCAACACCGTACAGGTCCGGACTCGCGTGGATGGGCAGATCGACAAGATCGCCTTCACCGAAGGCCAGATCGTCCATCAGGGTGATCTCCTGGTCGAAATCGATCCCCGCCCATTCCAGGCCGCACTCGACCAGGCCAAAGCCAAAAAGCAGCAGGACGAGGCCAATCTCGCCAACGCCAATCTCGACCTTCAGCGCTTCACCAGGCTCGGCGAATTCGCGACGCGGCAGCAGACCGACACCCAGCGCTCCACAGTCGCCCAGCTCACCGCCCAGATCGCCGCCGACGAAGCCGCGATCTCCAACGCCCAGACCCAGCTCGACTACACCCAGGTCAAGGCGCCGATCACCGGCGTCGCCGGCCTGCGCCTGGTCGACATCGGCAACATCGTCAACGCCGTCACGCAGACAGGAATCGTCACGGTCACGCAGATCGAACCGATCACGGTGATCTTCACGGCGCCGGAGGATCAGCTCCCCTACATCAGCGAGGGCCAGAAGGCCGGCGCACTCAAGGTGATCGCGTTCACCACCGACGGCAAGAAGACGCTCGCGGAAGGCAAGCTCGCCGTCATCAACAACCAGGTCGACACGACCAGCGGAACTATTCGCCTCAAGGCGGTGTTCGATAACAAGGACCACGCACTATGGCCGGGCCAGTCGGTTTCGACGCGGCTCCTGGTGCGGACCCTCAAGGACGCGACGGTGGTTCCCGATGACGCGGTCCAGCATTCGACGAACGGCCTGTACGCCTATACCGTCAATCAGGACAACAAGGCCGAAGTGCACAAGATCAAGGTCAGCTATTCCATCGACGGGCGTTCGGTCGTCGATGAAGGGCTCACGCCGGGTCAGCAGGTGATCACCGGCGGTCAGTTCAAGGTCCAGCCCGGAAGCCTCGTCACCACCAGCGTGGCGAGCTCGGATCCGGGCCAGAACCAGAGTAATAAGGTACGGCAGGAATGAACGCGGGCGGGATTTCGGCACCTTTCATCCGTTATCCCATCGGCACCTCGCTGCTGATGGCCGGCATTCTCTTTGTCGGCCTCGTCGCGTACCCCCTGCTGCCGGTCGCGCCGCTGCCGCAGGTGGACTTCCCGACCATTCAGATCACCGCGAACCTGCCGGGCGGCAGCCCGGAGACCATGGCCTCGTCGGTGGCGCAGCCGCTGGAACGGCAATTCGCCCAGATTCCTGGCATCGCCCAGATGACCTCGACGAGCTATCTGGGCACGGCGTCGGTCACCATCCAGTTCGATCTCAACCGCAACATCGACGGCGCGGCGAACGACGTGCAGGGCGCGATCAACGCGGCCAGCGGCCAGTTGCCGAAGAATCTGCCCTCGCCGCCGACCTATCGTAAGGTCAACCCGGCGGACGCGCCGATCCTGCTTCTGTCGGCGACATCAGATACGCTGCCGCTCACCTCCGTCAGCGATGCGGTCGACGCCCAGCTCGCCCAGCAGATCAGCCAGCTTTCCGGCGTGGCGCAGGTCTTCATCGGCGGCCAGCAGAAACCGTCCGTCCGCGTTCAGATCGACCCGGCGAAACTCGTCGCCAAGGGCCTGTCGCTGGAAGACGTGCGCAGCCAGATCGCGATCAGCACGGTCGACAGCCCCAAGGGCAACATCGACGGCGAAAGGCGCGCCTACACGATCTACGCCAACGATCAGCTCACCCAGTCCAAGGACTGGAACGACATCATCATCGCCTACCGCAATGGCGGCCCCTTGCGGATCCGCGACATCGGCCAGGCCGTGACCGGCCCCGAGGACGCCAAGCAGGCGGCCTGGGCCAACGGCAAGCGCGGCGTGTTCCTGGTGGTGTTCAAGCAGCCGGGCGCCAACGTCATCGAAACCGTCGACCGGATCAAGGCGACCCTGCCCCGGCTCGTTGCGGCGATTCCGCCTGCGATCAAGATCGAGGTCATCAGCGATCGCACCACGACCATCCGCGCCGCGGTCGAGGACGTCCAGTTCACGCTGCTTCTGACCATTGCACTCGTGGTCATGGTCATCTTCATCTTCCTGCGCAGCTTCTGGGCAACCGTGATTCCCACCGTCACGGTTCCGCTCGCGCTTCTGGGCGCCTGCGCCCTGATGTGGGTGTTCGGCTATTCGCTCGACAATCTGTCGCTGATGGCGCTGACGATCGCGGTCGGCTTCGTCGTCGACGACGCCATCGTGATGCTCGAGAACATCACCCGCTACATCGAGG
Source organism: Bradyrhizobium centrolobii (assembly GCF_001641635.1). Classification (GTDB taxonomy): domain Bacteria; phylum Pseudomonadota; class Alphaproteobacteria; order Rhizobiales; family Xanthobacteraceae; genus Bradyrhizobium; species Bradyrhizobium centrolobii. The sequence goes on from NZ_LUUB01000054.1 coordinate 299,604, forward strand.
AAGGCGAATCGCCGCTCGCCGCCGCCTACAAGGGTTCCAAGGAAATCGGCTTCACCATCGTGTCGATCAGCATCTCGCTGGTCGCGGTGCTGATCCCGCTGCTGCTGATGGGCGGCATCATCGGACGCCTGTTCCGCGAGTTCGCGGTCGTGCTGGCGATGACGATCTTCGTCTCGATGTTCGTGTCGCTGACGCTGACGCCGATGATGGCCTCGCGCTTCCTGCGCGCGCATGGCGAGGTGACCCACGGCAAGTTCTACCAGTGGAGCGAGCGCGCCTTCGACGCGATGCTGCGCGGCTACGAATACATCCTCGATCATGCCCTGAGCTGGCGGCGCACCACGCTCGCGATCTTCTTCGCCACCCTCGCTTTGTCGGTCTACCTGTTCATCCAGATCCCGAAGGGCTTCTTCCCGCAGCAGGACGTCGGCCTCATCACCGCGACCTCGGAAGCGTCCCAGGACATTTCGTTCGCCGAGATGCAGCGGCGGCAAGTCGAACTCGGCAAGCTCGTGATGAACGATCCGGCCGTCGCGTCGGTGGCGATGAACATCGGCGGCAGTGGCCGCGCGGGCAACAACGGCAACATGTTCATCACGCTGAAGCCGCGAAACGACCGCGATGCATCGGCGCAGGAGATCATCGCGCGGCTGCGTCCCAAGCTCGAGAAGGTATCCGGCGCCCGCCTCTACATGCAGGCGGCCCAGGACGTCCGGCTCGGCGGCCGGCCGACGCGCACGCAGTTTGAATTCACGTTGCAGGATGCCGATCTCGGCGAGCTCAACGAATGGGCACCGAAGATCCTCGCCAAGATGCAGACGCTGCCGGAGCTGCGCGATGTCGCGACCGACCAGCAGACGCAGGGCACCACCGTCCAGCTCAAGATCAACCGCGACACCGCCTCGCGCTACGGCATACAGCCGCAGCTGATCGACGACACGCTCTATGACGCGTTCGGCCAGCGCCAGGTCGCCCAGTACTTCACCCAGCTCAACAGCTATCACGTGATCCTGGAAATCCTGCCGGAGATGCAGGGCAATCTGGACTCGCTGAACAAGCTCTATCTGAAATCGCCGCTGACCGGCGAGCAGGTGCCGCTGTCGACGTTTGCGACCTGGACCACCGATCCGGTCCGCCCGCTCTCGATCAGCCATCAGGGCCAGTTCCCGGCGATCACGATCAGCTTCAACCTCGCGCAGGGCGTCGCGCTCGGCCAGGCCACGGAAGCCGTGCAGAAGGCGATGGCCGATCTCGGCGCGCCGGCGACGCTCAATTCGAGCTTCCAGGGTACGGCGCAGGCGTTCCAGCAATCGCTCGGCACCGTGCCGCTGCTGATCCTCGCGGCGCTGGTCGTGGTCTACCTGATCCTCGGCATCCTCTACGAGAGCTACATCCATCCGATCACGATTCTGTCGACCCTGCCCTCGGCCGGCGTCGGCGCTCTCGCGATCCTGATGGCGGCCGGCTTCGACTTCAGCCTGATCGCGCTGATCGGCATCATCCTGCTGATCGGCATCGTGAAGAAGAACGGCATCATGATGGTCGACTTCGCCATCGCCGCCGAACGCGACGAGCACAAGACGCCGGAGGAATCGATCCGTCAGGCCGCGCTTCTGCGCTTCCGCCCGATCATGATGACGACAATGGCCGCGCTGCTCGGCGGCGTGCCGCTGATGCTCGGCCACGGCACCGGCGCCGAGATCCGCCAGCCGCTCGGCTACGCCATGGTCGGCGGCCTGATCGTCAGCCAGGCGCTGACCCTGTTCACCACGCCGGTCGTCTATCTCTATCTCGACAAGTTCTCCAACCTGTTCTCGAGCTGGGGCCGTTCGGGCGACGGCGAGGGGGACGAGGCGGCCGAGCGCGGCACCGTCAAGGAAGCTGCCGAGTAGCCTTGCGCCGCGCGCCTCGCAACGGTACAGCGAGGCTCCCGTTCCCGCCAACGCGATATTTCATGCCCATGCAATTCAAGCTTGTTGCCGTCGCCGCCGCTGCCCTGTTGTCGATGGGCGCCGCATCCGCTCAGCAAGCCGCCAAGAAGAACGCGGCTCAGCCCGCACCGGCCGCGACACCGTCTCCATCCCCGCAACAGCAGGGCGACGCGCAAGCCGGCAACGCACAACAGCCCGGCTGGATCGCGCGCTGCACCAGCCCGAGCCGCGACGCCCCGCTCGAATGCGCGATCGAGCAGAACGCGGTCCTGACCAAGACCGGGCAGACCGTCGTGCTGATCAACATCCGCGTTGCCCCCGACACCCGCACGCCGGTGGCGCTGCTCCAGTTGCCGCTCGGCCTCAACCTTCCCGTCGGCGCCAAGCTCCAGATCGACGAGGGCAAGACGGTCGACCTCCAGATCCAGACCTGCGAGAACCGCGGCTGCTACGCCTCGACGCCGATCGCTCCCGATCTGCTTGCGATGCTGAAATCGGGCAAGCAGCTGAAGGTCTCCTTCCAGAACATGGCCAAGGAAACCATCACGATCCCGATGCCGCTCAACGATTTCGCGGCAGCCTACGACAAGATCAAGTAGTCCGCGCGCGCCGATTGCCATTGCTGGGCGGCTTCCCGAGCCGCGGAGGCTGGCCTACTCTGCAGCAATAGTCGGATCTTCGCATCAGCGGTGGAGCATGACGCGCACGAAGTCGGGTCTCAATCGGATTCGTCTCCTGACCATCCTGTTCGCAACGGTTCACGTAGCCGCTGGCGCAGAGGCTCCGTCGCAGCCACGGCCGCTGTTGCTGCTGCTCCAGGCGGAAATCGGTCAGCCCACGCCCAGATAGGCCTTCTGCACCTGCGGATCCTCGGCCAGTGCCGCGGCCGTGCCCGACAGTACGCTCTTGCCGACCTGGAGTACCGTCGCGAAGTCCGAGACTTCGAGCGCGAGCTCGATCGACTGCTCCGCAAGCAGGATGGTCAGGCCCTCGCGATGCAGCCGGCCAAAGGTCTCGTACATGGACTCGACCACCGCCGGCGCAAGGCCGAGCGACGGTTCGTCGAGCATCAGGAGTTTCGGATCGCACATCAGCGCTCGGCCGACCGCGAGCATCTGCCGCTCGCCGCCGGACATGGTGCCGGCGCGCTGGTTGCGACGCTCCTTCAGCCGCGGAAAGATCTCGTAGACGCGTTCGAGCAGCGCGGCCTTGCGCGACTTGTCGTGCAGCGGGGTTGCTCCGAGCAAGAGATTGTTCTCGACGCTCTGCTGCACGAACAGCCGCCAGCCCTCCGGCGACAGCGCTAGCCCCTTGCGCACGATCGCAAAGGCGTTTCGCCCTGCAATGTCCTCGCCGCGAAAGCTGATCGAGCCGGAATGCACCGGAATGAGGCCGGCGACCGCGTTCAGCGTCGTGCTCTTGCCGCCTCCGTTGGAGCCGAGCAGCGCGACCACGCTGCCCTCGGGCACCTCCAGCGACACGTCGGACACGCCGATCAGGTCGCCGTAACGCACCTCCAGATGCTCGATCCTGAGCAAAGGTCCGCTCATGTGATCGGCCCGCCCATCAGCTCGATCGGCGTATGCCCCGCGGCCGCCTTGGCCGCGCGGGTGCCGAGATAGGCTGCGATCACGGCCGGATTGGACGTGACCTCGAGCGGCGAGCCGCGGGCAATCTCCTTGCCCTGGTGGAACACCATCACGCGGCTTGCGAGCGACATGATCACTTCCATGATGTGCTCGACGATGACGAGCGTGATGCCGGAGCGGTGGATGTCGCGCACGAGATCGATGGCGCGCTTCACCTCGTGCGCGTTGAGGCCCGCCATGGCTTCGTCGAGCAACAGCACCTTCGGCTCGGTCGCAAGCGCCCGCGCAATCTCCAGCCGCTTGCGGCCGGGCGTGCCGAGCGAGCGCGCCGGCGAATCCGCAAGCCTGCTCATCCCGACGCGCTCCAGCACGGCGCGTGCTTTCGTCTCGGCTTCTGCACGATGCGACGACCGCAGGAACGCGCCGATCATGACGTTCTCGAGCACGGTCATGCCTTCAAAAGTCTGCGGCACCTGGAAGGTGCGCGCGAGCCCGAGCTCAGCGCGGAGCTCCGGCGTAAAGTCCGTAATGTCGCGCCCCTCGAACAGTACGCGGCCGGAGGAGGTCTTGAGGTCGCCGGTGAGGCAATTGAAGAAGGTGGATTTTCCTGCACCGTTCGGGCCGATCAGTCCGAGAATGTCGCCCTGCTCCAGCGTCACGGACGCATCGTCCACCGCCTTGAAGCTGCCGAACGCTTTCGTGATGCCGCGTGCCTCAAGGAGCATGGCCCGCCCCCTTGTCAACGTTTGGCTTGGCGCGCCGCTTGAACAGGCTGAGGATACCGCCGGGCTGGAAGCGCGCGATCAACACAATGATCGCGCCATAGACCACGAAAGTCAGCCCGGCGCCCTTGCCGCCGAGCCAGCTGTTGGAAATCTCCTCAAGCGGCACCAGGATCGCGGCGCCGACCAGCGGCCCGAACAGGAGCCCTGCTCCGCCCAGCGCCGCCATGATCAGGATCTTGACCGAGATCAGGATACCGAGACCCGACTCCGGATCGACGAAGCCGAACATCATCGCATAGAGCGCGCCGGCGACGCTCGTCAGAGCCGCACTCAGCATGAAGGCATAGAGCTTGGTGCGGCTCGCGGGTGCGCCGAGCGAGCGCGCGGCGCGCTCGGAATCCTTGATCGCGCGCAGGTAGAAGCCCATCCGGCTATTGGCCATCCACCACGTGATCAGCAACGTGATCGCGAGAATGACGAGGAAGAGATAATAGTACGGCAGCGACGAGAGGAACGAGAGATCGAAGATGTTGCGCGGCACGGTTGGGCCAGAGAGGCCGACGGCTGCGCCGAGATAGTCGGTGTTGGTGACGATCAGCCGCATCGTCTCGGCGACCGCGATCGTCGCCATGCTGAAATAATGGCCGGATAGGCGCAGCGTCGGCACGCCGATGACCGCGGCGAGCCCGGCCGCCAGCACGATGCCGCCGGGAATGCCGAACAACGGCGACAGGCCGAACTTGGCGTAGGCCCCCATCGCGGCATAGGCGCCGCAGCCGAAGAACACGACGTGTCCGACAGAGATCTGGCCGGCATAGCCGCCGACAATGTTCCAGGCCGACGCCGCGATCGCATAGAGCAGCACCAGCGCGCCGAGGCGCTGCTGGAACGGCGAGGACAGGAGCAGCGGATAGGCGATCGCAACCGCTGCGACGACCGAGAGCCAGAGCAGGCGCCGCATCACATCTTCCCCATCAAACCCTGCGGCCGGAACCAGAGGAAGAACAGGAACAGGACATAGACGACGATATCCTTGTAGACGGCGCCGATCAGGTAGCCGGACAGCGACTCGATCACGCCGATCAGAAGCCCTGCGACGAGTGCGCCCGGCACGCTGCCGAAGCCGCCGAGCGACACCGTGACGAAGGCGACGATGGCGAGCGTCTCACCGACGGTCGGAACGATGTAGAAGAAATTCGCGATCAGCGCTCCGGCAAGGCCGGTGGCACCGGCTGCGATCGCCCAGGCGATCGCCTGCATGGTGTCGGGCCGGATGCCCATGAGCTGGGCCGCGGTCGCATCCTCCGCCACCGCCAGCATCTTCGAGCCGAGCGAGGTGCGCGTCAGCAACAGATGCAGGCCGAACGTCACCAGCAGCGCGACGACGCCGGCGAGCAACCGCGAGGCCTCGATGCGCAGGCCCGCGACCGCAAAGGTGCCGCCGACGATGTCCTGCGGCATCGACAGGAAGTTGGCGCCGAACCACCAGAACACGGAATAGCGCAGCAGCAGCGCAAGCCCGAAGGTGCCGAGGATTTGCGCCAGCATCGGCCCCTTCATGATGTCGCGGATCAGGCCGAAATAGACGATGACGCCGAGGGTCGCTAGCACCAGCGTGGCGAGCGGCGCGCCGAGGATCGGCCCTCCGCCCATCAGGGTATAAACGACATAGGCGACGTACATGCCGAGCATGACGAAATCGCCATGCGCGAAATTGACGATGTTCATCATGCCCCACACCAGGGTGAGGCCGGAGGAAAACAGGGCGTAGACGGCGCCAAGCAGAAGCCCGCCGACGATCACCTGCACGAGAACAAAGGACATGAGCTAACGTTGCTCTGATCGAATCCCAAGAGGAAGGGCGGACCGAAGGCCCGCCCTCAGAGATCACCAGCCCTTGTAGGGCAGCATCGGTGCCTTTGCGGCATTGGCCTTCGGCCATACCGCGACGTAGTTCTCACCGTCCTGAAGCTGGATGATGAGGCCGGAGGCGAGAACGTTCTGGCCCTTGTCGTCGAACTTCACGCCCTTGTAGCCCATCATCAACTGGTCAGGCTTGAGATCGGTCGCCTTCAGCGCGGCCTGGACCTTTGCGGGGTCGGTCGAGCCCGCACGGTCGATCGCGTCGACAAGCACGAAAAAGCCCTGCATCTGACGGCCGACTGTGTCGTCCATCTCCTCGCCGCTCTTCTTCTTGTACATGTCGGCGATGATGGCCGATGGCGAGCCGGAAGGACCGACTGCCCAGGACGAGCGGTTGAAGACGCCTTGCGAGATCTTGCCGACCGCCTTGATGAAGGACGGATCGGAATAGCCGGCGTCGTCGGCGAGCAGCACCGGCGGCTTGTAGTCGAGCGACTGCATGGTCTTGGCGAACAGGATCGCATCCGACGTGTAGCTGATCATGATGATCACGTCGGGCTTCTTGTCCTTGAGCTGCAGCACCTGGCCCTGCAGGTCCGTTGCATTCACGGGGTAAGCGACATCGAGCGCGATCGGCTGTCCCTTCTCCTTGAACGCCGCGCTGATCGTGTTCGCGACCGAGGTGCCGTATTCGGTGTTGTCGTGAACCACCGCGACGTTGTCGGTCTTGCCGCCCTGCGCCTTGAGGTCGGCGAGGAAGTCGACATAGATCTTGGCGAAATCGGTCGCGATCGGCGTGGTACGGAAAAACCATTTGAAGCCGCGCTCGGTGAGGTTGGCGGCGACCGACTCCGAGTTCAGATAGGGGATGCCGTATTTCTCGGCGATCGCGCTCGAGGTCAGCGTGATGCCGGACTGATAGGCGCCGAACACGGCCGCGACCTTGTCTTCCGTGATCAGCCGCAGCGCCTGGTTCTGCCCCGTGGCCGGGTTGCCCTGGTTGTCCGCAAAGATGGCCTCGACCTTGGCGCCGCCGAGGCCGGCAAGGCCGGCGTTCTTCGCCAGCGGCAGATTGCCGAGCTCGGGATGCGCATTGTTGATGATGTCCATGGCGACCTCGATCGCCGCCTTGGCATGCGCGCCGATCGAGGCGGTGCCGCCGGACATCGGCATGATCACGCCGATCTTGACGACCTTGTCTTCGGCCCGCGCGCCTGCAGCGAGCGCAAGGGACATTGCGGCTGCGCAAAGCAGCCCGGTGACGTGCTTCAATGTCATGAAATCAGACCTCCCAAAGGGTTTTCCCCGACCAAGGTTTTTTCGGAAGCTTCGGCGAGGTGCCTGCTTCCGTTTGATTATTTCTGGCAAGCGGAGGATGGCATGCCAGCCAGGAACCGGCAAGGTGAAACGGGCTGCCACGATGCTGCACATGGAAGCAGCGATAGCGTCGAGGCGCGAGCGTCGTTCAATCGGGCGTCGTTCATTGCAGGCGCGACAACCGGTGCTGCAACTTCGGTGTCGTTGCCGCGACATGACTGCGCGTGAGGGATTGTGCAGGCGTAGGTGGGTTAGCCGCAGGCGTAACCCACCGCTTTCGATCCCGCGACGAGACAAGTGGTGGGTTACGCTGCGCTAACCCACCCTACGATTCCAACACCGTCAGCCGACGACGTCGCGCGCCTCGAGCAGCGTTTCAAAGCCGCCATAGATCATCCGCTTGCCGTCGAAGGGCATGTCGGCACCCTTCAGCCGCGGATCCGCCATCACCTTCGCGTTGACGGCGTCGCGATGCTGCCGGTCGCGATAGACGATCCAGGAGAACACTACGATTTCGTCCTCCTTCGCGATCACCGCGCGCGGAAAGGACGTCAGTTCGCCATAGGGCACGTCATCGCCGATGCTTTCGACATAGTCGAGCGCACCGTGTTCCATCCAGACAGCGCAGGCGGTTCGCGCCAGCGCCTTGTAGGCATCGACCTTTTCCTTCGGCACGGCCAGCACGAAACCATCGACATAGGGCATCACGGATCTCCTTGGGTGACGTTGAGCCCATAGGACGATGCTGGCGACGTCGATCCGACGCGCGCTGACCGTTTCGAGATGAGGCAAACCGTCGCGAGCGAGCGCCGGAACGGCGAGCGGGCGGCGCGAAGGCGCCGTGGATGGGCACGAGCAAGTCGTCGGGAATACGCCTTTTTCAGAGGCGCGGCTGGCTGGGGAACCTGGATTCGAACCAAGACAAACAGAGTCAGAGTCTGTTGTGCTACCGTTACACCATTCCCCAACGGAATAGCCGAACAAATTCAATATGTTACTGAATTGTTCGACTGTCGCCGGAAGCGCGTCTCGCGCAAATCACGGCTCAGGCGTGGGAGGGTTTCTACCCGCTCGGCTTTGGGCTGGCAAGCGCCGTAGTGGATGGCGTTTTTCCGGGCCACAGGGGCGCCCGGGTGCAGGCGCACGCTCCGAAATGTCACGTTTCCCTTACGATATTTCGCGCGGCGGCTTCCAATCGGGCCGGGGATCGCAGGTCTCGTCCAGCCTCTGGACATGATATCCGATGGGAAGAATCCGGCCGCCCTCCTCCTCGTCTGCAACGGGCACGTCGGTCACAAGCCCCTCGATCAGGGCCGCCTCCCACACCTCCTTCTCGGTGGGGAATGGATCGCCGATCTGCCTGTCACCTTCGAAGAGCGCGTACATCGGCTCCACCCGGATTCACCTTGCGGCTGGCTTCGCTGCATGAGCACCGAGCGATGCTCGTCAGTCTCTACCGCAACGTCGCCGCCTCGGAGACATTCCTTCCCCAAGCGCGGCCACCGCCATCGATATCGGCTCGCCGCATGACGGCGAACTTTGTCTATGGAATATGGCCGGCGGCCTGCTGACGGGCGATCTCGGGCGGCAGGTCGAATTGCGCGATCCGCGTGTCCAGGCGCCACAGCTCGATGCGGTGGAGCAGCACAAGCGCGGCGGCCTTGCGCTTGGCTTCCTCGTCGTCGCCGCAGACGAGGTTGACGCAGCCGAAGACGTGACCGTCCGGGTCGATCTGGAAGGCGCGGTAGTGCTTGATGCTCTGCATCGTCATCCCCCCCGTCTTCTGAATCCGGGTGCACTCAGCCACTCCGTCAGGTTCGAGGTCACTTCGTTCTGCTTGGCACGTCGCAGCAGCAACTCGCGATCCTTGCCCGCAGGCATGCGGCGCGCGAGCTCGCGCGCCTTTTCAGCCGAGGACAGCAAGCGCTCCTGGAGCGATTGCGTCTGTTTCGTACGATTGCGTTTGGCGGTCATCTCTTCCACGGGTGAATTCGGAAAAGAAGGAAATTGACCCCGGCGGGAGGTTGGCGCCGGGGCCACAGGCTGTCGGGCGAGACGGCCCACACCGACAGTTGCTGCTAGCTTCCGGTGCAAATGCGGGTTCCGGCATTTCAATAGGTTAACGCCGTGCGATTTTGCGCTGTGGCATGTGCCGGATAATCAATTGGTGATCAGGAATTGAATACGTTCTCGCGGCGCAATACGCCCCTCTTGGGCCGGAGTGAGGCGAAACTACGGCGAACCCGAATTTCGATAAAACAGAATATTTTGGCGACCAGGCGTTGACCGACAGTTTGGGTGTTTCGCCCGACGGGCAGCGCAAAACATTGTTGACGCGTCGGGTGGGTTAGCCGAAGGCGTAACCCACCGCTGTCTGTTTGCCCGGATACAGAAGAGGTGGGTTACGCTGCGCTAACCCACCCTTACGGACTACCACCCCGGAACCGAATTGCTGATTCCTTTGTTCATGAAGGATTTGAAGGAGGACCATCATGGCTAAAGAAGCATGGAAACGGGCGGGCTCGCCGATCGGAAGAAAAGGACCACGCAAGGCCAATCCATCGTACAAGCGTCGCACACGTCAACCCTGGTCACGTGCCGATGTGAGCAAGTTGAAACAGCTTGCGAAGGGAAACACACCGACCGGCGTGATGAGCATCAAGCTTCAACGCCCCGTCGCAGCCATCCGCAGCAAAGCCCACCGCGAAGGCATTTCGCTGCGGCCCATCAACCGCTCGCCCTACAATCGACGAAGCAAAGCGGCAAAGCGTCGTTGATCACAGCACTGCCGGGTGACAACCGGACGCAACGGAGATGATGAACGGGGTGCTTATTTTTCCGGTTTCTGCCCACGACATCAACGCATCGGCACGCGCTGACATCTGACCCGTTCCCGGCGAGCGCAGCCTGCACTCTCGTGACTCAATATCGGAAATGTGTGGTGGTGGTCATGCAGCGAGCTCTGGTCTCGGGCAAGAACCTGCGGGGCGGCTCGCTGAGGCAAAAGGCTCGCGGGAGGAGTCGGTAAGCGGTTTTTCCAGCACCTTCATGCTACGTTCGACCGGCCTGAGGCGATCTCACAGAAACATGGAGACAACAGCCAGCAGACCGAGACCGGCCAGCAGCCAAACCAGCGATTGGACTATCCACGGCCGCGTCATGGTGCGCCCCGTTCGGATTTCGTGCCCCGTGACAGGCAACTCCCGAACGGGGAGCGTTCGTTGAGCTAGATCAAAAGCCGAACGCGAGGGCCGCGACGGCGCCGACGGTGAAAGCACCGGCCGCGACTGCAATCGCCAAGATGACTCGTTCACGTCCCATACCTCGAAAATTAACATAGGATAGGTTCGCTCAGCTATGCAGTTAGTGCCAATATCTCCCGACTAGAAAAGGCAAGAGTATTGCCGTTACCACGTCTCTTCCTTCGGGAACGGCTCTTGGGTCTTGCGGCCCAGGAAGGTGTCGGGCGAAGCCGCGTTGAGAACCTTGCGCGCCTCATTCACGATCTGGCGCAAGAATTCGACACGCTCCGGCTCATCGTTGGAAGGGCGGTAGACCCACGGTCGATACTGCATGCTGGCGCTCCCTGTTTTGCAGGCGGGAGAACGAAACCGTCCTCTCAGGGGCGCCTACGGGCAGAGCCTTTTGCCGGTCATGCAGGTAAACGTTCCCAGGCGGCGTTGGTTCGGAGCTAAATTCACAGGGACTGGCGAACGACCGCGTGTGCCGTGAGGGGGCTTCGCTGAAGCCCGCTAGCCCTCCCAGCCCTGACCGCCTCTCCTGTTAGCCACGCCGATAAAGTTGCAGATAGCTCGGCGAATACAGCGCCGCGTCCTTGAGGGCGTCGAGGTCGCTGACGGTCAGGGTGCGCTCCCGCAGCACGATCAGGCCGGTCGCCCGCAGCTCCTGTAGAGTGCGGTTCAGATGGACGACGGAAAGGCCGGTGGCATCAGCGAGATCCATCTGCGTCACCGGCATGAGGCAGGAATTACCGTCGATCATCCCGACCGGACGAAGCCGTTCGAAGATTTCGCAGAACAGATGCGCTACGCGCTCCAGTGCCACGCGGCGGCCGAGGTTGATGGCCCATTCGCGCTGGATCGCGTTGCTGAGAAGGGTCTCGCACCAGAACGCTTCCGCGAGCGAGCCGTCGCTCGCCACCAGGCTCTCGAACCGCGCGCGCTTGATTTCGCTGTAGACGACCGGCGTCATCGTCGCGATGGAATGATCCATCACCGACAGCAGGAACGCATGCGCGTCACAGGTCTCGCCTGGAAAAACGAAATTGACGATCTGACGCCGGCCGTCCTCGAGCGTCTTGTAGCGGCTGAGCCAGCCCGACAGCACGATGCGGACGCTGTCGACAGGGTCCCCCTCGGAGATCAGGTCTTCGCCGGACCCGGCGCGTTGCATCCCTTCGAGGATGGCCTGCTCGAGCGCGGCGGAAGCCTCCGCCGACAACGGCCGAAGCGCATTCAGCCGGCGGATGGCCGGCTCCGTCAGGCTTCGATCGAGCATCGACACGGGCATCAACTGGCCACCGCCGGCGTGTGGAACGTACGCTTGCTCAGGGGGATGATGATCGTGCATTTCAGTCCGGATGGATCGAAGGACATCGTCGTCTGCCCCTTGAACTCGAACGCCAGCGTACGCTCCAGAAGTTCAGTGCCAAAGCCCTTCCGCGGTGGCGGCGCGGCCTGCGGCCCGCCCCGCTCGCGCCATTCGAACACGAGTTCGGCCGGGTCGACGCTCTCGTTGAGGCGCCAGGAAATCTCGACGCGCCCGCTGGGCTGGCTCAAAGCGCCGTATTTCAGCGCATTGGTCGCGAGCTCGTGAATGGCGAGCGCAAAGGTTTCCGCCGCCTTCGGCTGAAAGCGCACGCGCGGGCCGGAGACACGCACCTGCTCGCCTTCCCTCGCATTGTAGGCCAGGAGCTCCTCGACGACGAGATATTCGAGATCGATGCCGCCCTCGGGATCGCGCGTCACCAAGGCCTGGGTACGTGCGAACGCGTTGAGGCGGCCGTCGAGATGGGAGGCAAATTCCTCGACGGTGGCGCTCGAATCCGCCGTGCGGCGGGCGATCGAGCGCACCACGCCGAGCGTGTTGCGGACGCGATGCTGAAGCTCGGCCAGTAGCAGGCGCTGCCGCTCCTCGGCGCGGGTGACCGCGGTGACGTCGATGAAGGTGATGACCACACCGGCGATGAAATTGTCGATGCTGCGATAGGGCAGGATGCGCACGATGTAGCGCGTGCCGCTGTCCGGCGCGCTCAGCTCGCGCTCGGCGCTCGCAAGGGTGCGCAGCACGCGGCGGACGTCGTCATAGAGCTCCTCGATCGGGATGCGCGCCTTGATGTGGGCGACGGGACGGCCGACGTCGGTTTCGACGAGATGCAGGACCTGCGTGATCGCCGGCGTGAAGTTCATCACCCGCAACTCGTTGTCGAGGAACACGGTCGCGATCTGCGTGCTCTCGAGGAAGTTCTTCAGGTCGCTGGTGGCACGCGTCAATTCCTGCACGCGGTGCGCCAGCTCGCCGTTGACGGTGGTCAGCTCCTCGTTGACCGACTGCAATTCCTCGCGCGAGGTCTCGAGCTCCTCATTGGCCGATTGCAGCTCCTCATTGAGCGACTGGTATTCCTCGTTGGAGGATTTCAGCTCCTCGTTGGTGCTCTCCAGCTCCTCGATGGTCGCCTGCAGGCGCTCCCGCGTCGCGCGCAGCTCGCTTTCGAGACGCTCGACATGCTCGGTGCGCACCAGCGCATTGGGGTTGCTCTGGTTGGCGTCGATGACGCGGACCGGGCCGTCCTTGAACAGGACAACGAAATTGCGGTGGCCCCCGGCGCCCTCCTGGATCGGCTCGACCGTGATGTCGACGAGGATGCGGTGGCCGTTCAGCCCGAGCTGCACCTGCTCGGCATGCGCGGGCTCGTTGGTCTCCGCCGCGCGGCTCAGCGCGGTGCGCAATTCAAGCCTGAGATCGCGGTGCACGAGCTGGAGCAGGTCGAGCGTGGCGGTGCCCGCCGTCGGCTCGATGTAGCGCCCGGTGCGCCCGGAGAAGTGCAGGATCTGGAAATTGTCGTCGGTGATGACGTAGGCCGGCGCATAGCGCTCCGCGATGCGCTGCGCGCGCCGCTCCAGGCCGACGTCGGGACCGAACGAGCGGACCGGCGGCACCTCGACCGGCGCCCTGCCCGCCGCGGTCGTGATCGGAAATTCCGGCGGCAGCCGCGTCCCCGTCTCCAGCTTCTTGAATATGCGGGCGCGGCGGTCGACCGGCGAGAACAGCTTTGGATGCCGCGTCACGTTCTCGGAATTGCCGAGGAACAGGAAGCGGTCCGCCAGCAGCGCGAAATGGAACAGCGGGATCACGCGGTTCTGCAGTTCGGCGTTGAGATAGATCAGGAGATTGCGGCAGGAGACGAGATCGAGCTTGGAGAACGGCGCGTCCTTGATGACGTTGTGCTGCGAGAAGATGCACATCTCGCGCAACTCCTTCACCACGCAATAGGTGTCTCCCTCGCGCACGAACCAGCGCGCCAGGCGCTCGCTGGTCATGTCCGTCTCGATGTTGGTGCGATAGCGGCCGACCCGCGCGGTCGCCAGCGCGCGTCCGTCGATGTCGGTCGCGAAGATCTGCACCTGCGGCGGGGACTCCAGCCGCGCCATGTGCTCGCGCAGGAGGATGCCGATCGAATAGGCTTCCTCGCCGGTGGCGCAGCCGAGCACCCAGATGCGAACCTGCTGGCCCGCGCCTTTGCCCTCGAAGATCTTCGGGATGATCTGGTTCTCCAGCACCTCGAACTCGCGCTTATCGCGGAAGAACTCGGTGACGCCGATCAGGAGATCGTTGAAGAGATGCTGCGCCTCGTCCTTGTCGTTGCGCAAGAAGTCGACATAGGCCGGGATCTCGTCGATCTGGATCACCTGCATGCGCCGCTGCACGCGGCGCAGGAAGGTATTCTGCTTGTAGCCGTGGAAATCGTTGCCGGTCTTGTTGCGCAGGATGTCGGCGATCCGCGACAGCGAGGTTGCGGCTGCAGCCAGCACCTCGTCGAAGCCCTGCTTCTCCTCCAGGCGCCGCAAATGACGGGCATAGACCTGGATGTGCTCGGGGATATCTTCCGGCGGCAGCACGTAATCGGCGATGGCGGCGGGCGTGTTGCCGTCGAGCAGATGATCGGCCTCATGGCTCACGATCTTCTCAGCGATCGCGAGGCCGCCATGATCTTTGAGCGTCGCGGTGCCCAGCGTGCCGTCGTCGCCCGTGCCGGCGAGGATCACGCCAATGGATTGCTCGGCGCGCTCTTCGGCCAGGGACACAAGGAAGCTATCGATCGTGGCCCGCTCGCCGGGCGCCTGCTCGGCCTTGCGGATCGCAAACCGGTCGCCCTGGATGGTAGTGATCATCGCCTGCGGGCAAAGATAAATCGTGCCGCCCTCGATCGCCTGAGCATCGCCGATATCGGCGACCCTGATGCCGTTCGCCGTCTGGACGATCTCGCGCAACCGGGGTCCGTCGAAGGCCTCGTGATGCTGAAGCGCCAGCACAATGGCCTGATCGGCCCCGACGGTCAGCTTGGCAAAGAAGCGCTCGATGCTGTCCAGCGCACCGGGCGATGCGCCCACCCCGATGATCAGCGGGGTCTTGATCTGGCGTTCTCCCTCGACCGGCCGGTCGCCGACTTCATTCATGGTTTGGTGGCTTTCACTGGCTGGCGGGAGCAACGGGCGCCCGCTACCTGCAAATAGCAGAAATTGATCTTATCCCAACACATCCAAGGCGGAAATGTGATGCGCTCCGTTCCATCCGGCGGTGCGAGCGTTGTCAGCCCTCGCCGGAAGGTCCATACTCGTCCGGTTCCGCAGGAGCCCGCGATGCCGATATCTGAAGAACTCGCGGTCCTGATCAAGCGGGCCGAGGGAGCCACGGCGACCGCCCGACGGCTGCTCGACGAGAACGACCGCTGGCGCCGCAGCGTCGAGCGGCAGCTCGACTATATGTACGAGCTCGGCGCGGAATTCAGGCGGCCGTCCGTCAGACGTCCCACGGCGATGCCGGATCGACCTGCTGCCGGAGATAGGTGACGCGCTGCTCGATCAGGGTGCGGTGACGCTCCCACTCGACCAGGGTCTGCTTGAGCAGATCGACCAGCCGCTCCGCCTGGCGTATGTCATGGCCGCCGGCCTCAAGGTCACGCACCCGCTCCTCCTGGTCGCGGATTCGCTGCCAGCCTTCCTCGATATCCCGATCCGCCTTGATGAGAAGGCGCCGCTCGGCATTGAGCTGCTCGGTACGTTCGGCAAGGGAGAGGACCATGGCGGTGCCTTCAGGCCTCCTTGCGAACCGGAGGATCGAGCGAGTGTAGCACGACGCGCCGGATCATGTCGGCATATTCGCGATACTCGGCGGCCCGTATCTCGTACATTTCGGCGACCGCAGACCGGCCGCCGCGCCGGCCGTCCGTGGCCATGCGCTGCACCAGCTCCGCCCTCTCTTCGATGATGCGCAGCGCGACGCGCAAAGCTTCGTCGACGCGGCCCTCCTGCTCCTTGGCAAGCGCATCGGCGGTGTAGGCGTGACCGACCTGACAGCGGAAGCGCATCGGGCGCTGCTCCTTGACCTCGGACAAGACGCCGCCACAGGCCGGACAGGTCAGCGCGACGGGATCGGCCAGCGAAATAAGGTTGTCGCTGCCGATCCGGTCGCCGGCCGCAATCTCGACCTCGAGCCTGATCTCCGGCGGGATCGGGAGCGCCGCGCCAGGAGCCTCCCTGACGAGTTCAGATAGCACGTCGCCCATGCTGGCGCCGGGAACACAGAGATCGATGGTGGTCGCCAGCAAAGCGCGTCGCGGCATTTCGTCCGCGATGGCTTCCGAGGGATCCTGCACCACCGTCATACCGCCGCAGCGCTTGATGGCATTGAGACCGGCTGCGCCGTCGGACAACAGGCCGCTCAGGACAACGCCGATCACGCGCGGACCGTGATGCAGCGCGGCCGAGCGAAACAGCGCATCGATTGCCGGCCGCACCATGTTCTCGCGCGGACCGCGCCCGAGGAACATGCGATCGTCCGACAGCAGCAAATGATGGTCCGGCGCTGCCAGATAGATCTGGCCGGGTTCGATCTTCATGCCGTCTTCGGCCTGCAGGACCGGAAGCCTGCTAGCGCTGCTGGCCACCGTCGAGAGGATACCGATGCCTTGAGCCGGTATGTGCAGGACGATGAATATGGCGGCTGGCAGGCCGGCCGGCAGACGGNGTGGCTCCCGCCGAGCCCCCGATGACGATGATGTCGCGGTTGCTCATGGAACCCACCTTCGCTTGCATCGTTTGCACCAAGGCGGGCGTCCGCTTTATGTTCCTAACTGTTGGAGGCCCCTCGGAGGGATCATGTCCGTTTCGCCCACGCTGCCTCGTCAACGCGCGCTGCTGACGGGTCGCCGCATTCTCGTGGTCGAGGACGAATATTTCCTCGCCGACGACATCGGCAAAACGCTCCGCGCGCTAGGCGCTGAGGTTGCCGGCCCCGTCGGCCATATCGAGGATGCGGTCGGGATTCTTCACGGCGGTGGCATTCTGGATGCCGCCGTGCTTGACGTGAACATTCGCTCCGAGC
Organism: Bradyrhizobium centrolobii; assembly: GCF_001641635.1. GTDB lineage: Bacteria > Pseudomonadota > Alphaproteobacteria > Rhizobiales > Xanthobacteraceae > Bradyrhizobium > Bradyrhizobium centrolobii. The sequence goes on from NZ_LUUB01000054.1 coordinate 316,653, forward strand.
TGATCTTTCCCCTTGCCCGTGAGCTCAGGGCGCGCAAGGTGCCCTTCGTGTTCACCACGGGGTACGACAGGATCAGCATCGGGCCGGAATTCCAGGACGTGCCGCTCTGGGAGAAGCCGATCGATATCGTCGCAATGGCCCAGAATCTGGCTGCGATCATCGGCGATTGGCAGACATGACGCCCAACCACGCGTCGCCCGCGAACCGCTCATTGGAATCTGAAGGGACGTTGGATGATCTACTCACCGAATTCCGCACTCGACGCGCGGATCCTGAACAACTCGCGCGAACTGGTACGCGAAGCCTTGGCGCTGCTGCGCGGCAGCGATCACCTCGTGAGTCCGCTACGCCTGCGCGAGGAGCTCACGCGTCGCGAAAGCCCGCACAACGAAGGTCAACCGTCCGGACATAATGCCTGAACGCAGGCTCACGACAAATTGACGGTCAGAACAGATGCTCGAAGGCCAGCCAAGCGCTCAGCGCCAGACAGAGAATGGCCCCGGCATAAGGCAGCGCGATGCGCAAGATGATCTCCCCAGATGATCTCCCCGCCGTCAGCTCAGCATCATCCAGACAATTGCCACCGTCATCACGAGAAAACCCGTGATTGCCGTCGCGACAAATGCCTGCTCGATGCGGTCCATCGCCATCGCAGCCCCCTTTTTCCAGCCCGGACAGTCTGACCACCCGAGGTGCCGCGCGCATTAGGCTATGTGAATCGCCGCCGCTGCTTTTTGGTACACGTACCCTGGATGCGCCGCGACGGGACGAACGGGAACTCACCGGGCGGGAGAAGGTTGATGTTCTCGCGATCTCTTCAAACCAGGGGAGCGGTCCGTGCAAAGATTTTCAGTCTTCGCTTGCTTGATCATCGTGATGAGTGCGTTCGCCGGAGCGACGCCTGCGCATGCCCGAATATATCCCTGGTGCATCCAGGGCAAAGGCGTGGGCTTTCCCGGCGACTGTAGCTTTAGCACGCGCGCCCAATGCCTGGCATCGGCGTCTGGACGCAGGGTCAGCTGCGGCCTGAATCCGCGCGCGGCATACGGTCAGCAGCGCCATCGCCGGTAGCGCAGACGGTAGCACGCGTTCTACTCGCGCCCCGCTTGCGCCGCGACCGCCAGCACCACGACGTTCGCCAACCTGCGGCGGCCGCAGGCGATCCGCCTTGCAGCTCAGATGGCGGCTGGGAGCTCAGAGCAAGAATCCCTTCATGGCGCCGAGAAACTGTCGCGGCGATTGAAGCTGTGGCACGTGCGCGCAGCCTGGAATGATCTTGAGTTCGGCGTGCGGCAGTCCCGCGGCCAACTCATGCGACATCCGCGGAGGCGTCGCCTCGTCGTGTTCACCGACAAGGACGAGAACCGGGACTTTCACTCCGGCAAGCTCAGTGCGGAGGTCCAGGCTTGCCAACGCATCGCATGCGGCGCGAAACACGTCTGGATTCGTCCGCAGAAAGGCTTCACGACGCCCCCGCATCAGCTCCGGATGCAGCTCCTGAAAGTCGGGCGCGAACAGGCGCCGCATCGCGACGTCAGTGATCGCCTCCACCCCCTTCTCCCGAGACACCCTCGCCATGTTGCGAAACGCCTCGCGGCCAGGCTCAGAGAACGCCGCGCCGCAATCGGCGAGAATGAGCTTGCTGGCGATCTCCGGGTGGCGGATCGCCATCTGCAAAGCGACGAACCCGCCATAGCCGTTGCCGAGCACGATCGTCGGCGCGCCGTCCGCAGCATCTTTCACCGCCTCTGCCATCCGGTCCGCGACCGCGACAAGTCCGCCCTCCACTGCGCGCGAACGGCCAAACCCCGGTAGCTCAGGCACGATGGTCTGAAACGATCCCTCGAGCTCCGGGACGATCGCGTCGAAACTCGCGCGATCCGACAACAGCGAGTGGAACAGGAAAAGCGGCGGCCCCTCGCCGGATTGCGATGCGTTGACGGTCCCGTTGGCAAGAAGCCTGTCCATGTCCGGTCTTTCCTAGACTGCGTCGGTCGGATCACGCGCAACTGCGTGCCTGAAAGCCCGATTGATAAATCAAATTTCCCCGATTTCAAGCATTTGGCCTTGACGTGATATATCAGGATGATGAAATTACGGGCCACGGAGGCCCCTTGCTCATGCTTTTGCGCGAAAATATCTATGAGCGTCTTAGAACTGATATTTTAGCTTGTCGCTTTGCGCCGGGCGATGAAATGCGAGAGCAGGAACTGGCAGAGCGCTATGAAGTGAGCCGGCAGCCGGTTCGCGATGCGCTCTTGAGGCTGCAGCGCGAGCACCTCGTGACGGTGCAGCCGCGCCAGGGCTATCGGGTCACCCCGATCTCGCTCTCCGACGCCCGCGACCTGCTGCGCTTCCGCCTCGCGCTGGAGCCGGCCTGCGTCGCCGAGGCGATCGAGAGCGCTCCCGATAGCGTCCTGAAATCGCTCGACGAATTCCGCCACTTCTCTGGCAACCACGAAGATTTCATCGCCTACAACCGCGGTTTCCACACCGCACTGGCAAATGCGTCCGGCAATCGCCGCATGGCGGCGGCGCTGTGCGACCTGATTGGCCAAGCCGACCGGCTGGTCCGCGTCAGCGTGTCCAATCTCAGAGGGCACGACCCGGCGAAGCTCGTCGCCGAGCATGTCGCCCTGATCGACGCCATGCAGCAGCGCGAGGCGCGGACCGCGGCGCGCATCATCAAGGCCCACATCGCGGCCACCGAGAAACGTGTCCTGCCGGCGCTCAAGCGCAACGCCGTCATCGTTGAAGAGAGGTCATCATGAACGTTCCGTCGAAGCCCGCGTCGATCGACGCCGAAATCCACGGCAATTTCATCGATGGGCGCGAAGTCGAAGCCGGCAACGGCGCGATGCTGGACGTCCGCAATCCCGCAACCGGCGACGTGATCGCCCGAATTCCCAATTCGACCGCCGAAGACATCGACCACGCGATGAAGAGCGCGCGTGCCGCATTCGAAGGCAAGGCATGGGGCGGCATGGATACGCGCGCGCGTGCCAGACTGGTCAACAGGCTGGCCGATGCCTTCGAGGCCAATCTTGACAGCCTGTACCGGCTGGAAACCCTCAACAACGGTCGCCCGATCAACGAGACCCGCGCCCAGCTCTCCCGCCTGCCCGATTTCTTCCGCTACTTTGCCGGCCTCGCGCTATCGCGTCGCGACTCCGTGATCCCGGTCGAAGGGGCGTATCTGAACTACACGCTCCGCACCCCGATCGGCATCGTCGCCAACTGCACGCCGTTCAATCACCCCCTGATGATCCTGTGCAAGTCGCTCGCCGTGGTGCTGGCGACCGGATGCGTCACCGTGGTCAAGCCGTCGGAATACACCCCGCTGACGACCCTGAGGCTCGCGCAGATCTTTACTGAAGCCGGCCTGCCGCCCGGCGTCTTCAATATCGTGCTGGGACTCGGCCAGAGCGCTGGCAAGGTGCTGGCCGAGCATGGCGACATCAACAAGCTGGTCCTGACCGGCGGCACCGAGGCAGGTCGCATCGCCGGCAGCGCGGCCGCGAAGGTGTTTGCCCATCAGACCATGGAGCTCGGCGGCAAGACGCCGGTGATGGTATTCGACGATTTCGACGTCGATCGCGCCGTCAACTACGCCGCGTTTGGGGCTTTCATCGGCGCCGGTCAAACCTGCGTCTGCGCCTCGCGCCATATCGTTCAGGCCTCGATCTACGACGAATTCGTCGAAAAACTGAAGGCGAAGACCCGCACGATCCGCATCGGCGATCCCTTTGATCCGAACACGCAACTGGGTCCGGTGATCTCGGCCCGGCAGCGCGATCGCGTTCTCACTTACGCGCGCTACGGTCACGAGGATGGCGCACGGCTCGTCACGGGGGGCGTCGCCGCGAAGGTGCCGGGCCATGACAATGGCTATTTCGTCGAGCCGACGGTTTTCGCCGACGTCAAATCCGACATGCGCATCTTCCAGGAGGAAGTGTTCGGGCCGTTCACCTCGGTGACACCATTCAAGGACGAGGCCGATGCGTTGCGACTTGCCAACGACTCGCCCTTCGGCCTCGCCGCTGCGATCCGTACCCGCGACGTCGCCCGCGCTCATCGTGTCGCTGCAGCCGTCAAGGCCGGCATCGTCTGGATCAACGACCACCACCGGCTCGACCCGGCCTCTCCCTGGGGCGGCGTCGACGACTCCGGCATCGGCCGCGAATGCGGCACCGAGAGCTTCGACGACCACTTCAACACCAAGAGCGTGATGGTCGCGACCCATGAGCCGCCGTTCGACTGGTATCGCGACACGGCCAGCCAGAAGCGACTGAACTAGCAGAAATTGCGAGCGGCAGACCGCCCATAGAAGGCGGGCCGCATCAACCGGGATAACAGTCAAGGGAGAGCGCAAATGTCGACATCAGTGAATGCAGGCAGCCGTCTGGATCGGCTTCCGATCGGGCCGTTCCATCGCCGCATCATGCTGTTGATCGGCATCGGAATGTTCTTCGACGGTTTCGACATCTATATCGCCGGGACCGTGCTCAGCGTGACGCTGAAAACGGGCTTTTCGACACTCTCCCAGAACGCGGCTTTCATCTCGGCGACCTTCGTCGGCATGATGCTGGGATCGTTCGGCACCGGTTTCCTCGGCGACCGTTACGGGCGCCGCTTTACGTATCAATTCAATTTGCTGCTTTTCGGCATCGCCTCCCTTGCTGCGGCGTTCGCGCCGAACATGGCCTTCCTCATCGCCTGCCGCTTCGCGATGGGCGTCGGGCTCGGTGCGGAGAATGTCGTCGGCTATTCGACGATGACTGAGTTCGTTCCTGCTCGCACGCGCGGCAAATGGCTCGGCTTCACGACCGTGTGCGTCGTGACGGGCCTTCCCGTGGCGCTGCTGGTTGCATCCGTGCTGGTGCCTCAATTCGGCTGGCGCTCGATGTTCGTGCTCGGCGGCATCGGCGCGCTCATCGTGTGGTACATGCGCAAGTCGCTGCCGGAATCCCCGCGCTGGCTGGAGGCCGTGGGGCGCACCAGCGAGGCCGAAGCGCTCATGCAGGCGATCGAGAAGGAGGCGGCGCAGGGACAGCCCTTGCCTGCTCCCGCGTCCATCACAGCAGCTCCGGTCGCTGCCGATCTCGGCACGCTGTTCACCGCACCTCTGCTGTCGCGAATGATCGTCGGCTCTGTCTGCCTGATCACGATCAACACCCTGCTCTACGGCTTCGTCACCTGGCTGCCCGTGTTCTTCGTCAAGCAAGGCCTCTCGATCGCGACATCGTTCGGCTATTCGCTGCTGATGGCGCTCGGTGCGCCCATCGGCTCGGCCGTCGGCGCACTGACTGCCGACCGCTGGGGCCGCAAGCCGACCATCATCGGCGCGTCCCTGATTTCGGTGGCGCTCGGAATTCTCTATCCGATGATCTCGGATCCGATCCTGCTACCGGCCGTGGGCTTCGCGTTGACGGTGCCGATCTACGTCCTGGTCGCCCTTCTGTTCGGCATCTACATCCCCGAGCTGTTTCCGACCGAGGTCCGCCTGCGTGCATCCGGCATCGTCAATACTCTTGGGCGCGGCGCCACCATCGTCACACCGTTCCTCGTGGTGTCACTGTTCGAATCGCGCGGCGTGGCAGGTGTCATGGCGCTGATGATCGGGCTGCTCATGCTGCAGATCATCACGGTTTGGGCGCTCGGCATCGAGCCTCGGCATCGCAGTCTCGAGGAGCTCAAGGCCGAAGAATCCGCTTCGCCAGTCCTGAGCGAAGCTTCCTAAGTCCTCGGTCGTTGCTCAGCTCTTATCGCACCGCGGACGCTCCGATGCCTGCATCGGGACGTCTGTTCTGCGCGGCCGGCGCACTCGTGCAATTCTGGCTTCACAGCCGCATCGAACTTCGGGACGCAGTCGAGATCGGCGGCGCCGATATGCCGGACGACGATCAATTCATCGAAAGCACAATGAAGCTTATCGGCGGCGCGAGGTGACCCGCGCCAGTGGCTCGAGCCCGAAGGTCCGCCTAACTTCCGCACTTTCTGGCGAGCAAGAATGACCATTCCCGCTCCCCGTTTGAGGCTGCGACTGATCGAGGAGGACCCGCCAATGACAAGCCGGCTGCCGCTTCAGCTCACTTCGATTGCCGTCACCCTGGTGAATCTCGCCATCCTTCTGGCAATTGTCGGCGTATTCGTGGCGCGGGAGCGCGCTGTCGCCGCTCCGTCCGCGGCGCCCGATGGTATCCTTCGCGGCCGAGGTCTGCAGATCGTGGACGAGCAGGGCAAGATCCGAGCGAGCATCTCGATCCATCCGGCCACGACGCAACCGGATGGCTCGACCTATCCCGAGACGGTGTTGCTCCGGTTGATCACGTCGCAAGGACGGCCAGTGGTGAAGATCGCCTCAAGCGAGGACGGCAGCGGTATCGCGCTCTCCGCGGCGGAGGGACTCGCCTATGTGCAGCTTCAGACGCGCGGCGGCAATCCGAGGGCCGTCATCGTCGATGGCGCCGGCAAGGAAATCTCGAAGTTACCCTAGGTGGTGAACGTCAGAAATATCCCGCGAAGTCCAACTTGACGTTGCAAGGCCAGAAGTGACCGCCTACTCTGGGCAAGATCAAAATTTGCGGTGCATGCATGTGGCAAGCTATCCAATATGTGGGAAGCGGGCTCAGTTTGATTGCGTTCATAGTCGCGGCACTGCTTATCGGGCCAAACTGCAGCAACGCGCCCAGATCATCTCGAGCGCTCCCGAAAAGGACAAAATTGACGCCATAGCTGCGACGGCGGAGCTATTTCGACTCGAACTTTCCGGGCTTACCAACATTCAAAAACAGAAACTCGCTCTTGCAACGATTGAAGCTCGTTCGAAGCGGGATGCTCTTATCGCAAGGGTAGCTTTGATTGTCGCAGTTATCCTTGGGATAGTTGCAGTTGTGTCAATAGTGTTGGGATCTTCGAAGACCCCGTCGCCCGATCTGAAAAGTAAACTGATAGGAAGCTATCAGGTAAAGCTCGGAAAGAACGGTGGATGCAATGGGGGCAAACCTTATACTTTTCCCAGAGAACTAGCCAAAATTTACACCGATGGCTCCAATCTGATTGCGCAAAATGAGTGCGGACAGTCTTCACCAATTCAAGTTTCTGGATGGGGCGATACCATTTATTTCTACGGCGAAAGCGCTCGCGTAACACAGGCGGCGCCGAACCTCCCTGTGACGATCACTGATGATGCCCAGAACGTTTGGGAGAAGCTGCCTTAAGGTGCGCCGAACTATCGGGTCACGAAGCACCGCGTCGGAGCATTACCCCCTCCCCGACTGCGCCTCCACCGCCTGCACCGCGACGGTCGCCACTTGCCGCAGCGCCTCGCGGTCGGCGCCTGAAGACGCCATCACGCCCATGCCGACGGAGACGGCCGAGACATAGCGCGCGAGCGCGGCAGGATCGGAGGTCTGTTTGAGATCGCCTTCGGCCTTGGCGCGGATGAAGCGGTCGCGGAGCTGATCTTCATTCTGGGCGCGGCGCGCGGCGAGCTCGAAGGGGACGTTTTCGGAGCCGCTGCCGCAGGCGATGCCGCCCTGCACGAGCAGACAGCCGGGCGGATTGGCGGGATCGGTTTGCTTGTCGGCGATGCCCATCAGCATCCGTTCGGCGACTTCGCGGGCGGTCGGTGCGGCCACCACCTCCTCCATCCAGGCGCCGCGCAGCTTGGTGTAGCGGTCGAGCGCGGCCTTCAAGAGCCCTTCCTTGTTGCCGAAACAGGCATAGAGGCTCGGCGGATTGATGCCCATGGCCTCGGTGAGCTGGGCAATGGTGGCGCCCTCATAGCCATGGCGCCAAAACACTTCCATCGCCTGGTCCAACGCCGTCTCGGCGTCGAATTCACGGGGGCGTCCCATGCCCATGTGCCTATCTCCTCGGAATTCGCGTTCTACCTGAGGCTTAACGCCAAATCCTATCTATTTGTTCTAGCTTTCTTTTTTCTTGCGTCTTCCAGCTTTCGCATTGTTCGGCTACGATTTTCGTAGTGAATGGTACATAAGTATCTTGCGCTGCGGCGTCCAGCTCCACATCTGTAGTGAACACTACATATCTGGAGCGCGCAAATGCCCCCCTCCCCGAATACCCGTACCGGTCGTTTCCGACGCCTTCTTGGCGGCGTTGCCATCGTCGGCGCCCTTGCGGCGGCCGGTTCGATCGCAACCGGCCGCTATTTTCATGCGGCACAGGCGACCTCCGCGGCCGCCGCGGCTGAGCAAGCCGTGTCCGTCACCGTCGCCATGATCGAGCCGCGGCAGACCGTGCTGTGGGACGATTTCTCCGGACGGCTTGAAGCAATCAATCGCGTCGAGCTCCGCCCGCGCGTCGCCGGCGCGATCCTTGCGACCAACTTCACCGAAGGCGCGCTGGTGAAGGCCGGCGACGTCTTGTTCAAGATCGATCCGGCGCCCTACGCGGCCGAGGTCGATAAGGCCGCAGCACAGCTCGAGGCGGCCAAGGCGCGCGTGGTCTTCACCACCAGCGAGGTCGAGCGCGGCGCGCAGCTCGTCGGCAACGCCGTCGTCACGCGGCGTGATTTTGACCAGCGCGAGAACGCCAATCGCGAAGCCATTGCGAACGTGAAGGCGGCCGAAGCGACGCTCCAGACCGCAAAACTCAATCTCGACTACACCGAGGTCCGCGCGCCGGTCGACGGCCGCGTCGGCAAGATCGAGGTCACCGTCGGCAATCTCGTCGCCGCCGGAACCGCCTCCCCGGTCCTGACCTCGCTGGTCTCGGTCAATCCGATCTACGCCTCCTTCGATGCGGACGAAGAGGTCGTGCTGCGCGCGCTCAACTCGATCGCCGATGCCTCCGGCAAGCGCGGCAATCTCGACCAGATCCCGGTTGAGATGACGACCTCCGGCGGGCTCTCGGCAAAGGGCCACATCCAGCTCATCGACAACCAGGTCAACGGCCAGAGCGGCACCATCCGCGTCCGCGCGGTGTTCCGCAACGACGATGGCCGCCTCATCCCCGGCCAGTTCGCGCGCGTGCGCATGGGCCAGCCGAAGCAGCAGACGCTGGTCATGATCGACGAGCGCGCGATCGGCACCGACCAGGACAAGAAGTTCGTGATGGCGGTCGGTGACGACAGCCGCGCGGTCTACCGGCCGATCACGCTCGGCGGCGCGGTCGACGGCCTTCGCATCGTCACCTCGGGCCTGAAGCCCGGTGAGCGCATTGTCGTCAACGGGCTGCAGCGCGTGCGTCCCGGCGCCCTCCTCAAGACGGAGGTTGCCGCGATGGGCGCGCGCGGGCCGCAGCAGGCTTCCAACCACAGCAACCAGGACGTCGTGCAGCGCTAGTTACGTCATTCCACATTGCGCAATTGCGCAATGGGGGCGCGCGTGGCGCGACCCCGGAATCTCGAAGTTTTAGACTCCGAAGACGCCACTTCTGGATTCCGGGTTCGCGGGCTTCGCCCGCGCCCCGGAATGACGGGAGAGCTGTCTCTCGCGCAGGGGCAAAGCCATGAATCTCTCGAAATTCTTCATTGATCGTCCGATTTTTGCCGGCGTGCTCTCGGTCCTGATCTTCCTCGCCGGCCTGATCTCGCTGTTCGCGATGCCGATCTCGGAATATCCGGATGTCGTGCCGCCGTCGGTCGTGGTGCGCGCGACGTATCCCGGCGCCAATCCCAAGGTGATCGCGGAGACGGTGGCAACGCCGATCGAGGAGCAGATCAACGGCGTCGAGAACATGCTCTACATGTCGAGCCAGGCGACCACCGACGGCGCGATGACGCTGACGGTGACGTTCCGGCTCGGCACCGATCCGGACAAGGCGACGCAGCTCGTGCAGAACCGCGTGCAGCAGGCCGAGCCGCGCCTGCCGGCCGTCGTGCGCCAGCTCGGCATCATCACCAAGAAATCCTCGCCTGACCTCACCATGGTCGTGCACCTCTTGTCGCCGAACAACCGCTACGACATGACGTATTTGCGCAACTACGCGGTGCTCAACGTCAAGGATCGGCTGGCGCGGATCGACGGCGTCGGCGACGTACAGCTCTACGGCGCCGGCGACTATTCGATGCGGGTCTGGGTCGATCCGCAGAAGGCCGCCGAGCATGGGCTCACTGCGAGCGACATCGTCAAGGCGATCCAGGCGCAGAACGTCGAGGCCGCCGCCGGCGTGGTCGGCTCCTCGCCGAGCGTCAAGGGCATCGACCTTCAACTGTCAGTCAACGCCGAAGGGCGCCTCGCCAGCGAGGAGCAGTTCGCCGACATCGTGGTCAAGACCGGCTCGCATGGCGAGGTCGTGCGGCTGCGCGACGTCGCACGCATCGAGCTCGGGGCCTCCGAATACGGCCTGCGCTCGCTGCTCGACAACAAGCAGGCGGTGGCGATCCCGATCTTCCAGGCGCCCGGCTCCAACGCGCTCCAGATTTCCGACCACGTTCGCGCCACAATGGCCGAGATCAAGAAGAACATGCCGGAGGGCGTGACCTACCAGATCGTCTACGACCCCACCCAGTTCGTGCGCTCCTCGATCGAGGCGGTGATCCACACGCTGCTGGAGGCGATCGCGCTGGTGGTTCTGGTCGTGATCCTGTTCCTGCAGACCTGGCGTGCCTCGATCATTCCGCTGCTGGCTGTTCCCGTGTCGATCGTCGGCACGTTTGCGGTGATGCACGTGTTCGGCTTCTCCATCAACGCGCTCAGCCTGTTTGGCCTGGTGCTCGCGATCGGCATCGTCGTCGACGACGCCATCGTGGTGGTCGAGAACGTCGAGCGCAACATCGAGGCCGGGCTGTCGCCGCGCGATGCCACCTACCAGGCGATGCGCGAGGTCTCCGGCCCGATCATCGCGATCGCGCTGGTCCTGATCGCGGTGTTCGTGCCGCTCGCCTTCATCTCCGGCCTTACCGGACAGTTCTACAAGCAGTTCGCGCTGACGATCGCGATCTCGACCGTGATCTCCGCTGTGAACTCGCTGACGTTATCGCCGGCGCTGTCGGCGCTGCTGCTCAAGGGGCATAACGAACCGAAGGACCGGCTGACGCTCATCCTCGAAAAGGGTCTCGGCTGGTTCTTCCGCGGCTTCAACCGCGCCTTCACCCGCTCCTCGGAGAATTACAGCGGCACCGTCACCAAGGTGATCTTCGGCAAGGCCGCGGTGATGGGCCTTTATGTTCTGCTGGTCGGCCTGACCGCCCTGCTCTTCCAGCAGGTGCCGAGCGGTTTCGTGCCCGGCCAGGACAAGCAGTACCTCGTCGGTTTCGCGCGCCTGCCCGACGGTGCCACGCTCGACCGCACCGAAGAGGTGATCCGCAAGATGAGCGACATCGCGCTGACCCAGCCCGGCGTCGGGAGCTCGGTCGCGTTTCCGGGCCTGTCAATCTCCGGCTTCACCAACTCGTCCAATGCCGGCATCGTGTTCTCGACGCTAAAGCCGTTCGACGAGCGCAAGGATCCTTCGCTCAGCGGTCCCGCGATCGCGGCCGAGTTGAACAAGAAGTATGCCGGCATCCAGGAAGCCTTCATCGCCATGTTCCCGCCGCCGCCGGTCAACGGTCTCGGCACCATCGGCGGCTTCAAGCTCCAGATCGAGGACCGCGCCGGTCTCGGCTATGAGGCGCTGAACGATGCGACCAAGGCGTTCATGGCGGCGATGCAGAAGGCGCCGGAGATCGCCGGCGTCTTCTCGAGCTTCCAGGTCAACGTGCCGCAGCTCTTCGCCGACATCGACCGCACCAAGGCGCTTCAGCTCGGGGTCCCCGTCACGGAGGTGTTCAACACGCTGCAGATTTATCTCGGCTCCTACTACGTCAACGACTTCAACAAGTTCGGCCGGACTTACTCCGTCTATGTCCAGGCCGACGCGCCGTTCCGCGCGCGTGCCGACGACATCAGGCAGCTGAAGGTGCGGTCGTCCTCCGGAGACATGGTGCCGCTGTCGGCGCTGCTCAAAGTTCGCCAGAGCGCGGGTCCGGAGCGCGCAATCCGCTACAACGGCTTCCTGTCGTCCGACATCAACGCGGCGGCAGCGCCCGGCTATTCCTCCGGCCAGGCGCAGGAAGCAGCGACCCGGATCGCGGCGGAAGTGCTGCCGCCCGGCTTTGCCTTCGAATGGACCGACCTGACCTATCAGGAGTTCATCGCCGGCAATTCCGGCATCTGGGTGTTCCCGCTGGCGATCCTGCTGGTGTTCCTGGTGCTGGCGGCGCTCTATGAGAGCCTGACGCTGCCGCTCTCGATCATCATGATCGTGCCGATGGGCCTGCTCGCCGCCATGTTCGGCGTCTGGATCTCCAAGGGTGATAACAACGTCTTCACCCAGATCGGCCTGATCGTGCTGGTCGGCCTGTCAGCCAAGAACGCGATCCTGATCGTCGAATTCGCGCGTGAACTCGAATTCGCAGGACGCTCGCCGATCCGCGCCGCCATCGAGGCGAGCCGCTTGCGTCTTCGTCCGATCCTGATGACGTCGATGGCGTTCATCATGGGCGTCTTGCCGCTGGTGCTTTCGACCGGCGCCGGCTCCGAGATGCGACGCGCCATGGGCGTTGCCGTGTTCTCCGGCATGATCGGCGTCACCGTGTTCGGCCTGTTCCTGACGCCGGTGTTCTACGTACTGCTTCGCACCGTCACCGGCATGAAGCCGCTCGTGCATCACACCAGCGACACCAGCGCGGCGCCGGTCCAAGGGCTCGGGCACTAGAGGCCGCCAGGTTCAACGAAAGCCCCGTCGCGGCACGAGCGCGGCGGGGCGACGGCGATCGCATCGCGGTCGATTTACTTCCTGTTCTCCTCACAGAACTTCAGCGCGGCCAGCGCTTCGCCGGCGCGGGGGATCTGCATTTCGATGCTGTCGTCGTCATCATCCTCGAAATCGAGCGAGATGCGCTTCGCCTTCGACAGCCGGTCCATGATCGACTGATCGAATTCGAAGATGCCGCGCACGGTGGTCTTGTCCATGACCTCCCACTTCGCCTTCTTCATGATGGCGGCGTCATCCGTGCTGAAATCCGCCTTCAGTATCTCGCCGACCTTGTCCCATTCCCAGCCGTCGTAGATCATCACGATGACGATGGCCTTGTCGGAATAAGTGATCACGATCACGTAGTCGCGGTTCTCGTCTTCCTTGTCCTTGTAGCCGCGGCTCGCATTGCAATGCGTATCCTGGGTGCGCTTCTCGATCGTCCAGTCCCCGACCTTGCTTTGCTGCGCAAGCGCCGGCCCGCCGAAGACACCAGCGAGCAGCCCGGCGGCCAGAAGGAGTCGTTTCATGTCGGCCTCCAGCGTGTCCCCCGGGCAAGCTGACCACCTCTGCGGGAGAGCCGCAAGGGCCTGCCGCCAACGCGGCCGATGGTGGCGGGCTGGCGCCCTTACCCCCGCCGCGGCACGATCGCGATCGGGATGAAGGTGTAAACCTCCTCGCCGTTCTGGTTGAACATGGTCCATCTCACCAGCGCGATGCCCTGAGGCTTGGATTTCGACGGCGTCAGGCTGAGCACCTCGCCTTCGAGGTGCAGGCGGTCATCGGGCCGCACAGGCAGCGTCCAGCGCAGGCCGTCGACGCCGGCGCCGATCAGCGGATGCGGGCCGAACGGGCGGGCCTGGATCGCGAGGTTCATGGCAATGGCCGCGGTGTGCCATCCTGACGCAGCGAGGCCCTTGAACAGCGTCGCCTTGGCAGCCTCATGATCCAGGTGCATCGGCTGCGGATCGAACTCGGCTGCAAAGCGCTTGATGTCGGCCTCGGTGACCTGGATTTCAGGGGACTTGAAACGCATTCCGACGGTGAGATCGTCAAACCATTCGACCGACGCCATTATTTCGCCTCGCAAGGTGATGTGCCGCTGGAGCCGGCGCGGCTAAATGGATGGACCAATTGCACGATGTAGCGGGCCTGCGGCTGACAAACCAGCCCGCGGTTCCCCACGAAACCCCTTTCCCGAATGCACGAAACACGCCTGAAACAGATGGCCGGTTATGTAGCCGTCAAAATCATACAGGGACGGCCATCATGAAATTCTTCCTAGACCTGATCCGGGATTATTCGTGCTGCCAACATCTCGTCGCCCTGCCGCACGGGGAGGACGAGCTATGATCGAGCTGATCTCGGCCGTGCTCGCACTCTGCAGCGTCGTCGTGTTTGCGGCGCATGCAGTTGATGCCTATCGCACGACGCACTCCTGACAGACTTGCTCAAACCGAATTCTCTTCACCCCTCCCCGCTGGGGAGAGGTGAATATCGGGGTGTCTCCTCACACCCTAAAACGGCCGCCGGTAGAAATGCTCTGAATGGGTTGCCGGCGGAAACCGGTTGGCGAGCGCCAAGGCCGCTCTTTCGTCGGTCTCGAGCGCGATCTTCTGCGCCAGCATCACGTCGCCCGGCACCAGGAAGCCTGACGGGACGAAGCACCATCCCATCGTCGCAATCCCGGCATCGTTGACCTCGTGGACGTTGGCGGCGGTCCCATAGTGAATGCGATACCGCTTGCCGGTATCGCTGCCGACCACATCGAAATACCGGTACTGCTCGAATTGCGCACGCTGCGCCGGCGACAGCCATTCGGACAGCAGCCGCCGACCGCGGGCATCCGGCGTGTTCTCGCCGAAGAAGCGCCGGTACAGCTCCCGCAATGCATGCAAGCGCGCTCGCGCCGGCGCGCCGAGCCTGAATACCGAGATCATGAGCTGTTCAGATCAGCCGCCGACAAGGCGGGGATAGAACAGCGTTTCCTCCGCGGTCGGATCGAATGACCTGATCCGGGTCACTTCGCCGGGCGCGGTTCTGACGGCCGCGGTAAAGCCTAACCCGGTCAGCTCCCGGAAGCGTCGTTCGGCCCGTGCCAGCGCTTCGGCATTCTCGGGATCAAACTCGTGGCGCGTATCGCCGCTATGATCCATTACGATCTGGGTTGCCATGTTGAGCTCCTCGTGCCCGGCCCCTGCCCCCGATCAAAGCAAACCTCGTACCATCAGTTCCCGTCAAGGCGACAACTTTCTCGCCCTCGGCCGGGGCACTTCTCCGTGAAGCGCCTCAACGCGCCGCAGCCGTCCCGCCTCCCTCGTCGATCTGCCGCCCCATCAGCGCGATCGCCTTCTGGTAAACGCCTGCGGCATTCCACGCCTCGATCGCGGCGAAATTCGGCTCGCCAGGCTGGTAGCCGGCGCCGGCGCGCCAGCCATGGGCCTTGAGGAAATTCGCGGTCGAGTTCAGCGCGTTGGCCGCGACGTCGAGATTGCCAGTGCCATAGGCCAGGATGTTCTTGGGCATGAACTGGGTTTGGCCGACCTCGCCATGCATGGAGCCGCGGGTTGATCCCGACAGCGCGCCGCGGTCGATCAGCTTCAGCGCCGCGTAGAGCTGGTCGGTGAAGAATTCGGGACGGCGGCAATCATAGGCCAGTGTCGCGATCGACGACAGCATGTTCTGGTTGCCGCGCTGGCTGCCGAATCCGGTCTCCATGCCCCAGATCGCGATCAGCGGCCCCGGCGGGACGCCGTAGCGCTGCTGGATCGAGGCGAACAGCGCGGCCTGCGACTGCTTCAGCGACCGGCCGCGCGCCACGATGGTGGTGGCGCCGCGCTTGGCAAGAAACTGGTTAAGCGACAGCGAAAAGCTGCGCTGGCCACGGTCCGCCGCAATGGTGCCGCTGGCGTAGTTGGCCTGCATCAGCGCAGAGATGGCGGTGGGCCCGATGCCCTTGCCGCGGGCCTCCTCGCTGAATTCGCGCTTCCAGGCCTCGAAGCCGCCAGGCCCGTTGCCGCATTGCGCGGCCTCGGCCGCGGACATCAGACAGAGGAACAGCGCGGTAGCGCCGATCATCGCCGTCGCAACTGTCCTGCCCTTGGTCATTCCGCATTCCTCTTCCCTGGATGCGCGACCGGCTCGCGCGGGGGCATGATCCTACGTCGATGGCCGTCGCTCAAGCCCCAGCGGGCGCAATCGGTGCCGGCAAAGCTCTTGACACCCGGCAATCTCCTAATTTCCGCCGTCGTCGTGACCAAGCAGGAAATCCACCATGATGCTCTGGTGCTGCTGGTACATGTCGGCACCGGTCGCGGTGACGCAGCCGAGCTTACGGGCTTCCGCAATGAAGGGCGAGACTTCTGGCTTGGTGATGACGCAGCCGCAATAGGCCGACGGCGCAAGCCGCGTGGCGTCGACCGGCAGCGGGTCGCCACCGAGAGGAAGTCTGCGAGGTCGTGAGGCGTGACCTGAACGGGAACGAGGACGCCGTCATGGCCGCGCGCAGCGAAGGCGGCCGTCATGCCGGCAGGCGAACGCACCTGGGCGATGGGGTCGCCGACGATGACATAGAGCCGCGTTGCGCCGCTGAGTGTCGAGATCATCTGGTTCAAGCCAGAGCCGCTAATTCCAACCCGTCAAGCCGGCCATCCGCCCGCCACCGTTCCAGCAGCCGCAGGAACGCCACCGGGCCGCGCCAGTATTGGCTGTTCCTTGCCGCGATCGGATCGAACACGCCTTCATTGTTGTAATAGCCCGGGGTGCATTCGGCGAGATAAGTCTGCCGGCCGAGTGCGGCTTTGACGACCTCGTCGACCCAGGCGTTTTCGGCCTCAAGCGTCGGCTCCAGGGTTCGGGCATTGCGCTTGCGCGCCTCCGCGATCACATAAGCGATGTGGCGCGACTGCTCGTCGATGATGTGCGGAAAGTTGGCGCTCTGGCCGGCCTGCACCGTGACGATCAGGAAGCAGTTGGGAAAGCCGCGGCTGTAGAAGCCGTGCAGCGTCTTGACGCCGTCTTGCCAGCGCTCGGTCAGGCTCATGCCACCGCGGCCATAGACCTCGAAGCCCATGCGCCGGGCATAGTTGGTACCGACCTCGAAGCCACTGGCATAGATCAGGCAATCGAGCTCATAGGCCTTGCCGTCGACGATGACAGCGTTCTCGGTAATGCGCTCGACGCCCCTGCCCTTGGTGTCGACGAGTTGCACGTTGGGGCGATTGAAGGTGTCGAGATATTCATCGTGGAAGCACGGTCGCTTGCAGAACGCCTTGTACCAGGGCTTGAGCGCCGCCGCGGTCGCCTCGTCCTTCACCACCGCATCGACGCGGGCGCGGATTTCTTCCATCTTCCCGTAATCGGCCTGCTCGATCACCTTGAGCGCCTGTTCCATCGAGGTGACCGGCTCGGGCTGGCGGCGCGGCGCGAGCAAAATCTCGCCGAGCAGTCCGGTCCAGCCGTCCTGCACCAGATCCTCCTCGAACGGCTCGCCCGAGATCACCGCGGTGAAATTGTCCATGCGCTCGCGCTGCCAGCCTGGCGTCAGGCTCTTCGCCCAGGCCTCGTCCGTCGGCCGGTCGTCGCGCACGCCGATCGCGGACGGCGTGCGCTGGAAGACGTAGAGCTCCTTCGCGGAACGGCCGAGATGCGGCACGCATTGCACGCCGGTGGCGCCGGTGCCGATGATGCCGACGCGCTTGTCGGCAAGACCGGTGAGACCGCCTTCGGCGTTGCCGCCGGTATAGGCATAATCCCAGCGGCTGGTGTGGAAGCTGTGGCCTTTGAACGTCTCGATGCCGGGGATGCCCGGCAGCTTCGGCCGGCTCAGCGGACCTCCGGCGAGAATGACGAAGCGCGCGCGGATGCGATCGCCGCGATCGGTCTCGACCAGCCAGCGCGCATCGTCTTCCTGCCATTCCATCCGCGAGATGACGGTCTGAAACAGCGCGCGCTCGTAAAGGCCGAAGTGACGGCCGATGCGGCGGGAGTGCTCGTAGATCTCCCGCGCACGCGCATATTTGCGCACCGGCATGTAGCCGGTCTCCTCCAGGAGCGGCAGATAGATGTAGCTCTCGGTATCGCAGGCCGCACCCGGATAGCGATTCCAGTACCAGGTGCCGCCGAAATCCGCGGCCTTTTCCACGATCCGGAAATCGTCGATGCCGGCTTCGCGCAGGCGCGCGCCGCACAACAGGCCGCCGAAGCCGCCGCCGACGATGACCACGTCGGTCTGTTCGCTGACGGTCTTACGCGCAAAGCCGGGATCGGCCCAGGGATCGTCGAGGTAGCGCGCAAAGCCGCCGGTCACCTCGACATATTGCGCCTTGCCCTCGGCGCGCAGACGGAGGTCGCGCTCGTCGCGATAGCGCGCACGCAATGCGGAGATATCGATCGTAGGTGTGCCGGCTGCGCCGGTCTTGTGTTTTTCCGCTGACATTCATTTCCTCCACGGCGGATGCTGCCTCGCCGATCGTTCGCATCAATTAGCCCCGAAAAAGTGACGCATGCAATCACGTCCGCTGTTTTTTGCGTGAACGGTGCGTGACGTTCCGCTAGCTTGCAGGCAAATCACAAGCGCGCGCCGCGCAACGACGTGGCGATCCGGAGGAGACAATGCAGGGATTGATGATGGACATGCCGCTCCTGATCAGCGGTCTGATCCAGTATGCGGCCGACTATCACGGCGAAGCGGAGATCGTCGCGCGCGAGATCGAGGGCGATATCCACCGTTACAGCTATGCGGACGCCCATCCGCGCATCAAGCGCATGGCGCTGGCCTTGAAGCGGCTCGGCATGAACCCTGGCGACCGCGTCGGCACGCTCGCCTGGAATACCTACCGCCATTTCGAAATGTTCTACGCCGCGCCAGGCATGGGCTATGTGCTGCATACCGTCAATCCGCGGCTATTTCCCGAACAGCTCGTCTACATCATCAACCACGCCGAAGACCGGCTGCTGTTCATCGATCGCGCCACGCTACCGATCGTCGAGGCGATCGCGCCGCAGCTCAAGACGATCGAGGCCTACGTCGTGATGTCCTCGCGCGAGCGCATGCCGGAGACGAAGCTTTCAAACGTCCATTGCTACGAGGAGCTTCTGGACAAGGAGAGCGAGGACGGTTTCGCCTGGCCGCTGTTCGACGAAAAGTCCGCCTCCACCATCTGCTACACCTCGGGTACGACAGGCAATCCCAAGGGCGTGATCTATTCGCACCGCGCCGCGATCCTGCAGACCATGACCTGCTGCAACTTCGACTTCCTGCCGGGACATGTCGAAGGCGTGCGCGAGGTGATGATGCCGATGGCGCCGCTATTTCACGGCAATGGCTGGAACATGCCGTTCACCGCACCCTACACCGGCTCGAAGCTGGTGCTGCCCGGCCGCAACTACGAGCCCGACAAGCTCTATGAGCTGCTGGAAGGCGAGAAGGTGACGCTGTCGGCGGGCGTGCCGAGCTTCTGGCTGATCCTGCTCGACTGGCTTGGCCGGACCGGCAACAAATTCTCGACACTGCGTGCAACGTTATCATCGGGTTCGGCGCCGCCGCGCGCCATGGTCGAGAAGCTCAAGCGCGAATACAATGTCGACTACATCCAGGCCTGGGGCATGACCGAGGCCCTGGGCTGCTCGATGCCTGGCTTGCGGCCCGGCTCGGAGCATCTCAGTGAGAAGGAGAGGTTCGACCGGCGCGTCGTATCGGGCCGCGCCTGCTTCGGCACCGCTTTACGCATCGTCGATGACGGCGGCAACGAGCTGCCGCGCGACGGCAAGACTGTCGGCCACTTACACGCCCGCGGGCCATGGGTCGCCTCAGGCTACATGAAGCTCGACGAAGGCCTCGACCCCGACGGCTGGCTGATCACCGGCGACATGGCCGTGATCGACGCCCAGGGCCACGTCACGCTGACGGACCGCTCCAAGGACGTGATCAAGTCCGGCGGCGAATGGATCTCCTCGATCCAGCTTGAGGACATCGCGCTGTCCCATCCCGAGGTGCTGCAAGCCGCCGTGGTCGCCATCGTGCACGAGAAATGGCAGGAGCGCCCCCTGCTCCTGGTCGTCCGCAAGCAGGGCTCGACCCTCGACGGCAAGACGCTGCTCGACCACATGCGCCCCAGGGTCGCGAGCTGGTGGATGCCGGACGCGGTCGAATTCCTGGACCAGTTCCCGATGACCGGTACCGGCAAGGTGCTCAAATCGGCGCTGCGCGAAAAAT
Source organism: Bradyrhizobium centrolobii (assembly GCF_001641635.1). GTDB lineage: Bacteria > Pseudomonadota > Alphaproteobacteria > Rhizobiales > Xanthobacteraceae > Bradyrhizobium > Bradyrhizobium centrolobii. Next base: position 336,571 of record NZ_LUUB01000054.1, read on the forward strand.
TCAGGGAGTATCGCGTGGCATAGGTCGCCCCACGATCGCGCGCGTTCTGTGCGCGATTGTCTTCATCATTTGGTAGATTCGGCAGGGATATATCACGGGCCTCGCTAATCCCAGGGATCGAGGACACCATGGCGTTTTCAGGATTGGGCCTGCATCTCGGCAACCTATCGCGCCTGTCGAATGCGCCGACGCGCTCGATCAGCCCTGAGAATTTTACGGGCGACAAGGGCAAGGGCGGCATGTCCGTCGACGGTCCGGCGGCACGCCAGGCGCGCGACCTCGGACAAGGCTGGAAGGTATCGCCCTATGTCGTCATCGAACCGGGCGCGACCTTCACGCTCGCCGACATCCAGGGCCAAGGCGCGATCCAGCAGATCTGGATGACGCTGGCACGCGGGCGGCTCCGCCATTCGATCCTGCGAATCTACTGGGATGACCAGGAGCAGCCGAGCGTCGAGTGCCCGGCCGGCGATTTCTTCGCCTGTGGATGGGAGGAGTTCGCGCAGGTGTCCTCCCTCGCGGTGTGCGTCAATCCCGGCCGCGCGTTCAACTGCTACTGGGAGATGCCGTTCCGCAAGCGCGCGCGCTTCACGCTGGAGAACCGCAGCGAGGAGCAGCTGACCGTCTACTACCAGATCAACTATACGCTGACCGAGGTGCCCGAGGATTGCGCCTATTTCCATGCGCAGTTCCGGCGCACCAATCCAATGCCGTACAAGGAGGTGTATGCCATCCTCGATGGCATCAGCGGCAGCGGCCACTATGTCGGCACCTACATGGCCTGGGGCGTCCACAACAACGGCTGGTGGGGCGAAGGCGAGATCAAGTTCTTCATCGACGGCGACGGCGAATTCCCGACGATCTGCGGCACCGGCACCGAGGACTATTTTTGCGGTGCCTATAATTTCGATCCCTATGTGGCACATTCCGGCCAGGGCCCGGCGCAGCAATCGCGCTACCAGGAGTTCACCACGCCCTACACCGGCCTGCCGCAGGTGATCCGCCCTGATGGCGTCTACAAATCGCAGCAGCGGTTCGGCATGTATCGTTGGCACATCCCCGACCCCATCCGCTTCCGCTCCGATCTGCGCGTGACAATCCAGGCGCTGGGCTGGTTTGCGGGCACCAAGGAGCCGAAATATCTTCCATTGCAGGACGACATCGCCTCGGTCGCGTTCTGGTACCAGACGCTGCCGACGGCGCCGTTCCCGAAGCTGCCTGACCCGGACCATCTCGAAATCGGCTAGACCGCCGTCCATCGATCAAGGAGACCCAGATGCTCTATCCGATGTCGCCAAAAGTCGTCGAGCTCAAGCGCAAGCTCGAAAGCTTCATGGACCGGCACATCTATCCGAACGAGGAACGATTCTATCGCGAAGCGGAGGAGCTCGGGCCGTGGAAGGTCTATCCCGTCGTCGAGGAGCTGAAGCCGCTCGCGCGCGCCGAGGGCCTCTGGAACCTGTTCCTGCCGGAGTCCAACCACGGCGCGGGCCTCACCAATCTCGAATATGCCCCGCTCTGCGAGGTGATGGGCCGCTCGCATCTCGCACCCGAGGTGTTCAACTGCTCGGCGCCAGATACCGGCAACATGGAGGTGCTGCAGCGCTACGGCACGGAGAAGGACAAGGAGCGCTGGCTGAAGCCGCTGCTATCAGGTGAAATCCGCTCCTGCTTCGCCATGACCGAGCCGGCGGTCGCATCGTCAGATGCGACCAACATCGAGAGCTCGATCGTGCGCGACGGCGATCACTACGTGATCAACGGCCGCAAATGGTACACGACCAATGCGACCGACCCGCGCTGCAAGATCTGCATCTTCATGGGCAAGACCGATCCGGACAATCCGGACCGCCACAAGCAGCAATCCATGATCCTGGTGCCGATGGACACGCCGGGCATCGAGGTGAAGCGTCCCCTCCCCGTATTCGGCTTCTACGGCGTGCCCGACCGCGCCTCGGAGGTCGTCTTCACCAATGTGCGCGTGCCGAAGGAGAACATGCTGCTCGGCGAAGGCCGCGGCTTCGAGATCGCGCAGGGTCGTCTCGGGCCCGGCCGCATCCACCATTGCATGCGCCTGATCGGCCTTGCCGAACGCACGTTGGAGAAGATGTGCCGGCGCGTGCGCAGCCGCGTCGCCTTCGGCAAGCCGGTCTCCGAGCAGACGGTGACGCAGGAGCGCATCGCGGAGGCCCGTATCATGATCGAGCAGGCGCGGCTGCTGACGCTGAACGCCGCCTCCGCGATGGACACCGTCGGCAACAAGGTGGCGAGGACCGAGATCGCGATGATCAAGGTCGCCGTGCCCAACATGGCCTGCCAGATCATCGACTGGGCGATCCAGGCCCATGGCGGCGGCGGCACGTCGAACGATTTTGGATTGACTCAGGCCTACGCCACCGCGCGCCTGCTCCGCCTCGCCGACGGACCGGATGAGGTTCACAGGAACCAGATCGCGCGGCTGGAGCTGAAGAAGTATTCGAATGCCTGAGTGGGCGCTGGCTCGTCAGCGCCGCACTATGAAAGCATCGAATCCAAGGCAATGGGCCGGGTCTAATCGAAGCTCGGCGGCTCACGAGTGGACGCTGATACATTCTGCTTCGCAATTGCGTCGAGCATCGCTCCGAAGATTATGATCGGCAGGTAAAACACAAGCATGATCGCATTCCTCCTGTTGTGACAACCTCGCCTTTCACGGCCGAGTTCCTCGAATAGATACTCGCGGGCCTTGGAACACTCTCGCCGCTTACCCGACTACCGAGATGAAACCGGGTTCGCAGGAAGTATCAGGAGCGCATCGCGTCAATCGCATGAGCGATCAAAACCACTGCGCTCGCGGCGATGAGAAAAACAAACAACCAACTCACGTCCGCCTCCAATGCCGGGAGTGAACGCGCTCATCCATGCACAGTCAAAAACCATCCGAATGGAACCGCAATTCAGCGGTTCGCTGATGCTTCGCAGCAACAAGTGCATCCGCTGTCGGCCCTATCGGCAGAACGCCAAAAGGAGCAACGTGCCGACCACACAGGCCGCGAGGACTAAAAACCAAACGCCCAATGCAGCTCCCCCCGACTCACACACTTGAATCAGGATTAGCTCCGCCATTCGGCATTGAAACGTTTGTTACCGGTTTTTCCCCAAGGCAAACGCGACCCCTCTGCCGCCGCCGCGTAATCGCGTTAATCCAATACCTCCACCGTCGCCGAGCGGCCGGCGACGAGCGCCATGTTGTCGGGGACGTTCTCCAGCGCGATGCGCACGGGCACGCGCTGGGCGAGCCGCACCCAGCTGAAGGTCGGGTTGACGTTCGCAAGCAGGCTCGCGCCTTCGGCCCGATCGCGGTCCTCGATGCCGGCGGCGATGCTCTCGACGTGGCCGGTGAGCGTGGCCATCTCGCCCATCAGGCGGATCTGCACCTTGTCGCCGACACGGATGCGCGCGAGCTTGGTCTCCTCGAAATAACCCTCGACATGCAGCGTGTCGGTATCGACCAGCGCCATCACGCCCTTACCCGCCGTGACGTAAGCGCCGGGCCGCAGGTCCATGTTGGTGATCACGCCATTCACGGAGGCGCGGACCTCGCTGCGATCGAGATTGAGCTGGGCCACCGCACGGTCGGCGACGGCCTGATCAAAGGCTGCCTTGGCCTGGAGCTGGGTCGCCAGCACCTGCTCCTGCTTCTGCTGCGATACTGCATCGGTCGTCAGCGCGCTATAGCGCTTCAGGTCGGCGTTGGCCTGATCGAGAGTGGCCTGGTGACCGGCGACCGCGGCATCGGCCTGCCGCAATGCCAGCGCAAAACGCTCGCGGTCGATGCGAAACAGGACATCGCCGCGATGGACCTTCTGGTTGTCCTTGACCAGCACCTCCGTGACGAAGCCGGACACGTCGGGGGCGACCTGGACCACGTCGGCGCGCACACGGCCGTCGCGCGTCCACGGCGATTCCATGTAGTAGACCCAAAGCTCGCGGCCGACGGCGAGCGCTGCGATGACGATAATGACGGTCAACGCGAGGCGGCCCAGCCAGCCAAGATTCCCTTTCATGGCAGAAACTCCGAGAGATAGACGGCGCCGCCGAGAAGGCAGACGAAAATCGCGAAATCGAACAGCGCGCGATGCCAGACCAACCGGTAGAGATCAAAACGCTGCATGAGCCGGCGGAGCAGCGCGCTTAGTACATAGGCGACGATGATCCACAAGAGCAGCGCGGGCACCAGCACACCGTAGATGTCGATCTGATATCTCATGCAGCAACACTCTTGCCTGAGCTTGGCCGATAGGCCGGTGCGTCCGGAAACAGGCCACGCCGGATGCCGACGAGGCCAATCAAGGCATCTTCTCGCGCGCGGTCATTGGGATCCTTGACGGCGCGGGCCAGCGCCAGATCGATGCTCGTCAGCAGCTCGAACGGCATTCCACCGCCCGCATATCTGCGGCAGGCAATGGCGAGCTGATCGAGCATATCGTCGATGACGTGGATGGTCGTCGCGGCGAGACCATAACGGGCGCGGCGCAGGTCGATGATGTTCAGCCCGATGCGAAGTTGGACCAGGCTGTCGGCGTCGCGGCGATCGCTCTCGGAAAGGAAGGCGATGCGTTGTACCAGGAGTCCGAGCCGGTGCAGCATGAGGCCGGCAAACTCCGCGCGGTCGCGCTTGCCGCGACGCTCGGCGGCGACCGCGAGCGTCTTCCAGTTCGAGAGCACCAGGCGATTGGCGATCCACTCCGCCCCCACCCCGCGCGCGATCCTGGTCACGAGCTCGGCGATGACGACACCGACGAAGAAGGCGACGGCGGAATTGGCGTAAGACGCGAAATCCGCGTTGTAGGTCGATTGCAGCGCGAGCAGCGTCGCCGTGTTGGCCGCGAGCGCCATGCCCGTTCCCGCGGTTGCCGGTCGTGCGATCAAAAGACCATAGAGCAGGAAGGTCGGAGCCAGCGCGAAGATGAGGACCTCGATATGGGAGATCGCAGGCACCAGCGCGAACAGGTAGATCGCGACGACCACGATGGCGACCAGCGACCACAGGCCGAAGCTGCGGATGAAGCGCGCGGGCTCGTCCTGCGCGGCGAAGAACGAGCAGGCGACCGCTGCCATCATCGGCGCCGACGCGCCGTCCGGCCACCCGGTCCCGATCCAGAACGCGCAGCAGATCAGGATGGCGATGGCAGCACCGGCCGCCGACCACAATGCAAGGCCGCGATCCCTGTGGCGGACGGGCGCGGCGCCCGCCTCGGAATGGAACGCCAGATCGACGGTTGAGATGCTACGGCTCTCGGCGATCGCCTCGCTCAGCGCGCGGCAGTCGCGCGAGAGGTCGACGAGTTCGCGCAGCCGCAATAGGAGGCTCGTGGTGATGATCCGCTCCCAGGATGCGCCGCCATCGAGCGTCGCCTGCCGCTCGGCGATCGTGGCGCGGATCTGGTCGGCGGGCTTCCGCGCGTTGACGTCGCCGGCAATCCATTGCGCCAGATCCTCGAGAAGCCGCTTCAGCTCGGGCTGTCGCCGCAAGGCCTCCTCGCCGAGCGCAGCCAGCCGGTCTTCGAGCGAGGCGATCACCGGCAGCAGCATCAGCATGCGCAGCCGGATCTCACTGAGACCGCTTACGGCGTTGCTGTCGGACAACCGGTCATAGGCGAGATGGGTGGAGAGCGTGTCGATCTCGACGATGTCGGTCGCAAGCTGGAGGCGCCTCGCACGGCGCGTCTCGGTCGTGCCTTCGCGCAGCAGCACGGCCCGGCTGAGGCGGCGTGCATCCGACAGCCAGGCGTCGATGCGGCCGGCGACCGCGGGCGCAATGCTGCGTGGAAAAATAATGGTGGAGACGAGGCTGGCGCAGATGATGCCGAGGGAGATTTCCTCGAGCCTCGCCACCGCGGTATCGAAGATGTTGCCGGGCTCGGACACCGACGGAAAGCCGATCAGCGCAACCGTGTATCCGGCCAGCATGAAGACATAGCTGCGCGGCGTGCCGTCGAGCAGCGACAGATAGAGGCAGAGCCCGACCCAGAGCGCGATCGCGAGGCACAGGAGTTCCGGCGCATCGATGAGGTTGGGCACCAGCGCCACCGTCATCGTCGCGCCGACCAGCGTGCCCATCACGCGGAAGAACGCCTTAGAGCTGGTCGCGCCCGCCAGCGGTTGCGAGGTGATATAGACGGTCGCCATCGCCCAATAAGGCCGCGGCAGGTCCATCGCCAAAGCGATGACGAGCGCCAGCATCGACGCGGCAAACGTCTTCAAAGCGAAAATGAGGTCCGCGTGGCGGACCAGGAACGGCTCTTCGGCGCGCATGACTATTTCGCCTCTGAAGCAGTCTTGGCGTCATGCAGGCGACTGGCCCGCTGCTCGATCCGCTGGAGCGTCTCGAAGGTTACTGCAAGTTCTTCAGCTCCGATATCCTTCAACAGGCTCGCCCGCACCCGGCGCAGCACCCGATTGGTCTCCTCGACCTTGGCCTCGCCCGCTTTCGTGAGATGTAGCGTTTTGGCGCGCCGGTCGGTCGGATCCTCGCGGCGCTCCACGAGGCCCTCGGCCTCGAGCAGGTCGATCAGGCGGACCAGCGAAGGCCCTTCGATGCCCAATTCATCGGCGAGCACGCCCTGGCGGACGTTTTCGCCCTGGCGCGACAGCACCAGAAGCGGAATCGCGGTCGCATAGGACAGGCCGTGATCGGACAGCGCCTGGTCGGACTCGCGCCGCCAGATGCGGCCAAGGCGTGTGATGAGCCGGCCGATCTCGGCGTGGATATGGGCCTGCGAGGGAGCCATGCAAAATTAGATAGGACACGAACTATTAGCTTGCAACTATATAGTCCGACATAGGTCGGACGATCACGAGAAAGCGAACGAGACAGCACGATATGGGACCGGGTACCGCGACAGAGGCACGGGAACTGATTGCGGGCGAAAGCGCGCTGACGCTGATCCCGACCTTCGTCGTCGTGGCCGTGGATGCCACGGGGATGGGAATCATCCTGCCGCTCCTGCCGTTCTATTCGCAGCGGCTCGGCGCCACGCCATTCCTGGTCGGCGCGCTGATCTCGGTCTATGCCGTCTGCCAGCTCATCGCCGGCCCCGTGGTCGGCATGCTCTCGGACCGCTATGGCCGCAGGAAGGTGCTGGTCGTGAGCCAGATCGGGACCTTCGTCGGATTCGTGCTGCTCGCGCTCGCGGGCAACCTGACGCTGGTGTTCCTGGCGCGCATCATCGACGGCCTCACGTCCGGCAATATCTCGGTCGCTCACGCCTATGCCGCCGAGCACAGCGCGCCGGCGACGCGCAAGCAGGCGCTCGGCATGACGAGCGGCGCAATCGGAACGGGATTGCTGGTCGGCCCCGCGCTGTCGAGCCTCCTTGTCCACTACGGCGAAACTGCGCCGGTGTGGGCCGCGGCCGCGCTCTCATTGATCAGCATCCTCGCGACAATCGCCCTGCTCCCGCCGGATGATCCGGCCTCCGAGCCGCTCTACCAGCACCGCGTGCCCGAGCCGACGCTGACCCGCTCGATGCTCGGCATGCGTTACGCCTGGCGCCTGCTCGGCCTGCTCATCGTGTTCTTCTTCGTCAACTCGATGTTCCTGTCGCAGATCGGCCTGTTCCTGTCGGCGCGGTTCTCCTGGGACGGACACCCCTTCGGCGCGCGCGAGCTCGGCTGGATGTTCGCCTATGCCGGCTTCATCAACATGGTGGTCCAGGGCTTTCTGATCACGCGCTCGAACCTGATCGCCTCCGACCGCAGCATCGTAGTGGCGGCGTTCGCCTGCATGGGTCTCGGATTTGCTGGCCTTGGGGCCGGCAACAATATCAGCCTGCTCGCCATCTACCTGACGCTGATCATCGTCGGCGCCATGTTCGCCCGCAGCACGCTGACGGCGGAGCTGTCGCGCAGCACCGCGATCAACCGCCAGGGCATGATCATGGGCCTCAATCAATCCTTGATGTCAGGCGCAAACATCAGCGCGCCGCTCGTGAGCGGCGCACTGATCGGCCATCGGCTCTTCGTCGCCTGGGCGCTGGCGATGGCCGCGATTGCGGCGATTGGAGCGGCGCTGGCGGGCCAGTTGCTCGACACGCCGCGGACGCGATAGCGGAGACGAAATCGCGTGTTCACCTCTCCCCATCGGGGAGAGGTCGGATTGCGAAGCAATCCGGGTGAGGGGCCGCAGCGATCAGTGAGACCGTAACCCCTCACCCGGATCGCCTCTATCGATGCGATCCGACCTCTCCCTACGGGAGAGGTGAAGCGCACTCCTCGGCCCCCACCGATTCAACCAGTACCTTAGCGCCCTCGCCTCAATTCACCACGTACACGTCCGGATCGAAGCTCGAGCTCGGCTGCTTGAAGGCGTTGCGCAAGGCCGGAGACATCTGGACGTTGTAGTTGAGGCCGTTCGGCGGCGTCGGCGATTGCAGCCACTTCTTGTAGAGCACCTCGATCTCCGGGCTCTGGTAGAGCTCCGTGGTCGCGCGGTCGGCGAGCGCCTTGAACGGCGCATCCTCCCTTCGCAGCATGATCCCGTAGGGCTCGGGCTTCGAAAAGGTCTCTTCGCTGATCATGAACAGCGCCGGCTCCTTCGACCGCGCGATCGCGACCGCGAGCTGCACGTCGTCGAGCGCGTAGGCCTGGGCGCGGTCAGTCTCCAGCATCAGGAAGGCCTCGGCCTGGTCCTTGGCCGGCAGGATGTTGATGCCGAGATTGCGCTCGGTGTTGACTTTGGCGAGCTGCGTCAGATTGACCGATCCCGCCACCGCCGTGACCGCCTTGCCCTTGAGATCGTCGATGGTGTTGATCTTTGCAGCTTTCTTGGCGGCGAAGCGCGTTGCGCTCAGGAAATGCGTGTTGGTGAAGGCGACCTGCTTCTGGCGATCGGCATTGTTGGTGGTCGCCGAGCAGTGCAGATCGAGCGTGCCGTTGACCATCAGCGGAATGCGGTTCGACGACGTCACCGCAATGTAGTCCACGGCGATATCGGGCGTGCCGAGCTGCTTCTTCACGGCATCTACGATCTTGAGACAAATATCCATGGCAAAGCCGACCGGCTTCTGGTTGCCATCGAGATAGCTGAAGGGAACGGAGGCCTCCTGATAGCCGAGCGTGATCTTCTTCGTTTCCTTGACCTTCTGGAGCGTACCTGAGAGATCTTCGGCCGAGGCGGCGCTCGCAAGACAAGTCAGGGCTAGAACAACGGTAGGTAAGCGCATCGGGGGTCCTCAAGGGGGTCATTGCCTGCGCCTTCATGCCGGGCGCCGCCATCAAGTTGATACCGCAGCCGCAGACGGGCTGCCAGACCAGCCTGCGCCTATCAGCTATCGCGACTTTTTATACATCGTGACGGCGGTTGGTCTCCGCCGACGCGAGCGGCCCTTGCTCCACCCCGTGCTGCGGCGCGAGGTCCGGAAATGCATGCACACATTTTGACCATATCCCCGGCTCCGCTGCTGCCAAACTGGAGCTGCCGCACGTGGGCAACTTGCTATAAGTTGGCCCACGAAAGCCATGGCCATGACTGCGCAGACCGCCTTTGACCTGATCATTCGGAACGTGTTGTTGCGCGGAGCCGCCACACCCGTCGATATCGGCGTGAAGGGCGGCAGAATCGCCGCCATTGAACCTAAGCTCGCTTGCGAGGCCGCCGAGATCTATGCCTACGGCCAGCTCGCCCTACCCGGCTTCGTCGACACCCATATCCATCTCGACAAGGCCTGCCTGCTCGGCCGCTGCGGGCACAATCACGGCAGTCTCGGCGATGCCATCCGTGCCGTATCGGCGATGAAGCGCGACTTCACTGTCAAGGACGTCTATGCGCGCGGCGCCAAGGTGATCGAGCGCGCCATCGTGCAGGGCACGACGCGCATGCGCACCCATGTCGAGATCGATCCGCGCATCGGTTTGCGGAGTTTCGAGGCGGTGAAGGCGCTCAAGCGCGACTATGCCTGGGCGCTCGACCTCTCGCTCTGCGTCTTTCCGCAGGAGGGCCTGACCAACGATCCCGGCGCCGAGGAGCTCCTGGTCCAGGCGCTGCGCGACGGCGGCGAGGTGATCGGCGGCTGCCCCTATACTGACACCGACCCGAACGCGCATCTCGAACGCATTTTTGATCTCGCGCGGGAATTCAACGTCGATGTCGATCTTCATCTCGACTTCGATCTCGATCCATCCTGGTGGCACCTCGACGAGGTCTGCCGGCAGACCGAGCGCCACAACTATCAAGGGCGCGTGGCGATCGGCCATGCGACAAAACTCTCCGCGCTGCCGCCCGAGCGCCTGAAGGCGGCCATCGCACAATTGGCGAAAGCCGGCGTCGCCGTCACTGTGCTGCCCGCCACCGATCTCTATCTGATGGGGCGCGAGGCCACGCACAACGCGCCGCGCGGGCTGACGCTCGCCCACAAGCTCGCAGGCGATGGCGTCGTATGCTCGGTCGCCACCAACAACGTGCTCAACCCGTTCACGCCATTCGGCGATGCCTCGTTGCTGCGGATGGCGAATTTCTACGCCAATGTCGCGCATGCCTCCGTCGCCGACTTCGACACCTGCCTCGATCTCGTCACCGAGCTGCCCGCGCGGCTGATGAATCTCACCGACTACGGCATCAAGGTCGGTAATCCCGCCGACCTCATCGTGCTCGATACGCAGGACAGCCGCTTCGCCATCGCCGAGCTCCCGGACATCGTGATGGGCTTCAAGAACGGTCGCCAGACGTTCGAGCGGCAGAGGCCGGTCCTGTTTGGTCCCTCTGGGCCCAGCGCTCCACGCGCCTGATCTGCGCGCGTATTGCGTGGCGGCCAGGGCTGCGCGACTATTGCACTCACGACAAACGGAGGACGAACAGGATGGCCTTCGATACGATGTTCCTGAATGCCCACTTCGACGGCGGCTCCCGACATCACATCGCCGTCAAGGACGGCCGTATCGCCGCGATTACCACCACTGACGAACCTCCAGCCGCGACCGAGACGGTCGACCTCAACAATGCCCTCGTCGTCCCCGGCTTTGTCGAGGGTCATATCCATCTCGACACCAGCTTCTATGGCGACGCCTGGCGGCCGCACAAGCCATGCACCCATGGCTTCGACGTGCGCGAGCGCGTGGCCTTTCAGGCCCAGAACATGGCGGAAGCAGCTCCAATGGATGTTCGGGCACGCAATCAGCTCGACCTCTGCATCGGACACGGCTCCACGCAGATGCGCAGCCATGTCATGGTCGACGGCTCGGTCGGCCTAAAGTCGCTCGAGACGATCTTGCGGGTGCGCGAGGAATACAGAGGGCTGATCGACATCCAGCTCGTCGCCTTTCCGCAGAGCGGCATTCTGGCGAGCCCGGGCACGCCGCAATTGCTGGACGACGCCATCAGGTTCGGTGCGAATGTCGTCGGCGGGCTCGATCCCGCGAGCTTTGATCGCGACGTCGAGAAGCATCTCGATGTGGTGTTCGGCGTGGCCGGCAAGCACGGTGTCGATGTCGACATTCACCTGCACGACAGCGGCACGCTGGGCGCCTTCGAGATCGAGCAGATCGCGGCGCGCACGCGGGCGCTCGGCATGGAAGGCCATGTCGCGATCAGCCACGCTTACGGGCTCGGCGACATCACGCCGGACCATCTCAAAGGTGTCGCAGATACCCTTGCGCGCTCCGGCGTCGCCATCATGACGAACGCGCCGGGCGCACGTCCCTTCCCGCCGATCCTTGCCTTGCGCAATGCCGGCGTGACCGTCTTCAGCGGCAACGACAACATTCGCGACTCCTGGTGGCCTTACGGCGATGGCGACATGCTGCGTCGTGCAACGACCATCGGATATCGCTCGGGCTTCAACGTCGACGAAGAACTGCGCGTCGCATTCGATCTCGTCACCCAGGCCGGCGCGAAGGCGCTTCGGCTCGAGGATTACGGCCTGCGAGTCGGCGCCAAGGCCGATTTCGTAACGCTGAATGCGGAACATGTGCCCGAGGCGGTCGTCGGGCCGCCGCAGGCGCGCTCCGTCTACAAGGAGGGTAAGCTCGTCGCATCAAACGGTAAGATTGTCGGGAGACGCAGGTGACGGTCAGGCCGGACGGCCGCATCGTACCGTTGATCTTCCACAGAGTACCACTCCCGGTAGTTTCCCGGACCGTAGACTCTCGCCGAATCCCGATAGAACTGCGCGTTGCAAGTCCGGCGGCGCGGATCATACTTGGGCCTGCACTGACGTCTGCATTCAACGAGGAAGCATCGACATGTTCAGCGCATTCAGCAGCATCGACTATGATTCCATCCGGACGATGACTCCGGTCGATGCGGCCGTGAAACGGCTCGACGGCATCGGGCATGTGCTGTCGGGCCTCGACATTTCCGCGATCCACACGCAGGACGACATGACGCGCGCACTCTGGACGCTGGACGCAGCCGACAAGTGCGTCCGCGCGGTTTTGGCCGAATTCCGCACCGAGCCCGACACGGAGCAACTCGTGCGCAAGTCCAGGAACCTGATCGACCTGATCGAACTCGCCCGCGACGAGGTCACGAGCTATCGCGGCAGCGAGGTGCTGAGCTGAAGGCGCGTCACGTCTTTCGATTGATTTTCGCCAGGATGCGGTCCGCCTCGGTACGCCAATCGGCGCTGCGGGCGAATTCCTTCGTTCCCTTCCTGCCGAACAGGCCGTCGTCGGCGAGATCGGCGACCCAGGCCTGGCGCTCGGCGGTGCCTTGCGCCGACCACGGCGTCAGCCCCGCCTCGCGCACGGTCTCCGCGACCTCCCGCACCTCCTCGGCACGGCGGCGGCCGTGCTCGATCACGCGCTGGAAGAAATAGGCACCCTGCTTCTCCCAGTTGATGCCGGGAAAGGTCTCGGCGAGCGAAGCGAACACCGCATCCTCCACGCCATAGGCGCGCGCGGTGGTGAAGCTTTCGATGACCATGGCCTCCAGGCCCTTGATCATGATGCTGCGGCACATCTTCACCGCCGAAGATACGCCCAACTTGTCGCTGGCGACCTTGGCTGCGAAGCCGATCGCATTCAGGAGCGGCTCGAGCTCCTTCGCGCCGGGACCGCCGAGCAGAAGCGGCACCTTGATCCGATAAGGCGGCACCGAAGTCATCACCGCGCCCTCGACATAGCGCCCGCCGGCAGCGTCGATCGGCGCGGCGGCGCGCTGCTTGGCGCCGGGCGAGGCCGAGTTGAAATCGAGGAACCAGGTGCCCTGGTTGACCGCGGCCGCGCAGGCCTTGGCGACCGGCACGGCCTGGCTTGCGGTGACGGCCGAAACGATGAAGTCCGATTTCGCAGTCAGCTCGGCATGGGAGCCTGCGAGCGCCACGCCGAATTTAGCCGCGTGGTCCTTCAGCGGCGCGCCCTGTTCGCCTCCGAGCTTGATGTCATAAGCTGCGACCTTGATGTCCTGCTGGCGCAGGTCCTCGGCCAAAATCCTGCCGACCTCGCCGTAGCCGACCAGCCCTATCTGCCATCGCCTCGGATCCGACATCAGCTCAGCCTCTTGGTGGTCTCGTCAAAGAGCTCGTCGACGGTGAAACGGCGCGGGATCAGCGCCTGCTGGAATGCGTAGTCGATGATCAGCTCCAGCGGCTTGCGATTGGCCTCGACCCCGAACGGGACAAGGTCGGGTGTCGCCGCGGGTCCTGCCCGCTCCTTGTTCCGCTTGAGAAGATCATAGACGCCGGCGACCACGTCGGGATGAGCTATCGCGAGTTGCTCGGTCACGACCACGAGATGATTGACGGGAACGACGCCGCGGCGCGCGTACCATTTCGCCGCCTCCGCGGCCGGATTGGGGAACAGCGGCTTCAGGCGCGCATCGTTCGAGGTCTCACCGAGAACGGCGTCGAGCTCACCGTCAAGCAGCATCTGCAGGATCTTCTTGTCCTTCGGCGCGCGCTCGGTCGTATCGACATATTCGGCGACATGCGGATCCTCGAACGTCACCCAGCGAATGTTGTCAAGTTTCACGCCATAGTCGTTGGCAAGAATGCCCCTGATCCAGGCGCCCGTCGTCGTCGTGAACGAGCGGATGCCGACGCGCTTGCCTTCGAGATCGGAAGGCCCAAGCGTTCCGCGCTCCGGATTGTACAGCGCGTAGGCATGCTGGAAGCGGCCGAGCATGGTCGCCGGCAGCAGCACCACCGGCTTGCCGTGCGCCTTCGCCATCAGGTAGGTGACGATCGCCATCTCGCAGACGTCGAAGGCCTGCTCGCGCACCATCGGCTTGAACGCCGTGTTAGTCGGCGTGTACTCGATGAAGTCGAGATCGAAGCGGTCGGAGCGGAGCTCGCCGCTCTTCACGGCCTGGACATGGGGGTGACTGCCAAGCACAGCCCGCAGCTTGAGACGATCCATCCGCCCGCTCCGCTTCTCTTTCGTAGCTTTAGACGTCCTCAGGACTATCGACATAGACGAGCCCGGCTTTCGCCAGCGCCTCGCGCATATTGTACATGTCGAGACCGAGTTCGCCCGAGGCAAGCCGCTTGCGCTTGCCGCCCTCGTCCGCATTGCGCTTCTTCGCCTTCTCGGCGACCTCAGCGGCGTAGCGCTTCGGCACCACCACCACGCCGTCGTCATCCGCCACGATGATATCGCCGGGATCGACATTGACGCCGGCGCAAACCACGGGGACGTTGACCGAGCCGAGCGTCGCTTTCACCGTGCCCTTGGCCGAGACCGCGCGCGACCACACCGGGAACTTCATCTCGTGCAGCGCTTTGACATCGCGGCAGCCGGCGTCGATGATCAATCCCTGCACGCCGCGCGCCTGGAGCGAGGTCGCGAGCAACTCGCCGAACATGCCGTCGGTGTTATCGGTGGTGCAGCCGACGACGAGAATGTCGCCCTTTTTGCACTGCTCGACGGCGACATGGATCATCCAGTTGTCGCCGGGCTGCGCCAGTACGGTGACGGCGGGACCCGCAATCGCCGCGCCCGGCAAGACCGGCCGCAGATAAGGCTTCATCAGGCCGATGCGGCCGAAAGCTTCGTGCACGGTGGAGACGCCATATTCCGCCATCCCGGCGGGATCGGCGCGCTTGATGTTGCGAACGACGACCGGCTTCATGCCAGGACCTCCTCGACCGTCGGGAACAGGCGCTGATAGGCCTCGCCATAGGTCATCGGCACGCCGGTGTTGCGGCTGCCCTGGATGCCGCGGTTGAGTGCGACGCGCTCGTAATAACCCCAGAGATGCTTTTGCGCGGCGAGTATCTGGAACGCCTCGTACTTCTCCTTCCAGACCTCGTCGATCTTGAGGATCAGGTTCGGCTTGAAATTGCACATCTCCGGCTGGTGCGGCTCGAACAGGAACACCGGCGGCGCGGAATATTTGTACTGCGCACCGGGCTTGTGGCCCATGGCCTGCGCCACGACACGAGTCTCCTGCGCGAAATGCGCCGCGTTCGGATGGTCGAAATTATAGGGGTCTTCCAGCGCGTGCGTCAGCACGAAGCTCGGATTGAGCTCGCGGTAGATGTCGACCATGCGGTCGAAATGCGCCTCTGTGAGTTTCAGCGGATAGTCGCCGCAGTCGAAGAACTCGATCTCGGCGCCGAGCAGTTTTGCCGCCCGCTCCGCCTCGTCCTTGCGGCCGGCCTTGACCGATTCCAGCGTCGCGCCCGTCTCCTTCCAGGCGAACTGGCTCTCGCCGCGCTCGCCGAAGGACATGCACACGATCTTCATGCGAAAACCCTTCTTCGCATGCAGCGCGATGGCGCCACCGGCACGCCAGACGAAATCGCCCGGATGGGCGGTGATCACGAGACCTGTTTTCATGGGACAAACTCCCCTCTTTCTTCGTAAGCATCATAGGCTGCTTGCGTCATGCAAGCAGCACGTTCGTCAGACGGCTGCTTCCGCGGGTTCCTCTTCGTCGAGCGCACGCCTCAAGCGCTCGCCGTCGAGCGCGCCCTCCCATTTGGCAATCGCGATGGTCGCAACCGCGTTCCCGATCAGGTTGGTCGGCGTCAGCCCCTGCGACATCAGGCGATGGATACCGAGCACCAGCGCAACGCTCGCAACTGGAATGGTGCCAGTCGCTGACAGCGTCGCCGCCAGCACGACGAAGGCCGCGCCCGCGATTCCCGCCGCGCCCTTGGAGGTCACGAGCAGGATCAGCAGCAGCTCGATCTGCTCGGCAAGGCCAAGCGGCGTGTTGGTCGCCTGCGCCAGGAACACCGAGGCGGCAGCGAGATAAAGGCAGGTGCCGTCGAGATTGAAGGAATAGCCGGTCGGGATCACCAGCCCGACCACGCTGCGTTCGCAGCCGGCCTTCTCCAGCTTGGTCAGCATCCGCGGCAACACCGTCTCCGACGATGTCGTGGCAATGCAGATCAACAGCTCCTCCCAGATATAGCGGATCAGCTTGAGCAGCGAGAAGCCGCAGAGCCGCGCCACCGGGCCGAGCGCCACGATGATGAAGACCACGCAGGTGAGATAGAAGCCGCCCAGGAGCTTGCCGAGGGACGCGAGCGAGCCGACGCCGAACTTGCCGACCGTGAACGCGATGGCACCGAACGCGCCGATCGGCGCCGCCCACATCACGAAGCCGACGACGGCAAACACCATCCTGGCGGCGATGTCGATCAGATTGACCAGCGGCGCCGCGCGCTCGCCGAGCTGCACCAGCGCAAAGCCGCAGAGGACCGAGGTGAACAGGACCTGGAGAATATTGCCCTCGGCGAACGCGCCGATGAAGGTTGCGGGCACGATGTTCATCAGGAACGGCACGAAGCCGATGGCGCCGGTCTGCCTGACGTAAGGCTCGATCGCGCCGGCATTGATGGTCGCGGGATCGATGTTCATGCCGACGCCGGGCCTGAGCAGGTTGACGGCAATGAGGCCGATCACCAGCGCGATCGTGGTCATGATCTCGAAATAGACGATCGCCTTGATGGCGACGCGCCCGACACGCGCCATGTCGGCCATATGGGCGATGCCGTGCACGACGGTACAGAAGATGATCGGCGCGATCAGCATCCGGATCGCCTTGATGAAGGCGTCGCCGAGCGGCTGCATCTTGGCGCCCGCCTCGGGATTGACGATCCCAAGCGCGATGCCGGCCGCCATGGCGATGAGCACCTGGATCCAGAGCTCCTTCCACCAGGCGCGCGCGCGGTTTGTCGATCGCGAGCGCCGTCATTCGTCGAACCCGAACAGGCGTGCCGGATTGCTGACGAGGATTTTTTGCTGGAATTCGGCTTCCGGCGCGAACAGCGGGATCAGGTCGACGAGGTCGCCGTCGTTCGGCATCACCTTGACGTTTGGATGCGGCCAGTCGGTGCCCCAGATGACGCGATCCACTGCCGTCTCGACGATCTTGCGCGCAAACGGCACTGCATCGGTAAAGGGCGGACCGGCCGAAGAGACTCGCTCGGAGCCGCAGATCTTGACCCAGCACTTCTCGTCACGCTGCATCAGCTCGGTCAGGATCTTGAACGGAAGCTGATCGAGCCCGTCGGCGGCCTTCACGCGGCCCATGTGGTCGATGGTGTAGCTCAGCGGCAGCTTCGCCAGCATGTCGGCATATTCGGGCAGATCGATCGCATCAAAATGCAGGTCGATGTGCCAGCCGAGCGGCGCAACCATGGCGATGACGCGGTCGAAGACGCGCTTGTCGGGAACGCCGCCGAGATGGCGCACGAAATTGAAGCGACAACCGCGGAAGCCGCCCTCGTGCAGCTCGCGCAAGTCCCGTTCGGTGATGGTGTCGTCGATGTTGGCAACCGCGCGGTAGGCGCCGTTGCTTTGCGCAATGGCATCAAGCGCGACGGTGTTGTCGGTGCCGTGCACGCTGGCATTGACGATGACGGCGCGCTCCACCCCAAGCTTGGCATGCAGCGCGCGAAAATCCTCCAGCGGCGCGTCGGGCGGCGTATAGGAGCGATCCGGTGCGTACGGGTATTTCGCCCCGGGCCCGAAGATGTGGCAATGCGCGTCGCAGGACAGCTTCGGCAGCTTGAATTTTGGCGTGCGCGTGTTCGGATCGGGCGGCGGAATGGTCGGCGTGTACATCATCGTCATCAGGTGAACTTGAACAGCCGCGCCGGATTGTCGACCAGCAGCTTCTGCCGGACCTTCGCATCGGGCGCATACAGGGGGATCAGGTCGACGATCTCGCCGTCATTCGGCATGATCTTGACGTTGGGATGCGGCCAGTCGGTGCCCCACAGCACGCGGTCAGGCGCGTTGTCGATCAGCGCCTTGGCGAACGGCACCGCGTCGTGGAATGGCCTGCCCGCGCTGGAGGCACGCTCGAGGCCGGTGATCTTGACCCAGCACTTCTCGTCCTTCTTCTGAAGGTCGAGCGATGCGGTGAAGCCGGAATCGTCGAGCCCCTTCCCGGCCTGGACCGTCCCCATGTGATCGATCACATAGCGCGTCGGCAGCGCGGTCAGGATGGGCGCGAATTCGGCGATCGTGCCCGGCTCGAAATAGACGTCGACGTGCCAGCCGAGTTCGGCGATGCGATGCACGATGCGCTGGAACTTGGTTATGTCGCCGACACCGCCGAGGCGCTTCAGGAACGCAAAGCGGCAGCCGCAGATGCCGCCCCTGTCCAGCGCCGCGAGCTCCTTGTCGGACATCTCGTCATTGACGTTGGCGATACCCTTATAGGCGCCTTCGCTCTGCGCAATCGCGTCGGTGACGACGCGATTGTCGGTGCCGTGCACGGTCGCATTGACGATCACGCAGCGCTCGACGCCGATCTTCTCGTGAACGCTGCGGAATGCTTCCAGCGGCGCGTCCGCCGTGTTGTAGGGCCGGTTCGCCGCGAAGGGATAGCGGGCCGCGGGTCCGAAGATATGGGTGTGGGTGTCGCAGGATTTCGGCGGCAGCTTGAAGGAAGGTATCCTGGGATTCGGATCGGGCGGGGTAATCGTCGGGATCACCTTCTCGGCGCCTTGCGCGTGCGCCTCACCCGCCCACGCGGCGCCGGCGATCCCGGTCAGCAGTTGCAAGCATTCCCGCCTGTTCATTTCCTCAATACCCAGTCAAATCGTCCGCTTGCGAGCGGAAACGCGACCCGCGTCTCCCCTCGACGGTTTCTTTCAAGTCTTGCTGCTTGCAACAGCGCGCCGTCGTGCCGGCGCGGTCTGATCGAGCGCCGGCGCCTGGAACGCGGCGACGGTGGCCTGCACCAATTGCTCGATGGCACTGGCGGCATCGCTGCCGTCGGCCTCGCCGCGCGACAGGCGCGCGACGCGTTCCGGCGTCACCAGCGAATAATAGAGTGCGCCGAGCAGGAAGTGGCTGCGCCAGACGATCTCGGTGCGCGGAATGTGCGGCAGGCTCTCGTGGATGGCGTCGATGAAGGCGTGGCTGGTGTCGTCGAAGGTCTGCGCGATGATCCGCCGCGCGACCTCGTTACCCTCGGCCGACATCACGGCGCGCAAGCGCGTAAAGCGCGCGCCGCCGCCGGCGAGATCGCTGCCCGAGGTGAAGGCGGGCACCACATAGGCCCGCACGATCGCTTCCAGCCGGTCCTGGAGATCGCGCACGCGCTTGGCGGCCGCGAGAAGCTCGGATCGGCGCAGGTTCATCGGTCCGCAATGACGCCGGTAGATCTCCAGCAGCAGGCCGTCCTTGGTCTTGAAATGATAGGTCACGCTGCCGGGATTGGCGCCGGCGGCCTGCGCGATGTCGCGCACCGACACGGCGTTGAAGCCGTTGGTGGCGAACAGCTCCTCGGCCGCCGCGAGGATCGCCTCGCGCATGTTCGGCTTGCGGGCCGTTTCCTTGCTGGTGGGCTTGCGTACCATGTGATTTGTACTATCGTACAAAAGATCAGGTCTCGTCAACAAAAACCATGGGCAACGTCCGGGCGGCTCGAAAAGACCGCCGCAGGAACGCGAACGCCCTTAAGGAGTGCTGGGAAATGCTGGGTTTGAACAAGAAGATCGGCGGTTTGCTGCTCGGTGCCGGCCTGCTGCTGGGAAGTGTCAGCGCCCAGGCCGACAACTATCCGAGCAAGCCGGTCCACATCCTCGTGCCCTACGCGGCCGGCGGCGCGGTCGACGTGCTCGCGCGCACGCTCGGCCAGGCCTTGGCGAAGACCTGGGGCCAGCAGCCCGTGGTCGACAACCGTCCGGGCGCCGGCGGCATCGTCGCCTCGCACGCGCTGACGCAGGCCGCGCCCGACGGATATACGCTGATCCTGGTCGCGAGCGGTCATCCGCTCAACCAGTTCATCTATCCGAGCGTGCCCTACGACACGTTCAAGGATTTTACGGCGATCACCGAAGTGGCGTCCTCGCCGCTCGCGATCGTGGTGGCCAAGGACAGCCCGTACAAGACGCTCGGCGATCTCCTGGCCGCCGCCAAGAAGGAGCCCGATAAGCTCTCCTACGGCATGTCCGGCAACGGCACCTCGGCGCATCTTGCCGGCGAGCTCCTCAAATACATGTCCGGCACGAAGATCGTCGCGATCCCCTACAAGGGCGGCGCGCCGGCGCTGACCGCGGTGATCGCCGGCGAAATACCGCTCAGCATCAATCCGCTCGCGGAAGCCATCGGCCAACTCGAAGGCGGCCCGGTACGCGCGCTTGCCGTGACCTCGGCCGAGCGCTCCAAGGCGCTGCCTGACGTTCCGACCGTCGCTGAATCCGGTGTGCCCGGCTATGACGTCTCGGTTTGGTGGGGCGTTCTTGGTCCCGCAAAGATGCCGCCGGAGATCGTAGCGAAGCTCGAGGCCGACCTGAAGGCGGCGCTGCAGGACCCGAACGTGCTGTCGACGCTCGGCAAAATCGGCGCCGCACCGGTCGGCTCCTCCACCAAGGACTTTGACGCCTACATGCACGCCGAGGCGACCAAGTGGGAGCCGTTGGTGAAGGCCGCAAACATTCGCGCACAGTGAAGCGGAGCCGACGCATGACGATCGTCCCTTCTTCGCGGCGCCTTGCAGGCGCCGCCCTGCTCGCGCTTACGTCTCTCGGCCTGCTCGGCGCGCCCGCGAGGGCTGATGGCGAGGCAAAAATCCTGGCGCCGAGCGGCACGTTGCGCGTCGGCATCTATCCGGGCAGCCCGACCTCGATGGTGACGGACGCGGCCGGCAAGCCTCACGGCCTGAGCTATGATCTTGGTGCCGAGCTGGCAAAGCGGCTCGGCGTTGCCGTCGACTACATCCGGTTTCAGCGCGTCGCCGATATCGTCAGCGCGGTCCATGACGGCCAGGTCGACTTCACCGTGACCAACGCTACGCCGGCCCGCGCCAATGAGGTCAGCTTTAGCCAGCCCGTGCTGGCGATCGAGCTCGGCTATCTCGTTCCGGCGAACTCGCCGATCAAGGAGGTGAGAGACATCGACCGTCCCGGCGTGAAGATCGGCGTCACCAAGGGCTCGACCTCCGAGCGCACCCTGCCGGCGAAATTCAAGAACGCGACCATCGTTCCCGCCGAAAGCGTCAAGGTCGCAATCGCGATGTTCGGCCGCGGCGAGATCGATCTCTATGCGACCAACAAGCCGACGCTGTTCGAGATGTCCGACCAGATGCCGGGCGCGCGGATCCTCGACGGCAATTGGGGCCTGGAACACATGGCCATTGCGATCCCGAAGGGACGCGAGGACGCACTCCCCCTGCTCAACCGCTTCGCCACCGAGGAGCAGTCATCCGGCGCGCTGGAAGCAATCCAGCAGCAGGCCGGCTTGCGCGGCGCAACCAAGGCCACGCGCGAATAGCGCCTGGCCCGCGGCCCGGCCTTGCAAGATCGGCCGCTCCGTCAATTGTGCGCACTTGCCCGCGTCTTCTCCGACGCGGCGGGGCGCCGCAGGAAGTCGGCATCGTCGTCGCCTGACGGAATCAGGATCGCGCGCTCGCGCGGCAGGGCTTCCGGCCTCGTCGCGAAGGAAGGCCGCCAGCTTCTCCCTCATCTCGCAGCGCAGGTCCCAGGACTGCGGCGCGTTCCTGGCACTGACCAGCGCGCGAAGCTCGATGGTGCGCGAATCCGCATCGATCACCTGGAGATTGACCACTGCGCCATCCCAAAGCTTGGATTCTTTCACTGCCTCCTCCAGCCAGCGACTTATACGCGATACATCGGCGCGGTGATCGACGTGCAGCGCGATCCCCCCGGTGCAACCGTCGCTGAACTGCGCTAGCTTAAGGCGGTTATGACTCGACGTACCGGCAGCGCCGATCTTCCCTTGCACACTGGGCGGGTTCCCCAGTGGCTTGCAAACCGCATGGCGTCGCTTGGCGCGATCGTCACGCAGACGATCGTGCACCATTACGGCCGCGATGCCTTTCTTCAGCGCCTCTCGCATCCCTTCTGGTTCCAGTCGTTCGGCGCGGTAATGGGGATGGACTGGCACTCCTCCGGCATCACCACCTCCGTGATCGGAGCGCTGAAGCGCGGGCTCGGCCCGCTCCAGGACGAGCTCGGCATCTATGTCTGCGGCGGCCGCGGGCAGCATTCGCGCAAGACGCCGGACGAGCTGCTGCAGCTCGGCGACCGCGTCGGCTTCGATGGCGCGAAGCTCACGCGTGCCAGCCGCCTGGTGGCGAAGGTCGACAGCGCGGCGGTCCAGGACGGGTTCGACCTCTATCTCCACGGCTTCTTCGTCACCGCCGACGGCAAGTGGACGGTGGTGCAGCAGGGCATGAATGGCGACAAGCGCCAGGCCCGTCGCTATCACTGGCACTCCGAGGCTCTGAAGAGTTTTGTCGATACGCCGCATAGCGCGATCGACGGTCCGCAGCAGGGCGAGATCGTCAATCTCACCGACCATCGCGCCGAACTCTCGCGCGCCGCCCAGCTCGAGCTGCTGACGGACCTCGGCCCCGACCGCCTCGTCTGCGAATTCGAGCGAATCAGCGGCATCGAGCCGGCGCAGGCCATGCTGCCGCATCTGATCATGCCGGCGCATCACGATGTGCGGCCGAAGGATGTGTTCGCGCGTCGCCTGCATGGCACGCTCGCAGCGGCCGCCGAGCGCGGCCCGGTCGATTTCCCCGAGTTGTTGCTGACGCCCGGCGTCGGCGCACGCACCGTGCGCTCGCTCGCAATGGTCGCCGAGGTCGTGCACGGCGCGCCCTATCGCTTCAGGGATCCCGCGCGCTTCTCGCTCGCCCATGGCGGCAAGGACCGGCACCCCTACTCCGTGCCGATCAAGGTCTATGACGAGACCATTCGCGTGCTGAAGGGCGCGATCCAGAACGCAAAGCTCGGGCGCGAGGAGGAGATGCAGGCGATCAAGCGTCTCGACGATCAGGCGCGGCGGCTGGAGCGGACCGCGCGCGGACCTTCAGTGGAATCGTTCATCGCAGGCGAACGCGCAGTATCTCCAGACCTCGATGGCCGGTCCGTGTTCGGCTGGGAGCGCGATCTCGTCTCGACAAAAAAGCGGACCGGCTGAGCACCGGTCCGCAGTTTGTCGGGAGGAATCGACCTTCTCCTCAGCTTTCACCAGTCTCCGTTCCCTCATCCCCGAGCCGGTTGGCCGCGTGGTCCTGATACTGCTCGGTCTGGATGAACTTGCCGTCCATGCCGCGGATGTCCGAGTGCTGGGCCTTGTCGCGGTTGGACAAGATCATGTTGTCGCCGATCTTGTCCTTGGACACCTCAGCGAAGGCGCCGGTGCCGTCGCTCTTTCCATGCATGCCGGATCTGAAGTGCGTCTTGCTGCCATTCCCACCTGGCATCGATCTCTCCTCTTGCAGTGATCGCTCTGACATTGAGGATTCAGCGCCATACTCGGCCGCTGATCATTCTCGCGGTTCGTGACCACCCTTCTCGTTGGGACCACGGGCGCGATGTACGGTGTTCTCCTCGGAGCGCAAAGCCTGATCCAGCTCACGCGCGTCGGGTAAATCCGGCTTTCGCTCGAGAATGCGCATCTGCTGTTCGTGTGTCTTCTTACCTTGCATTTGCGGTCTCCGACCTCTGCGAGCGGCTCTGCTATATGCGACATCGTTGTCGATGCCGCCGTTCTCCAAATCGCCTTCGATGGTATTCTCGCCGAGCGCATCCTCGACGTCATCAGGCGATGCGGCCGCCATATTCGCGCCCCTAGATCCGCCGATCAGCGGATTGTCCCGAAGATTCTTGCCGGTCGGCGGCTTGCTGCCGCCAGTTCCCTTGCGGCTCTGATTGTCCGGCGGAACAGGTGGCATTCTGCTGGTCATGATGCTGCCTCCTGAAGAGATGTGAAGACCTGCGGTGCGGTGACAGGGAACTCGTGCCGAACTTCGTCGCCGCGAGGTCTCAGAGACAACCGCCGCCACCGCGCACCGTTCCGGACTAATCACGTGAAGCGAAGATTTTCCGAAGAACAGGAAACATCAGCTCGCCTGAGCGAGCGAACGATCGACCATCGCTTGCTCAGCAACGATCGCTTGTGTTCCGCGGGAGTCCGCAATGACGGGCAGTTTCGCGATCGCGCGGAGACCCGGCCGTTTGCGCCAATGAATCAGCGAGGGCTCGACAGCGAGACCAAGCCGCGGCCATCGCACAAACAGCGCCTCCAGTGCGCAGGCCGCCTCAATACGCGCAAGCTGATGGCCGAGGCAGAAATGGATTCCCGTGCCGAAGGAGATGTGGCGGTTGGGTTTGCGCTCGAGATCGAGACGATCAGGCTGATCATGCACTGCCGGATCCATGTTCGCCGCGGCGAGCATGACCATGACGCGGTCGCCCTTTTTCAGGCGCACGCCTTCGAGCTCGACATCGCGCCGAACATAGCGCGGCTTGGAGAACTGCACCGGCGAGACGAAGCGCAGGAATTCCTCGACGGCCAGCCCGACGCGGCTCCAGTCCTCCTCCAGCCAGTCCCGGAGGCCGGGGCTCTTGAGGAGCTCGTAAACCGAGCCGCTGATGAGATGCGTGGTGGTCTCGGAGCCGGCCGCGAGCAGCAGAAACACCATCGACACCATTTCGTCCGGCGTGATCTGGCCGCCCTCGCGTTCGACCTGGACCAATTCGGCGATCAGGCCCTCGCCGCCCTGCTTGCGTGCGAGCTGCAACTGTTCCTCCAGGTAGCTCCGCATCTTGCGGAACGCGAACAGCAGCCGGAAGAAGCTGAGGACGTTGGTCAGCGAGGACATCGCATTGGCCCAGGCGATGAACCGCGGGCGATCGGCTTGCGGCAGGCCAAGCAGCTCGGAGATCACCGAAAGCGGCAGGATGCGCGCGTAGCGCTGGACGAGATCGGCCGGGCTTCCCTGCGCGAACAGCTCATCGGCAAGATTATCTGCGATGGCCCGAATGCGCGGCTCCATCGCGACCATCGCGCGGCGGCGAAAGGCCTCGTCCACGATGCTGCGCAGCCGGGTGTGATCCGGCTCGTCCATGGTCAGCATGTTCTTGGCGATGGTTCTGACGAGCTTTGGCATCCACCAGCGCAGGCCAGCGACGTCGCCATCCTCCTTGCGGAGCGTGAAGGTAGCGCTGTCCTTCAGCACCTGCGCGGTGACGTCATGGGCCGTGGTGATCCAGACCTCGCCAACGAGCGGAAATCGCGTCGCGACCACGGGGCCGGACGCCCGCAAATCCGCGATGGCCTTGGGCGGACCGCGGAAGAAGGCCTCGCTGGTGAAATCGAGGCGCGGTGCCATGGGATCACCGGAATGGTTGGTGGCGCCCCACCCAAATGGTGAGCGGCGCTGCCGGCGCAAGGGGCTGGAACTTGCGTCCGCCCTCGCGGTTCGAGCGACGGAAGAGAGCTTATCCGCGTCCCGGCGAGCGCGGGCCGGCCTTGCGCTGCTGCTGGTTGGTGTAGGCGTCCCAATGGCTCCAGCTGCCGTTGCTGAGGCTTCGCAGGTCGGTGGCCAGCGGACGGCGCGTGCGCTTCTCGTAGTCGGCGATCACGCGCTCGGACTGCGCGATCTTGCGCTTGAGTTCCGCGATCGCCTTCTGGGTCTGTCCGTCCCGCTTCGACGTCGCGATCTCGCCCATCGTGAAGCGCGCGGTCTCGAGCGCCTTCAACTCGGCGCGGTTCTTCTTCAACTGAACCCGGTGCCAGGCGATATTGCTGTCACTGTCCGCAACCATGTGGGAACTCCGCTGATTCGTAAGCACATAGTATCGTGCGCCGAATCGGCGGAGCAACGGGTGCCCGGCGGCGAAAATGCGGCCTTATTGCGCTGGAATTCCGCGAATCAGCGTTCGGCAAATGCCTTTTCGACCACGAACTGGGCCGGCTCGCCATGATTGCCCTCGACGAAGCCGCGCTCGGTCAGGAGTACGCGGGTGTCGGCGACCAGCGCCGGGCTGCCACAGATCATGACACGGTCATGCGCTGCTTCCAGAGGCGGCAGGCCGATATCGCTGAACAGCTTGCCGGAGGTGATGAGGTCGGTGATGCGGCCGCGGTTGCGGAAGGGATCGCGGGTCACGGTCGGATAATAGATCAGCTGGTTGCGGATGTACTCGCCGAGCAACTCGTCGTTCGGCAGCTCCTCGGTGATCATCTCGCCATAGGCGAGCTCCCTCACGTGACGGCAGCCGTGCAGGAGCACGACCTTCTCGAAGCGCTCGTAGGTCTCGGGGTCCTTGATGACGCTCAGGAACGGTGCGAGCCCCGTGCCGGTACCGACGAGGTAGAGATTGCGCCCCTCCTCAAGGTTGTCGATCACGAGCGTGCCGGTGGCCTTGCGGCTGACGATGATCTCGTCGCCCTCCCTCAGGTGCTGGAGGCGCGAGGTCAGCGGGCCGTCCGGCACCTTGATCGAGAAGAACTCCAGCGTGTCCTCGTAATTGGCGCTGGCGACGCTGTAGGCCCGCAACAGCGGCTTCTCGCCGACCTTGAGCCCGATCATGGTGAATTCGCCGTTGCGGAAGCGGAAGGTCGGGCTGCGGGTGGTCTTGAAAGAGAACAGCGTGTCGGTCCAGTGGTGGACACTCAAAACGCTTTCCTGATTGAAATTGCTCATCTCACCTTCCCTGTCGCTTCCTTGCGGTTCCGAGGCGGTCAGCTATGCGTCGTTTGTACACAATCATTCGTATACTAATGAATAATCCTGCTTGATCCCGCGGTCAAGGCTGCCCAAGATCGAAAGCGTTGCAGCTAGGATTAAGGAGCCCTTCCATGGCGCATGACGCACCCCAGGCCGCCGGACCCTCGAAGCTCGTGATCCGCAATATCGGCCTGATCCTGTCCGGCGCTTTGGAAAAGCCGATCCTGGACGGCGACACCATCGTCGCCGAGAACGGCAAGATCACTGCGATCGGCCGCTTCAAGGACGTCAACACGGAAGGCGCGACCACGACCGTCGACGCCAACGGCACCACGGTCGCGCCGGGCCTGATCGACAGCCACGTCCACCCCGTCGCCGGCGACTGGACGCCGCGGCAGAACCAGATCAGCTGGATCGACAGCTACCTCCACGGCGGCGTCACCACCATGATCTCGGCCGGCGAAGTGCACATGCCCGGCCGCCCCCGCGACGTCGTCGGCCTGAAGGCCATGGCGGTGTTCGCCCAGCGCGCGTTCTGGACCTTGCGGCCCGGCGGCGTGAAGGTTCACGCCGGTGCGCCCGTGATCGAATGCGAGATGGTCGAGGAAGATTTCAAGGAAATGGCCGCGGCCGGCGTCAAGCTGCTGGGCGAGGTCGGACTCGGCGGCGTCAAGGACGGCCCGACCGCACGGAAAATGGTCGGCTGGGCACGCAAATACGGCATCCAGAGCACGATTCACACCGGCGGCCCCTCGATCCCCGGCTCCGGCCTGATCGACAAGGACGTGGTGCTGGAAGCCGACACCGACGTGGTCGGTCACATCAATGGCGGCCACACCGCCCTGCCCGACGACCAGATCCGCTGCATCTGCGAGGGTTGCAAGCGCGGGCTCGAGCTTGTGCACAACGGCAATGAGCGCTCGGCCCTGTTCACGCTGCGCACCGCGCGCGAGATGGGCGATTTGCACCGCGTCATCCTCGGCACCGACGCGCCCGCCGGCTCCGGCGTGCAGCCGCTGGGCATTCTGCGCATGGTTTCGATGCTGTCCTCGCTCGGCGATCTGCCCGCCGAGATCGCCTTCTGCCTCGCCACCGGCAACACTGCGCGGATGCGCGAACTCGATTGCGGCCTGATCGAGGTCGGCCGCTCCGCAGACTTCGTCATCATGGACAAGGCGCAGCACTCGCCCGGCAAGAACATTTTGGAGAGCGTGCAGCTCGGCGACCTCCCCGGCATCGGCATGACCATCATCGACGGCATCGTGCGGACGCAGCGCAGCCGGAATACCCCGCCGGCGGGGAAGGTGCCGGAGGTGGTGGCGAAGTAAGCGAGCCCGTCATTCCGGGGCGCGACGCAGTCGCGAACCCGGAATCCAGAGATTGTGGCGCGAGATTCCGGGTTCGCGCTGATGCGCGCCCCGGAATGACGTTCACCGCAGCTTGTTCAACAGCACCATCAACAGCTCGCGCTCTTTGGCATCGAGCGGCGCCAGCGTTTCGCGGGTAATCGCGAGCGCATTGGGCGCGACCTTCTCCGCTAGCTGCTGACCGGCGCGCGTCAGGCTGACCACCAGCCGGCGTCCGTCCTCGGGATCCTGGCTCGTTTCCGTCAACCCGCGCGCGCTGAGCCGGTCGATCACGCCCTTGATGGTAGCGACGTCCATCGCCGTCAGCCGACCGAGCTGGTTCTGCGAGCACGGGCCGGTCTCGGCGAGCTTCGACAGCGCCGCCCATTGCGTCGGCGTGAGGTTGGTGCCGATGTCGCGGGCGAAGATCGCGCTGTGGCGCTGCCAGACCTGGCGCAGGATAAAGCCGACCTGCTCGTCGAGCACGTAAGATGGTTTTGCCGGTTTGACGCTCTTCTTTGCCGCGACGCTTCTCGCCATCCGTTCCCCGCCCCTCACAACGACAGATGCGCGTCGCGGATGTCCGGGCGCGCATCGAGCTCGGCCATCGTGCCGCCGAAACAGATGCGGCCGCGCTCGATGATATAGGCGCGATCGGAGATCAGCCGCGCAAAGTGCAAATTCTGCTCGGAGACGACGATGCTGACGCCCTCCTTCTTCATGGTCAGGATCGCATCGACCATCTGCTCCACGATCTTGGGCGACAGGCCTTCCGAGGGCTCGTCCAGCAGCACCAGCGACGGGTTGCCCATCAGCGTGCGCGCGATCGTCAGCATCTGCTGCTCGCCCCCGCTCATGCGGCCGCCCGGGCGATTGCGCATCTCGTTCAGATTCGGAAACAATGCGAACAGCTTTTCGCGCGTCCAGTATGGCGCGTTGACCCGCTTAGGCTGGCGGCCGACCTCGAGATTCTCCTCGACCGTAAGGTCGGTGAAGATGCGGCGCTCCTCCGGCACATAGCCGAGGCCGCTCCGCACGATCTCGTGCGTCGGCCGTGCCGAGACGTCCTTGCCCTCGAACATGATGCGGCCCGAGCGTTGCGCCACGAGGCCGACGATCGAGCGGAACGTCGTCGACTTGCCGGCGCCATTGCGCCCGAGCAGCGCCACCACCTCGCCGTCGCCGACCTCGAAGCCGATGTCGAACAGGATATGCGCGGGGCCGTAATGGCTGTTGAGGTCCTGCACCGTGAGCTTCATGCGGACGTTCCCTCGCGGTGGCGGGCGTCGTAGACGAGGCCCTCGCCGAGATAGACCGCCTGCACTTGCGGATTGCCGCGCACCTCGGCCGGCGAACCCTCGGCAATCAGCGTGCCGCGGTTGAGCACGATGATGCGGTCGGCATGCTCGAACACGACGTCCATGTCGTGTTCGGTGAAGAGCACGCCGATCGATTTCTCCCGCGCGATGTGTGCGGTGAGCCGCATCAGGTCGACGCGCTCACGCGGCGCCATGCCGGCGGTCGGCTCGTCCATGAGCAAAAGCTTTGGCTCGTTGGCGAGCGCCACGGCGAGCTCGAGCCGCTTGAGATCGCCATAGGCGAGCTCGCCGCAGGGCCGATCCGCGTAGCCGCCCATACCGACGAGTTCCAGCAGGCGACCGGCCTCATCGCGATCGAAGCGCGGCGCCGAGCCCCATAGGTTGAACAATTGCTTTTGGTGCGAGATCAGCGCGACCTGCACGTTCTCGCGCACGGTCATGGTCGCGAACGTCGCGGTGATCTGGAAGGTGCGCCCCACCCCGAGCCGCCAGATCTCGCGCGGCTTCTTGCCGGTGACGTCCTCGCCGTTGAGACGGACATGTCCGGAATCCGGCTTGTTCTGGCCGTTGAGCATGTCGAAGCAGGTACTTTTGCCCGCGCCGTTCGGCCCTATCAGCGCCAGAATTTCGCCGGCGCGCAGCGAGAACGCGACGCCGCGCACGGCATGGATGCCGCCATAGGATTTGGTCAGACCTTCGACCGCGAGAAGTGGGGGTGCGACGCTCATTCGGCGGACTCGATCGGCTTGGCAAGCAGGGCTGACCCCGGCGGCGATGCATTCCCGCGCCGCTGCGCGAGCATCTCCAGCATCCCGACAATGCCCTTGGGGAAGACGACCACGATCAGAACGATGAAGGCGCCCAGCACCAGCTTCGACAGATCTGTCTGGCTGACCAGCCAGATGTTGAGCGCCTTGTAGACGATCGCGCCGATCACCGCGCCCGACACCGTCTCGACGCCGCCGAGCAGCACCATCACCAGCGCATCGACCGAGAGCGAGATGCCGAGATTATCCGGGAAGACGCTGCCCTTGAGGTAAGCAAACAGCGCACCGCCGATGCCGGCGGTCGTTCCGGCGATCACGAAGGCGGTCCACCGGATACGCTTGGCATTGATGCCGATCGCCTCACTGCGCAAGGCCGAGTCGCGCGTTGCCCGGAGTGCATAGCCGAATGGCGAGAACACCGCGATCCGCAGCGCGATCGTCACGAGAGCCGCGACACCGAGCGCGAGCCAGTAGAAGTGTGACGGGCTCGCGGCCCATTTCTCCGGCCAGACGCCCAGAATGCCGTTATCGCCACCGGTCACGCTTACCCATTGGAACGCGATCGACCAGACGATCTGCGCGAAGGCGAGCGTCAGCATGGCAAAATAGACGCCGGAGAGCTGCACGGCGAAGAAGCCGAACACGGCCGCGCCGAGGCATCCGAGCAGCGGTCCGAGCAGAAGGCAGACGATCATCGGCAGCCCTGCCATCTTGGCGAGGAAGGCGATGCCGTAGGCGCCGAGGCCGAAATACGCCGCGTGGCCAAAGGACGCAAGCCCGCCGACCGACATCAGGAAGTGCAGGCTCACGGCGAAGATCACGAAGATCGCGATCTCCGAGCCGACGGTCAGCACATAATTGCCGGCGACCAGCGGCAGCATCGCCGCGACGACGAGCACGGCAAGCGCCGCAAGCCGCTCATTCGACGTCAGCGGGCGCCAGGGATTGACCGTGAGACCGGGCGTCTTGCGCGCCGGCGCCTCGGGCCGACCGAACAGGCCCCAAGGCCGCACGATCAGCACCACCGCCATCACCAGGAAGACGAGGATGATGGAGATCTTCGGGAAGATCAGGATCCCGAACGCATTGAGCTCGGACACCAGCACCGCCGCGACGAAGGCGCCGACGATGCTGCCGAGACCGCCGATCACGACCACGACGAAGACCTCGACGATGATGCGCAGGTCCATGGCGTGATGCACGGCGTCGCGCGGGATCTGGAGCGCGCCGCCGAGCGCGGCGAGGAACACGCCGACCGCAAACACGCTGGTAAACAGCCATTTCTGATTGACGCCGAGGGCTGCGACCATGTCGCGATCCTGCGTCGCCGCGCGCACCAGCACGCCCCAGCGCGTGCGCTGGAACAGCAGCCAGAGAATGCCAAGCACGACCGGCCCGAGCACGATCAGGAACAGGTCATAGCTCGGGATGTTCTGGCCGAAGAAATCGACCGCGCCCTTGAAGCCCGGCGCGCGCGGGCCGAGCAGATCGTCGGGACCCCAGATCAGGACCACGAGGTCCTCGACCATCAGGGTCAGGCCGAAGGTCGCTAGCAGCTGGAACAGCTCGGGCGCATGGTAGATGCGACGGAGCAGCACCATCTCGACCACGACGCCGATCAGCGCCACCGCGAGCGCAGCGGCGACAATGCCGCCCCAGAAGCCGAACGCGCCGGCGAAGCGATCCGTCAGCGTGAAGGCGATGTAGGCGCCGATCATGTAGAAGGCGCCGTGCGCGAAATTCACGATCCGCGTCACGCCGAAGATGATCGACAGGCCCGAGGCCACCAGGAACAGCGACGCTGCGCTGGCGAGACCGGTCAGAAACTGTACGACATAAAAGGCCATCGGCGGTCCGGGTTGGGTTTCAATGCGCCCCCCGTACGGGGAGCGAGAACTTCGTAGGGTGGGTTAGCGAAGCGTAACCCACCTCTTCTCCCGCCGTGGCATGGTGGGTTACGCCTTCGGCCAACCCACCCTACGGCAGTGGAGCGCGGGAGAGCCTTAGTCCTTCGGACGCAGCTTCTCGACTTCGGCATCGCTCGGCAGGTAGTCCGAGCCCTTCTTGTAGGACGAGTCCACCATGATGCCCTTGCCGTCCTTGACCGAGGTCTTGCCGACATAGGCGCCAAGCGTCGACTGGTGGTCGATCTTGCGGAAGGTGATCTCGCCAAAGGGCGAACCGACCGAGAGGCCTTCGGCCGCCGCGATCAGCTTCTCCGGATCGGTCGAGCCTGCCTTCGCAAGAATCGCGGCCGCCGACTTGATGGTCTGGTAGCCGACGATCGAGCCGAGACGCGGATAATCGTTGTACTTGGCCTGGTAGGCCTTCAGGAACGCATCATGCTCGGGCGTCTTGATCGAGTACCAGGGGTAACCGGTGACGATCCAGCCTTCCGGCGTCTCGTCCTTGAGCGGATCGAGATATTCCGGCTCGCCGGTCAGGAAGGAGACGACCTCACGTCCCTTGAACAGGCCGCGGGTGTTGCCTTCACGAACGAGCTTCACGAGGTCGGCGCCGAAGGTGACGTTGAGGATCGCTTCCGGATTGGCCGCGGCAACGGCCTGCACCACCGGACCCGCGTCGATCTTGCCCTGCGGCGGCCACTGCTCGTCGACCCACTGGATGTCCGGGCGCTTCTCCGACATCAGCTTCTTGAACACCGAGACCGCAGACTGGCCGTATTCATAGTTCGGCGCGATCGTCGCCCAGCGCTTGGCCGGCAGCTTTGCCGCTGCTTCGACCAGCATCGCCGCCTGCATGTAGTTGGAGGGACGCAGGCGGAAGGTGTACTTGTTGCCCCTCGACCAGGTCACGGCGTCCGTCAGCGGCTCGGCCGCGAGAAAAAACACCTTCTTCTGGTTGGCGAAGTCGCTGACCGCAAGGCCGATGTTGGACAGGAACGTGCCGGCAAGCATCGCGACGCCCTCGCTCGAGACGAGCTCGTTGGCCGCGGTCTGCGCATCCGCCGGCTTGCCGCCGTCGTCCTTGGAAATGACGACGAGCTTCTTGCCATTGATGCCGCCGGCCGCGTTGATCTCTTCCACCGCGAGCTGCCAGCCCTTGCGGTAGGGTTCGGTGAAGGCCGGCAGCAGCGAATAGCTGTTGATCTCGCCGATCTTGATCTCGGCCTGCGCCATCGCCGAACTGGCCATGCCGCTCGCCAACAGCGCGAACGCCGCGCCAACGAAATAATTCTTAGCTCGCATCCCAACCTCCACTGTTAAACTCTATTTCTTGAGCATGATCTTATCGAAAAACCGGTTCCCACTTTGCGCTAACGCGGCCCTCCGGGTCCGGATCACGCTCTAACGCAGGCCGTCTTCACCCTTGATCTCCGCAACCGTGAGCCCGCCGACGCGCGGCAGCGGACGGCCGCTGTCGGTAACGGCCACCGCAACCATGATTTCGTTGGCGCGCGGCGCGTCGTTGATCTGCACTTCCATGCCGTCGAAATGGCTGCGCACGAAGGCTGCATCCTTGTGACCCAATGGAATGTCGAGCGTCGTGCCCGGACCGCTGCGCTTCTTCGACGAGGGGATCAGCGCGGCGCCCTTGCTCAAGACTTTCCGCACCGGCGCGCCCATCTTGGGGTGGAGGATCGCGGCCGCATGTTCCAGCTCACCATTCTCGCCGACGGCCGCCGCCTTGCCGTAACTCTGTACCTTGGAACCCTCGATGCCAAGCGCAGCCACCGCGCGCTTCGACAGGAGATCGCCGAGTTCCTCGCCGATCGCGATCAATGGCGAGAGATCCTCGACATATTTTCCGGCAAAGGGATTCTCGATCACCGCAATCGCCGCCGCGCGTCGCGTCGGCGGCGACACCTGCCGGCCCATCTCCAACTGCGTCTCTTCGACGACGGTGACGATCTTGCGGATGATCGCGGTCATGTTTCACTTCCCTGTTCAGGCATGGACCGCATTCTCCAGCACAAGCGGGCGCGATCGTTGCCGTTCTATATCCTTGGTTCCGATGACAAGCATATCACCACAAAGCCGCAGCACAGCCCCCTCGATCAGTCCGCGATCGCACAATTGCCGTGCACATTCCGCGCCAGATTCGAGCGCTGTCGCGACCTCGGCCTGTGACAATCGGCCGACAGCGCGGGTGACGAGGCGCGCGCCGAGATCGCTATCGGGCTGAAGCTCGTTGGCCGGATGCCTGATGATGGCGGGATGTCCGGGCAAATCCGCAGCATTGGCGATGACCGTCGCAGCCGCGTCGGCCTGCGACGCCGACCTGGCCAGCACCGTCACCGCATCGGCAATGCCGAGCGAGAAGCTGCGGCCGTGCCGGCCGCTGGTCGCGATCCCCCGCGCGGCGTCATCGGCGTCAACCGTCATGGTCCGCATCACGCCATCACGGTCGGGCCGATCCATGAGGCCGATCGAAAAATGCTCAGCCCGCCCGAGATGCAGTGCGATGTCGCCGCCATTATTAACGTAGGCCCGATCGAGCGACGCAGCGTTCAGCATCGCGCCCAGAATTTCCTCCGCTACGCTGCCGGCAACCGCCGCCATCGGCGTGATGAAGCAATCCGCGGCGTAGGGCACGACAGCGGCATGCATGCGACGCGCCACGACGCCCTTGAGCGAGGTTCGCGCCGGATCTGCGGCTTCGCGTAATTCCACCAGTTCCGCGCAGAGCTCATCGAGTAGGCCGGTGAAACGCCGCGCCGCTGCCTCATAGGCTGCGCGCACCTCATCCTCGCGCCCCCTCGCCTCCACGATCAGATCAATCGGTCCATCCTGCAAATGCAGCCGCCGGGCATCAGACAGCAATGCGATTTGCGGGAGCCTCATGCGCGCCTTCCCGGGATCGGATTCTGCCACGGCAATTGGCGAACATCGTCGCCATCCTTAACCTCGGAGAGCGGCTTCACATAATCCATGTGCCCGCCGAGCGCGGCATAGTCGGACAGCTTCATGGTGAACTCGATCGGCGCGACCAGCGCCGGGGTCGGCACATAGCCGAACGCGCCGGCGGGCATTTGCGTCACGTCGACCATGTAGGTGATGCCGCCGCCCGGCCAGACATAGACCGGCGCGCCGCCGCTGGTGACGCGAGTCAGCGCATCCTTCACCGATCGCGTGAGCCGCACCGGATTGTCGGTGACACCGGCGCGTAGCGAGCCGCCGGCACCGGCCATGAACAGCACCGTGCACAACGCCGGCTCGCAGTTCTCCTGAATGCGCTCGACCGAAAACTTCAGATCGGCCGGCATCTCCGTCTCGACCGGCTTCAGGGCCTCGTCGAGCACATAGTAAGATGAGTGCTCGCCGGTCGTGGAGACCATCAGCATGGTCAGACCGGGCTTCGCTTCCTTCGCATCGAAGGGACCAAGGATCGCCAGCGGATCAGAGATGTTGGTGCCGCCCCAGCCCGTGCCGGGATCGGCGACCTGGAAGTAGCGGCCGGGCGTGGAGCGCCGGCCCTTCATCTTGATGCCGGTGTCGGCGATGTCGAGCAGCTTGCCGGCCTGGTGCTCGCTGAGCACGCCGGTGATGTGATCGTCGACGACGACGACTTCATCGACCTTGCCGTGCCACTGCTTTGCGAACATGCCGATCGTCGCGGAGCCGCAGCCGACGCGCATGCGTTCCTCCTTGACGCCGTTGACGATCGGCGGCTGCCCCGCCTGCACCACCACCGTCGCGCCGCCGTCGATGGTGAGCTCGACCGCCTTGCAATTGGCGAGATCCATCAGCGTGTCGCAGGTGACGCGGCCCTCCTTCTTCGAGCCGCCGGTGAGATGATGCACGCCGCCGAGCGACAGCATCTGCGAGCCGTATTCGCTGGTCGTGACATGACCGACCGCCTCGCCTTGCGCACGAACGGTCGCGGTCTCCGGGCCGAGATAGCGGTCGGTGTCAATCTTCACCTTGATGCCGCAGTAGGAGAAGATGCCCTCGGTGACCACGGTCACCGTGTCGACGCCATCAACTTCCGCGGAAACGATGAACGGCGCCGGCTTGTAGTCGGGATAGGTGGTGCCGGCTCCGATCGCGGTCACGAAGGTCGAGGGCTCGTGGACGATCTTGCCGTCCCAGTCTTCCGTGCGATTGAACGGCACCAGCTTGCCGCCCTGTGACACCGTGCGTTCGAGGATGATGTGCGGATCAACGCGAACCAGCTTGCCGTCGTGATTGGCGTAGCGGTCGCAGGCGCCCGCCGCGCCTGGCTTGATGTAGCACATCACCGGACAGGCATCGCAGCGGATCTTGTCGGTGGCGGTGCTCGTCGTTTCAGTCACCATGTCAGAGCCAGCGGATCACGACGGTTATCATTCGTATACGAACGATGTTGCGCGCGCCTTTGAAAGCTGTCAAGCGGCGGCGCGGGCGAAAAGGCGCCGCTGCCGAATAAAACCTCATTTGCCTCCCGCCTCTGTCCACAAAGCGGGCAATCGCGCTGCACTGCGGCATGCGCCGCTTGCACGTTTGTGTACAAACGGTATCGTCGCGACGTAGAATTTTTGCGGCCGCGTGGTCGCAAGGTTGGGAACGAGGATGACGCAGACACCGATCCGCCTCACTGTGAACGGCAGGATCCACGACGTTACTGCGGCGCCGCAGACGCCGCTGCTCTATGTGCTGCGCAACGATCTCGAACTCAACGGCCCGAAATATGGTTGCGGCCTCGGCGAATGCGGTACCTGTACTGTCCTGATCGACGGCAGCGCCGCGCGCTCCTGCGTCATCCCGATCAGCGGCTGCGCCGGGCGCGACATCGTGACGCTCGAAGGCCTCGGCACACGCGATCGGCCGGATCCCGTGCAGCAGGCCTTCATCGACGAGCAGGCAGCGCAATGCGGCTATTGCCTCAACGGCATGATCATGACCACCAAGGCGCTGCTCGCCATCAACCCGCACCCCAGCGAACAGGAAGCACTGGCGGCGCTGCGCTACAATCTTTGCCGCTGCGGCACGCATGTCGAAATCTTGCGCGCCGTGATGCGCGCATCTAGCCAGCTCGCCGAGGCCGGTGATTGATGGCCTCGCCTCTCTCGAACGAATCCGCGCGGCATTCCGGTTCGCTCGTCGTCGCCCGCACGCTCGACACGGGTGCATCCGAGACGTTCGTCCGGATCACCGCCGATGGTTCGGTTAGCGCCTATAACGGCCATGTCGATCTCGGCACCGGCATTCGCACCGCGCTCGGTCAGATCGTCGCCGAAGAGCTCGACGTCTCCTTTGCGCGCGTCGTCGTGGTGCTCGGTGACACCGCAGTTGCGCCGAACCAGGGCGCGACCATCGCCAGCGAGACCATCCAGATCACCGCCGTTCCCCTGCGCAAGGCCGCCGCGCAAGCGCGACACTTCCTGATCGCGCGTGCCGCTGAACGGCTGGAGCTGCCGGTTGCCGAGCTGAGGATCGAGGACGGCCTCGTCCGCGGGCACAACCGCAGCGTCAGCTATGGCGAACTGATCGGCGATGAGACGATCCGTCTCGAACTCGCCGACGACGTCGTTGTCAAACCGGTCGGCGACTATGCCATCGTCGGCCAGTCCGTGCCGCGCGTCGATCTGCCGGCGAAGGCAACCGGCGAGCTGACCTTCGTCCACGACATCCGCGTGCCCGGCATGCTGCACGGGCGCGTGGTGCGTCCGCCCTATGCCGGCGTCGATGCCGGCCCGTTCGTCGGCACCAGCCTGATCGCGGTCGATGAATCCTCGGTCCGCGACATTCCCGGTCTCGTCGCCGTCGTACGCATCGGCGACTTCGTCGGCGTGGTTGCAGAGCGCGAGGAGAATGCGATTCTGGCGGCGACGCAGCTCAAGCTGAGCTGGAAGCCGACGCCCACCCTGCCCGATCTCGCAGATGTCGAGAAGGCGCTGCGCGCCAATCCGTCGGCGCCGCGCACGCTGATCGACAAGGGCGACGTCAATTCGGCAATCGCCGCCGCGGCCAAACCGATGCAGCGCACCTATGTCTGGCCCTACCAGATGCACGCCTCGATCGGTCCGTCCTGCGCGGTCGCCGACTTCCAGCATGGCAACATCCGCGTCTGGTCCGGCACCCAGAACCCGCATCTGCTGCGCGCCGACCTTGCGCTGCTGATCGAGCGGCCGGAGAGCGAGATCGAGGTGATCCGGCTGGAGGCTGCCGGCTGCTATGGCCGCAACTGCGCCGACGATGTCACGGCGGACGCGCTGCTGCTGTCGCGCGCCGTTGGCCGCCCCGTGCGCGTGCAACTGACGCGCGAGCAGGAGCACGCCTGGGAGCCCAAGGGCACCGCGCAGCTGATCGACGTCAATGGCGGGCTGAACGCCGATGGCGGCATCGCCGGTTACGATCTTGCCACACGTTATCCGTCGAACGCCGCGCCGACGCTTGCGCTGCTGCTGACCGGGCGGATTTCGCCGGAACCCGACGTACTGCAAATGGGCGACCGCACCGCGATCCCGCCTTACGACTACGACCACATGCGCGTCGTCGCCCATGACATGGCGCCGATCGTGCGCGCGTCCTGGTTTCGCGGCGTCTCGGCACTGCCGAACACGTTTGCGCACGAATCCTATATCGACGAGCTCGCGACCGAGGCCGGCGTCGACCCGATCGAATATCGCCTGCGCTATCTGAAGGAACAGCGCGCCGTCGATCTCGTCAATGCGGTCGCCGAGCGCGCGGGCTGGACGCCGCGGCCGGTGCGGCAGGACAAGGACGGCGAAGTCGTGCACGGGCGCGGCTTTGCCTATGCGCTCTACGTCCACAGCAAGTTCCCCGGCTATGGCGCGGCGTGGTCGGCCTGGGTCGCCGACGTCGCGGTGAACAAGACGACCGGCGATGTCAGCGTGACGCGTGTGGTTGCAGGCCAGGACTCCGGATTGATGATCAATCCGGACGGCGTGCGCCACCAGATCCACGGCAACGTCATCCAGTCGACCAGCCGCGCGCTGATGGAAGAGGTCTCCTTCGAGCGCGGCGCGGTGGGAGCGCGCGAATGGGGCGCCTATCCGATCATCCCCTTCCCCGACGTGCCGAAGATCGACGTGCTGATGCTGCCGCGGCCGGATCAGCCGCCGCTCGGTGTCGGCGAGTCCGCGTCCGTGCCGAGCGCGGCGGCGATTGCGAATGCGATCTTCGATGCCACCGGCGTGCGCTTTCGCGAGCCGCCGTTCACGCCGGAACGCATCCTCAAGGGGTTGCACGGCGAGGCGGCGGTCGCGCCGCAAGCCTTGTCGGCACCTGCGGCGACACCGCCGTCACGGACCCGGCAGAATTCATTCGCCAAGCGCGCCGGCATCTTCGCGACGATGGCCGCGCTCTGCACGGCCGCGATCGGCATCGGCGCGGCACTACTGCCCGGCCGCGCCATCGCGCCGATCGCGCGGCCCGATGCGTCAGTCTATTCGACCGCGACGATCGCGCGCGGCCAGCAACTGGCGGCGCTCGGCAATTGCGCTGAGTGCCACACCACAATCGGTGGCACGCTCAACGCCGGCGGCCGCGCGTTGGAGACGCCGTTCGGCGTGATCTACAGCACCAACATCACCCCCGACGTCGAGACCGGCATCGGCGCCTGGTCCTATCCGGCCTTCGAACGCGCGATGCGCGACGGGCTTCATCGCGACGGACGCCAGCTCTATCCCGCCTTCCCTTACACGCATTTTGCCAGGACGAGCGACGCCGACCTCCAGGCGCTCTACGCCTACCTGATGGCGCAGCCCTCGGTGCGCGCGACGGCGCCGGCAAATACACTCGCCTTCCCGTTCAATCTCCGCCCACTGCTCGCCGGATGGAATGCGCTGTTCCACCAGACGCGCGAATTCAAGCCTGATCCAGCGAAGTCCGAGCTCTGGAATCGCGGTGCGTATCTCGTCGAAAGTCTCGGCCATTGCAGCGCCTGCCATTCGCCGCGCAACTCGCTCGGCGCCGAGCAGCGCAACGCCTATCTCGCCGGCGGCTTTGCCGAGGGGTGGGAGGCGCCGCCTCTGACCTCGCTCTCGCATGCGCCGATTGCGTGGAGCGAGGACGAACTTTACGCCTACTTGCGTACCGGCCAGTCGCGCTTTCACGGCGTGGCGGCCGGCCCGATGGCGCCGATCGTCAGGGATCTCGCCGCCCTGCCCGACCAGGACATCCGCGCCATGGCCGTCTATCTCAATTCGTTCAACGACACCGCGATCAATACGCAGACGCAGGATGCACTCGCCGCGAAGCTCGAGAGCGCGACGCAGGTCACGATCGCCTCATCCACCGGCGCGCGGCTCTACCAGGGTGCCTGCGCCGTCTGCCACGAGGTCGGTGGCCTGCCGCTGTTCGGCAGCCGGCCCTCGCTTGCGCTCAACAGCAATTTGCACAGCAAGGCGCCGGACAATCTCGTGCAGGTCATCCTGCACGGCATCGCCGAGCCGGCCTCCAGCGATCTCGGCTACATGCCCGCCTTCAAGGACAGCATGAGCGCCTCGCAGGTCGAGGAGCTCGTCACCTTCCTGCGCAAGCAGTTCGCGCCGGACAAGCCGGCTTGGACCGGCGTGACGGAGACGATCGCACGCGTGCGATCGTCTATCCACTAAACTAGGGGTGCTTCTTGACCTCCACCGGCGGCGTGCCGTGGGTGTGGAAGGACTCGATCGTCTTCAGTCCCCATGCCTGGCCCTTCTTGCGCTCCTCCTCCGTCCACACAATCGGCTTCCAATCGGGAGCGAGGATGAGGCGTGCGCCGGCATTGGCGACTTCGACGCGGTTGCCGCCGGGCTCATAGACGTAGAGGAAGAAGGTCTGCTGGATCGCGTGCTTGTGCGGGCCGGTCTCGATATAAACGCCGTTTTCGAGGAAGATGTCGGCGGCGCGCAAGATCTCCTCGCGGCTGTCGAGCGCGTAGGTGACGTGATGGAAGCGGCCGGGCACGCCGGAATGGTCGAGCGAATAGGCGAAATCGTAGCTCTTGTTCGACATCGTCAGCCACATCGCCGCTTCCCGTCCGTCATTGAGCACGATCTGCTCGGTCAGGCGACAACCGAGATAGTTCTCGAAGAACTCGCGGTTCGCCTTGATGTCGACGGCGAGGCAGTTGAGATGATCGAGACGGCGGACGTTGACGCCGCGCGCGGGAAAACGCTGCGCCTGGTTCTTCAGCGCCGGCTTCAGCGCCGGCGGAGCCTGATACCATTCGGTCTCGTAATAGAGCTCGACGATGTGACCGTCGGGATCGCGGCAGCGGAAGGTCGGCCCCTGCCCCATGTCGCCGTCGATCCAGCCGATATCGAAGCCTGAACCTTTCAGCGCCGCGACGCGGCGTTCCAGCGCCTGCTGGCTGCGCGCGCGCAGCGCCATGTGGCCCATGCCCGAGGTCTTCGACGCCGTCAGCTTCAGCGAATAGCGCTCATAGTCGTCCCAGCCGCGCAGATAGACCGACTCGCCCTTCTGTCCGCTGACGGTCATGCCCATGACGTCGATGAAGAATTTCAGGCTCTCGTCGGGCTTGGGCGTCAAGAGTTCCATGTGGCCGAGATGAGCGAGATCGAAAATCGGTTCGGGCTGCATGGTTTCCTCCAAGGCAAGACGTGCAATCCGCAGCATCGGATCGCGCAATCGGGCGCAGGGCGCAACGACAATGCGCGCACACCCGGGGCGGCGTGGTCGCCGGCTCATTTGTACTAATGTACAAATGATTAGGTCCCGTCAACAAACAGAACCGCCCTCCGCGATCCCGCCGGCCGCGCCAGCTCGGCACGCAAGGCCATCGGCCGACTGCTCGAATGGTAAAATCTTCCTTAACGTCTTCGGAGCGGCCGGCCTGGAAAAGCAGCATTTTCCGGCCGATTCTGCCGACAAGTATGCATTGGGAACAAATGTTTTGGCCGAATTGTCGCAGATTTAACGAAGCGCCCGCGCCTACCGTTTAACAGTTTGTCCAGTGACCGCTCGCATAGTCGGGGGCAAACCCTTGTTCTTGCCAGGTTCATCCATCGTGACATCCTTTGGACGCGTGATTTCGGTTCGCGGATCGCTCGCCCGGGTCGGGCTTTTGGCGGCCAACCAAATGTCGATCTCGGAGGTACGTGCGACCGTCGGCCGCTTCGTCAGCATCCGCTGTGGGAACTCGATCATTGTCGCCATGATCACCGAAGTCTCCTGCGAGAATTTGTCGAGCGCCAACAACTACATCGCGATCGCCTCGGTCGACCTTCTCGGCGAAATCCTCAACGCCAGCGACAAGCCCAAATTCCAGCGCGGCGTCACCAACTATCCGACCATCGGCGATGCCGTCGAGCTGATCACGAGCCAGGAGCTGCGCACGATCTACGCGCCGACCGGCTCGGACCAGATCAATGTCGGCTTCCTCCAGCAGGACCGCTCCGTCGTCGCCTATGTCGACGTCGAGGAAATGCTGTCCAAGCACTTCGCCGTGCTGGGATCGACCGGCGTCGGCAAGTCGACCGGTGTGTCGCTCTTGCTCAACGAGATCCTGAAAGCACGCCCGAACCTGCGCATCTTCCTGCTCGACGTGCACAACGAGTATGGCCGCTGCTTCGGCGACCGCGCGCTGGTGCTCAACCCGCGAAACCTGAAGCTGCCGTTCTGGCTGTTCAACTTCGAGGAAATCGTCGACGTGCTGTTCGGCGGCCGCCCCGGCGTGCCCGAGGAGCTCGACATCCTCGCTGAAGTCATCCCGATCGCCAAGGGCGTCTATACGCAGTACCAGAACGCCGATCGCATCGGATTGAAACGCGTCGATCCCAAGCACGTCGGGTTCACCGTCGACACGCCGGTGCCGTACCGCCTGGTCGACCTGATCTCGCTGATCGACGAGCGCATGGGCAAATTGGAAAACCGCTCCTCGCGCATCGTCTATCACAAGCTGATCTCGCGCATCGAGGCGGTGCGCAACGATCCGCGCTACGCCTTCATGTTCGACAACGCCAATGTCGGCGGCGACACCATGGCCGATGTGATCAGCCATCTGTTCCGCCTGCCCGCCAACGGCAAGCCGATGACGGTGATGCAGCTCGCCGGCTTCCCGGCCGAAGTGATCGATTCCGTCGTCTCGGTGCTCTGCCGCATGGCCTTCGATTTCGGCTTGTGGAGCGACGGCGTCTCGCCGCTCTTGTTCGTCTGTGAGGAGGCCCACCGCTACGCCTCCGCCGATCGCAACATCGGCTTCGGGCCGACCCGCAAGGCGGTGTCGCGCATCGCCAAGGAAGGGCGCAAATACGGCGTCTATCTCGGCCTCATCACCCAACGCCCCGCAGAGCTCGACGCCACCATTATCTCCCAGTGCAACACGCTGTTCACGATGCGTCTTGCCAACGACCGCGACCAGGCGCTGCTGCGCGCCGCGGTGTCGGACGCGGCTGCGAACCTGCTCTCCTTCGTGCCCTCGCTCGGCACCCGCGAAGTGCTGGCGTTCGGCGAAGGCGTCGCGCTGCCGACCCGGCTGCGCTTCAAGGAGGTGCCGCCGCACCAATTGCCGCGCGGCGAAGCCACCATCAGCAGCGTGCCCTCCGTCACCTCCGGTCACGACATGCATTTCGTCAGCGCCGTGCTCGAACGCTGGCGCGGCGCCACCTCGCAGCGCGACGCGCCGAATGATCCGGTATTCGCGGCGCCGCCCGCGAAAACACTGTCCAGCTTAGATGCCCCGATGCTGCAACCGTCGATGGGCCTCGACCCGGACCGCTTCTCGCTGTTGAAGAAGCCGCTGCGGTAAGGGAGCGGC
This sequence comes from Bradyrhizobium centrolobii, assembly GCF_001641635.1. Lineage (GTDB taxonomy): Bacteria > Pseudomonadota > Alphaproteobacteria > Rhizobiales > Xanthobacteraceae > Bradyrhizobium > Bradyrhizobium centrolobii. Next base: position 380,543 of record NZ_LUUB01000054.1, read on the forward strand.
GCGGTTTCTGCATTCCCTGCTGTCATGCCCCGCGAAGGCTGGGGCATCCAGTACGCTGCAGCTTCTCCGTATCCCATCGCTTTCTCTGGAATACTGGATCGCCCGCCCCAGTGCGCAATTGCGCACAAGGCGGGCGATGACAGCCAGAGTGAGGCACGCGCGTTCCCCAGTCTCGTCATTGGGAGCCCGGTCCCATCGACCGGCCACGTTGAGCACGGTGCCCGCATCGACTATGTTTGCCGTCCCGATCCGGAAAACATGCCAATGACAAAGCCCCAACGCTTTCCCGCTCCCGCGCTTAACACCCTGCCCGAGGATATCCGGACGCGCCTGCTCGCCGTACAGGAGAAGAGCGGCTTCGTGCCGAACGTGTTTTTGACCCTGGCCTATCGGCCCGACGAGTTCCGCGCGTTCTTCGCCTATCACGACGCGCTGATGGAGAAGGACGGCGGCCTCACCAAGGCCGAGCGCGAGATGATCGTGGTGGCGACCTCGGCGGCCAATCAGTGCCAGTATTGCGTGATCGCGCATGGCGCGATCCTGCGCATCCGCGCCAAGAACCCGCTGATCGCCGACCAGGTCGCGGTGAACTACCGCAAGGCGGACATCACGCCGCGGCAGAAGGCGATGCTCGACTTCGCGATGAAGGTGTCCGCCGACGCGCAGCGGATCTCGGAGGACGATTTCGCCGCGCTGGGACCCCACGGCTTCAGCGACGACGACATCTGGGACATCGCCGCGATCTCCGCCTTCTTCGCGCTGTCGAACCGCTTGGCCAACTTCACCGGCATGCGGCCGAACGAGGAGTTCTACTTGATGGGACGCCTGCCCAAGCAATAATCGACAAGAAATGACCGACGAGCAATGACCGAGTTCGACTGGTCCGAGATCCTGCTGCGCCTCGGCGTTGCCACGCTTGCAGGCGGCGTGATCGGGCTGGACCGCGACCTGCACGGCAAACCGATCGGACCGAAGACGCTCGGCATCGTCGGCCTCTCCACCGCCACCGTCGTGCTGCTGGCCGTGCAGTTCGCCGAGCCGGGCAAGATCTCCGACGCGGCGAGCCGTATCATCCAGGGCATCCTCACCGGCATCGGTTTTCTCGGCGCCGGCGTCATCGTGCGCGAAAGCCAACGTTTCCGCGTCCGCGGGCTGACGAGTGCAGCCTGCGCCTTTCTCGCCGCCTGCCTCGGCATCGCCTGCGGCGTGGGACAATGGAAGATCGTCCTGATCGCGCTGGCCCTCGCCCTCGTGCTGCTCACGGTCGGCCGTCCCATCGAGCGTTGGGTGCACCGCCTGTTTGGCGGCAACGATGATCCCATTTGAGTCCGAGGCATCACCGCCAGAGCGACGCGAGAGCAGACATTCCAGAACGACCGGGCTCCACGTCGTCACCGGCGCTCGAGACGATGAGATCGGGGATCCTCCTCGCGCTTTAGATTATTGTTGGAGCACGACCTTTTCGAAAAGCCGTCGCATGCGTGTTCGCATCGCGCGCCAACAATCACGCGCCGACATCGCCTCGATGTAATCGCTGCGACGTACACGTGTCGCCGCGGCGTCACATGCGCGTCGTCGGCGACGCTCGATAATCGCCCCCGCGTTGCAAACCACATCCGCGCTGGAATCGCGCTGCGAACATTGGGGCACCCATATGAAGAAGAGGACTTTTTTATCCCTGATATCGGCGATATCACTCGCCACATTGCTCGCCAGCGTTGCGGCGCCGGCGCGCGCCGACGACAATGATCGCGACCAGGACTTCGGCAACTCCCGCAATCAAGACCGCGGCGGCGGCCATCATGGCCGCAAGTCGCCGCAAGTCGTGCTGATCTCGCTCGACGGCGCCAAACCCGATTTCATCAAGCAATTCATCGAAGAAGGCGTGCTGCCGCGTGACGGCGGCCTGGCGCGGCTGAGCCGCCACGGCGCGGTGGCGCTGCAAAACGTGACGGCATCGCCGTCGCTCACCGCGGTGTCGCACATCGAGATCGCCACCGGTTCGACTGCCGTCCACAACGACATCCCGTCGAACACCTTCCAGGCGACCGTCGCACCGATCTCATCGAGCCTCAGTGGCTTCGCAGCTCCGATCGGCGGCTATCAAGAGAGCCCGCTCGGGCCCACGCCGTACCCGACGGCGGCGCCGCTGTGGGTGCAACTCCGCCAGCAGGGCAAGAAGGTGGCCACCGCGACGTGGCCTGGCGGCGACGGCGCCGATATCGCGATCAACGGCACGGTGGTGCAACCGGCCCAGCCGACCCGTGTCACCAATTACACCGTGCCGTTCGGCGCGTTCGGCGGCATCGGGGCCCAGGGCTTTTCGCTGTCCCAGTCGGACTTCGCGCCCGATCCGGCAGTCGTCGCGGGACTCCAGGCGGCCGGCCACTTCTCGTTCAGCCCGGTGCTGGCGACGTCGACGCCGATCGAGACGTTCTCCTGCTCCGCGGCGCCGACTGCGACCTGCACCAGCGCGTCGACGCTCGACGTCAAGTATGCGATCCGGGTGGCGGCGATCGACACCACCAATGACAACACGGTGAACTACGATACCCTGGTGTTCTTCGACGCGACCAAGGGCATTACGCCTGGACCGTTCCACGCGCCGTCGACCGGACCGGCCTACGCCAAGTTCGGCGGCGAGAATGCGCCGTTCTTCTTCGAAGGCAGCGGCGCCAAGGTCGGGGCCGCCTACTTCGTCTCGCAGCTTTCGCCCGATCTTTCGGTCGTGCGTTTCGCCCGCTATGGCGCCAACTTCATTCCGCGCAACACGCCGGTGCTGGCCGACGTCGATGACATCAACAACAATATCGGGTTCTGGCGCCCACAGGCCGATTTCCGCATTCCGGAGCGGCTGAGCCCGGGCTTCACCAATTTCCCCGACGTCGAGATCGAGACGATGTTCGAGGACATGGTCAAGACCTTCGTGCGCTACCAGGCCGAAATCGGGGTGCGCGCGATCGAGAACAATCCCGACGCCGACCTGGTCATGGTCTATATCGAGCAGCCCGACGGCTCCGAGCATCAATTCCTGCTCACCGATCCCCGCCAGGGCACCAACCCGAAGGATCCGAACTCGATCGGCGCCAACCAGGATCCCGCAAAGGTCGCCCGTTACGCGTCGTACGTCCGCTTCGCCTATCAGACCGCCGACAAGGCGGTGAAGCGGATCGCCGATGCGGCCGAGCCGGACAGCAACGTCATCGTGGTGTCGGATCACGGCTTCGCGCCGTTCCACACTTCGGTCAGCATGACCAACATCCTGCGCAATGCCGGCATCGACACCAGCAAGGTGGCGATCCGCACCTCGGGTCCGGCCGCCAACATCTACATCAACCTGCAGAACCGCGAACTGGGCGGCACCGTCGATCCGGCGACTTATAAAGCGCTGCTTGCTCAGATCACCGACGCGGTGAAAAACGCGGTCGATCCGAACCCGAAGTTCAACTTCTCGCTCGACAGCGGGAAGATCTTCACCGTGGTCGAGACCCGGCCGCTGCAATGCGAGGCCGGGACTGGGCTGTGCATGAGCAAGACCATCGGCCAGGATTTCGGCGATGTGTTCGCGCTGATGGCGCCGGGCTATAATTTCGACGGCATCCAGAGCCCCGGCGTTGCCCGCCTCGGCGATGCTCCGTTCAATGCGGCCACGACCACGCTGTCGATGCCGAACTTCTACGGGGCCCATGGCCATGATCCCGAACTGCCGGTGATGAGCGCGACTTTCATCGCCGCCGGCCCGCAGATCGAGAAGACGACAATCCGGCGCATGCACAACCTCGACGTGGCGCCGACCATCATGCGGATCCTCGGCGTCAAGCCGCAGCAGGTCGACGGCGAGGTGCTGCGCGAAATCCTGCGCTGAAACAGGCCGCGATCCTTCAAGCTCAGCCGATGGGCGCCGACCCGCGCCCATCGGCTTTTTCCAAGCCGCAGCGCCAGCAAGACTCCACGCTCGCGCAGCGTCGAAACTATCGCCGGATAATCAACTGCGCCCGGAGCGGCCCCCAGCCTATCACCCCTCCCAGGCTGGAGCCGGCCTCATCGGCTCAGAGTCCTAGTCATCGTCCGCCGGTCCGCACCAGCCGGGCAGATAGATCGCGTCCTTGCTCTTGGCGGCCGCCATGGCCTTCTCGAGCGCCTTGTCGAAATTGGCATCCACCGCCTTGCGCGACAGCTGTCGGCGCAAGAAGTCGGCCCACAGGAATTCGGAAAATGGCGTGGTGTCCTTGGCGAAGCCGCCCATGCGGCGGAGCTCGCCGGCGAGGCTGCGGTAGGGATCGTCCTTGAGGTCGGCGACGGATTTCGGCAGATCGCGGAACGGCCGCCGCTCGCCCTTGGCATCGTACGGATAGACCCAGCGCTTGTTGTCCATCACGCCCCAGAAAGCTTCGCGCTCGACCATCCTGAGGTCGCCGATGACCGTGACCAGCACATCCTTGACGCCCTCGTCGTGCAGCGCGCGACCGAGATGGTGGTGGTCGACGACGTAGTAGCGCTCGTCCGGCCCGTGCACGACCGGGATCATGTGGGTGCCGAGCATCTCGGACTGCTTCTTCTTGGCGTGCTCGCGCCAGCGCTTGCGCTTCTCCTTGACCTCGCGCATGCCGACCGTCATCTGCGTCGGCCGAAGCGACAGGATCGGCACCGGATGCACTCTGGGCTCGCGCGCGTGGGTGGTGGTCATGATCGAAGGCCCCCTTGGATGGTTGCGATTGGCCGCTTGGGATACGGCGGACTATGCCATGAGCCCCGCGGCGGCAAAATGCGTAAGGCCTGCGCAGACTGATCAAAAAGCCGATGTTCACGGGAATGACAGGCGCAGCTTCGTGTTGTTGCAACGCAACCGTGTATCCGTGGCCCCAGGACGGCGGCGGGTTCCGCGTACGTTCGAAGTCTGATGAAGGATAATGCGAACGCACAAATGCACGTGCGCGTTGAGAAGATTTTCTGCAACGTCTGAAGTCCCTGTGCTATCTAAAATCGCTGCTTCGGAGTGATCCCCCGCGCCATGAAAACCCAGCGGCCCATAAGCTCGGACGAGGAGCACCGGGTGCTCCAGTTCAGGCCGCGCACCTCGCCCTCTCCGTCGGTCCGGCGAGGCAATGGGACGGTGCAGCCGCTGCGCGCAGCCACACCCGAACCGCTCGACCTGTCGCGCTACGAGCAGCCCCGCGAGGAGCCGGACGACTTCCGCCATCGCATGCTCGCCAACATTGCGGCGCTTGCCTTCACGATCGCCCTGACCGCGATCGGAATCTGGCTCGCGGTGAGCATCGCCGACCTGCGCCGGACCCAGGACTGCGTGCTCATGGGCCGGCGCGACTGCGTCAAGATCACGACGCCGCATATTTAGGCGCCCGAACACCGCTCCGGCCCCGGTCTGGACCCCTGTGACAGGCATCCCCAGGGGGAGCCCTCGGCCCTGCCCGGCTCCATTGAACTCGGGGCGGCGCTCCGATATACGGGCAATCGACCCGGCCAGAGGGGGGTTTGAGGGCGTCATCTGGGGCGCGATGCCCGCCCACCATGCCACTCTGGAACAATCTGACAAATACCGCAATATATCAAAGGCTTAGTGATGTCCTCCACATTCGATCAGGTCGCCACGATCATCGCTGAAACCTGCGACATCCCGCGCGACACGATCACGCCGGATAGCCACGCTATCGATGACCTCGGCATCGACAGCCTCGATTTCCTGGACATCGCGTTCGCGATCGACAAGCAGTTCGGCATCAAGCTGCCCCTGGAAAAGTGGACGCAGGAGGTCAACGACGGCAAGGCGACCACTGAGCAGTATTTTGTGCTGAAAAACCTGTGTGCGCGCATCGACGAACTGGTTGCGGCCAAGGGCACGAGCGCCTAATCGCGCAGCCATGCAACTCGAATACTTCCACATGATCGATCGCATCGTCGACCTCAACGTCGACGAGAAGAAGATCGTCGTCGAAGCGCAGGTTCCGAAGGAGAGCACCATCTTCGAGGGGCACTTCCCGGGCTATCCCTTGATGCCCGGCGTGCTCCTGATCGAATCGATGGCGCAGGCTTCCGGCTGGCTCCAGCTCGGCGTGTTCAAGTTCGAGCGTATGCCGATCCTTGCCGCCGTGAAGGAGGCCAAGGTCCGCGGCTCCGTCTTCCCCGGCGATCTCATGAGCATCGAGGCGAGCCTTGCCCATGAAGGCTCGGGCTACGCCATGACCGAAGCCAAGATCAGGGTCGGCGGCAAGCTGCGCGCGAATTCGACGCTCACCTTCACGCTGATCCCCTTCCCCAATGCGGATATGCGCAGATATATGGACGCGATCGCAAAGCGCGTCGGCTTTCCGCAACAGGCCGATTCGCCATGACTGAGAACTCCGCTACGAAGCCCGGCCAGACGGAAGTCTGGATCACCGGCATTGGCCTTGCCACCTCGCTCGGCGAGGGGCTGGACGCCAACTGGGCCGCTCTCGAGGAGCGGCGCATCAATGTCGACGAGAAGGGCTTTGCCCCCTACGTCGTGCATCCGCTGATGCCGGTCAGTTTCGACAGCCAGATTCCGAAGAAGGGCGACCAGCGCCAGATGGAAGCCTGGCAGCGCATCGGCACCTATGCCGCCGGGCTGGCCCTGGATTCTGCTGGAATCAAGGGCAACAAGGACATTCTCGCCAAGATCGACATGGTGGTCGCCGCCGGCGGCGGCGAGCGCGATCTCAACGTCGACAGCGGCGTGCTGACGGCCGAGGCCAGGGGCGCCAATGCGCCCGGCTTCCTCAACGAGCGGCTGATGAGCGACCTCAGGCCGACGCTGTTCCTGGCCCAGCTCTCCAACCTGCTCGCCGGCAACATCGCCATCGTGCACGGTCTCGGCGGCACCTCGCGCACCTTCATGGGCGAAGAGGTGGCGGGCGCGGATGCCGCGCGCATCGCGCTGGCGCGAATCGCCTCGGGCGAGAGCGACATCGCGCTGGTCGGCGGCTCGCACAATGGCGAACGCAAGGACTTGCTCGTCCTCTACGAATTCGGCGACTTCAACCTGAGGGACAAGTTCGCGCCGGTCTGGGCGCGCAAGGACCACGCCGGCTTCGCACTCGGCTCGGCCGGCGCGTTCCTGGTGCTGGAGTCCAGGGCGCACGCCGAGGCCCGCGGCGCAAAGCCGTTCGCAAAACTCACAAGCGTGGTCGCCGATCTCGCCAGGCGCAAGCAGCCGGGTGACATGGCCGCAACGCTGGAGCTGCTGTGGTCGAAGCTGCCCAAGCGTGAGGGCAAGGGCGCGATCATCAGTGGCGCCACCGGCGCGGAGCCGGCGACGTCGGAGGAGAGAAGCTTCCTGAAGGCCCACGCCGACTTCCCGGTGCGTGCGACCGGCACGATGTTCGGCCACACCATGGAAACGCAATTTCCGCTCGGCATTGCACTCGCCGCGCTGTCGATCTCGCGCGGGGCGCTGTTCCCGCCCAACGATTCCACCGGGACCGAGATTGAAATGCAGGGGGCGCCCACCCAGATTGTGGTGGTGGGAGCCGGACACTGGCGCGGCGAAGGCATGGCGCTGGTGGAGGCGGTCAGCTAACTCAAGCGGGGGAAACATGACTGCACCACGCGACAAACTCGGACGTCCCGTCGTCGTCGTTACCGGCATGGGCATCATGACCTCGCTCGGCGCCGGCAAGGCCGACAACTGGTCGAAGCTGGTCGCCGGCGAATCCGGCATCCGCACCATCACGCGCTTTCCGATCGACGGCCTGAAGACCACGATGGCCGGCACGGTCGATTTCGTCAGCGTCGATCCGTTCTCCTCCACCGCCCTCTCCGAGCGGATGGCTGAGATCGTCACGGAGGAAGCGCTCGAGCAGGCCGGCATCGGCGCCAAGGGCGATTTCCCGGGTCCCCTCTTCCTGGCGGTCGCGCCGGTCGAGGTCGAGTGGCCGCAGCGCTGCGAACTCGGCCGCGCCGTCGGCAAGCAGGACATCAACTACGACGATCTCCTGCGCATCTCCGGCGGCGGCAAGTACAGCGCCTATCATCACCGCTTCATGTTCGGCTCGGTGGCCACCCACCTCGCCGAGGCTTTTGGCACCAAGGGCTCGCCGATCTCGCTGTCGACGGCCTGCGCCTCGGGCGCGACCTCGATCCAGCTCGGCGTCGAGGCGATCCGCCGCGGCGAGACCGATGCCGCGTTGTGCGTGGCGACCGACGCCACGGTGAACCCGGAAGCGCTGGTGCGCTTCTCGCTGCTCTCGGCGCTGTCGACTCAGAACAATCCGCCGCAGGCAGCCTCCCGCCCCTTCTCGAAGAACCGCGACGGCTTCGTCATGGCCGAGGGCGCCGGCGCGCTGGTGCTGGAAAGCTATGAAGCCGCAACTGCGCGCGGCGCAAAGATCCTCGGCGTGATCGCCGGCTGCGGCGAGCTCACCGATTCCTTCCATCGCACCCGCTCCTCGCCGGACGGCAAGCCGATCATCGGCTGCATGAAGAAGACGCTGGCCGACGCCGGCATGGAGCCGGGCCAGATCGACCACATCAACGCCCACGGCACCGCGACGCCCGAAAACGACAAGATGGAATTCAACACGACCTCGGCCGTGTTCGGCGAGCTCGCGCAGAAGATCCCGGTCACCTCGAACAAGTCGATGGTCGGCCACACCATCTCAGCGGCCGGCGCGGTCGAGGCGATCTTCTCGCTGCTGACGCTCGAGCATCAGCGGATTCCGCCGACGATCAACTACGACAATCCGGATCCCACGATCCTGTTCGACGTCGTCGGCAACAAGGCGCGCGATGCCCGCGTCGCCGCCGTGATGTCGAACTCGTTCGGCTTCGGCGGCCAGAACGCCTCGCTGATCCTGACCCGCGAACCGGCCTGACCGGACGCATGGCGCGGCTTCCGGCGAGCATGAAGGCCCGCGCGCGGGAGGCTGCCAAATCGCTCAGCGGAAGCCTGATCGGCGCGGCGACCGTCGCCATGCTGCGCACCACGCGCTATTTCGATCCGGTGAAGACGTCGGATTTCTTCTCGCGCGTCACCCGCCTGATCGGCCCGCTCCTGCGCGAGCACCGCATCGGCCGCGCCAACCTCGCAGCCGCGTTTCCGGAAAAATCACCCGAAGAGATCGAACAGATCCTGATGGGCGTCTGGGACAATCTCGGCCGCGTCGGCGCCGAATTCGCCCATATCGACAACGTCTGGAACTATGATCCTGACCGTCCGGAAAAGACCCGGATCGAGCTGACGGAGCGCAGCGTCGAGCTGTTCGACCAGATCAGGAACGACGGCAAGCCGGCGCTGATCTTCACCGCGCACCTCGCCAATTGGGAATTGCCGGCGCTCGCCGCGGTGGCGCATGGGCTGGATACCGCGATCCTCTATCGCCGGCCGAATATCGCCTCCGCCGATCGCATCATCCAGGAGATGCGCCAGGTCAACATGGGCGCGCTGATCCCGGCGGGGCGCGACGCGCCGCTCCGCCTTGCGCAGGCGCTGAAGGACGGCAAGCACGTCGGCATGCTGATCGACCAGTATCTGACCGCCGGTGTCGAGGTCACCTTCTTCGGCCGCAAGACCCGCGCCAATCCGATGCTGGCGCGCCTCTTGCGCCAGGTCGAATGCCCCATCCACGGTGTGCGCATCATCCGCCTACCCGGCCACCGCTTCCGCGGCGAGTTGACGGAAGAAATCCCGCCGGTGCGCGATGCCGACGGCAAGATCGACGTCCAGGGCACGACGCAGGCGATCACGAGCGTGGTGGAAGGCTGGGTGCGCGAGCATCCGGAGCAGTGGCTCTGGCTGCACCGGAGATGGCGGTAGTTACTCCGTCATTGCGAGCGCAGCGAAGCAATCCAGGATCTTTCCGCGGAAACAGTCTGGATTGCTTCGCTGCGCTCGCAATGACGAGATTGGGGCACGTGCGCACCCCATATTCCGCTGTCATCGCCCGGCTTGACCGGGCGATCCAGTATCCCAGAGACGGTGACGAATACGGAGAAGCCGCGGCGTACTGGATGCCCCGCTTTCGCGGGGCATGACAGCGAGGGTTAGGAAGTGGCTTGCACTCCTGACGCACGCTTCGCATCGAGAGCTGTGTTAGGCCTGATTGCCACGATGCAGTTTTGCCGGTGTTTTGCCCGACAAGTCAAATGACCGGAGCCTGACGAAATCAGGCTCGATCGTTGCCGTGAAGGAAGTGCGCTCCCTCTCCCGCTTGCGGGGGAGGGCTGGGGTGGGGGTGCTTCCGCAATCGAGATTCCCAATGTGGAGAGAGCCCCCACCCGACGCTTCGCGCCGACCTCCCCCGCAAGCGGGAGAGGTTGAGCGAGACCGTGGCCAGATCAATTCAGCCCAAAGCTATTCCGGCTCGTCCGGGCGGTTCACTTCTCGCCGCTCGCGAGGTGCTTCAGGTTTTTGCGCCTGCGGGTCGATTAAACCAAACCCCATCCCGACTTAGGCACCGCCACCGGCGGTAACCCGCAGGTGGCGGTTCTACTTTGCATGGGGTTGTTTTGCAGAATTTGGTTGCCGCGTTGAATCAGGGATGGCGGCCGCCCCTCTACCGCCCCGTCTTCACCTTGGTCCAGAGCCGGTTGATGATCCGCTGCGTCGCCGGATCGCGGGCGGTGATGACGAACAGTTTTGCGAGCGTCGCCTCGTCCGGATAGATGTTCCTGTCATTCAGGATTTTTGCATCGACCAGCTTCTGGCTGGCGAGGTTGCCGTTGGCGTAGGACAGGAAGTCCGAGTTCTTGGCGGCAACGTCCGGTCGGTAGAGATAGTTGATCAGCTCGTAGGCTTCCGCGACGTTCTTGGCATCCGCTGGGATTGCGAGATTGTCGAAGAACATCTGCGCGCCCTCCTTCGGAATGGCGTAGCCGATCTCGATGCCGTTCTTGGCCTCCGTGGCACGGGCGCGGGCCTGCATGATGTCGCCGGACCAGCCGACCACGAAGCAGATCTCGCCGGTCGCGAGCGCGCTCAGATATTCGGACGAGTGAAACTTGCGCACGGACGGGCGGACCTTGGCGACGACGTCGGCAGCCTTCTCCAGGTCGGCCTGCTTGGTCGAGTTCGGATCGAGCCCGAGATAGTTCAGCGCCGCCGGAAAGTTGTCGTCGGCGGAATCGAGCATGTGGACGCCGCAGTCTTTGAATTTTGCCAGGTTCTCCGGCTTGAAGACGATGTCCCAGCTGTCGATCTTGGCGTTCGGGCCAAGGATCTGCTTCACCTTGGCGACATTGTAGCCGATGCCCGTCGTGCCCCACATGTAGTTGGCAGCGTAGACGTTGCCGGGATCGTAGGTGGCAAGGTGCTGGTTCACCATCGGCCAGGCGTTGGCGAGGTTCGGCAGCTTGGACTTGTCGAGCTTCTGGAAGATGTTGGCCTTGATCTGGCGCTGCAGGAAATAGGCCGTGGGCACCACGACGTCATAGCCGGACTTGCCGGCCATCAGGCGGGTCTCCAGCGTCTCGTTGGCGTCGAAGGTGTCGTAGACCACCTTGATGCCGGTTTCCTTGGTGAAGTCCTCAAGGACGCCCGGCGCCATGTAGTTCGACCAGTTGTAGAAGTTGACGACGCGCTCCTCCGCCCCTGCGGGAGCGGAGAGCAACGTCAGCGCTGCGGCGATTGCAAGACCAAGGCAAAGCCTGGAGCGGCTGACGTTCGTCATCTCAGGTCTACCTCTTGCGCCCGCGCACCGCGTCCGACAGCCGCTCCAGTGCGGTGTCGAGCGTCTGGTCCTTCTTGGCAAAGCAGAAGCGCACCACCGACGTCACCGGGTCCTTCTCGTAGAAGGCCGACACCGGGATCGCCGCGACCTTGTAGTCTTTCACGATCCGCCAGCAGAACTCGGTATCGCTCTCGTTGAGCCCGAGCGGCGACAGGTCGACGGTGAGGAAGTAGGTCCCTTGCGACTTCAGCACGGGGAAGCCGAGGCTCTCTAGTCCCTTGGTCAGGCGGTCCCTGCTCCGCGTCAGATCCTTGCGCATCGAGAGGAAATAGTCGTCGGGCTTGCCGAGGCCATAGGCGACGGCGGCCTGCAGGTTCGGCGCGGTGGTGAAGGTCAGGAACTGGTGCACCTTGGCCGCGACGCGCAGCAGCGGCGGCGCGGCGCAGACGAAGCCGATCTTCCAGCCCGTGAGCGAGAAGATCTTGCCGGCCGAGCCGACCTTGATGGTGCGCTCGCGCATGCCGGGGATGGTGATCAGCGGGATGTGCTTGTGCTCGTCGAAGGTGACGTGCTCCCAGACCTCATCGCAGATCGCGATGACGTCGAACTCCTGGCAGTAGCGCGCCAAGAGCTCAAGGTCCTCGCGCGGATAGACCACCGCGGACGGATTCAGAGGATTGTTGAAGAGCACCGCCTTGGTCTTTGAATTGAAGACGCTTTTCAGCATGTCCTCATTCAGCCGCCAGCCGGGCGGCTCGAGCCGCACCAGGCGCGGAATGCCGCCGGCCTGGCGGATGATCGGCAGGTAGGAATCATAGACCGGCTGGAAGCAGACCACCTCGTCGCCGGGCTGAACCACGGCGAGGATGGCGGAGGTCAGCGCCTCGGTGCCGCCGGAGGTCACCATCACCTCGCTCATCGGATCGAGCTTGAGGCCGTGCCAGTGGGCGTAATGGGTCGCGATCGCATGGCGCAGCTCCGGGATGCCCATCATCGACGGATACTGGTTGTAGCCGTTGAGCGAGGCATCGGCCGCGGCGCGGCGGATGTCCTCCGGACCCGGATCGTCGGGAAAGCCCTGGCCGAGATTGATCGCGGCATTGTCGCGCGCGGCCTGCGACATCGCCTCGAAGATGGTGACGGGAAGGTCTGCGAAGACCTTGTTCAGCGAGGAGCTCTTGGTCGTCATCGGTCGGTTCAGCCGCCGACCTTGGTGGGAAGACCCACCGCCTTCCAGCCGAGTATGCCGCCCGCGAGATGCTTGTCGTAAGCAAGGCCCGCCGCCTGCGCCGCGAGCGATGCCGTCACCGAGCGCTTGCCGGAGCGGCAGGCGAACACAACCTCCTTGCCCTCCGGATCAGGAATCGCCTTGGGATCGAAGGTCGAGAGCGGCACCACGACGCCGTAAGGGTAGGCCTCGGCGGCGACCTCGTTCGGCTCGCGCACGTCGACGAGCAGATAGCGCCCTTCAGAAACACCCTTGGAGACCTCGTCCGGGGTCAGATCCTGTACCTGGTTTGCCAAATCATCCTCCAACGTGCGAGCGTCCGGCCGGGTCGATCCCGGCCGGCGGCAACCTTGCCTCTCGGCTCACGAAAATCAAGCGCTACAATGGCTTGAGCTGAGCCCTGCAGGTTAAAGCTAAATCGCAGGGACTTGAAGTATGGCTTTCAGGATGCCCGAAACTCCTGCTTCACCTCTCACCACTCATTCGGTGTCATTCCCCGCGAAAGCGGGGAATCCAGTACGCCGCGGCCTCACCGTATCCCCTCGCCGTCTCTGGAATACCGGATCGCCCGGTCAAGTGTGCGGACCGGGGACATGGGTAACACCGTTCGGAGACATGGGTAACACATCGACGGCATGGAAGGGCTTGGGAGGGCCGACATGCCGTGGCGCGAGGTGTCACTCATGGACCAGAGGAAAGAGTTCGTTCGATTGTTCCGGCAGGCGGACGTGAACCGGCGGGAGCTGTGCCGTCGCTTCGGGATCAGTCCGAGGACCGCGTACAAGTGGCTGGCTAGGGCGACCGCGGCAGAGGCCGTCGAGAAGGATTGGGCTCAGGACCAGTCGCGGCGGCCGCATGTCTCTCCGGCGCGAAGCGCGGAGGCGATCGAAGCGGCCGTCTTGGAGGTACGAGACGCGCATCCGACATGGGGCGCCCGCAAGATTCGCCGTCGCCTGGAGGATCGGCAGAAGAGCGTGCCTGCGGCCTCGACGGTCCACGCGATTCTAGCCCGGCATGAGCGCGTCCCGCCGCCTGCACAGCCGGCGCAATACATCCGCTTCGAACACCCGGCTCCTAACGACGTCTGGCAGATGGACTTCAAGGGACGCTTCCCTCTGGGCGACCGGCAGATGTGTCACCCGCTCACCATGGTTGACGACCATTCCCGTTATGCCTTGTGCCTGCAGGCCTGCACCAACGAGCAAAGTGAGACGGTCCAGCAGCATCTCGAACGGACGTTTCGCCGCTACGGCCTGCCCAATGCGTTCCTGGTCGATAACGGTGTGCCCTGGGGCACGTGCTCCGAAGTTCGATGGACCAAACTTCGTGTCTGGCTGCTCAAGCTGGGCGTCGACGTCATCTATGCCCGCCCCTATCATCCTCAGACCAAGGGAAAGAATGAGCGCTTCCACCGCACGCTGAAGACCGAAGTCCTGTCCATGACAACGTTCAGAACCACGCGCGACTTGCAGAAGGCATTCGACCGCTGGCGGCACGTCTACAATACCGAGCGGCCCCACCAATCATTGGACTACGACGTCCCGGCGAACCGGTATCGGCCAAGCTCCCGTTCATTGCCAAGCAAGCTGCCCGAGCCCGAGTACGAGGAAGGAGCAATCGTGCGCAGGGCCAGTCAGCTCAAGGCCAACTTACGCTTCGGCAAGCAGCGCTGGCGCGTTCCGGAGGCCTTCCGGGGCGAGCTTCTGGCCATCAGGCCACTCGCCACGGATGGTCAGTTCGGCGTCTACTTCGGAGCCCATCAAATCGCATCCATCGATCTTCGAGGTGATGCAAAATGAATGTGTTACCCATGTCTCCGAACGGTGTTACCCATGTCCCCGGTCCGCACA
>NZ_LUUB01000055.1 GCF_001641635.1 Bradyrhizobium centrolobii
CGCAAGCGATCCGATCAAACCTCACAAAGCTCTTGTGCCACGGGGGCCGTCCACATATGGGTCCCGGATCTTCGCTCCGCTTCGCTGCGCTTGTCCGGGACGACAGTGGAATTTGTGCGCGCGCCGCAATGACACTATATCCGAGCCCAACAGCAAGCTTTGGGATGAGCAATGACCGATAGCGACGTCGCGGTTTCCATGTTCGAGCGGATCGGCGGCAGCGCTACGATCGATCGACTGGTCGAGCGCTTCTACGAACGCATGGACAAGCTGCAGGAGGCGCAAGCCATCCGCGCGATGCACGCCGCCGACCTCGGCCTGATCAAGGATGTGCTGAAGCGCTATCTCACCGAATGGACCGGCGGACCACGTCTCTACTCCGTCGAGAAAGGCCACCCGCGGCTGCGCCAACGGCACATCGGCTTTGCGATCGGCGACGCGGAACGCGATGCGTGGCTGCTCTGCATGCGCGGCGCGCTGAAGGAGACGGTCGCGGACGCTGCCGCGCGCGGGGATCTCGACCGCGCGCTGTCGGGGCTCGCCGACTGGATGCGCAACCGGCAATAACGGGGATCGTCGGCGCAGCGTCTGGACGCAAATGACGGCGCGGCGTGCCCGCACGCAACGTCCTATACGTCGCGTAGTTTGAGTTCCGTGCGGGTCACCTGTTAAGCTCTCAGGCATGACCGACATTCTCCCCAACACCATCCGCCGCCTCTACACCGATCCCGGCGAGTACATCGACAGCGATCATCCGGCCGTTCAGCAATTCGCCGAGGCGGCCGTGCGAGCCGATGCGAGCGAGCGAGAGAAGGCGAGCGTGCTCTACAAGGCGGTGCGTGACGGCATCCGCTACAATCCCTACGTGAGCATGCGCGTCGCCGAGACGTTCCGCGCCTCGAGCGTGCTCGCCGCAGGCCAGGGCTATTGCGTCGGCAAGGCCGCGCTCTATGCCGCCGCGTGCCGCGTGCACGGCATTCCCGCCCGCGTCGGCTTTGCCGATGTGAAGAACCACCTCACCACCGAAAAGCTGCGCCAGAGCATGGGCACCGACATCTTCACCTGGCACGGCTTCACCGAAGTCTATGTCGACGGTGCCTGGCGCAAGGCGACGCCGACCTTCAACGATACGCTCTGCGCCAAGGTCGGCGTGGCCCCGCTCGATTTCGACGGCCACAACGACGCGCTGCTGCATCCCTTCGACGGCGCGGGCCGCACCTACATGCAATACGTCAATGACCGCGGCACCTATCACGACGTGCCGGCAAAATTCCTGATGCGCGAGATGGCGCGCGACTATGCCAACATGCAGGGCGAGGACCTCGCGGGGCGCGACATGGAGCGCGAGGCGGCGGAAGGGTAGCGGCGCGCACGACGCCCGGATGAGCGACTTGTCCGCCGCAGCTCAGAGAGCGAAGGCGGAAGCGACATCCGGAACTCTGCGGCCGGCGTCCCGGGTATGGCTTCGCTCACCCGGGCTACAACGATTACTGCACCGCTAGATCGACCAGTAATTCGGATGCTGGTAGGGCCGCGAGCGGTCGCCCCAGTCGAATGCATCGCCATCGACTTCGCAGGGGCCGCTGCTCAATTGCTCCGGCGTCAGCTCGACCTGGAAGGCCTGACGCCCCGGATCATATTTCAGCGCGCTCCACTGCAGGGGATAATGGTGGTGAGTGCCGAGCAGCCGGCCGGTCTTGATCACGGCGTAGGCGACCGTTCCGCTCACCTTGTCGAGCATCAACCGCTCGATCGTGCCGAGCTTCGTGCCGTCGCGTCCATAGACGGCGACGTGCTCCACGCGATCACTGGGAACCATGGTGTGTTGCATGGCATCCTCCCTCGTCTTTTCTGCGGGGCGCATTATAGCACGGACGGCGGGAATGTAGGGTGGCAGCTGGAGGCATAACCCATCTCTTTGCTTTCCGCGCGGATAGACGTCGGTGGGTTACGCTTCGCGAACCCACCCTACGCAGCTACAGCAATTGCGAGCGCACAGACTCTGCGCCTTCGCGCAGCAGCGGCAGAAAGCGGTCGATCAGCTCCCGCGCCGGCACGCGATCGACATGGGCGCCCATGTTGATGGCGGCAACGATGACGCCGTCGTAGCGGCGGACGGGGACGGAGATCGAGCGGAAATGCGGCTCGGCCTCGCGATCGACCAGCGAATAGCCTTGCGTGCGGTCGGCTATGATGCACGCGAGCAGCGCCTTGGGATCGGTCACCGTCTGCGGCGTCAGCGCCTCGCGGTTCATTGTCTTCAGGCGCGCAGCAAGGTCGGCATCGTCGAGTTGACCGAGCATGGCGCGGCCGACCGAAGTGCAGAACGACGGCAGCCGGTAGCCGATCTCCAGTCCGCCCGAAAATACCCGCGCCGGGCCGCCGCGGGCGATGAACACGACGTCATCGCCATCGAGCACCGCGAGCGAAGAAATTTCCTGCGCCGCGGTCGCAACGCGGTCGAGCACCGGCTGAAGCACGGCGACGAGCTGGCTCGAGCGCAGATACGAGGCTGCGAGCGTCAGCACGTGGGGTGTCAGCGAGAACAGCTTGCCGTCACCAGTTACGAAGCCGCCGCGCTGGAGCGTGAACAGCATGCGCCGCGCAGTGGCTCGCGGCAGCTCGGCGGCGCGGGCGAGATCGCTCAGCGTCATCGGGCTAGCTGTGCCGCCGAAGCACTGCAGCAGGCGCAGGCCGCGATCGAGGCTTTCGACGAAATCCGTCGCGCGCTCCCCGTTCTCGCTCCGCTTCAGCTTGGGCATGGGTGTCGGGACATTCCTGCAAAATAGTGCTTGCTGCCGATCCAAGGCATGTCATAATTCGCCCATTCGTTCAATAGGCGAACAAAACGCCCTCCAGAAAAAGGACGCGACCGCCATGATGAGCCAGGAGCAGAACGACCTGATCACTCGCACCGGGCCGAAGGACCCCTGCGGCAAGCTGATGCGGAGCTACTGGCAGCCGGCGGCGCTGGTCGATGAGCTCGAGGGCGCGCGGCCAATCCGACCCGTCAAACTGCTCGGCGAAAACCTGGTGCTGTTCCGCGACGAGCAGGGACGCTACGGCCTGATCGACCGCCATTGCGCGCATCGCGGCGCCGACCTCGCCTTCGGCCGGCTCGAACATGGCGGCCTGCGCTGCGCCTTCCATGGCTGGCTGTTCGACGCGACCGGCCAGTGCATCGAGACGCCGGCCGAGCCGAAGGATTCAAAACTCTGCCAGAACATAAGGCAGCGCTCCTATCCCGTGGTGGAGAAGAGCGGCATCCTCTGGGCCTATCTTGGTGAAGGTGAGCCGCCGGCCTTTCCCGAACTCGACTGCTTCGTCGCACCTGGCACGCACACTTTTGCGTTCAAGGGCCATATGGCCTGCAACTGGCTGCAGGCGCTGGAGGTCGGCATCGATCCCGCGCACGCGTCCTACCTGCACCGCTTCTTCGAAGACGAGGACACCTCGACCGCCTACGGCAAGCAGTTCCGTGGCGCGTCCGCGGGAAGCGACCTGCCAATGACAAAAATCCTGCGCGAATACGACCGCCCGATTATCAATGTCGAGCACACCGAATATGGCCTGCGACTGATCGCGCTGCGCGAGATCGACGAGGAGCGCACTCATGTACGGGTGACCAACCAGCTCTTCCCGCACGGCTTCGTCATCCCCATGAGCACGGAGATGACGATCACGCAGTGGCACATCCCGGTCGACGACGAGAACTGCTACTGGTACGCGATCTTCACCAGCTACACCAACCCGGTCGACAAGCAGAAGATGCGCGACCAGCGGCTCGAGCTCTATGAGCTGCCCGACTACAAGTCGCGCAAGAACAAGACCAACGACTACGGCTTCGATCCGCACGAGCAGCAGACCGCGACCTACACCGGCATGGGCACCGACATCAACGTGCACGACCAGTGGGCGGTGGAATCGATGGGCGCGATCCAGGACCGCACCAAGGAGCACCTCGGCCAGAGCGACAAGGCGATCGTGCAGTACCGCCGCCTGCTGCGGCAGGAGATCGAGAAGGTTCTGGGCGGCGAGAAGCCGATGCTGTTCCTGGACGAGGGCAATGCGCGCAGCATTCAGGGACCGGCGACCATGGACGGCATCGGGCCGACGCGCGGCTGGGAAACCTACTGGATGGAAGTCGACGTCAAGCGCCGCCGCGGCGCCCCCTGGATCGCGCCGGTGCCGAAGGAGATCGCCGATAACGTGCATCGGTTGACGGCGGCGGAGTGACAATGCCGTTTCCCGCCCGCGAGTCGCGACGGCGGCTCCACATTCTCCGCTGTCATGCCCCACGAAAGCGGGGCATCCAGTACGCCGCGGCCTCTCGTGGACACACGACCGTCTCTGGAATACTGGATCGTCCGCCTTCGCGGACGATGACGGCGTGGGCTATGCTCGCAACGATTAGCAAGGAGCAATAGCAGTGGCAGTGACTTTCGTCGCGCGTCATGCGCTGTGGTCGGATGAGCAGAGGGACGCGGCGCAGCGTATGCGGCGGCTCGTCGAGGAGAAAAACCTCGAAGTCATCCGCCTCGCCTTCCCGGACCAGCACGGCATCCTGCGCGGCAAGACCATCATCGCGTCCGAGGCGATCGCCTCGCTGGAAAGCGGCTGCTCGATCACCACGACCATGCTCGCCAAGGACACCTCGCACCGCACGGTGTTTCCGGTGTTCACCGCCGGCGGCGGGTTCGGGATGAAGGAGATGGAAGGCGCGGCCGACGTGCTGATGGTCGCCGATCCCATCACCTTCCGCGTGCTGCCCTGGGCGCCGACCACGGGCTGGGTTCTGTGCGATCTCTATTTCAATGACGGCCGTCCCGTACCGTTCGCGACGCGCGGGCTCTACGCACGCGTGCTCGATGAGCTCGGAAAGCGCGACTACGACTTCGTGGCGGGGCTCGAGGTCGAATTCCACATCTTCAGGCTCGACGATCCGCATATGCGCGCAGAGGACGCCGGCCAGCCCGGCACGCCGCCCTCGGTGAGTCTGCTCAGCCACGGCTATCAATACCTCACCGAGCAGCGCTTCGATCAGATGGAGCCGGTGCTGGAGATTTTGCGGCGCGATATCGTCGCGCTCGGGTTGCCCTTGCGCTCCGTCGAGGTCGAGTTCGGGCCGAGCCAATGCGAGTTCACCTTCCAGCCGAGGAAGGGAATGGAGCCAGCCGACAACATGGTGCTGTTCCGGTCTGCCGTGAAGCAGATTGCGCGGCGACATGGCTATCACGCCACCTTCATGTGCCGGCCGAAACTGGCCAATTTATTTGCGAGCGGCTGGCATCTGCACCAGTCGATCGTCTCGCGCGCGAGCGGCGAGAACCTGTTTATGGCGAAGGGAGGCGGCGAGCCGCTCAGCGAATTCGGCCGCGCCTATCTCGCAGGTCTCCTCGACCACGCCCGCGCGGCGACCGTGTTCACCACGCCGACCATCAACGGCTACAAGCGCTACCGCTCCTATTCGTTGGCACCGGACCGCGCGGTCTGGGGCCGCGACAATCGCGGTGTGATGATCCGCGTGCTCGGCGGGCCGAACGATGCCGCCACGCGCCTTGAAAACCGCGTCGGCGAGCCCGCCGCCAATCCCTATCTCTACATGGCCTCGCAGGTCCTTTCCGGCCTCGACGGCGTCGATCGCAAGCTCGATCCCGGCCCCTCGGCCGACACGCCCTACGAAACCAAGGCACCGCTGCTGCCGAAGTCGCTGCGTGATGCGGTCAGCGCGCTGAAGGACGATCCGTTCTTCCGCGAGAAACTGGGGGCTGAGTTCGTCGACTACTACACCCACATCAAGAACGCCGAGATCGACCGCTTCCTCGCCGAGGTGACCGACTGGGAGCATCGCGAATATTTCGAGATGTTTTAGCCCAGGCACTGTGACGCATCACACCGGAATGACAGCGCCCGCCTCACACCCCCGTGAGACGACTTCGTCCCGCCTGTTCCGACGACATCACTCCCCTCTCCGACGAAGCCATTTTCTCGCTCTCTCGAAAACCGCCGGAAAAACTGCGGCGCTAGCCTGTCACCATGTGATCAAACAGTGGAGTTGGATCATGTGGGGTCAATTGTTCAGTCTGATTTACCGATTGTCCTGCCGGACCACCCTGAGCGAAATCGGCACGCATCGCCTGGCGCGCTAGCGGCGGAAGGCGCGGTTTAGGTAAGGTGGATTGACCAGATAGCGGGGCTTCCCCCGCGCAAGCTACATCGCTCCGGGATCTATTGGGTGAGGCCGATAGCGGTCTCCGAGATGTCGTCCTGACGAAAACCAGGACACAACCCCAGGGAGAAGTTGGGCGAAGACTGGTGGTCCGCGACTGCATCCCTCCCGCCATCGATAGATTTCGCGGTATGGCTTTCGCCAGGACGACACCGAGTGACGGGCGCGCACGTGGCGTCCGTCCAGCCGTCGACCGAAGTTCAAATCCCCAGATACCGGTGCTGCAGATCCGGCTCGGCAATCAGCTCGTCCGAGGTACCGCTCCACACCGCCTTGCCGCGCTCGATGATGTAGTGGCGGTCGCAGATGCGGGCGAGATGGTCGACGTTCTTGTCGACGACCAGGATCGACTGCCCACGCTTCTTCAGCATCGACAGGCAGTTCCAGATCTCCTCGCGGATCAGCGGCGCCAGCCCTTCGGTCGCTTCATCAAGGATCAGGAGCTTCGGATTGGTCATCAGCGCGCGGCCGATCGCGAGCATCTGCTGCTCGCCGCCGGAAAGCTGGTTGCCCATGTTGGAGGCACGCTCGGCAAGCCGCGGGAACAGGACGTAGATCGCAGCCAGCGTCCACGCATTGTCGCTGCCGAAGCGGTCGGCGGCCGCCGCGACGAGATTTTCGCGCACGGTGAGGTTCGGAAAGATCTGGCGCCCCTCGGGGACCAGGCCGACGCCGAGCTTTGCGATTCGGTAGGACGGAAGCTGCCGCACTTCCGTGCCATCAAAACGGATCGTCCCCGCGCGCGCCGGCGTCAGGCCCATGATGGAGCGGATGGTGGTGGTCTTGCCCATGCCGTTGCGGCCCATCAGCGAGACCATCTCCCCACGCTTGATCGACAGGGACAGGCCGAACAGCACCTGGGAGAGCCCGTAGCAGGTTTCGATGCCGTCAACGTCGAGCAGCCTATCAACCATGGCGCGTCACCACATGCTGGTCGCCGAGATAGGCGCGCTTGACGTCTTCATTCTGCCGGATCGCGGCCGGATCGCCCGAGGCGATGACGCGGCCATAGACCAGCACCGAGATGCGGTCGGCGAGCGCGAACACCGCCGGCATGTCGTGCTCGACCAGCACGATCGAAACCTCTTTGCGCAATTCCTGCAGCAACTTCACCATACGTTGGGATTCGGTGACGCCGAGGCCGGCCATCGGCTCGTCGAGCAGCAAAAGCTTCGGCCTGCTCGCAAGCGCGACCGCGAGCTCGAGCTCGCGCCGCTCGCCATGGCTGAGCCGGGACACCACGACATCGGCGCGATGGGACAGACCGACGCGGTCCAGCGCGGCATGCGCGGCATCGCGGAGGCCCTTTTCTTTGCGCGCGTTGGCAAAGAAGCGGAAGGACGTGCCGGCATGCGCTTGCGCGGCGAGCGCCACATTGTCGGCGGCAGTGAAATCGAGCAGCAGCGAGGTGATCTGGAATGAGCGCGCAAGTCCCAGCGCGCAGCGGCGATAGGCCGGAAGATAGGTGATGTCGCGGCCGCCGAGCGAGACGGTTCCCGCGTGCGGGGCGAGATGGCCGGTGAGCTGGCTGATCAGCGTGGTCTTGCCGGCGCCGTTCGGGCCGATGATCGCGTGCAGCTCGCCGGCCGCGACGTCGAGCGAGACGTTGTCGGTCGCGGTGATGCCGCCGAAGCGGCGCACCAGCTTTTCGACGCGGAGCAGCGGTTCAGCCACGGCCAACCCTCCCGAGCACGCCCATGATGCCGCCGCGGCCGAACAGCACGATCAGCAGAAGCAGCGGGCCCATGATCAGCGCCCAGTATTCGGTGATCTGCGACAAGAACTCTTCCAGCAGCAGATATACCACCGCGCCCATCACCGGGCCGAACAGGGTGCCCATGCCGCCGAGGATGACCATCACCATGAGGTCGCCGGAGCGGGTCCAGTACATCACGGCCGGGCTGACGAAATCGGTGTTGTTGGCGAGCAGCGCGCCGGCGAGCCCACACATGGTGCCCGATATCACGAAACAGACGAGCTGATAGCGTTTCGCCGGAAAGCCGATCGCCTGCATGCGCTGCTCGTTCGAGCGCAGGCCCTGCACCACGAGGCCGAAGCGCGAATTGACGATGCGCCAGATCAGGAAGATGACGCCGAGGAGGCACGCGAGGCAGAGATAGTAGAACTGCACGCGATCCGACAGGTCGATCAGACCGGAAAAGTCGCTGCGCTTGTAGACGGTCAGACCGTCGTCGCCGCCGTAGCGCGCAAGGCCTGAGGCGACGTAGTAGGCCATCTGCGCAAAGGCGAGCGTGATCATGATGAAATAGACGCCGCGGGTGCGCAAGGAGAGCGCGCCGATCACGAGCGCAAACAGCGCAGAGGCAGCGAGCGCGACCGGAAACTGGACGAAGCCGGAGCCGATGCCCTCCTGCGCAAGAATGCCGACGGCATAGCCGCCGATGCCGAGATAGGCGGCATGGCCAAAGCTCATCATGCCGCCATAGCCCATGATGAGGTTGAGGCTTGCCGCCGCCAGCGCCAGGATGACGATGCGCGTGAACAGCGTCAGGATGAAGATGTTGCCGGACAGCGACGAATAGAGAGGCAGCAGCACGAGCCCCGCCAGCATCAGGGCCGTAACGGCCTTGCTCACGCTCAAACCCTTCATCGACGGTTGGCCGGAAACAGCCCCTCCGGCCGCACCACCAGCACGATCGCCATCAACAGGTAGATCAGCATCGAGGACAGTGCGGGCGCGGCGGTAGACGCCGCGGTCGAGCTCAGCACCTGCCGCAACAGGTTGGGCAGGAAGGCGCGGCCGAGCGTGTCGATCATGCCGACGAAGATCGCGGCAAGGAACGCGCCGCGGATCGAGCCGATGCCGCCGATCACGATGATGACGAAGGCGAGGATCAGGATGTTCTCGCCCATGCCGATCTGCACCGTGAGGATCGGCGCCTGCATCAGGCCGGCAAGGCCGGCGAGCGCGGCACCTAAGCCGAATACCAGCGTGTAGAGCAGCTTGATGTTGATGCCGAGCGCGCCGATCATCTCGCGGTTGGAAGCCCCGGCCCGGATCAGCATACCGATGCGGGTGCGCATCACGCCGAGATAGAGCAGCAGCGCGACCAGCAGCGCCACCACGATGATCGCGAGGCGATAGGCGGGATAGTGAATGCCGGGCAGGATCGGCACCGGCACCGTGAGCCAGGCCGGCAGCGGCAGCGCGAGCCCGGCCGGGCCCCAGATCAGCCGCACGGCCTCGTTGAAGAACAGGATCAGGCCGAAGGTCGCGAGCACGTGGTCGAGATGGTCGCGCCCATAGAGATGTCGCAGCGCCGTCACTTCAAGCACGATGCCGAGCACGAGCGTCGCGCCGAGCGCCATCAGCGCGCCGAGGATGAAGCTGCCCGTCCACGCGGCGAAGGTCGCGGCGAAATAGGCGCCCATCATGTAGAGCGAGCCGTGCGCGAGGTTGACGAGATCCATGATCCCGAACACCAGCGTCAACCCGGCGGCGAGCAGAAACAACAGCAGGCCGAACTGCAATCCGTTCAAGAATTGTTCGACGACGAGCAGCATCAAAACTCTTTCAGGCGCACGCAGAGTCGCGCCGGTGTTCGAACACGGTCGCCATCAGTGAAAGAGCTCCCCCTGCCTCTTCAAGGCCGAAAAATGGGTAATGGCAGTATCGTTCCGAGGCAAGAGCGATTCTACGCCAGACATGCACTTTGTTGCATCTTGATCCATGCAGCCGAGCGGCCCTGCAAGAAAGTTGCCGCGCTGAATGGGTCAACCTGCCGCACCTTCTCGAGAGGGCGCATGGTCGACATTGAACCGTCAAGGTTGTCGATGGCGTGTGGGAGCAATTCAGCGTGCATTCGCGGGATGCAGGATGAGCGCAATCGCCACGGTGATGCCGCGGCGAACGGACGCAGCGCGCCGCGATGTCATTCCCGACGGGCGATGATCTCTCCCCGCAAGCGGGGAGAGATCCGAGGGAGTTCGTAGGAGCGGAAATGATGCGCCTAGTGCGACGTCATCTGGTGAGGGAAATCGTCCGGCTCGGCCATGACGTTGTTCACGGTGGAGGCTTCCAGCGCCGCCATCCGGAACAGATAGGCGAGCGTCGCCAGTCCGGAGTCTTCCGCCAGCTGAGCGAGCTCGAGCGCCATGTCGGACATGTAGCCGAGATTCTCGTCCTTCGTCTGCGCCATGATTTGGATGTCCCGCATAATGTTCGACATCTCAGGCGATCTTTCGTTGCGCTGCGACAAGGCCGCAGCTGTTGGCACGGGCGATGGCATCGATGCGCGGACCGTCCTGACGGACGACCGACGCCATTCCGACACGTTCGTGCAGGGCGTCGAGCGTCTCCTGGCGGACATCGATGGTGGCGGCCATGGTCCAGGCGTCTTCCACCAGCGCCGGCAGACCGAGCGGCGTCACGACGAAGCCGGCCTCGTGGAAGCGCGGCAGCCACCACGTCTCCATGATCGCACTGACTTGCGCGATGCCCTGGTCGAGGCAGAACTCCTGCACAGCCGCCATCAGTTGCAGATTGAGGACGCCGTCGCGACGATCGCGTACGACGAAGTAACGTGACCATTCCCAGACCAGCGGATCGGCTGGGCAGCCGCGAACCGATGCCAGATGCGGAAAGACCTCGCTCATCATCGAGGGCTTGGTTGTTGGATAGAGCCGGTGGCCGCCAACGACGCGGCGATCCTCCAGCGCCAGCAGATAGACCGTGTCCTCGTTGTCGTAGGAGTCGATCTCGCGCCCGTCGGGCTTGCGCAACGTCTCCCAGCGCCTCTCCTCGACGAAGATCTCGTGGCGCAATCGGAAATGCTGCTCGATCACGTCTTCATAGAGGTGACGATTGGCCGCGGAAATCGCATGAATCATGAAAACCCCCATCCATCTCCAATGGGGGCAGAGTCTGCGAAAAGAGGCAGACCCGGTATTGGGAAATTTCCCAGTATGTCGCTTAGGGACTGATGATCTTGCGGCGAATCGCCAGCGCCACCGCGTGCGTGCGGTTGACGGCCCCGAGCTTGCGCGCGGCAGTTGCAAGGTGCTCCTCGGCGGTGCGCTGCGTGATGTGCAGGATCTCGCCGATCTCCCAGGCTGACTTGCCTTGCGCGGCCCAGCCAATCACCTCGCGCTCCCGCGGCGTGAGTTGCGTCGATGGATTCGACGCCGGTTCCAGCAGGCGACGGATGCGATCGAAACCGTACATCGCCATCAGATGCAGCGCCGGCTTGCTGCGGGGATTGAGATCGAGATGGACGCCGCCGAGCGACACCGCGGCCTCATAGCCGGTCAGCCCGTGGATCGGCACGATGAACCCGCGCGACATCCGAAAATCGGTGGCGCGGTTCATCACCTCCGCCGCGTTCGGCTCGAGTTCGGCGTCGTAGGGCGCTTCCGACCATTCGAACGGGTTGATCGATCGCCGGCACATCCGCACCACCGGGTCGACACGGTCGTAGTTCTTCTCGGTGTAAAGCTTGAACCATTCCGCCGGCCAGCGCTTGGCGAGCACCATCTGCGCAAACCGCTGGTTGGGGTTCGGCAATCCCGTCACGATGATGGTTTCGAAGCCGAAGCGACCGAATGCCGCTTCGAGCGCATTCATCGCGTCCGGAACTCTGCGATAGGCTTCCAGGCCTTCGATGAAGTCGAGCGCTTCCCGACCATAGTCAACGGCGGACATCGGTGCGTTTCCTGTCCCTTGCCGCTCCGTATAGCACGTCTTTGGGGGCTGCCTCAATTCGCCGCTCCCGTAGTTTCCCGGAACATCGTGCGCTCTGAAGATTTAATCTACTTGTGGAAGAATGGGCGCCAAGATACACCTTTCTTGTCCGAAGCGGGAAACCACGATGGAAGACGAGAACATCGCCCTCAACAGCGTGCTCGGGCTGGAACTCAACCGCGTGTTTTTCGCCGTCCGCGAAACGGCAAACAAGCAGAAGATCATCGAGTTCGCGCGTGAGGTCTTGGAAAGCGAACGCGCAAGACAGCCCGACAGCGCCTCGCCCGACGGGCCGGCGAGCTGAGCCGCGCAGCTGCAGCAACGGCGCCGATGAAACACATCGCGCGACGCCGCCTTTCTATTCGAACGCGCTGATTTTAGTCGAAACACTCTGACCGCGAAGCTGAGTTTCCTTCTCCCCTTGTGGGAGAAGGTGGCGCGAAGCGCCGGATGAGGGGTCTGCCTCCGCAAACTCGCTGCGAGAGATTCACGCGCGGAGACAGACCCCTCACCCGTCTCGCCGCTACCGCGGCGAGCCACCCTCTCCCACAAGGGGAGAGGGAAAGCAGGCGCTCCCTTCATCCTTGTTGACAGGCACTTGGCGCTGGATGACATCACGCTTGTCGTGAGATGATTGCCGCCGCGATCGCCTTTCGGGATGTCCAGGACATGATGACGCTGCGCCAGGTCGAAGTGATCCGCGCCGTGATGGTGACGGGCACCATCGGCGGCGCGGCAAAGCTGCTCAACGTGTCTGCGCCCGGCATCAGCCGTCTCGTCAAATACACCGAGCGCTCGCTCGGCATCCGCTTCTTCCAGCGTCAGAACGGCCGCTACTTCCCGACGCCGGAGGCGGAGAGCATTTTTGAGCAGATCAACGGCGTCTACAAGAAGGTCGACGATCTCTCCGAGATCATCTCAAAGATCGGACGCGGCGGATTGTCGGAGCTGCGCATCGGCTCGGTGCCGAGCATCTCGCAGGTGATGGTGCCGCGCGCGATCGAGCGCGTCCGCCGCCGCTATCCGGATCTCGGCATCGACATCAACATCCTCAAGCTCGAAGAAGCAATCGACTATCT
This sequence comes from Bradyrhizobium centrolobii, assembly GCF_001641635.1. Classification (GTDB taxonomy): domain Bacteria; phylum Pseudomonadota; class Alphaproteobacteria; order Rhizobiales; family Xanthobacteraceae; genus Bradyrhizobium; species Bradyrhizobium centrolobii. The sequence goes on from NZ_LUUB01000055.1 coordinate 13,010, forward strand.
CCTGCTCGGCCGCGGCGAGTGCGTGGCGATGAGCTACCGGCTCGAGCATTCCGGCCTCGACTTCATGCCGCTCGCCTCGGGCGAGCTCTATTGCATCGTGCCGCCCGGCCACGAGCTCGCCGGCCGCAAGCAGGTCTCGGCGGCCGAGATCACCCGCTATCCGCTGATCGGCATCGACCCGAACGACCCTTACGGCCGGATCATGGCCGAGATTTTCGCGCGCAACCGGCTCGACTACAACATCACCATCCGCGCGCGCTTCGGAACGACCGTCTGCGCGCTGGTGAAGGCAGGGCTCGGCATCGCCATCATCGACCAGTTCACGGTCGCCCATGGTGGCTACCCCGGCATTGAGCTGTTGAAGATCACCGAGCCGACGCGGTTCGACACCTATATCGCGGTGAAGCGGGGCGCGCCGCTGTCGCTCCATGTCGAGTATTTCATCGAAGCCTTACGCGCCGAGATGCGCGCGGTCGAACCCTCCCGCGGCAACGGCAAGGCCGCCCCCGCGCGCGGGCGCAAGAAATAACATAATGTTAGGTTTGCCGGATAAATGAGTAATTGTGTTAGGCAGAGGAAGGGCTATCGTCGCACTTGGAATTGCGCGGATTTCCCCGCTAATGGCGGGGAATCAACGCCCCTTACGAGACGATAGTGGATCATGTCGAAGCGCGGACCCGCCACCAGCAAGAAGCTCCTCACCGGCCTGCTCGGCGCGCCGATCGCTCACTCCGCCTCCCCCGCCATGCATGAGCGCGCCGCCGAGGCGCTCGGCTTGCGCGGCCACTACCAGCTCATCGAGATCGCCGGCGCCGATGCCGCGCAGCTCAGCACGCTGCTAGAGGGCGTGCGCCGTCTCGGCTTTGCCGGCATCAACGTCACTTATCCCTACAAGGAGGCCGTGGTCCCGCTGCTCGACGAACTGGCGCCCGGCGCCGCCGCCATGGCCGCAGTCAACACCGTCGTCGTCAGGGACAGCCGGCTGATCGGCCACAACACCGACACCACGGGATTTGCGCGCGCGGTGGCGCCGCTGCTGGCGCCATCGAATAACGCCGTCGCCGTGATCGGCGCCGGCGGCGTCGGCAAGGCGATTGCATTTGCGCTGGCGAGCCGAAACGTGGCCGACATCCGCATCTTCGACAGCGAGCCCGGACGTGCCGAGAAACTCGCCTCACTGCTTGTAGCGCGAAGTGGCGCCAGGGTCGCTTTGAGCGTCGAGGATGCACTTGATGGCGCAACCGGCCTCGTCAACGGCACGCCGGTCGGCATGCTGCCGAACCGGGAGATGCCGGTCCCGGCCACGCTGCTGCACGAAAGATTGTGGGTCGCCGACGCCGTCTATTCGCCGCTGATCACGCCGCTGCTGGCGGCTGCGCAAGCCAAGGGCGCGCGCATCATGACCGGACGGGAGCTCGCGATCTACCAGGCGGCCGACGCCTTCGAGCTGTTCACCGGCCTTGCCCCATCGACCGACGTCATGGGAGAGGCCTTCGACGAGGTGATGGCGGCACGAAGCTCGGCGTACTACGCAGCGTAAACCAAGCGGCCGGACACAAGGCCGCCGACAACATCAACACAACGGGAGGAGAGACGATGAAATCGACCATTCTGGCGGGCGCCCTGCTTGCCTTTGCCGCCGCGACCGGCGCCCACGGACAGGCGATCAAGCTTGCCGACGTCGCCGAACTTTCGGGCGGCGGCGCCACCGTCGGCACCAACTGGAAGAACGGCATCGACCTCGCGATCGAGGAGATCAACGCCAAGGGCGGCGTGCTTGGCCGCAAGCTCGAAGTCACCCACGCCGACTCGCAGTCCAACCCCGGCGTGGCGCGCGCCCAGGTGCAGAAGGCGCTCGACGCCGAGCCCTATGTGCTGCTCGGACCCGGCTATTCCGGCTCGGTCAAGGTGACCGCGCCGCTGGCGGCGGAAGCCGGTATCGCCCAGATCATGGGCGGCGAGGCTGCCGAGCTGACACAGGCCGGCAACAAGTTCCTGTTCCGCACCTCGTTCGGCCAGCAGTCCTCGATGCCGAAGGTCGCAAAGTACATCCACGACGAGATGAAGGCGAAGACGGTCGCTGTCGTCTGGGTCAACAATGACTTTGGCCGCGGCGGGCGCGACGTCATCGTCAAGGAGCTCGACCGTCTCGGCTCCAAGGTTGTCGCCGACCTCTCCACCGAAGCGGGCCAGGCCGATTTCGCCGCCGACGTCGGCAAGATCAAGGCGGCCAATCCAGATGCCGTCTTCGTCTACCTCAACGAGGAAGAGAGCGCGCGCATCCTCAAAGAGCTGAAGCGCCAGGGCGTCACTGCGCCGCTGATGGGTGAGACCACGCTGATCGGCCAGAAGGTGATCGAGCTTGCCGGCGACGCCGCCAACGGCGCACGCGGCCATGTCGGCCTCACCACCGACGCGCCGGTCGACCTGATCAAGGCGTTCCGCGAGAAGTTCGCCAAGAAGTACAACTACGTGCCCGACCACAACGGCCTGAAGGGTTACCTCGCCGTCTACATGGTGAAAGCCACCACCGAGAAGATGGGCAAGGTCGATCCCAAGGCTTTCGCCGATACGCTGCACGGGCTGACGATCAAGGCCGCGGACGAGCCTGGCACCCTGATGGACGTCACCTTCGACCAGAACGGCGACATCGATCGCCAGAGTTTTCTGGTGGAGGTGGTCGAAGGCAAGCAGGTCGTGAAGCAGGTGCTGCCGAAGGTGAAGTGAGCTCGCGCCCTTCTCCCTCTCCCCGTAGGGACGGAGAGAGGGAGTGAGATGGACCTGAATTCGCGTCAATCCAGTTCGTTCGGGCTCTAACGATCAAAGAGAACCCATGTCCAATCTGTTCGATCTTCTGGTCGCGGGACTTGCCACAGGCGCCATCTACGCGCTGGTGGCGGTCGGCTTCACGCTGCTGTGGCAGACCTCGCAGACCATCAACTTCGCGCAGGGCGAGTTCGTGATGCTGCCGGCCTTCCTGATGCTGGCGGCGATGCATGTGGGGGCGCCGTTCTGGCTCGCCATCATCCTCGGCATCCTGCTCTCGATGATCCTGCTTGGCCTCGCCTTCAAGCTGCTGCTGGTCGATCCGATGATGCGTCACGGCGTGCTGCCGCTTGCGATCGCCACCATGGCGCTGGCGATCGGCATCAAGGAGGCCGTGAAGCAGTTCTTTAGCGCCGAGGCCTCGCCGTTCCCCTCGATCGTGCCGACCGGCGACATCTCGGTGCTCGGTCATGCGGTCTCGCTGCAGAGCATCGGCGTGCTCGTCGTCGCCATTCTTGCCGTCTTCGGCCTGACCACGCTTCTGAACCGCACCTCGCTCGGCCACCAGATGCAGGCGGCGGCGCAGAATCCGACGGTGGCGCGCATTATCGGCGTGCCCGTCGAGCGGATGATCCTCCTGACTTTCCTGATCAACGCCTTCCTGGTCGCGCTCGCCTCGCTGCTGATCACGCCGATCTATCTGGCAAAATTCTCCTCCGGTGAGGTGTTGGGCCAGGCCGCCTTCATCGCCGCGATCGTCGGCGGCTTCAACCAGGTGCGCGGCGCCATCGCCGGCGGCCTCCTGATCGGCGTGCTCGACAATCTCGCGGCCGCCTACGTCTCCACGCAATATCGCGCAGCGGTACCGCTGATCTTCCTGATCGTCGTCATTCTGTTCCGGCCGCAAGGGTTGCTCGGCCGCGCCGAGGAGCGCACGGTATGAGCGGATTTGCCAAACCTCTGAAGATCGCGCTCGGACTCGCCGTCATCGCGGCGCTGATCGTCGTCCCCATGAACTTCAACCGCTACGGCCTGTTCATCCTGAGCCAGTGGGCGGTGATGACCATCGCCGCGATGGGCCTCAACCTCACGCTCGGCTATGCCGGCCAGGTCTCGCTGGCGCAGGGAGCGTTCGTCGGCATCGGCGCCTATGCGGCGGCGATCATGACGACCCATGGCTGGCCGCTGCCGGCGGCGATCGTGGTCGCGATCGTGCTGAGCTTCGCGGTCGGCTGGGTGCTCGGCTATCCGGCGCTGCGCGTGCAGCACCATTACCTCGCCTTCGTCACGCTGGCCTTCTCCACCCTCGCCTTCCTGGTGTTCCGCAACGAGAGCTGGCTGACCGGCGGCATCTACGGCATCTCCAACATTCCGCGGCCGCACATCTTTGGTCTCGCGACCAACAAGCCGCTGCCGTTCTATTATGTCTGCCTCGGCTCGCTCGCGATCGTGTCGCTCGCGGTGTGGTGGCTGATCCGCTCGCCCTGGGGCCGCGCCTTCATGGCGCTGCGCGAAAATCCGCTGCGCGCGCAGTCGCTCGGCGTCGACACGCGGCGCTACACGCTGATGGCCTTTGCGATCGGGTCGGCGCTCGGCGGCGTCGCCGGCGCGCTCTATGCGCCGCTGACGCAATATATCGATCCCGTGCCATTCAACCTGTCGCTCTCGCTCGACCTGTTGATGATGGTGATCGTCGGCGGGGCCGGCTTCTACTTCGGCCCGTTCCTCGGCGCGATGATCGCGGTGCTGCTGCCGGAATGGCTGCGCTTCACCGAGGGCTACTATCTGATGCTCTACGCGGTCGCGGTGATGCTGCTGCTGATCTGGTCGCCGACCGGCATCCTGGGAATCCTCGATCGCTATATGGCGGCACGCCGCACCAGGGCAGCCTCCGCGCTGCGCGCCGTCGCGAAATCACGCCTGGAGACGGCGCAATGAGTGCGGTTCTCGAAGTCACAAACATCAAGAAGAACTTTGGCGGCATCAGCGCCGTCGACGGCGTCAGCTTCGATGTCCGCGAGGGCGAGATCCTCGGCCTGATCGGGCCGAACGGCTGTGGCAAGTCGACCCTGTTCAACTGCATCCTCGGCCAGCTCACCCCGAGCGGCGGCGAGGTCAAGCTCGACGGCAAGGTGGTCACGGGCCTGCGTCCCTCCGAGCTCAACAAGCTCGGCGTCAGTCGCACGTTCCAGCTCTTGCAAGTGTTCCCAAAACTCTCGGTCCGCGAGAACCTGATCCTCGCCGGCCAGGAGCACCAGGGCAACATGGCCTCGCGCCTGGTCGGCCGCTCCGATGCCGGGCTGACCGATGCCGCCGACCAGATGATCGGCTTCTTCAAGCTCGATCATCTCGCAGTCGAGCCGGCCGGCGGCCTCTCCTACGGCCAACAGAAGCTGCTCGACGCCGCCATGGCCTTCATGGGCGGGCCACGCCTGGTGCTGCTCGACGAGCCCGCCGGCGGCGTCAACCCGTCGATGCTGGCGGACCTCAAGGACCGGCTGGTCGCGATCAACCGCGAGAAGAACGCCACCTTCGTCGTGATCGAGCACAACATGGAATTCGTGATGTCGCTGTGCTCGCGCGTGATGGTGATGGCGGAAGGCAAGGTGCTGGCAATGGGACGGCCGGACGAAGTCCGCAAGAACCCCGCCGTGATCGAAGCCTATCTCGGACATTAGGAAGAGAGCCATGAGCGACCCGATCCTCTCGGTTCACAATCTCGTCGGCGGCTACGGCAAGATGACCATCCTGAACGGCACGACCTTCGCCGTGCCGCAGGCCACCATCACCACCATCATCGGCCCGAACGGCGCCGGCAAGTCGACGGTGTTCAAGGCGATCTTCGGCCTGTTGAAGCTGCGCGAAGGCAAGATCGGCTTCGCCAACCGTGACGTCACCAACTTGAGCCAGCGCGCGCTGCTCAATGCCGGCATCTGCTACGTGCCGCAGGGCCGCAACATCTTTCCCGAGCTGTCGGTGCGCCACAACATCGAGCTCGGCGGCGTCGCGGCGGAGAAGGGCATCGACCTACAGAGGCGGATCGAAGCCGCGCTCGACCTGTTCCCGGCGCTGCGACGGAAATCCACGCAGCAGGCCTCGACATTGTCGGGCGGCGAGCAGAAGCAGCTCGAGATCGCGCGTTCGCTCCTGCTCGAGCCAAAGCTCGTGCTGATCGACGAGCCTTCGATCGGCCTGTCGCCGCTGATGGTGCAGCAGACCTTCGATATCCTGAAATCCCTGCGCGACCGCGGCGTCACGATCCTGATGATCGAGCAGAACGCGCGCTCGGCGCTCGAGATCTCCGATTTCGGCATCGTGCTCGAGCTCGGCCAGACCCGCATGGTCGACAAGGCCGAGCGCATCCTGAACGATCCTCGCATCGGCCAGCTCTTCCTCGGCGGCGCCATGGAGGAGAGCGCGGCATGAGCGCGAAGATGCGCATCGCCGTTGCCGGCGCCGGCCTGATAGGCCGCCGCCATATCGAATTGATCGAGGCGTCAAAGGATTGCGCGCTTGCCGGCATTGCGGATCCTTCGCCTGCGGCAAAGGACTATGCACAGGCGCGCGGTGTAAACTGCTATGCGGACCATCGCGCGCTGCTGGAGCAGGGAAAGCCCGACGGCCTCGTCATCGCCTCGCCAAACACGCTGCATCTGCCGATGGCCCTCGATTGTGCGGCGGCGGGCGTGCCGGCGCTGATCGAAAAGCCAGTGACCGATACGGTTGCCGCCGCGCAGCGCCTCTGTGCCGCGATCACGCGGACCGGGGTGCCGATGCTGGTCGGCCATCACCGCCGGCACAATCCGATCATCAAGGCCGCCCGCGAGGCGGTCACAACCGGCAGGCTCGGCCGGCTCACTGCCGTGGTCGGGCTGTGGCTCCTGAAGAAGCCCGACGACTATTTCGAGGTGACCTGGCGGCGCGAACAAGGCGGTGGGCCGCTTCTCATCAACCTCATCCATGACATCGACAACCTCCGTTTCATCTGCGGCGAGATCGCCGAGGTGCAGGCGCTGACCTCGAATAGGATCCGCGGCTTTCCCGTCGAAGACACCGCGGCGCTGCTCTTGCGCTTCGCCAACGGCGCGCTGGGGACGGTGACCGTGTCGGACGCGACGCCGGCGCCGTGGAGCTGGGAGCTGAGTTCGGGCGAGAATCCCGTCTACCCGAAACAGGATCAGCCCTGTTACGTCTTCGCCGGCACGAGCGGCTCGCTGTCGGTGCCGACCATGGAGCTGTGGTCCTACCCACAAAACCCCGGCTGGCATGCGCCGCTGGTTCGCGAGGCCGTCGCACCCTCCGCGTACGATCCGCTCGTCGAGCAGCTCCGGCATTTCCTGGCCGTCATCGCAGGCCGCGAGCAGCCCCTGATCTCCGTTGAGGATGCGATGGGAACGCTGGCTGTCATCGAGGCCGTTAGCGAAGCCGCCCGCACAGGACATAGCATTTCGCCGGGCCGGATCATGGAGCAGGCAGCATGAACAAGCGATCAATCGCAACGGTTTCCCTCTCGGGTGCTCTCGATGAAAAGCTCCGCGCCATCGCTGCCGCCGGATTCGACGCGGTCGAGATTTTCGAGAACGACCTGCTGTCGTTCGGCGCAAGCCCGCGCGAGATCGCAAAACTCTGTCGCGATCTCAATCTCGAGATCTGCGCGTTCCAGCCGTTCCGTGATTTCGAGGGCATGCCGGAGCCGCAGCGCGCCCGCAATTTTGCCCGCGCCGAACGGAAGTTCGACCTGATGCAGGAGCTCGGGACCGACCTGCTCCTGATCTGCTCCAACGTCTCGCCGGCTTCGCTCGGCGGCATCGATCGCGCAGCGGACGATTTTCGCGAGCTCGGCGAGCGCGCCGCGAAGCGCTCCTTGCGCGTCGGCTACGAGGCGCTCGCCTGGGGACGGCATGTCAACGATTACCGTGACGCCTGGGAGATCGTGCGCCGCGCCGATCATCCCGCGATCGGTGTCATCCTCGACAGTTTTCATGCGCTGGCCCCTGGCTTTTCGACCCGCGCGATGGCCTCGATCCCCGGCGACAAGATCTTTCTGGTGCAGCTTGCGGACGCGCCGAGGCTCGAGCTCGATATCCTGTCGTGGAGCCGGCACTTCCGCTCCTTCCCCGGACAGGGCGATCTGCCGGTCGGCGAATTCATGGAGGCGATCGCGGCGACCGGCTATGCCGGGCCGCTGTCGCTGGAGATCTTCAACGACCAATTCCGCGCCGGCTCGGCCGCACAGACCGCGATCGACGGCCTGCGGTCGCTGATCCTGTTGCAGGACCAGCTAGCAGAGAAGTGGCCGAAGGCTTCCACCAGGTCGCTTGCACCAAGGGCCGCGAGCCGCGGCACCGGTTTCGTCGAGTTCGCGGTCAACGAGACCAAGGCGGGCGATCTCGCCCGCCTGTTCGAACAGCTCGGCTTCCGCAAGACCGGCACGCATCGCAGCAAGGCGGTCGAGCGCTGGTCACAGGGCAAGGTCGAGCTCGTGATCAATTCCGAGACCGACGGCTTTGCGCATTCACACTACGTCACGCACGGCCCCGGCGTCTGCGCCATCGCGCTCGATGTCGACGATGCCGCGCGCGCCATGGCACGCGCGGAAGCGCTGAAGGCGCGCACCTTCTACCAGCCGGTCGGGCCGGGCGAGCTGGAGATCCCGGCGATCCATGGCGTCGGCGGCAGCCTTCTGTATTTCCTCGATCAGGCCGGCAAGAACTGGGACACCGATTTCGAGCCGGTCGCAAGCGACGCTAGCGCGGACGCCCTGCTCGCCGTCGACCACATCGCGCAGTCCATGCCCTACGACGAGATGCTCTCGTGGCTCCTGTTCTACACCGGCATTCTCGACCTGACGCGGCTGCCGCAGATGGAGATCGCCGATCCCAGGGGGCTGGTGCAGAGCCAGGCCGTCATCAATGGCGACCGGAGCCTGCGCTTCGTGCTCAACGGCTCCTCCGCCAACCGCACGCTGCCGGCGCGGTTCATCTCGGAATTCTTCGGCTCAGGCGTGCAGCACGTCGCATTCTCCTGCGAGGACATCTTCGCAACGGTCGCCGCGATGCGCGCGCGGGGGGCGGATTTCCTGGATATTCCTGATAACTACTACGACGATATCGAAGCCAAGTACGACCCTGCGCCCGAACTGATGGCGCAACTTCGCGCCAACCACATCCTCTACGACCGCGAGGGCGACGGCGAATTCTTCCAGGTCTACACCCACATCTTCGACGAGCGCTTCTTCTTCGAGATCGTCGAACGAAGGAACTATCAGGGGTTCGGTGCAGCCAACGCCGGCATCCGCCTCGCCGCGCAGGCCCGCGAAGTGCGGCCCGCGAGCGTGCCGCGGGTGTAGACTCTTACCTCTCCCCTTGTGGGAGAGGGTGGCTCACCGCGAAGCGGCGAGACGGGTGAGGGGTCTCTCTCCGCGCACGCAACTCTCGCAGAGAGTCTGCGGAAGCAACCCCTCATCCGGCGCTTCGCGCCACCTTCTCCCACAAGGGGAGAAGGGAACGCAGCTCGTTCGTGGCTGAATCAGCTCACTTCATCGGGCACTTGTCGTGGAAGCGATCCTGGTCGTTCTCGACGATGGTGGCGACCGTCTTCAGCGAGAGCTGGCCTTCGGCGTCCTTGACCACGTCCTGGAGGTAGAAATTCTGGATCGGGATGTGGTTGTTGCCGTATTTGTAGGAGCCGCGCACCGATTTGAAGTTCACCTTCTCCATCGCGGCCTTCATCGCGTCCTTCTTGCTGGTGTCGCCCTTCACCGCGACCACGGCGCTGTTGATGAGCTGGGCGGCGTCGTAGGTCTGCGCGCCGTAGAAGCTCGGCCGCAGGCCAGTATACTTCTTGCGGTAATCGGCGACGTAGCGCTTGTTTTCCTCGTTAGGCAGGTCGTTCACCCATTGCTGCGCGCCGGGAACGCCGAGCGCGTTGTCCTTCTGGAGCGGCAGCGACAATTCGTCGATGGTGAAGGCGGTGTAGAGCGGGATCTGCTGCTTCAGGCCGGCCTGGGTATATTGGTTGAGGAACTGCACGCCCGCCGCACCCGGATAGAACACGAAGATGGCGTCCGCCTTGGAGTTGCGCGCCTTGGAGAGCTCCGCGGAGAAGTCGAGCTGGCTCGGCCACACCGTATACTCCTCGCCGATCACCTGGCCCTTGAACGTGCTCTTCACGCCGGCCAGCATGTCCTTGCCCGCCGCATAGTTCGGCCCGATCAGGAACACGTTCTTGATGCCCTTCTGGTTCATGTAGAGGCCCATCGCCTGCGGCGTCTGGTCATTCTGCCAGGAGGTCGAGAACACGTAAGGCGAGCAGAGCTCGCCGGCGAGCTGCGACGGACCGGCGTTGGCGGAGATCATGAAGGTCTTCGAGTCGACCGCGGTCTTCAGCGAGGCCAGCAGCACGTTGGACCAGATGTAGCCGACGATGAAATCGACCTTGTCGGACTGCACCAGCTTCTCGGTCTTCTGCTTGCCGACATCCGGCTTCTGCTGGTCGTCCTCGTAGATCACCTCGACCGGCTTGCCGTCCATCTTGCGCCCGAGATGATCGAGCGCGAGCTCGAACGAGTTGCGCATGTCGTTCCCGATCACGGCGGTCGGGCCGCTGAAGGTCGAAACGAAGCCGATCTTGATGGTGTCGCCGGCCACCGCCGGGCTTGCCAGCGCGAGCGCAGCCGCGCCCGCCAGCCAGAATGCCGTCCTCATAACCACTCCCCTCCTCATTTATTAATCCCGGAGACGGGATGATCGCCGCCCCCGGGTCGGTCTCTATTGAACGCAAAATCTGTCGCGCCGCCAATGGCTCAGCGCCCGCCCCTGCACCATATTTCGCCCAAATCGGGAATGGCAAGAAATATAATTCTACCCACTTTGGCGAGGACTGCGGCGCTTTTTCGCGGGCATCGATACACCCCGCCTATTCCTCGATTGATGACGGCTATTGGACCGCGACGCCCGATCCGCTCTTAAATAAAGGAGAAGAGACCAGCGAGATTCGAGGGCGCATCATGACCACGACACCCCACCGCGTCGTCATCGTCGGAGCCGGCTTTGGCGGGCTGGAGACGACCTACCGGCTCGCAGGCAGCCCGGTCGAGATCACGCTGATCGACCGCCGCAACCACCATCTGTTTCAGCCGCTGCTCTACCAGGTCGCGACCGCCTCGCTGGCGACCAGCGAGATCGCCTGGCCGGTTCGTCATCTGATGCGCGATCGGCGCGAGGTGACAACGCTGTTTGCTACGGTGAGCGGCGTCGACGCCGAACGGCGCTGCGTCCTGATCGACGACGGCAGCGAGGTGCCCTACGACACGCTCGTGCTCGCGACCGGCGCGCGCCATGCCTATTTCGGTCATGACGAATGGGAGCAGTTCGCGCCGGGCCTGAAGACGCTGGAGGACGGGACCACGCTGCGCCGGCACATCCTGGTGGCGTTCGAGCGCGCCGAACGGGAGACCGATCCGGCGCGGCGCGCCGCCCGGCTCACCTTCGTCATCATCGGCGCCGGCCCCACCGGCGTCGAGCTCGCCGGCACCATCGCCGAGATGGCGCATCACACCTTGCCCTCCGATTTCCGCAACATCGATACGCGCAAAGCGCGCGTCGTGCTGGTCGAGGCGGGCCCGCGCGTGCTGGCGGGTTTTGCCGACGATCTCTCGGCCTATGCGCAGGCCTCGCTGGAAAAGATCGGCGTCGAGGTCGTGCTGGGACAGGCCGTCACCGAGATCGACCGCGACGGCGTGGTCTATGGCGGACAGCGTTTGCATGCCAAAACCCGGATCTGGGCCGCCGGCGTGCGCGCTTCGCCCGCCGCCGAGTGGCTGGGCGCGCCGGCCGATCGCGCCGGGCGCGTGCAGGTCGAAGCCGACCTGACGATCCCCGGCCATCCCGAAATCTTCGCGATCGGCGACACCGTGAGCATCAACGCCTGGGAGGGCAAGCCGGTGCCCGGCATCGCGCCGGCCGCCAAGCAGCAGGGCCGCCATGTCGCCGAGACCATCAAGGCGCGCCTGCGCGGGGAGACGGTGGGCGCGTTCCGCTACAAGCACGCCGGCAGTCTCGCGCAGATCGGCAAGCGGCTCGCGGTGATCGACTTCGGCCGCATCAAGCTGCGCGGCACGATCGCGTGGTGGATCTGGGGCATCGCCCACATCTACTTCCTGATCGGCCTCCGCCACCGCCTCAGCGTCGCGCTGAGCTGGCTCTGGATCTACGCCCGCGACCAGCGCGCCGCGCGACTGATCACGCAGGGCAGCAGCAAGGTGGTGGGGTGACTCTTTCCTTCTCCCCTTGTGGGAGAAGGTGGCGCGAAGCGCCGGATGAGGGGTTCTCTCCGCGAACCAGATGCAAGAGATTCACTCGCGGAGCGAGACCCCTCACCCGGCTTCGCTTTGCGAAGCCACCCTCTCCCACAAGGGGAGAGGGTGCAGCAGCGCTCTCGGCTGCAATTACTTCACCAACTCACACCCGCCCTCCGCCATTGGACGGAACGCCTGCTCCGCGGGGATCGTCGAGATCAGCTTGTAGTAGTCGTACGGATATTTCGACTCCTCCGGCTTCTTCACCTCGAACAGGTACATCGGATGCACGACGCGGCCGTCCTGGCGGATGGCGGTGTCGCCGAACAGCTTGTCCTTTCCCTTGAACTTCTTCATCTCGGGCACGACGTCCTTGGCGTTGTCGCTGCCGGTGGCGGCGACCGCGTTGAGATAGGCGAGCGTGGAGGCATAGACGCCGGCCTGGTTACCGCTCGGCATCTTGCCGTTCATGCCGGGCCTCGCGGCAAAACGCTTCGCAAAAGCGCGGGTGTCGTCATTCATGTCCCAGTAGAAAGCTTCCATGAGCTGGAGGCCCTGAGCGACCTTGATGCCCATGCCGTGAATGTCGTTGATGAAGAGCAGGAAGGCGACGAGCTTCTGACCGCCCTGCTGGATGCCGAACTCGGCGGCCTGCTTCACGGCGTTGATGGTGTCCCCGCCGGCATTGGCGAGGCCGATCACCTGCGCCTTCGAGCCCTGCGCCTGCAACAGGAAGGAGGCGAAATCCGACGTGCCGAGCGGATGCTTTGAGGAGCCGAGCACCTTGCCGCCGTGGCCCTCGATGTATTTCTGCGCCTCCGCTTCGATGCCCTTGCCGAGCGCGTAGTCGACCGTGAGGAAGTACCAGTCCTTGCCGCCGCGCGACATCATCGCGGCCGCCGTGGTGTTCCCGGTCGCCCAGGCGTCGTTGACCCATTGGATGGTGTTGGGCGAACACGCCTTGCCGGTGAGATCAGAACTTGCCGTGGAGGACGCCAGGAACGTCATGCGGCTGTCGCGCAGCAGCGCATTGATGGACAGGCCGACGGCAGAATTCGGCACGTCGACGATGGCATCGACGCCTTCGACATCGAGCCATTTGCGCGCGATGGCATTGCCGACATCGGCCTTATTCTGATGGTCGGCGTAGACGATCTCGACCTTGATGTTCTTGCCGCCGCCGTTGAAATCCTCGGCGGCCATGCGCGCGGCTTCGACCGAGCCCATGCCGTTGGTGTCCTGGAAGATGCCGGAGATGTCGTTGAGCACGCCGACGCGCACGACATTGCCCGAGATCTCGGCGCTCGCCGCGCCGCTCAGGAGGCTCGCGGCCAGCGCGAGCGTCCACTTCAGATGTCTCATAGTTCCCTCCCCTCGTTGATTAGTTGCCACGCCAGTCGTTGCCGGCGCATCCAAGACTTCAGACCTGCCGCTCGGGCATCTTCAACACGAGCCCGTCGAGATCGGGCGTGATCACGATCTGGCAGGACAGCCGGCTCGCCGGCTGGCGCTCCGCGGCAGCGCCGTCGAGCAGCGCATCTTCGTCGTCGGCCATCGCGGGCAGCCGCGCGAGCCAGCTCGCGTCGACATAGACGTGGCAGGTCGCGCACATGGCGTTGCCGCCGCATTCTGCCAAAATGCCGTCGAGGCCGTGGCGGGTCGCAGCCTGCATGGCGCTCTCGCCGTCGCTGGTCTCGACGCGGTCGGACTTGCCGTCGGGATGGATGAAGGTAATGGCGGGCATCAAGACTCCTCGTCAGGCCGGGGTTATGGTCACCGGCAGGCTGTCGAGCCCGCGCAGCGTGTTGTTGAAACGGCGCTTGGGCTCGCCGGTGATCTCGATCCTGGCGACGCGCTTGGCCAGCGCCGTCAGCATCACCTCGCCTTCGAGGCGGGCGACGAGCTGGCCGACGCACATGTGGATGCCCGAGCCGAAGCCGACATGGCCGGAGGTGCGACGGGTGATGTCGTAGCTGTCGGGCTTGTCCCAGCGCCGCGGATCGCGATTGGCGGCGGCAAGGAACATCAGAACCTTCTCGCCCTCGCCGATGGTCGCACCGGACAGCTCGACATCGCGCGTGGTGGTGCGGAAGAAGGTCTGCACTGGGCTTTCGAAGCGGACCGCTTCCTCGAACGCGTTGCGCGCGAGCGAGAGATCTCCGCGCAGGCGCTGCCATTGGTCGGGGAAGCGGGCGAGGCAATAGACCGCGGCGCCGATGCCGTCGACGGTGGTGTCGAGACCGGCCGACAGCAGCGAGCGCACCAAGAGCGGCGCCTCGGTGGCCGTGATCTCACCTTCATCGACACGGGCGTGAATGCAGGCACCAAATCCGCCGGGCGCGAGATTCTGGCGCTGGCATTGCTCGGCGACATAGGCCTGGTGCGGCGCCGAGCGCTCGATCGCCTCCTGGCGCAACTGGTTGGGCGGACCGAAGGCGTTGAACACCACGCTTGCATAGGGAATGAGGTGCTCGCGGCCTTCCGGCTTCAGCCCCAGCGCATCCGGGAAGATCGAAAGCGGATAGGCTTCCGCAAGGTCAGCGATCGCATCAAAGCTGCGCTTCTCGAGCAGCAGGTCCACCCGCTCCTCCGCCGCTGCGGTAAAACGGTCGCGCACCTGCTTCATCACGGTCGGCGACAGCACCTTTGAGAGCACGGCGCGGGTACGGGTGTGCGCGGGCGGGTCGGCCTCGAGGATCAGGCTCGGCGGCCGCCACGGCTTCTCTTTCTTGAAGTCGCTGAGGCCGACGCCGCGGCTGGAGCAGAACGTCGCGGGATCGTTCAGGACAGCGTGGACCTCGGCGTAGCGCGCCACGCCATAGACGTTCCACTTGTCGAGATAGACGACCGGTCCCGCCTCCCGCAGCACCTCATGCGTGGGATAGGGATCGGCAAAAAAGTTCATCGCGAACGGGTCGACGTCGAGATGCGGAATGGCCGACGGACCACCGGTTACAGGGGAGCCGGATACACTCATGGAAGTTCTCCCTCACTTTGATCTTGTGAAAGGGCGGCGCATGCCCTTAGGTCTGCGGGCACACTGAAAGTCAAAAGCCCTATATGCCGCCGCCTTCGACCAGAACCCGACAGAAGCCTGCGCCCACTGAAACGGGACCGACGCTCGACCTCGACCGTTACGTTCCCGCCTTCATCACCTTCATCGCCAACAAGCTCTCGAACAGCGCGACCGCGTTCTATCAGCGGCAGTTCGGCGTCAACGTCACGGAATGGCGGATCATGTCGCTGCTGGCGATCGAGCCCGGCATTCCGGCCTCGCGCATCTGCCACGTCATCGGCTTCGACAAGGGGCCGGTGAGCCGGACGCTTGCGGGACTGGAGAAGCGTGGGCTCGTGTCGATCCGCACCGACCCGAACGACGGCCGCACCCATTCGATCTCGCTGACGGCGAAGGGCCGCGCCACCCATGACAAGGTGATCGTCGCGGCATTCGAGCGCGAGCGGCGCCTGTTGTCCTGCCTCAGCAAGGACGAGCGCGAGGTGCTGATCGACCTGCTGCGCCGCCTGCACGAGAATCTCGGCGCGGTGACCGGCAGCACTGACAGCTGAATCGCCACGCCGGGCGCGCGGTTCACTGTTGTCGTCGGGCACGCGCCGACGTTTGCCGGCGATACCATTCCTGCCGAGCATGTTTCCTCCAGATCAGACGCGGCGGTTCCCCCGCCGTCATCCTTGCTTGGAACGGTTCGCACACATTAGTTGCTTAGGCAACAAAAGAATCGCGAGGGACGAATGCGGCAGAATGGCTGGCCTATTGTTCGGCTGTTTCGCACCCGGATACCCGGTGCTGAGGCGATTGCGCCGCCGCCTCACTCTCAGGCGTCGTCGCCCGGTCCGCACACTTGACCGGGCGACCGAGTACGCTGCGGCCTCACCGTATACGTCCGACGTCTCTGGAATACTGGATCGCCCGCCCCAGTGCACAATTGCGCACAAGGCGGGCGATGACAACTGAGAGGATGGAGAGATCGTGCCTCAAGCCCGTTATTGCGAGCGCAGCGAAGCAATCAAGAATGTCATCGCGAAAAGATTCTGGATTGCTTCGCTACGCTCGCAATGACGATGTGGTACGAGCGCTCCGTGACGCCGGCTTGTTCAGCCGGCGCAGCCGACCCACTCGGCCGACGCATCGTCGTTCAGCCGCGCCACCGCGTCGGCGCGGCGCGTGAGCACGGCGCGCTGATTGATGTAGCCCTTGTCGGTGATCTCGCCGCCGTCGACCGATGGCGGCTCGACGAGCAGCAGCGCGCGCGTGGCGTGGCCGGAGGAGTTGGCCCCCTGCTGCTTCAACTTGGTGAGGCCCTGCGCGATCGCGGCCCTGACGTTGTCGTGCGCGAGCACTTCATTCACGCCTGCCGTCTCGGCAAGACCGGCATGGGCGCGACAAGCCGCAACGTTCGGGAAGACCAGGAAGCGCACCTCGTCGCCGCCATGGCCGGTGACGACGATGTCCTGCGCGAGCGGCGCCAGCGCGGCGATGCCGGCGACGCGCAGCGTGCCGACGCTGACCCAGGTGCCGGAATTGAGCTTGAAATCCTCCGCGACGCGGCCGTCGAAGAACAGGCCACGTTCGGGCCGCTCCGCGTCGGCGAACTTCACGGCATCACCGATGAGGTAAAAACCCTCCTCGTCAAAGGCCTGCTTCGTCAGCTCCGGCGCCTTCCAATAGCCCGGCGTGACGTTGGGCCCGCGCACGCGCACCTCGAGCTTGTCACCGGAAGCGACGAGCTTCAGCTCGGTGCCGGGAATCGGCACGCCGATATTGCCCGAGCGCTCGGCGAGGAAATGGCAGTCGGTCGCGAGCGGCGAAGTCTCGGTCGAGCCCCAGGCGGACACCATCGGCAGCGGGCGACCGACCGTCTCGATCGATAGCTGCGCGAGCGCGTCCCAGAGATTCTGCGGCAGCGCGGCGCCGGCATAGAAGGCAAACTTCACCTCGCCGAAGAAGCGGCGGCGCAGCGCTTCGTCGCTGCGCAGCGCCGCGATCAGCATGTCGAAGCCGCGCGGCACGTTGAAATAGACCGTCGGCATCACGCTTTTCAGGTTCGCAAGCGATGTCGCGAGCAGGCCGGGCGCAGGCTTGCCGCCGTCGATATAGAGAGAGCCGCCGTTGCGAAGCACGAGATTGAAATTGTGGTTGGCGCCAAACGTGTGGCTCCAGGGCAGCCAGTCGAGAATGACGAGATCGCCGCCTTGTTCAAGGAACGTCCAGGTCTGCGCCTTGGCCTGCTGGCTGGAAGTCAGCATGCGCTGGGTGTTGATGACGGCCTTGGGCGTGCCAGTCGAGCCCGAGGTGAACAGCAATTTCGCGATCGTATCCGGCGTCACCGCAGCGAATGCTGTTGCGACATCGGGTGTTTCCGGAGCCGCGGTGATGGCGCGGAACGCAAGCGCGTCGGCATCGTCGGCGTTGCCGCTGACGATCTGCGCCTGATGCAGCGGCTTGATTGCGGCGAGTGCCGCCGCAAACGGCTTTGTGGCGGAGACGTAGATCGCGCCCGGCTCGAGCAGCGCGATCATGCTTTTCAGCTTGTCGAAGTCTTTCGACATCAGCGAATAGGCCGGCGAGATCGCGGCCGAGGGCACGCCGACATGCTGCGCGGCAAGCGCGAGCAGCGCGTGGTCGATGCTGTTGTCGGAGAGGATCACGACGGGGCGTTCGGCGCTCAGACCATGCGCCAGGATCCAGGACGCCGCCGCGCGCACCTGCCGCAGCGCCTGCGCGTAAGTGACGGTGGTCCAGGGCGCTTCGACATTGCCGCGCTCGGCGAGGAAGATCGTGTCAGGCGTCTGCCGCGCCCATTGCTCCAGCCAGTCGCCGATGCAGCGCGCGCTGTCGCGCAGAGGGTCTGGCGAGCGCAGCAGGATACTGCCGTCGGCGCGATGCTCGGCAACGGTTTTGGGCGTTGCGAACAGGCTTGAAGCGTCACCGCGTGCGGCGGCTGTCATGTGTTTCCTCCTCGCCCGGACTCGCGACCGGCCGCAGCCTCGTTCCGGGCTGCTTTGGCCTTAATGTTGGGCACGGCAATTGTTGTCGTCAACAACAATCTTTCCTTCGGTGCCGACGAGCGCTACGCTCGATGCGATGGTGGGCCTCTCCCCGCAAGCGGGGAGAGGCGAAGGAGCGTGTCGATCTGGTCGGAGAAGGTACGTGTCAGAGAGAACGAACCAAGGTGAGATCGATATCGCCACCTCCCCGCGCAAACGGACCGGCAACGGCGCAGCGCGTCATCATGACGCGGACGAGATCGGCCTCGATGCGCTCGTCGGCCACGCCGGCTATGCGGTGCGACGCTTCCAGATCTGGATCTTCCAGGACTTCATCAAGACACTTGCCGACGTCGACATCCGTCCGACGCAGTATTCGGTGATGACGGTGATCGGCGCCAACCCCGGTCTCTCCCAGATGGCTGTCGCAAAACGGCTCGGCATCGAGCGCGCCCGGCTCGTGCATCTCCTCGACAGCCTCGAATCCCGCAGGCTGGTGAAGCGGATCAAATCGAAGACGGACCGGCGCTCCCATGCGCTGCATCTCACCGCCCAGGGCGAGACGGCGCTGGCGAAGTTCAAGCGGCTCGCCGCCGAGCATGAGCGGCATGTCGAGGAGAAGATCGGCAAGGAGAACCGGGAGCACCTGCTCCGGATCCTCGCCGGCTTCACCTGATCCGCACTGCCCAGGATTTGGGCAAATGCCCCTATTGGGGCGCGGGCACGGCGGCCCTTCGGCCATCGAAATATCGCCTAACCGCATGATCCTTCGATAATATCCGGAGCGCCCGCTCTGCCCGGCTTCTGCACACAATGGCACATCGCTTGCTTCAATCCGGGCGAAGACAAGTTGTCGGAGTTTTGTCGCCATGAGGGCTGAGCAGCCTGAAACGATCGCCGCGATTGTGGCCGCGCATCGCGCCGGCACAGTCACGCCGGCTCAGACGATCGCGCGCAGCTATCAGCGCATCCGCGACCACAACGATCCCGCGGTCTTCATCAGCCTGCGCGACGAGAAGGATGCGATCGCGGAGGCCGAGAAGCTCGCCGCGCGAAAGGATACAGCAAACCTGCCGCTCTACGGCGTGCCGGTCGCGGTGAAGGACAATATCGACGCGCTCGGCTTTGCGACCACCGCGGCCTGCCCGGCCTTCGCCTACACGCCGACGCATGACTCGACCGCCGTGAAGCGCCTGCGCGCCGCGGGCGCCATCATCATCGGCAAGACCAATCTCGACCAGTTCGCAACCGGCCTCGTCGGCGTGCGCTCGCCCTATGGCATCCCCAGAAATTCGATCCGCGAGGATCTCATCCCCGGCGGATCGAGCTCGGGCTCGGCGACCGCCGTCGGCGCGGGGCTGGTGCCGCTGTCGCTCGGCACCGACACCGCCGGCTCAGGCCGCGTGCCGGCAATGCTCAACAACATCGTCGGGCTGAAGCCGAGCCTCGGCATGATCTCGACCGCGGGCGTCGTACCGGCCTGCCGCACGCTCGATTGCATCTCGGTGTTTGCGCTGACGGTCGACGATGCCGCGCTCGCGCTTTCGGTGATGGCGGGGCCGGACCAGGCCGATCCGTTCTCGCGCGACCGGCCGCTGGGCGCACTCACACGGCTTCCCCCCAACTTGCGCCTCGGCGTGCCGCGCAACGGGCAACTGATCTTCTTCGGCGACAAGAAGGCGGAAGCAGCTTACGGCGAGGCGCTGAAGCGCTGGACGTCGCTTGGCGCGACGCTGGTCGAGTTCGACCTCGAGCCGTTCTACGAGACGGCGCGGCTGCTCTATGAGGGACCGTGGGTTGCCGAGCGCTATCTCGTGATCCGCAACCTGCTCGCCTCCGCGCCGGATGCGATCCATCCGGTGACGCGCGAGATCACCGCCGCCGGCGCGCGGCTCACCGCGGCGGAGACCTTCGCCGCGCTCTACCGCTTGCAGGGCCTGCGCAAGATCGCCGAGCGGACCTTCGCTCATCTCGATGCGCTGGTGCTGCCGACGGCGCCGACCGTCTATTCGACCGCGCAGGTGCTCGCCAATCCAATCGAGCTCAATAGCCGCCTCGGCACCTACACCAATTTTGTAAACCTGCTTGACCTCTGCGGTCTCGCGCTGCCCGCGTCGATGCGCCCTGACGGCATTCCGTTCGGCATCACGCTTCTCGCCCCCGCAGGACATGATGCGATGCTCGCCAGCATCGGCCGCGTCTTCCATGCCGACACCAAGCTGAGCGTCGGTGCGAAGGGCGTTGCGCAGGCTCCGCTCGCGCCGCTGCCTGCAGGCAGCGGCGACGAGATTCCGATCGCGGTGGTCGGCGCGCATCTCTCCGGCATGGCGCTGAACGGCGAGTTGAAGGCGCTGAACGGACGCCTGATCGAGGCGACCAAAACCGCGCCGGACTACAAGCTCTATGCGCTCCAGACCACGCCGCCGAAGCCGGGCATGCTGCGCGTCGACGCCGGCAGGGGCGCGGGAATCGAGCTGGAGATCTGGGCGCTGTCGGCGTCGGCATTCGGCAAGTTCGTCAACGCGATCCCCGCGCCGCTGTCGATCGGCACGGTGCGCCTCGCCGATGGCCGCAGCGTGAAGGGATTCATCGTCGAGCCCGAAGTGCTCGCCGACGCGCGCGACATCACCGCCTATGGCGGCTGGCGCGCGTATATGGCGGAGAAGGCGACGGCGTAGGTCCGTGAATTCGTGGGTGGTGCGCGTTCAACGGACACTGTCGTCCCGGACAAGCGAAGCGCAGATCCGGGATCCATAACCACAGGGAGAAGTTTGGCAAAGACTCAGGGTTACCGGTTTCGCGCCATAACTACTCCCTGGAGTCATGGGTCCCGGCTTTCGCCGGGACGACACCGAGTAAGTTGGACCGCCGGCGGCTCTAAACCGACACCGCGTAAATCTCATACTCCCCGCGAACCAGTTCGATATGCGCGCGCATCGCGGCGGCGGCGCCCTGCTTGTCGCCGCGCATGATGGCGACGACGACGCGGTCGTGCTCGGCTTGCGACTTGGCGAGGCGTCCGAGGTTGCGGAACTGGGCGCGGCGGAATGGCTGCACTCGCACGCGCGTCGCCAGCGTGATCTCGGCGATGTAGCCGTTCTGCGAGCCGGCATAGATCGCGTTGTGGAAGCGCTCGTTGACCTCGTGAAAGCGTTCGGGATTGCCGGTGTAGCTCAAAACCCGAAGCTCCTCGTGGATGGCCTCCAGCCCATGGCGCTCGGCCGCGGACATGCGCTCGGCGGCGAGCCCCGCACAGAGCGCCTCGAGCTCCGCCATCGCCTCGAACATGCTCTTCAGCCGCTCGATCGAGGGCTGCGCCACCACCGCGCCGCGATGGGCCCGCGCCTCGACGAGGCCGCTGGCCACGAGCTGGCGCAGCGCTTCCCGCACCGGCGTGCGCGAGACGCTGAAGCGCCGCGCAATGTCGGTTTCGTCGAGCGGCGCGCCGGGGCGCAGGCTCCCGCGCACGATCTCGTCGGCGAGCTGCAGGCGCAGCTCCTCTGCACGGGTCACCTTATGCACCGTCGGCAGCGGCCGATCGACGCGCGGCACCACCGGCTCGGCCGGCAGCGCCCCGGGCGGAAAGTCGTCAAGCGTCATGCGATCACGTCTCTTTCGACTCGTCGATGATGCTGACATGGGCGGCGACGACGCGCCAGCCCTCAGGGAAGCGAATCCAGGTCTGCATCTGCCGGCCGACCTTGCCGGGCGCCGTGTCGCGATAGAACAGGGTAGAGGCGACCGCGGTGTCGCGGCCATAGCTGGTGATCACGGTTTTCGCCGTGCGGCGGTTCAGGCCCACCGGCGAGCGCGCGGCACGAAAGCCGGAGATCGCCTCATAGCCATAGAGGTTCTCGCCGATGCCGTAGCGCAGCGTACGGGGGTCGTTGCGGAAGAGCTCGCCGAGCACGGCGACATCGTTGCTGACCAGCGCCGTCTCGTAGCGCTCGAACGCGGCTTTGACTTCCGCGATCACGTCGGGGAGATCGATCTCCATCTCAAAGTCCTCTCGGCGACGGCGCGGATACGACGCCCATCTGCTCCAGTGCATGCGCGACGCGCAGTGCGATGTCCTCGCGCCAGGGCGCTGTGATGATCTGCACGCCGATCGGCAGCGGCTCGAGCGGCACCGGCACGGCAACCACGGGAAGGCCGATGAACGAGATCGGCTGGGTGTGGATGCCGATATTGGCGCGCACCGGCATTTCCACGCCGTCGAGCGTGAAATTCACCTGGCCAAGCTTCGGCGCGGTGCAGGGCGTTGCCGGGGCGAGCAGCACGTCGATCGACTTGAACAGCTCCGTGACTTGCGAGCGATACCAGCGGCGAAACTTTTGCGCGCGGTCGACCAGCGAGGCCGGCACCATGGCCCCGGCGATCAGCCGGTCGCGCACCGCCGGATCGAAATCGTTGGGGCGCTTGCGCAGGCGATCGAGATGGAGTGAAGCGCCTTCGGTCGTGGTGATGACATAGGCCGCCGCGCGGGCGCGCGAGGCTTCGGGAACGTCCACGACGTGCGTCGCGCCAAGCGCCTTGGCGACGCGGCTGACGGCTTCGATGGCCTCGGGAAACACGTTCTTCTGGAAGTGCCCGCCGGCAATCGCCACGCGCAGGCCCGCGATGGGGTCGCCGAGCAGCGGCGAGACCGGCTCGACACCACGCGTCGTGCATGCGGCATCGTCCGCATCCTGTCCCTGCATCGCGTCGTAGGCGAGCGCGAGATCGGTGACGGAGCGCGCAAACGGGCCGAGATGATCGAGGCTCGCGACGAACGGAAAGGAGCGCGCCCGCGACAGCCGGCCATAGGTCGGTTTCAGGCCGAAGATGCCGCAGAACGAGGACGGCACGCGGATCGAGCCGTTGGTGTCGGAGCCCAGCGCGATCGGCACCAGCGCGCCGCCGACGGCGCTGCCCGAGCCGCCCGACGAGCCGCCGGTCATGCGCGTCGTGTCATGTGGATTGCGCGAGGGGCCGTCATGAACGTTCTCGCCGGTGAAGTCGTAAGCGTATTCGCCCATGTTGAGTGCGCCGACCAGCACGGCGCCGGCGGCTTCCAGCCGCTCGATCAGCGTCGCATCGCGCTTAGCCGGCGCAAGGTCGCGGTTGATCTTCGAGCCGGCGCGCGTCGAGAGCCCTGCGACGTCGAACAGGTTCTTCACCGCGAAAGGCACGCCGGCGAGCGGGCCGACCTTCTTGCCCGCAGCGATGTCGGCATCGATCGCGCGCGCTTTGGCGCGGGCGCGCTCGACGGTGACGTCGGTGAAGGAATTGAGGATGGTGTCATGCTGCTTGATGCGCGCGAGCGCAGCTTCGACCGCAGCAACCGCGGACAATTGGCCGCCGGCCACCGCCTTGGCGATATCAGCAGCCGTCGACTCAGGTTTGTTCGTCATGGCGGCGTCAGGCCGTGAACACGGGCGCCGGCTCGGTCTCGTCCGGCAGCGCGAATTCGTCGACGAGGCGGCCGAACCGCAGCGAGACTTCGAGATTGGCGCGCACGGCCGGCCGCCAGGCCTCCTCGAGCGGCAGCGCCAGCGCTTTCGATACGGCGTCGATATAATCGTCCAGCGGTTCGGCCATCACGCTCCCACGCAGTCTCTCAGTGAACCGGCAACGGCGGATGCGGGATCGCCGTCAACAGTTCCTTGGTGTAGTCGTCCTGCGGATCGCTGAGGACCTTCTCGGAAGATCCTTCCTCCACGATTCGACCCGTCCGCATCACAATGACACGATCGCACAACAAGCGCACCACATTCAAATCATGCGAGACGAACAGATAGCTCATACCCAGCCGCTGCTTGAGATCCTCCAGCAGATTCAGGACCACCGCCTGGACTGAGACGTCGAGCGCCGCGGTCGGCTCGTCCAGGATGACCAGCTTTGGATGCAGCGCGATCGCCCGGGCGATGCCGACACGGGCCTTCTGACCGCCCGACAATTGATGCGGGAAACGGTCGAGCAGATTGAGCGGCAGGCCGACCATCGCCGCCAGCTCCTCGCAGCGGGCGCGGAGTGAGTCGCGCCCCCTGATATCGCCGAGCTGCATGATCGGATCAGCGATCGCACGCGCGGCGGTGAAGCGCGGATTGAGGCTGTCGGTCGGGTCCTGGAACACCATCTGGATCCGGCTGCGCAGCGGCAGCCGGGCAAAGGCGCTCGGCATGATGCTGCCGATCTCCTCGCCGTCGAACTGGATGCGGCCCGACGTCTGGTCCAGGAGCCGCATCACCATCATCGACGTGGTCGATTTGCCGCACCCGGATTCGCCGACGAGGCCGACGCTCTCGCCATGACCGATGGAGAAGCTGATGCCGTCGACCGCGCGGAACACATCCGGCTCGACCGGCGGCTTGCGGCCGAACAGCTTTCCGAGCACGGCTGTGGCACCCTGACGGGGGTATTCCTTCACGAGCTTTTCGATGAGGAGGAGGGGTTTCTCGCCTGCTTTCACCTCGTCACCCCCGGGCTTGACCCGGGGGTCCATCGAACCAGAAGCGTCTTGCGAAGGGTGATGGATGGCCGGGTCAAGCCCGGCCATGACGGTTGAGGGTTGCTGAGCGCCCTCTTCCTCCGGCAACAGATCTCGCAACGACACGCCGATCCGTGGCGTCGCGCGCATCAGTTTTCGCGTGTAGGGGTGCTGCGGGTTGGCGAAGATGTCGGCTGCTTTCGCGGTCTCCACCACCTGGCCCTTCTCCATCACGACAACACGGTCACAATAGGCGGCGGCGAGACCGAGGTCATGCGTGATCAGAATGGTCGACATCGCGCGCCGCCTGGTCAGCTCGACGATCAGGTCCATCACCGCCTTCTGCGTGGTGACGTCGAGGCCGGTGGTCGGCTCGTCGGCGATCAGGAGCTGCGGATTGCAGGCGAGCGCGAGCGCGATGACGACGCGCTGGCACATGCCGCCCGACAGCTCGAACGGATAGGCGTGATAGCGCTCGCGCGGGCGGGCGATCTTGACCTGCTCCAGCGCCTCGATCGCCTTCTCGCCGCGATCGGCGACCTGCGCCTGCTGCACATGGGTGCGCAGCACGTCCTCGATCTGGTCGCCGACTTTCCGGATGGGATTGAGCGCGGCGCGCGGGTTCTGGAAGATCATCGAGACTTCGCGGCCGCGCAGGTCGCGCATCTGGTCTTCGGTCGCGGCCTTCACATCGATGCCGGAGAACATCACCGAGCCTTCGGCGATCCGCCCGGCGCGGTCGAGGATGCGCATCACCGCGTAGGACGTCACCGACTTGCCCGAGCCGGACTCGCCGACGATCGCGAGCGTCTCGCCCTTGGCGACGGAGATGTCGACGTGCTGCACCGCCTTCACGATGCCGCGGCGGGTGGTGAATTCGACCGTGAGGTTCTGGACGTCGAGCAGGGGCTGGGCGGTCATGACGGCCTCCGGTCCGCTGACACGTCAGTCAAAAATCGCGAAAACAACCCCATGCAAAGTAGAACGGGGCCGGTCCGGACGGACGCGCGCGCGGAGGGCTGAAGCGCGCCAGGCGCTTGAGACAATTCGAACATTTACGTCCTCCGCGCGGCTGCGCTCCCTCCCCCCTTGCGGGGGAGGGTTGGGGAGGGGGGTAGCCCCGGGAGAGGTCTGAGTTCGTGGCTACCCCCCTCCCTGCCCCTCCCCCGCAAGGGGGGAGGGAATGAGAGGATGGTGCCCGCCTCACATGCGAGCTTCGCGCTCCTCTCCCCGCACTTGAAACCAAGCATCCTCACGTCCTCCGCTGCGGGTCGACGATGTCGCGGAGGCCGTCGCCGAGCAGGTTGAAGCAGAACACGGCAATCATCAAAGCGAGGCCCGGGAACAGCGCGATCCACCATTCGCCGGAGACCATGAAGCCGGCGCCCTCGGCGATCATGATGCCCCATTCCGCCGTCGGCGGGCGGACGCCGAGGCCGATGAAGGAGAGGCCCGCGGCATTCAGGATCGCGTAGCCCATGGTCAGCGACATCTGCACGATCATGATCGGCATGATGTTGGGCAGGATGTGCACCAAGAGGATCCGGAACTCGCCGTTGCCGGAGAGCCGCGCCGCCTGCACGAAGCCGGCATTGCGGCGGACATTGGCTTCGGCACGCGCGACGCGCGCGTAGAGCGGGAAGTTCACGATGGCGGTGGCCAGGATGATGTTCTGCACGGTGTTGCCGAGTGCAGCGACGATGCCCATCGCCAGCACGAACAGCGGGAATGCCATGATGGTGTCGGCGATGCGGCCGACGATGCGATCGGTCCAGCCGCCGAAATAACCGGCGGCGATGCCGGCGAGCCCGCCCATCAAAAACACCAGCACGACGGAAGCAACCGCGATGAAGAAGTCCAGGCGCGTTGCGACGATGACGCGGCTGAAGATGTCGCGCCCCAGCTGATCGGTGCCGAACCAGTGCGCCGCCGATGGCGGTTTTAGCGCCGCCGCCGTATCCGAGGCGAGCGGATCGTATGGCACCACATAGGGCCCGAACAGCGCGGCGAAGACGATGATCAGGAGCAGCAGGAAGGCGAAGCCCGTGACCCTGTTCTCGCTCAGCACATAGCGGGTCTGTTCGAGGATCGCGACAAGTCCCGACGTGCGGGCGGGACCGACCGGTTCAACAGCAGGCGCGACGGAGCTCATGCTTCACCTTCGTTTGGCGCATGATCTTGTCGGAAAACCGGCCTCCACTTTTCCGGATCATGCGCTACCCTTCCAGCCTGACGCGCGGATCAATCACGCCATAGAGAATGTCGATCACAAGATTGAGCAGCACGTACATGACCGCCATGGTCAGCACAAAACCCTGCACCGGCGCGAAGTCCGACGAGATCAGCGCTTCCACCGCGTAGGAGCCGATGCCGGGCCAGGCGAACACCTTCTCCACCAGCACGTTGGCACCCAGCAGGAACGAGAACACCATGCTGAGCGTGGTGATGACCGGCAGCATCGCATTGCGGAAGGCGTAGGTGACGATGACGGTCGACGGCGACAGGCCGCTGGCGCGCGCGGTGCGGACGAATTCCGAAGCCAGCACCGCCAGCATCGAGGCGCGCGTCATGCGCGCGATCGGCGCCAGCGAGAAGATTGCAAGCGTGGTCGCCGGCAGGATGAGCTGGCTCAGCGCCGAGCGGAACGCCTCGACGTCACGCGCGATCAGGGTATCGATCAGATAGAAGCCGGTCACCGTCGGCGGCGCGCTGTAGAACACGTCGAGGCGGCCAAGCGGCGCCGGCGACCAGCCGAGCCGGAAATAGAAGACGTAGACCAGCACGAGCCCGGTGAAGAATACCGGCAGCGACACGCCGGCTGTCGTCGTCACCCGGCAGAGATGGTCGATCCACGATCCCGGCCGCGTCGCCGCCAGCACGCCGAGCGGGATGGCGATGGCGATCGAGACGATCAGGCCGAGCAGCGTGAGCTCGGCGGAGGCCGGCAGGCGATTGCGGATCTCGGTCGCCACCGGCTGGCCGGTCGTCAGCGAGGTACCGAAATCGCCATTCGCGAGATCGTTGGCATAGCGGAAGAACTGCTCGACCAGCGGCTTGTCGAAGCCAAGTTTTTTCCGGATCTGCTCGACGGCCTCTTTCGTCGCGGCGGGACCGGCGAAGTACGCAGCCGGATCACCCGGCAGCGCGCGTGTGAGCAGGAAGGTGACGATGACGACGCCGATCAGCGAGGGGATCGCGAACATCAGCCGCTTGCCGATCATGGTCAGCATGACGAGGCGCTCCACTTACGCGACTCAAGAGAACGAGCGGCGGCCACCTGCTCCGCTGCACTCCCTCCCCCCTTGCGGGGGAGGCATAGGCCGCCTTCGGCGGCCGTCCTTCTAGTCAACGCCGAAGCGAAGCTTCGGCTATGGGAGAGGGGTAGCCCCGGGCGAGGTCGGAGTTCGGGGCTACCCCCCTCCCTGCCCCTCCCCCGCAAGGGGGGAGGGAATGCGGGAAGTGTGCTCACCTCACTCGAGTGAGAGATGCGGAGAGACACGGACATGTCGCTCGCGCCGATCATGACAACTCACCCCTTCGCCATCGCGCGGTAATCGAGCCTGCGGTGGAACCAGTACTGATAGCCGGAGATGTTCTTCTGCATCGCGACGTTGACGAAGGGCTGGTACAGCGGGATGCGGGGAATGTCGGCGTAGGCAAGATCGACGAAGCCCTTCACGTCGGTGTCGTAGGTTGCCTTGTCGCCGATGGCGGCAGCAGCGCGCGCGCCGTCGATCAGCCTGTCCATCTCCGCCGACTTGTAGCTCATGGTGTTGAAGACGGAATTGTTGCCGTGATAGCACCAGTAGAAGAAGTACTCGGGGTAATCGAGCCAGCCCGAGAACACGTTGGTGAAGAGCGGCATCTCCTTCTTGTTCAGCTCGGTGCGCCAGTTGGCGCCGGGCACCTTGTTGATGGTGGTCTTGATGCCGAGCTGGGCGAGCGACTCCTGCACCAAGACGCAGAGCGGCTCGTTGACGCCCGCAAAATTGAGGTCGAACGAGATCGTGGTCTCGAAACCGTTGGCGTAGCCGGCCTCGCCAAGCAGCGCCTTCGCCTTCTCCATGTCGGTGTTGTATTTGTGCGGCTGCGGCCAGGCGACCTCGGTGGGCTTCTCGGCCGCCGCACCGAACATGGGATTGCCGAGGCCGAACAGCACGGCGTCCATGATCTTCTGGTATGGCATCGCGTAGGCCATCGCCTGTCGCACCTTCGGATTGTCGAACGGCGGCTTGGTCACGTTCATGCCGATGTACTGGATGCCGTTCGAGAACGGCAGCGACACCACGTTGAGCTTGCCGTTCGCCTTCATCTCCTGGAAATCCTTGAACGGCAATTCATAGGAGATGTCGGCATCGCCGCGCTCCAGCAGCGCACGCCGGTTGCCGGCCTGCGGCACCATGCGCCAGATCACGCGCTTGATCTTCGGCAGGGGACCGCAGACCCAATCCTCGTTGCGCTCCATCACCACTTCGGTGCCCGCCGTCCACTTCGTCACCTTGTAGGCGCCGGAGCCCGCGGTCTGCTGTTTTGTATATTCGAGGCCCCAGGGATCCTTCTCGCTCGCGTTCTTCTTCACCAGCTCGGAATTGACGACGCAGGGCACGATCACCGCGAGATCGGGAATCGTCAGCCTGTCTTTCTTCAGGAAGTCGACGCGCACGGTGTAGTCGTCGACCACGACGAACTGCTCCGGCTTCGTCAGCGAGCCCGCGCTCATCTGGAAGGTCGGAAAGCCGCCGACAGAGACCGCGCGATCGAGCGACCACTTCACGTCCTTTGCCGTGACCGGCGTGCCGTCGTGGAATTTGGCGTTCTTGCGCAGCCTGAAGGTGACCGACATGTCGTCGATCTTCATGTCCTCGGCGAGCTCGCCCTTGAACTTGTCGCGATCGTAATAAGGCACGCCGCCGGGACCGCTCTTCATCTCGTGGCTGATCAGGCGGTCGTAGCAATTCCAGGACACCTCATAGCCAGGCACGTTGGTGCCGACGCCGTGGATATCGAGATTGTTGGGTCCGCCTTCGGAGACGATCAGCAGCGTCTCGGAGCGCGCATCGGCGTGGGCGGACGAGATCACGGAAGGCATGGCCGGAAGCGCCGCGCCAGCGGCCAATCCGGAGACGGACTTGAGGAAATCGCGGCGCTTCATGCAATGGCTCCAACACAAACGTTTCTGGTTGGAGCTGGCATCGCAAGGTTCGTGCCAAGACGAATATTGACGATAACAACGTGAAAATTTGATGGATTTTCCGATTTTGCGACGCCGTGACCGAAGCCTCGCCCGGGCGCCATTGCATACAAAGAGGATAAATTGCTCAATAAATAAGCTTAGCGAAATATGAGCCCGCCCAATAAGTAACACCTTGTCATTCCGGGGCGATGCGTAGCATCGAACCCGGAATCCATCCGGCCGCAGAACGCATGGGAAAATGGATTCCGGGCTCGCCGCTTCGCGGCGCCCCGGAATGACGGAGAGAGAGGGGGTACTTACCCCGGCCAGATCAAATCCTGCAACTCGACGAGATCGTTCGCCTTCTCCTGCCAGCCCTCGATGCAGATGTGGCTGTTCAGATCGCTGGCGCGATGCAGCAGCATCAGCGCCATCAGCCGGCGCTTGAGCGCGAAGTCGAGCTTTGAGTAGCCGAAACCTTCGAGCAGGCTGCGGACCCGGCCCGGCCGGCCCGCCGCCATGAAGGCGCTGGGGCCGAGCAGGTCGTAGTCGCGCCATCCCATCAGCACGTCGCCGAAATCGAACAGGCCGCCCAGCGACCATTCACCGTCATGGCAGGCGAGCAGAAAATTCTCCGGAATGTATTCGCCGATCAGAATCACCGGCGGTGCATCCATCGGGATGAGCTCGGCCGCTTCGCGCAGGAGCTCGTCGAGGCCAGCGAGAAATTTCGGCGCAAGGCCGAGACGTTCATGCCTGCTACGGCAGCCCTGCATCTGCCTGCGCATGAATTCGTCCCAGCGCGGCTCGATTCTCCCGAGCGACCCGAGAGGAGCGCGCTGCACGGCCGCGATGGTCTCGCCGATCTGGCGCAGCACGCGCTCCTTCTGCGCTTCCGATAGAAGCGGCCACACCTCCGAGCCGAGCGTGCCGGAAAGACGCGTGATGATCAGATAGGGCCAGCCGTCGCGCTCACCTTCCGCGACGATCTCCGGGATCGGCAGGTGAAGACGGCCTGCAAGCTGCGTCAGCGAGCCGCGCTCGGAGACGAATTGCGCGCGCAACAGCGGCGGGAAGATCTTCAGGATCAGCCGGTCGTCGAGCCCGACGACGAGATTGGTGCCGGTCGGGAAAACCTGCGGCGAGCGGCTGTCGAAGCCATGGCCGCGGGCGATGTCGAGCGCGATCGGCAGCCATCGCGGCGGATCGGAGCGCCAGGCGCGAAAGCTTTGCGCATCGGCGAAAGCCGGCAACTCTTGCGGTGTAACGTTGGTCATCTGCGCTCGCAATCGGCAGGCCGCATCCAAAGCAGAATCTGTTTTTGTTGCTTCAGGGCAAGCCGAGAACGTAGGTCCACCTCTCCCGCTTGCGGGGGAGGTCGGCGCGAGGCGCCGGGTGGGGGCTCTCACCATACGGGGAGTGTCTCCATCGCGGAAGCACCCCCACCCCAGCCCTCCCCCGCAAGCGGGAGAGGGAGCGCACCTCATTCGCGAATGCAGGCAGACCTAATCTCACCAGTTCTACCGGTCCGGGCTTGCGCGCTCGAACTGGCGCAGGAGCTTGTTGCCGCGCTCGACCGCGGAATCGAGCGCGGCCTGGGCACCCTTCTTGCCGGCAAAGGCCTGCTCCAGCTCGTCCTCGATCGCGCCGCGGATCAGCACGAAGGAGCCGAGCCGGATGCCCTTGGAGTTGTCCGTCGGCGGATGCAGCGTGATCTCCTCGAACGAGATCGCGGAGCCCGGGTTGCGCTCATAAAAACCCTGCGCGCGCGTCAGCTCGAAGGCGGCGCGGGTGATCGGCAGATAGCCGGTGTTCTGGTGCCAGGCCGCCTGCACGCCGGGCTGCGACAGGTAGGCGAAGAACCTCGCCACGCCCTTGTATTCATCGCGCGGGCGATCGCGCAGCACCCACAGCGTGGCGCCGCCGATGATCGAGTTCTGCGGCGCGTCCTTCACGTCCGGCCAATACGGCATCATGCCGTAGCCGATCTCGAACTTCGAATTCGCCTTGATGTCGGCGCGCGTTGCCGAGGAGCCGATGAAGATGCCGCATTCGCCGTTCTGGAAACGCGGCTCGGCCGACTGCCCGCGGCCGCTATAGTCGAACACCTTGTCCTTCTGCCATTCGGCAAGCTGGGCGACGTGACGCACCAGGGTTGCGTTGTTGATGGTCAATTCCGCGTCCAGCCCGGCAAAGCCGTTGGTGCGGGTCGCGAGCGGAAGGTTGTGAAAGGCGGAAAAATTCTCGACATGGATCCAGGACGGCCAGGACGTGGTGAAGCCACACACGGCTCCGCGCGCGCGCAGGCGTTTTGCAGCAAGCCCCAGCTCGGGCCATGTCTTCGGCGGCTTCTCCGGATCGAGCCCCGCATCGCGGAACATGGTCTTGTTATAATAGAGGATCGGCGTCGACGCATTGAACGGGAACGACAACAGATTGCCGGTGGCATCGGTATAGTAGCCGGAGACCGCGGGAAGGTAGGCATCGGGCGAGAACGGCTCGTTGAGGTCGCGCATCAGGCTGAACACCGGATAGATCGCGCCCTTCGCCGCGGTCATGGTGGCGGTCGCGACCTCGTTGACCTGGACGATCGCGGGCTGGCCGCGCGAGCGGAAGGCGAAGATCGCCGCGGTCACGGTCTCGGTGTAGTTGCCCTTGTAGCTCGGCACGATCCGGTAGTCGGACTGCGAGGCGTTGAAATCAGAGGTCAGCTTCTCCAACTGCCGGCCGAGCTCGCCGGACATGGCGTGCCACAGCGCGATGTCGGTGGCGGCGCGTGCCGGAGAGGTCGAGGCAAGCACCGCTGTGGCGGCGGCGACCTGCAAGAGGCGCGAAGCTCGAATCACGATCGCTCATCCCGTCGGTTGCGAACAAAAAGGCGGCTGTCGTTCGCTCGTGCTTAAGGCCCTGCATCTCCGGTTTCAACCGGGAATAAAGACCGCTCGCACCGCACAATCGGCCGCCGGCTCGGGCCGGGATAGCCTTCCCTTGACCATCTGCTAGATTGCATTGAACCTTTTCGTCCCGCCATAGACTCCATCACTGAGGGGTTGAGTGTGCCAGTGTTGAACCGTGCCGAACTCTCGCGGACCGGGGTGGTACTCGTCGTGCTCTTG
Source organism: Bradyrhizobium centrolobii (assembly GCF_001641635.1). Taxonomy (GTDB): domain Bacteria; phylum Pseudomonadota; class Alphaproteobacteria; order Rhizobiales; family Xanthobacteraceae; genus Bradyrhizobium; species Bradyrhizobium centrolobii. The sequence goes on from NZ_LUUB01000055.1 coordinate 45,838, forward strand.
TTCGCGATGTGCGCGACGGGGGCGTTTGCGCGTGAATTTCGCGCCGCCGACACCCAGTCCGAGGATTATCCGACCGTCCAGGCGTTGCGTTACATGGGCGCCCTGATCGCTGAGCGCACCGGCGGCCGGCACGAGATCAAGGTGTTTCACTCCCGCCAGTTCGGCGAGGAGAAGGAGACGATCGAGCAGACCCGGGCCGGCGCGATCGACCTCAACCGGACCAACGTGGCACTGATCGGCAACTTCGTCCCGGCGATGAACGTGCTCGCCATGCCATTCCTGTTCCGCTCCATCGAGCACATGCAGAAGGTGCTGGACGGGCCGATCGGCAGCGAGATCCTTGACAGCTTCGAGCCCTACGGCTTCGTTGGTCTGGCCTTCTACGATTCCGGCGCACGGTCGATCTACAACGGCGTCCGGCCGGTGAAGAGCGTGGCCGACCTCAAGAGCTTGAGGATCCGGGTGCAGCAGTCGGAGTTGATGAGCGAGATGATCCGCTCGCTCGGCGCGGAGCCGGTCGAGCTGCCCTATGGGCAGGTGCTCACGGGGCTTGCGATTCATCTGATCGACGACGCAGAGAACAACTCGCCCTCTTTCGTGACGACGGACCATTACAAATATGCCGGCTACTATACGCTCACCGAACACACCATGAGCCCGGAGGTGCTGGTGATCTCGCTCAAGGCCTGGCAAAGCCTGTCGGCGGACGACCGCAAGACCTTCAAGGAGGCCGCGCTGCGCTCCAGCCATTTCATGCGCGAGAAGTGGCGCGACCTCGAGGAGCAGTCGCAGCACAAAGCGGAGGCCGCCGGCGTCACCATCGTCAGGGACGTCGACCGCAGGCGGTTCGAAGACGCGATGGCTCCGATCTACGCCAAGGCCGCGCGCGATCCCGCCGCGGCCGCGCTGATCGAACGCATTCGCAAGGTGGAGTGAGGTTCGTTGACTGCGCCAGGACACAGCGAGCTCGCAGACAGGCTGCCCGGCCGGGTCGGGCGGCTGCGCGCACGCCTGGTCGGCGTCTTGCGGGCGGTGCCGATCCGCTGGCGCATCCTGTCGATCGCCGCGCTGAACTCCGCCGTGGTGGTGGTGCTGGTGGGCCTGATCTGGAACGGCTCGCAGGTGCTGAGCTCGGCCTGGGACGACGTGCGCCAGGTGCGCGAGTCCGATAAGATCCTGGCGCTGCTCGAAAGCGAGACCGGGCGCCTGCAGAACCTGATCCACCGCTACATCAACCAGCCGAGCCCGGACCTGTTCGCCGAAATCCTCCTGCTGCGCGAGGCCGTGCTGGGCACACTGACCAACCGCGCCGCCAAGGACCCGATGCTGGCCGGCTCGGTCGAGGAGCTGGAGCGCACCACCGAGCGCTTCCTCAACGGCTTCGGCGAGCTGCGCAGCGTGCAGGCGACCATCGCCAAAACCTATGAGGAGCAGGTGCAAGGCCCGGCCAAGGACATGGCGGGCCTCTATTCCATCATCGAGGGCGCCACCGGCCACCGCGACGCACTGATCTGGCCTTCGCTCGGCAAATCCCGCGAGGCCTTCACGGCCATGCTGGTCGCGGCGAATTCCTACTATTTGTCGCTGTCGCCCGGCGCGGCCGAGGACGCGCGCCACAACACCGAGACGATCGAGACGACCATTCCGGTCATGCTCGATCTCGCCGACAACGATCTCCAGCGCATGGCGCTGCAACGGCTCGCGACCCGCACCGCCGCGCTGCGCGAGGGCTTTGCAAAACTCTCCGAGCAGCTCACCAGCCGCACCGAGCTGTTGCGCAACACCATCGACGCCAGCCAGGCCGAGGCGATCGGCGCCATCGACGATCTCTCGACCAAGATGCGCCAGCGCGAGCAGAAGGCGCAGGAGACGTTCGACCGCACGCTGTCGGACATTTCGCGGCGGGTGCTGTCGATCGCCGTGATCTTCCTCGGCATCATCCTGAGCGTCGGCGTGCTGATCGCGCTGTCGATCCGGCTGCCGCTCCAGCAGATCATGGCGGCGATGCGCGCGATCACGATGGGCGATCTCGATCGCGAAGTGCAGGGCATCAAGGCGCGCGACGAGGTCGGCGCCATGGCGCGCGCGGTGGAGGTGTTCCGCGAGAACGCGATCGCCAAGCGCAAGGCCGAGGACGAGCTGCGCGCGTCCAAGGAGAAGGCCGAGAGCGCGCTGCTCGAGCTCAATACCGCACAGCAGAACCTGATCGATGCCGAACGGCTCGCCGCGCTCGGCGGGCTCGTCGCCGGCGTCGCTCACGAGGTCAACAATCCGATCGGCATCAGCCTGACGGTTGCTTCCAGTTTTGCCCGGCGCAGCGAGATCTTCGAGGCGCAGCTGAAGGGCGACGGCGGCCTGCGCCGCTCGCAGCTCGAAGAGTTCGTGCAGGCCTCGCGCGACGCCTCGCAGCAGCTCGTCGCCAACCTCCAGCGTGCCGGCGAGCTGATCCAGTCATTCAAGCAGGTCGCAGTCGACCGCTCCCATGCCGAGCGGCGGCAGTTCTCATTGAGCGAAGCAACCGACCAGATCATCGCGAGTCTGCGCCCCGTCCTGAAGCGCTCGCCGATCACGCTCCAGGTCGATGTGCCCGAGGGGCTGCTGCTCGACGGCTATCCCGGCTCCTACGGCCAGATCCTGACCAACCTCTTCCTCAACGCCGCCAACCACGCCTTCGCCGACGGCCGCGCCGGCACGATCTCGATCTCGGCACGGCCGCGCGGGTCCGACGACATCGAGATCATCTTCGCCGATGACGGGGCCGGCATGACGCCCGACGTGCAGCGCCAGGCCTTTGACCCTTTCTTTACCACCCGGCGCAATGAAGGCGGCACGGGCCTTGGCCTGCATATCGTCTATAACCTGGTCACCCAGCAGCTCGGCGGGCGGATGATGCTGGAATCCAAGCCGGGACAAGGCACTACTTTTCGGATTATCATGCCGCGGGTCGCCAAGGGCGGCGCGCAAAGCACAGAGACTGACGGGACTTCTCAATGGCCGAACAGGACGATGTCCTCCACCTGATCGACGATACCGGTACCGCGTCGGAGGATACCAGCTCCCGCAAATGGAAGATCGCCGTCATCGACGACGATCCGGCCGTGCATGACGGCACCCGCTTCGCGCTGTCCGACTACAGCCTCAACGGCCAGAACCTGGAGATCCTCTCCGCCTATTCCGCGGCGGAGGGTCGCAAGCTGATGGCCCAGCACCACGACATCGCCGCCGTGCTGCTCGACGTCATCATGGAGACCGATGTCGCCGGCCTCGAGCTCGTCGAATTCATCCGCAACGAAATCCGCAACGAGACCGTGCGTATCATCCTGCGCACCGGCCAGCCCGGCCAGGCGCCCGAGCGGCGCGTGATCGTGCAGTACGACATCAACGACTACAAGGCCAAGACCGAGCTCACCGCCGACAAGCTGTTCACCTCGCTGACCGCGGCGCTGCGCTCCTATCAGCAGCTCGAGCGCATGGTGCAGACGCGGCGAGGGCTCGAGATCATCATCGATGCGGCCTCGACGCTCTACGACTTCAAGTCGATGCAGCGACTCGCCGAGGGCGTGCTGACCCAGCTCGCCTCGCTGCTCAATGTCGATTGCGCCGGAATATTGGTCCTGCGCGACAATGGCGGATCGGATGCCGAGCTTTCGGTGCTCGCCGGCAGCGGCTGCTACAGCCGCTTCATCGGCACGACCTCGTCGAAGGCGCTCGACCCCGATCTACGCGAGCTGGTGGAGGCCGCGTTCCAGCGCCGCAAGAACGAATTCGCCGACCATCGCAGCGTGATCTATTTGCGCACCGGCAGCGGCCGCGAGGTCGTGGTACTGCTCCAGGCCGAGCGTGAGCTGTCCGAAACCGACCGCTCGCTGGTCGAGATCTTCTCGAGCCGGCTCTCGATCGCCTTCGACAATGTGATCCTCTACCAACAGCTCCAGGACGCCAACACGCAGCTCGAGGACCGCGTCGCCCAGCGCACCCGCGCGCTGATGCAGGCCAACCGCCGCCTGTCCGCGCAATGGCTGCGGCTGCAGCGCGCCAACGGCTTCAAGAACGAGATTCTTGGCACGGTCGCGCACGATCTGAAAAATCCGCTTGGCGTGATCCTCGGCCGCACCGAGATGCTGAAGGAGCTGATCTCGACCGGTGCGTCGGAAGGCGGCGTCATCGCCCAGGTCGACCACATTCGCGACGCCACCAAGCGGCTGACCACGATGGTCGATCATCTGATCTCGGACGCGATGGCCGATGCCTTCGACATCACCATCCGCCGCGAGCCGGTCGATGTCGCCGCGCTGGTCCAGGAGGTCGCCGACGCCAACCAGCCGCTCGCGGTCAACAAGCAGCAGACGATCAGCGTCGCGGCGCCGCCGAACATCGTCACCATGTGCGACACCGACCGCATCCGCGAGGCGATCGACAACCTGATCAGCAATGCGATCAAATACAGCCCGATCGGCGGCCAGATCGCCGTGGCGGTCAGCCATGAGGGCAACGACACCATCATCCGCGTCACCGACGAGGGCGCGGGCCTCTCGCCGGAGGATCTCGGCCGCCTGTTCGGCCGGTTCCAGCGGCTTTCGGCCAAGCCGACCGCGGGCGAGAGCTCGACGGGGCTTGGGCTTTCCATCGTCAAGCGTATTATCGACATGCATGGCGGCGAGGTGACCGCCGAGAGCGACGGCCCCGGCAAGGGGTCGACCTTCACCATCACGCTGCCCGCGACCGAAATGCCCTGATCCCAGTGCCAAGATCTGAGTGATATGACCCAAAGCCAGCACATCATGATCGTTGACGACGAGGCCCCGGCCCGGGAAATGGTCGGCGACTACCTCAAGATGCACGGCTTCACCGTGACGCTGTGCGACGGCGGCAAGAGCCTGCGCGCAGCGATCGAGGGCGGCATGCCCGATCTCGTCGTGCTCGATCTCAACATGCCCGAGGAAGACGGGCTGTCGATCATCCGCGACCTGAAGAGCCGCATCAATGTCCCGGTGATCATGCTGACGGCAACGGCAAGCCCGATCGACCGCGTCGTCGGGCTCGAGCTCGGCGCCGACGATTATGTGGCCAAGCCGTGCGAGCTGCGCGAATTGATGGCACGCATCCGCTCGGTGCTGCGACGGAGCGCGCCGGTGAAAGCCGTGGCGACGGAAGCGGCGGCGGCGAAATCGGAAAAGGATCAACTGGTGCGCTTCGGCACCAAATGGCTCGACCTCGAAGCGCAAGCCTTGCGCGACGACGAGGGCAACGAGCATCCGCTCACCGCGTCCGAGTTCGGACTGCTAAAGGTGTTTGCGGCCAATCCGAAGCGCGTGCTGTCGCGCGAGCGTCTGCTGGAATTGGCCAATGCGCGCGACGCCGAAGCGTTCGACCGCGCCGTCGATCTGCGCATCATGCGCATCCGCCGCAAGATCGAGCCAGACCCGACCAAGCCCGCGGTGATCCGCACCATCCGCGGCGGCGGCTATCTGTTCTCGCCGGCGGGCGAGAAGGCGTAGGCAGCAGCAACAATCTCAGTGAGTCGTCCCGGCCTAGTGCGCAATTGCGCAACTAGGCCGGGACGACGGCGTGAATCGAGGCGGCAACGAACGCAAGAGCCCGCAATTCGTTCCCAACCCCGCGAAGTCCGCACCCCCGTATTTTCCGTACATTGAAATTGCACTACTTTTTGCCCCGAATGTTTCGTCGCGCGGTTTGCGACGAAACAATTTGGCGACGCATGAAACCATTTTCCGCTTGTCGCGCAGACGTCCCGAAACGCTGGCTCATTAACACTTTGGTCCAAGGAAACGCCGCCGGTTGCGGCGCTACGGGGAGCCAGTCATGCAGAACGTCGTCGCCATCAACGCCGAAGCCAGCCAGAGCATCATTGCTGCTCAGGCGACCTCGGACGACATGCTCCTGGAAAGCATCGCCGACGGCAACCGGACGGCCATGCACATCCTCTATTGCAGGCACAATGTGCGGGTGTACCGCTTCATCCTGCGTATCGTGCGCGACGCCACGACGGCTGAAGACCTGGTGAGCCAGGTTTTCCTGGACGTGTGGCGGACCGCCAGGCAATTCCAGGGCCGCTCGCAGGTCTCGACCTGGCTGCTCTCGATCGCCCGCTTCAAAGCCCTGACCGCGATGCGCCAGCGCCGCTTCGAGGACATCGACCAGGAAGACGTGCGCCAGATCCCCGACGAGGCCGACACGCCCGAGACCTCGCTCGACCGCAGCGACACCAGCGCGATCCTGCGCGCCTGCGTGGCAAAACTGTCGCCCGCGCATCGCGAGATCATCAATCTGGTCTACTACCATGAGAAGTCCGTGGAGGAGGTCGGCGCGATCATCGGCATCCCCCAGAGCACGGTGAAGACGCGGATGTTCTATGCCCGCAAGCAACTGGCCGACCTGCTTAGGGGCGCCGGCGTCGACCGCTTCGCCGCGTAAAGATTCGAGATTTCAATTGGATAGGACCATCGCTACGGCCCTATCCCGGACACGAAAGTGTTACCGCCGACGAAACAATTGAAACAAAGCACAACATCAGGCGGAAAAACTTCGACACTATAAAGTCCGCATACGGTTTTGGTTAGACCTCCCAAGGACCTCCAACGACCCGGTCGGGATGCCCCCCTCCGGGTCGTTTTGTGTTTGAGGCTGGCACCGCTCTCTCATTCGCTCCCCCCTTGCGGGGGAGGGGCAGGGAGGGGGGCAGCCACGAACTCCGACTTGGCCCGGGGCTACCCCCTCTCCAACCCTCCCCCGCAAGGGGGCAGGGAGCGCGCCGTGTTCGCGGCGGGTAACGCACCGTCTTTGGGGCAGCACACCGGTCACGAACGTGTGACGCGTGTAACGACTGATGTATCGCGCACGAACAACCTCGTGACCCATTCACGAGTGGCCCGATGCTCGACCTGACCTTCGCTGTCCTCGCCGGCATCCTCACAATTGCTGCCCCCTGCACGCTGCCGATGCTGCCGATCCTGCTCGGCGCCTCGATCGGCCGCACCTCGCATTTGCGCCCCGCCATGATCGCGCTCGGCTTCGTCATCGCGTTCTCCGCGACCGCGCTGCTGCTCGGCGCGATCACGCGGCTGTTCGATTTCGACCCCAATTTGCTGCGCTCGGCTGCGGCGATCCTGTTGCTCGGCTTCGGCCTCTTGATGCTGTGGCCGGCGCCGTTCGAGTGGCTGTCGATCCGGCTCAATGGCTGGCTCGATCTCGGGGCGTCACAGGCCGCGCAGCGCGAAGGCGCGCTCGGCGGACTCGTCCTCGGCACCACGCTTGGCCTGGTCTGGACGCCCTGCGCCGGCCCCGTGCTCGGCTCGATCCTGACGCTGGTTGCGACGTCGAAGAACCTGTCCTGGGCCGGCACGCTGCTGGTGGCCTACGCAATTGGCGCGGCGATCCCGATGCTGGCGATCGCCTATGGCGGGCAGGCCGCAACCACGCGCGTGCGCAGCCTCGCGCGCATCTCGCCGCGCCTGCAGCAGGGTTTTGGCGTCGTCGTGATCGCCTTCGCGGTCGCCGCCTACTTCCAATACGACACGCTGATCGTGGCGTGGCTCACCGGCTTCTATCCCACCGGCCAGATCGGCCTGTGATTATCATCGCACCGGAGGACGCTTCCATGACCCCCAAACTGCTCGCCGTATCTGCCGCACTGATCGGCTTTGCCGTGACCGGCGCCGTGATTCCCGGCATCTGTGACGAGGCTTCGCGCGCGGCGCCGATCACCGTCGCTGCCGCAAGCCACGAAACCGCACCGGACTTCACCGGCATCAACAACTGGTTCAATTCAAAACCGCTCACCATTGCCGATCTCCGCGGCAAGGTCGTGCTGGTCGACTTCTGGACCTATGGCTGCGTCAACTGCGTCAACACGCTGCCGCACGTCACCGAGCTCTATGCCAAATACAAGGACAAGGGCCTGGTCGTGGTCGGCGTGCACACGCCGGAATTCCCGTTCGAGCGCTCGGCCGCCAACGTGCAGGCCGCCCTGAAGCGTCACGGCATCACCTATCCGGTGGCGCAGGACAACGATTCCCGCACCTGGAACGCCTACCGCAACCAGTATTGGCCGGCGCAATACGTCATCGACCAGAGCGGCAAAATCGTCTTCCGGCATGCTGGCGAAGGCAGCTACGACGAGATCGACCGGACGGTGGCACGCCTGCTCAACGCCAGCAGCTGATGCCGCACGAACATCGCGTGACTGGTTCCGCTTGCCGCTGTTGTTGCTTGACTCCACGGATATGTCCGTGGAGTTTCGTGCCGACGGAATCAGCCGCCCGAAATGGACGACGCGACCACCAGCAACGAAATTCGCCTTCGTGAAGGCTCCTCCATTGCGCAGCGGCTGGTCATGGCCGGCTTTGCGGCAGCCGTTTCCCTCTGCTTCACACCCGGCCTGTTCACGCACGATTACCTGGAAGTGAGCATATCCGTGCTCGCGCTCCTATTGGGAGCCGCGTTCATCGCCGGCGTCATGCTGGCGCCGGCGGTGGTGTGGATCATCACGCCGAATGAGATCCTGATCGGGCAACAGCGTCCCTTCGGACGGCTCCGCACGAGGATCGTCGCGAAAGACGACATAGCGGGACTGCTGGTCCCGGGAAGCAAGGCTTCCAAAGCCCGCTTCCATCTGGCCTTCACGCTTGCTTCGGGCGAGCGCCTGACGTCCCCGCCGATCTCCGACGTCACGCATGTGCGTGAAACGGTCGCTCGGATCGCCGCGCAATTCGGCGTTCCCAACGTCGAGGCACCGGTCAATCCGCTCGATGCCACCAATCCCGAGATGCATCTTGGCGAACCCGTCGAGCCGTTTTCCAAAAGGGACGTTCGGATCGTTGCATTGATCGCCGTCGGACTGTCCGCCGTTCCCTACGCCTACAAGCTCTGGCGCGGTCTGTCGCCCGGCCCGGTCGACATCATGCTGCTGCCGATCGGCGCGATCGCTGCGTTCGCCGTGCACCGATACGCCAATCTCGTGACCGGCGCCTTCTGGATCATCCGGCAAGGGGATATTCGCGTTGAACGCCTGTCCGGCGACGGCAAGCTGCGCGCGGACCATATCGAGGGGCACGACGTGAAGGCGATCACGGTGGAACGCCGCGGACGATCCGAGGACGAGCACTGCATCGTCGTGATCAGATTGCGGTCCGGGCAAAGGTTTCGCAGCCCCCGCATCGGCTCGAGGAACGAGGCGCGCGCCGTGGGCGCCGAAATCGTCCGGCGCCTCGGGATCGAGCCTCAGAACAACCAGATCTGACATGCCTCCGCCCGCCGGGGATGCTGCTGCCACTGCTTTTCGCGCCATGCCCCCACTTCGTGGCATTGATGCATGTCAAAAAACCAAAGTATTCTCGTTACATACCGGCCGGGCGCGCCATTAACTTGCCATGAACTTGCCCCTGAGATTTGATGGTTCCGAATGATTTGCGCTTTGGCAGCGGGGAGAGCCTGATATGACGGATTTTCGTCGCCTGACCGGGATGTTCATCGCCACACTCGGTCTGGTCCTGTCCACCTCATCTGCCTTCGCCCAGCAGCCTGACCGCGGCGATGAGCCCGGCCTGATCGCGGACGACAGTTACCAGCTCGATCCGGAATGGCAGAAGCAGGTCGTGTATTTCCGCACCACTGAGACGCCGGGTACCATCATCATCTCGACCGCCGAGCGTCACCTCTATCTGGTGCAACCCGGCGGGCGCGCGATCCGCTACGGCATCGGCGTCGGCCGCGACGGTTTTCAGTGGCAGGGCCTCCTGAACATCACCAACAAGAAGGAATGGCCGGACTGGACGCCGCCGCCGGAGATGATCCAGCGCCAGCCCTATTTGCCGCGCTTCATGGCCGGCGGTCCCGGCAATCCGCTCGGCGCGCGCGCGATGTATCTTGGCACCACGGTCTACCGCATCCATGGCACCAACCGTCCGGACACGATCGGCACCAAGGTGTCGTCGGGCTGCTTCCGCCTCGTCAACAACGACGTGGCCGATCTCTATGATCGCGTCCCGGTCGGCACCAAGGTGGTCGTGCGGCAGAAGCCTGAACTCTGATCTTCCCGCCTTCGCCAATAGCCCTTTTCCCGATTATTTCGAGAGAGAGACATCATGCGCACTTTTCGAGGCGGCCTGCTGATCGGACTCGCGGTCGCCGTGCTGGTCGGCGCCCTGGCGGTCATCTATGAATTCTACGACACGCGCACGCTGAAGCGTACCGTGCGGCGCGGCGAGGTGCTGTGCGGCGTCAACAAGGGCCTGCCGGGCTTCTCGATTCCCGACGACAAGGGCAACTGGACCGGCTTCGACGTCGATTTCTGCCGCGCGGTGGCCGCCGCCATCTTCGACGATCCGAGCAAGGCGAAGTTCGTTCCGCTCGACGCCAGCGAGCGCTTCAAGGAATTGCAGAGCCGCAAGGTCGACATTCTCTCGCGCAACTCGACCTGGAGCATGGCGCGCGAGCTCGACTACGACCTCTATTTCCCCGCGGTCGCCTATTACGACGGCGCAGGGTTCATGGTGCCGCGCTCGCGCAACAAGGAGACCTCGCTGGATTTGAACGGCAGCAAGGTCTGCGTGCAGGCCGGCACCACGACGCTGCTCAACCTCACCGACTACTTCCGCGCCAACAACATGAAGTTTGAAGAGGTGAAGCTCGACAAGCTGGATGACGTCGTGAAGGCGTACGACACCGGCAAGTGCGACACGCTGACCGCCGACGTCTCCCAGCTCTACGCGCTGCGGCTGAACCTCTCGAAACCCGGCGACCACATGATCCTGCCGGACATGATCTCCAAGGAGCCGCTCGCTCCCGTCGTACGCCAGCGCGACGACGACTGGATGATGATCGTGAAGTGGACACTCTACGCGATGATCAACGCCGAAGAGCTCGGCGTCACCTCGGAGAACATCGACGAAGCGCTGAAGTCGAAGAAGCCCGAGGTGATGCGGCTGGTCGGCACCGAAGGCAATTACGGCGAGCAGCTCGGCCTCACCAAGGACTGGGCCGTGCGCATCATCCGCCACGTCGGCAATTACGGCGAAATGTACGAGCGGAATATCGGCGAAAAATCCAAGCTGAAGATCCCGCGCGGCATGAACCAGCTCTGGAACGCGGGTGGTGTGCAATACGCGCCGCCGATGCGGTAGGCGGTCTCTCCATCGTCATTGCGAGCGAAGCGACGAAGCAATCCAGATTGTCGCCGCGGAGAGATTCTGGATTGCTTCGCTGCGCTCGCAATGACGAGCTTGGGGCACGAGCTTTCATCCTCTCAGGGCCGTAGCCCGCATGGAGCGCAGCGGAATGCGGGACTTTTCGCCGCGACATCCCCCGGATTTCGCTGCGCTCCATCCGGGCTACAAGCTCAATATCCCCTCGCCCGGGCGAGCTGCTCGGTGTGGTAATTCGCATCGCCGAACAGTTCCTCGCAGACCCGCGCGCGCTTCATGAAGAAGCCGATGTCGAACTGGTCGGTCATGCCCATGCCGCCGTGCATCTGCACGCCTTCCTGCACCGCGCGCGTCGCAGTGGTGCCGGCGCGGGCCTTGGCCACCGCGACGGCTGATGCGGCCTTGCCGACATCCGTATCAAGCGCCTGGAGCGCCTTCATCACGGCGGCGCGGGTGATCTCGATGTCGACATAGAGCTGGGCGGCGCGGTGCTGAAGCGCCTGGAATTCACCGATCAGCTTGCCGAACTGCTTGCGCTGCTTCAGGTACTCGACGGTGCGGTTGAACACTTCATCGCTCAAGCCCACCATCTCGGACGCCACCGCACCGCGACCGATATCGAGCACGCCGTCGAGCAGGCCTGCGCCCTGATCGACCTCGCCGAGCACGCTGTCGGTATTGACCTCGACATTGACGAACTCGATCCGCGCCGCGTTGTGCGAATCGACCATGATGGTACGCTCGATCGCAACGCCCTTTGCTTGCGGATTGACCAGGAACAGCGTCAGCCCGTCGCGCTCACCGGCAGAGCCCGCGGTGCGCGCCGCGACGATCATGAGATCGGCGACGTGGCCGTCGACGACCAGCGCCTTGGCGCCGGAGAGCTTGAAGCCGTTGCCGGCGCGCACGGCTTGCAAGCTGGTCTGCAGCGGCCGGTGCTTGGCACCCTCGTCGATCGCAAGCGTGGCGAGCAGAGAGCCGTTGGCGATTTTTGGCAGATGTTCCGACTTCTGCGCGGCATTGCCGCCGCGGTTCAGCGCCGAGGCCGCGACCACGCTGGTGGCCAAAAACGGCGACGACATCAGCGTGCGGCCGATCTCTTCCATCACCACACCCGCCTCGACAAAGCCGAGGCCGCTGCCGCCGAACTCTTCCGGCACCAGCAGGCCGGCAAAGCCCATCTCGGCGAAGGATTGCCAAAACTCCTTGGAGAAGCCGGTCGGATCCTTGGAGTCGCGCAAGTGGCGCAGATGCGACACCGGCGCCTTGTCGCTGATCAGCCCGCGCGCGCTGTCGCGGAGCATCGATTGTTCTTCGGTGAGGACGAGGGCCATGGTGGTGTTTCCGATTCGAAATCTATCTGATTTTCGTCATTCCGGGATGGCCCACTAAACTCGGGTTTACCCGAGTTTAGCATCCTTATTGCCCAAGTCGGCAACAGCCGACTTGGGTGGGCCAGCCCCGGAATCCATACTCCCGATTGGTGGTTATGGATTCCGGGCTCGCGCTTCGCGCGCCCCGGAATGACGTACTGTGAGAGCGTGCTCTAGGCCCCCGGCAGATCGAGGATGCGCTTGGCGACGATGCCGAGCATCACCTCGCTGGTGCCGCCCTCGATCGAATTGGCCTTGGTGCGCAGCCAGGCGCGCGGACGGGCGCCCTGCTTGGAGCGCTCGCTCTCCCATTCCAGCGCATCGACGCCGCCGGCCGACATCAGGATCTCGTAGCGGCGCTTGTTGAGCTCGGTGCCGTAATATTTCATCGCGGACGAGAACGCCGGATGCGCCTGCCCCGCCTTGGCGAGGTCAACCGCACGCTCGGCGCAGGCCGCAAGCGCAGCTTCATCGACTTCGAAGGTGGAGATCTGGCTGCGCAGCATCGCATCGTCGAGGCGCCCCTGAGCGTCCGTGCCGATCGAATCCGCGGCGATCTGCCCGAGCGGACGGCCGACGCCGCGCTCGCCCATGCCCGAGATCATCGCGCGCTCGTGCTGCAGCAGATATTTTGCGACGTCCCAGCCGCGGTTGACGGTGCCGACGACATGCGACTTCGGCACGCGGACATTGTCGAAGAAGGTTTCGCAGAACGGCGAGTAGCCGGAGATCAAGAGGATCGGCTTGGTCGACACGCCCTTCGAGGTCATGTCGAACAGGATGAAGCTGATGCCGTCGTGCTTCTTCGCCGCCGGATCGGTGCGGACCAGGCAGAAGATCCAGTCGGCGTAGTTCGCATAGGACGTCCAGATCTTCTGGCCATTGATGATGAAATCATCACCATCGCTGTCCGCGCGGGTCTGGAGCGAAGCAAGATCGGAGCCGGCATTGGGCTCGGAATAGCCTTGGCACCAGCGGATCAGGCCCGCCGCGATCTTCGGCAGGTGCTCCTGCTTCTGCGCTTCATTGCCGTATTTCAGCAGCGCCGGCCCGAGCATCCAGATGCCGAAGCTCGACAGCGGCGGGCGTGCGCCCATCTTCGCCATTTCGGCACGCAGCACCTTGTGCTCGGCCGCGCTCAGGCCGCCGCCGCCATATTCCTTCGGCCAGTCCGGCACGGTCCAGCCCTTGTCGCGCATGCGCTCGAACCAGACGCGCTGCGGCTCGGAGGCGAATTTCGCGTTGCGCCCGCCCCAGAACACGTCGGTATCTGAGGCGACGGGCTTGCGCATTTCCGGCGGACAGTTGGCCTCCAGCCAGGCGCGGGTTTCGCTGCGGAATGTTTCGAGATCGTCCGTCTCGGAATCGTTCGTCTTGGCTTCAGTCATGGGTCGTTTCCATCAATCAAAATCGACTTGTTGCTGGAGACTCTGGGCCATTGCATCGCGGAATTCAACCTATTCCGCATCGCGCGGCTACTCACGCGAGGCGGCATTCGGCTATAGTCGCTGCTACGGCGAGGCTTGAAAATAAAGAGGAAACAAGGATGCGCCTGAAACTACTTTCGCCTGGCGAAATGAGCGACAACCAGCGGCAGACCTATGAGGAGTCGATTGCCGGAAAACGCGGCAAGCCACCGGCACCGATGATGGCCTGGCTCAGCAGCCCCGACATGGCCCGCCATGCCACGCGGCTCGGCGAGGTCCTGCGCTTCGACACGGTATTCCCCGCAAAGCTCTCGGAGATCGCGATCATGGTGACGGCGCGGCACTGGACCGCGCATTACGAATGGTATGCGCACAAGCGCCTCGCCCTGCAAGGCGGCATGAAGGTGGAGATCATCGACGCCATTCGCGATCGCCGCACGCCCGAGTTCGACGATCCCAAGGGCAAGATGATCTACGACGTGGCGAAGTCGCTGCATGAAGGCCATGGCGTCGAGAAGGGCCTCTACGACGACGCGGTTAAGCTGCTCGGCGAACGCGGGCTCGTCGAGGTGATCGGACTGTGCGGCTACTACACGCTGGTGTCGATGACGCTGAACACGTTCGAGTTCGGTCTGCCCGAGGGTGAGGTCTCGGAGCTTAGCTAGTGCGCGATGAGATTGAGTACGATCGTTTGCCCATGTTCACCTCTCCCCAGCGGGGAGAGGTCGGATTGCAGCTGGCGATGCGAAGCATCGTCCAGTGCAATCCGGGTGAGGGGCCGCAGCGCTCAATGGATGCCTTAACTCCTCACCCGGATCGCATCTTTCAATGCGATCCGACCTCTCCCTACGGGAGAGGTGAACCGCGCCCTCGGCTCACATCGATACAACCAAAACTCATCCCCGCTTTAGTTGCCGATCCGGAAACGCTGGGTTTCGAGATAGGCTGGTAGCACTGTCCCGAAGCCCGCCTTATGTGGAGTTCGTCAACGGAGCAACCACATGTCGCAAAGCCCAGCCGTCAATCCCGGCACCCGGATCGGCCACGTTCACCTCAAGGTCGCCGATCTCGATCGCGCGCTCGGCTTCTATTGCGGCGTACTCGGCTTCGAGTTGATGCAGCGCATGGGCTCCGGTGCCGCCTTCATCTCGGCCGGCGGCTATCATCACCACATCGGGCTCAACACCTGGGAAAGCAAGGGCGGCTCGCCGCCGCCACCGGGCACGACCGGGCTTTATCACACGGCGATCCTCTATCCGACCCGGCCTGCGCTCGCCGATGCTCTGCATCGCGTGCTCTCGGCCGGCATCGCGCTCGATGGCGCGAGCGACCACGGCGTCAGCGAGGCGCTTTACTTGCGCGATCCCGACGAGAACGGCGTCGAGCTGTATTGGGACAAGCCCAGGGAGCAATGGCCATTTGGGCCGGACGGCAAGCTTGCAATGGTCACGAAGCGGCTGGATCTCGAGGAGCTGCTAAGGCAGCGAGAGGTGTGATCCCGTAGGGTGGGTTAGCCCTGCGGCTGCGCGAAGCGCAGTCCGCTAGGCGTAACCCACCTCTTTTCTTTCCGGTTGTGAGAGACGTGGTGGGTTACGCTTCCGCTAACCCACCCTACGAGGCTGTGAATCTTTCATTTCGGCTGGGCGGATGTAGCGGAGATCAAGGCCGTCGTGATTCTCTGTGTGCCTTGATTCGGCGGAGGGGATGATGGCTGACGAAGAGCTATTTGGAGAGCTGCCGGAACAGGCGAAGCCGCGAGCAGGTGCAGAGCCGGTTGGAGCGCCGCGGCTGCGCGAGCCGATGCGTGACCAGATCGAACTGCGTGCCGTGGATATCGAGAGCCTGATCGGGCAAGAGCATCCGGCGCGCGTGATCTGGGCCTATGTTGAGGGGCTGGACCTGAGCGAGCTTGAGGATCGGGTCAAGGCGCGGGAGAATACGCCCGGTCATCCGCCGCCATCGCCACGACTGCTGCTGGCGCTTTGGCTTTACGCCACGAGCGATGGCGTGGGCAGCGCGCGTGCGCTGGACCGCCTCTGCGAGAGCCATGACGTCTATCGCTGGCTATGTGGCGGAGTGTCGATGAACTATCACACGCTGTCGGACTTCCGGGTCGGCTGTGCCGACCTGCTCGACCGCCTGCTGAGCGAGCATCTGGCGGCGCTGAGCAAGGCGGGGCTGGTCGATCTGGAGAAGTTGACCCAGGACGGGGTGCGGATACGGGCCAATGCGGGGACCGGATCGTTCCGGCGGGAGGCGACGCTGGATCGGCAGATGGCGCAGGCCCAGGCTGTGGTGGAGGAGCTCAAGCGCGAGGTCGATGCGGATCCGGAAGCCAGCAATCGGCGCATTCGGGCCGCGAGGGAGCGCGCGGCGCGCGAACGCAGCGAGCGGGTGCAGGCGGCGCAAGCGGCGCTGGCCGAGATCAAGCGCAAGCGAAAGCAGCTCGACGAGAAGGGCGGCAATGGCAAAAAGCCGAAGGAGGCGCGGGCCTCCACCACCGACCCGCAGGCGCGGGTGATGAAGATGGCGGATGCCGGCTTTCGTCCAGCCTACAACGTGCAGGTGGCCAGCGCGGCGGGCGAGCTGATCGTGGTCACGGTCGACGTCGACAACAATGGATCGGATCGCGGCCTGATGCGGCCGATGCTGGAACGAACGCGATCACTGCTGGGCCGCTTTCCCCGCCGCCACCTCGTCGATGGCGGTTTCTGCAGCGCCGAGGATATCGAGTGGGCGCATAGCGAAGGCATCGACATCTACTGTCCACCAACGCAGTCCAGGAGCGGTGTCGATCCTTATTTGCCCCGGCATGGCGACGGTCCGGGCGTGTTGGCCTGGCGTGCTCGCATGGCCAGCGAAGACGGCAAAGCTCAGTACCGAGCCCGTACGATCTGCGAATGCATACATGCCCGCTGGCGCAACTGGGACCTGCGGCAATTGACCGTCCGCGGTATCGAAAAGGTCCGCGCCGTCGTCCTCTGGTACGCGCTCACCAACAACATCCTGCAGGGCCACCATCTCGCCAAACCATAGTGGCACCCACAGTCCGCCTCGTCACAGCCCTCGGATCAACTCAACTCGCCATTTCCCTGCCGGCCAATCTCCGCAGATCCAATAGCTTCACAGGCTCTACG
>NZ_LUUB01000056.1 GCF_001641635.1 Bradyrhizobium centrolobii
CGCGATCGGTACTGGGCAATTCTCGAGGAGCTGTTCCAAGAACTGGGGTATCGAGACTATCTCGGCGCGCTCCAGCGGTATCGCGTCGAACACCCGCAAGACATGCACCTGTTGTCCATGTCGTCATTCCTGGTCGATTACCCGTTCGCCAATCGTTTGTATCCGGAATCCCTAGACGTGCTCGAACGACTACGTCAGTGGGGCCCAACCATCCTTCTCACCGATGGCGACGTCGTCTTTCAACCCCGCAAGGTTGAGCGTTCCGGGCTTTCGGAGGCAGTCAACTCACATGTGCTGATCTACATCCACAAGGAGCTTGCGCTCGATGATGTCGAGGCCCGCTATCCGGCGCTGCACTACGTTCTAGTTGATGACAAGCCGCGTATCCTTGCCGCGGTCAAGGAGGTCTGGGGCAACCGCGTCACCACCGTCCTTCCCCGACAAGGACAATATGCCCACGACGCGAACGCCCTCGCCTCCTTCGCCATACCCGACGTGACGGTGGACCGGATCGGAGACCTGCTCGACTGCGATCTGGCTCGCCTGCTTGCGGCAGCCCCACGACTCAAAGCTGTGCGGAGGTGAAGCGATGAGGGCAACGCAAAAGCTCCACGAACTCGGACAGAGCGTTTGGCTCGACAACATCACCCGCGACCTGCTGACCAGCGGCACTTTGAAGCGCTACATCACCGACTTGTCGCTGACGGGACTCACATCGAACCCGACGATCTTCGACCATGCGATGAAGAACAGCTCTCACTATGATTCAGCGATCCGCAGCAAGCTCACTGAGGGAAAGTCGGGCGAGACGCTATTCTTCGAACTAGCAATCGAAGATCTAGCCCAGGCAGCAGACCTGTTCCGCCCGATTTGGGACCGCACCAACGGTGTAGACGGGTGGGTCTCGCTCGAGGTCTCGCCCCTGCTCGCCCATGACACCAACGCGACCTTGGCGGCAGCGCGCGCGCTTCACCAACGTGCCGGCAAGCCCAACCTCTTCATCAAGATACCCGGCACAGCGGAAGGCCTGCCAGCGATCGAGGCGGCAATCTTCGCCGGCGTTCCAATCAATGTCACGTTACTGTTCTCCCGCGAGCAATACCTCGCAGCAGCTGATGCTTACCTGCGCGGCGTCGAGCGGCGCATTGATGCGGGGCTGAACCCGGCAGTCCCGTCGGTCGCCTCGCTGTTTGTCAGCCGTTGGGACGTCGCGGTCAGCGGCAAGGTCCCGGACGAGCTGACCAATCGGCTTGGCATCGCAGTCGCCCAGCGTACCTATAGGGCATACCAAGAGTTGCTCGCATCGGCACGGTTCCAGCGCGCCGCCAATGCCGGCGCTCGGGCCCAGCGACTGTTGTGGGCTAGCACCGGCACCAAGGATCCGACGGCCTCCGACATCCTTTATGTGAAGGCCCTTGCTGCGCCCTTCACGATCAACACCATGCCGGAGGGCACTCTGCGAGCATACGGAGACCACGGCGAAGTGCACGAGATGCTCGCGCCGGATGGAGGCGATTGCGAGCGAGTCCTGGCCAGCTTCAGCGAGGCCGGAATCGGCATCGACGCGCTCGCGGCCCGGCTGCAGGACGAGGGCGCGGCATCGTTTGTGAAGTCATGGAACGATCTATTGGCCTGCATCGAATCGAAGAGCGCGACGATTCGGGAGGCGAGCTGAAAGGCTGGAGAGGAGACGGTGGCTATGGATCAGGGTAGGCGTTCACCGGAGCTGGTCAGGAAGCAACCCACGAGCGTTCCAGCTTTGCGCAGACGGCCCGCCTGGGCAGCGTTAGAGCGGCACTACCAGACCGTGAAGGACGTGCACCTCAGGCAACTCTTCGCCGAGGATCGCAAACGCGGCGACAGGCTCGCTATCGAGGCGGCTGGAATCTATCTCGACTATTCCAAGAACCGGATCACCGACCAAACCTTGACACTATTGCTTCGGCTTGCCGAGGAATCGGGGTTGCGAGACCGCATCGATGCGATGTTCCGGGGCGACAACATCAACGTCTCGGAGAACCGCGCCGTGCTTCACGTCGCCCTGCGGGCTCCACGCGACGCTTCGATCATTCACGACGGACGCAATGTGGTGCCCGACGTCCATGCCGTTCTCGACAAAATGGCGGGTTTCACGCATCGGCTACGCAGCGGCGCCTGGAAGGGGCATACCGGGAAGCGCATCCGCCATGTGATCAATATCGGCATCGGCGGATCTGATCTTGGACCGGTCATGGCATACGAAGCGCTGCGGCACTACAGCGAGCGTGCCATGACATTCCGATTCGTCTCCAATGTCGATGGCACGGATTTCGCCGAGGCGGTGCGCGATCTCGATCCCGCTGAGACGCTGTTCATCGTCTCTTCCAAGACCTTTACCACGCTCGAAACGATGACCAACGCGCGCACGGCGCGTGACTGGCTGTTGGCCGGTCTCAATGGCGAGGCAGACGCCATTGCCAGCCATTTCGTCGCCGTCTCGACCAACGCCTCGGAGGTTGCGAAGTTCGGGATCGATACCGCCAACATGTTCGGCTTCTGGGACTGGGTCGGCGGTCGCTACTCGATGGATTCGGCGATTGGCCTGTCGACGATGGTGGCCATTGGTCCGGATGGCTTCCGCGACATGCTGAATGGCTTTCACGAAATGGATGAACATTTCCGATCTGCACCGTTCGAGCGCAATCTGCCGGTTCTGATGGGTCTGCTCGCCATTTGGTACAATAATTTTTTCGGCGCGCAGACCGTCGCGGTGCTTCCCTATGAGCAGTATCTCAAGCGCTTTCCTGCCTACCTGCAGCAGCTCACCATGGAGAGTAACGGGAAACATGTGACTGGCGACGGCATCACCGTGGATTACGACACAGGGCCGATCTACTGGGGCGAGCCAGGGACCAATGGCCAGCATTCGTTCTATCAGCTCATCCACCAGGGCACCCGGCTCATACCCTGCGATTTCATCGCCTTCGCCCACAGCCTGAACCCGCTCGGCAGACACCACGACATGTTGCTTGCCAATGTCTTTGCCCAGACCGAGGCGCTCGCCTTTGGCAAGACGGCCGAACAGGTCGAGGCGGAAGGCACGCCCGATTGGCGTGTGCCGCATCGGTTGTTCGCGGGCAATCGTCCGTCGAACACCCTCCTGCCGGACAAATTAACACCAGAAGCGCTGGGCAAGTTGGTCGCGCTATATGAGCACTCCGTCTTCACCCAGGGGATGATCTGGCAGGTCGATTCGTATGACCAATGGGGCGTGGAATTGGGCAAGGCGCTTGCCCAGCAGATCATTCCTCAGCTCGAGGACCCCACGGAACCCGAGCTCAAGCACGACAGTTCGACCAACGCGCTGATCCGGCGCTATCGCAAACTCAAGGCTTCCGGCTGATGCCTCGAAGATATGATCGCGCGCCCTCGATCCCGCCGGTCGATCACCACGGCTCGCTCGAATTCGACTGTTCGGCCGCAAGCGTCCTGTTGGGTGCCGATTGAAACATGATCAGGAGAGCTAACCCATGCAACTCGGAATGATCGGTCTCGGACGGATGGGAGCAAACCTGGTGCGCCGGCTCCTGCGGGGTGGACATCAATGCACTGTGTTCGATAGGTCCGCAAAGGCGGTAGACGAACTGGTGAAGGAGACGGCCGTCGGCGCCGCTTCGTTGCGTGAGTTGGTCGAGAGACTGACGAAACCTCGCGCAGTCTGGCTGATGGTGCCGGTCGGCGCCGTAGACCAAACCATCGCCGAGCTGCTGCCCTACCTTGAGCACGGCGATATCGTGATCGATGGCGGCAATTCCTACTACATCGACGACATCCGCCGAGCCGGGGAGCTGACGCCCAGGGGCATCCGCTATGTGGATGTCGGGACCAGTGGCGGTGTCTGGGGCCTCGAGCGCGGCTACTGCATGATGATCGGGGGCGATGCCGGCACGGTGAGGTATCTCGACCCGATCTTCGCCACCCTCGCACCAGGTCACGGCGACATTCCACACACTCCGGGACGCGACGAGGCAGTCGGCAAGGACGGCAAAACGTCCGAGCAGGGCTATCTCCATTGCGGCCCTAGTGGTGCCGGCCACTTCGTCAAAATGGTACACAACGGTATCGAATATGGCGTGATGGCGGCTTATGCGGAGGGGTTCGCTGTCCTCAAGGGAGCCAATGCCGGGAAAAAGTCCGGCGTCGTCGACGCCGAAACGACGCCGCTGCGGGACCCTGAACACTTTCAATATGATCTCGACCTGACGGAGATTGCGGAGGTCTGGCGGCGTGGCAGTGTCATCGCCTCCTGGCTGCTTGACCTCTCGGCCACAGCCCTGATCCGGGATCCTGCGCTATCGACCTTCGCAGGGCGCGTGTCCGACTCCGGCGAAGGTCGCTGGACCATTAAAGCCGCCATTGACGAGGGCGTGCCAGTCCATGTGCTGTCCTCCGCCCTCTACGAGAGGTTCAGCTCGCGCGGCGAGGCGGATTTCGCGGACAAGCTTTTGTCGGCGATGCGTTACGAATTCGGCGGACATCTCGAGAAACAGGCTTGATCACAGCTGATCAAAGCGCGGGCGGAGGAATGGAGCCAAGTCGAATGACCAGCGAAGAACTCGACCAACTGGCGATCACGACGATCCGCACCCTGTCTATCGACGCGGTGCAGCAGGCAAATTCAGGCCATCCCGGCGCGGTGATGGCGTTGGCACCGCTCGCGTATGTGCTCTGGAACCGGGTCATG
Organism: Bradyrhizobium centrolobii; assembly: GCF_001641635.1. Classification (GTDB taxonomy): domain Bacteria; phylum Pseudomonadota; class Alphaproteobacteria; order Rhizobiales; family Xanthobacteraceae; genus Bradyrhizobium; species Bradyrhizobium centrolobii. The sequence continues at coordinate 4,724 of NZ_LUUB01000056.1, forward strand.
CGCTTTGATCCGAAGGATCCGATCTGGCCAAATCGCGATCGCTTCATTCTGTCAAACGGCCATGCCTCGATGCTCCTGTGGTCGCTTCTCTATCTAACGGGCACCCGCGCCGTAAACGCCGAGTACGAACGTCTCGGCAACCCGTCAGTCACCATCGACGACATCCGTCGGTTCCGCCAACTCGACAGCAAGGCGCCGGGACACCCGGAATATCATTGGGTCTCCGGCGTCGAGACGACGACCGGTCCGCTGGGCCAGGGAATTGCCACGAGCGTCGGCATGGCGATCGCGCGCAAATTTCTCGCCAATCGCTACAACCGGCCCGGCTTCGATATCTTTGACTATGACATTTATGCCGTCTGCGGCGACGGCTGCTTGATGGAAGGGATTGGCGCGGAAGCTGCCTCGCTCGCCGGGCATCTCGGCCTCGATAACCTCTGCTGGATTTATGATAACAATCACATCACCATCGAGGGCAATACGCGCATCACCTTTACCGAGGATGTCGCGGCGCGCTTTCTCGGCTATCAGTGGAATGTGTTGCGGGTCGGAGATGCCAACGATCTCGGGCCGATCGAGGATGCGCTCACCATCTTCCGCAAGACCAAGGGCAGACCAACCCTCATCATTCTGGACAGCCACATCGGCTACGGGTCGCCACACAAGATCGACACTCCGGCAATCCACGGCGAGCCCCTGGGCGAGGAGGAGGTTCGACTTACCAAGCGAGCGTACGGCTGGCCCGAGGACGCAAAATTCCTCGTGCCTGACGAGGTTCCTCGGCGGTTCGACGCTGGTATTGGCGCGCGCGGTGCCGAAGCGCGGCGCCAATGGGAGAAGCTGTTTGCCGCCTACCACACACAATTTGCTGAACTCGCCACTGAGATCGACCAGATGCAGCGGCGCGCGCTGCCTGCTGGATGGGACCGAAACCTGCCAAGCTTCCCCGCCGACCCTAAGGGCCTTGCGGGGCGAGTAGCTTCCGGCAAGGTGCTGAACGTCCTTGCTCAAAATATTCCCTGGCTGATGGGCGGATCGGCAGATCTCGGCCCGTCGAACAAGACGCTCCTGACGTTTCCCGAAGCGGGAGATTTTGAAGCCGCAAGTTTTGGAGGCCGGAACCTCCATTTCGGCGTTCGAGAGCACGCGATGGCGGCGATCGTGAATGGATTGGCATTGTCGAAGGTGCGCGCTTTCGGCGCGACGTACCTCATCTTCAGCGACTATGCACGCCCAGCGATCCGTCTTTCCGCCCTGATGGAGCTTCCTGCCGTCTGGGTCTTCACCCATGATGCGATGGGCGACGGCGAGGATGGGCCGACCCACCAGCCGGTCGAACATCTGATCTCGATGCGGGCCATCCCAGGCCTGGTGGTCCTCAGACCGGCCGACGCCAATGAGGTCGTCGAGGCTTACCGCTACGTCCTCGAGCTGCGTCATCAACCGGCGGTGATCGCACTATCGCGCCAGCCGCTCCCGACGTTCGACCNCCGCCGCAAGTACGCGTCGGCTGCCGGGGTCGCACGAGGCGCCTACATCATGGCGGACGCAACGGACGGCGCGCCGGAGATCATACTTATTGCGTCGGGCAGCGAGGTTTCCCTTGTCGTGGAGGCCCATGAAAAGTTGACCTCCCAGGGGATTCGCTGCCGTATCGTCTCCATGCCCTCGTGGGACATCTTCGAGCACCAGCCACAGTCCTATCGCGATGAGGTGCTGCCACCAGGTCTCCATGCACGCATCGCCGTCGAGCAGGGATCGGTGCTCGGATGGGACAGATATGTCGGCACCGCTGGCCGCATTGTCGGCATGAAAACATTCGGGGCGTCGGCACCGCTCAAGGAGCTGCAGCGCAAGTTTGGCTTTGAGCCGGAGCGGGTTGTCGAGGTCGCCATGGAAGTGCTGGGCCGTAACGAGAGGAAGTCGCGATGATCTCAAGCAGGCCGGATCCGTTGACGGAAGTTGAAGCCTCGAGCCAAGCCGAGAGCCCAATGGTCGCGCCACCGTGCGCCATCGTGATCTTCGGCGCCTCCGGCGATCTGACGAAGCGCCTGATCGTGCCGGCGCTCTACAACCTTGTTACCGCCAAGCGGCTGCCCGACGGATTTCGGCTGGTGGGTGTCGACCTAGTCGCCAAAACGGTGCAGCAATGGCGCAACGGCCTCGCCGACGCAATGCAGGAATTTGTTGGGAAGGACGGCGAGTTCCAAATGGACCACCTCGATCAGGCCGCCTGGCGGTGGTTGGCCGAGCGCATGAGCTATCTGCAGGGCGATCTCAATGATCCCGGGCTGTACTCCCGGATCGGCAAGCATCTGACGGAGCTCGACACGACTGGAGGTACGGCCGGCAACCACCTTTTCTATCTCGCCGTCGCGGACCGCTTCTTCAGCGTGGCGGTCGCGGGGCTCGCGGCTGCGGACCTCATGATCGAGAGAAATGGCCAGTGGCGACGGGTGGTGATCGAGAAGCCGTTCGGCCACGACGTGTCGTCAGCCAGGGCGCTCAATGCCCGGATCACGACTGCGCTGCACGAGCATCAGATCTATCGGATCGACCATTTCCTCGGCAAGGAAACGGTCCAGAACATCATGGCGCTGCGCTTTGCCAACGGCCTGTTCGAACCGTTGTGGAATCGAGAGCACATCGACCACGTGCAGATCACCGCGGCGGAGACAGTCGGTGTCGAGCGTCGGGGCAGGTTTTACGAGAAGACCGGAGCGCTGCGCGACATGGTACCGAACCACGTGTTCCAGCTGCTGGCGATGACCGCCATGGAACCGCCGATATCGTTCGATGCCGATGAGGTTCGGACCAAGAAGGCGGAGGTCATCCGGGCCATCCAACCGCTCGGTGCCTCACAGATCCTCAACGACGTTGTGCGCGGCCAGTATGACACTGGCACAGTGATCGGTCGCGCGGTGCGGGCTTATCGCCAGGAGCCTGACGTGGCCCCGGACTCGAGCATTGAGACGTTCATCGCCTGCAAGCTGAAGATCGACAACTGGCGTTGGGCCGGCGTCCCTTTCTATCTCCGCACAGGCAAGCATCTAAAGCGCCGTGTGACGGAGATCGCGATCCGATTTCACCAGGCACCATACACCCTCTTCCGCGGCACCGACGTGGAGCGGATGAATCCCAACTGGATGATCCTGCGTATCCAACCCAACGAGGGCGTCGCACTCGAATTCGCAGCCAAACGTCCTGGCCCGACTGTGAAGTTGAGTTCCGTCAGCATGGACTTTGCTTACAGGACTTACTTCAAAGCCGAACCCAGCACTGGATACGAGACCCTGCTCTTCGATTGCATGATAGGTGATGCAACCCTGTTCCAGCGCGCCGATAATATCAAGGCCGGTTGGCAAGCCGTTCAACCCATCCTTGACGCCTGGGCAAACCATCCGCCTCTGAATTTTCCGAACTATGCGGCGGGCGGAAGCGNCCCCGCCGCAGCTGACGAGTTGCTGGCACGCGATGGGCGCGCCTGGAGACCGCTGGACTGAGCCTGCGACGGAGGTGGTGATGATGCCGAAGATTTCCCTTGTATTGGCAGACGTGGACGGCACGCTCGTTAACGAGGAGAAGGTCCTGACGAAGCGCGCGCAGAACGCTGTCAGCCAGTTGCGACGCGCCGGCATCCGCTTCGCGATCACCAGTGGCCGGCCGCCGCTCGGCATGGCCATGCTGTTCGACTTGCTCGAGCTCGATACGCCGATCGCCGGCTTCAACGGCGGGCTCTTCGTCAAACCGGATCTCACGATCCTAGAGCAAAAGACGGTGCCTCTTGATGTGGCGAGCGAGGCCGTCGATCTTATTCGCAAGCATGGTCTCGACGCCTGGGTCTATCGCGGCAATGACTGGTTGATCACGAATGCGGACGCCCCGCATGTCGCGCGTGAGGCTTGGACCGTCAAATTCGAGCCGAAGATCGTGGCGGATGTCGGTAAAGAGCTCGACCAGGTTGCCAAGATCGTTGGCGTCAGCGACGATTTCGACAAGGTGCGGCGCTGCGAGGCAGATGCCCAAGCGGCCTTCGGACAGCACGCGACGGCGGCGCGGTCACAACCCTACTATCTCGACATTACCAACAAGGAAGCGAACAAGGGTTCTGTCGTCGAGTATCTGTCGAGCCATTTGAATGTGCCGGCCGGTGAAATAGCCACGATTGGCGACCAACCAAATGACGTGTTGATGTTCAAGAAATCCGGCTTCAGCATCGCGATGGGAAACGCTTCCGATGAGGTAAAGATCCAGGCCAACGCCACGGCTGGCTCCTACAATGACGAGGGTTTTGCCAAGGCGATGGAGCATTTCATTCTAGGTTCCTCTGATTGAGGTTGCAGCCATGGGCGAGACCAGTGACCGCTATGAAATACTTCCCGATCCGGCGGCATTGGCCCGCCGTGTGGCCGAATGGATGACGGCGGCTGCGCTCGCCGCGAAGGACAAGTTTCGGGTGTCACTTTCCGGCGGATCGACACCGAAGACGCTTTACCAACTTCTCGCGACCGATGAATTCAGCGCGCGTTTCCCCTGGCAGCGCGTCTTCTGGTACTGGGGAGATGAGCGTTTCGTTCCCCATGATCATCCCGACAGCAACTATCGCATGGTCCGTGAAGCGATGCTTACGAAGGCACCGGTGCCACCTGAGAATATTCATCCAATCCCGACCGACGGGAGCCCGCTGGACGCGGCCAGTCGCTACGAACGGACGCTGCAAGAGGCGTACGGCGGGAAGATACTCGATCCGACCCGTCCGCTCTTCGACGTGACCCTCCTTGGCCTTGGTGCCGATGGCCATACGGCTTCGCTATTGCCTGGAGAACCGGTCTTGGAGGAGCGTCAGCGATGGGTGGCGGCCGTCTCGCACGGACGCCCCGAGGCCCGCATCACCATGACTTATCCGGTGATCGACAGCAGTCGGCGTGTAGCGTTTCTGGTGACGGGCCGAGAAAAGGCTACCATCTTGCGGACAATCCGCGCGGGGGGCAGCGCTGCTCCTGCCTCCCGGGTAAGGCCGGTCGGTGAGCTCTTTTGGTTCGTGGACCAAGCTGCGGCTAGTGAAGAACGAAGGCCTGACTGAGGTGCTACCTCGATGCTGACCGACACCTTACCGAAATCGGATTCGGTAGGATTACGGTGAGCCAGGGCCGGCGCAGTCCCGCCTACGACGGAACGTCAAGCAGGCTCAATCCAAGAAGGCTTCGTTGAGCGCCCCCTCTCCCTCGGCTGCTTGCCTGCGAAAGAGCAAAGCCAATCACGAGCGCTGTAACGAAAAGGATCTTGGTCCGGTCCCGGCCTGGATTGCCGAACACCTCAATAGAGGGTGAACGGCCAGATCGGCGACATCCTTCGAGAGCGCATCGCGGCCCCTGAAATCCTGTCGCGAGCAGTGAAGCCGCAATCGACGGGCTGTGCGTCGGTCCCTGCGCGAATGTCTTGCGTCGCTGCGAGTGCCTCGCTTGCGCGGCAAGCAGGGGAAGTGCGCACGGCATCCTTCGCACCGACCTTTTCCCTTACGCTCGGTACCTTCACATTTCCTGGCTACGCGGCGCTTTACGCTGTCGTCGTCAACCTCGTTCTGACAGCCGAGCTAACTCTGCTGTTCACACCGCTGGGCACCCATTCCGCCGACGAACCGTCGCAGCCGACTATCATGCGCCGTCGCAAGCGGCGTGAACGTAGCTTAGACACTCGTCACAAGTTCCCCGGGGGCCACCTTCGCATCAGAACTGGACCACGGTGCGCAGACCAAGAACCCAGGCATTGTCGGTCTTCACGCCGGCGGCGTTAAACCCGCGTCCGCCGGGATTGATCACATACTGGGCGTCGAACTTGAGGTTCATCCATCCGGTCGCCTGCCAGCCGTACCAGACTTCGATCGGAACTTCGTTACCGCCTGCATTCGGGCTGAGGGCGGCCGAATTCACGTGGGTCGTACCCACCGCGAAGCCGACTTCGTCCTCGGGGCGCCAGGCAAACGTTCCGGTGTGCTTGACGCCCCAGGCGATCTGGTAGTCCTGGTACGACGTCCGGTGATCGGCGACGGTCGTATTGAGGAAGGTATACCAACCCTCCGCCTTGGGACCATCAACGGTCAACCGCTGCACGATCGACTCATAAACGCCGTAGCGGCCTCTTTGATCTCCCAGATTTTGGTCCGGGACACCACCGACGCCCGGGATGGTAGCAATGATCCCGGGGAGGCCCCCATCAATCGTCGACGCATTGTCATACCAGCCGCCGAATCTCCAGGTCCCGTTCAAGGGACCGCTCGGCCTCCAGGTCAACTCCACCGGCACCAGCACGCCCGTCGCGGGGTTTGAGGCAGGGATGCCGGGCAAGAAGTAGACGGTGGAGTCTGACGTCGTCAGATAATTCGGATTGGCGTCGAAGACGCCGACCGAAAACTGCAATTCCTTGGTCAGCTTGTAATGGACGAGACCGGCCCATTGGCTCACCGGCCAGTTATAGATGTAGTTCCCCAGGATGTTGCCGGACTGGCCGCCGCAGAAGGTCAGGTTGATGAACTCGCACTCACCGAAGAAGAAGTCGGAGCCGGCTGGAAGACGGCCACCCTTGAGTTCAAGGCGATCATCGAAAAGCTTCTGCAAGTAGTAGAGTTCGGTCAGGCGCAGAATATTGCCGCGACCGAAAACTTCATTGGTCAGCTGCAGGGCCGGAATGCCTGCCTCTGTGTTCAGATTGTCGCCGAAACGGTCGACCAGCGTGAGACCGACCGTGCCGCCCTGGATGCCGGCGAGCTTCGCCATATCGAATTTGGCATGAAAAAACAGCTGACCAGAGTTGACTGCGGTGTTCTTGGATCCGCCCGACAGGTTGGTGACGGCCTCGTCGAGCAGCGTCAGGGAGAGAGAGATGCCCTGCTCCTTCAGCTTGGTCCTGCCGAGATCGCCGAACAGATACGGCCTGGTCCAGAAATCATCGGTCTCAGCATAAGGAACAGGCGGAGCTTTCGTCCAAAGATCGGCCGCGTACGCTCCACCGCTCAACAGAGATGACAAAGCAATCCCCCCGCCCCACACACGTGGGGTGTTTAAAGGCCTATGTAACAACATTTTCTGGCCCTCCCCCTGCGTCCCAGGCTTTGCCTATTTTTTTAATTTTTGTGGGACGTTCCCACTCAGCATACACCGATTTCAGCCGTTGAAGAAGCGGCTGCGTGGTCTTCCGTTGAGCTGTCATGCCTGATCGCCCGGCCTCGTTAGCAACGCAGCCCCGCCGCGCGGTGCCGCGAACGGCAGCAGCATCGCTTGCGGAACAGTCATGGCACGTCGCAATCACACGATGTCCATCCTCCGCATATTGCCAGGCAAACTCTACGCCTGGCCCCCTATCGCAACCCGTCACCAATATCGTCGCCATCGTCCACCGCGTCCTCACATTCATGAACCCAGGAAAACCGCCGCACCATCCCGGGCCGAACTTTCCAGGCATGCCATCACAAAGGCGAGTCCCGCGACGCCGTCGTCGATTGTCGGCACGAGCCTTGGCGCGCCCGAGGTCGCGTGGCCACGGCGCGCGAGCATCATGTCGGCCAGGCCGCAATAGAGATTGGCTACCGCCTCGTGCAGTCCCTCAGGATGTCCAGGGTGTAGCAGGCGCGAAGAATGCTGCGCATCGGCGGTCAGCATCGGCTGGCCTGCCGCAATGACACGAACTTCGCCGTTGAGAGACGCGATCGCGAGCTCATTGTGCCGGCGATGCAGCCACTCCATGTGACCGGTCTCGCCGTAGACTCGCAGGCCAATATGGTTCGACATACCGGCCGCCGCATTGCAAACATCCAGCTGCCCGCGAATGCCTCCCGCCAGGCGGAAGCGCACCTGCGCCACGTCGTGCACCTTCCGGCCTGGATGCAGTGCTCCGACGTCGGCGGAAACTGTTTCAAACGGCTGCCCCGTGACAAAGGACACGAGGTGATGCGCGTGCGTGCCGATATCGCCAAGAACCAAAGACGGCCCGCTACGCTCCGGCTGCAGCCGCCAGCGCTGATGCCCATCCGGGCCAAGTTCGACCGCCGTGGCGAGGCCGCCCGCGAGATACTCGACCTGAACCAGGCGGACCGCGCCGATCTCGCCGGCAAGGCATCGCGCGCGCATCTCGCGCACCATTGGATAGCCGGAATAGGTGTGCGTGACCGCGACCGCGCAGCCGGTGGATGCAGCCAGCTCGCGCAGCGTCTTGGCGTCGCCGAGATCATTGCAAAGCGGCTTCTCGATCATCACATCGAGGCCGGCGGAGATCGCGAGCTTCAGATATCGCGCGTGGCTATCATTGGGGGTGATGATCGCAACTGCCTCGATGCCATCGTCGCGGGCACGCTCCCCGGCAATCAGATCCTCGACAGTGCCGTAGCAGCGCGACTCAACCAGGCCCACGGCAACGCCTGCGGCGCGTGATCGCTCCGGACGCGAGGAGAGTACGCCGGCAGCCAGCGTGAAGCATTGGTCCATGCTCGCCGCGATGCGATGAACTGGACCGATCATGGACGGTGGCGCGCCGCCGACAATGCCAAGTCGAAACGGCCGCCCGAGCGCGGCAAACACCGGATTGGTCATCTCCCCTCCTTCTTTCAGTCGTGGAGGCGGCCTAGATACCGTCTCAACGGCTCATCTTTGCACTGCCCACATCCGCTGGATGTCTTCGAGCGATTTCCGCTTGGTCTCGGGCACCGACCGATAGATCCAGATCCAGGCAATCGCGCACAACAGCGCGAACAGCCAGAACGTCAAAGAACTCCCGATGGCCTCGTCGAGCGACAGGAAGAACTGGCTCACGAGATAGGAGGAGCCCCAGTTGACGGCGGTGGCGAGCGCAACCCCGCGACCGCGCACGCGTGCCGGAAACACCTCGTTGATGACGGTCCAGACCACGGGGCCGAGCGAAAATGCGAAGCATGCAATGTACAGGATCAGGGCCGCAACTGTGACAATGCCCGCCAGAGTGGGCCCACCCGCCGCGGGAGCTTGGCCCGCGGCTCCGATGAACTCGAACGCCACGCCGACCACGACCAAGCTCGCACCCATTCCGATAAGGCCGGTCAGCAGCAATTTGCGGCGCCCCTCATTGTCGATGAAGGCGATGGCGATCAAGGTCGCGAGCACATTCACTCCGCCAATCGCCCAGGTGGTCACCTCAGCCTGGGACTCGGGAGATGCAAATCCTGCGGAGGCGAATATTTGATTGGCATAGTAGATGATGGCGTTGATGCCGGTAATTTGCTGGAAGATCGCAAGTCCGACCGCGACGAGCAGCGGATGGCGCCATTCGCGGTGAAATATCTCGCTCCACGGAGCGGGCTTTTCCTCGGTGCGAAATGCGAGCTCAATGGCATCGAGATGCGCGTCGACGTCGATGTGTGGCTCGACCTTGTGCGCTGCCGCACGCGCCTCGGCGCGCCGATTCTTCATTATCAGCCAGCGAGGAGATTGCGGCGTCACCAGCGCGGCGACAAACAGCGCGAGTCCGGGCACCGCGGCCGCCCCGAGCATCATCCGCCAATTACCGCTCGCGGACAAATGCGCATTGACGAGATAGGCCAGGAATATTCCGATCGTCACCGCAAGCTGGTAGCTTGCGATGAATCGGCCGCGAAGGCTCGCCGGCGCGAGCTCGGCGGCATAGAGCGGCGCTGCGACCGCTGCGACGCCGACGCCAATGCCGATGACCAGACGTCCCGCGACCAGGACGAACGCCTCGGCCGCCAAGTATTGCACGGCCGCGCCAAGTGTGAAGAGCGCGCCGGCAAGCATCAATGCGCGTTTGCGTCCGATCGCATCGCCCACGTTGCCCGCGATCAGCGATCCGACGAGCGCGCCCAAGTTGACCCAGCTCGTCACCACTTGGAGCATCAGCACGCTGAGGGAGAATGTCGACTTGATGCCGGGCAGCGCGCCGGAAATCACACCCTGGTCGTAACCGAACAGGCCGCCGGCAAAGATGACGACGACGATAACGATGGCAAGCCAGAAGGTGAGCGTCTCTGCACCGGGCGGTGTGGTCTTCACACCCCCACTGCCTCCGGCCAAGGGGACGGGTGCGGCCGAATCCTTGCTTGAGCCGCTCGACTGCAAGTTCATGAGTAGATCCTCTCGTGCCGGCACCGGTGGGGCGAGCCCAATTGCGCGGCGCGCTTCGTATGACGGTCGTGCGCCGACAACAGGTCGTCGGCGATCGCAACGATCGCCGGCGCCTAGATCGACTTGCGCACTGCATTGGGATCAACTGACCTTCTAACAAGCTAAGCGGGTTGTCGTCTGCCTGGAAGTGAAACTACTTCAGCTACGAACTGCATCCCCTTCACTTACGGTAGCTCCCCGCCAAGTTAACCCTCGATGCGTACTGTCCGCAGCGTTTTCAAATGTGCGGAAGAACACGCGCCAAGATCATAGGCTGGTGGGAACCTTTTATTATCGCCAGTGGTTACATCGTCCGCGCTGATGATCGTTGTGCATGCCATGACTTTTCCGGGAGTGTTCGCGCCACACGGCTGCTGGTCGTGAGTATGAGCTTGCAAACTCGTCATCAGGGTCTACTGCTCTCGGCAATCAGCGTTAGTCCTCGCCCTCTTCAAATATGCGCGACTTAAGGACGGAGAGACCAAGACGCCAGGCCGCGCGCGATCTAGGTAACTCCGAGGCGTCGGAATCGAAAGCCCGCCGCCACGACCGACACCGCGGAAACGCATGATGCCCTTCAAGGTTCAAGTTGGTCCACATCAGGTTTCAATCCATCACGGCCAGACAGTCCTGGTGGCTGAGCCGGATGGACAAATTAACTGGCCCAGCGAGAAGGGGCTCTATTTCCTTGACACCCGAGTTATCAGCAGTTGGACTATTTACGCGAATGGCGAGCCCTGGGAGCTCCTCAATGGAGGCGCGATAACGCACTACGCATCGCGAACGTATCTTACGAATCGAGCGATTCCGACCGCGGATGGGACCATTCCACCACGCACGCTTGGTCTGGTTGTCAGCAGGCTGATCAGCGAGGGACTGCACGAAGACCTCGACATTACCAATAACGGCATGCGCAGGGTGGACTTTCAGCTCGAGATGGCGTGGCGTTGCGACTTCGCTGACATATTCGAAGTCAAGTCAAACAATATCGTGCGTCGCGGACACATCGCCACGACGTGGTCGCAGACGAGACAACGGCTGCGGACCAGTTATCGCAACGGCGATTTCGTTCGCTCGGTGATGGTGGCTCCGTTACATCATCAACCAAAAGCAACCTATTCCAATGGCCGGCTCAACTTCCAGATCGTCCTGGATCCGGGCGAAGCCTGGCACTGCTGCTTGCTCTTCACTCTGGAGGACGGCGAGCGACACTATCGACCGCCGCAAGAGTGCGCCGATCAACATCACAAGAAGCACGGTGAGACCTTGTCGGACTGGCTGCGGACAGTGTTGAAAATTCGTTGCAGCAACGAGGAATTCTACCGTCTTTATCGCCAGGCACTTGAGGACATGGCGGCGCTCCGATTGCCGATTTTTGGCGGGGATCACAAGGTGTTTTTACCGGCTGCCGGCTTGCCTTGGTTTGTCGCTCCGTTCGGTCGGGACAGTTTGATCGTTTCGCTGCAGAACCTTTTGATCTATCCCGACTTTGCCCGTGGCAGCCTCGACATCTTGGGCTCGCTGCAGGCGAAGGCCGAGGACGACTACCGTGACGCGGAGCCGGGCAAGATCCCACACGAGATCCGCTATGGGGAGCTCGCGTCGCTCAAGCTGATCCCGCATACGCCTTATTACGGCACAGCCGATGCGACGCCCCTTTACCTCATCGCACTGCACGCCGCCTGGCGGGCAACCGGCGACACGACGCTGCTCGAGCATCATCTTGAGACCGCCGAGGCTTGCTTGTCCTGGATCGACCACTATGGCGATCGCGACGGCGACGGATTTCAGGAATATCAGACCAAGTCCCCCGTGGGCTACGAGAACATGGGTTGGAAGGACTCTGGTGATAGCGTCGTCTACCCGGACGGATCGCTCGTAAAGGGACCAAAAGCGCTGTGCGAATTGCAGGGCTATGTCTATGACGCTTGGCGGCGTATGGCCGAGATATTTGATGAGCTCGGCAAGCACAGCCGTGCCGAAGAGCTGCGACGAAAGGCCGAAGCGCTGTTCAGACAATTCAACGACGCTTTCTGGGACGAGGAGTTAGGCTTCTACGCCTTTGCGCTGGACGGCGAAAAGAAGAAGGTGCTGACGGTCGCGTCCAATCCGGGTCACTGCTTGTGGTCCGGCATTGTACCGCCGGAGCGGGCGACCAAAGTCGTGCAACGCCTGATGGCACCCGACATGTGGAGCGGCTGGGGCATCCGTACGCTTTCTGCCCTGCATCCCTCGTTCAACCCATACAACTACCAGACCGGATCGGTCTGGCCGCACGACAATGCCATCATTGCGTTGGGGTTCAAGCGGTATGGCTTCGGAGCCGAGGCCGCGCGGATCGCGCGCGATATCAGTGAGGCGGGAAGTCACTTCCTGTCAAACCAGCTACCCGAACTCTACACAACGATCGAACGCAGCGAAGGCAGCTTTCCGGTGCAGTATCTTGGGGCAAATGTGCCCCAGGCCTGGGCTGCTGGGTCGGTCTTCACGCTCATGCAGGCCATGTTGGGGATCGTGCCGGACGCGCCACGCGGAAAATTATATGTCGACCCGCAGTTGCCCCAGTGGCTTCCGGACCTAACGCTGCTCGATCTTCATCTCGGCCGTCACAAATTTGATATCCGCTTCTGGCGGGACGGCGATGAGACGCGGTTTGAGGTGCAGAAGGGCAACCCCAAGACGGTCGTGAGAAGCAGCTTCGGTGCGCAGTTCCTTTAGAATCCGCGTTTTGTAGGCGGGACAATGCTCACAAGATCCCTCGCCAGTCGAGATACCGCACGTCCCGCTGAAAGCCTGAAAGCGCTTGACTGGCTGAATTTCTTCCTTGCTGCTCTCCTGATGGGCTTCGGTCCCTTTGTCGCAGTTAACCTGGCGGAAAACGGATGGGCACCTGAAAGTATCGGAACCGTCCTAACCATCAGCGGGCTGGCTGGTCTGATAACCCAGGTCCCGGCCGGTGAGCTGATAGACATCATCGGATCAAAGCGCGCGTTGGTCGCAGCCGCAACTGTTGCCGTCGCGCTGGCACTGACGATTTTTGGACTGCGGTCGGATTTCGTCTCCGTCGCAGGAGCGGCTATCATACAAGGCGGTGTCGGTAGCGTACTTGGACCAAGCATCGCCGCCATCAGTCTGGGGTTGGTTGGGCACGAGGCGCTCGCCGAGCGGCTGGGTCGCAATCAACGTTTTGCGTCCATCGGAGGCCTCTCAGCGGCCGCGATCATGGGTGGCATCGGGGATCTGCTATCCACGCGAGACATATTTCTGGTCGCCGCCGCGTTGGCGATGCCGTTACTATGGGTACTCCTCCGGATAGACGGCGCCGATATTCACTTCGGCCGGTCCTGTGGCGCTCCCGATCATCATGAGACGAAACCCAACAGGAGCAGCCGTCGGTCCCTCTTCAAAGACGTCCGCTTTCTTGCCTTTGTAACTTGCCTCTTTCTCTTTCAGCTCGCAAACGCTGCGATCCTTCCGCAGGTGGGTGAACAACTGGCGCGTTCTGAAGGGCACCAGTCCTCGCTCTCGATATCCGTACTGATCGTCATCCCCCAAATCGCTGTTGCAATGTTGGCGCCTTGGGCAGGACGCATTGCCGCGACGTGGGGACGTCGGCCACTCCTGTTGCTTGGACTTGCAGCGGTACCGATACGCTCCGGGCTGTTTGCTTTGACGACTGACCCGATCTTGCTGGTCATCATTCAGACGCTGGACGGATTCAGCGGTGCGACGCTGGGTGTGCTGACTGCGCTCATTTTAGCGGATCTCACGAACGGGACCGGCCGGTTTAACCTGGCTCAAGGCCTCGTGGGAACGTTTTCCGGGGTCGGCGCTTCGCTCAGCACGTTGATAACAGGAGCTGTTACGCAGCGTTTCGGTTATGCGGTTGGCTTCGTGAGCCTGACAGCCGTGGGGCTCTTGGCCGTTGTCATTGTCTGGGAATTCATGCCCGAGACAAAGCCGACCCCTGTTTCGCGGCCATCTGGTGTCCCTGGCTCCGATCAGGAGCAGCTGCAGTCGGGCCGGGTTGGATTTTGATTTGCTCGCCCATGCGCAGGTTCGCAGCGGCCATCGGCTCTGTCTCCGCCCATGCCGTCTACGCAGCCAACATCGTAAAGACCTGTGAAGAAACGAAAATTGGAAGGAACGTTGGGCGGGCCTGGTGCGCACACCTTGGCGCAGGAACCTGTGTCAGCGCGCTGGCGGTTCACGGGATCGTCTCACGGCGGCGTGGACGTGGGCCCAAAATCGAGCCCATGCCTCCAATCAGAAGATGGTCAGCTCCCGCCGACGGATGTGACGATCGCATGCATCGCGAACTTGCCCAAACATAAGACGCCGCGAGCGCAACAAAAGCGGACAATTCCTTGCATCTGAAGCCTGGACACGAAATGATGAAACCAGCCCGCGTGCTCCACGTGCCGAGCGGCAATGATTAGCGCGCCTCGGATACGAGGTGATGCGGCCGAGCCTCTCCTTGCCGCCGGTGCTGTGTTGCTTGGGCACCAGTCCGATCCAGGCCGCAAGGCTGCGTCCTGATCCGAATGCCTTCCAGTCGCCGATCTCGGCAACCAGCGTGGTAGTGCCGATCGGGCCAATGCCGGGGATCTCAGCCACCCGCCGGCTCGCCTCACTGGCCCGGTGCAGGACCATGATGTTCTTGTCGATCTCGGTGCCGATCGCACTGTACTGTCGCGCCAGCGACGCGCCGGGGCCACTTAGCTGCCGCCGCCAAGACTGCATTTGGCCCATCAGCGAAGTGTCCGCACGCTTCGTCGATGTCGAGACGGTGAGGTATAGCGGACTGGATTTGCTCACGTCGAGTTCTTCGCATTTTGACCCAAGCCAGACGTCACGCACGCGCGCGAGTTGTCGCGATCGTTGCGGACGTAATCAAGTAGTTCGTGTGGTCGTTACAAAACTAACCCGAATGGAGTTGGAAATCCGTGCCATCAGGATAGCTTCGACGCACAAAGCAAAATTGGGGATTCTATGCCAAGCGATGCCCGGATCGATCAGCCCTTGCGCCAGAAATGCGATGCGAAAGAACTCCCCGGCGCCGTTGCGGTTGCCGCGAGCGGAAACGACGTGATCTACCAGGGCGCATTCGGCAAGCGCGACCTCACCAAGGACGCCCTGATGACGGTCGAAAGCGTGTTCTGGATCGCCTCAATGACAAAAGCGGTGACCACCGCCGGTGCGATGCAACTGGTCGAACAAGGAAAGCTTGCGCTCGATGAGCCGATCGGCGACGTGCTGCCCGATCTCGCTTCACCGATGGTGCTCGAAGGCTTCAATGAGCAAGGCGAGCCGCAGCTGCGTCCAGCCAAGCAGCCGATCACGCTACGCCAGCTCATGACCCATACCGCCGGCTTCTGCTATGATATGTGGAGCGGCGACATGGAGCGATATCTGGAGAAGACCGGCATTCCTCGCATGATGACCTGCAAGAACGAGGCGCTGAAAGTCCCGATCATGACGGACCCAGGCACACGCTGGGAATACGGCCCCAACATCGATTTCGTCGGCAAGGCGATCGAAGCGACGGCCGGCATTCGCCTGGACGCCTACTTGCGTGACAACCTGTTCGCGCCGCTTGGTATGAGCGACACCGGCTTCAGGATCACCGACGACATGCGCCAGCGCCTGGTCGGCGTGCACGCGCGCGGGCCGGACGGTGCGCTCGCGCCGTTTCCGTTCGAACTGGAGCAGAATCCGGAATTTCACATGGGCGGCGGCGGGCTCTACGGCACTGCCGGCGACTACATCAAATTCTGCCAGATGATCCTGAACAAGGGCCGCGGCAATGGCAACCAGGTGCTCAAGCCCGAGACCGTCGCCACGATGGCGCAGAACCATATCGGCGATCTCGTCGTCACCAAGCTGACCACGGCTGCTCCGCCCACCACCAATGATGTCGATTTCTATCCCGACATGGTGAAGAAATACGGCTTGAGCTTCCTGATCAATACCGCGCAAACTCCGGAAGGCCGGAGCGCCGGAAGCCTCGCCTGGGCCGGGCTGGCCAACTCCTATTTCTGGATCGATCCTGCGCGCGACGTTGCCGGTGTGATCCTGATGCAGTTGTTTCCGTTCGCCGACCAGAAATGCCTGGAAGCTTTTGCTGGTTTCGAGCGCAGCGTCTATGACAGCCTTGATGCTCCCGGCGGCAAGAAAGCGGCGTGAATTGAGGCAATCTCAGGCGTCTTTCGGGATCTATGCCAAAGAATTCGGCGAAGGCTTCGAGCGCGCCGGTCAACGGTGCTATACCCGGCAGCGGCTCGATTCCATCCTCAGGGATCAGTTCGTCCTGCACCGCCGTCAACCAGAGGAGATAGAACGGTCTGAGGTCTCCCGACAGCACATCTGTTCGCAACGGCGCGAGCGCCGCGATCCGACCGGAACCGTCATCCCAATCGTCATCGGCCCCCTCTTCATCTCGTCGAATATCAACAATCAAATTGTCGCCAGAGGCCCACACCTCGACCCAATCGTACTGATAGCCAGCAAAAATGTAGCGTATCGCCTCCGCCGACTGCGCCTTCGGTGAGCCTCGCAAATGGTGTGTTATCCGTCGCAAGGAAGCAACGGCACGAAAGTAAGTCATCCGTCGCGCAGGATCGACCGCAAACGCGCCGCCAATTCTGACATACGGAATGGTTTGTCGATGAGGGGAAATTCGCCCGCCGCTTTATGTCGTTCCAACACGTCTCCCGCGTAGCCCGAGGCAAGCAGGACCCTGATTCCTTTGTTCAATCGTCTCGCTTCTCGCGCAATCTCAATGCCGTTGACCCCGTTTGGCAATGCGATGTCACTGAGCAAAAGATCAAATCCTTCGGTCTGAAGCATCCGAAGTGCTTCTGTACCGCTCCGGGCGCAGCGAACCTGATAGCCCGACTGGGTCAGCATCGTCGACGTGATGTCCAGAAGATCGTCGTTATCCTCGACAACCAGAATACGCTCTGAGCCCACCGGCATGGCTTGGGGTCTGACGTCTTCCATCTCCGCGTCAGGCTTTTGCGTGGCTTTCGGCAAATAGAGAGCGACAGCGGTTCCCTTTCCGAGTGTGCTTTCGATGGCAACGTGCCCCCCGGACTGGCGAACGAAGCCGTAGACCATGCTAAGACCGAGCCCCGTACCTTTGCCAACCTCCTTCGTTGTGAAGAAGGGCTCAAACACCCGGTCCAGCACCTCGGGGGATATTCCAACACCAGTGTCTCGCACAGACAGCCTGACGTACGATCCTGGCAAGCATCCCGCGACGACTCCTTCGTTCACGACGATGTTCGCCATCTCGATCTCAAGCACGCCGCCATCCGGCATGGCGTCGCGCGCGTTCAGGGCGAGATTAAGGAGCGCGGTCTGCAGCAGCGCCGGGTCGACGTGGCAGAGCCACAATCCGTCATCACCCTGCACCTTAATTCGGCATGCCTCTCCGACGGCGTTACGAATGAGCCCCTGGAACTCAGAAACAAGCTGGGTTGCGTCGACGGGTTTTGGATTCAGTACCTGCCGTCGCGAGAAGGCGAGAAGCTGCGCTGTCAGCTTTGCCCCCCGATCAACAGCACGTCGTGCAGCCGCAGCGAAGTGCCGGGCTTTGCCAATGTCGTCGCCGGCCTCGATAAGTTCGAGGTTAGCGGAGACCACCGTGAGCAGGTTGTTGAAGTCGTGCGCAACGCCACCGGTGAGCTGGCCGACGCTCTCTATCTTCTGGCTCTGATAAAACTGCTCCCTTGCTTCGGACAATTCGTGCTCTCGGTGCTTCAGCGCATCGGCCATGGCGTTGAATGCGCTGGCGACTCGAGCGAGTTCCGAGTTACCTCGGATGTCCACCCGTCGGCCGAAATCGCCGAGCCGCCATCGGTTTGCAGCGTCGACCAATTGCGCAAACGGGCGCTGAATGAACCGCTGGGCGCCCCACACCGTTAGGATCAGAACGATCAGGGCGCTCATCGCAATGAACAATACGTCGCGCTGCGTGCGATGTTCGATCTTGGTGAAGCTCTGCGTCTTGCCGAGGCCGAAGCTGACAAGAAGATCTTCCCCCACAGCGGAGAAGCCGACAATTCTTTCCACACCATCGATGTTGACCATGTCCGCGACGGTCCCGTTGTCGAGCATCGGATCTTTGCCTGCGGGTAGCTTCTTGCCAACAAACAGGTCGTTGTCAGGATGGCGAGCGAGACAGATGCCGTTGCGGTCCGTGATCGCGAGCGCGGCTCCCTGCGGAACGCCCTTCTTCGCGATGTCGTCAGCGAGCCAATCGAGGCTGAGAGATGCTATGACGACGCCGCCCATGTGGTCTTCGTCGTCGTAGAATGGCAGCGCAAACTGAAGGACGTTGCGACCGGTGTTTCGGCCGATCGCGAACTCTCCAACCGTGAATTTTCCGGTCCTCACGGCGTTCGCGAAGTAGGCACGTCCAGTGGCGGAAGCTAGCTTATGCACTATGGGAGCCACCTTATGCTCCGTGAATGAGGAGCAGAAGGCACTGGCATTCAGGTCGACCACGATAAAGGAGATGAACTCCGGATATCGTCGCTTGATTCGGGAAAGGTAGGTATTGCACCCTTGAACGTCCTTGGCTTTTATCGCCGGGACTTCCGAAAGCGCAATCAAAGCCTGACGAACTCCCTGGACGATCTGCTGCAGCTCAGCGGCGGCGAGCTTGGCGAGACCGAGTGCTTCGTCCTCTACTTCAACTTCGCGTGTACGACGCAGGTCGATCTCGTTGTACGCCTGTATCGCGATTGCCGGTAGCATGGCCGCAGCCACCAGCAGCAATAGGCGTGATAACAGGCTACTCATTTCGACCTTTTCCCACACACGCTCGGTGCATCAGACCAACCGTGCCTAGTCGAACTGCAAGCGCGCTTGCATGAAGCGTTCCCCGAACTGTGGCCTGAAATGACGCCATTGAGCCCTGACGGTATGCCGGGCCTTCATCGACCGGCTTCTCGCGGGGAGGCGAGGCTGAGGCGGCCCCCATGACCGTGACGAAAGGCTATATTATGAATGTGGAGGCAAACAATTGGCATTCAGGCAGAGACTCCCACTGTCTCGGCAACCATTAAGCTCTACGGCCGAATGCGGCGTCCTCGGACTGGGCTCTCCACATCGCTGGAGCTTCAATGGTCGTCGGCCAGCACTGTAGATCCACGCTTCCGCGTGAGAAATGGAATGCAGAGCTGTCGATCGAGCTTTGCGCTTGGCACGTTAAGGCGCCGATAGGATAATTGTCGCTGAACATGTTGCCCCGCCACTGTCTTCTACGGTGCATTAGACCGGCCGCGTTGCCGACTTGTTTCAGTTCGTCGGCAAACGATTGCGACCGTAGCCGAGTGGCTGCATTGGCGAAGAGAACGATTGCAGTAACGAGGACAGGTACACTCTTCCCCTTGTCTTCGGCGAGGCAGTCACTAATGCAATTCTCGACACCCACATTCACGCTGCTCACCGGGCCGCCGCCGCATAAGGCGGGCATTGAAGGTCCCTTCCGGGGAACCCTACTCACTTCCGCCGGTTTTCAATTGTGCGCGCTCGCTGGAAGCAGGATTGCGGCTATGTCCCGAGCAGAAGAACGCGCCCCTGCAATTCTGCGGGAGTATCGCGAAGCTGAGGCGGAACTGATCGGCGAAGCCGATGAAGCGCTCTGAGGGCTCATTGAGGCAGAAGGCGCGTAGCCTTGGCATCGGTCTAGGCCACCAGCGCTAGGCCAAAGCTGCCCGCTCCTCGAGTACCAGTTATTGAGGAAAAGGCCCCGGTCGCAGAATGCGCCGGGGTCTTTCAAGGTCATCAGGCTCGGGTACGTCCGCCGTGCCTTCCGATCTTGCCGTCGATTACCGCATCCGATCTGGTGTAGAACGTGGCATGACTGCGGCATTGGTATGATCGCATTCGGCTCGAAAGCCCTTGGTCGCGAATTCGCCCTTGCGCCAGTCTGCGCGCCGACGGCGCTTGGCCGCTAACGCGTTCTGCGCGCCACGGAACTTAGGCTGATCGTAATATGGTCGCGGGGGAGGGACGACCCGCGCCACATTCTCGCTTTACGCCGAGGAAGCGGAGAAGAACCCCGAATTCCGCAAGATTTACAGCGAATGGCTCAAGTTTCGCGAGGACATCGTGACCTGCTTCAGGTGGCGGAGGCCAGCTTCGAGTCCAATCTTACAGTCTGTACAAGACATAGCGCCCCCTGCTACGCCCTGCTCACGAGGGGAGCTATCATCGTCAATCCCGCACGATGCCCTGCCCTTGCGGCGCGCCCCACTCTCTAGCTGCCACCGTTCTGAACTATAGGTGCCGGCAAGAGTCTTGCAGCTGGGGATGCGAGAAGCCCAACCGACGGACGGACGTGTCAGCCCAACACCCTGGCTAGGGCGTGAATCCATAAAAGCGAATGACCAAGCTGGGTGGAAAGCAGAATGTCCGGCTTCCTGACAACTCGGCAGAACAGCTGACAAAAAATCTGATTGGCAGTGTCGGCCCTCACGAGGTCCCTGCAAGAGCAATCAAGGCGACAAAGACACTAAGTGGCACAACATGCGAAAAGTCGCGGTGACGTAGAACGGTCAAAACCGCAGCCGCAACGATTACCGCCCCAAGCGCCAAGCCAACAATGCGACTGACAGGAAGCGCAATCAGAACGGCGCTCACTATCTCCAGTCCACCGGTCAAAATGCTCCACCACCGCGGGTAACCCCAACGAACGAAATCGCTTTGCGTCCCGGGCGTGCCGATCGCGTTGAAGAGGCCTGCGCCGAAGAAGCCGGCAACGAGTAGCCAGATTGAAAGAGCATGCACCATCTCAGGGTACACCAATCATCAGAGGCATGGCCGCCAACAGCATAAGCACCGCCGTGAGACCGTGAATGCCGAAGGCGCTTTTGGTGGATCCTTTCGCTGCAAGAATGACAAGCATGTCGCCCACGGGGATGATCGCTTCCACAAGCAGAACCATGCCGACCCCGCCGGGCGCGTCCCACATCATGAACGCCAGTACATTCAACCCCAATACAATGTCTCGCACCCCCTTGAGGCGGAGCCACGAAGCGATGTTGGTGTCGTTGCCAGGAAGCGGCAGGCCGAAGCTGCGCGTCGCGGTCAACGGGCTCGCAACGTATTGGGTGCCGATCGCGATGATCGCGAGAGACAGGAGCAGTGCCAGTCCGAGCGCAAGCCAGCGCATCACATTGTCCCATTCCAGTCATACAAGATAATCTAGCATTGCTAGATAATTTATATAGCGACGCTAGATTGTCAAGCGTCGGTGTGATACTGAGATGTATGGGCCGTCCAGGTCTGGGAGATCGAGGATTTGGGTGCCGCCGAGCGGAAAGGCAGGGAACGGGCTGAGCGCGAACACCGCATCATCGCGGCAGCGCGCGCGATCGCAGAGCGCGAAGGATGGGATGCCGTTACAATCCGCCGCCTGGCCGATGAGATCGAATATAGTCAGCCCGTCCTCTATTCGCATTTCGAAAACAAGGATGCGATAGTTGCAGCAGTTGCAGTTGAGGGTTTTCGGGAAATGGCAGTAGCTCTTCGGAAAGCGGCAAGCGGATCGACCGGGCGAAACGCCCTCAAGAATGTCGCCATAGCCTATCTCGCCTTTGCGCTACGTCGTCCTGCACTCTACGACGCCATGTTTGTCCTTCCGACGGGTTTGCGGTTCGCCGAAGCTGGAACCAGACCGGAACTACGGGCCGGTTTCGAAGCACTTGCGGCAGCCGTCACGCCGTTTTGCGCCGATGTAGCTGTCGTGACCGAGACTTTTTGGGCAGCCCTTCATGGGCTCGCTGCGCTCGAACGTTCAGGCCGAATTAGGCCCAGTGCGCGTGGCGAACGCATCGCGCTTGTTGTTCGGGCGATCGTAGCTTCCGGTAACAACTCGCCTACTCGCCGCTGATTCCATTTCAGTTGAATGACTGCTTTGGCGCATCGTCCGATACACCCTTGAGGTCTGACATGGGTGGCCCAGGCTGAGGTGCTGCATATCGCCGAACGAGCAGCTTGAAACTTGGGCCACTTTCGGAGAGACGGGGCGAGGAAAAGGAGCCGCGGAGATGAAGTGCTTCGAATTGCAGGGTCCGAGCGGCGTCGAAGGTCTCAAGCTGGTCGACAGACCCATCCCGAAGCCCGGCCCCGGCCAGGTGCTGGTACGCATCAAGGCCGCGACACTGAACTATCGCGACCTACTCACGATTAAGGGCGGGTACGGCTCGCGGCAGAAGTTCCCATTGATACCCGTATCGGATGGCGCGGGCGTCGTCGAGACGACCGGTCCGGACGTCCGGGAGTTGGCGCCAGGCGATCGTGTCGTCGGCAGTTTCTTCGAAACCTGGATCGGCGGCGAACCGAGCGCGGCGAAACTTCACGGAGCGCTGGGCGCCGCCGTTGACGGCGTTCTTGCCGAGTACCGCGTTTTCCCATCACAGGCACTGGTCCGAACTCCGGATCATCTCACTGACGTGGAAGCGGCCGCCCTACCCTGCGCGGCGCTGACCGCCTGGAGCGCTGTGCTGAAATTGGGCGGTGTAAGGGCAGGTCAGACCGTCCTGACACAAGGCAGCGGTGGCGTATCGATCTTCGCGCTTCAGTTCGCGAAGATGTGCGGGGCGCGCGTCATTGCCACCTCATCAAGCGATGCCAAGCTCGAACGCCTGAAATGCTTGGGTGCCGACGCCACGATCAACTACAGGACTGCGCCCGACTGGGGAAAAAAGGCGCGTGAACTCACTGGACAAGGCGTAGACCTGGTCGTCGAGGTCGGCGGCGTCGGCTCACTGAACGAGTCGATCCGGGCGACGCGTGTCGGCGGGACTATCGCTTTCATCGGCGTGCTCGCTGGACCTCCGCCGGCTGAACTGCGCTTGCCATTGATGGTGATGCAGCAGCAACGGCTGCAGGGCGTAACCGTCGGTTCGGTCGAGGACCTGCAGGCGATGTGCGACGCGATCGCTCTCAACGGGATGAAGCCGGTGATCGACAAGACGTTCCCATTCAGCCACGTTGCGGAAGCGTTCCAGCACATGGCAAGCGGCGCACAATTCGGAAAGGTGGCCATTGCAGTCGGATGATGGCTGGGCGATCGCCTTGGCGGTCCTGGCATCCTCGAAGAAGTAACATCTTCCCACGGCTCGCCGCTGCATTCGACATCGCCCGCGTGTCCGCGGCCCTGGAGAGACTACCAAGCTCAGCCGTCTTGACGAAACCTCGACGACAGGCGCTCCATTTTTGTGAAAATGGAAAGACAGACTTGCCAAGTCTGGCCTTTATCTCCGATCGGAGCAGAGCAGAATGGCCGCAACGACACAGGCCGCAGGCGAGGAAATCAGAGAAATGTCAGATCCGATCAGGCACATCGTGATGTGGCGGCTGCGCGGGGAAACCCCCGACGAACGCGCCCC
Organism: Bradyrhizobium centrolobii; assembly: GCF_001641635.1. Lineage (GTDB taxonomy): Bacteria > Pseudomonadota > Alphaproteobacteria > Rhizobiales > Xanthobacteraceae > Bradyrhizobium > Bradyrhizobium centrolobii. The sequence continues at coordinate 28,272 of NZ_LUUB01000056.1, forward strand.
GGCCCGGTCCAAGGTGAAAACCTTGTTCGAGGGGCTCAAGGGACGGATCGACGGCCTCACCCATGTCGAAGTCGGCGTCGACGTCAGTGATGTCGACTATGCCTGCGACGTCGTTCTGTTCTCGGAATTCCGCGATAGTGCCGCGCTGAAGGCCTACGCGACCCATCCGGAACATTTACGCGTACGCGAGGAATTGGGCGACTTGCGGATCGGGCGCTTTCAGGTCGACTATCCGATCAAAGTGTCCGGCGCGTGATCGGTTCGTTCACCTTTGAAAATTTACCTTGCCGCGTCGTGTTTGGCTGCGGGAATCCGCGCCAGCCAGAGCGCAACGCTGTTCCGCTGACTGATCGCGCGCGCCTGGGCCGGAAAGCCCTGTTGCGGCGATGGCGCCGCTGTTCTACCTCACCAATCCTCCTTTTGATGTTCGGAGCGCTCGTGCGCAACTTCAACGAAGATACGATTACGAATGCGGTGATCGAGCGGATCAAAGGCGCCGCCGATCCGCGTATCAAGCAGGTCAGCGAGGCCCTGGTCCGGCATCTCCACGCCTTCGTGCGCGAAGTACACCCAACGCAGAAGGAATGGGAATACGGCATCGACTTCCTGACCCGCACCGGCCATATGTGCGATGACAAGCGACAGGAGTTCATCCCGCTGTCGGATACTCTTAGCGTCTCCATGCTCGTCGATACCATCAACCATCCGGTGCCGGAAGGCGCGGCCGCCAAACTTGGATGGATCATCGAACGCAGGAGGTTCGTCGTGGTCGGCCCGCAAACCACCGGAGCGGAGTCGTCGCGATAGACCCGCACACCGACTGGCGTGACAGAGCTTGGGCAATACTGCCTAGCTGGGACGAACGACGACATGTCGCGATTTAGCATGATGCGCTCTTGCCGCGACGTTGCCAGAACCACAGAGAGCGATCAAAAGGCAAAATGCCAGGCCAGAACGCATTGCATTTTCTCCATCAGCTGGCCTCGTTCTTACGTGGTGCGCGGGCCGCACCGTCGTGACCGGTAACGGTCTCTGGATTGCTAGAATCTGGTTGATCGCGGGGCTAACCCGAATTCACGTCAGTAGTGCCGCGCAGACGACGTCGCACTGAGCTTACTGGCGAGATAAGATCCAAGGCGTAAGCACTGTTTTTGTCGGATGTACATTGACGGCACCGCCAGGCGACGAGCCCTCCTTCGACAGGATTCCATAAAGCGCCCATTGCGCGAACGTCCGGGGACGGGGCCCTCCCCTATCGACAAAGGGTTGACGCATGGACGGCCGCTTCGCGCCAAGAGCTGCCCCCGCGAGGCGTGGCGCGCGTTTGGAGTGACCCCGAGTACGGCGCGCGTCCGTTCCGCGACAGCACCGCCGCCATCGGAAATCGCTGCTCAACGGACTGACAGGGCACGTCCTCGCCGCTGGCATTCTCGTCTGGGGGTGCTAAGCTGTTCTTCGCTACCCTAAGAGGTGCCGACGGCGCTCCATTCGTTGCATCGACCCCGCCTCCCGGAGAAAATCGCTGCGCATGGCGAGCGACAAAGAAGTTTTGATGACCGAGTCCAACGCTCACAGTTGCCGGTGGCCTTCGCCGGTTGATCTCGTCCCGGACTTGGTGCGCAGGCGACGTCGCAAAGTCGACGCCACAGTCCCGGTTGATGATAGACGAGACTTGGTGTTCATCAGCGGGACGGGATGAAGACATGGAAGGCGACATGATTACGCCCGCGCCGGCTTTTGTGCGCTTTTCCGGTATTCAGAAGACCTACGACGGCGAATATCTCGTGGTGAAGAACCTCGACCTCGACATCAGGAAAGGGGAGTTCATCACCCTCCTTGGGCCGTCAGGCTCGGGCAAGACGACCACGCTGATGATGCTGGCGGGCTTCGAGGTCCCGACGCATGGCGAGATCTACCTCGCTGATCGGCCTATCAAGAACGTTCCGCCGCACAAGCGCGACATAGGAATGGTGTTCCAGAACTATGCCCTATTTCCGCACCTGACGATCGAGGAGAATGTCGCCTTCCCGCTGTCCGTTCGCAAGGTCAACAAGGCGGAAACGCAGGAGCGCGTACGGGCAGCGCTACGCATGATCAAGATGGAAGGTCTGGCGGAACGGCGGCCGGGGCAACTGTCCGGCGGCCAGCAGCAGCGCGTGGCGCTGGCCCGCGCGCTGGTTTTCAAACCGCAGCTCGTGCTGATGGACGAGCCGCTCGGCGCTCTCGACAAGCGCCTGCGGGAGCAGATGCAACTGGAGATCAAGCAACTGCACGAGACGATGGGCATCACCGTTGTCTACGTCACGCACGACCAAAGCGAGGCGCTCACCATGTCGGACCGCATCGCGGTGTTCAACGACGGCATCGTGCAGCAGATCGACAGGCCCGATGCATTGTACGAGCGACCCGTGAACAGCTTCGTCGCCCATTTCATCGGCGAGAACAACGTGCTGGCCGGCACCGTCGAGACGATCGAGCAGGGATATTGCCGCGTCGCACTGGCCTCCGGCGGCTCCGTCATGGCCCGGGCCGTCAACGTGGCAGGCAGTGGCGCCGCCACCTCGCTGTCGGTGCGGCCGGAGCGGATCTCCATCATGATGGACGGGGCGGCTAGCGAGGGACCGAACCGCCTGCCGGCCACGGTGCAGAGCACCATCTATCTCGGCGACCACACGCTAGCCGTGCTCGAGGTCGGCGGCAGCGAGGAGTTCATGGTCAAGCTTCAGCCGGGCGAACATGACGGCTTGAGGCAAGGCGAAAGCGTGTCCATCACGTTCCGCCCCGAAGACTGCCTGGCCCTCGATCCCGTGTAGTCGAACCACTTCCTCCAAACGATCGGGCCAGGACACATCACTTCCAGGGCGCAACTCACAACAAGAAGGGAACGAAGACGATGCTGAAGCTCAAGATGGCACTGGGATTCGCCGCGACGCTGACTGCCGGCGTTGCTCTGGCAACAGTCGCGCAGGCGCGCGACCTCACCGTCGTGTCGTGGGGCGGGGCGTATCAGGATGCCCAGAAGAAGGTGTACTTCGAGCCGTTCAAGAAGGCGGCCGGCGTCCCCATGAACGACGAGTCCTGGGACGGCGGCATCGGCGTGCTGCGCGCCAAGGTGCAGGGCGGCGCCGCGACCTGGGACGTTGTCCAGGTCGAGAGTGAGGAGCTCGCAGTCGGCTGCGATGAGGCCCTGTTCGAGAAGATCGACTACACCAAGATCGGCGGCGAGGCCGCCTATCTGCCACCGTCGGTCAATCCCTGCGGCATCGGCGCCATCCTGTACGATTTCGTTCTCGGTTACGACAAGGACAAGTTGAAGGACGCGCCGAAGGGCTGGGCGGACTTCTTCGACACCAAGAAATATCCGGGCAAGCGCAGTCTGCGCCAGGGTCCAAAGACCACGCTGGAGATCGCCCTCATCGCCGACGGTGTCCCGCCGGCAGACGTCTACAAGATTCTGGCCACCGACGAGGGCGTCGATCGCGCCTTCAAGAAGCTCGACACCATCAAGGGCGACCTCGTCTGGTGGAAGGCCGGCGCCCAGCCGCCGCAACTGCTCGCCTCCGGCGAAGTGGCGATGACGTCGGTCTACAACGGCCGCATCGACGCTGCGAACAAGAACGAGAAGAAGAACTTCGGCATGGTGTGGGACGGCGCGCTCTACACGCTCGACAGCTGGGTCATCCTGAAGGGCAGCCCGAACAAGGACGCCGCCTACAAGTTCCTCGACTTCGCCGGCAAGGCCGAGAACCAGGCCAAGCTGTCGGAGAACATCGCTTACGGCACCTCGAACAAAGACGCCGCGGCGCTGATCCAGCCCGCCGTGTTGAAGGACCTGCCGACGGCGCCGGACAACATGAAGAACGCGGTGGAGATCAACGTTGCGTTCTGGCTCGAGAACATCGACCGTTTGACCGAGCGCTTCAACAAGTGGACGGCCAAATAACGCCCCGCAAGGCTTAAAAAGTGATGACGGAAGCGTTCCTGACCAGCGCCGATGCGCCGACCGACGTGCCGCTCAAGCGCCGCCTCAAGCGGGCGGAGCGAGCGCGCCAGGTCAAGGCGTTGTCGCTTGTCCTGCCGCTTCTAGCCTTCCTGCTCTTTACCTTCCTGGGTCCCATCGCCGGCATGCTCTGGCATGCCGTCGACGACTGGGAGGTGCGTCAGGTCTTGCCGCACACCGTGGCTGCGCTGGCCGGCTGGGACGGAAAGGACCTGCCGGACGAAAAGGCCTATGCGGCGCTGGCGGACGATATCCAGGCGGCGCGCGCCGCCGGGACGCTCGCCATCGCGGCCAAGCGGCTCAACTACGCGGTCAATGGCTTCCGCACTATCCTCACCAGCACGGCGCGCAATCTGAAGGCTCCGCCAGAGCCCGGCACAGCCAAAGAAACGCTCAGCAAGATCAATCCAGCCTGGCGCGACCGCGCGACCTGGGCAGCGATCAAAGGCGCCAGCGGCCCGGTGACAAGCTTCTATTTGCTGGCGGCGCTCGACCTGACGCGAAACGTGGGCGGCGCGATCGTCGCCGCGCCGCCTGATCAGGCCATCTACCGTGACGTCTTCGTTCGCACCTTCACCATAGGCCTCAGTGTCACGGTGCTGTGCCTGATCCTGGGCTTCCCGGTCGCCTACCTCCTGGCGGGGCTGCCGCCCGGCCGATCGAATCTTCTGATGATCTTCGTGCTGCTGCCGTTCTGGACCTCGCTTCTGGTGCGCACCTGCGCGTGGATTGTGCTGTTGCAGAGCAGTGGCGTGGTGAACGACTCTTTGCGCTTTCTCGGTATCATCGATGCGCCGATGCGCCTGATCTACAACCGTTTCGGTGTCTATGTGGCGATGACCCACGTTCTCTTGCCCTTCATGATCCTGCCGCTCTACAGCAGCATGAAGGCGATCTCGCCGGCCTATATGCGGGCGGCCGCCTCGCTCGGCGCGCCGCCGCTCACCGCCTTCCTGCGGATCTACCTGCCTCAGACCCTGCCCGGCATCGCCGCGGGAAGCCTGCTCGTCTTCATCCTGGCGCTCGGCTACTACATCACGCCGGCCCTCGTCGGCGGCGGCGCCGATCAGATGATGAGCTACTTCATCGCCCTCTACACCACCGAAACGGCCAACTGGGGCCTCGCATCGGCCCTGGGTGCGCTGCTGCTGGTCGCAACGCTGCTGCTCGGCGTCGTCTATGGAAAGCTGGTGCAGGGACAGCAGATCACGGGAGGAATGAAGAATTGAGCGGCGATGCTCCCCTCCGCACGGACAGCCAGCGCATCGCGTGGAGTGCGACGATCATCCTCTCCACGCTGGTCTTCATCTTCCTGATGGCGCCGATCCTCGCGATCATGCCGCTGTCCTTCAGCTCCGGGTCCTATTTGACCTATCCGCTGCCCGGCTTCTCGCTGCGCTGGTACGACGAGTTCATCCATTCGGCACGCTGGATGGCGTCGGTGAAGAACAGCATGATCATCGGTGTCGCCTCGACGGTGCTGTCGGTCGTGCTCGGCACGCTGGCCGCGCTGGGGCTGGCGCAATGGAAGAGCCGGTTCAAGCCGCTGGTGCTGGCGATCGTGCTGTCGCCGGTCGTGGTGCCCGGCGTCATCACTGCGGTCGGCCTTTACTTCTTCTTCGCGCCGATCGGGCTGACCGGCAGCTACTCCGGCCTGATCCTGGCCCACACCGCGCTGGCGACCCCCTTTGTGGTGATCACTGTCGGCGCGACGCTGCAAAGCTTCGACATGAACCTGGCGCGCGCCGCCGCCTCGCTCGGCGCCTCGCCGCTCGACGCCTTCCGCCGCGTGATCCTGCCGCTGATCCTGCCTGGCCTGGCGTCGGGCGCGCTGTTCGCCTTTGCGACCAGCTTCGATGAGGTGGTGATCGTGCTATTCATGGCCGGGCCGGAACAACGCACTTTGCCCCGCGAGATGTTCAGCGGCATCCGCGAGAACATCAGCCCGACTATCACGGCGGCGGCGGTGATCCTGACGACGGTATCAGTTGTCCTGCTAGCCACGATGGAAGGTTTGCGCCGACGCAACGAGCGGCTGAAGGGCAACGCGTGACCGCCGCCGTTATCCTCCTCCGCCGCCTCATAGTCTACCCAAATGGACCGCGCGTCCGGGGGCGCTACAGCACCAAGGAGGGGGCTCGGGTCGTAAATGTCTACCAGAAGGCGGGTAAGTATTGTTTGCCCTACGAGAGCCGCCAGACGCTCACCGCACACACACACGGGAGGATGAGTCACTCAAAGTAAATGTAAGCGCCGGAAGCCGCATGCCCGGAGCGCGTTCTCGAAATCGCTCGTCAGGATCTCAACAAACGTTTCTCCGGAAGAAGCGGTCGCCGAAGCCAGAGACGACGTGCTGAGCTCAAGCGGAGACACCTGTCCCGAGTGCCCGCCCGCTGGCCTGAACACCTGACCTTGACCAGCACAACCCATGCGGCTCGCACGAACAGCGCGCGGAGGTGGCGATTGCCGCGCCTTGCCAGCTTCTCGTGCCGGCAGGGCCGGAGCACGGCCGGACCATCCCATTAGGCGACATACGTCATTCTTGGCCGCCTCACACAACCATGAGATCTTTGCCGACGATGATCTCGCCCTTGAAGTATTTCGCCACCGGGGCGCGCCAGGTTTCATCGTCGATGCTGTCGATGGCCGGTGTGAGGTGCGACAGCACGAGGGTTTTGACTCCAGCTTCTTGGGCGATGCGGCCGACATCTTCGGAGGGTGTGTGGTCCGCCTTCATATGCGCCATGAATGCATCGAATTTCACCGGCCGACCCTCGGCGACCTGTGCTCTGATGTATGCCTCGACGGCCGGCACGTACATCGTTTCGTGAACCAGTACGTCGGCGCCCTCCGCCATTTTCGCCACGGCTTCGAGCGGCGCAGTGTCGCCGGAAAATGCAATCGAACGATCCTTGAAGTCAAAGCGATACGCAAGCGCTGGTTTCACCGGCGGATGCTCGACAAGAACCGCCGACACCTTAACGTTATCGTCCTCCGTCACCGGACCGGCAGCGGAGAACTCCTGCACGTTGACTGACGTCAGCGGCATCATGTGGAAATCCTCAGCCCAAAAATCAACGGTCTGCTTGTAGGCGCGCATGAAGTCCTCGGTCATTTGCTTGAGCGGGGGCGGGCCGAAGGCGCGCACCTCCACAGGCAGACCTTGTATCCAACCGACGATCAGTAGCGGGCCGTATTCAATGTTGTGATCGGCGTGGTGGTGCGTGATGAAGATTGATTTCAGCGCGTGAAATGGAATCCCGGTGCGGGCATATTGATTCGTAACTCCCATCCCGCAATCAAGCACATACGCTGCGCCGTTGCTCAGCATCACATGCGAAGTCATTTCGCGCGAGCGGCCCGGCACTGGGCCAGCAGCAGTGCCCAACAGCACCAGCTTAGTGCCCTTTGCATCCTTCAAAGCGGCTTGCGCTTGTTGCGGGGTCCACCGCGGCCGTTCGATTTGTGCGGTGCTTGACTCGACGGTGGCGGCGAGCGCCGGCATAGCCAAGAAACCAGTCAGCATGTTGCGGCGTGAAAGGCCGAATGGCGTGGATGTATCTGCCATGGTTTCTCTCCCGGTTCCGACGTTTGTGGTCGGATGTCGCTTTATCCGGAAAAATGGCACGATATCGAGTATTCGATGACCGCACAATGCCGTGACGCTAGCTGTTGGGCCCGAGCCACTAGTTGGCAAGTTAGTGCTTACGTCGGCGAAGGAAAGACAGACCAGGCACTTTCGAGCAAGCCTGTCAAACTGAGGAGCCCAAGAAGAATCTCAGCCTATGTCCGCTACTGGCCCAGGCTGTGTGACACGGCCTGGGCCCCGAACCGACCATAGCTCCAACCGTTGTCACGTCGGCTGTCGGCGGTAAACTGGACGCCGGGCCGCACTTGCCTCGACCGCCGTTTGTGACCCATAGCCGGCGGTAAGGTAATTGAACGTAGCTCATAAAAGGGCCAGCCGTCGCCTCAAGGAATCATTCGAAAAGCTCGGTTGAGTGACGCGCACGCAATCGCTGCTGTGCATGTGTCGGTGTCACGCGTGACTTACGCCAATCTACTTCGTGCTGAGACTCTCGATCAATTTTCGGTCGAGCGCCGGGCAAAGCAGTGGCATGTGACGATCAAGGAGCGAGATCGTACCGACATCGCGGTATTTGTGGCCGAGGATGCAGCAGACAATCGCGACGCAGAGAGGCGCTTTGCCGCCCCGTGGCCGCTCGCCGCACGCGGAGCAAGGCGGCCCGACGATGCGGACGAACTAAAGACAAGCTTCTTGACCTTTTGTTTTCGTCATGACCGACACGAGCCGCATCGTTCCTAGGACGTTGTTCTCGTAATACGTCATGGGCTGAACGTTGGATTCGCCTGCGGCCTTCGGCCCTGCAAGGTGAACAACCGCGGTCACTCCGCAACAACGAATTATGTCGTAGATCGCCGCTTCATCCCGGATGTCGGCGTGCCGAAAGACGAGCGACCGCCCGCAGATGGATTGTACCCGTTCGAGGGACACTTCGTTGCTGTCGGAGAGATTGTCGACTGGCGACGACATCGAACCCGGCGCCCAGTAACGCGATGCACACATGGGACCCGATGTAGCCGGCCCCGCCTGTCAACATGATCATCAGCGGCACCTTCCCTGTTGGCTCAACCCGCCCAGGCGTCGGCGCGCTCCAGAGAGGTCAGTCGTCCCTGTGCGTGCCTGTCGCCAGAGCCAGCACAAGTCCCGAAGGTTTATCCCCTCTGGTGTCTCCCATGGTCCGCCAACCGACCTCGTAGTGCGCGGAGCTGGCGCTTTTCCCCCGCCCGAGCCGGACGGCTTTATCGTTCGGCGCGGCGTTACATTGTCGCGTTTGAACCGCGCCCACGAGGCCGGCTACGACGCGTTGCCGCCCTAAAGACGCCGGCTCTACCGCTCCCGCAGGGCTTCCTGCTTGTATCGCGCCAGCGGTGAGAGCAGGTAGCTGATAATCCTGCGGGTGCCGGTCTTGATCTCGACCGTGACCGCCATGCCGGGGCCGAGCTTCACGAGCTTCTCGTCCACCTGCATGTCCGTCCGGTCGAGCGAAATGCGCGCGGCATACTCGAGCTCCTGACCTTTCGGCTCACTCGTGCTCGTGGCTGCGCCCACCGCCCGGTCATTCGACCCGCCCTGCGGCCTATCGCGGGTGATGGCGTCCGACGACACGCTGAGCACGTCGCCATGAAGGAGCCCGTAGCGCGTGAAGTTGAAGGTGTCGACCTTGATCTCCGCCTTCTGTCCGGGATGGACGAAGCCGATGTCGCGGTTTGAGAGCATGGCCTCGATCTCGAGCTGGCTCTCGCTCGGCACCACCACGGCCAGCGCCTGGGCGGGCGTCACCACGCCTCCCACCGTATGAACGGCGAGCTGCTGCACGACGCCATCGACGGGTGCGGCCAACTGCTGGAGTTTCGTGCGACGGTCCGCCTTGACAACCTCCTGTTGAGCGCTCGCAGCCTTCTGCTCGGCTTTCGCGAGCGCGTCGTAGGTCGCGCGCCGATACTCCGCGGCGGTCTTGTCCTTGGTTTCCTTCAGCAGGGCGATGGCCGCATCGGCTTCGCGCAGCCGGCTTTGCTGCAGGACGAGATCCTGCTGCATGCCGACCAGCTCCTGGTATTCGGAGAGGTAGACGACCTTCGACGCCAGTGCCTTGTCGACGAGACCCTTGCGGATGTCGACCCGCTCCTGCAGCACCGGGATCGTCGCCTGCAGCTTCGCGACACTCGCCGAGGTGGTCGCTCGCTCCGCCTCCTTCTGGCCTTGCTGGCGCTCGATCTCGGAGAGCTTGGCGTTTTGCTCGGCACGCTGGCTGATCAGGAACTGACGATGCATCTCGACCTCCGCGGCGCTCGCCCCTGGCGGCGGCCGGAAGGCGGCAAGCGGATCATCCGCGAGCGCCGCGCGCAGCCGCGCGACGTCGAGGCTGGCCGCAAGCAGATCGCTCTTCTGGCGCTCCTGGTCGGCCTCCGTCATCGTCGGGTCGAGCTCGATCAGGACATCGCCGGCCTTGACGCTCTGTCCGTCGCGCACATGGATGGCGCGGACAACGCCCGTCTCGAAAGGCTGGATCAGCTTGGTGCGCCCGCCCGGCACGATCTTGCCCGTCGCGGTGGCGACGATATCGACGCTGCCGAACGACGCCCACGCCAGCGCGACGCAGAACGCCGCGATGATGCTCGCGCCGATCGCGCGCCCGATCGGCGACGGCGGCGTTTCGGTGATCTCGAGCGCCGCCGGCAGGAATGCAATTTCGTGCTCGCGGCGGCGAAGTTCGCGTCTCGGAAACGGGACGATATTTCGGCTAGCGGACGTCATGGATACCCGCCTGCAGATAGTGGAGGTTCGCGTAGCGGCCGTTCGTGCGGATCAGCTCGTCATGGCTGCCGTCCTCGACGATGCGGCCATGCTCGAGGGTGATGATCCGGTTCGCATTGCGCACAGTCGACAGTCGATGCGCGATGACGAACACGGTCCGTCCGGCGGAAATTCGCTTCATGTTCTGCTGGATGGCGCGCTCGCTTTCGTAATCCAGGGCGCTGGTCGCCTCGTCGAGGATCAGGATGCGCGGGTCGGTAATGAGTGCGCGGGCGATCGCGACACGCTGGCGCTGCCCGCCGGAAAGACTGCTGCCGCGTTCGCCGACGATGGTGTCATAGCCCTCGGGCAGCTCCAGGATGAAGTCGTGTGCGCCGGCGAGCGATGCCGCCTCTATGACGCGCTCCATGGGCATGGACGGATCGGCCAGCGCGATGTTCTCGCGAATAGAGCGGTTGAACAGCACGTTCTCCTGCAGCACGACGCCGATCTGGCGTCGAAGCCACGCCAGATCGACCATCGCGAGATCGACGCCGTCGACCAGCACGCGGCCGCTCTCCGGCACATAGAGCCGCTGGATCAGCTTGGTGATGGTGCTCTTGCCCGAGCCGGAGGAGCCCACGATGCCGATGACCTGACCGGGCTGGACGCTGAACGACACGTCGTGCAGCACCTGGGGGCCGTCGAGGCGGTAGCGGAACGACGCATGCTCGAACGTGACCTGTCCGCGAATTGGCGGCAGAGCGGCGCGGCCGGGATTGAAGCTCGGCTCGGGGAGGGTGTTGAGAATGTCGCCAAGGCGATCGATCGATAGGCGGGTCTGATGGAAATCCTGCCAGAGTTGCGCCAGTCGCAGCACCGGCGTGCTCACGCGCGCGGCCAGCATGTTGAACGCGACGAGCTCGCCGACGGTCAGGTCACCGCCGATCACGAGCCTGGCGCCGAAGTAGAGGGTTGCCGCGACGACCAGCTTGTTGATCATCTGGACCGCCTGGCTCGCCGTATTGTTCAGGCTAAGCACTCGGAAGCTCGCAGCCACATAGCCGGCAAGCTGCTCCTCCCAGCGGTGCTGCATCTGCGGCTCGACCGCCATGGCCTTCAGCGTCTCGACGCCGGTGACGCTCTCGACCAGGAAAGCCTGATTCTCGGAACCCCGATTGAACTTCTCATCGAGGCGCCGGCGAAACAGCGGCGCAGCCAGAGTTGAAATGCCGATGTAGAACGGAAACGACGCCATGACGATCAGCGACAACGTCGTCGAGTACCAGAACATTACTGCAAGGAAGACGACAGTGAACAACAGGTCGATCACGAGCGTGAGCGCCGAGCTTGTCAGGAACTGGCGGATATTCTCGAGCTCGCGGACGCGTGCGACCGAATCGCCGACGCGACGTGACTGGAAATAGGCGATCGGCAACGCCATCAGGTGACGAAACAGCCGGGCGCCCAGCTCGACGTCGATGCGGTTGGTCGTGTGCGCGAACAGATAGACGCGAAGCAGCTCGAGGACGGTCTCGAAGACGGTCAGGACGACAAGGCCTATCACCAGAACGTCCAGCGTGCTCATGCTTCGATGCACGAGCACCTTGTCGATCACCACCTGGAAGAACAGCGGTGAGATGAGGGCAAATATCTGGAGGAAGAACGACGCGACCAGCACTTCGCCGAGAAGACGGCGATACTTGTGAACCGCGCCGACAAACCAGCCGATATCGAAGCGCCGCGAGAGATCCGTCAGCGCCGCACGCCGCGTCATTAGGATGATGTCGCCGTCCCAGATGGCCTCGAGTTCAGCCTGCGTCATTGTTTCGGGGCGGGGAGACAGCGGATGCTGGACGAGGAGCGTGTCGTCGATGACCTTGCCGAGGATCAGGAAGCCGCCGTCGCGCAGCAGGGCGATGCCCGGCAGCGGAGTCACCGCAAGCCGGTTCCAGCTTGTCCTTTGCGCCCGCGCCTTGAGCCCGAAATCCTTGGCACAGCGCAAAATTTCGGCAACACCGACGCGCGCCGTGCCGATCCGGTGCCGGATCTGGCCCGGGTCGGCTGCAATGCCATGGCAACGCAGCAAGATGGCCACGGCGATGAGCCCGGCCTCATCGTGGCTCCCGGATTGCGCGGACGCTGCCTCGACCGGCATATCGCGACGATCGGCGAAACTCGCAGCCATCAAGGCGTCGCGGGCGCGCATCAGCGCATCGCCGGCACGCCTCGCCAGCTCACGCGCGTGGACAGCCGTGACAAACGTATGAAGCACGCGGGCGCGCATCAGCGCGTCCCCGGTACGTCCCGCCAGCTCACGCGCGTGGACAGCCAAGCCGGCAAACGTGTGAAGCACCCGATTGGCGACATTCTGCGATCCAGTCAGGATCAGACGGCCATCCCAGATCTCTTCGAATTCCGCGCGCGTCATCACCTTCGGAGACGACGAGGTCGGATGCAGCACCAGCGCGCCGAGGTCGTCGACCTTTCCGAGCAGCAGAAATCCGCCGTCACGCAGCGATGCGATTCCGGGCAGCCCGATGCGCGCGAGTCGCTTCCAATGCGTGGTCCGCGAACGGACCTCGACTCCAAACTCGCGCGCGCAGCGAAGCAGCGCGGGGATACCGATCACACTGCTCCCGCAGCGATCGAGGAGTTGGTCGAGCCCAGCGTTCACGCCATGAAGGCGCAGGAACAGAGCCAGGGCACGAAGCCCTAGATCTGCGGCGTGGGCATTTCCGTTCTGCATCGCCATTTTTGCTCAACCCTTCGCGGCTACCCGGCCGCGTTTGATGTTCCTTCTCATGCATTTCCAAAACTGGTGGTACCGCAGCCGGGTGCCTGGCTGCGGAAGCGGATCAGTGCTCAGGCCTAGTCAGGAACGGGTCCTGACACCAGATGGCGCCATTCGACACCGCCACCACGATCTGAACGGATCGACCCGGCCGGTGTTACCGGCAAACGTACTTGCGGACACTCCACGACCTTCTTGGCAGGCCAAGTTGAAGACGAGGAATTCCACTGCCGCGCATCGCGAAGGCGCGCGACATACCGCATGCTCGCAGCCTAGGACCACGAGCAGATTTCAAAGCACTGCAGCCTCGAACCGCGAGGGGATTTCAAAGCAGTCGGATTTTGGAAGCTCGCCCCCAACTGCTGGGCCGGTTGGTTAATAAGCAAAAATGGCGAAAAAACTTTCAAAATGTGATTCATACGCACGTATGTAGGACCAACATATTTTGCGCCGACACGTGCCCGATTCGTCGGAAGACACACGCTCGATTTTTCTGTCAGATTGCGTCGGTGTCTGCGTTGCGGAAAGTTCGCGACCGACGGAGCCAGCCGGGACGAACGCGCGTAAGTGACAATCGAACCCTTCGCAGCTATGGCCACGTTCGATGTTGCTTCTCCTGTAAGACTGATGGTGCCGCACCCAGGCGCCAAGCGCCTGGGTGCGGCAGTGGATCAATGTTGAGGTCTGGTCAGGAACGACGAGCCCTGTGCCCAGGTGTTGCCATTCGACACGGCTGCCACGATCTGACCGGGGTCGACCCGACCGGTGTTACCCGCCATATACTGGTTCAGCAGTGCAAAGCTCTGGCTTGCCAGGGACGATGCAGTCGAGCCGCTCGCATGCGAGGTATCCGCCGCTGTGATCGGCGACGCAGAGGTCGCTACGCCTCTGTTGGCGACCAGGTCCCTGATCTCGCTAAGCAGAGCAGACCCCTCGCCTGCCAGCCCCGTGCTCGTACCGGTCGCGGGCGTAGTCGTCCCATCGCTGGCGATCGAGTCGCGATGCCGGCCCCACGATTCAAAGCCCTGGCCATCCCGCGGCGTGGTCGTTCCACCGCCGGAGATCAAGTCGCGATGCTGGCCCCACCATCCTGTGTTCGTCCCGGTCGAAGGCGAAGGATCCGTCACAGGGGTGGTCTGCGGCGACGTTGGGGTCGTGACGGTCGTAGGCTGAGAGGTCGTCACGGTCGAGGTCTGCTGCGACGTTGTGGTCGCAGCCGTCGCAGGCCGGGGATCCTTCACGGTGATGGTCTGCGGCGCAGATGTCGTAACGTCGCCGGTGACCGGGTCCTTCGCCGTTGCCGTCAGCGTGAGTGTCGAGACCGGATCAGAGTTGCCCTTGTAGTTCGATTGCAGCGTCAATCCACTGTCGACCTGCGCGGCCGTCAAGGTGACGCTCTTCCCCTTGAAGGTTTGACCATCGAGCTTGTCGGTGATCGTCTCGTATCCCGGCAAACCCGTGATGTTCACGGTCACGACATCGTTGGGGTCGGTCGTCGTCACCTTCACCCCCAGGTCGACCGTGCCGCCCTGCCCGTTCACCGAGAGCGTGGGATCCGCGATGGTGAGGACGGGAGCGATCGATGGCGGCGTTGGAGTCGTTGGGGTAGTCGGGGTCGTTGGCGTGGTCGATGCCGTCGAGATCTGGAGACCGGAGAATGTCTTCACCGCGCCCGAGAGATCCGCTGCGAGACCGCCGGCATCCTTGATGCTCGATCCGCTCGGGAGATTGACCCCGGTGATGGCGAGCGCCGAAACACTGGTGTCGGTCGAGGCGACCGTGGTGCGGAAGTTGAGCGCGTTCGTGCCCGAGCCGCTGACATAGGTAGCGACATCGCCATCATTGAGCGACAGCGTCGGCGTGCCTGACACCGTCACAGCCTCGTTGAAGCCGAGCGTCAGCGTGACCGTGTCTCCGACATGCTCGGTGCCGGTCCCCGGCGAGGCCGTGGCCTGCGTCACCGCCGGCGAGGTCGGATTCGTGGGCGCCGATGGCGATGACGTCGGATCGATCTGGAGACCGGTGAACGTCTTCACTGCGCCCGAGAGGTTCGCCGCAACACCCGATGAATCCTTGATGCTCGCGCCGCTCGGAAGATTGACTCCGGTGATGGCGAGCGCCGAGGTATTGGTGTCGGTCGACGCGACAGTCGTTTTGAAGGTGAGCGCACTCGTCCCGGAGCCGCCAACATAGGTGGCGGTAGCGCCATCATTGAGCGACAGCGTCGGCGTACCTGACACCGTCACAGCCTCGTTGAAGCCGAGTGTCAGCGTGACTGTGTCGCCGACATGCTCGGTGCCGGTCCCCGGAGAGGTCGTGGCCTGCGTCACCGCTGGCAGGACCGGATCGATTTGGAGACCGGTGAACGTCTTCACCGCGCCCGAGAGGTTCGCCGCAAGGCCGCCCGCATCCTTGATGCTGGCGCCGGTCGGAAGATTGACCCCGGTGATGGCGAGCGCCGAAGTATTGGCGTCGGTCGCCGCGACGGTCGTTTTGAAGGTGAGTGTGCTCGTCCCCGAACCACCAGCATAGGTGGCGGTATTGCCGTCGTTGAGCGACAGCGTCGGCGTGCCCGTCACCGTCACGGCCTCGTTGAAGCCGAGCGCCAAGGTGATGGTATCGCCGGCATGCTCGATTCCCGTCGCCGGAGAGGCCGTAGCCTGCGTCACCGCCGGAGTCGTGGCTGGCGGAGACGTCGTCGGAGAGCCCCCGCTCACCGCCTTGAGCATTGGAAGAAGAGTATTCAAGTCCGTATTGAGGGCGCTCATCGTCGCCGCATCATAGGCGTTCGCCTGGGCGCGAAGGTAGGTCCCGGCGTTTCCATTCTCGGTGACGTAGGCGCCGTATTGCTGGAGGGCGCGGAACACCTCCTGGCCGAGCGGCGAAAGACCGGAGGGCATCGGCGTTCCGGGCGAAATAGCCAGAAGCTGGCCTTCCTGCACGGTGCCGCTGGAATTTCTGCCGTCGTCGGCAATGGCGGGGGCGACATAGCCTGGCTTCAAGAGCGAGGTGTCGAGGGCGAGCTCCAGGGCATGATCGATCGTGCCCGTGTCCGTCTGCGCCTGGACCAGGAGCCCACCGAGCTCGCTATTGCCGGCGGCACCGACGCCTGCGCCAAGCGAGGATTGCCAATTATTTGCCGCAGTGGGTGTCTGGAAGGAGCCCCAACCGGTGCCCGTGACCACGTTCGCCTCGCCATACGACTGGGCTGTCGCGGTCGTGTCGCTCGTGCGGTTGAATCGCCAGAAATTGTAGGCGGTGTCGCCGTCGATGACGATGATCGGGTTGTCGGGGACTGAATCCCAGGGGGACGTTCCGCCGGGCTGGCCGGTTGCCCCGGCCGGAACATGGACGCTGACGGTCCCGCCGGGCCATCCCCAGCTGGCGGGAACAGACACCTGCACGACCGGGTCCGACGACGAGGCGACGTAGACTGGAAACCCGGTTTGGGCCCAGGTCACGCCGTAGTTGTATCCGGTCGAGGTGGGCCAGTTGATCGGCGTATATGTTGCTCCGGTGTTGACCTGCTGGTTCCAAAGCGAGGTCGACGAAAACGGAGCAGATGACAAGTTGAACGACATGCGTACCCTTCGTTCTGTTTACAGAGTCTTTGACGTTGACAAGGGAATTCCACTGCCGCGCATCACGAAGGCGCGCGACATACCACGCGCTCGCAGCCTGGAGCCGAGAGCGGATTCCAAAGCTTCGCAGTCTCGGACTGCGAGCCGATTTCAAAGCAGTGGGATTTTGGAAGGTTGGCCCCCGACTGCTGGGTCGGTTGGTTAGTGAGCGAAAATGGCGAAAAAATTCTCAAAATATGATTTATACACAAGTATATAGCGCCGCTCGCACGGCCAGCATCACCATGAGGCCAGCGACGGGTGCCTCAGCAGTCGGCCGGCGGATCAGCTTCCGCGCAGTCAATCGCGACACACTGCCCGCCCTCAATGCGGATGGGGCGAACTCAGGATCGGATATCCGCGACGGCATCGAGGTCATCCACGTGCCGGCAAACCGCGCCGCCTGACCACCTCGTCACCCAGGATCCCGCGCAACTGCTTCTGTGGTGCTTTCCCGGCCATGAAAAGCAAGAACGACAGATTGGATTGATGGAACACCACACCGTTGGTGAAAAAGAGCACCAGGAAACATGCGACGCACGGCATCCTGTATTCAGGGTCCAAGCGCGACAGGATCACATACCATGCATAGTTGACGATCATTGTGCCGGCGAGGCCGTAACAAACCATCAAATTGGGAAGGCCGTTATGAGCAGCCACCGGGGATGCTTGGACGGCATAACCCGGCCTCGAGCGAGGACCCCTGGGGGCGGTGGGGTATCCCACCTCGTGGCGGTGCATTATCGAGTCCACGGCCCGGCACAGTACGGGATAACCGATGTTGGCCACGAGGTGCACGAAGGGCGAAGACAAACCGGGCATCAATCAGCGCATGCCGGGAGCAGGCTTAATTTGATCGACGTGTTGGCAAGGTCGCGCCTGACAAGCCAGCCTTCCAGCCGCACTGGGGAAAACCCGCCGTACGGCTGAAAGGGGGGCAATGGAAACAGCGGCATCATTCGAAGTCCGCAACGCGCCATCGTCCTACCCGACGCCGAACGCGGCAGGGTCTTTCTCCTTGAGATGCTCGGGGCGCTTGATGCGTAGCAGCGCCATGAGCAGTAGCGTGAGCAACGTCGTGCGCAGGCCGTAGAAAGCCGGGCCGATCTCACCGAACAGTTTGCGGCTGATCCGAAACAGCCCGCTCTCGACCAGACACGGGAGAGCCAACAGCACACCGACACCGGGAACCGAGGACCCCTCGCGGAACAGCGGCGCAGCACCATCGAGCAGCCCAAGATGAGCGAGCTGCCGATCAAACGTCCGATCTCAGCTGCGCTGTCGAGGCTCACCGGCACCGGTTCATCGTCGTTTGCAGCCCAGGCGCGGTGATCGGTTCGCGGTCCTCCGCCGATTCACTGGCGTGATCTCCATCTTCGCCGCTCGGTGTCGCAGGTGGCACGGCGTTTGTCGCCGGCTTCTCCAGGGCGGGCGTGATCGCGGCCAACGCAAGCTGTGCACTCTTCGCTTGGATGGTCCCACCAGCTCGCGGATAGCGTTCTCACTGACACCGAGCCGGTGCGCGATCGCGCGACTGGCATTTTAATATCTCGATGCTGCGCAGACGTTTCCCGGAGATACGTCGTCGGCCATGACGCCACCCTTCCTCTTTACCAAGCGCAGCCATCCCGCCGCGCGCATAGCGCTCTTGGTAGCGCCGAACAGTGCGCACCGACCGCTCGAACGCCCCGCGCCACGTCTGTTTGCTGGGCAAAGCCCGACTCCACCAAAAACACCATCGCATAAGCCTCGGCGATCGCGTCTTCGGCGCGATGGTGGTGCACTGGAAGTCCAGCGACGACGATCACCCGCTGATCCCCTTCGATCCGAACGCTGCAGCGCGCATTGATGACCACAGTATTGGACGGCGCCGGCGAGGGCAGCGCCAAGGCTTGTTGGGTGCTCATGGGCGGAGCTAGAGCTGGCGTAGTGCGCTTTGCGAGGATGATCCGGAGCTGATCCCGGCGCTCAAGCGCCTGATCGAGCCCGCGACGCTGGGCGATCCCATGCGGCCCTTGATCTGGGTTTCGAAGAGTATGGAGAAACTCGCCGCAACGCTGACCGAAATAGGGCACCCGATCAGCGCCGATACGGTGCGCAAGGAGCTGGTGAAGCTCGGTTTCTCGCGCCAGTCCAACCGCAAGGCGGATGAAGGCGCAAAACATCCCGACCGAGACGCCCAGTTCGAATATATCAATGCCAAAGTCGTTGCGGCGCAGGCCCAACAGCAACCCGTCATCTCCGTCGATACGAAGAAGAAAGGAGCTGATCGGCAACTTTAGGAATGGCGGAACCGACTATCGTCCGAAAGGCGATCCCTTGCGCGTCAACGTCCACGATTTCGAGGACAAGAAGCTCGGCAAGGTCGTGCCCTATAGGGTGTACGATGTAACCGCCAATGCTGGCTTCGTCACTGTCGGGATCACGAGCGACACCACCGAATTCGCCGTGCAGTCGATCCGTTGCTGGCGCGAACGTATGGGACGCGCGCACTACCCGCATGCGCACGAACTCACGATCACGGCGGATTGCGGCGGCTCCAATGGCGCACGGGTGCCGCTGTGGAAGGTTGAATTGCAAAAGCTTGCCGACGAGACCGGCCTGGTGATCCACGCCCACCACTATCCGCCGGGTACCTCGAAGTGGAACAAGATCGAGCACCGGCTTTTCTGCCACATCATCCAGAATTGGCGCGGCCGGCCGCTGACCAACCGCCTCGCTGTGGTCGAATTGAGCGGAGCGACCAAGACAAAAACCGGTCTCAAGGTTGAAAGTGCGCTGGACACCCGCACCCACCGCAAGGGCATCAAGGTCAGCAAAGCCCAGATGAAATCTCTCGACATCACCGGCGATCAATTCCATCCTGAATAGAATTACACGATCAGACCGTGGCCGTCGTAATAGTAGCACTTATTCTTCGGAGTCTCCTTAGTGTAATCAACAGGCATAATATTGTTGAGCCCGCTGTGCGGTCGGACGTCGTCTTTCCAGAGCGACAGGACGTCGCGGGCGTGCGCGAGAGAGCCGAACAGCGTTCCGTTCAACAGCTCATCGCGCAGGCGGCCGTTGAAACGTTGAAACTTTCGATGAAGGCATTCTGCTGCGGTTTGCCGCGCGCAATGTAATGCCACTCGACCTGCCGTTGCTGCGACCAGCGCAGTATCGTCATGCTGGTGAACTCGGTGCCATTGTCGGACACGATCATCGCCGAACAACCGCGAGTGGCGATCACGGCGTCGAGTTCGCGCACAACCCGCAGGTCGGGCGTCAGCGATGTTCTCTCGGTCAGCAGGATCGGCCAGGGCCGCTCGATGCGGAGGGCGATCGCAGCCAGCGTGAAGCAAATTAGGCCAGTGGCGCTAGCCGATTTTGCCAGGGCGGCCTTCCAAGATGGCGCGGCGGCCTGCGGCGGCGGGGCCGTTTTGCTGAGCACTCGCGGAGACAGATTAGGGGACACCAAAGAGGTAAGCCCGTTGCTCAATTGCGGGCTCCTTGGATAGGTCGTCTAATTGTATAGCGAGGCAGTGCAACTGTGTTTTGCGTAAGGTCTCGCCAGCGCTGTTCTCGCGGCGGCCCCGGGAGAGTCCTAATCAGGGTGCGCGAGACCAGAAGTGCATCACCTCGGAACACAAGGCATTCAAGCGGGTTTGGTGCGCATTGCCCAAGTGAGGCGCGGCGGATCGATGAAATACCTCACTGGATCGGACGAGGACCTTGGGCATGACCTGGCAGT
This sequence comes from Bradyrhizobium centrolobii, assembly GCF_001641635.1. Classification (GTDB taxonomy): domain Bacteria; phylum Pseudomonadota; class Alphaproteobacteria; order Rhizobiales; family Xanthobacteraceae; genus Bradyrhizobium; species Bradyrhizobium centrolobii. The sequence goes on from NZ_LUUB01000056.1 coordinate 48,738, forward strand.
GCCGGCTGAGCAATTTGAAAGCCCTCTGGTATCCACCGCCCCAATCTCCTTCTAAACCTGTCAAGGCGACTTAATGACCATTGCTGCATTTGTCAGAAGATTGATCCCGTCCGCGCTTAAGCAGCCGGTGAGGAATTACATTGACGGTCGCGCGTGGCGTCAGCAACCGCAGTTGCCATTTGCGGCATTGAACCTGAGGCCTTGCTCTCTGGTCGACGTCACTGCCGTTATGAATGATGCTGCCATCGGCGCGGCCTTCACGGAAGACAATGCCAAAATCGCCAGCGTCTATGGAGCCGGAGAGGTTTTCGGCGGGGTCAATCCCGGGGATCGCCGAGCGCTCTTCCACTTGATCGCATATTTTAAGCCGAAAAGGGTTCTCGAGATTGGAACACATGTCGGAGCGTCGACGGTCCATATAGCCAGCGCGCTGTGCCGGTTCGTCGACGACGGCAAGCTGACGACGGTAGATATTGACGAGGTCAATGGACCGCAAGGAGCATGGAAGGTTCTCGGGCTATCAGCGCCTCCCGCCTCATTCATTTCCCGTCTCGGACTTGAGGGGATCACAACCTTCGTCACAAAGCCTGCGGCGGAAATGCTTCAGGGGCCAGAGCGATATGACCTGATATTTCTTGACGGCGATCACTCCGCGCCCGCGGTTTACCGCGAGATCTCGGCAGCGCTGAAAATACTGGAGCCGCAAGGCCTCATCGTTCTTCACGATTTTTATCCCGGCGGCAAACCGCTGACACCGGATGGCGGTGCGATCAAAGGGCCGTCGATGGCGGCTGATCGCATCTATAGCGAGACGGACGATATCGTGTTTCTCCCGCTTGGGCTTCTTCCTTGGCAGACAAAGGGCGGCGGCAACGCGACCAGCCTGGCGTTGACAACGAAGCGCAATTAAACCACGGCCGCTACCCGCCGATCATTTGGAGGTGTCTTCCGTGCCTAGCCTATGCCGTCGGCGGCGAGAGAGCCGCGCTACTACGGTTCTTCCCCGCCCGTCGGGCGACAGTTATGCAAGGGACAGGATCATTCTCAGCGGATATACGGTCGCCGTGAGGGCTCTATTTGCCGGACGGTTCGTCTATATGCGGCAGCTGTGTAGCCCATAATCGACCCCTCGCCTCTTTCCGCGGCAGCTACGCCTCCTCGACATACCTGCGCGCATCCACGACATGAGCGCTTCGTTGCGGGCGAGATCCCCGGGCCTGCCAGCGTTGTCAAAAGCGAGCCAGTTGTAGTATTTGAAGTTCACTGGCAGTCGGAGGATCTGTGGAGGAACAACGACCGCGTGCAACAGCCGTACGAGCGGCGAAGATTCGCACTAGGCGGTACGGTCTGTTCATGGCGCGGGGTGCTGGTGAGCGGGCCGGAAGATACGTACCCCTGGCAAAGAGTGCCTGGACCGCATGGTTCATTCATCGGGCGTGTCTAGGAACGCTGCTGGCCGCTTTGAGCTTCGCCGCCGGGCATGCAGGCGTTGTCAAGAGCGAGCCATACATCTGGACAAACGTGAAGTGGGGCGGCGGTGGGTACGTTACCGGGATCGTCGCACATCCATCCGCCCCCAACCTGCTCTACATCCGCACCGATGTCGGTGGATGCTACCGGTGGGATGCTGCCAACCAGCGGTGGATTCCGTTGCTCGACTGGCTCCCACTCTCGCACGAGAATCTGTTCGGCGGAGAGAGCATCGCTATCGATCCATCGAACCCCAACAACGTCTACTTCGCTGCCGGGATGTTCAGTTGGTGGCGCGGCGGACCGTGGGATGTGCTTAAGTCTACGGATCAAGGCAAGACATGGGAGCGCACTAATCTGAACGTCGTAATGAACGGCAACGATTTCCCCGGCGCGCTCAACGGGGAGCGCCTGATTGTAGATCCGAACGACGGCAACGTCCTTTACTTTGGTTCACGCAACGACGGTTTGTGGAAGAGCACCAACGCCGCAGCAAGTTGGCAGCGGGTCGAGAGTCTTCCCAAAGGCACGGCGGGAGTCGGGATCACCTTCGTGGCCATCGATCGCACGACAGGCAGGGCGGGATCGCCTTCTTCAACAATCTATGCCGCTGTACGTGGCCACGGAGTCTACCGAAGCGCGGACGCAGGGCTCTCGTGGGCCGTCATGGCCGGCAGCCCAGTTGACCCTCACCGTGAAGCCATCGCCTCTGATGGAACCCTCTACGTGACCCACGACGACGGCGTCGCGAAATTTTCGGGGGGCGCCTGGACCAACATCTCGCCGCCTCAGCACAGGCGCAACTTTTCGGCCATCAGTGTTGACCCCACCGATCCCAATGTCGTGGTGACGATGGAGAACCGCTACGGCTGGTACCGCTCCACGAATGGCGGCGCCAGTTGGACCTTTTGGAACGTGAGCGCCACTTCTTCGGTTCCGTGGCTGCCCAACAGCGAGTTTGCCGACGGGCCATCGGCGATGGTAATTGATCCCGCCGATCCGAAACGGGTCTGGTTCACGGACACCGGTGGGGTGTGGCGCACTGACGACATCACCGCGAAGCGCCAGATCTGGCAGAGCTACGTAGATGGGCTGGAAGAGATGGTCGTCTTCGACGTCAAGTCCCCGCCCCGGGGCGCTCCACTGCTCTCGGCTGTGGCTGACCATATAGGATTCCGAAACGCCTCTCTCACCACGCCACCGCCCAACGAGATGAGATATACGCCCTTCGGCAACTCCACCGGAATCGATTTCGAGGAGGCGGATCCAAACTTCGTCGTGCGCGTGGGGCATCCTGGAGACACCTCGCCGGCCGGTGGCTACTCCATCGACAATGCGCAGACCTTCACGGCCTTTTCATCCAACCCAGACAGAAACCTCGACGGCCGGGTGGCGGTTTCGGCCACGTCACGGCGGATCGTGTGGCTGCCGAAAGGAAGCATTCCCTACTACTCAACCGACCTGGGCGCCTCGTGGACGCAGTCGATTGGAGCGCCATCGGGCGCCGTCGAAGGAGCGGACTACTGGAGCAAGAACAAGCCGCTGGCCGCGGACCGCATAGATGGGAGCAAGTTCTACCTGTACGACTACAACAGCGGGCATTTCTACCGCTCGATCGATGGTGGGGCGACATTCGAGAGCATCTCGACTATTCCGTCGTTGGGCTGGCGACAGCAGGTCGTAGAGGCCGCCCCAGGAATGAACGGGGAGGTTTGGATGAGCAACGGTGCGTCGGGCCTTTATCGTTCGTCGAACGCAGGTGAGACCTTCGCCAAGGTTGCCAACGTCGACACCGCCTTCATGTTCAGTTTCGGAGCGCCCCCGACCGGGTCGAAAGTCCCAACCGTCTTCCTCTACGGCACAGTAGAAAACACGAAGGGGATATTTCGGTCCGATGACATGGGCACCAGCTGGATTCTCATCAACGACGCCCAGCACCAGATGAGCGATCTCGTGAACGGAGCGGGGGCCATGGCGGGCGACCGGCAGGTCTGGGGCCGCGTGTACATCGGGACCGACGGACGGGGCGTCTTCTACGGTGTACCGTCTGATGCAGTCCCAAGCCCGCGGACGCAGTGATTGAGTCGGCTCATTTAAGGCGTCCAGCCTGTTAATACACAGGATGGTTACGTCGCGTTGGCCGTATCAGACGAACGGTGCGAAGCCATTGCTCCAGCACGGCGACACTAAATAGTATCTTGTGGTGGTCGGCCCGGCCTGCCGCGTGGTCGCCCAGCATGGATTGCACTGCAGCCGGCTCCAGGAACCGGTAGACCTGCGACTGCGGATCGGCCAGGTATTGCCGGATCCGTCCGTCGAGGGATTGGCGGAACCACCCATCGACCACATTCACCGCAAATCCGCGCTTCTTGCGATGGGTGATTTCCGACGGCAACAGCCGCTTGCTCACTTCGCGATGAAGCCACTTGCGAACGCCATGACGCACCTTGAAGGACGCGCCCAATTGCTGGACGTGCTCGACCACTTCGCGATCGAGATAGGGTACGCGAACCTCGAGGGCGTGCGCCATGGACAGCTTGTCGCCATACATGAGCAACTCGTCCGGCAGCGACGAGCGCAGCTCGAGTAACTGAAAGGCATTGAGGTCGTCCAGGTTTTCGAAGGCCGGCCGGTATTCCTCCCAGCAGCGGGCCGCCACGGTGGCTTCCCCGTCAGCGATCAGCTCGGGGCGAACAAGCCCCTGCATCGCGTTGTCCGAAACCAGGGAGAATACCTGCTGGAAACGACGAAGTCGGTCGGGCTCGTGCAGCGAGTAAAGGCCACGCTTGATCGTATCGTTCCGCGGGAGGACGCGCGCTAGTGCGGCACTGGGTGACCGCAACAAGCCGGGCAGCGCGCGCCAGGCGGCGCCATAGTGCACGCCGAGGTGTCGGGTGTATCCGCCGAACAGCTCATCCGGCCCCTGGCCGATGAGCGCCACCTTCACGTTTTCACGAGCCCGCTGGCAGACCAAGTACATAGGCACGATCGACGACGAGGCAACCGGTTCCTCGAGGACGTCCACGATGCGGGGCAGGACGTCTTCAAACGTTTCCCGGGTGAGGTGAACCGCGTTGTGCCTGGCCCCGTAGGTCCGGGCCGTTTTGGCGGCATCCTCGAGCTCATCATCGGCGAACGACGATCCATACCCGACGCTGAACGTGTGCCAGTCGCGGCCATACAAGCTCATCAGCGCGAGCAACAAGCCGGAATCTACGCCGCCGCTGAGCAGCAGTCCGAGCGGAACGTCGCTGATGAGATGCCGCTTCATCGCCGCCTGGTAGAGCTCGACCAATTTTTCCGCCGCCACCTCCGGGCGGGGTTGCGGCGCGAATGGCACCGGGGCGAACTGGTAGTAGCGCGAGACGTGCACCTGGCCGTTTTCGACGACGAGTTTTTCACCCGCGGCAAGCTTCTGGATGCCCTTGAACATCGTGCGCGGGGCCGGCGTGTAGCGATAGCGCAGAAAAAGAGCGACGGCTTCGGGATCAACGCCCGGCGGTTCGTCGAGAGCAACGCAGAGCGGCCGGATCTCCGAACCAAAAGCGAGCGATCCGTTGCGGATTGCGTAGTAGACCGGCTTGATGCCCATCGGATCGCGCGCCAGCAGCAGCCGGCGCTTTTTCACGTCCCAGATGGCGAGGCCGAACATGCCGTTGAAGCGGTTCAGCACGGCGTCACCCCACTGCTTGTAACCATGCACGATCACCTCGGTGTCGCAGTTGGAGCGAAACACGTGGCCATGCCCCTGCAACTCCTGCCGGAGTTGCTGATAGTTGTAGATCTCCCCGTTGAAGACCACCCACACCGCCTGGGCTTGGTCGGACATCGGTTGGTGGCCAGCGGGTGACAGGTCGATGATCGCCAGCCGGCGAAAACCCAGGCCGAGATTCCCGTCCAAATGCTGGCCGGCGTCGTCGGGGCCGCGGTGGACAATCGTGCCCATCATCGCTTTGATGGTGGAAGCGCTGACGGGCGCACCGCTGCCGAAGTTAAACTGCCCGCAGACGCCGCACATGGTGGAGTCCTTTCAGGTGGAGTTCGAAACGTCTTGCTCGTCGCGCAGCCGCAGGCAGAGCGCGCGGAATACCTCCGACTGACCCCACTCGGTGCGACCTACTTGGATCGCGCTGAGCGCCATGGATACGCAAAGATCTTCGTTAATACCTTTCATATGGAGGGTTGTTTCCCAAATTGTTTTCTTCAATCCTGGCGCCGGCGTGACCATCGGCGGTGAAGTGTTCGTCGGCGATGGCGTGCTGTTCATCAACGATCGTCATCCCCGCGCCGCGCCAACCTCTTCTCTCCTGCAGCATCACGAAAGAATCCGCTCGTACACAGATTGTATTCGCCTTGCGACCTTTGCGAGCGAAAGTTCATCGACCGCGGTATAACCGCCGGAAAGACGCTTTCCACGGGCCAGTACCTTCTCTACAGCTTCCGCGATAAAGGTCGGTTCGTCAGGTACGATGTAACATCCTTCGAACTCTTTAATTCGCTCGGCCACGTCGCCAACATCGACGGAAACTATCGGTAGATTGCAGGCAAGAGCTTCTTTGACAATGTTCGGAGAACCCTCATGAGCGGACGTAAGGAGCAAACAATCGGCGGCGTTCAGGAATCGTGCCACTTCTTGTTGAGGTCTCCTATCAAGTGTGACCAATTGGGCAGATGGATTGGATTTTCGAACCAGCTCAAAAGCGGCTTCGGCGAGCGGGTATCTCTTATAACCCCCTGCTGAGGGCCTGCCTGCAAATAGGACGTGCTGCTCGTCTTCCTTTAGACCTACTTCGCGCTTAGCGACTGTTCTGGGATAGAAGATATCAAGATCCACTCCATTGGAGATAATGGACGTTGTTTTGGCGCGAAGATATTTTGCAAGACCGGCACTCTTCGCAATATTGTGAGCCGTCGCGTACGACAACAAACGGGAGAATAGTCCGTGCGACACTCGATTAGAGAATCGATATTCTCCCCACTCGTTGCAATCTCCATATACGTCGTTGCCCATAAAAGACACAACGAGTGGCAGGATAGTAGCGAATCTGGCAGTCCAGCCTGAGTACATATAATGCGCATGAACGATATCGTAATGCCTCGAACGCACAGCCTTCCGTATTTCAGCAATGCCCTTGATATATTTGCCAATGCCAGTGCCTTTGAGCCGGCAAACGTCAACATCAATGCCAAGCCTCGCCAGCGACTCCACTTGAGTGCGGATGAAAACGCCCTCAGACGGATTCTGTTCAGTAGGGTATGCGCCCGTAACATGCAGAACCCTCATCGCGGCTAGCTCCTGGTGGCCTCCGGGAATGGCGATTCGCCACAAACCTCGATGAACTTTTCCATTGCAGTTTATGCTGCGATCTCGTCAACCGGAAGGGATCATCGGCTCGTAGACGTCAATCTGCCGGACGATGCAAACACGACGCCGCGCTGCACGATCGGCGCAGCCTCACGCGACCTCTCCTTTGCCTCCGAGCGCCAGTCCACCAAGCCGGCTGGCGATGAGCCACAGCTCCGCGGCAATCGGGAGCGGGTCATCCCATGCAGCGATGGGGCCCTCAACGTGCGGCTTCAGCGATCGCAAGTACGGCCTGAGCGCCAGCCGACCGGCGGCTATCTCGGCGACCGACGTGGGCACGTCCGTCGACAGACGAACCCATCGGCACCCGGGCTTGCCCCGCCCCTCGGGGACAGGCTTCCCCATGGCGAGCAGCCAGGCGAGATACGGGAAGTCCACGCCTGCGGCATGACCGAGAGAATGCCATCCCCAGATCCGAGGATTGACATCGAGCAGCTTCAATTGGCCGTCCCGCGGGTCACGCTGGAACTCGACCTCGACCGGCCCGGACAGTCGCAGGTCCCGAAGCAGCATCTCGGCCGCCGCAACGACGTCGAGGTCCTCGATCGTTTCAACAAAGGTGCTGGCCCTTCCGAAGTCGGCTGGGAACTGGCGCGTGCGTCGGGCGGCGACGGACGCAAGAGGCCGTCCATCGCTCACAAGAGCCGCGAACGACAAGCGCGCCTCTCCGCCACCGGGCAACAGCTCCTGGACCATGATGAGGTCAGGATCGATCTGCGCACTGGCTGCTCGGTAGAGATCGAGTAGCTGCTGTCGGTTGTCGACCCTCCATGCTTTTGCGTCGGTGAATGCCGAGGCGATCGGTTTGCGCGCGGGCTTGAGGATCACCGGGTACGAGAGCTTGAGCTCTTCCAACTCCTCGAGTGTGGACGGGTAGTGCGTGGCAGCGCAGCCGATCCCGAGTGCTTCTGCACGGCCATATGTCAGTCGCTTGTCCGCTGCGAACCGATGCAACTCCCACGGCGATGTCGTAAGCTTGTAGCACTCCGCAAGCTTGTCCGCGTGCTGCGCGACCAGGGATGCTGTCTCTTCCCCGCTCGGGAACAGCACCCAGCCGCGGAGCCCATGCCGGTCAGCAAGGTCGATGAGGCAGGTGAGCTGCTCCTCCAGTGCCGCTGGCCACACCGTCCGTCCTGTTGCGTACCGCGACGCCCGCGCCAGCGAGAACCGCTCTGCAGCAACCCAGACGGGGATGCCGTGGCGGCCGAGGCTCCGCACGATGCCGAGCCCGCGGTAGTCCCCGCCGATGACCAGCGCGCCGGTCACCGTTGGAGGCCTTTGACGAGCGTTCTCGATGCGTACCCGCTGCCCGCAACGAACCGCAGGAGCGGGCCGTGACTCCACGCCGCAGGGGCGCCCACGATGTGGAGGCCAGGGACGGACGTCTCGAAGCCACGCGACAGGCGGGGCCATCCTCCAACGGTGTTGATGCCCGCGAGCACTGATGGGGACAGGAATGAGTAGCGCGATAGGTCGACCTGGTAGCCGGTGGCCAGGAGCACGTGATCCACGATGCTCTCCGTGCCATCGTTGAGGACGAGCCGTACGCCGTCGCCCATGCTGCAGGCTTCCCGCACCTCCGTGTTGAGCCTGATGGGGACATCGGCGAGGCGGGGGATGAGCCAATTCGCTCCCGCTGCGCGAATGACGCGCGGTCCCAGCCGGTCCTGCGTGCGACGAGGGAGGGCGCAGAATGCGCGCGGATGCGCGACGAGGTGGCTCACGCCGGCGGGACCGACATCAGGCGGGGCGTATAACATCTGCTTGACCGGCCACCGCTCGTGCAACCAGGGACGCTTGTGGAGCCATCTGACGAGGGGCGCACGCACCAGGACGTCCACCTCAGATCCCGCCTCGTGCAGCAAGGCGGCCGACTCGAGCGCGCTCTGACCACGGCCCACCACCGTCACCCGCTGTCCGACGAACTTCCCGAGGTCGTCGTGGTCCAAGCTGTGTGAGACGAGGGAAGAGTCGAGCGAATCGAACTGGGGCGGCCTCCAGGCGAGTGCTCCAACTCCCGCCGCCACGACGACCCTCGCCGCCTCGAACTCTTCACCATCCTGAGCCACCAAACGGAACCGATCGCCAGCCCGCTCGACTGAACGGATCTCTCGGCGGTCCAGGTCCGGAGCCGCCCGCCGCTGGAACCAAAGCCCATACTCGATGAACTCGTCGGCGGTGACAGGTCGGCTGACAGGGTGGTCACGACCAGCGTCGAATGCCTCGAGCGTCAGGGGGCCGCTCCAGTCACCGATGCTGCTCCCCTCGTACGGCGACCGGAGCAACATGCCCTTGGGAGTTTGCGACCTCCAGAACAGCAAGGGATCGCCGAACACCTTTACGGAAAACCCGGCACGTCGCAGGGCTACCGTCGATGCAAGGCCGTACGGCCCGGCCCCAACGATCGCAACGTCAGTTTGACTCATGATGCACCTTGCCGAGCCAGGCTCCGAATTATGCCAAGGCCGCCTCCCACGACCACGGCGTTCTTCTGCGCTGCAATGCTCTTCGAGGCTACGCTCATCGACTCGGCGCAATTCAAGGTCGCCCGCTCGACGCCGGCGATCCGCTCCTGCCGAAGGTTGAGAGCACGAGGCGCACTGTCCCGTCAGCGATGTGCCTTTGTGTCATGCACTCTTCTCCTTGATGCATCGAGGATAGCTTTAATTTCTCCACAGAGCACTCGCATTGACGAGCAGTTCGTGCTGGTCCGCATCGTCCGGGACGCAGATCCTGCGCAATCTGAAGAGCGGAGTCTTTTTCGTAGTGTCCGAGCTTAGTCTGAAGATCTGACCTTGATCCTGCGGTCTCGGCCTCCGCCTTCTCTTCTGAACAGCGTGGCAGGACCGGGTGGAAGACGGTAACCGTAATGCGCATGGACGATGTCGTATGCCACCGCGCTCGCCATTCGCATGACATCAGACAGTTCATCTTGGACTGGAATCCGAGAATATTGATGACGTCGACCGTGTGGCCGAACCGGCGCAGCTGCTCTTCCTGCTGGCACACGAAGGCTCCGGAGCCCGGTCTCTGCAAACTCGGAACATGTCGGTGGCAGAGGATCATCCTCACGATCCAGCGTTCCCTCAGCGCCCGGCAGGAATTGCCATCGCATTACTGGCCTGCGCCGCCCGACGTTCCATTTGCTCGGCCCATTGTCTTCGCCACGCCTCGAAGGAAAGAAGGGTCCATAGCTGGTACCCATAATCCTTCTCTCCCGAGATATGCTTCCGCCAAATCTCTTGCGCCGGTTTTACGTCGAGGATCCCACCGCCGTATCTGGCAGGCGCAAGCAGGTCCTCGGTCCAATCGCGTAACGGTACTCTAAGCCATTCGCCTATAGGGACACCGAATCCCATTTTCGGCCGTTCGACCAAATGGCGAGGAACGAAACGGTCGAGGACCCGTCGCAGCAGCCACTTCGTCTCTCCATTCCGCACCAAAAACCGTGGAGGAAGGCGCCACGCAAATTCGACTATCCTATGGTCCAGGAGTGGCGGACGCGCCTCCAAGGCTACTGCCATTGATGCCCGATCGACCTTCTGCAGTATATCGTCCGGAAGGTAGGTAACTGTGTCGAGAAAACGAGCGCGGTCCAAAACGCCAAGTCCTGGTGGCGTCCCTCCCAGCCCAGGGGGATTTTCCCGATCAGCCATGTGAAGCCCCACATCCGGAACCAGGCTGACAAGCCGGGTGTAAAACCCATCCGGATCCAACGACAGCACGCAAGATAGATTTCGCACCTTATCTCCAAGTCGTTGCGGAACCATACCGCCACGAAAGAGGTGCGATAAATGATTTAAGATGGCGGGTGGCAAAGCGCCCAGGATGGCACCGGCGGCCCCCCGAAACCGAATAGGCATCAGGCCCGCGTATCGCGAGAACCACGTCAAAATTTTGTACCTGTCGTATCCGGCGAACAGTTCATCGCCGCCGTCGCCGGACAATGCTACGGTGACGTGACTTCGCGTCAGCTTCGACACAAGAAAAGTCGGTATTTGCGAAGCATCCGCCAATGGCTCGTCATACATTTCAGGGACCAGAGGTACCGTCGCAAGCGCATCAGCAGCGGTAATGACCAGTTCCGAATGTACACTCCCTATGTGACGAGCAACGCGGGCAGCATACGCCGACTCGTCAAACCCTAAGTCGGGAAATCCAATCGAAAACGTACGGACCGGCCCTTTCCCAGCTGCCATCATTAAAGCCGCAATTGAAGAGGAATCGATGCCTCCTGACAAAAAAGCGCCAAGCGGCACATCGGAAATCATTTGCCTGCTGACTGCATCGGCGAGCAACGACGAGAACGTTTCGATTGCCTCTCGGTCACCAACTTCCAGCGGCGCTTCGAAGCCTTGCGCTACGGCATCTTCCAAGCGCCAATACCGCGACCGGGAAATACGCCCATTGACGCCAATCGATACGATCTCACCAGGCATCACCTTCTCGATGCCGCCTAATATCGCGCCCGGTGCCGGAACATAACCAAACTTGAGATAGCTGCTTACAGCTGCCGCATCTATCTCCCTGGGCACAAATCCCAGTCTCAGCAAGGCCTTTATCTCTGATCCAAACGCGACCTTTCCTCCATGGAAGGTAAAAAACAGGGGTTTAATTCCAAGTCGATCGCGTACGAGATGCAGCACCCGCTCTCGGCGATCCCAAAGCGCCATCGCGTACATGCCGTTGAGCGACTTTATAGCCGCCGTTATTCCTTTACTTGCAACGGACTCGACCAGAACCTCTGTGTCCGAATGACCTCGCCATTTCACCCAGGCAACGCTCGGCTCCCGACGAATTTCTTCCGTATTGTATATTTCGCCATTGTAACTCACGACCCACCGCCCATCTGCCGACATCATGGGCTGCGCTCCGGCCTCACTTAGGTCAATTATGGCAAGTCGGCGGTGTGAAATCGCGACGCCAATCGCTGCATCAATCCACACCCCCTCACCGTCTGGCCCGCGATGCGCAATCGCATTCGCCATGTCGCGCGCCGAACGTTGCAAGGCCTCCGGCTGCGCAGCGAGACTAGGGTCAATCAAACCTGCAATCCCGCACATAGCGACCAATTCCTTTCAGCAGTCTCCAAATGTGATCGTTCGATCAGTCTGAGGCACCAGCTCGCAATCAAACTTCAAAAGAAAGCGCCCTATTCCCGCTTGCCAATCGCCGAAACAGCTCAACGTGCTTCTGCACCATTTTCTCAATCCCGAACTCCCGCTCGACGAGCGCCCGTCCTGCACGACCGAACGCGCTTCCAATGTCAGGACGGTCGACAATTTCCCTTATCCGCAGCGCCAGCGCATTTTCATCTCCGAACGGAATTAGGAATCCATTCTCTCCGTCCTTGACAATTTCGCGATTGCCCGCCGCGTCTGTGGCTATGACCGGCTTTTCCAGCGCCATGTACTCCATAATTGCGTTAGCTATTCCCTCCCCGTGGTATCTTGAGTCCGCGACCAATACTCCGACGGAAAACGTTTTTACGATTTCTTCGACCCGTTTTCTGACTCCCAGGATGCGTATATTCGCCTGACTGTCGCTCTTCAAACGCACCCTGAAGCTTTCCAGATCCGGTCCTTCGCCCACAGCAACGAATGTAATGTCCTTCCGCTCGCTGCACAGCAGTTTTGCCGCTTTGAAAAACGTACTATAGTCTCTCTCTCGATGGAATCTTCCGACCATACCGACTACGTGTTTGGTTCTTATATCCAACGAACGCTTGACGTCCTTAACGTCCGGAAGATTGTTTATTCGATCAAAATTAAAACCGTTTCGTATACAAAGACCTTTTTTGCCATCAACTCGAAACGCTCTAAGTCCCGCTAATGAATTTGCCAATATTACAGTTGAAAATGGAGCTGTCAGAAGTAAACGTCGGTAGCCGCGATCTTTCAAATTCAAAAAGAGCGGTGCGTTTTGTATCATCCCGTTGATCAAAGCCGATCTAAATATCAACGCAATTGGTGACGCATACACCGAACACATCGACTCCCACGAATATATTATATTCGGTCGGTATTGTCTCGCCAGGCAATATAGCTTTTCGAGAATACGGAAATCCCATTGCCGGCTTCTTCCGAAGATGTGTATTTTTATTCCCAGCGATCTCACCTCATCATAGTGTATGACATCTGAGAGAACGACTAGTTCGTTGGTGAACCCATCTATTTTGTTGAACCCACGCAGCAATTCAACCAGTTGTCGCTCCTTCCCTCCGGAGGCCAACGTGTCGGTTATATGCAGTACCCTGATCGCGGGCCTTGACGAATTCAGCATTCCATCACCCGATCGTTGTGACCGCAGTTTAACTGATTAGGACTCGGATCCATGTTGGTGACACAGAGGCTCCTCACGATTAGTGTTCACAGCACGCTTGGCAGGAACTGCCATCGAGTCACTGGTCTCCGCCGGTAGTCGCTTTGAGCCATCGTCGGATCCCCGCCGGGACACCCATCACGAGCGCACCGTCGGGCACGTCTTTCGTCACCACCGCGCCAGCGCCGACGACGGCGCCAACGCCGATTCTGACGCCTGGCAGTAGGTTGGCTCCCACTCCGATCGCCGCGCCGCGCGCGATGTTGGGCCCGAACATGGCCGAACCGTCGTGGCCTCCTCGGCCGATCGCATTGTCGTTCGAAGTGCCGACACAGCCCGAGATGAAGGCGTCGTCTTCGATCGTCATGTTGCCCGCCAGCCAGGTGTGATCCTGGACCCGGACGCAATCGCCGATTCGCGTGTTGTAATTGACCGTGACGTAACGTCCGATGACGGTCTTCGAGCCGATCCGCGATTGTTCACGGATCGAGGCGCCGTCACCGATCAGGGTCCCAACGCCGAGCGAGACGTCGTAGAAAATTACCGCGTGCGGTCCGATAGAACAATCGGCGCCGATATCGACCCACGCCTCGAAACGCGGCGCGCGCGACAACGCGCCGGCCCCCTTGGGTGCCTTGCCGATATAGGCTCCTGGAAAGATTTCGACGTTTTCCCCGACTCTTGCGCCGCTCTCGATCACGACATGCGGGTGAATGACCACCCGGTCGCCAATCGTAACATCAGGCCGCACCACGGCGAACTCGGCGATCGCCACGGCCGTACCGATCGCCTCGGTCTCGACCACCGCCCATGCGCTGATTCGATTCATCGCCAATCCTTTCGATTCATCGCCAACGCTTTGCACCATCGGCGCGCAGTGCGGCGCGCGACTAGGTTGACTTTCGCCGCAATTTCCTGTGACCGTCCCGCTTGGTCGCAGCGCACGCAATCGCGGCGATATGGCGCACTTGGTCGCGTGCGAGTTCGGCGAACATGGGCAGGGACAATGATCGAGCGGCCATCGCTTCGCAGCACGGCAAGTCGCCCCGCCTGTAGCCGAGATGGGCGAGAGCAGGCTGTAGGTGGAGCGGCAACGGATAGTGGATCCCGGTCGCCACACCGGCCTCGTCGAGCTTATTCCGCATTGCGTCCCGCTCGTTCGTGGCGATCACATACAAATGGTAGACGTGCGTCGACCCCTTTCGAGCGAACGGTGTCTTGATCCCCGACTGCGCCAACTCCGCGGCGTACCAATCCGCAGCGCGCCGCCGATTGGCGTTCCATTCATCGAGGCGCCGGAGCTTGATCTGCAGGACTGCCGCCTGGAGAGCGTCGAGCCGGCTGTTGAACCCGATCTCGGCGTGGGTGTGGTGGGTGGTTCGACCGTGGTCGCGCAGTCGTTCGATCCGCTCGGCGATCGCGGCACTGTTGGTGGTGACCGCTCCGCCGTCGCCATAGGCCCCGAGATTCTTTGCCGGATAAAACGAGAAACATGCGACATCGCCGAGCGCCCCAGTTCGGACCCCCTGATATTCCGCCCCGTGCGCCTGGGCCGCGTCCTCTACTACATAGAGGGCGCGCCGCCGTGCGATCTCATTGATTGGACCCATGTCAGCCGGCTGGCCGAAGAGGTGGACTGGGACGATCGCTCTTGTATGACCCGTTAGGGCGCGCTCGATCATCCTGGGATCGATCGTGTAGGTGTCCGGATCGATATCGACGAACACGGGCCGCGCTCCCGTCGCAACGATGGCGGCCGCGGTGGCCATGAAGGTAGTGGCGGTTGTAATTACCTCGTCGCCATGACTAATACCCAAGGCCCGCAGCGCCAGATGAAGCGCGTCCGTGCCGCTCGCCACACCGCGCGCATAGCGCACGTGGCAATATGCGGCGAAATCTCTTTCGAACGAGGCAACCGCCTCGCCGCCGATGAACTGCGCGGAGTCGAGAATGCCCCGAATTGCTTCGGCCACCTCGTCCTTCAGCGTCTCATATTGCGCTTTGAGATCGACGAACGGAATGTGCATTTCTCGAACCTCACGAGAATCCGTCTCCCTCATCGGGCACCGCGTCCCCGCAGCACCGCCGGAAACGTAAGGGCAATCAACTTCAGGTCCGTCCATAAGGTCCAGTTCATTGCATACTCGACATCCATCTCGAGCATCACCTCGGGGCGGAGGCGACCCCGGCCGCGCACCTGGCAAATTCCGGTGATTCCGGGCTTCACAATGTGACGTTTGTGGTGCCAGTCCCGGAAGTATTCGAGTTCATAAGGGATCGCCGGCCGCGGACCGACGATGCTCATTTCGCCCCGCAACACGTTGAGGAGTTGCGGCAGCTCGTCGAGGCTGGTTCTCCGCAGCAACCGCCCCACGCGCGTCACGCGAGGATCGTCTGTCAGCTTGTATGGGGCATCGGGGTCGTCCGAGAGGGGTTCCTTAGCCCAAACCCGCCGGATCGCCTCGCGATGGACGTTTTCGTCGGCCTTGTGGCGGAGCGTCCGGAATTTGAAGCAGTTGAACGGCTTCTCGTCTCGCCCGATCCGGCGTTGGCGAAAGACCGCGGGTCCGGGGCTGTCGAGACGGATTGCTATCCACACCACCGTGAAGACGGGGGCCAGCACCACGATCGCGAGAACGCTGATCGCGACGTCGAGCGCCCGTTTGCCGAATTCCCG
>NZ_LUUB01000057.1 GCF_001641635.1 Bradyrhizobium centrolobii
GGTAGAGTCGACGACTGGCGCGGTGACCGTAGGTAGCGAGGCTTTACTGTTTCCGGCTGCTTTCGCCAGTTGCCGGTGTCGCAGTTCGCACCATAGTTCCGTTTCCAGTCGCCGCTCGTCAAACCGGGCATGCGGATTTGCCGCACCCGGCTTTCACTTGTCTCATCAGGCCTTCGCGCTCGATCGGTCGTTACGACGAGTCGGGATGCGGAAGAGTTTGAGGGTATCGTGCAGGTAATCCTGCGGATACTCTTTGAAGCCCCTGCCACGTTTTCCTGTTCGTTGTATCAACCAGTGCCGCAGACGCCGATCGACGTATTGCCTGATGAAGTCATAGGTCTTCATGACAGGGCCTTGGTCGAAGTAACCGCACCAGCCACGAAGAAGGCGACTGATGACGGCGACGGTGTTCTCCGGTGTGTCCGGGTACCACTGTGGCGTCGTGCGTTCGTGGATTCGTCGGAGCAATCTCATGACCGCTTTCTTGGACGGACGCGTGCCGATGAAGGCTTGTCCATCCTTTCCGTAGAACCGCCCGATCGTGTAGCCTAGGAACGTAAATCGTTCCGACGGCAATAGAGCGATGCGGGTCTTGGTCTCGTTCACCTCCAGCCCGAGCCTGCTCATCAGTACCGTCATTCGCTTCATCGCCGCCTCGGCTTGGCCGGGGCGGCAGCAGATCACGAGATCGTCGGCATAGTTGACGACGTAGGCGTCGAGTTGTTCTTGGTGTCCGTGGTCGCGCCAGGCCAGCAGAAAGCGTCGGAAGTAAATGTTCGCCAGCAATGGACTCAGAGGAGAGCCTTGCGGGGTCCCTTTCTTAAACTTTCGCGCATCTGCCGTCTGTATCGTCCGTCTTCCGCTCCGTTCAACTACCGGGACTGTCAACCAGCCTTTGATGGTCGAGAGGAGTCGTCCATCGGCGATCCGTCGTGTCAGGCATCGCATCAGCGGACTGTGTGGAATCGACGTGAAATAGTCGCGTAAATCTGCATCGACTACCTCGCGGCGTCCCCGGTCCTTGATATGCCAAAACACGCGGCGCACGGCCATCTTGGCGTCAAGCTTCGGGCGAAATCCGTACTGGTTGTCCAGCAGGTCCGCGTCGAAGATGGGACCGATCACTAAGACCGTGGCCATCATGACGATTCTGTCACGAATACACGGGATTCCGAGTGGTCGGCGTCCGCCATTGCTCTTTGGTATCCATACTCTCAGAAGGGGCTTGGGACGGTAAGTGCCCTCCTTCAGCTCCTGTCTGACACTTTCCAACCACTGCTGCTGTCCCTCGGTTTCGATCTGTTCGAATGTTATGCCGTCCACCCCGGGGGCACCGTCGTTTTCACGGCACCTTTGGTAAGCTTCTTCCATGACATCCGGTCGGCAGATTTTGTCCCACAGAGAGTAAAAGCGGTATGTCGGTTCGGTCTTAGCTTTCGTCTGTAGCGAGCTCTGCAGCTTCTGAACGCGCATATCCGGTGTTGTTAGACTCATCGTCAATCGCCGTGCTCTTTGCTTCGTTCTCTCGCTTGAGGCAAGTCAGGGTCCCTTCCCTCTTCCGGCGTTACCCGGTGTCATAGGTAGTACGGACCCATCCGCCATCTGCCGCTGCCGACGCTGGCCCTCACGGGTTCGTCGTTGTCCGGATTCGTCATCCTTCCTCGGCGACAGACTTCCCTTGTTGCCCACTGTCCATGTCCCGCGCGTGCTGCCACCACTACCCCGGTGGGATCCTGGGGTGCTTTTCTCGCTCGCTTCCCCCCGGACGTCGGCCTTCCCCGTTGCTATGGCGGGTCGGCTCCCACGATGACGCTTTCGGAGCCTGCTCGGTGTTCACTCGCAAGTTGCGGCCCGCGCGGACCGATGACCCCCAGAAGGGGCCTTTTCTCAGAGTGCTTCAGGTCATTCGTCGCCTCCTGACCCGCTCCGAGTACTTCCGGCTGGAGCGAGAGTTTGCCGGCCTGGACTTCCACCAGGGAGAACAGTGCGCCTTGGCAAGGCACACACAGCAACACAGTCGAGCGTTCCATGCGCCCGATTGCGATGGGAAGACGCAACTCATTGTTCAGCGGCAGCGAGGGCGGCGCCGAGAGCTGGGCGATCCTGGCTTCGCTCGTGAACACGGCAAAACTCCATGAACTCGACCCGCAGGCCTACCTGACCGATGTGCTGGAGCGCATCGTGTCCGGGCGAACCAGAAGCCATCAGCTGCGCGAGCTGCTCGCCTGGAACTGGAAGGCGGCGCGCCATCGCACCGCACAGGCTGCTGCATGAACGCGCGTCGCCATAAAGCAGCATCGTCGATGGCGTCAGCCGCGATGCCGCTTGCGGAGCTCGAGCGATGGCTCCAGGCTCGCGTCGATCGGCATCCTGCCGCCACCAGCATTCCCATGCTCGACGGCTATGCCGCCGCGATCGTAGCCGGACCGGTGTCGATGAGCCCGCTCGGCTGGATCTGCCCGCTGCTCGCCATCGACGCCGATGCTTTCAACCACGGCGGCACCCCGGAGTTCGCTGCGATCTCCGCTGTCGCGCTGCGCCATAACGAGATCAGCAACACCCTCTCGACCGCGCCCGATCGGTTCGAGCCGATGCACCGGCGCGAAGTCAATGGCGATATCGATCCGCGTCCGTGGTGTCAGGGCTTCTATGCCGCGATGCAGCTCAGACCGTCGGCGTGGGCGCCGTTGCTGGACGCCGGCAACGTCAATCACGGCCTGCTGCTGCCCATCCTGCTGCATGGTCGCGATGATCAGAGCCGTCCGCCGCTCGGATCACCGCAAGGCGGCCGTAACGCCTACGCCGAGATCCCGGCGGCCGTCGAGGCCTTGCGCCAGTATTGGATGCCTATCCGCTACCCACGCACACGCTGATCACCGCGGACGTGGGAGCTCATACCGGTTACCCTTGAGTCGCTCTCTTTTCGCGCCGGCAGGAGCCGCCGACTGGCGTCGCTGAATGATCTAATCATTTGAAAAGGAGACATCAATGAAGACCGATATGTCAGGCTATGGTGTAACCGAACTAACTTCTGAAGAGGCGTCTGCAACTTCGGGAGGAGGGTTATTTTGGCCAATCTTTTTCGGAGTTATGGGCCTAGTAGGCCTTGCAGCTGTCATTATAGGGGCGGAATGGCTAATAAGGACGCGCGGTTAGAACATAAGTAGTGCAAACATGGCGGCGCCGCGCCCTCGGGGTCGAGAGCGCGCGAGGCGGGCGGCAAGTAGATTCAGTCGCATGAACATGACGTCGCCGGATCGCTATTTCTTCATGGTCCTGGACTTGCACGATCTTGCTCGTTGCCGCTCTCCCGCCGCGCACGCAGTTCAGCCCTTTCTGGGGCTTTTTCCTGGTTGGCATGACGGTTGAATTACTCTCTTTTCGCGACGGCAGCGGCTGCCGACCGGCATCACTGCCTGATGCTCTCATTTGCAAAGGAGATAACAATGCAGACCGATATGTCAGCCTATGGCGTAGTCGAATTGACCCCTGAAGACGCATCCGCAATTTCGGGAGGGTGGTTCTGGGCGGCTGTGGCAGTTTTGGCGGGCCTAGCAGCAGCCATTGCAGCTGGACTCTTCCTCCCTTGACCCCCCATTCATGCGAGAAGCCTAGAAAGTCGAATGCGGCTCCGGCTGTCGCGAGATGACGCCAACCTTGGCGTTTGAATTGGAAGTCTACGAAGCGGATCTTGGTCGGATGGAGTTTGAGCCATACCGCCGAGCCATTCGTATGTCGATACCCCCGGAAATCCCAAGCCCTAATAGAGGGACGCGCCAAGCTGGGGCCGAGCGGGACGTGTTCACTGATACACCCAGCTTGCTCGGCTTGGAGACGCAGCTGGAAAACGCAATGTCGGCATGAAGAGCCTGCACGCTCTCAATCTTTTGGCAGCCAGCGACACTGTCGTTACGGCCTCGGCATTGCGATTGAGGATGAGGTGTTCAGACCGAAGATTCGCGACCGCTTTCAGGAAGAGATTGTCCGAGCTGGCAGTGTCGCGCACTCGCGTATAGATCGTGCGCGCGGGCGCCAAGTACATCCAACCGCATCGAGTGACCTCATGAATCGCAACTTCTTCGTAGTCTGGGCCTGCACCATCTACTCGCCGCCGCTCTCCTACCTTGCGTTACCCGCTTGTCGGGTTTGTCGCGTCCGCGACACCGTGATGTTCGGCCGTCGCACCGCTGCCCCTCAGTTAAGCCGTTGAATAGAATACAGAACGGTTCTTCCGAAGATTTTTTTTCGCCGTTGGCACGACTCTTGAGTTTCTCTCTCGCGTGACCTCGGCGACTGCCGACCGGCATCGTTGACGGATCTACTCGTTTGAAAAGGAGACAACAATGAAGACCGATATGTCAGCCTATGGTGTAACGGAACTAACTCCTGAAGAAAAATCCGCAACTTCGGCACGAGGGTCCTGGCCGATTTTGGGAGTTGTGACGGGGTTAGAAGCAGCCTTATACACGCGTGAATTCGCGACATTTTGTCGTCCCGCCCCCGCCTATCCCCACCAGGGCGTTTGAACGTGAAGTCTACGAAGCGGGTCTTGGTCGGATGGAGTTTGAGCCCATACCGACCGAGCCACTCGTATATCAATACCCCTGGAAATCCTGAGCTCGGAGCGAGCCAAGCTGGAGGCCTGGCAGGACGCACTCACTGACAACTTAGCTTGCTCAGCCTGGAGGCACAGCTGGAAAACCAAAGAGGGAGTGAAGCGCTTGCACGCTCTCCAGCTTCTGGCAGCCTGCCGCGGCACACAAGCAATGCTGCCATGACGAGCCTCGGCAATGTGATTGGGGATAAGGTGACAGACCGAATCGAGATTGTCCGGCTGCCAGTCCGCTCGCATGCCGATCGGGGCGCCAAGTTGCGTTGAGTTTGTCGCGTCCACCACACGGTGATGTTCGGCCCGCGTACCCGCGCACTCTCAGTTAAGCCGTTGGATAAAATGCCGCACGGCTCTTCGGGGCTCTTCCTGCCCGGTTGGCACGAAACTTGAGTTTCTCTCTCTTCGCGGCGGCAGGAGCTACCAATCGGCATCGCTGACTGATCTTTTCATCTGAAAAGGAAGCAATAATGAAGACCGATATGTCAGCCTATGGAGTGACCGAACTAACTTCTGACGAGGCATCTGCCACTTCGGGGGGATTTTTTGGGAAATAGCTTTCGCAATTGTGACGATGGTAGGCCTTGCAGCTGCAACTATAGCGGAAGGGGCAATACGGATCCGACTTGGCAAATAAGTGGCATAAACTCTCCTCTCTCTGCAGATTAGCAGTTTCCATGGAAACTGCTAATCGTCATAAGGAAACGCCCCCGTGACACGACCGATGTCTTAATCCTTCTGAAATTGTCGGCTACCGGCGCCATTCGCCCCACCAGAAAACCGAATCGTTCCGCCTTCATCTACTCGTTTCCGCTCTCCCCGCGTACTTGCGTTGCCTCCTGCGGTCGGGTTTGTCGCGTTCGAGACACGGTCATGTTCGGTCGGCGTACCGCCGCGCTCGCAGTTAAGCCGTTGAACAAAATGCAGAACGGTTCTTGTGGGGCTCTTCCTGCGCAGTTGGCACGACACTTGAGTTTACCTCCTTTGCGGCGACAGTAGCCGCTGACCGGCCGTCGCTCACGACGAACTACTCATTCGAAGAGAAGTCAAGAATGAAAAACGAACCCATGGAGACAGATATGTCAGCCTATAGTGTAACGGAATTAACTCCTGAAGAGGCATCTGAAACTTCGGGAGGGTGGCCGATTCTGGTGGTCGGGTTTGTGGCGGCCGCAATCGTTGCAGGCGGACTTATAGCGCGTCGGTTTCACGGGCACCGCTAGATTTGAAGAGCGTAAGTGACGCAAGTTCTCCAGGCACCATACTGAATACCGATTAGCAGTTTCGATCGGAACTGCTAATCGTCATAACCAATGAACTTGTGACATGACCGATACCTTACTTCCTCCTGAAATTGTCAGCTACACCGCGGAGAGCATCCTCTCGCGGCGATCAGGACGATCTTTGGCGATCTACAAGATCGTTATGCTTTCTGTGGTTGCAGTATTGGTGTCGCTCCCACTCACCACCATAACAGTCTCTGTTCAAAGTGCCGGTGTCATTCGCCCCACCATCGAGAAGACGCCCCTGATCGCGCCCGTGTCCGGCCGCATCTCGCGTATCCTTGCCGTTGAGAACGAGCTGGTTACCCAGAGCCGAGAGATCCTCGCCCTCGATGATGAGGTGGTTGAGGAAAAGCTGCGGGCACTTACAGGCGAAATTCGCGCGAAGAGTGATCTTGCCCATGACCTCGAAACCCTGATCTCCTTCGGCGCAGAGGCCAAGGACCCGATCGGCCTCCTGACCGAGTCCGCCACGGCCGAGAGGCTGCACTTTCTCAACCTGCTGCGGGAGAACGAATATGCTCGCAGTAACGCCGCGGCAGAACTCGATCGCGCCAAACGACTGGTCTCCGTTGCTGCAGCGCCCGCAAAGGCCGTCGACGATAAGACTTTCGTCCTCCAGAGCATCGAGGTCAAAGGCGAGATTCTCGCCCGGCGCAAATCCGCCGAATGGAACCAGCAGCTTTTCGACACGAACCTGCGCTTGAAGGAACTCACAGCCACCTTGCATCAGCTTGAGAACGAACGGGATCTGACCCACATTCGAGCCCCCGTGTCCGGTGCTCTAGAGCAATTTTCCGGCCTCACCGTCGGCGGCTATGTCCAAGCGGGGCAAACCGTCGCTCGAATCTCGCCGGACGGCGAGCTGGTGGCGGAAATCTACGTCTCGCCCAACGACATCGGCTTCGTTCGGTCGGGCCAGTCGGTGCGTCTCCAAGTGGATGCCTTCAACTACAATCAATGGGGTGTCATCGAGGCAACAGTGCTCGACGTGGCCCAGGACTTCACCCTCCACGACAAGACCCCGATCTTCAAGGTCCGCTGCGCGCTCTCTCGCAGCTACCTCGCTCTCAAAAGCGGGGTGATGGGTCAGCTGAAGAAAGGCATGACCGTGCGGGCCCGCTTCCTCGTCGCCGACCGCACTCTCCTTCAACTCCTCTACACTGAGGTTGACGATTGGCTCAATCCGCTCCTGGCGCCCCGTTAATTCTTCATTTTTCGAACAGCAAGCCGACATGTCAAGCAAGGTGATCAAGTGCAAGCAGCGCGACATCACCGATTGCGGAGCCGCCAGTCTTGCTTCTGTCGCTGCCTTCTATGGCTACAAGCTGCCGTTGTCGCGCATCCGCCAGTATGCCTCGACCGACCGCTCCGGCACTACGGTGTCGGGCCTCACGCAAGCGGCTCAAAAGCTGGGCTTCATCGCCAAGGGCGTAAAGGGTGGGTTCGACAGCCTGTACAAGATTCCCAAGCCCGCCATCGCGCACGTCATCGTCAAGGAGGTCCTGCACCACTTCGTCGTCATCCAGAACATCGATGCTCGGTGGGTCACCGTCATGGATCCCGCCTATGGCGAAATCCTGAAGCTGTCGCACGAGGACTTCAAGGCGCAATGGACTGGCGTCCTGGTGCTCCTGGTTCCGGCTGACGCCTTCAAGCGCCGCGACGAAACCACTTCACCCCTCGCCCGCTTCGCCCGCCTACTTGCGCCACATAGGGAGGTGATGGCGCAGGCTCTCATCGGGGCGCTGGTGACGACGATCCTCAGCCTCTCGACGGCAATCTACGTCCAGAAGATCGTCGATCATGTGATCACAGCGGGGAATCGCAACCTGCTCAACCTGATGAGCGTTGCCATGCTGCTGATCCTGGTGCCGCAGATCCTGATCGATCTCCTCAGACACCGGTTTACCCTGCAAACCGGCCAGAAGATCGATGTCTACCTGATCCTCGGCTACTACAATCACATCCTAAGCCTGCCGCAGAAGTTCTTCGACAGCATGCGCATGGGCGAAATCGTCGCCCGCATGAACGACGCGGTGAAGATCAGGAGTTTCCTGAACGACGTCTCGATCACCATGTTCGTCAACGTGCTGGTGATATTGTTCTCGTTCGCCCTGATGTTCGTCTACTCGTGGAAGATCGCCTTAGTCGTGGCGGCCTCTATCCCACTCTACCTCTTGGTCTATTGGACCATCAACCGGCTGAATAGGAAGCGCCAACGCGCAATTATGGAGGATGCTGCCGATCTGGAGGCGCAACTGGTTGAATCGCTCGGAGCTGTGTCCACGATCAAGACGTTCGGCATAGAGAGCTTCGCCAATCTCAAGATGGAGACCCGCTTCGTCAAGATGCTGCACTCGGTCTATAGTTCCGGCCTCATTTCGGTCTTCGGAGATAATGCCTCGACCTTTCTCTCCACCCTATTCACGATCGTGCTGATGTGGTTCGGGACGACGCTTGCGCTCGATCAGACTGTCACGCCCGGCGAACTGCTGTCCTGCTACACGTTGCTCGGCTATATCACCCGGCCGATTGCCAGTCTGATCCAAACCAATCGGATCGTTCAGGATGCTTTTATCGCGGCGGATCGCCTGTTCGAAATCTTCGACCTGGAGCCGGCAAGCGGTGGCAGCATTGATGCCACCCAGTGCGACCTAGGCGACATCCGCATGGAAAACGTCACCTTCCGCCATGGCGCGCAGCCGTGCCTTTTCCAGGATATCAACGTCACCTTTGGCCGCGGCAAGACGACCGCCGTGGTTGGGGAAAGCGGCTCAGGCAAGAGCTCCCTTGCGGCACTGTTGCAGAATGTCTACCCGCTTGAGGGTGGACGCATCCGGATCGGGCCCTATGACCTCCAGGACTTCTCGACCGCATCCCTGTGCAAGGTTGTTGCTGCGGTACCCCAATCGATCGACGTGTTCTCGGGCTCGGTGATCGAGAATATCGCCCTTGGCGAGTTCGAGCCGGACATCGAGAAGATCCTGCAAATCTGCGATCAAATCGGGTTGCGGGAGGTGATCGAGCGCTGGCCCGGTGGTCTCCAGGCCTATCTAGGCGAGAACGGCGTACGCCTCTCCGGCGGCGAGAAGCAGCGCCTTGGGTTGGCTCGGGCTTTGTACCGGGATCCGGAGATCCTCGTCCTGGACGAGGCTACCTCTTCTCTCGACCCCGTCGCCGAGGCCTTTGTCCTGGGAGTGGTCGAGGATCTGCGTCGGGCCGGCAAGATCATCATCGTTATCTCTCATCGCCTCAGCACCATTTGCGGGGCCGACAAGATCGTGGTCTTGGACAAGGGCCGGGTTGCTGCCGAGGGAAGGCATGCTGAACTGCTGACAGCTGAAGGCACCTACGCTCGGTTGTGGCGGGCGCAAAGCGGATCCAGCTGACAGGTTCAGGTGGGATCATCGCAGAGTTTTGCCGGCCGCCTCCGGGAAGCCGACTCGGCGACGACCTGTCGGAGCGCTGTGACCATGTCACTCGCAAGAGCGAGAGAACGTCAATATGTGCAATCAGGCCTGAGCGCCCGTCGCGGCGTCCAGTGAGAATGTCTCGCGATGGTCACGACCTGAAAGCACGGCGATGATGTTGATGGTTTCAGCGATGTTGGCACGCGAGGACCACGATGACCGCTTCCTGGATAGGCTGTTCGAGCCGACGCAGTGCACCGAGTGCTGTACCAGCGTCCATCGCGCCGACCTCCGCACCGAGGCCGCAAGTGGTAACGGCCGGTTAGGGCGGAAGAAGAATGCATCGATGATTTCCGGCCGCGCGCTTAGCTGCCGAATTCAGTGTACCCGGCAAACAATCTTCGCTTATTTTCAGGTCCTTTGTGCATCGCGAAGTTGTGCGTGGCGCGATGTTTCGCAGTCAATTTTTGACATTCTCATCACCAGATCCACCCGATCGGCGTACGGCTTACGGTCGAAGACTTGATAGCCCGCATCGTGATAGAATTGAATAATTCGAGAATTACTCGGGACATCATTCGTCTGACCATAGACCCAAAATGGCTCCAAACAGCTTGTTGTCTCTATGTGACTAAATACTCGGCGCGCCGTTTCGGCCAAAAGTATTGCTCCAATCCGTCTTCCAATCATATCGGGGGCGAGAGCCATCCGATGGAGATATACTCCAGGCTCCTTGTAGATCGCGTCACGATGGACCCTAAAGCCGAAGCAGAAGCCGATTAGGCGTTTGGATTTTGCAAAAGCAACGGTGCTGAAAGTCCATTTATCCGTATAAGCCCGCCGCTCATCACCTTCAGCCAGGACATCACGCTCCGTCCAAGATTGGAAGGGAATCTGATTGTGCAATTTCACAATGCCTCGCGTGTTGGCGACTGCGAGTTCCCGCGTCAATTGCCCGACGGTGAACTCTGCACCATCAATATCACGAAACGTTTGCGAAAGGTGAGTGTGTGCAATTTCTTCGCCCATCCCACACCTCGTAGTTTCTGTCGAGACCACGCTCGATCAGAAGGTCAATCATCGGCCGTCAGAGCCAAACTTGCGTTTGGCACTGTTTTGGGATCTTTGGACCACACCTGCACCAAAACCGATGAGCCCGCCGCAGTTCCTGCGCTTGATATGAAGGTTCATTAGGATCGCTGAAGCTGCCATCCAACTACCAAACCTGACAGCTCGAAATTCGCGATCCAGTCGATCTCGCCGGGTCCGCGATTTGAATTAGTCCACCAGACGATCCTCCGAGGGTTGTCGTAGCGCACAAGAACGGCGCATGAAGAAGTGTTGGACGAAGCCGCGGCCCACACCGGCCTCGACCAGCCCATGCATCGCCGAAAGCTGAGACACTTCGTAGCGAATTTCGGGCCGAAAGCCGGCGCTGGCGCAACGCTGAGCAAACCGCACTTGCCAGGTAGTGGGGGAAAGCGACTCAGGTAAGAGCTCCCTTGCAGCACTACTGCAGAATGTCTACCCACTTGAGAGTGGACGTATCCGGTTCGGCCCTTATGGCCTCCATGACCTCTCGACCGTACCACTGCGCAGCATCGTTGCATCGTTGCCGCGGTACCGCAGTCGATCGACGTCTTCTCGGGCTCGGTGATCGAGAACATCGCCCTCGGCGAGGGCGAGCCGGACATCGAGAAGATCTTGCAAATCTGCGATCAAATGGGGCTGCGGGAGTTGATCGAGCGCTGGCCTGGTGGCTTCCAGGCTCATCTGGGCGAGAACGGCGTACGCCTCTCCGGCGGCGAGAAGCAACGCCTCGCCTTGGCTCGAGCTCTGTACCGGGATCCGGAGATCCTGATTCGCGACGAGGCGACCTCCTCTCTCGACGCGGTCGCCGAAGCGTCTGTGCTACGGGTGGTTGAGGATCTGCGTCGGGCCGGTAAGACCATTGTCGTCATCTGTCACCGACTCAGTGCCATTTGTGGGGCCGACAAGATCGTGGTCTTGGACAAGCGGCGGATTGTTGCGGAGGGAAAGCATCGTGATCTCTTGAGTGCTGGAGGCACTTACGCCCGCTTGTGGCGGGCGCAAACCGGATCCAGCTCACAGGTTCAGGCAAGGACCATCTCAATATTTTCCCGATAGCCTACACTACGCGTAAGCGACGGAAGGAGTGTCGGGGCGCTGTCACGTTGCTTCGTGGCTGCTCCGAAGCCGTTGGCATTCGGTAGTTCAGACTAGCGTATGCCTGGGGGCACATGCGTCTCATCTTCCTGAGAAGCCTTCGAGGCCTCGGCGATCGGAACGAACCCAACTTGAAATCCAAATACGCGTCCAATCCTGTTCAGCGTTTCCGCGGTGGGATTTGCCGCTCCTCGTTCAAGATCGGCGATTTGGCGCGGCGTCAGCTTGAATAGCTTTGCAAATTCGAGTTGGGTGAGTCCAAGCGCTCGGCGCATCTCCGCCACTCCCTGCGGCAAACGAAGCGCCCCAGCGCGAGCCTTCGCCGCAATCGCGGTGCGACGGTCTCGAATCTCTTCCTTTGTCGGTTTACGCCATCTAGCCATATCGATTACCCCTAAGCTGGGACATTGCGTAGCTTAGCCACACCGTTCGCCATATCTTCGTTACGAATTATCGCGTTTGTCACAACCGAGTCTGGCACACCATGTTTTGTTGCGATCTCTGGAAGTGCCCGCAACAGATTTTCCTTGGCGGCCAACGCGGCCATCAGCTTCTCAGCAGGTACGTTTGGACCCGAAACCGTCTCACAGACTTCCCGCCAGTCCGGATCGATGTCCTGTCCCCCACCTTCAAGCATGCAACCCCACTTCGTAGACCTGACAATGCCCGCTGCCGCAATCTTCATCGGAGCGAAGTCGAACAAAGGGGCGAGCCGTATGCTTCCATCTGGGAACTTCCTGAGCGCGGTGTTGCGACCGTGATTGTCGGGATTTCCCATGGCCAAGTTCAGGATGTCGCGAAGCAGGTACTCCGTCGTGTCTTCCAGAGGATTGGAGGAAACCGCTTGGATTTTCTTCAGGTAGATTTCGTGCCTGCTTTGATATGCGAACTCTGCGACACCAATTGCCGAGACCAAACTCTCTTGTCCGTAGCGCAACAAACCATCGGCCGTGACCTTCCGATCAAACCGCGGAATGACGAGCACCCCGCTGCCATAGGTGTTCGTCCTCTCTACCGCTATCCCGAACTCTTTCGCGACCTCCGAATAGCCCGCCTCCGACTCCAGAATACGCTGATCTATGCCCTCGTCGCTGCGCAGAAGCTTTGCAATGATGTAGTCGACACCGTCACCATCCTGCACCATCGAATTTGGGTACCAAAGTCCGTCGCGCGATCGGGTTAGAGAAACCTTTGGCCAGTCGCCCTGCAGCCCGCTCGAGCCTGATGCAAGCATCGAAAACCGATCAGCGACCTCCAAAAATGCGTCGCTGCGATCAAGAATATCCTTCATGGTGACGCCGCCGAGCGATATGCCCTCTAAGCGCTCTACTTCCTGATCGTACGCCTCTTTGATTCGAATGTTGCCAACCGGAGAGCTGCCAGCTCTCATCAGGAGGTGGATTTGTGTAGACGGCGCGTCGACCGGAAGTTCCAGAAATCGGGCGATCCTTTCGGCATGCCGCCCTTGGGGTATGAAATCCAACAAAAACGCTGGCCAGGTCTTGGCTGAACGATCCGCCAGATCGACTGGCGCATTGACCGAGTAGGCATGCACGCCCCGTAAGGGGCGGTCTTCCGAATATGGAATAGCGCCGAACTTCGCGAAATAATCCACTTCGTAGCTCGTGCCGGAAGGGCTCTTGTAGCCCTTCTCGGGAGCTTCCAAAGTCACGAGGGCGGCGTCACGCCATTTGCCCTCAATAAAGGTCTGGATCGTCAGCTTCATTTTATCTACCCCTTATAAGGTAGAATAAAGCATCGGAAGAGCAATAATCAACCCATTATAGCGGGTTAATTTTTGCTAAACGGAACCGATCACGACCAGATTTGGCTCCTGCCGATGCGGATCGGTGGCTAGCAACGGCCCGCCAAGCTGATTTCCCGTTGGTGAGAGCAGTCGCGGGGCTGGATACGCCTGCTCGAGGCTGACCAGACAGACACGTTTGCAGATTGGCTCGGACGCTGAAAGACACCAATGCCGGTTGCCGGGTCGCCCCCCCGGATTCACCGTCCAGAACTCGGCAGCCCAGGCGATGAAAGGAGCTGGCGAAGGCGTCAGCGAGGGGTGGATTGACTACGCCAGTGATCCCAGTTGCCTTTGTTCAACTGGGCAACACCCGTGACTATCTCGCTCTGCGGCGGTGACGAGCGGACCCAGAACATCCCAAAAACCACTCGCCCTCCCGAAACGCGGATGTCATCGCCGGAGTTTTGCAGGCTTGTTGCGAGCGGATTTCGTCGCCGGCTTTGCGCCGGCGAGATCAGGCAATGGGTCTTGTTTGTGGACGGATCGAGCGCCTACCATTACTCCACGGAGAGCCGGCTGATGACGATGTTGGAACATGGCGCACAGCACTCTTCGAGGAGCCCAGCACGGGGCGCCAGTGTCGAGCGGCCCAAGCTTCCAGTCATCGCATACAAAGGAATCGCTGCCGCCAAGGCGAGCCGGCTCTGGCCGTTAACGGCCGCGCCGCAGCTCAAGCGATCGATATGCTCGTTACCCGCCTCACCACCGTATCATCAAGGGCTTCCGCCCGGCACTTCAGCTGCTCGCTGGCCTGAGCTAACTTAGCAGCCAAATAGCAATGAAGATGATGAGCGACCAAGTGGCAATGCAAAATGCCGAGGCCGCACGCCACATGTTGACTCTTACTCGATTGCGCCAATTGATCAGCTTCAACGCACAACCATTGAAGCACCGACCGCGGACCACATCGACCAGGTGCCCGTAGCTATGAAACTCGAACTGCGAGCGGTTCTTTCGAATGTAATCGATCCGCTCACGAGGTGAGAAACACCAAATCCATATCTCGTGAGCGCGCTCCTGCAACGCTGCCGTCAACCAACGAGACTCTTCAATGAGGGGATCTGCTCCCGTCGTCATGCTGTGTACTTCATTCATGCTGTGTGAGCTGGCCGCGTCAGACAAGCGAACATTCGCTGTCGACGCATGCGCAGTTTGGCCGCAGTTTGGCCGCAGTTTGGCCGCAGTTTGGCCTATTGTGCGACGACGCTACACCCTGACGTTACGTGAGATTCAAGCTGTTTTGCGCCTACCAGATCCGGTGGGTCACGGCTTCTCGCGCTTGCTCGCATCGACAATAGGTTGGGTCTCTTGGCGGTGTCCCACCCTAAAGTTCGGGGTAGTGCGTTGGCACGTTTGAAGCGTCAGCCTCACCATACAGCCATGAATTCCGGTCGCTGATCAACTCGTGACGAGACTTCTGCTTCTATCTCTCTCAATACGCGACGGCATGGACCGACGTGCATCGGAGAGAAACCTCAAGACGCACTTTTTCGGAATCTCGCCGTGCCGTGGGGACCGTTCATTTGCAGAGCTTGGCCGATTCATGAATGATGCGTTTTGTTTTTCGAAGACTGCGCGGGGGCCGTGATACGACGCGGGTTCAATGAACTTAAGAGGAATTGCTGGAATCCATGTCCCAATCTGATCCGAATCTCGATTCTTCTGCGCGCCGGGCCAGCCGCTCATACTCGTCCGCGATCCTAAGTAACCTGCGCCTTGATTTGGGGCAGGTCAGTGAGGCTGCTTTCGACCGCGTCGCTTCGGCGCGACTTCGCCAATGTTGCGGACCATAGAATGGTTGCTTTGATGCCATGAAGATACGCATGCAAGCGGAAGGCCAAGAGACTGCCAGGCAGCTTCTTACGAACTCCGCTCAATCACAGGCGCCGTTTTGGACGCATCAGATAGTCACGCCTGCCGAACCGGAGGCGATCGCGAAGTCGCGTTCTGAAGGCGATGGCACACATCCCAACTCGATACCGCCGGGCACTCACAGCGCTCACAGCTTTTCAGTCATTCGGAGCACTGAGGACAGAATGATAGGCAGAAGGTAATTCCAAAAGAATGCCATGCAGAAGAAGGAAACCTCTCTTGGCGTTCGATTTCGCAGAGCTCACCCAGAACGCGAGGACGCCAATCGTTCGAAATCGCGACAGATGCGAAGCTGCAGACGATTTCTCTGCCGAGTAGAGCTGCTTCAATTCTAAATAAAACTGCCGCAGTGCCACGCCACGTGAGACTCGCCTCACTTGATAGCGACGCAGTCATCAGCGCTTCAATAAGCGCCTGTAAACCCTCGACGCATCGATGCCTGTCAATGAGCTGAGGGCCACCAGGACACCTCGCTTTTATTGACATTTGGGCGCTCGAATTCCGACATCTCGGCCAGGCGAGGTGTGGTGGTTGACGACAGTATCTCGCTGGAGTTGCTAGAATGGATGACATTGTGCCTGAACGAAACCGGACATCCGAGCCTCTCCTGAGCGCGGCATTTGAGAAGTCATGGCGCTTCGTGGAGAAAGATCCGTTCCTGACCCACAATGCGAGGGACGTGTTGCGCGCGCGGTTGCGCGCCCATCTTGAGCGCTCATCGCGGAGTGGCGAACATAATCCTTTTCAACTGGCAAACAGCGCCATCTGGAATCTACGCAATGAGTTGGGACGGCGGCCCGGCAGCTGACGCCACGCCGCACGCAACGACTTCTCCCCTCTTTTCGGATCTGCCGCTATAGGCGCATCGAGATGAAACAAACATCTTGCTGTCGTCTTGAGGGGCCCCTGGATCACATTTCGTGCACTCGGGACAGCCTTCGCCCTCGTCCACCGAGTTCCGCATAGGGAGCGTCGACCGATTTCGAGTGACGGCGGGCGATTAGAAGGCCTTCCAGCCTGGAAAGCGCCACGCAAAACTGTTTACCGAGCCTACATCTCGGCGCGCGCTTTTGCCGCTCAACACGCTACCCCAGCGCGAGGTGTCCCGAAATGGCCAAGCTTGTTTGGTCGCCTGCTCAGAACCTCTTAATCTCTATGCCAAACTTCCGCAGCGCATAGCCAATTTGACGCGGCGTCAATCCAAGCAGACGGGCCGCCTTTGCCTGCACCCAGCCCGATTTTTCCATCGCGGCGATGAGGGTATCACGATCTGCCATGTTCGCGCTCCTTAGAAGCGAGGTATTACCCGGCATCAAGGCCACCGGTTCATTCTCGCCCGTCTGGGCTGGGCCAGGAAGTAACGGACCCGCCTCAACCGGCGCGATGACCGGCTTTGCCGGAGGCTCTCCGCACCGTACCGATCGCGGAGCCATTCCGTTGGATCCGCCCTTCCATAGCAGCGCGGAAAGGCACTGGCCGTGACGGCAGGCAAAATCGTCCTTGAGAATGGACGGTCCGGGCGCCAACGTCGCGGTACGCTGCACGCAATTTTCGAGTTCGCGAACGTTGCCGGGAAAGCCACAGCTCATCAGCACTTCCATGGCACTTGGATCAAAGGTCAGCGTACGCCCATTCTCGTGATTGAAGTTCTTTAGAAACTCCGCGGCAAGCAAGGGAATGTCGCTGCGCCTCTCACGCAAGGGAGGCAATAGCAGGGGAACCACGCTGATGCGATAGTACAGGTCGGCGCGAAACTCGTTCTTTTCCACGGCCAATTCGAGGTCACGGTTGGTCGCAGCAATCACGCGGACATTGACCTTGACGGTCTGCGCGCTACCCACCCGCTCGAACTCCTGCTCCTGCAGGACGCGCAACAGCTTTGCCTGAAAGGCGGCCGAGATTTCCCCGATCTCGTCAAGGAACAGCGTCCCCTTGTCAGCAAGCTCAAAACGCCCTTTGCGTGAATTGAGAGCACCGGTAAAGGCTCCCCTTTCATGACCGAATAGTTCGGATTCCAACACGGTCTCGGCGAGCGCTGCGCAGTTCATCTTGATGAACGGGCGTTTCGAACGCGGCGATAGCTCATGGATAGCCTTGGCGACGAGCTCCTTTCCGGTTCCGGACTCGCCGCGCAACAGCACGGTTGCGTTGGATTTTGCTACCACCGCGATCTTATCGAGAAGCCCACGTAACGGCGGGCTGATGCCAATGATGCCGTCGATATGCACCTTCCTACGCTCCCGCCTCTGGTTCTTGAATTCGGAGAGTTCCTTCTGAAGACGATAGCTTTCTGACATGAGACGTTTGCGGTCCCGGCCGACGAGGCGATGCAACTTCACTGACTGTCCAACCAATTTGGCAATCATACAGAGCAAGCGGACGTCGGGCTCGAGTGGGACCATTGGCTCGTCGTTCGTCACACGCTCGATCGACAGCGTTCCCACCACCTTTTCATCATTGACAATAGGGACGCCGATGAACGACACCCGCGTGTAATCGGAAGCGCCGAGCACGTCCAAATCTGCCGCACTGAACGCCGGATGCGTGGCAATGTTCTCGGCCACAAAGTCAGCGCCAGTGGAAACGATCTGCTCGATGGCTTTTTGCGGAAGGCGCATGCGGTAGCGCTCATCGCTCCCCTCGCTCCATCCCGGACCGACCGCAATCTCGGGCTCGTCATCATCTGCGAGCAAAGAAATCACACCATGTCTCATCTGCAGGAAGGATTGCAGAAGGTCGACCACATTCGCCAGCGTAACCTCAAGCCGAGACGCACTGGCGAGTATTTGCGTTATTTCGACGAGGCCCCTCAGTGCGGTTTCGTTCAACGCGACCACGATGGAGCGGCCGGTCTCGGCTTCATGTCGCTCGCATTCGGAAGTGGCCTGCGTTTCGACGGCGCCTTCTTCGCACTGATCATTCTGCCAGGCACCTCGTTCAAACTTCGGAGTATCGCCTTCCATCTGACAGTCCATCTCGCACCAACGCTTCGCAGAGATATCACACCTGCCTGATGCGGCGCTAAACACGTAAGCGTGCCATTCTCTACATTCCGTACGATCCAGTTCAAGTCTTGGTGCTTTGCGACCCAATGTCGCGTCCGCAAGTTTCTTGTCGGACTCCAAACATCGGCGGATTTCATACATCACGTGCGTCTGGTTTCGCACAGAGGGCCCATGCGAATTACACGTCACTTCTAGCGATGAAGAATCTGACGTGACGATCACCACACGTGAGATTTACGCATCGCAGTGAGGGAATGCACCGACACACAGAAGGTGGGGCTCGCCTTTCCCAAGGACCCTCCCCGCAAGTACAGCAAAGCCCACCGGCCGTCGTCCGGGAACAGCCCTGCCTTGTCTGCAAGCAGACCCCATGCGAGGCCCATCATCTCAAGTTTGCCAAACCCAGGGCTCTCGGTCGCAAGGTCAGCGACGAGTTTACCGTGCATCGGCGCGGCAACGAGAGGGCGTGGTGGGCCGACATGCAGATAGCGCCGCTGCCCGTCGCGAAAGACTTGTGGGCGGCAAGCCCAATCCACCGCTCGGCCAGCTGGCCCGCAACAGAAAGAACTGCTGGTTCGATCGCTGGCGGGAAAACGTCACCCCCATGAACGGGACCATTCCACTCACACCTCGCTTGTCATCCCTCACAAGATGGGCTCAGTAAGTTGAAACAGCTAACCAGATCCGGTGTCAGCCATCTCTCGGCAAATACGCTTTATATGTGCGCCTGATGCCCTCATCGAGCGACGTGCGCGCGCGCCAGCCGAACCTAGCGAGATGACTGACATCGAGCAGTTTGCGCGGCGTGCCGTCAGGCCGCGAGCCGTCGAAGGTGATCTCGCCCTGATAGCCGACGATGTCGGCGACCACGCGAGCGAATTCGGCGATCGTGATGTCTTCGCCGGTGCCTATGTTGACGAGCTCGGGACTCGAGTAAGTCTTCATGAGGTGCACGCAGGCATCGGCCATGTCGTCGACATAGAGGAATTCGCGGCGCGGCGTGCCGGTGCCCCAGACCACGACGCTTTTTGCATCCGTAACCTTGGCCTCGTGAAAGCGCCGGATCAGCGCGGCGACGACGTGGCTCAATTCGGGGTGATAATTGTCGCCGGGGCCGTAGAGATTGGTCGGCATCACGCTGATGAAGTCGCATCCGTACTGGCTGCGATAGGCCTCCGCCATCTTGATGCCGGCGATCTTGGCGATGGCATAAGGCTCGTTGGTCGGCTCCAGCGGGCCGGTCAGCATCGAGTCTTCGCGGAGCGGTTGGGCCGCCAGCTTCGGATAGATGCAGGAGGAGCCGAGGAACATCAGCTTCTCGGCGCCGTTTTGATGCGCGGCATGGATCACGTTCGCCGCGATCGCGATGTTGTCGTAGATGAACTCGGCGC
The DNA here is from genome assembly GCF_001641635.1 of Bradyrhizobium centrolobii. Classification (GTDB taxonomy): domain Bacteria; phylum Pseudomonadota; class Alphaproteobacteria; order Rhizobiales; family Xanthobacteraceae; genus Bradyrhizobium; species Bradyrhizobium centrolobii. The sequence continues at coordinate 19,568 of NZ_LUUB01000057.1, forward strand.
GCAGCGTGTTGTTGGCGACGATGCCGCCGACCTTGGCCGCGGCGAGGAACACGACCTGCGGCCGCACGCGTCCGAACCAGTCGAACACGGCGGCCTGGTTGCGGAGGTCGACCTCGCGCCGATCCACTGTAATGAGCTTGACATCCTCGCGCGCGAGCCGGCGCACCAGCGCAGCGCCGACCATGCCGCGATGACCGGCGACGTAGACGCTTTTGCCCGTCAGCTCAAACGCTGCGCTGGGCATTTGCGATGTCTCGTTTGGCTTCCGCCAGGTCCCCCGCCACCATCTCCTCGACGAGCTGCGCGAAGGTGCGCTTCGGCGTCCAGCCGAGCACCTCGCGCGCCTTGCTGGCATCGCCGACCAGCAGATCGACCTCGGTGGGCCGGAAATAGGTCGGATCGATCTTCACCACGGTCTTGCCGCTCTTGGCATCGACGCCGGTCTCCTCGACGCCCTTGCCGCGCCATTCGATGCGGCGGCCGACCTGCGCGAAGGCGAGCTCGACCATCTCGCGCACCGAACGCATCTCGCCGGTGGCGAGCACGAAATCGCCGGGCTTGTCGGCCTGCAGGATCCTGTGCATGCCCTCGACATAGTCTTTGGCATGGCCCCAGTCGCGCTTGGCCTCGAGATTGCCGAGATAGAGCGTCTGTTCCAGACCGACCTCGATACGGGCGACGCCGCGGGTGATCTTGCGGGTCACGAAGGTCTCGCCGGATCGGGCTCTCGTGGTTGAACAGGATGCCGTTACTGGCGAACATGCCGTAGGCTTCGCGGTAGTTCACCGTGATCCAGTAGCCGTAGAGCTTGGCGACGCCGTAGGGCGAGCGCGGATAGAACGGCGTCGTCTCCTTCTGCGGGATCTCCTGGACGAGGCCATAGAGCTCGGAGGTCGAGGCCTGGTAGAACCGCGTCTCCTTCTCCATGCCGAGGATGCGGATCGCTTCCAGGAGGCGCAGCACGCCGATGGCGTCGGCATTGGCGGTGTATTCCGGGCTCTCGAAGCTGACCGCGACGTGGCTTTGGGCGGCGAGGTTGTAGATCTCGGTCGGCCGGATCTGCTGCACCAGGCGGATCAGATTGGTCGAGTCCGTCATGTCGCCGTAATGCATCAGGAACGGCACGTTGCCGACATGCGGGTCCTGGTAGAGATGATCGACACGCGCGGTGTTGAAGGAGGACGAGCGCCGCTTGATCCCGTGCACGACATAGCCGAGCGACAGCAGATATTCGGCGAGATAGGCCCCGTCCTGTCCGGTGACTCCGGTGATTAAAGCGATACGCTCACGCATTGCCCAAGCCGATCTTTCTCTCCGCTTTGTCCTAAGATGAACGCTAACAATGCACCAGAGCCCGACGCAAATGTTCGAACTGGTCGATAGCCAGATGAGGTCTCGGCCCTTTTGCTTGCTTAGGCGGGCTTCACGCGGCTTGGGATAAGCCAGGGTGTCTGCGCGCGAATTCAAAGGCCCGAAATCGGGAAGCCGTCGAGGACCCGTCAAAACTTGACATTGCTTGCTCGGCAAGGCGATCGCGTCGTCTCATTTACTTTAAAGACGGCTCGCGAGCGCATTTGGTGAGCGCTCGCGCATCTGCCAGGCGTACCAGCGTGGCAAGCACGCCTGTCGCTGGACGGGAGCAGAACGATGCGTCCTAAAGGCTCGTATTCCTGAGCAATACATCCCCCTCAACTTCCCGGGGATATTGGATCACAACCTCGAACGAGGGTAACAGTCGGAGAATGGCCTGTAGCGAGAGCTGCCCCTCATAGAGTTCCTTGTCGCTGTATTCCGTGTAGAGAAACCGAGTCTTGTCCAAGATTTCTTTGCCGCCATCGATGACGTCCGCTTCGGCCCCTTGTACATCCATCCAAATGAGATCGATTTTCTTCAGACCCGCTTCGTCGCACCAATCGTCCAGCCTCCGAGTCTCAACCGGAATGGGGCGATCAAATCGAACCCAATCATACTCGACAAGATGCTTCTTCGGTCGACGTATCGAGCCGGATAGATCCCACTCTTTGGCCTCGCCCTCTCCATTGCTTGGATGGAAGTCGATGGTTCCATTTCGATCGCTGATAGCGACCTCAAACAGCGCGACCTTGTCGAGGTGCGGCTCCATCTTCGTTTTGAACCGGGCTGCCGCTCGCGGATCCGGCTCAAAGCAATGGAGCTTGGCCTCCGGACACAGCTCGAGAAAGCATCGACTATCTGTTCCGTCATTGCAGCCGATGTCCAGAATGACAGGATCTGGCTTTTGAAGAAGCGAGATGATGTGCTCATGTACTGTTACCAAGACAAGTTCTCCTTCATGCGTTCGAAACGTCCATTGCAGTCCGCTGGATAGACCTTGGTCTGGCTCCGAGAAGCCGCGGTATTTCGTTGACAATTCAATGCGCCGGTTGAAAAACGCCTCACGACCGCTGATCGACCTTCGAAGCCGCGAGCGCCTGTTCCAAGTCGCGAACCACCGAATTGACCAGCTTCAGATTCTCCTCAACGTTGGATTTGCCGGTATGCTCTGGCCCATCCGCCCCGGAAGGATCAAGAGCCGGTGACGAGCTCTCTTCAGCTTGCTTCGGAGCTGCGCCCGCCACAGATTGAGCCGAAATGTCGAATGATGTTCCTCTCGTGCCGCCGAGCATATTCCAGCCGGTTCGAAATAGCCGACGATAGCGTTCGGTTACTGCCCGTCCCCTATCCAAAACGCCGGCTTTGCGCGCATACTGCAGTTCTTCCTCATACCCGAGATCCAGCAGGAGTTCGGGCCCAACGAGATCAGTTACCGCTTGCATCTCCTCTACGCTCAGTGCCGTTTGCCAAGCCTGGATCGAGCGAGAACCGACTGCTGTTCTCTCCAATATGTTTCGGTCTCCGAAGCTGCCGGATTGCAGGTAGTCCGTTTTCTCGGTCGCCCCCGATTCAATAGCTGCTGGATCGCAGCCAAGCGAAGCGATCAAGCGCTGGATTTCCTCGTCGGGCCCCGCCGCCAGACGTTCGTAGTGAACTACCTGCGTCTGAGGGTGGCCGCGCTGCTCGGCAAGGGCGGGAAGGCCAAGAACGAGATCTGCGAGGGAGGATGCGATAGCCGGCGTCGGCTGGCCGCGCACAAGATCGGCGAGACAGGCTCCAATGGCGGACGGGCAGCTCGCCGAGTGGAGGGGAATTCCCCATGTCGATTTGAGCGATGCGGCAATCGCATATGGATTGCGGATCAGCAGGATCCGTGGCGCTTCTGGATAGAGGGCCTCGAGGAAGCCGAGCACCATCCAATAGCGCGGCGTCTTGTCGATGAAGATGCGTTTGCTCGCCGCCGCCAAATACTGACCGTAAGCTGCATCGGCGAAGGCGCGATGGACACTTGACTGGTCTGTTCGACCGAAAAACTCGGAAGTCGCGGCCCGAATCAGGGACGAGCCCGCCGGGTGGCGGTGGTCCACCGTACCCATCGCCTCAAGGGCTAACAGTAGCCAAGGCTCTGGCGGGGCCAATATGTCAGGATGCTGCTGCAGCAAATGCGCGAGCAGCGTCGTTCCCGAGCGGGGAAGACCGAGAAGAAAGCAAACCTCGGGGAACGCCTTGGGATTACGCATCATCATTCCTTACCTTGTTGTCCGGAGCCGACCGCGAGACACTCTTGGATCTGCAGCGACACTGGAATAGGCCGAATAGGCCCCCAAGCGTGAGTGACAGCTTCGTTAAATAGATTGTCGAACGACATGATGTTCGACGGAGGCACCAGAGCACTCGTTCAACTGTTCTTCTTTCAGGATCAAACGAGCCGGATTATTCAAATCAAACTCGATAACGCGTGGCACGAACAGGCTCGCATACCGCGTGAAGGCGCTGGTCGGCGGAAAGCGGATCAGGGTCTCGCAACGACTAAGGAGATACATCTCGACGAGAGCGGAACAGCCGCCTTCAAAACCGAGCATGGCACTATGCAATGGTCCGGCCTGATGCGCCTGGAAGCGCTTTGGCACAGTGAAGAGATTCGGACACACATCTGAAATCCGATCGAGGACCCACGTACTATCAGTACACAAGAACACCTTCACAGGTCTTGGATCCGGCCGTGCCTTTGCCATGTCGACGGCATCGCGTATCTGCCGCAATGCACACTCCGGATCGGCCCAATAGGGCGCATGCCCCATAATATCTTCACCGTTACCGTGCCGAACATGAACTCCGATAACGTTATAGCCTCTAAAGTGCTCCTCGTAGATTGCCTCAACCCGTTCCCGAATCTCTAGTGTCGGCCTAAGCTGCCGAAAGATCTGTCGTTCTGCATCCTGATCGCATCGCCACATCAGACAGGCATCGCACACCACGGTGCCAGCGTCGCAATCCGCTTGGGACTCGAAAAGCTTACCAAGCTCGTCTCGCTCTTTAAAAATTTGTTCATCCGGGCGGTAGGCGCAGTCGATGTGCGGCCTATTCCACCAGGACGGAAAGAAGGGACCCGGAAATGCGACCCGATTGATCCGATCATCGCAAATGACCGGTACGCCGGCGATGTCTTCAACCGGCTCAAAAAAAACCGGAAAAGCGTTCGTGAAGGGCTGATCGAGATAGCAGGAGCCGCGCCAGTCAATGACGAGCATCCTTCTGGTCCGTTGCGCGTAACTCCAGGCCGCCGCCAGCGACCACAGGCAATCACCGAAGCCGGTGCGCCGTCTCGAAATCACAAACCGATTTTGCATCGGCTCACCACCAAGCTCGCGCCGTCGATCGTTGGTTGGGGACATGACTCAAGCCATATTCATTGCGTGCCGGTCATCCCGAGATCGCTGCTTGGTCGCGGCCGTGGATGCGAGCCGCGTTGAGGGACGCAACTGAATGCGTCGCTGCTCCCAAAGTCCGCGCAGCTCCGTAACCAGAGCTTCACGCCTGGCCATATTTGACGTCACTACATCCAGGAGATGTCCGAGCACACCCTCCCCTTCAACGCGCATCAGGAGATCGAACAAGTCATCCGAAATCCGCAACCCATCTCCGGCGGAAGCGTTCGTACGTATCTGAGAGACCGTCTCCTGACGATCGGGCGCTGTAAAGGAGCGGACACGATGGAGTGATGCGTAAGGCGGCAGCGAAACCGCCAGCGCTGACCAATCTTCAAGCGTTGCGGTCCGCTTCTTTATGAGAAATGGACCTACCACTAGACCGTCCAGCTCAGTTGTCAGGAACGTGGCGACTGCATCTGCAATCGTATCCACGATAGGCTCGGCATTGTTGTTGAAGGAGGTATTGAGCAGAACGGGAATTCCAGTTCGCTTCTTGAACTCATTGATGAGCGCCCAATAAGTTGGATTCGAGTTGCACGATACCGTTTGTAACCGCGCCGTTCCATCGACATGGGTAATGGCGCCCAGCAGGTCCCGCTTGGACTGACGCACGCGAACGACAAAATTCATGAACGGGAATTCACGCGCGCCATTTGGCAGCTCGAAATAGTCTGGCGCATCCTCCTCCAGCACCGATGGCGCGAACGGTCGATAGCCCTCGCGCTTCTTGACCATCGCATTGATGCGGTCCTTGTTCGCTGCAGGCCGGGGGTCGGCAAGAATGCTCCGATTGCCAAGTGCACGTGGCCCGAACTCCGATCGGCCCTGCACCCACCCGATCACGGCGCCGCTCGCCATCCAGTCCGCCGCCCGGCCCGCCACGTCGTCGCAGCGCTCTACTTCGAGATGCCCGGCCCATGCTTTTAGTTCCTGCTCCAACTCGTGCTCAGACGCGAGATCGGGTCCCCAGTACACCTCTTTCAGCCGTTCACGCGGCGCGGGGCGACCCACTTCGTCAGACATCATCAGCGCCGCGCCCAATGCGCACCCCGCATCGTGCGCCGCCGGCTGCACGAAGATATCCTCGAACAGCCCGGAGTACAGAAGCTTACCATTCATCGTGCAGTTGTGAGCGACCCCTCCAGCCAGACAAAGCCGCTTCAGGCCCGTCGCTTCCCGATGATGCCGGAGTAGGTGGAACACAATCCGCTCCAGCGCCTCTTGCAGTGAAGCGCTCACATCTCGATGCTGCTGGGTGAACGGCATTCCCTTTTTGCGGGGCTGGATATTGCGGAGCAAGGTGGGACCGATGCCTTCCAGGCAAACCCGGTAGCCCCCGTTCGGGTGCAATTCATAGAACTGCTCAAAGAGCTTGCGATAGACAGCAGGATCCCCGTAGGGCGCAAGGCCCATGACCTTGTACTCATCGAACAAGCCATAACCGAGATACCGGATCGTCTCGAGATAGAAGAGTCCCAAGGAATTCTGCTCGGGGAAGGCCTCGAGTTGCCTCACTTCTGTTCCAGACCCGACCGCCAAGATGCCGGACAGGAAATCCCCTCCGCCGTCGATCGAGAGAACGAGACTCTCCTCGAAGCCTGACATCGCAAATGCGCTTACGGCGTGGGCCTGATGATGACCAACGAACGAGAGCCGCGAGGCATCAACTTCGGTGCCGAATTCCTGCGCCAACAACGTCCTTAGCAATAGTTTGGCATCAAGCGGAATATTGGCCTTCGGTTGCGAGGCAAACATGCTTTCGAGCATGGCGTTGCAGTAGGTCTCTGTCGCATAGAACGCGATACGATCGAGATCGCCAAGCTGCACGCCCGCGGTCGCAAGGCAGTATCGAATCGCGCGTCCTGGGAATTTGTTGGAGTGCTTAATTCGATTAAGCCGCTCTTCTTCGACGGCCGCCAGCACACGGCCGTCCTGGACCAGAACGGCAGCGCCGTCATGCATGAACGTATTTTGCGGTCCGACCGTGTTTTCGTATACTTTGTCCAGTCCACCACTCAATCCGAGACACAGCATGTCACTCTCCAAAATAACTGGGACGCCTACCGGCCGTAGACCGTCCTATTTCACCACCGCCTACCGTCGTTTGCCGCTACGAACCTCAACCAGGCGTTACGGCCCCTGAAAGAATTCTCCATAACGCCCGCCAGCGACGTACCCGCTCTGCCGAAAGTTCTGGCTCGCTTGGTTCAGGGGCTCCGGGCAACTTCGCTCTGCTTGGTCGAGCAGCAGCCGAAGCTTTGGTCGTAAGCACCATGTCTTGGTCTTGGTTGCGGCGGGGCTTGCGAAGACAGCTACCGTCAGATCGCTCTGAAATTCCATGCTTGGTCTTGCGAGACGAAACGAGATCCTTCTCGGGGGTGTCGATCACACTCATACCGGTGCTCAGCGCTGCTCCCAGCTGCTCATTCGCCAGGACTTTGGTCGTCTGCTCTGCCCTGCTCACGGCAAGCGTACTCGCCTTCATCCCGTTGCTACCCGATTCACGACGCTGCATCTTCGGTCTCATATTTCGGCGCAACTGGCGTCAGCTCATCAGGCGTCGACGGAGAAGTACCGCCGACAACAAGAACGGCAACACTGCATAGAGACACAGCGCCCCGATATGGAAAGCTGCGCTGCCCCCTTCGTGACCGAGCATCATTGGCCGGATGAGATCGACCGACTGGGTCAGAGGCAGCAAACCAGCCACGTCCTGCAAGGCGGCAGGCAGCTGCGTCACCGGAAAGACCGCACCGCAAAGGAACACCATCGGTGTGACGATAAGCGTCTGATAGAATACGAAATAGTCGTGACTTGGCGCGAGCGACACGGCCACCATCGCCAGGCTAGCGAAGACAAATCCGCTAAGAGCAATCGCTGGCAGCCCGTAGAGAAGAAACGACCACGCTGCATAGCCCAACGTTGCGGCTACAATCGCAATGGCTGTTCCGGCCAGGACCGCCTTGCTGGCCGCCCACGCCAATTCGCCGAGCAGGATGTCGCCGAGCGTGAGCTGCGTACACAGCATCCCCTGCCAGGTCCGTTGAACGTTCATGCGCCCGGAAGCAGCGTAAATCGTCTCGAAGGTCGCCGACGTCATCGCGCTCGTCGCGACCATGCCAGCGGCCAGGAAGGCGATGTATGACGTGCCCTCAACACGCCCTACGATGGCTCCGAGGCCAAAGCCGAGACCAAACAAATTGGTCATGGGATCTGCGAGATTTCCGAGAAGCGAGGCGACCGCGACTTTCCTCCACGCAAGGTAGTTGCGTCGCCATACCGCGATCCAGTTGTAGGCGTTGGCAGGCATGGCCGTCGCATAACCCTCAAGCATCCTCCATCTCCCGCCCAGTCAGCCGCAGAAAGACATCCTCGAGATTCGGCGGGCGCTGCAGCAGTCGAAGACCCGGCCGCCCGTGGAGCTTCGCACTCACCTGGTCTGGATGCGGCGCATAACAAAATAGCGTCTCACCGCTTATTTCGACGCGCCGCGCATGCGGCCTGATCAGCGCACATAGCTCCTGCGGATCGCCGCCATAGATTTCGACGACATCGCAGCCGATTTCTCGCTCGATCAATATGTGGGGCTCGCCTTCGGCGATCTTTCGTCCGTACTCAAGCACGCACAAGCGATCGCACAGCCGCTCCGCCTCTTCCATGAAGTGCGTCGCCAAGAGGATCGTCTTGCCACGCGCCAGGAGAACTCGAAGACGCTCCCAAATCAAATGGCGCGCGTGCGGATCAAGACCCGTGGTCGGCTCGTCCATGACCAGCAAGTCGGGGTCGTTGATCAGAGCCCGCGCCAAGGTCAAGCGACGCTTCATGCCTCCGGATAGCTCACGGACGCGCGCATCTGCCTTGCCTTCGAGGCGCGCGAAGTCGAGCAGTTCTGGCGCGACCGCTTTGATCTTGCGTTCACTCATTCCGAAATAGCGCCCGAATACCAGCAGGTTTTCGCGAACGGTGAACTCCGGCTCGAGATTGTCGAATTGCGGGACGACGCCTATTCGCATCCGCGCCAGGCGAGCGCGAGCCGGCACGGGCTCGCCGAGCACGGTGATCTTGCCCGCGTCAGGCCGCACCATGCCGAGAATCATACGCGCAATGGTGCTTTTTCCTGCGCCGTTCGGTCCCAGCAGCCCGAAGCACTCCCCCGGCCTCACCGCGAACGACAGGCGATTGATGGCCGCCTTCTGGCCATACGACTTCTTTACGTCGGAAAGTTCGAGTGCTACGCTGGACATGGAGTCAGCTCGCCTGCTATTGCCCCTTCGACGGAGGCCAGCTTTTTCGTCCACAATAGCCCGTCGCACCATACGTGCTCAACGCGCCCCCATCGGCAGGCCGCTTCGGCGTCCGGGAAGAACCCACGTCCATGCTCGTTGGCGCTGGTATTGCAGAGGAGCGGAACGCCAGTGATCTTTTCATATTCAACGAGCAACTCTGCGACCTTATGCGAAGAGGTTCGAGGAATCGTTTGCAACCGGGCGGACCCATCGAGATGTACAACGGCGGGAATCTTGTCGCGCCAGCCCTCTCGCGTCTGATGATCGAACAGCATGTAAGGATCTGGCGTCCCTGGATCGAACATTTTCGGCGCGCAATCCTCAAGACATATCGGCGCCACTGGCCGGAAATGTTCGCGAAATTTGATATCGTTGAGATAGTCTTTCATTTCCGCCGATGTCGGCGCTGCTAGGATGCTTCTGCCACCCAACGCGCGTGGCCCCAGCTCGGCTCGTCCAGCGAGGAACACGACGGGCTTGTTGCTCGCGAGGATCGCGGCAAGTTCGTGCATGCTGCACGGCGCCGCCTCCCATTCGGACGATACGGCGCCATCACGCAGGGCTGGACCGCTATAGACCGACCATTCCAGAGGCATGAAGCCTTTGTCCGACACCATGGCGGCGCACGCTGCACCAATTGCCGAGCCGCTGTCATTCGGAAACGGAGGCACCCAGACGGCATCGAATAAGCCCGTTGCACGCAGGGCGCTGTTCCACTTGATATTGAGACCGCAGCCACCGGCTATACACAAATTGCGCGATCCCGGGCCCGAGTGCCGCAGCAAGGCAATCGCTATTTGTTCGACAAGGAGACGCTCGAGAAAGCAATGAAATGATGCGAGTACATCTTCGGCTCGCTTGTCTACAAGCCTGAGCGCGCTGGCCTCGAAGAACTCATGCATGGCGGCCAACGCGGACTCCGCGTTATGGATGTCCGCACGATAACGGCGAGCACGCTCCGTCTCGGCGGCAAAGTGTTCCTCGTAGAGTTGCCGAAATACCTCCACAATGTCTTCATCAGCAGAGCCGAGCGCGATGAAGGCCATTATCTTGCCCGCTGTGCCCAGATCCCAATTGGTCCGGCTGGTCTGCTTATACGGACCGAAGTGATGGCCTGCAGCGGCATAGGCATGGCCTATCATCGGAAACAGCGTCTCGACGAACCGAGCCCCGTGCGGCTCTACATAATACAGACGTGGAAAGATGCAGCCGTCCCATACAAGGCAAAATGAGGGTTCTCCGGCTTTGGCGAAAGGGCTGGTGCAATACGCGGATGCCACATGGCCTGTGACATGCGGATAGCTTGTGTACGGGAAGTTTCTGCCGTCAAGCATGAGCTTGAGGCCCTTATGCGCCGTGAGGAGGCCTTCGGGATCCCGCTCCACATACGGCGCCCCTCGAAGCGTGATAGGTGTCGTCCCGCTGAATAGCTGGAACTGTGATTCGAACTCTCCGTCCCAGCCGTCGATGACGAAATGATCAACGTCTTGTGGATCGAGACCGTGCTCTGCCAAGACAGCGACGACTGTGTCGAGATTGTCGATCGCTTGATAACGCGGATTGTTGCTTCGCTTCTCCTGCTCGACGCAAAAGACCAAGCGTCCATCTTCGATCAGGGCAATCGCCCCGTCATGCGTCAACTTGATACCGCAGATGCGCATAGTTCCCCCGTTCCAAGGTCGTCAGTTGGGTTGAATTGAATTGCGAAAGCAGGCGAGCAAGCAATCCTCGTTGACCGACTCACCCTGGCAGTGCACCCTGCCGACTTCGATCAGAGTTTCCTTCAAGATCGCGATAACGGTCTCCGCACCAGCAGCGTGACCCCAGCGCCGGCAGTTGGCATCGCGTGCCGATCCGAAAACCAGAAGTCCTTCCGGCGCGAGCATTCCCACCAGATTGCGTATGGCCGCGCGCATCTCCACTGTGTCAGCCAGATAGTAGAGAACTTCCGCCACGACGATCAGATCGAACGGTTCTGCCGCCGAGAAGCGTTGGATATCCGAGACGACCCATACCATATGAGACCATTGCCTCGTCCGCTCCTTCGCCCGACTAATTGCTCGCGGCACAACATCGACGACGGTGAGCCGCTGGCAATGGGGAGCGAGCATTTCGGTAAACGCACCGGCCGCGCATCCGACTTCGAGGGCGTTCTTGACCGCACCTGGGGTCAGCGACAGCCGAAGCATTTCGGCGTGACGCTTCCGCTCGAACGGATTGCCATCGAGACGCCACGGATCCTCGGCAGTCAGTTCCCGGTCTAACGATCGATAGGTCATGTCCATGCTCACGAGCCGTTCTCCTCGGGTCGCTTAAATGATCACTCGCCACTGCAAGGGCTGTCAGACGCCATCAAGGCCGAGCCTCGGGGATCGAGGTTGCGGCTTGCACAAGCGTCATCATACGGGCGCTCGAGGGCGTTTTTCCGGCTTACCATCTGGGTTCGCGCAATGACTTTGTCTTCATCCGGATCCGGCGCATTGGCGCCCTGGCGTGACAGCCAATCACTGTTACTCAATGTACACAGCGCATACGCCTTCACTGGAAGGAGTAGAAAGATGTTGATGGGCGTGTGGAGCGCGAAGGCAAGAAAGCGAAGCTGACGAGCGCGAATTGCTGCCACGCTACAGCGAACCATGGTCATCGACGCAATTGTAAATCCTGTCCACCACGGCACCGTGGCTGTGAGCAGCAGTTGGGTAATCGCCAAGAGTGACGAGAGGGCAAGCAGCAGTGGGCCTAGATTCTGCCCCACAACATCGAGAGTAAGATAGCGATCGAGAACGGGAAGCAGGCGCAGTCCAAGCAACGTGTCGCGGAATGTACTCCGTGCCCAGCGGAGTTGTTGCCGCAGGTACGGGGCCATGCTATCCGGCACAACCGTTTCCGCGACCGCGTCTGGAACGTACTCCGTCCTAAACCCGGCTTTCAGCATCAGGATCGTGAGATGACGGTCCTCGCCGAAGTCGCTTGGCTTTCCACGAAAGAACTGTGTCTCATACTGATCGAGCAGTAGATCCAGCGCCGAACGGCGGTACATCGCACAGGGGCCGCAGCAGCACATAACGGCGCCGAACCGAGCCTGCGCGGCGCGTTCTTCGTTACATGCTAGCCAGTACTCCATATCAATCAACTGGGTCAGCCAGCTCTCCGTCCGGTTGCTGGCCGTCAACTGCCCCATGGCCGCGCCGATCGCTGGGTCTTGCATCTTGCCTACAAGCTTTGTGACCACGTCGTTCGCCAGCTTCGTGTCAGAGTCGACGTTGAGCACGAAATCTGCGGATGAACGGCGGATCGCCGCGATCTGCGCCTTGCGCTTGCCAACGTTCTTCTGCAGCAGAATGAACTCGAATCTCGGGTCGCGCGCGAAGGCTTGATGGATGGGCGCAACATCGCCGCGGTTTGTAGAACCATCGTCAATCACGTAGACCCGCAATTCTCCCGCGTAGTCTTGGCTTGCGATGGACTGTAGGCACGCCGATAACGTCTGCGGATCCTCGTTAAAGCAGGGAATGATGACATCGACACTCGGCGGAATGTAGGAACTGGACGCATCATGAGGCGCGGACGATGGATCCGGGGACACAGCGTAAAGCGCCTGTACACTCTTATAGACCGTGGAGAGTAGCGCGTAAGAAGACACAGCGACGATGCTGGTCGTGGCAAGAAGGTCCATGTGATACTCGGCGTTTCAGTGAACTTGCGGGAGCGAACGGATTGAAAACCCTCGGTTGTGCAATGCCGGGATAAGCTGGGACACAGCCTTGAGGGTTTGGTCTCGACAGGCATGAATGCCGCGCTCCCGCTCGTCGGGAGGACATCCATCATGTAGCAGCACAATTGCGCCCGGCCGAACCGCAGTGAGCACCGCCTCGACAATCGATTCAGCGCCAGGACGCGACCAGTCTTTTGGATCTACCGACCAGTTCATGGCGGCCAGTCCAGCACTGGCCGACGCGGCAAGCGCTTCATCGGTCCAAATCCCATAGGGCGCGCGCACGTGCCGCAGTGAGGCGAGCGGACAAGCCGTCTTGATGGCTGCGCTCGCCGTCAGGATTTCATCTTGTACTTCGACGGGATCGCATCTGGAGAACTCCCGATGGTTCATGGTGTGGTTTCCGACACCATGCCCTTCGGCGATCATTCGCCGGATCAGTTTCGGATGATCCACTGCGTACGCGCCTATGACGAAGAACGTCGCTGGAACTCGATGATCTGCCAGGACGTCCAGAATATCCGGCGTGCAAAATGGATCTGGGCCGTCGTCAAACGTGAGGTAAACGTTGCGATCGGCATTGCCGCTCGCGTACTCGCTACGCACTTCAGACGACCGATCGAAATGTGTCATAGCTCTGGCCCATTGCGAGCAATTGTCGTACCCGCGGGCCAATCGCCCATCGACTGTGCAATCGGCAAGACTACGACCAGTACGTCCTCATCTCGCGTCGCGGGCACGTTGAGATAAATATCCGGTTGGGTGGACCGCACGCGCATGCCCGTGAAAACCGTCGCGAAACCGTGCCGGCCGATCCTTTCGACGTGCTTCTGCATTGCAGGCCGAACCCCACCGAATCCGAAAGGTACGCCAAGCTCCTGCAGGGTCGGATACATGAAGTGGATCGCGCCGTGATAGGTGACTCCCCGCCCTTCAAGATCTCGCCGCACCGCGTACAATCCGATTTCGGCGACCAGTACGTCGACGGTCCCAACCTTGATGAAGCGGCGCAGTACGCCGGCATGGCCCGCTATACCCTGAGAGTCGTACGCGATGACGCGCAGCTCGGGCCTTGCACCGGCCCAGCTCCGGCCGCCCTCGAACGGCTTTGCATTGAACTCACCATTGGCTCCGTACGCCTTTCGGAAAAACTCGGACAGTTCGATGTGGTCTGCGAGCTCGAGCTCGCTTTCCCAGCATAGCCTCCAGCGCATTTCAGAGCGCATGGACATCTCTCCTCTTCCTCGTCCTACCGGGACACAACACGCGTTTCGATCGCTATTGCCGTCTATCTACGTCCGATCGTCTCTTCGCGATCGCGGATGCTGGCCCATCGTGCAATTGGTCCCTCGCGCCTCCGGCTTCGCGAACGAACCTGTCTCAACGATCCCCACTTGCTGGCGGCCGCCATAACCGTTGGCGTCGGGAAGCTCGATCGAAGCCAAATTGCAGTGAGCGTCGTCACCGCCGCGCGTCCGATCATCTCCAGCTTTCGTAATCGCATCGGCCCCAGCCGACGCTCCGCGTGGCCTCACCTGGCCCCGCTTCGAGCAAGCTCTCGCACGTTCGGACCGTCGTCCCCCCGCACAGCGAGCTACACTGCTTGCGATGGCGACATGGAGCTTTTCAAACGGCGGCTTGCTTCGCGAGGACGCATCGCGGCACTTAGGACTGCATCGGTGGAGCGCGCCGCCAGCCACACTGAACGCGACCCTCGCAGTCACGGAGACCCCTGCGCCCGTCACCAGCTGATCTGCGCGCCGGAACGTCTGACAGGAGAGCCCAAGCGTTCGCTGAGCCGAAATGGCCCTGCCGAATGCAGCGACCCAACCCTCGCGTTCGTCACCTGAACGTCGTCGACCACACTGGCCACAGTTGGAGTGGCGGAGATGCCTCCAAATGCGATTACGGGCTTGCGCCAACCTCGCCACGGCGGCCGGCGTCACCGCAGGCGAAAGTTCATAACCAATCTTTATGAACTGCTGTGCCAAGTGCGCTTCTCCAAAACCTACAAACTCTCAAAATCACGTACGATTTCCCTACGTCACGTCGCGGGGATTGGTACAATCGATTGTTTGGATTAAATGCATCTGGCCTATGGATAGGTGACGGACATGGGTTTTAGAGGCCTTGATCTCAATCTCCTCGTCGCGCTCGATGCTTTGATGACCGAGCGCAACCTCACGGCAGCGGCGCGCAGCATAAATTTGAGCCAACCGGCGATGAGCGCAGCCGTTGCGCGGTTGCGTTCCTACTTTCGCGACGAGCTCTTTACGATGAGAGGACGTGAGCTCGTCCCTACGCTTCGCGCAGAGGCGCTCGCCGCTCCGGCCCGCGAAGCCCTGCTTCACATCCAGCTCTCCATCGCTTCCCGGGAGGCCTTCGACCCGGCGCAATCCGACCGCTGCTTCAAGATCGGCGTCTCCGACTACGCGACGCTCGTGTTTCTTCGGAGCGTCATAGAGCGCGTTGCGCGAGACGCTCCAGCCGTCAGCTTCGAACTTATGGGTCTCACGGACTATCCGGATCAGGCTCTTCAGCGTGGCGAGATCGATTTTCTCATCCTGCCCGAGCTTTACATGACAGGCGGCCATCCAAAGGCGAGGCTTTACGAAGAGACGTTCGTCTGCGTTGGTTGTCGCGCGAACAAGCAGCTATCGCGGCAGTTGACGTTCGAGAGGTACATGTCAATGGGGCACGTTGCGGTCAAATTTGGTCGCACGCGAATCCCCTCCATAGAGGAATGGTTTCTGCTCGATCACGGCCTCAAGAGGCGGCTCGAAGTCATCGTCCAAGGCTTCAGCATGGTCCCACCCTTACTCTTGGATACTGACAGAATTGCCACGATGCCCCTGACATTGGCCAAGCATTTCGCGAAAACGATACCCCTTCGGCTCATCAAACTTCCACTGCCGCTGTCCGGCTTCACCGAAGCCGTCCAATGGCCGGCGCTTCACAATACCGATCCAGCAAGCATCTGGATGCGACAGTTGTTGCTCGAGCAGGCAGCTCGCATGTCTCCTCAACGCGAGAACAGCCGAGCTCGCAGGCGCAACTGATCTGCCTGGTGCGCCTCTCGTCCGCTCCTCCCAAGCCTTGCGGTGCTCATCCACTCGCGCGCAGGACATACTGCGCGGTCGCGATCGCTGGCACGACGCGCTCCACGTCGCTGCCAACATCCGCGTCACTTGTTGTCGTCGTCAGTGCGGTTACGCGGCCGGCTCTGGGGACAATTGTCGGGCCGCGTCATTGCATCTAGTCGCTCAGGCAGTTCGTCCACGCTGACATTTGCTTCGGAATTCATTGCGATATCGCGCAACCGATCCCGAAGAACCGTTGCGCGCGTCACTTGACGCTCTGCTCGCTCCAACTGCTCGTTGAGCAGGGCAGGAAGTGAGGTCTTTCCCTCCACCGCCTGTCGAATCTCCTGAAGAGAGAATCCAAGCTCGCGAAGCGCCAGAATGTGACACACCCTTCTGACGCTTTCCCGGTCGTACATCCGGTGACCACCGTCTGTCCGCTGCGAGGCAGCGAGCAGCCCCGTTTCCTCATAGTGACGCAGCGTACGAACGGTTACGCCCGTCGCCTCTGCAAGTTCACCGATGCGTCTCCATCGACGCCTGAGTGTTGTTGGTCTGGTCATGTGTACCGAGCTACAACCTGACGCCGCGTAAGGTTCAAGCGATTTTGATGATGTAGTGATCTTGTGACGACCTTTTCGTAGCGCAAGGCCTACCTGATCTCGTCATCGAGTTGACCTGCGCGCGCCGGGCGCACACCGAAAGATGCACCCAACGGCCCGCCGCGTGAGATTTTATCGGCTGACGTTGCCGGGCGTGTGGACGGCGTTCAACTAGGCAGCGATGGCTGCCATCAATTTTCTCAGGACGTCCACTTCAGCCTGCCCCGCGCGCCGCAGAATGAGCTTGGCGATTTCTGCTCGATTGGCAGGGGTTCGCATGCTTTGCGGCAGCGCGCTGATTGCGTCATCAAAAATCTTGCCCAATGCAGAAAGATCTTCTGGATCATAAACACCACTGATTACCCGCAGCACTTGCGCCACCCTCCTGTCACACTTCGCGAAGGGTTCGGCACCTTGCAAGCGGTTTTGTCCGTGTTAGGGCAAAAAAGAGACTGACCAACGGCGTACAGGTCATCATACAGAATCCTTCGGTGCTGGAATCGACGCGGCGCAACACGACGACGCGTGACGTCTGCGATCGGCGAAAGCACCTGCTCCATCTTTCTCAACATACCGAGTTGGCAACGTCTCCGCCGAGGAAGTGGGCGACTGATCGGCCTCAAAACTCACTCCTCGCTACTGAGAGCGCCAGTGTGCACGCCTTTGTCCTCGGAACGTCCGCCTCATTCCGCCGGTCAGACTCACCTTCATTAGCAGCGCGTATATGGCTTACATGGAGGGCGACAACACCTTTCGACAAAGGCGCTCATTTTCAGGACTCCCAGCTGCGAGTGCTCGGTTTGATCATGCGCGCCGTACCCGAAATGATGCGGGGGTGCCGCTATCTCTCCGACGGCGTTCGAACTTTCCGACATGTAACGCTGTCACCCCCAAAACACCTCTTCGCGCTTGCGCCGGACGAAGCGCATCCGGGCCGAGTGGCTGTCAGAAATCAATTGATGAGCTCTTCTTCTCGTCGCTCGACTGCTCCGCCGGTCCCGGCGTCGTATGCTGCCTGCAGCGCCTGATGCAGGTCCGAGATCAAGTCGCCCACCCGTTCCAAACCCGCATGAATGCGAATCAGCGGCCCCGGGAGCACGAGCGACGGACGGTTCCGTTCGCTTCGGTGGATCAACCAGCAGAGCGAGGCTGTCATATCCGCCCCAAGACAGGCCGATGCCAAAGAGGCGTAAGCTATCGAACAAGACCGAGAGCTGGCGCCGGGATATCGGCTTGAGAACGATTCCGAAGAGCCCGCTGGCGCCGGAAAAGTCTCTCTTCCAAAGCCCATGACCGGGATCGTTTGGAAGAGCCGGGTGCAAGACTTTATTGACAGCCGGATGCACTTGGAGGCTCTGTGCGAGCTTCAGTCCATTCTCCCAATGCCGCTCCATGCGGACAGCTAGACTACGCAGGGCACGCAACGCGAGATAAATATCGTCTGGCGCAGCAAGCTCGCCGAATTGATGCGCACTCGATTCGATCAACGGCCATGCGGCTTCGTTCGCGGTCGCAACCCCTAAGAAGGCGTCGGAATGACCCACGATGTATTTCGTTGCAGCATGGATGGAAATGTCAACGCCGTGCTCAAACGGCCTGAAATACAGAGGGGTTGCCCAGGTATTATCCATGATCACAAGCGCATTTGCCCGATGGGAAATTGCGGCAAGTGCGGGCACGTCCGGAACCTCGAAAGTGAAGGACGAGGGTGACTCCAGATAGACGGCCCTGGTCTTCGCGTTCATCTTGGCCGACAGATCCGATGGCTCAGTCGGAGAGAAATATTGGACTTCGATCTGCAGTTTGGTGAGGACCTCATCGGCAAACGACCGGACGGGCGTATAGACGCCATCGCTGATCAGTACACGGTCGCCAGCCTTTAAACAGCCAAGCAGCGCGTGGGTGCACGCAGACTGCCCCGATGGGAAGAGAATTGAGCGATAGCCGCCCTCCAACTTGCAGATGGCGGCTTCAAGCGCCCGCGACAACGGCGAGCCGAAGCGCCCGTAGCTCGGATAATCTTTGTTTTGCTTCTCCCAATCTTCCAGGGTCTCGGCCAGAATGGTTGACCCTCGGTAGACCGGCACGTTCACCATGCCAGCATGTTCAGCCGGCGTACGGCCGAGATGGCAAAGCAGGGTCTCAATGGCAGGCATATCTCTGTCATCCCTCAGACGCTTCATGGCAGCCCGCTCTCCGTCCCTTGTGCTCTGACAAACGGCCTGCTCACCGCATCTGAGCACTCCGACCGAATCGCTTCTGCAAAAATGGCGCCACTCCCGATGCGGCTCTTCAATGACGCTTTAGCGCAGAGTGATCTCTGAAAGCGGCTGAGGTCCGTCTGGAGGTGTTCAAATATTAGCGCGCAGCAACAGATCCGCCCTCAACGTTGGCGCTTCACCAAAACGCGCACTCAAGCTAACAGTGATGGTCTACTGCCCATCCTTCAGCTTGAGAACTCGATTCTCCACACAGGGCCGTTGGCAGGCACGATTTTCCCTCTCGGTCCTTTTGAGACTACATTGTTGTCGTTTGTCGCAATCACTTCGCATTGTGCCGAGTACGACATCGCCCGGACGACACGGAAAGAGCTTGATCCGAACGTCGCGTCAGGTTGTACACTGCTTGAATTGAGGGGCGCCGAGCCCCAGAAATGCGTGCTAAGATGACGACGAATAGCGCCTATGTCTGTCCAGTGGCTGCCCGCTGCATGTTCGATAAGTTCTCGAAACTTCCGATCCGGCAACAGCTTTTCAACCTGCTGACGTGGGCGAGCCGCTGCTGCGTGGGTGAGCACAAGCGGCAGAGGCTTGAAGGACATTCTTTCGCATCGCGGTCGCCAGCCAATGTCGAATTTACCTCTGACAATCTTGTTTCGACGGCTTGCACGTGCCTCTTCGGCTCGACGGCGGCAATTCGCTAGCGTATCGCGAGCCGCGGCTTCAACGTCTTGCGGCCGAAACGACGCGCACATCGGATCAAACCGCTGTCGCAGTACCGGCGGGAAGAGAGCGAACTCGGAGCTCCGCTCCACGTCGTATTCACGCCCGAGCTAGGGCCGCTCTTCAAAACCAATAAATCGGCGAGCCCCCCTTGTCCATGCAACTAACCTACCGAGACACGGTCGATCGTGCGGCCTTGCTCTAGAAATTCAAGAGCCAAAGGCGCAACAGAACAGATTTGCGGAGAACTACAAATGGTGAAATGGATCTTTAGGACACGCGCGGGAAAGGCTCAGATCGTCCCAACCCCGAAGGGCTTCGCAATCGTGTTTGCTGGTGAGACGTTGGACTACCGCAATTCACCGGCAGCGGCGGCGGAGGCTCTGGCCAATGGAGCTTGTTACTGGCCCTCGGCCGGCGATCCTTCCAAGATGGGATTTCCCGAAGGCATCGGCGGATGGCAGCGGGTCTCGTGACCTTCCGAAGGGCGCCATAGCATTCGACTAGGTCGGTTTGCGATGCCCGTTCCTTGCGTTCTTGGCGACGATGAGACCAGGTACGAGATGCCGTCGTAAGCTCGTCGCGGCCGCCAGGGACACGGCACGTCCCTTCCCCGCCAATCCGTCGACAGGTGTCGTACGCTCGTGCCGACGACGGCTATGCGCTTCTGCACCATCGGCCAAAAGTCGAGAGCTCCGCAAGCCGGTCGTCTCCGGTTATCAATCCACTAACCCACTAGAATGCGCGTCGCTTGGGCATTTGAATTGGGCGCCCCATCGATCGGGCGCGAGGCTCTCCGGAAGACGGCTCAAAACCATAGCGGTCACGTCGCTTCTGAAAACGCCATGCGCGCATGACGCACGTCCCTCCAACGCTCAGGAAGCAAATCGGAAGTAGAATCAGGAATAGGGCCATCTGAAGATCTTGGTTGGGAAACGCGTGCACCTTCTTCGGACGCGCGAGGGAATGAAAGGCATCTTCGTGCGGCGACGAAAGACAGCTTGGTCTGTTGTACAACTTAACGTAACGTGCGTTTCAAGTGCAAAACGATCGCAGGAAGCAGGCTCGATTCTATGGCATGAAACATCACCGCCTCACTTGTACCACCCTACTTCGTTGCTTGACGCACAACATCACCATGTCGGAACAGTGGGTCTTTTCATCGCGGAACAGCAATGGCCACCGAGCCCCTTTGGAGCGACGCGTCGCCCTCTTCGCACATGGCTAAACCTGCCGCAGCGGAGCAATTCATCACGGTGTTTTCACGGCATGCACGTGAAAATGCCGCTCTTGCTTGGAATTGGCTTCAGTCACGTTCTGATGCTCGGCTGGGTTCAGGTCAGCATGGATCAACCGCCTTCGTCAGAGGGCTGTTTTTGGCGGTTCAGGACAGGCCACTTCGAGGCGAAAGCTGAGACATGAACGTCCGAGAACTCATTGAGCTTTTGTCGGGATGTGAACCGGATGCGGAGGTCGTTATCCCCGACTCGTCTGCGCCCTGTGGCGCCTTCGCCGCCGTGAGATCTCTCCAGACTGGTTGGGCCTACAACTCACAGGTTGCCGCCGATGAAATGGGCTTCTGGATCGATGGGCTCAACTACGCCGAGCCGCCGCGTGGGAGCTATATCATTCGCGGAGTACGGCTTCTCGGCACGAGGTGTGGATCCGTACTAACGATTCAGTAGCTCGATCGAGCGAATGCTCGTCTGCCGCAAATGATACCCACGATCGATCTGCCTACCTGTCCGCCATGATTGTCCATTGGCACCGGACATCGGTCTAGCCGAAAGGTCTCGCGAGTACGGTGGCCGATCTGCTCTGATCAGTTGACCCGTTCTGGTCGAACGCTTGGCACCTGGGCTCGGATGTTTCTTCGGCCCGGCGGACCTGTTTGATCGCCCCGCGTCATTCAGCGCGGCTTCGCTTTCGCATGTTCCTTGATGAGCAGATCAATAATGCATAGTCGCGAATCGCAACCTCCCGCGAGGTCGTCGTCCGGTGTTGCACAGTGATACCAGCGCGGCTGATAGTGCTGCGCCGACCGTTGGCCCTTGATTGATATCCGGCGAATGGTCGCCACACCCCGCATACACGACGTCGACGTGGGCAAGTTGTCGATAGCGACCCTATTCGCGTTTGCAATACAAGGTTTGGATCGGGAGTCCTCAGCCACCGCTTAACACGCGACTTTCCTATCGCGCACGGCACGACTAATGCATGCAACGATTCGAGCATCATGAACGGTTCCGAATGAAACCCGATAACCTGAATTCAATGTCTGCCGAGGCTTTGTGGCGGCTGTACGAGAACGTCGTCCTCATATTGACGCAGCGCATGACAGCGGATCGAACGCGGCTAGACCAGCGGCTGCAGAAGATCCGAGCAACCGACAAACTCGTTCGTCCCAGCCGCTCGCACACGTTTGTACCCCGAGGTACCGAAACCCAAAAAACAGTGCAGAGACCTGGTCCTGGCGCGGCAAATTGCCACGATGGCTCAGCGCCCAACTTCGTGCCGGTCGAAAGCTCGCCGATTTCCTGGCCGATCAATCCCCTGCGCGACGCCGCCGACGCAACGCCTAGCAACCGCTAGATCGTACCAGCGGCAGAAGCTCTGTACTGACCGGGCGAACGGCCGCGCCGGGGCGCGCAATACCGTCAGCCACTCATTGAACTCCGCAAGCGCTTCGAGGAGACACTGAAGTCGATTTGGACGGTCGCCGGCAAGCAACAATTGAGCTCAGGAGCGGGGATCGCATCCGATGAGCTTATCCTCATGCCAGTGGCTGCTCGCCGGAGCCTGATGGTGGCTCGACGCAACGGCGGGTCTCATCAGATCACACGCTAGTGGACGTTGTCCCGAGCTGCGCGTCCTGAGAGGTGGCGGCTCTCGGGCATTCTCGATCGTTTCCCTGCATAGTACTTGGCAACGTGACGTTCGCTTGCGTGCCTAGCGTCCCCCTAACTGACGTAGTTTGATTTCGCGATGGACCTTTGACGTTCCCTCATCGAGGACAATTGGTTCGAAGCCATTAGCGTAGCGATTTCATCTGTGCAGCCAAGATTGCCGCTTCGGATGGGCCAAGCCCAACGATGCCGACAAAAGCCGGTGGGGGCGTTGGAATCTCCTGATCAGTCGGCCTCCATAGGTGCAGACAGTAACTACTGTTGTTGACGTACTCGGAATGGGGCGGATGGAGCTGCATCACGCACTCCTCCTCGTCCCAGAACAGATCCTTGACAAAGCACATTTCTTCCCAGTTCGGACAGCGCCGGGACGTCGAGACGGAGACATGCTCCCATCGTGGGCGACGCAATCCGATGATCTTGAGTTGGCAGCCACACGGTCCCTGCACATAGAAAAGCCCGCAGGGGCCTGACCCCGGCGCGCTGGCAAACGGCCCGTGGCGTAGCCGACCGGCCTCAAGCTTGTCGATGATCTGCGCTCTCATATTTGCTCCTACAGCCAATTTTCAATTCGATGCCGATCGCTTTCTGCTCAGAGAGCTTGCGTCGAGCGCAATCGCCGCTATTGCGTGATTTTCGGGTACGACAATTCGGCTCCGACCCTATGCTGGTTGTACGCAATCGTCGGCCAGCCCGTTTTCTCCATAGCTCTGATGCACGCCCATCCGGCCACGCGTCCAGTTTTCCTCGCGCGCCAGGCGAACCCTGTGTTTAGTGTGGCGGACGATAGTCCGTTCAGGCTCGCCTGAATGCGAGCTGTCGGGATCACTCGGATCAACTCGGCCTTAGCCGGAAGATACCTCTCAAGTGTAGCGGCCTCGCCTCACTCCATTCCTCGAATTTCCGACAAGCTTGGTAAGATACGGCCGGCGCGCGAGAGTCCGGATGATCATGAAACTCCTCCTGGCTGGTTCTGCCCTGTTCATGCAAGCCGTCGAGCGTGAACTCCGTGGACGGCCGACACATGCAAGCCAAACCCGACACGATGCCCAATTGCAGGTTTCGCTACATTCGGGACGTCTACATCCTGACGCTACGTAAGATTCAAGCCATTCCCATTGGATTAGCTGACTCTCTCACCTGGAGGCCTGCACAGGATCTGCCAATTGCCGCACTTGGCTGGCCGTGCGAGAAGAGCTGGATTTGCGATGGAGAAGGAGCGTTTTCGCAAGATCTCAAGAAGCTACAGCGACGATAGACGCTTCCCTACTCCGGCCACGAATGTTGCGCAGAAGTGGCTAACGCAGGGGAACAAAATCATGTCAACGCGCCGCGCTTGGGTCCTCGATGCGAGCACGCATCGCGACGTGGAGATGGGGCGCCTTCGGACTCAACTCGAAGAACTGAATAGGCGGCTCACTGAAATCGAACGTCATATTCGGTATCTGTCGGAGATCGAGCCTGCGAGGGCAAGAGCAATCATGCTCTGCCGCGAACTTGATAATATTTGCGCCTCGGCTGAGGGCATCGAAGCCCTGACAAATCTCCTCCGGAAGTAATTTGAACCGCCCCGACCGAAGCAGTTCGTCCCCACGACGGCACGATCAGGACCGCTCCGTCCTGATGACGGTCCGTCGGTCGATGTCCAGGCGCCGTCGCCCGGTCAGGGATCATCGATCAGTCGGCCTGCCGAAGAAACCGCATTCCGACTAGCCAGCTCTCCCGTGCCCCGCACTGCCCGCACTTAGCTGCGGCGTTTAGGGACCAGCGTGTCGCGATCGGTCATTGCCCAGGTCTTTGAGCCGCCCCTCTTGTCGAGGCCCGTCCTGTGCTCTCGGCGCGTCAGGCCAGCGCCGCAAGACCGGCTTGCCGGGCTGCCTCAAATGGCGGGTCGAATCCAACCGGCCGGAGTCGCACTGGCCATTGTCGGGCCCATGATGACTGACGGCGCTTGATGGCTCCTTCATTGTCACGGCTGCCTCCATATCGACCGGATCGATCGACCGGCCTAGCGCCGCCTTAAGCTTGTCGCGGTCGAGCTCGCCCTCCCACCAGGCGACGATCACACAGGCAACGCCGTTGCCGCAGAGATTAGTCAGCGCGCGACATTCGCTCATGAACTTGTCGATGCCGAGCACGATCGCCATACCCGGCACGAGGCGCGGATCGACCACGGCGAGCGTCGCCGCGAGGGTAATGAAGCCCGCGCCGGTGATGCCGGAGGCGCCCTTCGAGGTCAACATGGCGACGATCAGAATGGTCAGTTGCTGGCCGAAAGTGAGATCGTAACCGAGAGCCTGCGCGATGAACAGCGTCGCCAGCGTCATGTAGATGTTGGTGCCATCGAGGTTGAACGAATAACCCGTGGGCACCACGAGGCCAACCACCGACTTCGAGCAGCCGAGGCGCTCGAGCTTCTCCATCAAGGACGGCAGGGCGCTCTCGGAAGACGAGGTGCCGAGCACGATCAGCAGCTCGTCCTTGATGTAGGCTATGAACTTGAAGATCGAAAAGCCGGCAAAGCGCGCGATGAAGCCGAGCACGACGAACACGAACAGCGACGCGGTGACGTAGAACGTCGCGATCAAGCCGATCAGGTTGAGGAGCGCACCAGTGCCAAACGTGCCGATGGTGTACGCCATCGCGCCGAACGCGCCGATCGGCGCCGCGCGCATCACGATATAGATAACGCCGAACACGGCTTGTGAGGCGTCGTCGATGAAGGCACGGATCTTGCGGCCTCGCTGGCCAAGGCTCATGAGCGCGAAGCCGAACAGCACTGAGCACAGCAGAACCTGCAAGATCTCACCCTGCGAAAATGCACCGACGACCGTATCAGGAATAATGTGTAGGAGGAGATCAACGGTCTTCTGCGTCTTTGCCTGATCGGCGAACTTGGCAACCGCTTGCGCGCTGGCGGCGGCGCTACCAAAACCCGCACCGGGCTTGACCAGATTGCCGATGAGTAAGCCGATGAGGAGCGCAAACGTGGATACCACCTCGAAATAGACGAGCGCCTTGACGCCGATACGGCCGACCTTTTTGGCGTCCTGGATGTGCGCAATTCCGGAGACCACCGTGCAGAAGATGATCGGCGCGATCACCATCTTGATCAGCTTGACGAAGCCGTCGCCCAGCGCCTTGATCCACTCGCTCCTGGCTAGATCCGGCCATAGCGAGCCAATCGTCACTCCGAGCACGATCGCGATCAGCACCTGGATATAGAGGACCCTGTACCAAGCTCTTCCTGCGCGTTGCGGCGGTGCGATGGGCGCTCCGCTTGCCTTCCCGTCGGCCATGTCATTGTTCCTCCCACTGGTTTTTTTGTCCCTTCCACTCACACCCAATCTCAGTTGGGCCGGCAGAGGGCTTGTATCGGGCCGGTCATTCACTGCTGCATGTGTTGCTTCCTCTCGATTTTATGACGCGTGGAGGAGGACGTTTTCCTCCTCAATTGGCACGATCGATCTTAAGATGCAGGGGCGACCTGATCGCCTCCATGCCAGGGCTCCTTGCCGGCCCGGGATTGTTCCGCAATCTCGTGCTGCCGCCCGCTCGGCTTGGGACGCGTGGAGGTCATCGGACGGCTCCTTGCGAAGGCGAATTGCCCACGTCACCAACACGCGCCACAACTGCTAGCTCAGCCTCAAGCTTAGGCCGGTGCTGGAATATCGCATCGATCAGAGCTGACGCCGGTTCATCGGCAGCTTCCACGAGCACTGCCTTTTCGGCACGGGTCGATGGCGCAAAGACCCGCTTCACGATCGTCGGCGAGCCCTTGAGGCCGCATTTCGAGATGTCCTCCACTCCGGCATCCTGGGCACTCCACCTTACTATGTCCGTGCGCGCCGCCCGCAGCGCGTCCATCATACCTCCGCGCCGGATCTCGTTTGTCCCCTCCAGCATGGTGATGAGACACGGCAGCTTTGTACGCAACACCTGTAGGCCTCCCTCCGCGCGCCTTCCAACCTCGATGGTCCGCATCTTTAGATCTAGAGATCGGATCTCGGCGACATAAGTGAGTTGCCCAATCCCAAGTCGCTTTGCGATGCCCGGCCCGACTTGCGCTGTATCGCCGTCGATGGTCTGCTTGCCGGTGAATATGAGGTCCGGCAGGCCGTATTCCTCGCCAATTCTGCGGATGGCTGTCGCAAGCGCGTAAGTGGTCGCCAGCGTATCGGCGCCCGCGAAAGCGCGATCGGTGAGCAACACCGCACGATCGGCACCATATGTCAGGGCCCTTCGTAACGACTCCTCGGCGGCCGGCGGCCCCATGGTCAACACCGTGATCTCGCCGCCGACCTTGTCGCGCAGCTCCAGCGCAGCCTCCATGGCAAAGAGATCGTAAGGGTTGATGATGGTCGGCACCCCCTGGCGCATAATGGTGTTGGTCACGGGGTGCACTCGAATCTGCGCGGAATCGGGAACCTGCTTTATGCAGACGACATTGTGCATGAAACTCTCCAAACCGGAGTAACACTGAGCAGACCAGCAAGTGTCGTACCAGTGGGGGACACCCCAGTGTCACACTGAAACTTGCTGCAGCAGATCGGTCGGACAGCCGCGTCTTAAGTATCGACATGATTCTCAACCCGCGTCGAAGATACGACAATGCGTGTCGCAAGCCTTAAGCCTGCCGACAGCTTCCAAGGTCGTGAATGATGCGGCTCAACAGCGCAGAGGTCCGGCGTCACCTTTGCGGACGATGTTTTTCGGTAGAGCTTTCGCGCCGCGTTCTGCAGGCTCAAATGCTGCCGTTGTTACGTCGGGCAGAACCTTATGGTCGCGGTCGACGCCCTGAAGCAACGCATCAACGTCTATTGGGCCGCAATTTGTTAAGCCCCGGGAGAGCGAAATGGCGATGGAGGCTAAACACGGCGTCGAAAACGTACGTGCGTTTCGTGGCATTGATCTTTTGCAAGCAATTGGCACCATCACGCCCGGCATTTGGAAGTGCCTGAGCGACAGGGCGCCACTTGTCGGTCGATCATTTGTTCGAAACAACCCAATAGTGTTGGGCTTGCGACAGCGCCCGATCTGGGGTGCACGCTCGCACCCGTTTACACACCTTCATTTGTGCTCTGGTCGCAACTGGCACAGCCGTTGCAAACCCTTGACTGAAGACGATGGACGCGACTGTTGTCCTGACACCTCCCCAGCACAAGCCGCTTGAAGGGCCATGATGCTCAAACAGTGCTTATCCTCTTTGCTAGCGCTTGGCCTTCTCTTGATCCACCCTTCCGGCGCCGCCGAAACTGCTAGCGGCACGGCTGAGTGGACGATCATGGTGTTCATGAACGCCAAAAATAATCTGGAAGCCGACGCGATTGCCACTTTTCGGGACATCGCAAGCGTCGACAGCACAGCAAAAGTCAATCTGGTCGTCGAGATGGGCCGCCCCCAGAGACACTACACGAGCGAGGCCGAGGCATGGTCCGGAGTTCTGAGATTCCTCGTAAAGAAGGGGCAGAAGCCAATTCCTTCTGCTGCAGTTGCCGATTTGCGAAACTCCTCGGGTGTCTCCGACCTTGGATCGCGGCGCGCACTCGATGACTTCGTCAACTGGTCTGTCGACAAATTCCCAGCCAAAAAGTACATGCTGGTCATCTGGAATCATGGTCAGGGCTGGCGCTTCCAGGTGGCAGACCAGTCGAAGAAGCGCATCGCCATACCTGAGCAACTTGGCGGCCAACCGCGCTCTGCCACGTTGGCGGCCGCGTCCGAGAGCGTCCCAAAAGTCGGCGGATATCGCGCCGTATCCTTTGACGAAGAGACACGATCATTCTTGTACATTAGCGACGTGCAGGAGAGCGTCGGATCGCTCGCCCAAAAGTTGAATCGAAAGCTCGACGTGATCGGTTTTGATGCCGGCATGATGGCGATGATCGAAACAGCTTACGCCTTTCGAGGCTCCTCCACGCTTATGATCGCGAGCGAGGAATCCGAGCCCGCCGCCGGCTGGAACTACGCCGCAGCATTGACACCTCTGGTCGCCAATCCTGCTATATCGCCTCTTGAACTCACCAATCAAATTGGGTTCTTCCGCATATTTGGTGCAGGTCTCCTCTTCGCGTTTCATCGTGAGCGATTGTGCGTTGTCAGGCGGTGGCCAGTAGCCTGTTTCGGAGCAGTGCATATCCTGAACGGCCATACATCTGGCGCTTGATCGTCTTGAGGCGGTTGATCTGTCCTTCGACGGGGCTGGTGCTCCAGGGTTGGGTGATGGCTGCCCGAACAGCCGCGATGTCGCGGCCGATGCCTTCTGCAAGCGAAGCCAGTTCGCTGCTCGAAGCATCCTCGATCCATTGCTCGAGATTCGTATCATCATGCCCCCGTATCAAGGCCGCAAGACGTCGAGCAAGCTCACCGGCGTTGGAAAGCTCCGGCGCAACCTGATGGAGATGGTGAAGGAACCGCTCGGTCTGCTGATCGAGCGATCGAGACTCTTTGCTCAGGAGCCGTGCACAGTTGCGGCGCGAGGGCGGTCGCCATCGCACATTTGGCGCGGACGTCGGTGAGCCTTGCTGGCGGGCAGCAGTCCATCGGTAGATGGTCGTTTTGCTGCCTTCAAAACCGCGGCGCTTGATTTCGGTCCACAATTCCAGCGCGCGGCGTTCACCTTCCTCCCAGCGCTTTTCCAAATAATCTCGGAAAGGATCAACGAGGACGGAGCGCGCGGGTGGCCGCCGGTGCTCAGGCTCACCGCCCGCAGCAAGCCAGCGCTCGACCGTCCTCACGCTCATGCCGATCCGCGGCGCGATCCCGCGCGGCGACAGGCCGTCGGCGCGCAAGTCGAGGATTTCAGCATAGAGTGAACGGCGATGGTTGCGCCGCGCGCGGCGCAGCTGATCAAGCTTTGTAGAAGGCTCTATTGGTGGTTCGAGCTTGGTTTGATCTTCGACCATATCCGCAATCGTGGCCTTTCCAGCGATACCGATCGCCTTGCGATGACGGCAAACAGCCAAATGCAGCGCTTCACCCAGGTTTTGGAGAAGATGAAAACGGTCGGCGACCTGCGTCGCCTCGGGGGCACCACGACGGGCGCCCTCAGAATAAATGCCGGCACGATCGCGCGCGATCACTTCGATGCCGGGATGGCGTCCCAGCCAGGACGCGACCGCATTGGCATTCCGATTCGGCAAAAGATCGATAACGCGATTGCGCTCCAGATCGCAGATGATGGTGCCGTAGCGTTGCCCCTTGCGCCAGGCCCAGTCATCGAT
>NZ_LUUB01000058.1 GCF_001641635.1 Bradyrhizobium centrolobii
CGCGATCGGTACTGGGCAATTCTCGAGGAGCTGTTCCAAGAACTGGGGTATCGAGACTATCTCGGCGCGCTCCAGCGGTATCGCGTCGAACACCCGCAAGACATGCACCTGTTGTCCATGTCGTCATTCCTGGTCGATTACCCGTTCGCCAATCGTTTGTATCCGGAATCCCTAGACGTGCTCGAACGACTACGTCAGTGGGGCCCAACCATCCTTCTCACCGATGGCGACGTCGTCTTTCAACCCCGCAAGGTTGAGCGTTCCGGGCTTTCGGAGGCAGTCAACTCACATGTGCTGATCTACATCCACAAGGAGCTTGCGCTCGATGATGTCGAGGCCCGCTATCCGGCGCTGCACTACGTTCTAGTTGATGACAAGCCGCGTATCCTTGCCGCGGTCAAGGAGGTCTGGGGCAACCGCGTCACCACCGTCCTTCCCCGACAAGGACAATATGCCCACGACGCGAACGCCCTCGCCTCCTTCGCCATACCCGACGTGACGGTGGACCGGATCGGAGACCTGCTCGACTACGATCTGGCTCGCCTGCTTGCGGCAGCCCCACGACTCGAAGCTGTGCGGAGGTGAAGCGATGAAGACCAAGACCGAGGTGCTCAAGAAGGCAAGCTAAATTCCAATCGAGACAAAGGTCTTCCATGAACATACTGGTCATTGACGTGGGGGGCACCCACGTCAAGATCCTTGCCTCCGGCGAAAAAGTGAAACGCGAAATTGACTCCGGGCCGACCCTGACGGCCCGGCAGATGGTATCGAGCGTCAAAAAGCTGGCCGATGGCTGGGAATATGACTTCGTCTCGATTGGCTATCCGGGCCCCGTTGTGCATGACCGGCCTATGGCCGAACCTCACAATCTGGGGAAAGGCTGGATGGGCTTCAACTTCGCTGCGGCATTCAAACTGCCGACGAAAGTCATCAACGATGCGGCGATGCAGGCGCTCGGCAGCTACCGGAGCGGCAAAATGTTGTTTCTCGGGCTGGGCACGGGACTCGGCTCGGCGATGATCGTCGATGGCATCGTGCAGCCGATGGAGCTCGCGCACCTACCCTACAAGAAGCGGACCTATGAGGACTATGTCGGCGCCCGCGCGATGGAGGAGTTTGGCAGGAAAGCATGGCGGAAGCACGTCGAAGATATCGTTGAACATCTGGTTGCGGCGCTCCAACCGGAAGACGTCGTGCTGGGCGGCGGCAACGCCAAAATGTTGAAAAAACTGCCGCCATTATGTCGGCTTGGCGATAATGCCAACGCATTCAAGGGTGGATTCCGGATGTGGGAAGGTCCGCTAAAGGGAAAGAGCACTCGCTCGCGCAAGCAAACTGCGCAGGCCGCCACGGCACATTAAAAGGAGCGATGAATGGCAGCGGTCACGAAAACGGTCACCAAGCTTCCGGCGCCGGTGACGTATCCGGATCCGCGTGGCGATCCGGAGCTGCGAAAGGAGGTCGCGGCTTACTTAGGGCTGGCACGCGGCCTCCGGTGCAATCCCTCTCAGGTACTCGTAACAGGTGGATTCTCGGGTGCGCTCGGTCTGGCGATCCGAGGGCTTCAGCTTGGAAGGATGGGAGCTTGGATCGAGGATCCAGGCTTTCCGCTCACTCGCACCGCACTCGGCCTGGCCGGCATGGCTGTGACAGCTGTCCCGGTCGATGCGGAAGGACTGGATGTTGCCGCTGGTGTCCGGTCCGCCCCTGGAGCGAAATTGGCAGTTGTGACACCAGGCCAGCAGGCGCCGCTCGGGATGACGATGTCGCTGCCGCGGCGGCTTGCACTGCTCGCCTGGGCTCGGCGTAGCGACGCCTGGATCATCGAGGACGATTACCTGAGCGAACTGCAGCTGAAAGGACGGGCGGCTCCGGCTCTTGCATCTCTCGATGATGAAGGACGGGTGCTGCACATCGGCAGTTTCAGCAAAACGATTAGCCCGGCGCTGCGCCTGGGTTTCATGGTCGTGCCGCCGGAGCTGAGTCGTCGGTTCGGTGAGCTCGCTGCTTGTATGGCGCCGGCGCCGGCCGCGGCCGTGCAGCGCGCTGTGGCGGAATTCCTGCGGGAAGGGCATTACATTCGCCATCTGCGCCGCATGAAGCGGCTTTACGCCGCTCGACGGGCGACCCTGCTTCGTTGTCTGGGAGAGGTGGCGTCAGACTCGATAAAGGTGCAAGCAACCGCCGGTCTGGCAGTGATGATCCTGCTTCCCGAGTTTGCGTCAGACGTGGACGTCGCTTTGCGCGCCCTACAGTTCTGCCTGGCGCCGGCTCCTCTGTCTCCGTGGTACATGCAGCCTCCGCGGCAGCAGGGACTGCTGCTCGGCGTGACCAACCTCAATGAACGGCGGCTGCCGGCGGACTGTCGTCGGCTGTTGGAATTGGCGCGATAGCAACCATGGAAGCAAGGCAGCTACGCATTGTCGGTCCGTTCCGATGCTGCCCTCAGCAAGACACGCGCACTCCTGGCTCGAGAATACCCGATTGCCTTACCAAGGGCGAGTTCGGCGTCTACCTGGTCTCCGATGGCACGAACCAACCCTATAAGTGCAAGATCCGGGCGCCATCGTTCGCACATCTGCAAGCAATGGATTTGCTCAGCCGCGGCCATTTGCTGGCGGACGTCTCGGCGATCATCGGTTCGCTGGACATCGTCTTTGGGGAGATCGATCGATAAGGGGCGCGAAAAGGACCCTGCGCGCAGATCCAAGTCGACGAGCAACGAGTCACCTAGCCGTTGTCAAAGCCAAACCTGGGAAGTCTTCCGGCGCGAGAGATGGGGCATTGGGCTCGATGGCTTGAGCGGTCGTGCCGCAGCCCCGATCGCCGCGCAGGTGTGCTCTACTGAGCGGTAAGCTGGCCCAGCGTTACGGTCAATGCTCTCTGTTCTTTGTTCCGAACCATGGAGAGCTCGATTGAAGAGCTTGGCGCCGCCGCATGGACTTTCTTGGTGAGCTCGTTTGCGCTCTTGATGGGCTCGCCGCCGATCGACGTGATCACATCCCCGCTCTTTAATCCGGCCTTCGCGGCTGGACCGCTGGCTTGAACACCGATGACGATGGCGCCGCGAAGATTGTTTGCGCCGATACTTTCGGCGATGTCGGGGGTCACCGATTGAACTTCCGCTCCCATCCACCCTCGCGTGACCGCGCCCTTGTCCTTCAGTTGCGGGATCACCGCATTCACCGTGTCTGCGGGAATCGCAAAAGCCACACCGACCGAGCCGCCCGAGGGCGAAAGAATCATGCTGTTCACACCGATGACGTTGCCATGCGTGTTGAGGCTCGGCCCGCCCGAATCGCCGCGGTTGATCGGCGCATCTATCTGAATGAAGTCGTCCGAAGACCCCATCCCCAGGTCGCGCGCACGCGCTGAAACGATACCCGCGGTGACAGTATTTCCGAGCCCGAACGAATTGCCTACCGTAAGCACCCAATCGCCGGTGCGTGGTGGTTGATCGGCCAGCTTCAAATAGGCGAAGTCCGTGCGCCCATCGACCTTGAGCAGGGCGAGATCACTCAGCGGGTCCTTGCCGACGATCTTGGCTGGGTAGATTTTGTCCTCATTCGTACGGATCTCGGCCGTATCGCTGCCTGCCACGATATCGTTGTTCGTCACCGCATAACCGTCCGGGGAGATGAAGAAACCCGAGCCGATCGAGATCATGTCCCCGGATTTCGGCGCAACGCCCGGACCGTGCGGTTCGGACCTTGGAACAGCCCTTCTTGGAGTGTCTTGATCGGGCGCCCCATCAGGTCCGGACGATGGGCCGGATTCCTCGTCTGCCGCGGCCGCCTTGGCACTGACCCCAACCACAGCCGGTCCGGCCTTTTCGGCAAGATCGGCGAACCTTCC
>NZ_LUUB01000059.1 GCF_001641635.1 Bradyrhizobium centrolobii
CAGCTCCCCATTACCGGCTTTGCCCATAAGGCAGGTAATGGGCGTCACCCATTACCTGCCGCAATCGGCATTGCCCGAAGTGCCAGGGCGCGGCGCGCGCGCAATGGCTCGCCGAACGGCAAGCTGAACTCCTTCCCGTACCGTATTTCCACGTCGTCTTCACCATGCCGGCCCCCGCCGGAGAGATCGCCTTTCAGAACAAGGCCGCCGTCTATGCCATCCTGTTCCGCTGCGCGGCCGAGACGCTCACCACCATCGCAGCCGACCCCAAGCATCTCGGCGCTCAGCTCGGCGTGACCGCCGTCCTCCATACCTGGGGCCAGACCCTGCAACACCATCCGCATATCCACTGCGTCGTGCCGGGCGGTGGACCCTCGCTCGACGGCACACGCTGGGTCGCTTGCCGGCCCGGCTTCTTCCTGCCAGTGCGCGTCCTCTCCCGGCTGTTCCGTCGCCTGTTTCTGCAAGAGCTGCAAGCTGCCTTCGCGGCTGGCGAGCTCGGCTTCTTTGGCGCTCTCGCCCATCTCGCCGATCCCACTGCATTCGCCGCGCGCCTTAATCAACTTCGACGGACCGACTGGGTCGTCTATGCCAAGCCGCCATTTGGTGGGCCGGAACAGGTGCTGGCTTATCTCGGCCGCTATACGCATCGCGTCGCCATCGCGAACAGTAGGCTGATCTCGCTTGCCGATGGCAAGGTGAGCTTTTCCTGGAAGGACTATCGGCAGAACCGCAAAACCAAAGTCATGACGCTTGATGCCGACGAGTTCATTCGTCGCTTTCTCCTGCACTCCCTGCCGGACGGCTTCCACCGCATCCGCCACTATGGCTTCCTTGCCAATGGCGGACGCAACGATAAAATCGCTCTCTGCCGTCAACTCCTTGCTGTCCGCAACGCTCCGACGGATCAAGAAGCCGGCGACGATCCCCTCACCAAATGTGAGATCCCCGTCTGCCCGCATTGTGGCGGCACCATGCGGCGCGTCGATGTCGTCCCGCGAGCCTGCGCCCGCGACCATCCGTTTCGTTGTGATACGTCATGACCAGCGCCTGCACCATCCACCGCTTCTGTGATCACCTTCTCCACGGCAACGCCCAAAGTCGCCGTGGCCGCGCTCGTCACCGAACACCCTGCCAATCGTTCGGCCACGCATCCCAGCGCAGCAAGTCGCTCGCTGGATCGCGCCCTTGGACCGATCAATCCGGCCCCTCACATCCGATGAATGACTCGCCGACGCGCAGCGACCACAGGCGCGCCTTCCCAGCAGCCGCACCCGCTGCACTATTCCCATAGCGCCCACAACTCCGCAGCTTCGTTCAATCCGGCTTCTATGAGGTCGCACGCCCGACCGAGCGCGCGGCTCCGCGCCTGCCCCGCGACCTCACAGAACCCTCAAGATTCTGATGCATGTTCGAACTCACCGTGCAATATCTCGTGCTCGAGCGTCCCGTAACATGGCGCGGTTCTACGTGCTTACGATCGAGCCGACGCTCTTTGGCGATACCGCATTGGTGCGTGAATGGGGCCGTCTCGGTGGGCGCGGTCGACGGCAGCTCGATCTGTTCGATGGTCTCGTGCAGGCCGTCGAGGCTCTTGAGTCTTGGCTCAGACGAAAAACCCGTTGTGGTTACGTCCAGCGGCATTCGCCATGCTTGGAGCGAACGTGCGACCCCGCATGAGATGGCTGGGATGGATGAAGTGCCGAAGAAAGTATACTAAGGTAATCCGAAGTCATCTTCAGTCATATTCCAAGAATTGCAAAAGTATTCCATAATCTATCGTAGCGGGCCTACAGGCCTGAGAACAGATCGCTCACACGGCAATCGAGACCTTGAATTTCCAAGAGCTAACTGCTCCGGCTAGCGGGTCGAGTGACCAATCAGGTGTTTTGCTGGTCCAGCACGAGACTGTCTGCGGGCTACGAAAGCCTTGTATGAAGGGCGGCACTGCAAACCACCTAATTCATCGCTCACCGGCCACCGGAGTTGCCGCCGTGAGACTTTCATCAAAGTATCGGATGCGACCAGGAGATTGAGATCAGGACCGCAGGAAGCGTCACTATCCGCGATCTGAATGCACTACATCCAAAAAATCGATTTCACCAACTCACCTACTGCCGGGTAGGAAAAGTGCCAGCCATTGAGCAACAGGGTAGTTTTCCCGTCGGGAAAACTACGAGGAGTATCTCATCATAAACACGGCAACCCGGTCGTAGGCGCGGCTTTCGGCAGCTCTGACCAGCTCTACACCGGCGGCGAGGGCAACCGCAAGCTCGAAAGCGTGTGGAGGATCATGCCCTACCCTTCAGCAGGACGGCCCGATCGCGCTGCGCCGGCGCGCACCCGCAACGGCTTTGCGACACGATAAACCAGCGTATGTTGAGGCGGCAACCAAGGAATGAATTGACCGTCAGTCAGTTTCCCATCTTACAGCTCGTAGGTTCGCCCACCAGAATTCTATGCTCTTGGCGAAGGCGATGCGCCGACGTCTATCCCCCGCTTGGACCGACCGAGGATGAGATACCGCAGCGAGCCACGCTGAATTACTGATCCCATAGTCAAGCCCTCAGATGCGGCATGAATCCGCAACGGCAAGCTCATCGCGTGGGGCACATCTCGAGGATGTTCAAGATGAACGTGCAGAACTTAGCTCGACTCGAAACGCGCACGCTTCCGCGGCATTTGCGGCGGCTCGAGGCCGAGTCGATCGAAATCATGCGCGAGGTTGTCGCAGAGTTCAAGAAGCCGGTGATGCTCTATTCGGTCGGCAAGGATTCAAGCGTCATGCTGCACCTTGCGGTGAAAGCATTCTATCCGGCGAAGTTGCCCTTCCCACTGATGCACATCGATACGACCTGGAAGTTCCGCGAGATGATCACCTTTCGCGACGAGACGGCCAGGCGCATGGGGATCGATCTGATCGTCCACGTGAACAAGGACGGCATTGCGCGCGGCATCAATCCCATCGACTCCGGCTCCGCGCTGCATAC
Source organism: Bradyrhizobium centrolobii (assembly GCF_001641635.1). Taxonomy (GTDB): domain Bacteria; phylum Pseudomonadota; class Alphaproteobacteria; order Rhizobiales; family Xanthobacteraceae; genus Bradyrhizobium; species Bradyrhizobium centrolobii. The sequence continues at coordinate 2,991 of NZ_LUUB01000059.1, forward strand.
GCAGGTTATGAAGACCGACGCGCTCAAGCAGGCGCTCGAGATCTACGGATTCGATGCGGCATTCGGCGGCGCGCGGCGGGACGAGGAGAAAAGCCGTGCCAAGGAGCGCATATTTTCGTTCCGCGCGGCAGGACATGCCTGGGATCCGCGCAACCAGCGGCCCGAACTTTGGAACCTGTTCAACACGCGCATCCGGCAACGCGAAACGATGAGGGTGTTCGCGATGTCGAATTGGACAGAGCTCGACATCTGGGAATACATCATGCTCGAAAACATCCCCGTCGTCCCTCTCTACTTTGCGAAACAGCGACGTGTGGTGCATCGGAATGGCACCCTGGTCATGATGGACGACGAGCGGCTCCCGCTCCGGCCAAATGAGACCCCCGAGTTGCGGACGATCCGTTTCCGCACGCTTGGGTGCTACCCCCTGAGCGGCGCCATCGAATCGGAGGCCACTACCATCGAGGACATCGTAGCCGAAATGCGGCTTACCAAAGTGTCGGAGCGCCAGGGTCGTCTCATTGATACGGATGAGGCCGCTTCAATGGAGAAGAAGAAGCGAGAAGGATACTTCTGATGGATACGGATGCTGCGGGTTGCCTCGGCGAGGCCGTTAGCAAAGATCAATTGCGGTTCATCACCTGTGGCTCGGTCGACGAGGGCAAATCGACGCTGATCGGGCGACTCCTGCATGACAGCAAGATGATCTATGAGGACCAGCTACGGGCGCTCGCGCGCGACAGCGCCAAGCACGGCACGACGGGCGAAGACATCGACTTTGCTCTGTTGGTCGACGGCCTCGAAGCTGAACGCGAGCAACGTATTACTATCGATGTCGCCTATCGGTTCTTCACCACGCCGCGCCGATCGTTCATGGTCGGCGATACGCCGGGCCACGAACAATATACCCGCAATATGGCAACCGGCGCCTCCAACGCGCAGCTCGCGATCATCCTGATCGATGCGCGCAAAGGGATTCTGGTGCAAACCAAACGCCATTCGTTCATCTGCTCACTATTGGGCATCCGGCACGTCCTCCTGGCCGTAAACAAGATTGACCTCGTGGACTACCGAAAAGATGTCTTCGACGGCATCGTGCGCGACTATGTCGCCTTTGCTTCGGCGCTCGGCTTCAAGTCGATCGTTCCATTCCCGATCTCCGCCAGATACGGCGACAACATCATCTACCGATCCGGCAACACCGATTGGTATCATGGCCAGTCTCTGCTGGATTGCCTCGAGACTATCGACATTCAGTCCGAGACGACCGACCTGCCCTTCCGCTTTCCGGTACAGTGGGTGAACCGCCCCAATCTGGATTTCCGGGGGTATGCGGGCACGATCGCCTCGGGAAGCATCGCGGTTGGCGACGAAATTATCGTGGCAGCATCGGGGCGCAGCTCGCGCGTGAAGCGAATTGTGACCTATGATGGTGATCTTGCGGCTGCAGAAGCTGGCGACGCAGTAACGATCATGCTCGAAAATGAGATCGATGTCAGCCGCGGCGATGTCCTCGCAGGTCCAACCCAGCGCCCTACGGTCGCCGACCAGTTTGCCGCTCATCTGATCTGGATGGATGAGGAGCCAATGGTACTGGGCCGCTCCTATGCATTTCGGATCGGCACGCAATCGATTGCCTCCGGCAACGTCACGCGCATCAAATACAAGATCGACGTCAATACCGGCGAGCCTCCTCTTGCGGCGACGACGCTCGGGCTCAATGAATTCGGCTTCTGCCACGTTGCGACCACTCTGCCTGTGAGCTTTGATCCCTATCACGTGAATCGGCGCACCGGGTCCTTCATCGTGATCGACCGCTACACCAACCGAACGGTTGGCGCGGGAATGATTGATTTTCCGCTCCGCCGCGCCAGCAACGTTGCCTGGCAACCGCTAACGATCGGCAAGCAGGAGCGTGCCGGGCTCAAGCAGCAGAAGCCATGCATCATCTGGTTCACCGGGCTTTCGGGCGCCGGCAAGTCGACGATTGCCAATATCGTCGACCAGAAGCTGTTCGCGATGTCGCATCACACGATGCTGCTGGACGGCGACAACCTCCGTCACGGCCTCAATGGCGATCTCGGCTTCACTGACGCGGATCGGATCGAGAACATCCGACGAGCCGGTGAAGTGGCGAAACTGATGCTCGACAGCGGCTTGATGGTCATTTGCTCGTTTATCTCGCCCTACATGACCGAGCGGGACCTGGTACGCAAGCTCGTTGGGAAGCGCGAATTCGTCGAGGTCTTTGTGGACACGCCAATAGATGAGTGCGTCCGACGCGATCCAAAGGGACTTTATTCGAGGGCAAAATCAGGCAAAATCGAGAACTTTACTGGCATCGACGCCCCGTTCGAAGCGCCGCGCGCGCCGGAGGTACACTTGAAGACCTTGGGCCAGCCACCAGAACAGTTGGCGGATCAGGTTCTAGATGCGCTTGCCGCAAGAGAGATTATTTCTCTGACATAGCTCAACTAGGGCACCATTCGACCTTGTCGCAAGCTGGACTCTGGTCACGCAGGTCGTGAATGTCCTCATCCGCCATGCCCCTGCTGCCCGAACCTGGCGGCTTTCGTTCTGGTTTCACGGCTTGACACAGGCCCCTATTCTAGTTCGCCGGGGATCGACCATTCGTCCTTTCGTGCCGGATCGAACAGTGGCGTCGCGCGCTGCAGGCTGTACCAATGCACCCGGTCCGAACCATTGTTGACAGGATTGCGCGAAAATGACCACGGGTGAGCAGGGGAAGCTTCTTTGCCAGCTCAAACAATGTTCGACGATTTTGTTCTATTCAGAGCCGCCGCAACGAAGCAGACGTCCTTGCTCACTCACTTAGCGCATGCGAGGCCGCTCCTAGTATGCGGAACCTGCGCCGATCATGTCCATGCCTATGCCATCATCCATTGCGAGGTCGCAGCGGCTGGCGGACCGTCGCTCGCAATGGCGAAGAAACGAGACACGTGACCGGTCAGATTAGCGAGCGGACCTCCGAAAGCCCAGACACAGCCCACCGCTTCATAGTCGGCCCAAGAGGTCGTACAACTATATTCAAAGAACGAGTCGTCCGCTAACCGTACAAGGGCACAACCAAGTCTAGAGGTTTTATGCTTTGTCACACAACTCTATCGACGGGGCACGGCTCGCACTCAGCCGGAGCAGACAACCGAGATCTAAGCTTTGATTTTGCTAAAGGCATACTCATTGTCTTGGTGATCGTTGGACATCTATTGCAATATGTCATCTACCGAAACAATGATTATTGGTATTCGCCGTATTTCAAGTCGATCTACATGTTTCATATGCCTCTGTTTATGGCGATAAGCGGATATCTGTCTTCGAGAGCTCTCCTGCGAAAATCGCTCATTCGTAGTATCAATGAGCGCGCGATACAATTATTGCTGCCAACGCTGTTTTGGTGCGCCTTTATGGAGACAGCTAAGGTAGCTGCATTTTCGCCTTCGAACAGTATAACTTACGCAGACATTTTGAAGGATTTTATTGGCTCATACTGGTTCATATGGGCGGCATTTGCATCTTTCCTTGTCATAAAGGTCCTTCTAACGATTTGCCGTCGTCGATCAATGTGGATCATAGGCATGTCTGCAATTGCGGTCGCAATCTTGCCCGTCACCTTTTCGATATTGCCCTTGATAAGATACACTTTCCCGTTCTTCTGTCTGGGATTCTTGCTTTTCCAGTCGACCGAATGGCGAGCGCGCGTTCTCCCACGCAACAAATCTCCCTTGATCTTCTCACTCGCAGCGCTTGCTTTCGCCTGCTTTCTTGTTTGGGGCAAAGAGACTTATGCCTACAACAATCTCGTTCTGATACGCGATACAGCATCGGCTGAACAGGTGTTGCTGATGTTCGCAGGCTCTGTGGCGGCCTCTGCGATCGCATTTGAAACGGTGCTACCGCTCTGGAAACTCAGCTCTTCAAATCGAGTGGCCCGCTTTGTCGCGGTGGAACTTGGGCAGAGCACGCTGCTTCTTTACCTGCTCCAGGGCACCGTTTTTCGTCTTATGGATTTGGTCCAGTTCGGAGAACTATGGGATCTCTCGACCAGAATCTCGATGGCTGGTGTGCTTGGAGTGGCCATCATTGTCATCGCGATGACAGTTCGCTGGATTGTCCGCGACCTCGGATGGGTGTCTCGGGTTGTTGCCGGAACGCCGCCACGCTCGGGGCCGCTCAAACCTCAGTCAGTAACTAACTAAACCCTGCCCTCTTGGCATTGCGACAGCAGCGTCTCACTGGAACCAAAATCTGCGCGACATCGCACCCTCGCGAGGGGATCGGCTAAGCCTTTGGCTATTCCAACCCGTAATGAAGCTTGATCCCACCTCTCGACGGCCTCAAGTTCTGATGGGATCGTCCGCGTGGAGGAATTCGTGCGAGTGCCAAAGACTGCATCGCGCTGATTGTGCGCTAGGCGGCCCCAAGCGGAAACCGATGTCGCCTTCACGGCCTCGCCCATAGGCGCGGCCGCATGCTCCATCCATCTTAGTACCCCGAAACGCTTGAACCCAAGCTCGAGCCCAACTCGGCGGGCGAGGTAGACGACCCCGACATCGTTATAGTCGCGCAAGTATCGCCGCGCCCCTCTGACCACAGCTGTCCTTCACCAATCTGATGGGCATTATATTTTCGTGCCTGGATGTGGTCATCGACCCCGTCGATTGGCACGCCAATTGCTGGAATATAGCTGAAGAAGAACGCCACGATCTCGATGGTCGAGAGGTATCCATGTCAAACCCGAATTGGTTCTCCTGGTACTCTTTTCCATTCTTTGCGCCACTCAGCGGGGCAGTAAATCAGGATATCGAAACGAACGTCGTCAAAGTTTCAGAACTCCAAAAGAAGGTCTTTGAGCAGTTCAGCTTGGGCCAACAGCTCGAAGCTCTTTTCGCTGCCGTCGAAGAACTTAACCGGCGCCCCCGGATGGCGAGAGTGTCGCAGGACACTAATGATTCGAGTTCTGGAGAGGCAATGAAACACCTCGAAGAGATGGCAAAAGGCATGGAGAAAATCAAACGGCGTCACGGCGTTGTCGTCCTTGATGAAGCTGAGCGCGCACTGGAACGCCTGAAGGCTGCTAACCCTGCGCAATATGAAACATTCATCCGCGACCACGAGACCAAGCCCGGGAGCCCTGGCGAAGGTGTCAGTCCGGACCAAGGCTGATCACCTAACGGGCTATCTCAGTTGTCTCGAAGCGCGATCACCATTCGGCACCTTTCGAGGCGATCCATTGGGACGGGTGCCAACTGGCAGCCCATGAATTGTGGTCCGGACGATCGGTGTCATTTAAAATCTTCAGCGTGTCTGGTTGAAGACATGGATGTTCGAACTTCTACACGGGCGCGACGCATTCAGCCGGCACAGTGCGACGCTCAGCCTTCCCCTTCAGAAACGGGCTCGCACACCCCGTTGGTGGCGGATACGGGCGAGGAGCCGGGCTATGCAAATCAGCATTCTCTTTTTTCCGCCGTCATAGAAGAGTTCCGGACGAACAGCGCCTTCGAAGGCAGATCTCTCGAGTACATGTAACAAGACAAGGAGATGGTGATGACGAAGGAAGCCGGAAGCAACGATGACATTGGCGGTGCAACAGGCGCATTTCAGGACTTTGCAAAGCGAGCCATCGTAACGCAGACGGAGTTCTCGAAACGGCTTTTCGACACCTATTGGCATTGGCAGGAGCGAATTCAGATCGAATCCGCGCAGGCGATGGAGCTCTTCGGGAAGGTCACTTCTGCGAGCTCGGCGACCCACCGGATCAGTATTTTTCAAGGCTGGATCAACGACGCCACACTGCGGGTCGCGCGGGATGTGATCTATTCGATTGAAACCGCGAAATCCCTCACGAACGTCGAACTTCCGCCGTACGCCAGCCCATGGCTGACACCCCTTGCATCGTTCAACTTGCCAGCCGGGGCTGGCGTCAATTTTCATTATGGCTCCTGGCAATTGCCGACCCTCCGGATCGAAGCAGGCCGACCAGAGCGATGAAAGTTGGGCTTACTCCTACCAGGAGCCCAATGCGGAATGACGCGTTTCCTTACAAGGGAACGTGCCAGCGGCACCGGACACCGCCGTCTTGGAAGATGGAGCTGCGAAAACTTTGCAACAGCTCCGACAAGCCAGAGTTTGGCGCCATGAACGCGGAGCTCGCCAAGGCGAATGTCTATAACGTGCTCACGTAGAAAAACATAACAGCTCTGGCCGGGGATCAGGAATGATGCCGCTAACGGCAAGTGGGACTCCTTCAGCCCGACTGACGTTGACTGAACGTGGACATCCGACTTCATGCAGAAGCACTTCCCTTGACGATCGTAAATCCACCGAATTGCATCGCGATACATTCCTAGTAGGTGCCGATGAAGGCCAGACGCTGGCCCCTACTTGGGCGGGAATATCTGCCGGTCCCCGCTAAGCCGAGTGCTCCACTACGGAATGTACAAGACGGCAAATAGCGCGAGGGCAGCAATAGCGAGCAGCACCACGGCCTTCCTAATCAACGCACGTCTTTCGATTTTGTCGGCCGCATATCCGCAATCGCGAGCCACCTTGAGGAGGCCGTCTCGTTCGATTTCTCTCGTCGAGAGCTCAGCTTCTGCCAGGTAGATCTGCTCTAGCCGCCGAAATTCTTTCGCATTTCGCGCTCTGCGCGCACGCACGACCATACGCATTGTCCCCATCACAAACTCGTCTCAGATCGCGGCAAAGTGGAGTTGCGGTTGCGAGACGCTCCAAAGCTATCCGCAAAGTGCGCGCTGGATGTGATTGCCAGCCTACCAACTTAGGTAGTTGAGACGACAGTGTTACCTAAGCAAACTCCGAGGAATCTGCCTTTCACGCGGAGGAGAGGCCAGGAGGGGCGGTGATGAGAAGGAAAGAGAAGGCCAGAAAAGGAGCGACGAAGAGCGGAGGAAAGCACGAATTTTTTGTGGTGAATCTGACCAAAGAAGAGCTGAAGGGGCATGTTTTGTGGAAGAGCAGCGGCGACGAGATCAAGCTCGATGTCAATGGTCTTGAGCCTGGCAAGGGCTCGCTGCGAAAGCAGTTTTACCCGTCCTGCGGCAATCGGAACTATTGGTGCTGGTCGGAGCGAGACAGGGAGTACCAGCTGAATTGTTATGATGGCTACACATATGCCATTGTAACCATCAGCGACTACGGAATCCGTGTGCTTGCTACCGACACGAGCCCGGATACGTGGAAATGGTAGCATAGCATCAACTCTGACGCTTTGCGTGTCTGCTTCCATTTCCAGGACGCGCTGAACGCCAGCGCATCATGAACGTCCCGAAAGAAGGAAGCGGCGGAAATCAGTCAGGACGAACTGGAGGCGCTTGCGCGACGGTTCTAGCCGACACCCTCGATCATCTCACAAAAGCGGGAGCAATGCTTAGGTCTTCATGCCTAAGCGGGATGAATTTGATGGTCTTCTGCGAGATCCTGCAAATAGAACGTCTCGTCACGTTCTTTCTTCAAATGAATCAGCTCGGATCTAGTCCCCACAATGCTCACAGTTTCCTTTGCCATCGTTTCCCTTCTTTACGCAACGGTCGGGCAAGCCGGAGGTACAGCGTTTCTGGCTCTAATGGCGTTCTCATCATTTCCATCGACTCAGATGCGTCCGACTGCATTGTTGCTCAACATCGTCGCCGCTACGTATTCAACGTGGCTCTTCAATCGCGGCCGCTTTGTTGATTGGAAGAAGTTGAAGCCTCTTGTCATCGCCTCGATGCCGACTGCCTTAGTTGGAGGTTTCACAGTCCTGCCTCAGCAAATTTATGATGCTGTCACCGGTGTCGTGCTTCTTGTGGTCGCGGCCATCTTGTTGTTCCGTCGAGCGAAGGGAGACATCCTAAATCGCGTCGCGCCATCTTGGGGCGCGATCGCAACAGGCGCTGGCGTCGGCATCGTTTCAGGCCTTACTGGTGTCGGCGGTGGCGTTTTCCTCGCGCCGATCCTAATCGCGATGCGGTGGGCGTCGCCCAAACAGGCCGCAGCTTTATCGGCTCCCTTCATATGGGTGAACTCCGCGGTTGGGCTAGTCGGGGCAATTTACGTCGGACAGATGCCTTCACCGCAGACCTGGCTATACGCCCTAGGCGCTTTCGCCGGGGCAATGATCGGAACCACAGTTGGTCTTCGTTGGCTATCGGAAAAGACAACGCGCTACGTCCTTGCCGCTGTACTCGGCGCCGCCGCTATCCAGCTCATCGCCTTTGCAACAAGATGAAATCGTTCAGGTCGAGATATTTCGCCGCTGCGCGAGCGTGGCCGGCAAATAGCAGCAAAGCGGATAGCTTCCGGAATACTACCGACTCTCTCTAGCGGTGGCCTATCTCGCCACAAGCAGTGAAAACCGGCGACCTTACGAATTCCGGCTCAAGACCTGGACCGACCTAAAGGGCTCCGAAGCACCTGGATGCGCCTGGCACTGCGGCAGCATCGAAGTGCTGGCCCCTCCTAGCTACTCGTCTTGGAAATCTCACATATGAGTCAAAACTCTCGAGGCGCTAGCCGTCATAAATGGCCTGATCGGGATCAGGCCGCATGCTGTTAAACGTGGCGGTAGTCTCAATTCTGAACCGGGATAGGCATTACGTCGCCGTCGCGTTAGACCGAACGTACACTAGGGAATGTACAAAACAGCAAATAATACGAGCACGGCAAGAGCAACGATCATCACCGCCTTACTAATCAATGAACGTCTTTCGATTTTACCGGCCGCATGCCCGAAACCTCGAGCGATATTGAGTAAGCTGTCTCGTTCGAGATCTCCCGTCGAGTGCTCAGCCTGTACCAGGTAGATCTGCTCCAACCGCCGAAACTCTTTCGCATCTCGCATTCTGCGCGCGCGCCCAGTCATACGCATTGCCCCCATCACAAACGCGGCTCACATCGTAGCGACGTAATGTCGTCGCTGTAGAATGCTCGAAGGCTATCGGGGAAGTGCGGACTGTATGTGAATGCGAGCCCCACCAAATCAGGTAGTTGAGAGACGACAGTGTTACGCTAACAAGCCCCTAGGACACTGTCGCTCGCACGGAGGAGAGGCCGTGAGGATCGGTGATGAGAAGGAAAGGAAAAGCAGCGGCAACGACATCAAACTAGATGTCAATGGTCTTAACGCCTGGCAGGGGTTCGCCGCGAAAGCAGTTTTTCCGCCCGAGGTGGTCGGGATTATGCGCCACCTTTTGGAGCAGACAATCGAAGCGTCACTCAAGGGTATGACACCTTGGAACTGACACAACTATTTGACGCCCAGACCGCTGAGGCAGCCGTTCTAAACGCGGCGCCGGGCCGTCAATAGGCCCAAGATTTCGATATCGTAAAGCTCACCCTCAGAGCCTTCCATGCTGCGTTCATGCTGCGTCGAGCCGCCGCGATAGCTTGGTAGCCCTCGAAACTAAACGGAATGTTTGCGAACCGCTCTGCGTCGGAATCTTACGAGGACATTGCAAGTCTTGCGATGAAATCGGAGCTTTTCAGACGTTTTGTTGACTAGGGCGGCAGGATTCGAACCACGTCTGGCGAATCAAAATCTGCTGCCCATGGTCATCATGGATGTATGCTTCACCCTAGCCGAGTCGAGACAGGATACCGTGGTGTATTCACTTCACCGACTGAGCTACCGGACCGTTTCCGGCTATTTCCGGCACATTACGACAACGTTCGCCGGAGACACGCTTGCGATCGACCAGCCCGCCGCCATGCGTCGCTAAGGGAACTCCGGGTTGAGGATGACATTGTCAATTAGCCGAGTCGTACCGACATAGGCCGCAACGCAAAGAGCTGCAGGAGCACCCAAGGGACTTTTCGCAGGCTTGAGCGTATCGGCATCGACGAGCTCGAGGTACTGCAACCGGTCAACTTTCTCCAAATGCCGCCTGACAAGTGCTAGAAGCTTTCCGACGTTACGCTCACCTTCACGAAATTGAGCCTCGGCCGCCAGCAGTCCGCGACTGATCGCAAGAGCTTGCTGACGCTCTTGCCTGTCAAGATATCGATTTCGGCTGCTCATCGCCAGGCCGTCCGCCTCCCGAACGGTCGGCACCGTAACGATCTCGATCGGAAGATTGAGATCAATTGCCATATGACGCACGATCGCGCATTGCTGAAAGTCCTTCCGACCGAAGAACGCGACGTCAGGCTGCACCATGTTGAACAGCTTGCATACCACGGTGGCGACACCCCGAAAATGCCCGGGCCTGAAACCTCCACATAATGGCTTTGCGAGCTCACCCGGCTCGACGAAGGTCTCGAACCCTGAAGGATAGATCTCCTGCGCATCTGGCGCGAAGATGATCTCGACGCCGGCATCCCGGCACAGCTTTTCATCGCGCAGAAAGTCGCGCGGATAGGTGCTGAGATCCTCGTTTGGTCCAAATTGCGTGGGATTGACGAAGATGCTGGCGATCGTGACGTCGCATTGAGCTCGGCTGGCTTCGACCAGCGCCATGTGTCCATCGTGAAGGTAGCCCATGGTCGGAACGAATCCGATGCGCATATCCGCCTTGCGAGCTTGTGCAAGAGCGCGGCGTAGTTCAGCAACTTTTGTGATTGTTTGCATATTGGCTTAGATCAGGTCCGGCTGGAAGGCGTCCAGCTTGCGATCGCATCGCGAAGACCTTCTGGAAGGCGATAGGACTCATTTGATGCCGGGAATGCCTCTTCGCGCACATCCCCAACCCAGCGCGACAACGCCTCCTGCAGCACCTTAAAGCCGTCTGCATAGGACCGAACGAATTTGGGACGATGACCCTCGATCAGGCCCAGCACGTCGTGAAAGACGAGCACCTGACCGGAACAGTCAGGACCGGCGCCGATTCCGATGGTCGGTATCGTCAAGTACTCAGTTGCTCGAGCAGCGAGCTCGGCCGGCACCCCTTCCAGAACCAGAGCGAAGCATCCCGCTTCCTGCAGGCAGTACGCATCATCAAGCAGCCGCAAGGCATCATTGGCCGTTCGGCCTTGCACCTTGAAGCCTCCCATGACATTGACACTCTGCGGGGTCAGGCCCAAGTGGCCCATCACCGGAATTTCGCAATCGACCAGAGCGCGCACCATTGCCGCTCGCTTGGCCCCGCCCTCGAGCTTGATGGCGTCTGCGCCCCGCTGCAGGAACCCACCGGCGTTCCGAATGGTTTCCTCCGGGCTGAGGTGAAAGCTGAGAAAAGGCATGTCGGCCACGAGCAAAGCACGAGACCTTGTGCGAGCAACCGCATCAAGATGATGGTTCATCATGGCCACGCTAACAGGTAGCGTGTTGTCGAATCCGAGGCAGACATTGCCGACGCTATTCCCAACAAGAAGGATGTCGACAATGGGGTCGGCGATGCGGGCCGAAACGGCGTCATAAGCGGTGGTCATTGCGATACGCCGCCCCTCATCCTTCCATCGCTGCAGCACTGGAATGGTGACTCGTTCGCCAGACGACTTCGAAATGTGGCTCATCGTGAGTTTGATCCGTCGAGTGAGGCTCATCCTGAGGGGTCGTGGCTTGGTAAGGAGAACGGGGCAAGTGTCAATTGCGCGGAAAAAAAAAGCAACTTTGCGTATCAAAACCCCACTTTGACGGATTAGAACCCCTAATGATTGCGCGATCATAGGAGGAAATTTCTCTTGATTCGCTTGGGCAGAGCGTCGCTGCGTTGCGCCGGGCGGAGAATACGTCGAAGTATAGACCGGGCATATTGAACGGATCCGCGCACCAGAAGAATCGTAGCGCGCGCGGCTGGGCGAGGTCTGTGCTGTCGCGGCTGGCGTCAACCGGGCCGATCCCTATCGCGCGATCAGGCATTAGGCGTCGCGCGCCACGAGCCGCCAACCGAAATATCGTCCGACCTCGCGCTCACCGAAGTCCGGGATGTGCTTGAATCGATCGGCGATGTTGTCCGGCGTGCGCTCCCGCGATGGACTAGATAGCATTCCCTCCGCAGTTGGGGTGGAGTCCGCAGCTGGCACTTCCTTGCAGGCGGCAGTGTGGCTACGAGGAATGCGTGAAGCTTGCGCAAAGTCCGTCAGCTGACGCCCCGGACAGTTGTGAAACGCATCGGATGAATTCCGGCGGTAAGCTGGCTCGAGTGGCAGGCTCCTCCGCACTGAACATGTCAGTCGACAACACGCCTTTGACGGCTTGAGCCGATCGTAAGAAAGTCACTCATGCTCCTCAGCGAAGCGAGCATGTCGGGTCGGGCGCGCACGGAAACTCGACGCTTCGGCATGCGGTTGCAGAGGCTGAGGGGTTTCGCGTCAGCCAGCATTGGAGGTCGAAATGGCCTAGCCGCCGCTCGTTGAAGGGCTAATATCTCATTCCAGACCATTCGAGACAAACGGGGCCTCAGTGGCACCTCAGATTTTCGTCTTGTTCCGAGCCACATGATGGCGGAGCCTACGAAACGCCTCCTTGAGGTCGACGCTCATGCCCCACAATGCTGGTCTCAACGTGAAGAGCTCGACGCTCGCCCGTTCTGTCTTCTCGACTCCACACGGCATCGGTTCGGGCGCGACAGACACCGGGTCTTTGGTCAGAGCGACCAAAGCCGTCTCAGCCACGCGAGTTTCAGCATCCGGTGGTTTTTCGAAGTCAAGCGCTATTCTGGCTCGGACGAGCCCTTCGACGACGTCCGAGCCGTGACCGGTTATCTTCGACACACCGACAATGCCGCCAATGGAGCCGCGGGACAACGACTTGAATTTGATGAGGTCGGCCTCCTCAAGTTGCTCGCAAATGGTACGGATGCGATCGAGACTGACGGGCTCAAGGCCCCCGAGGTTCATTTCGGAGGTAGGTACCCAGCCGTCATTGCTGTGCCGCAGCCGGTGAAATGCCGAAAGCAGATGCGCTCTAATCCTGGCGTCCGACAACATTGATTTCCTCCTCCTGGCGCAGCGCATCTTGGATTTCTGGCTGCGTCGGATCGAGCTCCTCCTGCTCCAGCCAATTGGCGCCCGGGTGCCGAAGATATGCGGCGAGATCAGCGATGGCCGACGAACCGACGTCGGAAGGCAGCCTGACCCGGTCGGCTGGCGGCTTCCCTAGTTTCTTGGCGATCGCCACGGACATCAGGTGGGGTCGCAGTTCTCTCGCAAGCGAACTCTCGATCGTGCGGAATATCCAGACGCCGTCCGGATCGATGTCGGACCAATGGAAGAAGGGGACATCCGCGGGCAGTGAGGCGGCGAGCGCTTTCAAGGCGCCCTGCGTCGCCAAGGACGGGTATCCTCCGACATAGATCGTTACTCCGGAACGCTGCGGATCCGCCTCGGCAACGTGACGGTGGAAGCTGGCAAAATTTTCGATTGTCAGGACGTATCGGGGCTGCCCACGAAATCTCAGTCGCGTGGCCTCTGCTGGAGGAATACCGAAATAGAGCGGGGCAGCGGCTGACAGCTCGGCCATGTCGAAATCCAACCGCCCCGACAGCAACATCGGTGGAGCGAACTTCTCGAGACCCAGCGTTCGTAGCGCATCCCTCGGGCGAGCGGTCGGCGGAAGCTCCAAGGCTCCGCTCAAAATCCTGACCACCGGTCCTTCCAGTCGCTCCAGTGCTTTGCTGTCCCCGGAAAACCGTCGGGAAAAAGTACGATAGTCGAGACCCGCATGACGATATTCCAAGATCGCCTTGGCCATGACGAAGGCCGGCCTGAGGCGATCGACATCACCGAGCGAGAACCCTTGCCACTCTCGACCGCGAGACCATGCGGCCCGAAGGGTTGCCAGCGATCCTTCGAACTGGACTGGCAGTTCCAGTCCTTGCAACAAACGCCCGGTCGCCTCGTCGGTCAGCTCACCGACCGGTCGACGCTTGAGCATCGCGTACAGCAGAGCGGGCTCTTCCAGCCTGACATGCTTGATCTGATCGCTTTTGAGGCCCCGCTCCCGCGTGATCTTGATAGCCCGCTGCTCCTCCGCCTCGCAAAGCTCCTTCGTAAACTTGTCCATCTGCACGACGTCGACGAACCTGCCATAATCGGGATAGCCGATCGGCCGTTCCGCTCCTGCCTCGTGACGGTCGAGAAGATCGGCCATCAGCGCGCGTGCGTCGGTGAACCGCCTGGACATCCTACTCCGCAGCCATCTTCTTGAGTTCGTCGTCGGACATCAGATCGGGGTCCATGGCCCGAAGCTCCTTTCGGGCCCGCTCCTTGAGTTCGACGACGCTCGCCCGTGCACTTTCGCCGATGCGATCCACCTCGACCACCGTATCGATGTGCTCGAGAACCGCGACGCGCTTCTCGTTCGGAGCAGCGATGACGATCTGTAGCCCGAGCTTCTTGTAGAAGCTCATCATCTGCCGCTGGTTTTTCCCATCCATCTTGGAGAAGGCTTCGTCGAAAATCGCCACCGACATGCCCGAAGGGCGACCGGCCCCTGACCTCCCGCTTCCATAGACCGAGGCAAGCGACGCTCCGATCGCCACGTAGATCGGCACCTGCTGCTCGGCTCCCGAGCCGGTCCCGCGGCGCGTCTCCCATCTCGTCGTCCGGCCGGACACGATATCTTCCATATGGATTTCGAACGTAAAGAAGTTGCGATAGTCCTCGAAGACGCTGAAGTCCTTGTCGGGATCTTCCAGCAATGCTTCGATTTCCCGCAGCGTGTCCCGGTGCGGAAATTCTTCCGGCACCTCGTCACCCTTGAAAAGCATGTCGAGCGCTTCCGGAGACGTTTTGCTGATCTCGACGATCTTCAAGATAGGCTGAAACTCGACCAGACGGGTATGATGGAACGAATATCGTTCGTTGTGGAACGGATGATCGGTCAGGCCGTGATTCATCGCTGAGAGCTCGCGCTCCATCTTGCTGATCCTTGATGTCAATGCATTGATGAACTCGCCGCGCAGCAGCGTCGCCGCCTTGTCCGCAGCTTCGCGCGCCTGGCGCTCGTAGCGCCTTAGCTCGTTCTCCTCCATCTCCCGGATCAACAACTCCACCCAAGGCTTGACCTCGCGCAGAGGCTCGCTTTCGGTCCCGACGTTAGAAACCACGCCAAATTTATCGAAGTAGTGCCCCAAAGCTTGTCGGACGCGTCGTTCAATCCCGATGCGATCCTCATCTGCCCGGCTTGCCGCCTTCGCAGCCTCGATGGCGATGGCTCGATGGCGGTCCAAGATGAGCTTCGCGGAGAGGGCCTCGAAGCGGGCCCGATAAGAGCTTCGTCCGGAATTGCGGTCATAGAGCACGCGGTACTGCCCGTACAAGGACCAAGCGACCTTCATGCCGAGCTTGGAGCCTGGGGTACTGTTGCCGGATTCGATCGTGTGGTTTGCGATATCGGCCGCCCTTGTATGCTTTAGGTACTCTCTCTCCTGCGTCGTTCGCTCTTCTAAGCGGCGGCGTTTGAGATCAAGTTGAGCTTGCCTTTTCTTCCTCAGACCGCCATCGCCGGCGCCGTCCAACGCAGCGATGCGCTGCTCGACCTCCCGACGTTCGAGCGTCGACTTTCGGTATTCTTCGACGATGCCTTTGAATGAAGGCTGCTTGTCGTCGAATATCCGCCCCAGCTGCACGTGCGCCGTATCGGCAAGCCTCGCCGCGGCGTCCGACCGGGCGCAATCCTCCAAAAGCTGCTCGGCTTGTTCCTTCAGGTCGTGAAAAGCCTGAATCTGCGCTGCTTTTCCGATCTTGAAATCCGACGGCTCGGCGGCCCGGTGGGTGCGTACGAGCCCGTCATCGTAAAGGCCGTCGATCATCAGAGCCCGGCCTGGCTCGTTGAACTGAGCGATCGTCTCGGCCAGCCGAACCGTTCCGTGCCGCCTGATGATGAAGGCAATGGCATCGTAGTCGTCGGATTTGAAAAGTGTCGGGAACGAACCCGGCCGAGGACCGGGACCGTTGGGGTCCAGCTTGTTCAAGCTCACGAGCGATGCACGGCGGAATTCCCGCCGCCCGTCCTTGAACAGGGCGGTGGCGCGCGCCATATCGGAACGATCGACGAAGACAGCCTCTCGATCGCGCCCCAAGAGACCTTCGGCCGCCGCTGTCCAAGCGACATCGGATAGTTCGACCAAATCGCAGAGAACGCGGGGCGACATTCCCGCCAGTCGGAGCTTGCGGCACAAATTCCTGGTGTCGTCGCTCAAATGAACCGAGCCTTCGCCGCTCGAGTGCAGCCGAAGACGCTCCTCGAGGGAGCGCAGTCGTGCCCTCTCCTCCTCGACCTTGCGTATGAGGTCCCTGCGAGCCTGATCGACCCTTTGCAGCGACGTCCGATCGGAAGCGAGCAACCGGGATTCAGCATCTAACAGGAGATTCACAGGTCGCTCGACGGAGGCGTCCTTTGCCGCACGCGTCAGAGCGGAAATCAACGGAATGAACTCGTCAAACCCAAAGCCCTTCATCGCGCTCAGCGCCTGCAGGGACCGGACGGCATCGAGCCTGCGCTCGAACTCGATGGCAGCGCGGTTGATGGCCTGCGTAGCGGATGTCAACGACTGATCGAGCGTCGCACGTCCGGTCTTCGCATCATGCTCGGAGATCGCGATGTCCAACCTTCTAATTTCCGCATCAATCCCCTTCAACTCCTCACCGAGGAAATCCATTTCCGATTTGGCCGCATCACGTTTCGCCGATTCCTCGTTGAATTTTGCCAGCTCGTTCGCGTAGGCGCCGCGTGCCGCGAACCAATCGGCGCGCTTCGATATCCATTGTTCACGGGCCTTTCGCTCATGGGACTCGGCTAGCTCCCCAAGGATTCCTCGCAATCCGACCAGGGCTTCCAGCTTCTCGCGCATCGTCCGGATCGTGTCGTTGATGTTGCGATAGGTGCGGATCGACTCCCGGAGCTCTCCCACCTTCATGTTGTTCTTTTCGAGGATGTAGTTGCGCACAAATTCGGTCGCCGTCTGATCGTGATCGAGCGTCATCGCGTTGACGACGGCCTTTTGGAGCGAATTCGCGTTCTGCTCACCCACCACGGAGGCATGCGGAACCAGCTTACGCATGTATTCCCGAACATAGTCGATCGCCTTGTCGCGGTGGTTGACGAAGTTCTCCTGTCCTACTGCCGACACGATCCGACTTCGCACGTTGTCCCAGTCGGCCGGGAACCGCTTACTGTCTCGTACCTCGACGAAATCGTCGGTCGTCAGTATCTTGCCGGATACCACGAAGCGACCGAGAACGGTCTCGTTCGTCTCGGATCGCCGAGCCTCGATCGCCATGCCGATCGACACCGGAGAGCGTTTTCCCTCGGTGTCCACAAATCCCAGGCAAATGTAGGTTCGAGCTTGGTCCCGCTTACGCTCATCCTCCCCTAACGCGCCGAGACAGTAGTCCACGACGGTTCGCTTGGAGGCGCTACGGCTCTTTCCTTTGTCACTCGCTACCGCATTCAGGCGCTGGACGTTCCGGTTTCCGCCAGTCAGGACGACCTGAGCCATGTCGAGTATAGTTGATTTTCCGGAACGGTTCTCACCGAATACGCCGGTGTGTCCTGCCAGATCGATGTCTTGGCTATCGAAGAGGTGCCATTGGACCATGGCCACGTGACGCAACTCCATCATGAGTCGTCTCCGTCCATCGACTGTGGGGCGCTTTCTTGCGATCGAACGTAACGTTCGATTCGCTGCAAGGCGTCCGATCCGCTGATCAGCTTGATCATGGGGCGTATTGCAACTTCGATGTCCTGCGCGTCGCCGTCGAACTCGCCGAGATCCACCAAGCTGCGCTGAGAGGCTTCCTTCAAAATCTCTCGGAACCGCGAAAGCGAAATCGAGCTCGAAGCGTTGGGCTGAACCATGTCCTTGTAGCGGTCGAACAAACTATTCAACGTCGTAACGACTATGGCCCGGTCTTCGACGGCGCCAACGTTCACCTCGTCCTGCCAGTGGGCGGCCAGCACCAGGATGACGATGGTCTCATCAAGCTTCATGCGGGGCAGCGGCACATCGTCACCCAGAGCTGTGATTCCGGCCCATTGCGCTTCGGTGTCCCGATGCACGCGGTACCCGCAACTGTCGAAGAACTCGTCGATGACCGATCTCAACCGACCATCCATGATCGCGTTGTAGATCGTGCCCGTCCTTGGATCGCCGGCAAAGACGAACTGGCGCCTCAGGAGGAAGTGCACCGCCTTCCTGAGATCAGCCGCCTTTTCCGTGCCGAGGGTCCGCTCGATGGCTTCGAATTCACTGAGCATGCCGGCGTCTCGTGGCAGCATGGCGCCTGACGATGAAGTTGGCGCAGCGTAGCCACTCGCTGTCGTGTGGAGGAAGATCGGAAGCTAACTCGAGCTCGAAGTGAACGCCTAACTCGGGGGGAATTTCATTGGTCAATGCATACCTTCGCGCAGCGTCAAAAGCCAAGAAATCGTCCACCGTCCTCAGCGTCATGAAACGGGCTTCTCTGGTGCCCGCGGCAGGCACCTGGGTTTCGAGGAAGCGGCGGACATCCTCGGGGCCGGGTGAGATGCGGTCGATGTACAGCGAACGTAGTTTCTTGCGGATCTCGTAGAGCGGATCGCTGGGCCAATCGCCCAGGGGCCGCAATTCGATGGGCTTACGTGGCTCGCGGCTCGGCGCATGGTGGAATTCCGACCAGGGGGATCGGAGTTGTTCGAGACTCCACTCAATTGTCGCGTTCGGATGGCGACCGCGGGCAATGAGGCCGTCGAGCCGACGAACCAGATCGCCCGCTCGGCCCACCAATCCATGGGTGCCACGCTCGGCATACTTTATGGTGTTCCGGACGCGCGCTTCCAGTTGGCGACGGAAGACCTCGATCCGTTCGAACATTTCGCCGATATGGCCGAATGTACTCTCAATCGCCAAGAGGTCACCTTCGACGTCGAGGATCGCTTCGGACATGGATGGAGAGATGCTGTTGGATACATACTCTTCCGACAAGACCTGCATGGTTGAGGGCGTATGGGCGATCTTCCTCGCAAGATCGACGATGGTATCCCTGAAACGATACGGATGATTGAATGTCAGGATCGCCTCGAAGTCGCGCAACAGGAGTTGCTCAACGAATTCCTCGAAAAACGCTTCGAGCCGATCGCCGACCGTCTTCGATTCCATGACCGTACGACGGATCCTCTTGAGATCAGACAATATGGCCCGAAGGCTTTTGGTGAACTGGTCGACCTGGTTGCGAGCTTCCCGGAGCGCCAGTGCGACTTCCCGTTGTTTCCGGTCGACTACTTGAGGATTGAGTTTCTCGACGGCTTCGAGGTTCACCCGGACGGTGACGATGAGCCCACCGAACCGTTGAGAAACGTCCTTGTTCAGACTGGCCAACCTCTGGATCACCAAGAGCGGTCCCATCGACATGTCGACGGTTACGCGCAGGCCGTATTCCTCCTCTTCCAGCCAGCCCCAAGTGATCAGTCGTTGGTAAAGCTGCCGGGCGATGAGGAGTGCCCGGTCCGCAGTCTCTGTCTTGATCTTGGCGGAGCGCTTTATGCGCCGGCGCCCAGCTGAAACGATCTCCGGCAGTTGCTCGCCGAAATCGTCATTCTCGCTCCAGAGCGACGGATTGGCCCGCATCACATCGTAGATGGTGTGCGTGACTTCCTGCGGGGTTGGGTAAGCGGGAGCGCCCGAAAAGAAGCGCTCGTACAGGTCCAGCAAGATGAGGGAGTAAAGATGCTTGTGCTCTCGCGAAAACGCCAGAAACGCATCGTCATTGAGGTACCTGAATAACAAGGCTCACTCCCCCCGGAAGTCGCCTTTTCCGGTAGGCTATCCTTCCGAACCCGTTCCCTTTCCGTTCATGCTAAGGCGACAAGCTGCGGTTGTCCACCCGCGGGATTCCCCCCTTTGGGAACAACGCTGGAACCGCTATCCCCTTGACGGTTTATATTTCTATATATGTTATCATCTCGACGGGATGATAATTTGGTTATTACTATGAAGACCCTAGGATCTCAATCCGCTAAGCTGGTGCAAACACTGCATGACGAACGGAAATCGATCTTCACGATCAAGGATGCTGCGCGAATTCTGCAATCGCCGAAGAACGTGGTCTCGAACATGCTCGGAAAGGCGCAGCAACGAGGTATCGTCACTCGTCTCCAGAGGGGTTTGTACACCCTCGTGCCTGCGGAGCTAGGTAGCGAAACTGTCTACGCTGGCGATCCCCTTGTCGTTGCGGACCACCTACCTGGGGAGCGCTTGCACTACCTTTCCCATGGCACCGCACTTGCCATTCATGGAATGACGCTACAGCCACGAATTGTGGTGACCGTCTCAGCCGTTGGTTCCCCCTCCCGCACCATCAACGTCCAGGGCACGGAAATCAGAATCGTCAATATCCGCGAGTCCCAAGTCTTCGGAATCGAAAAGCATTGGGTCGATCCAGGAGTTTCGGTTCAGGTCAGCGACGTAGAACGGACCATTATCGACTGCCTCCGCCGGCCCGACCTATGCGGAGGGTACGCCGAAGCAGACGTCGGAACGTGGATAGTGCGCGATCGCGTGCGAACACAAACACTCGTTGACTACGCACTTCGGCTGAACGTCGGCGCCGTGATCCGACGTTTAGGCTACCTGCTGGACTCCTGCCAAATAGGAACCGAAGATGACCGCGCAAGACTGACCGAGAAGCTCTCCGCGACTTACCATCCGTTGGATCCGTCGCTTCCGGCCGACGGTCCTCATAGTGCGAAATGGCGGTTGAGACTCAACGTCAGTCGGGAGGAGCTAGAAGCGCAACGAGGGAGCTGAACGCAAATGATCGCCCACCGAGAACTATCGTTGATTTCGAACAATCTCCTGAAGAGACTCGGCGGACGCCGCATTCCCGATGAAACGATCGAGCTCGACTATGCGCTAGGATGGTTCCTATGCGCAATGCCGTCGCATCCGCAGGGGGCACAGGGAGGCTCCGAGCGAGGGTCTCCCCCTGGGATGCGCGTGGACGCCCTTGCCGGCACGCGCTGCGGGCCTATTCACCCCGACGTTACCGGCCGGGTGGCGCCAAACTTTCGGGGGAAGTAGCTCTCGCAACGACGGCCATAGCTAGTGTTGTCACAGCGCTGGATGGGGCAGCGCGGGCCCCAAACAGGCTCTTCGATGATCGGCGCCGGCTTGGCCATTTTGCGTGCGCGCCTCGGTTGCAATGGTCGGTTGGCGCCCATAGGCTAAGATCAGCGGGGAAGTGATCATGCCAAGGACGCCGAGGCCTAAGCCGAAACCCGATCCCACACCAGATTGGGTGACCGCCGTCGTTAGATGGCTCGGCATTACTACGACGCTGATAGGGGCGGTTAGCGCGCTCCTGCTCGCGCTCGGCAAATTCGGCGACGCTGCTTACGCACCTTGCAAATCGTTTCCATCGCTTCCGTGGTGTGCATCCAGCACCCTTTCGTTGATCCCCTTCGACTCCGGCACCACGGATGGCGGCCATAACCAAGGTGAGTATTGTGAACCGAGAGCCGCCGCCTACCGGGCGCAAAACCCGGATTTCACTATCACCTGGCGGGGCTCGGAAACAAATCACAAGGACTTCTGGGGTCACGTCACTTACAACTATCACTGCGAATTTGTCGCCGTGCCAAACGGCCGAAGCTTGGGAATTTGGATGATAATCGGGGGGGGCGCGATCGGGCTGCTGGCGTTGCTGTTCGTCTGGTGGCGACGTGGCGGTTTCCGTCTTCGGGCCGCCTGACTTAGGCCTTTTGCTGCGGAGCGAACGGTGGCAGATGTGGAGACCACGAAGCGGCTATCAGCGATGACAAATCAAGGCTGCGATCGAACACCTGTATAAAGGTCAGCTCGAGTGTGCGATTACCCTTGCTGCTGCGGGCGAAGGCCAATTGCCTGAGTCGACGGTTGAATATCTCTTTCGGCTGCTGCGGCGATTGAGACCTCAGGAAGACTTCAACCTTTTCATCAATTGGCTCAAACACCCGTCTGGCCCCGACAAGGCGACCATCTGAGGCGGTTCTCATTATCGCGAGAGCGATTCAGAAGTTCGTCGCCGCTTACGAGGCGTCGTGCAGAGAGTTCAACGAGTTCAGCGATTGGGCAGTGGCGCAAGGACATATGCCGAGGCCCATCATCGAACCACGATATCCGACAGCCAAGAAGCCGACCACGGCCAGATAGCAGTGCTCAATTATGCTGGCAGCCATTCGAACTCAGCTCTTTCAGAGCACGCGATGACCTTGTCGCAGGCGGCTTCGAGCGGTCCACTCTATCGAATTTGCAGCCATTCCAAAGCTCCTCCGCCCATTTCTTGTTGATCTTTTGTGATTGTTCGAACGAAATCCCCACGCCGTTCACCCAGCAATACAACAGCTCAATAATCCTGAGCGAGGCCTCAAGCACAGGCTTCTCGTCACCGACCTTCATCGGTGCGATGATTTCTCCGTTCTTTTCCGCATTGGTTTGGTGAGATAGTGGGCAACGCGCTTATTGCGCAGATTGCGGAACGACTTTAGTTGCGGCGATGATTTGACCGCACGTGCTTCCGCGATCGCTTTGCGGAGACCTTCGACAACCTCGGTCGCGTGCTCCTCTCCTCGCGCAGCATTGTACTCCTTGAGCATTCGCGCTGCGATCTCTCGCTCTTCAGCGGTTGCGTTGAGATCCATCGGCTCCGGCGCGCTGCCGTACATGGCCCGCGCTGCATCGGCCAAGGCGTTGATAACCTTGTCATCGTCGACGAGCTCGACAACGCTCAGGATGGTTTCATTATCAACGTGGGGCTGGTCCCCAGAAGGCAATGAGCCGCACCATCTCGATTTGGTGCATTGCCTCGCGGAAGGCATTGAATGCATTTGCAGCATAGGACCGTGGTATCTGCTTTGAGAGCGCATCGGAATAGACCACAATCGCGTTGTTCTCGCGGAGATAGAGCAAGTAGTGGGCATGCTCGACCAACCACTCGGTTAGGCGTTTGGCTTCGGCGATGCGTTTATTGACGTCCCAGGTTTCAAACATGTTGTTCATTCTTGCATTGGCGGTTTCCTCAGACTGCAATTTCACCGGCGCATCCCATGGCACAAATCTTTCGTTCGTGCTGGTCGCTTGGCCGGCACGGCGTTCGGCAGCGGCCTCGCGTCGCCGGCGGTGAGGATCTCGCACTACCTTGGCTTCGATGATCAACGGCTTGAATTGGCCCCAATCGATTTTCCATTTCTTCTTGCTGCGCAAACACCAAATTCTGAAGGAGCGCACGACACGCCGCTCGAATGCAGCACGGGTGCACTTGTTGATCTTCATGAGGTGGCGAATCAACCGTCGCTCCGGTCGGCGACATAACGCCTATCGCCAAGAGCTGCCGTATACGCCCTCAATGCTGAACCGAGTGGCAGACGGTACAGATCACGTCGATACCAACCAGAGAGGCAACGCCGCTGCGAGGCTTTTCGACGTACTTCCAATTTTCGTGGCCTTGCAGGCGATCCGTCCCGCCACCGATGGCACATTTCCCCAGGGCAGATCGGATCGCCCTTGCTTTAGCCAGCGACCGGGCCCCAGGCCGACCACATTGGAGCGGAGATTTTGCCCCCAAAGCGGAGCCAGAATGAGTTCTAGACGGAGCTTGTACCTCTGAGCCATCACTTGCCCCTGGCTCTCGGCGCCTTTACGACCACATATGAATCGCTAAGACGGTGATAATACCTGGCAATGTATATGAAAGTTCGTGTTCGCGACCCACTAGAATCCGTGTTATAGTTCACTCATGACCAACAAGCGCAAAGGCTCCGGCATCAATTCTTCCTCCCGTATCTTGGGAGACAGGACTTTTGCGGCCATCTCGGCTGTCGAAGGGCTGAAGCTCGGCAAGGCTTCTAAGGAGCGTCAGTCGGCTCTCAATAAATCGAAACTGACGCCCGCCCAAAAGAGGGCTGAGGTTTTGAGGGCATACGTCCAGCCGAAGGGCCGCTAGCGCTCTTGAGTGGTTATGACGTCTTTGACGATCCCTATTGCTATAAGGGCACATCTGTCCTCAAGAACCGGGCCCGCCTCAGGGATGCGAAAACCCTGGAAGCGTTCGAGCTCGAAATGATGGCATTGAGATCGCGAGAGCCTCTACCTGAGGGGCGCTTTACGCCATGGCATTATAGAAGCATCCATCATCATCTGCTCCAGGACGTTTACACCTGGGCCGGGAAGTACCGGACCGTCCGTACAGCAAAGGGGGCAACTGGTTCTGCTACCCCGAGCACATCGCCTCAAGCATGAATGAGCTGTTCAAGAAGCTTGAGCTTCCGGCGTTAAAGCCTGGCACGGGAGTCGCAGACTTCTTGGGAGCAGCCGCCGATTTCTTAGCTGAACTCAATGCCATTCATCCGTTTCGCGAGGGAAACGGCAGATCCCAGCTGGCCCTTATGCATCTTCTCAGTCGCCATGTCGGGCATCCACTCAACCTTGATCGAGTCAACGCCAAAACGTTCATGCCCGCGATGATCGCGAGTTTCCTTGGCGATAACGGTCCGCTCAGGATCGAGTTGCAGAAGCTTCTGTGATCCGCCCTAGCTCGGTGCCAGCCTGCC
This sequence comes from Bradyrhizobium centrolobii, assembly GCF_001641635.1. Taxonomy (GTDB): domain Bacteria; phylum Pseudomonadota; class Alphaproteobacteria; order Rhizobiales; family Xanthobacteraceae; genus Bradyrhizobium; species Bradyrhizobium centrolobii. The sequence goes on from NZ_LUUB01000059.1 coordinate 27,457, forward strand.
GGGCCCCAGTAACCGACGCGCACGCGAGCCGTACTTTCAGGTCCTCCCGAAAGGCGGGGTCCTTGCGCCGACTTTCTATGTGCTCGCTGATTGCGGCACGAATCACATCCGAGACGGCGGCCCTGCTCGACCGACGCAACGGTTACGAGCGCTTCGGCCTGCTCGCCGCGGGGAGCGAACGTCAGTTGATGGCGATCTTCGGCTGGACGACTGGCAAAATGGCGCAGCACTACACGTGTTCCGCCGACCGAATCTATGTAGACCGTCGGCTCCGGTGGAGACCAATTCTTTCGTCATTACGATACGCGGCGTATGCCCATTGTTGAACGGATGGACCAGATGCCTGGGGATACCGCAAGGCAAATCGCCGGCTGAAGACGGAAGAACCAACTTGCGAGGCCGACAAAACGCTGCCTATCGCTGGAGACCGAGCCGCCGAAGCCGGTAGTCGAGTTGCGCCCGACTGATCCGAAGCGCCCGCGCGGCGGCTGAGACGTTGCCGCCGGCCCGCGCCAAAGCCGTCTCGTAAGTGGCGCGCTCCACATCCGCAAACGAGGCGCCGTGGTCGGGTGACAACGCAGGCGGTGCCTCCGTCGGCGGCACACCATCTGTGTGAAGCGGCATCCGTCCGAGCCGGCCTTCGCTGGTGAGCTGGATGGAGAATGGCGGCAGAAGCTCCGAACCGCTGAAGAGATGGCCGACGTCGATCACGCCACCCTCGTCGGCATAGACCACCCCGCGCTCGATCAGGTTCTGCAATTCGCGGATGTTGCCGGGATAGCTGTACTTGAACAGCGCGTCCGTCGCGCGCCGGCTGAAGCCGGTGAGACGCCGGCCGTGCCGCGCGCTGTAGAGATTGAGGAAATGCGCCATCAGCAGCGGAATGTCGTCGCGCCGCTCGCGAAGCGGCGGGATAACGATCGGAAAGACGCAGAGGCGGAAATAGAGATCCTGCCGGAAGCGGCCGGCCGCAACTTCTGCCGTGAGATCGACATTAGACGCTGCGACCACGCGGACATCGAGCGAGACGGTCTTTGTGCCGCCGACCCGCTCGATCTTCCGCTCCTGAAGCGCGCGCAACACCTTGCCCTGCGCCGAGTAGGTCAGCGAGGCGATTTCGTCCAGGAATAGCGTGCCGCCCGAGGCGCGCTCGAAATAGCCCGCGCGCGAGGCAATGGCGCCAGTAAATGCGCCTTTCTCGACGCCGAACAGTTCGGACTCGACGAGCTGCTCCGGGATCGCGGCGCAGTTGATCGCAACGAACGGACTGGCATTGCGTCGGCTCATCGCATGCAACTGGCTGGAGAACAGCTCCTTGCCGACGCCGGACTCGCCGACGAACAGCACGGTCGCATCAGTCGCCGCGACACGCTCGAGCTGACGCCGCGTGCGAACGAAGGCCGCGGAGACGCCGACCGCGACGTCGCCCTTTGCATCGACCTCGGCCGGCGTTTCCTGCTCGGCAACGGGCATCTTGGCCGCCGCGTGAAGCGGACGGCTCTTCCATTCCAAGCCAAAATACTGCCGCTCCGGCGCGTCGTCGCCCCAGGCATCGGCATGCTGACCGATGATCACGCAGCGCGGCGCGCCCATGCCGGCGCATTCGATCTCGCGGAAGATCACGGGCGAGCCGAACAATTTTGTGGTGTAGCCCGCGGGATAGCCGATCTGGAGCCAGCACACCGGCTCGTTGGCAAGACCATAGCTCGCGACATGCTCGGCGGCTTCCGATGAATCGTCCCAGTAGAACTCGCCGAAATAGGTGCCCTTGTCGCGGTCGAACTCGAAGTGCCGTGTGGTGACCTTGACGAAGCCCTCCAGCGTGTGCACCCGCGGTCCGGCGGCCAACGCGTGGGTCAGGTCCTCATGCGGAAAGCGCTTCTGGACCAGCGCGGCATCGCGCGCGCCTTGCATGTAGCCGACGCGCATGAAGATCGCCTTGGCGGTCTCCATGCCGAAGGCGTCGATGATTTCGGCACGCAGCCGCCCCAGCACCTGCGATTGCATCAACACCATGCGCTGGTCGTTGAGCCAGATGCGGCCATCGCCGAGCGCAAAATGCAGGGACTCCGCGAGATCATCAAAGGTCGGCGGCGCACCGGTGTGAAGCTCGCTGCTCGCACCCCGGCTGAGGATTTGCGCCGAGCGGCGCGAGGCCTCGGCGAGCGAAATCAGGAATTCCTCGTCGGGCATGCCTGCGCTTTCCAATTTCATCAAATAGTGAAATCGAACTTAGAGGAATTTCATTATTTCATAAAGAGACTTGGCGCTGGCGTGATATCTCGAACGGACGATATCCCTTCGACGCCGAGTCCATCCATATGAAATAATTCAACTATTTTGCCAATCCGGAACGCCGCCGCAACTCGGAACCGGACGTGGCACCGGCCTTGCTATTCCCCCGGCCAACGGGAGGAAAACGGAAACAGGAGGGCCGGCGCCTACTTGTGACCTGCTTCCCTCCCTCAACGCCGCAGGCATCGCCTCGCGGTCCTGCAACGAGAGCCCGCTTTGGCGCGGGGACAAGGGAGGATTTTTCGGTGAACACACAGGCTCACAACTTCATTGCTGTCGAGCAATGGCAGGGCAAGGCGTTCCTCGGCGACTGGTCGGCTACCTGCGGCGGCGTGACTGACGTCAACAATCCCGCGACGTGCGCCGTGCTCGGCTCGGTCGGCATCGGCAATGCGACCGATATTGCGGAGGCGGCGCAGCAGGCGCGCCTCGCCCAGCCGGCCTGGGCAGCCAGGCTGCCGCTCGAACGCGCTGCAATCCTGAACAAGGCGGCCGACCTGCTCGAGCGCAATGCCGAGGAGCTGATCGGCTGGATCATGCGCGAGAGTGGCTCGATCCAGCCGAAGGCCGCGATCGAGATCGAACATGGCGCCGGCTTCGTGCGTCATGCCGCCGCCGTTGCGCTCGAGCCGAACGGAATCCTGTTGCCGTCGATGGAGGCGGACCGGTCGAACACCGCCAAACGCGTGCCGCACGGCGTCGTCGGCGTGATCTCGCCGTTCAACTTCCCGCTGGTGCTCTCGATCCGCGCCATCGCCGCCGCGCTCGCGGTCGGCAACGCGGTCGTGCACAAGCCGGATCCGCGCACGGCAGTATCGGGCGGCATCATCATCGCGCGCATCTTCGAGGATGCCGGGCTGCCAAGCGGCGTGCTCCAGGTCGTGCCCGGTGGCGCGGACGCAGGCGAAGCCATGTGCGCCGATCCCAACATCGCGATGATCTCGTTCACCGGCTCGGCCGCCGGCGGCAGCAAGGTCGGCGAGGTCGCCGGCCGCCATCTCAAGAAGGTCCAGCTCGAGCTCGGCGGGAAAAATTCACTGATCGTGCTCGACGATGCCGATCTCGATATCGCGGCGTCCAACGCCGCCTGGGGTTCATTCCTGCATCAGGGGCAGATCTGCATGTCGACCGGTCTCGTGCTGGTGCAGAAGAGCATCGCCGAAGGTTTAGCCAATCGCATCGCAGAGAAGGCGCGTCATCTGCCGGCCGGCGATCCCTCGACCGGCCGCGTCGCGCTCGGACCGATCATCAGCGATGCACAGGTCGCAAAGATCCAGTCCATCGTCGATGATGCCGTCGCCGCGGGTTCGCGGCTGCTCGCCGGCGGCGGCCATGACGGGCGCTATTATCAGGCGACCGTGCTTGCCGATGTGAAGCCCGGCATGCTCGCCTTCGGGGAGGAGATTTTTGGCCCCGTTGCCTGCCTCGTCAGCTTCGAGACCGATGATGAGGCGGTCGAGCTCGCCAATCGCTTGGACTATGGGCTCGCCGCAGGCGTTATCTCCGGCTCGCTGGCGCGCGCCCGCGCCGTCGGCGAGCGTTTGAACGTGGGCCAGCTCCACATCAACGACCAGACGGTAAATGGCGGCCCGTTCGCACCGTTCGGCGGCCGCGGCCGCTCCGGCAATGGCAGCCGCATCGGCGGCCCTGCCATCTGGGAGGAGTTCACTCAGTGGGTGTGGACCTCCGAGAAGCCGCAGGCAACGCCCTACCCGTTCTGATCCTGCGCACAGCATCCGGCGTGCGCTGCGCCGGATGCCCGTTCTCCCAATTCCATCGCAACATTTCCGACCGGAGATCCCATCATGAAGATCCGTGCCGCCATCGCCCGCGACAAGGGCGCGCCGCTCAGCCTCGAAAGCATCGATCTCGAAAATCCCCGCGCTGACGAAATCCTCGTGAAAGTCGCAGCGACCGGCGTCTGCCACACCGACCTCGTCGTCCGCGATGGCATGCTGCCGACGCCGCTGCCGGTCGTGCTCGGCCATGAAGGTGCCGGCGTCGTCGAGGCCGTCGGCGCTGCCATCACAAAGGTGACACCCGGTGATCACGTGGTGATGACGTTCAATTCCTGCGGCACCTGCCCGAGCTGCCGCGACCACGCGACCACTTACTGCCACGAATTCTTCCCGCGCAATTTCTTCGCGACGCGGGTCGACGGCACCAGCGGCCTTTCCAAGGACGGCGAGCGCGTCAACGGCAACTTTTTCGGCCAGTCGTCCTTCGCAACTCACGCGCTGTGTCACGAAGCCAATGTCGTGAAGGTGCCAAGCGATGTGCCCCTTGAGCTGCTGGGCCCCCTAGCCTGCGGCGTGCAGACCGGCGCCGGCGCCGTGATGAACGCGCTGCGCGTTTCACCCGGAAAGTCCTTGGCTGTGTTCGGCACCGGCTCGGTCGGCCTGTCGGCCTTGATGGCAGCGGTCGTCGTGGGCGCGACGACGATCATCGCCGTCGATACCAAGCCGTCGCGGCTGAGCGTCGCCAAGGCGCTCGGCGCCACCCACACGATCGATCCGACCAAGGTCAATCCGGTCGAGGAGATCATGCGCATCACCGGCAGCGGGCTGAACTTTGCGCTCGATACGACCGGCCTTCCAGCCGTGATCCGCAGCGCGGTGGAGAGCCTCGGTCCGCGTGGCGCCTGCGGCATCCTGGGCGCCTCGGGCCCTGATGCCGAGATCGTTCTCAACGAAACTCACTTCATGAGTGGCGGCCGTCGCCTCATCGGCATCGTCGAAGGCGAGTCCACCCCGGACACGTTCATCCCGATGCTGATCGACCTTTATCGGCAGGGGCGCTTCCCATTCGACAAGCTGGTGAAGTTCTACACGCTCGACGAGATCAACCAGGCGATCCATGCCTCCGAAACCGGCGAGGTCATCAAGCCGATCGTGCGGATGAGCTGAGCCTAGCAAATCCAATTGCCATCGCAAACGAGCGGCCCCGCCGGCGAAAGGAGTGACATGTGCAAGGAACAGCTCGCAGCCATTCTCAAGATCAGCGCCGAATTTCCGCCGCCCGAAAATGCCGGCCCGCCCGAGATGCGCGGCTGGTTCGAGGCGATCAATGCGCAGACGCCGATTCCCGAGGGGATCATGATCGAGCGCGTGGAGGCGGGCCCCGTGGGCGGCGACCTGATCCGCTATGCTGGCGCGGACGACAAGCGCCTGATCATCTACTTCCATGGCGGCGGTTTCTTCTTCGGCTCTTCGCGCTAGCACCGCGTAGTGGCCGCGAATCTCGCGCGGGCGTCAGGCATGGGCGTGCTCGCCGCCGATTATCGGCTGGCGCCGGAACATCCCGCGCCGGGCGCGCATGATGATGCGTTCAGCATCTACAAATGGGCGCTGGACCGTGGCTATGCCGCGTCTGCCATCGCGCTGACCGGTGATTCCGCCGGGGGCAATCTTGCGCTCGCGACCGCCGTACGGGCCCGCGATGCGGGCTTGCCTCGCCCTGGCGCCCTGGTGCTGATGTCGCCGGCGCTCGACTTCACCGGCACGAGCGAATCCTATCGCACGATCACCGATGCGCCGTTGCTGACCCCGCAATTGATGGGGCTCTGCACCAATGTGTATGTCGGCAAGGCGACCCGCGATCACCGCTGGCGACGCCGTTCGACAGCGACCTCACCCAGCTTCCAACGGCGCTCATCCATGTCGGCGCCTGGGAATTGCTGCGCGACGACAGCATCACGATTGCCAGGAGGCTGCGCGAGGCCGGTGGCGTGGCAGAGCTCAAGGTCTGGGACGGGATGTGCCATTCCTGGCGATGCTCGACGAGGGCATGGCCTCGATCGAGGAGGCAGCGAGCTTCGCGCGAGCGCATCTGAAGGCGTAGAGAACGACAGCCAGCGCGGCGGGCGAAAGAGATCGCAGCTCGATAGAGGGGATGCGCCATTCTTGGCAGCACTCCCATGTCCCAGCTGGTCCTTGGGCTGCCTCAGGGAGCAGTTTGCGTTTTCTGCAAAAGGCGTTCGCAGTCCCTGGCTCGGATGCTCAACGCACTGGCCAACCGCTCAACGATCTCATTCTCAAGCCCCTCCTTTTTCGCGCGCGCGTGAATGTCCGCTACAAGGTCGGGGATCTGCTTGGCCATGGAAACCAGACTTGCAACAAGTTCATCCGCATCGACGCGCGTCTCGCGCGCAAACTTTTGCCATTGGCGCAAGCCGATCTGATCGAGTTTGTATTCCCCACCGACTTTCATCGCGAGCTTGATCTTGCGCAGGTCGATGTCTTTGTAGGGCAGAATGCTGGCAACGTCGTAAAGCGGCGCAAGCCGGACATGGGGGCCGCTGGCCAGGAGCAGGGAGTAGTTCTTGGCGTGCGCGTCAGTGCCGCCAATGAGCCAATTGAACCCCAAGGCGTTGACGAATGTCTCCACGTCGGCCGCCCGGTCTGTGGAGTGGGTGCGCAGGAGCTCGACGACGTCGGACGGGGTCGGCCCACCTTCATTCTGGTACTTGCGGGTCGGCAGGATGCCCATGGCCTGGCAGATGTCTTCCTGATGGACTCGAATGATGTCGTTGCCGCTGACGTGCCTGTCGTAGCGCTCAACGACGATGGCGATCTCGTTCTTGAACCGCATGACCCCTGTATCGGCCACCGGCAGTCCGAGGTCTCGTGCGAGCCGCAGGCAGATATGCTCGTTCTCCGCATGTCCGTCGAAATGCCCGGTGGGCGGCTTCAGGATGTGCGTGGTCGGAACTCGTCCGGATGGAATGCCCCATTGCCCCTTCTTCAATAGAAGGGCCGTCTTCGGCTGTGCACCTGCAAGGCTAAATTGTCCCGTGTCACGCGGCAGGCGCCATGCCGCGTGATCTTCGCGCAAGGCCTTAAGGCGTTTGGCGATCTCCGCCTCGTCGAGCCATTCGGTCTTGTCGTCCTTGCCGCTTCGCAGAGCTTCGAGACGATCTGATGCAACGAACTGGATGGCGCCCGCGCAGTCTTCCCCTACGTTGGAGATGAGCGCGAAGACGTTGCGGGCGGAAACCTGGAATTTCTTGGCCCAGCGATCGAGCACCTGTTCATTGTCGGGCAGAAGGCCCCACAAGAAGGCCTGTACGACGGCCGAACCATGTTCCTGTGCGGCCAGCGGCATCGAAAGCGAAAGCGGGTAAGCTCCGGCTGATCCACGCCAATCATCGTTATAGATAAAGGCCAACCGGCCGCGCGCATCGTTGCGCAGGCGGCCGATTTCACCGCCGTCCAGAAGTGCGACAAGCTCGTTTGTCATGTTCTGCTCTTCTTGGCTTTGGCGACGATGGCGTTGATGTCGATGGCGCTACGGGCTGATCCGCGGCTGGTCATCTGCTGGTCGTCGGCATCCAACGGAATGCCGAGGGCATCGAGCGCCCGCAGCACGAGCGCCAGCTCCGCGCGCGGGTGGCCATGCTCGATGTCGATGACCCACTGACGGCTGACGCCGATCCGCTTGGCTAGGGTCGACTGGTCGAGCTTTAGACGTTTGCGCCTGTCCCTGATGACGGCGCCGAGGTCGGCGGGGGTGCGAATGAGCATGGATGATCCAATGTCAGCGTTCGCTTACATTAACATATGTCAGCGCTCGCTGACAATCGATAATTGTCGCCGTTCGCCAACATTCTTAAATGTCAGCGATCGCTGACATTCCCAAGAGATAACCGAGTCCAATGGGCGACATTCAGCCACAGATCCGAGCGGAGCTAGCAAAATCTAAGTTTTCATCGGTTTCTCTTCCTTAAGTTGTTCCTGACGACGAAATGAAGACTTCAATAGTCTATGGCGAGAGAAACCGCCCCTTCGAGAGGACTTAAGTCGCGCTGAGGATAATCTTGAATCTACCGTTGCGGGCGGCCACGCATCACGACCGCGCGGTCCAACAACAGGCCGAATCCAAAGAGCTGATCCGGATCGTGGAGGGCATCTATGGCAAGCTCAATGGTCGTTCGGAGGAGATAAAGAACGCGCGCCTTACCTCGCCAAGCCCCGATCTCCGCATCGAACTCCGAAACGGAGTGCCGGCTCCCGGAGAGTTCGCTTGGACCAGATGCCGGGTTTCGCTCGACAAGCATCTCTATGCCTCTATGCCCAGCGTATAGCGCGACAATCTGGGTGGGGAGCTTCCACCCAAATTGCCGCGCGGCATGCGGCGCTGTTCCGGTGACGGGGCGTGGGCGGCCCAAGCGAGCGCGCGGGCGTTCTTAACCTGCCCGTCGCCGTGTTCCTCGGCGAAGGCGACGAAGCCCCTGAGCAGGATATGCTGGATGCGGAACTTGAATCCCAGTAAGCGCTGCAGGGCTACGTATCTGGCAAGATCTTGGCTCAAGATCGCGCTTCTCCCGGCCACGGCTGCGCGATCTGCTGCAGCATGAGAATGTCGACCTTGGCGTAGTGCGCGGTCATATCAGGCGACCGATGTCGGAGCACAGTTCCGAGCATGTCGAGCGTGGCGCCGCCCCGCAGCATGGCAGTCGCCGCCCAGTGCCGGAGCAGATTGGTGCCCTTTGAGGGCGCGGCGATGCCGGCCCTGTTCGAGCGCTTGTCGGACAACACGCGACCGTTCATGCTCGTACACGCTGAGAACTTCGCGATTGAGCGAACGTAATCGCTAGTGAGTTCCAGTGAGGATCTGGACGCAGCCGATCACGACCTCGATCAGGATGAGCACGACCACGGCGACCTCCAGCCGAAGCGAGCGTTGCGTGTCGATAATATCCGTTAGCGCATTCCCAGTTTCGGAGATCGCCTTGAGCTTGCGCTCGAGCGTGTCGAGACGCTCCTGCAGCTCATATTCGTCCTCCAGACGCGAATAGAGACGGTCGAGCCCAGGCTTCTCCCAGAGTACGTCGGGCTTCTCCGCGACGGCGACCCGGCCTGCGACGCCCTGCTGCACCAACAGCACGTTACCAATCAGTTGCAGGATTCCCTTGCGTCGGCGCGGCGTGCGGCCGCGCTGGGCGAGCTCACGCGCAAAGGGCTCGATGACGTCAAAGACGGCGGCGACGCGGCGCTCGTCGCGGGTAAGCGCCGTGCTTTTGGCGATCGCGTCGGCGATCAGGAGCAGCCGGTCGTCGGAGAATTTGGCGATGCAGATTGGCCCGCCCGGCTGGATCGTCTCAGAGGTTTCGTCGTTGCAGAGCTGCGCCTGCACGGTCTCTTCCTCGTAGGGGCTGAATTCGCCGACCACGCGCGGCTTCAAGATGTCGATCAGAGCCTTCTCTTCGGAGGGCAAGAGGCCGATCAGCACCACGATGCCGTAGCGGAAGATCACGGCGAGTCCAGCATGGACGCGGAACGCGACGGGCGTTGATGACACCAGCGTTCCGATCTCCAGACCCGCGGCATTGATGCAGTCGCCCAGCATCAGAGCGCGAATCCGCAAACCCGGCGTGGGGTCCTGCCCGGGTAATGTTGCGGGCGTGCCCACAGAGAGTTGATCGGCGTTCACACGAAGATCCTGCTTGGACAGATGCAGATTACCGTTTGCTTGTTTGCTCGTCGAGAAGCGACGGCAGCACGCCGCAAGGGCCGCGATTTTTGCAGGGGTGTAGTCAGTCGCACTGTCCCGACAATCTTCGCGATAAAAGTCAATTACATTCGTCGGAGCGCGCACGCGAGGACACAGTCACTTCCATCGCGATGAGGTCGGCCTTCTGTCATCTTGGGCAAGTTGCACCTACTGTTCGTTCGGGAGCGCCGTTTAATGCTGCGATCATGTTCCGCTCGTGGTCAAGCGGTTCGACGTCGCATTGTCGCGGCTGAAGCCAATAACGAGCAAGTGACCGTCTCATGGTTGAGGCTAGCGCGTACACTTCGACCCAGCGAAGCATGTCAAGGATGAGCAGTTGGGCTGATGAGTCTCTATCCGCTTCTACTCGAGTTTCTGCCGCGCGAACATTGCGGACCAATCAAGCCCCTGCACGGGGCCGAAGAAGCCATGTCGCAGTTCGGTGCTTGGTTCCGTGGAAGACGTCAACGCCTTGTGGGCAAAGCCTGCGCGCTGCCTCTACGGCGTCCTCCAACTTCGAGTCCTGCGACGCAAAGGTCCATTTACCCGGCCGGGGCATGCGCAACAACCTACGGGAATTGATAGGCCGGCTTCCTCTTGGTTGCCAGGAAGGAGTGCCGGAAATCTTAGCGCAAACATTGGGCTGTGAAGGAAGTGGACCTTTACCGCGGTTTGCTCCGCAACGTCAGATCCCGTCGTCAGCACCCCATAGTCTTCCAAATTGCCGAACATGAGAGTATTGAACCAACCCTCGCATCAGCGGTGATGCCGTTCGTCGCAGGCGCACGTTCATGCAGAAGCCGGTGTCGGTGGAAGGCCATCGCCGGGCCATAGAGGACAGCTTCAAACCGCCAAAACGGGCTCGCAATAAATCCATTTGGATGTGCTCGTCGGAAACTGATTGCCTTTCCGTAAGCACCCGCCGGCTGCGCGGGCGTTACAGCGCCAGTCGGACTTAGGCGCGGACATACTACCAGACTTGATAGTCTCTTAGCTCTTCAAATATCAGCTAAGTTGAGCTGTTTCGGAAGGTACATGTCGTGCGCGCAAAGCGCGCCCGGGAGGGAAGACGAATCGATGCCGTTTGATTTCACCGCAGCGTCATACCTCTCTCAATGGTTGCCCCATTCGCTCAACTTGTGTCGCCCCTGCGATCGTGTCGCCTCGTCTTCCGTTGGCAATTGCCCCCCGCCTTCAAGCGCTCATCGCTTATCCGCGCGAGAACAGGTTCCTGCTAAATCACACTGTGCGATCCGTTCGCATGCGGAACGCGTCGCAATTCGAACCCGTTCCTTGGCTGATGCGCCCGCCGTTTGGGCACCTAATCTTCTCTCTTGCGTCAGATTGGCATGCCGAAGTTTTCGCGCGAGCCGGCGCTTATTTGATCGCGGTCAATGTGGGATACGACACAGTAATCGATCGTATATGCTAACTGGTGGTCTGGAATCCGCTCCGGCTTTGATCGGCCAAATTGAAGAGCATTCGCATGAACAACGTCATTTCCCTTGTAGTGCGTAGAGCGTCCCGTCCCGCAGCGTCGAACTGTTGGCTGGGACCACCGTCGAAGTCAAAAAGTTCCCTTATGACGTCACCCGTCGCGCCCGTGCCCGAAAGCTTCGTTGGTCGAAAAACGGCAGCCCGGAACGGCGAGCCAAGCGCAAGCAAATTATCGCGCGCGGCGGAGCTTCGACGCGTATGAGGATCGCTGAGCACCGGGAGGCGGCCGTTTTCCGCTTCGATGAGTATGTGAGCGCCTATTGTGTCGCGAAAACCGCTGGGGCGCCGCGAGCGCGGCTAGCGGAGCTGGATGAGGCGTCGACCGCCGCAAGCGCTGAGATGTTCAAGGCGGCCGCCTGATGCTGCTCGATCCCCGACGACCGCGAGAAGACTGGCGAAGCTGTCCGCTTACCTCCGCTGTCTGCGTGAGGTCGGTTCCGTGTATAATGCGAGCCCCTACCTCCCCGAAAGGTCAACGGCGAATTCTGGCTGCTCGCGTTCCTTCGCACGGTATTGAGCGCCAGCCGGCGCATAGGGCGGAAGGGCGATTTTCTGATCTTTGCGCGGTCCGTCAGGAACTACATGCAGCAGCAGGCGCACAGCGACCGATCGGTCGGCCAGATCATGGACGAGGTAATCAAGGTCTATCGGACCGAAAATTCAACTGAGAATGCAAAATGACTGATGACGGAGCGATTGATACTGGACCGGTAAAATCTATTGGTGGACCTCATATCCTGCTTGACCTTTGGGAAGCTAACCACCTTTACGATCCGTCCATCGCGGAAGACGCAATTCGAAAAGCTGTTCGCGCAGCGAAAGCGACGCTGATCCACCTTCATGTGCATAGGTTCTTCCCAAGTCATGGCGTTTCGGCAGTAGCGTTGCTGGCTGAATCGCACATGACCTTACATACTTGGCCTGAGAGCGGCTACGTGGCTGCTGATGTTTTTGTCTGTGGCAGCGGTGATGTAAAAAGTGCAGTCGCGGTTTTGATCGAGGCTTTCCAGCCTAAACGATCTGACGTCCGCAGTGTAAGAAGAGGTAACGGTCAGGCAGGTAGAGCTTACGACCAAAGCCCATAAGGGCTGCGCCGCGGCCAGACGTGGTCGCGGGAGGGGGATGCGATCGGTGGTCATGAACCGTCGACAGCGGGGGCACAACGCAGCAAGGGAGCCGATCAGTTCGGCTCGCCGGACCTCTCGCATCGGGCTACTGCCGCTCACACTCATAGTCCTTCACAGGCAGACATAGTTTCGCGCCAATCTCGTCAAGTCACTGCATCTGGATTTGTCGTCCGCACTGCACAGGGTCCGAATGATGAGTGAGAATTCTTCTTCGCATACGCACAGACCCGTGATGTCAACGCAAGACAATCAACATTCGACTTATCTTGCGTTCTCAGAAGACAGCGATAACTTCGATAGATACAACTATTGTCTGCGCCGCATCATTCATCTCAGCCATACGCCTTTTCAAGCTGTATGCGTTGCGGAGACTGCGAATTATGGCGTCACTCTTTTCTTGGACGGCATGATCCAAAGCGCTGCTTTGGATCAGGAACTGTATCACGAACTCTTGGTCCAACCCGCGATGCTCGCTCATCCAGCACCTAGGACTGTACTAGTTATCGGCGGGGGAGAAGGAGCGACCATTTGGCAGACGCTACGCCATAAGTCGGTCGAGACGGCAACGATGGTTGATCTCGACAGCGAGCTGATTAATATATGCCGGGAATATCTGAAAGACTGGCATCGAGGCGCCTTCGACGATCCCCGATGCAGGGTCGTTTTCTTGGATGGTAGAGAGTTCATCGTAAACGACCAAGACCTTTATGATGTCATTATCATCGATTTGAGCGATCTCGTTTCCGACAGCCCGGCGCTGGCTCTCTACACTCGGGAATTTTATCTGCGTATCAAAAGGCGGCTGAGGCCTGGCGGCGTTGTTGCCGTTCAGGCGCTGAGGTTTTCTTTTGCTGACGGCCGCGCTCATGCAATGCTGGCGCGAACGCTCAAGAGCGTCTTTGAGCAAGTTCATAGTTACAGCGCGTTGATTCCCTCATTCTTGCGAGGTTGGGGATTTCTCGTCGCATCTGACTGGTTCGACCCGAACCGACTATCCGCGTCGGCTATGAATTCGACAATCTCAAAACGCTTGGAGGTATCTCTCTCTCACTTAACCGGTGAATTCTTTAGGTCGTGTTGTACCCATTGCTCACAAGCGCAAAGGCTGCTTGCGTCGGACGGGCCTATCTTTGAAGATAATAAGATGGGCGATCTCGAAAAGATACTCACACAACTAGGTGAACACGTACCTCAAGCAAAGTAACAAAGCCCGACGCGCCCCCTCGACCAGTTTGTGAGAGGGCTATGTTGAGCCATATTTTTCTGCGTCGGACAATATCTGTTTCACGACACAAGATCCCGATTTGTCAATGCGATCATTTTCAAAGTTGGCGGCGTCCTGACTTCCTGACTTTAAAATCCACGCTGTGGTACAATTCCAACGATATGGCGGAGACACGTTGGCCGCGCGCTCGCGGGCGTGACGCCGCATCTGATGGTGACCGCCCCCTATGGCGCGAATTACGACCCGAACTAGCGCGAGCGCGTCTGTCGCAGCGACGGCACCTAGTTCAGCGCTGGCGCTCGCGGCCTCGTCCTCAACGACGATCGCGATGATTGGACCGAACCTGTGGGCTTACTGCAACAAGGATCCCGCCCTGTAAACAGGACCAGCGGACCAGCCGCTTACCAGCCGCGACCTCGGCTATTTTGGTTCCTTCAAGGCGGCGGAAAGCCTGGCTGCAGCACTCGGCGGCTAGGCAATCAAGGCGACGCTTGATGACATGAACACGCCAAACTCGGCTGTCGTTCTGGCGACCGCCGCTGACGGAAAAGCCGAAATTGCGGAACGCGCCCAAGAGGATCGGGTAGGAGGAAGCCTTGCGGCTTCCTCCTCCCACACCACCGTACGTACGGTCCCGTATACGGCGGTTCGTCAGGCACGATTGAGGTGGCGGTGCAGTCTGACGAGGGACGGCAGACCGAGTTGCGCGAAGAAGGCGGCGCGATAGGCATCGTTCATGTGGCTGGCCCCGGCATTCCACCAGGGGCCGTGGCCGTTGGAGGCCGACCGCCATGCCCGCTCCGGATCGAGCCCGCGTTGCATCAGGCGCTTGAGGCGTGTCCGTGGCCGCTTCCACTGGCGCCAAAGGACGCAGCGCAATTTGCGCCGCATCCAGCCGTCGAGTTCCTCGAACACCCCTTTGGCCTCCGCCAGCCGGAAGTATTGCAGCCAGCCGCGCAGGATGGGGGTTAAAGTTCTGACGGTCGATGCCAGGGTTCGTCCACGCCCTTGGCGCAACGCCATCCTCAGCTTGCTCCGCAACCGCTGCACACTCTTGGCCGCGACCCGCAGGCGCGGTTGTTTGTGGGCGGTCATGGTGTAACCGAGGAAGGTCCGTACCCAGGGATGGTCAACCGCGCTCTTCTCTGCGTTGACCTTGAGCCGCAGCCGCTCGATCAGGAATCGCGTGATCGACGCCATCACCCGCTCGCCGGCCCGCCGCGTCCGCACATAGATGTTGCAGTCGTCGGCATAGCGGCAGAAGGCGTGGCCTCGTCGCTCGAGCTCCTTGTCCAGATCGTCGAGCAGGATGTTCGACAGCAGCGGTGACAGAGGACCGCCTTGCGGCGTGCCCTCGTTCCGTGCCGTCGTAATCCCACCCGTCATCAATCCAGCCTGCAGGTAGCGGCGGATCAGCCGCAACACCCGTGGGTCCGCAACCCGGCGCGCCACCCGTGCCATCAGCACGTCATGGTTCACCCGGTCGAAAGACTACTCGACAGACTGCCCACCACCGCGCTCATCATCTCGACGACTATCCCGATCAGGTAACCATCGTTCGGTCGCGCCATCCCTTTGAGGGATCTGCGCTTAATGTGCTTGGCTGGTGTCATCGACGCGGCGAACTTCATCTGACGCTTGTACTGCCCGATGGTACCCGTGCCCTTGTACCGGCCGCGTGGACAGATCTGCCTATCGCACAACATTTACCGCGTGCAAGCCCGCAATGCGCTCGAGCGGCATTCCTGGCTTCCCACGCCGAGCTGCTGCACGCCCGGACGATCGTCGACGCTTTGCTGCGGCAATTGGATGCCGCGCATACTGTCCTGCCACCGGAATCGGAGGACAGCTATGCAGCAGCTAAGCTTTCTCGACCCACCACCTCAGCGCGGGGCCGTACCCGTATGGGAGGCCCTCGATAAAGAGCAGCGCGCACATCTCGTGCTGCGACTCGCCCGACTAATCGCCCGAGCAATCGCCACTGCCGGAGATCACAACGATGAACGAACTGAGCAAGATCACCGCTGAGCACCTACGCCGATGCGCAATCGTCTACGTGCGTCAGTCCAGTACGACGCAGGTCGAGCATAATCGCGAGTCCACTGCCCGTCAGTACGAGTTAGCCGAACGCGCCGCGCGGCTTGGTTGGCGACGCGATCAGGTGAAGGTCATCGATGAGGACCTCGGTATTTCCGGTTCCGGCCTTTCCGAGCGCACCGGCTTCGCGCGGATGACCGCGGAGGTCGGCCTCGGCCAGGTGGGCATCGTGCTCGGCTTGGAAGTCTCGCGACTAGCGCGCAATAATGCTGATTGGTACCGTCTGCTCGATCTATGTGGCCTGACCCACACGCTCATCGGTGATGGAGATGGGATTTATCATCCGGGCTTGTTCAATGACCGCCTGGTGCTCGGGCTCAAAGGTACGATGTCAGAGGCAGAGCTGCATGTGCTGCGTGCGCGGCTGTTCGGTGGCATCCGCAACAAGGCCGCACGCGGAGAACTGCACCGCGGGCTGCCGGTGGGTCTGGTACGGGGCGACGCCGACGGGGAGGTGCTGTTGCATCCTGACGAGTCGGTGCAAGCCGCGATCCATGCTGTCTTCGACCGCTTTGCCGAATTCGGCTCGGCACGACGCGTGTGGCTGTGGTTCCGCTCGCAAGGCCTGCGCTTTCCGCTGCACTCCAACAGCCTTGTCGATCTCCGCTGGGTCGCCCCCACTTACACAAAGATCCACCAGGTCCTCACCAACCCGTTCTATGCCGGCGTTTATGTGTATGGCCGCACCCAGCAGACATGCTATCTCGATGCGGGCGGTCGAATCCGAAAGCGCATCAGACAACGCGACCGCGAGCAGTGGCCGGTGTTCATTCGTGACCATCATGCCGGATACATCGATTGGAATACCTTCGAGGCGAACCAGAAGCGCCTGGCGCAGAACATCCGTCCTCGACCGCACCAGAGCGGGGGTGCCGTGAGAGAAGGCGCAGCACTCCTGCAAGGCCTCGCCGTATGCGGACACTGCGGTCGGCGCCTGGCCGTACACTACAGCGGCCGGTTCTCGGCGCCCGGATATCACTGCGCCGGCAAGAACATCGTCAACGGCCGGGGCGAGTACTGCCTCAACATCGGCGGTGTGCAGATCGATGCGGCTGTCGCCGAAGCGTTCCTTGCGGCTCTCGCGCCCGCAGGCCTGGAAGCCTCGCTCCAGGCGATCGAGCAATTCGACGCCGATCACGAGACGACTCTCGCGCAGTTCCGTCGCGACGTCGAGCGTGCGCGCTACAACGCGCAGCGCGCCGAGCGACGCTATCGCGCCGTGGACCCGGAGAATAGACTCGTCGCGCGTGGACTCGAAGCAGAATGGGAAAGCGCTCTGCTGGAACTGAAGACTGCCGAATCCGAACTCTCGGACCGCGAACATGCCCGACCGCGCTCGCTTACGCACGAAGAACGCGACGCGATCCTTGCACTCGGTAAAGACCTCAAGCGCATCTGGTTCGCTCCCACGACGAGCGATCGCGATCGCAAGGAGTTGCTCCGCACGCTGCTCGACGATGTCACCTTGAGAGTCGAGCGCGATAAATACAACGCTCACCTGACGCTGCGTTGGCGCGGCGGTCTCTTCAGTGAAGTTAATGTCCCATTGCCGCACTCGCATCCATCGCCGATCCGCACCGCCGACGATACGATCGATCTGCTGCGGCGACTGGCTGCACATTATCCCGACACCAAGATCGCCGGCATCCTCAATCGCCAAGGCCGTACAACGGCCACAGGACTGTCGTTTACGGCAAATCGTGTGTCGAGCCTGCGGACGCACTGGGAGATCCCGTGCTTCCAGCCGAGACAGCAAGTGCAGGACGGCGAGTGCATGACGATCGAGAAAGCAGCACGCGCTCTCGGGATCGCACCCTCTACTTTGCATCGCTGCCTCAACGATGGCTTCATTGCCGGAGAGCAGATCACACCTGGCGCGCCGTGGCGCATCCGTATCAATGACGAGTTGCGGTCGCGCTTTGTGGAGAGCGCGCCCGAAGGTTACGTGAAGATGTTCAAGGCCATGAATCTACTCGGCGTCTCGCGGCAAACCATCTTGCGACGTGTAAAGCGCGGCGAGCTTAAGGCCGTTCACGTCTATCGCGGACGGGCAAAAGGCATACGAATTCAAGTACCTGCAGTTGCTCCGGACCTCTTCGACCCTCTCAAAAAAACTGAAGGTGTAGTATGACGCAACATCCAAGAACTTCTCCAGATCGAGGTCGACGACGAAGCGCCGACCCTCGGCCACGTGCGCCCGCGCGGCAAGTACCGCATCGTGCGCGCTGCGCCCCGGACGGAAGCCGTACGAAGCCTTGGAGAAGCCTAGATCGAACAGCGGCATCAGCACCTGATGCATCGCCTGCTGGATCAGCCGGTCCATCACCGTCGGGATGCCCAGTTGGCGCATCCCTCCGCCGGGCTTGGGGATTTCCACCCCGCGCACCGGCTGCGGCCAGTAGCGGCCTTCCAGCAGTTCTTCCCTGATGCGCGGCCAATGCTCCTTCAGATACGGCTGCAACTGCTCCACGGTCATCCGATCGATGCCCGCGGCGCCCTTGTTCGCCATGACCCGATGGTAGGCCGCCATCATGTTATCTCGGCTGACGATCTTCTCCATCAGCCGCACTTCCATCTCCGGAAGGAAGGTTGCGGTCTTGCCGTGGTGTTTGATGCACCCGTCTCCTGCTCTGGCGGCTTCCGGCCGCTGCCCTCGGAGCGGGCATGACGCATCTCAGCATCATCGTCTGCATCTGCTATCACCATCGACAGACCGGCCTCCTCCGGTACTCGACGTTCGGCCCTTCGCCGGCTTGGTGCTGCCGGCTACTACAGCCTCTGCTGACTTCTGCCGCCCCGTCCCGACGTCTTGCGACGCCGGTAGCACACCCGTTGCCAGGGGCAGGACGACAGACCTCCCAGGGTTAGTCGCGTGACCTTCGTGCCATATACCTGTCGCATCTACGGCCGCACCCTCCGGGTGACATCGGGCTTCGGGAATTTGTGCTCCCTCGCCCGGATGCGGACGCCTCTTATGCGCTGGCTGTTCGTCAGGCCGGCACTTTGCTTACAGCTTCCTTCAGACCCCGCCTCACGACGACGCCCTTGCTGTTCGGCTAACGGTTCCCATCACCAGGGTCCGTAGAGGACTCTCACCTCCAAGTCATCGGCCAGACACCACTCCGGCCAAATCGCGCCAGTCACGGCGCTCCGCGCCATGCCTGGCGCACACAAAGAAAGGCCCCGAACGAGTTCGGATCCTTGATATTAGGCGGCTTCTGCTATGAGCCTCTTCGCCGCTTGAGTTAGAAGGCCCGATCTAGTGAAGCCGTGCGCTTCAGCGTACTTGTCGATTTGATCCAGAACGTCCTCAGGAAGAGTGACATTCACGCGTATAGCCTTTGGCTGTTCGGTTTTGACCGACACCAAAATAGCTACCCCCGTCCGGTTATCAGCATCGGCCATAACGTCCTCTAGAGCAGAGGGCTCCGGAATGGCTTCTCCATCTTCAGCAAGACCCTCGATATGAAGGGTGAGGGCTTCCTCTGCCATAGCACGAGCGTCATCAAGGCTTTTGCCAGCAGTGATCACTCCGGGGAAGTCTGGAAATGCGACGCCGAAATCGCTGTCGGCATCCTTATGGATAAGACCAATATAGTTACGCATGGCTCTTACCTCAGTTTGAGACCTGACTGCTTTTCGATACTCTTAAGTGTCCCGATCGGGACATCCCGTTCGGGGTGCGGAACAGTTACGCGGCCCTTTTTGGATGGATGTTTGAATTGCACATGGCTGCCTTTCCGGGCCACCTCAAACCATCCATCCCCTTGAAGGGCCGAGATAATTTCCCGGCTTTTCATGGTGTGTACTTATACACACCCTATGTACATTGTCAACATAAAGTTGACCTAGCGGTTCCGACCTCAGGACCGAAAATTCTAACGATAGCAGCCGCCTATCCAGCGACTGAAGTCCCTCTCAGCTAGACGATACGTCAGACGCTTGCCAACCGCGCCCCTGACGGCAAGGTCTGCACCTTCCCCGTCCGCCGGAGCGACCGAGGCTGCTCGAACACGACAGCGCCACTTCAATAGTTGTCGAGTCGCTTGTCCGCATTCAACTTGTCATGGGACGAGCCGAAGACGGCAGGACGGGTCATCGTAACGCCGCCGAAGCTCGCTGTGACCTGGCCCGATGCCAGTTGTCCGTTCGAGTCCATTGCGGCGACGACGGAGTAGATTCGGTGGTTTTTCTCGGAACGCCACGTCTGCTGGACGACACCGGTGGTCCAGACTTCGACCTCCGGCCCGTACGAGCGGTAGGTGCAAGAGCAGTCGCCGTCCACCATCGTGGCGGTCGCCGACATCTTGAACTTGCCGACGTCGAAGCCCATTATCGCGGAAAACCGGGCTAGCCTGTATGCGAGAGCCAGATTTCCGTCTCCGTCGAACTTCAACGTCGTCACCGTGTCGTCACGGCCATCGGGCTTACCGTTGACGATGTGAAGCGGTCCGGCCCAAATCATCTGGTCGGTCTTATGGGTTTTTCGATCGAACCAAGCCTGCGCCACCGGCCAGGACGCGTCGACCAAGGCGCCTGCCACTCGCTTGCCGACGGTCGACGCGGCGCCCGCGATCAAACCGCCGATAATGGGCTTGGAGAGCTTGCCGCGATCCTCAGGTACGAAATCCTCGACCCGAGCGCCCACGGTCGAAAGCTTTTGCCCCACAGCCGCGCGACCGCCGACCGAGAAACCTTCGCTCAGGGGGATTGCCGTGACCGCCAGCAGGCCAAAGAGAGCGGCGACGGTGGTCGCAGCCCGAAGGCGGCGCCTTGGGGCCGGCTGCTCGAGCACCAGTGAAGCTTCGGCGACGTTGAGCGCGGATGTGGTCATCAGAAGGATCCAGAGTTGGGTCGAAATCTAATACTCAGCGGAGCGGTATGACCGGGCGCCGCCGAAAGACCATGCATCGGCTCTTGAGCCGACGGCCCCGGTCCGACCGAACTCAACAGTCGGCCTTAATCTCAGTGACCACGTTCGCCTCCTCGACCGCTTGACCTACAACGTTCCAAAAACATTGGGCGCGGGCAGACGGGGATCAATCCTGACAGTCCGATAGATTTTTTAATTGGTCTCAAGCCTGCTCCTCTTGAAATCGGTCAGCCGTCTACCAAAGGCCGCTCACGGCGCGGTGGAGAAAGCGCGCTCTGAAGCAACTGCAGCGAAGTTCGGGAGGCGAGCTCGAACCGTACGGCGGGGCCGTGACGGGATTGCAGGTATGGGAATATCTCGCCGGGCCTTGGAAGCTTGCCGTTCGCCTAGCGACGTTCAGGCGCTTGGCTTGTCTGGTGGGAAGCCGAACATCACGGCCGGCCCCGCGAAGCCGGCGGCGTCGTGCACCTGCTCGAAGAACGCGAGCAGCGCGCTTTCGAGGCCCGCTTCGTCAGCGAGGTCCTGACGCATGACGATCTTCTCCTTCCGGATCGGAAGCATTCGCTCCTGATCGACTGCGAGTGCGACGTCCGTCGTTCCGACAAGCCCCATCTCCACCTTGCGCGGAAACTTCAGGCTCAGGTGCTGGACGGCGAACGCGACCGCCGCATGGGTCTTCTCGAAGATCGCTTCGAGGTTTATACGGCGGGAATGAAGCGGGTTGGCACCCACTCGGGCCGGCCGCCGCGCTCGCGCACGATCATGGTGTTGCTGGCGAGCCAGAGCTCGCCGTTCTGAAACCAGCTGCGTGGCCCAGCGCAGCGGCGCCCGACCGCACCGGTACCGTTCGACAGTCATTCCGTCGACGCCAACCTCTTCGAGGCGAGGTCGGTAGAGTTGAGCCGACTGAACGGCTCTTGAATAGCACAACCGGTGTCGGTACGCGGCCAGTTTCGGCAACCACCCAATATTGAGGGCAAGAGCACGCGTGAGGACGATGAAACGTGTGGCGAGGAAAGGCGCCCTGACACTCTGCGAGGCACCCCGTATAAAATTTCAGGATATACGTCTGCGCAAGAGGGGACGAAATTCTCTCTGACGAATCGCTGCCTGCCCTCGCAATGATCTTGGCCAGTAACTCCGCGGAGGAACAGCCCACGTGACGACCCTATTCGGATCGTCACGCGACTGATCTTAAGTTATTTGCGATTCTTCGTGTTCGAGAGCTTTTCGACTGCCTCGCCCCTCAACGCTTCGCCCCCTGCGGCTGCCAGTTTCGACTTATCGCCGCTTGCGAAAGTGAAAGTGTCCGCGCCGGCGCTGACGCCATTCCATGCCACAGGCTCGGCGAGCGAAAGTAGCCAAAGCCCCTGAAAGCCCGAGGCATTGTTGAGCTGTCCGGTCCACACGGTCGTCGAGCCACAGCCTGCGAAGTTGACCGCGAAGCTGATGGCTGTGCCGCTACTGGTCTGTGCAAGCCACCCTGTCATCGTCTGAGGCGCGCCTTGGTCGCAGCTGTTCGCCGCCTTGTTCGTATAGGTCCCGGAAATTGCGCCGGTGCTCTGATTGTAGCTGTTGACCGTCAGGGTTGAGCCGTATTGGTTCGTCCAGGTCCAGAAGGTTTGGGCATCTGCCGTCGCTGCCAATAGCAGCCACAGGCAGGCCGATAGCATCCAATGCGTCCATTTCCAATTTGCGTGAGACATTGCCAACTCCATGTCGCTCCAGAAGGGTAGCGATTTGCCTATAGCGCCAATTTTGGAGCGTTGCAATTTATACGTGCGTAAACTGCTATCACTTCTAGTAGTTGATTATTTTTCCTCATTCGCTTGGCGATCTATTTGCCTTTGCAGAACTCGGCGAAGCGTGGCTGGCGCAATTTTCCTTCTGAGAGACTTACCGTGACGGCGCGTCGCGCCTGGGAGACAACAGCTGCAGCTCAGGGCATCATTGTCTCCCGAGGTCTGATGTACGAACCGAGCCACTAAGTCCTAGCCATGGACCGCACTCGACTGGCCTGAGCCGCAGATTTCGGCACAAGCAAAGGGCGGGCCAGCGGACGATCCAAAACGATGAGATTGGGAACCGCCACAAGCTCTGCTCTTTCCAATAGATCCCTTCTCGCGACGGATCGTATCGTGACGCGTTCCGCTGGTGCGCCAACAACCCGCGACGCTATGTCGGCGCGTCTCAAGGCCGAAACTATCGTCGTCTGCGGGCGTCAAACCTGCGAACATAAGCGGATGACGTAGCCTTTGCGTCGTTTTCGCCTCCGTTGCGCAGGAGTCCAGCAGGCCGCATCAACATAACAATCTGAGCCGGCCATCGGAATCGTATTCGCTGACCCTAACGGCTGGTCCGAGTGAAGCCGACGCGCCTGTCGGCGCTCGACCAGCGAGAACGACCATGTCTGTGCTCGGATCAGCGGGTTCAAGCCTCATCGCAGACCCACCGGAACAGCCAAAGCTTCGCTTTACGGCTCTTTAGACGCACCGAGCGCACCTCAAAGCAAGCGCATCGGCAGCATCGCGGTATGCCGGCATAGATCTCACGAAGGTTGCGCGAGTGCCTATGGCGCAGATGTCGAATGTTGATCCGAAACCGCCAAGAACATCGGGCCTGCCGCCCGCCTGCTCGAAGCTTTGCGCCTCAGCTACGCAAAGCCCATGGCGCGCAGCCACGTATCGACTTGTCCAAATGCGTCCTGCCGCCACTGCCGGGCCGTGTATCTCAGATCCGGGTGCCTTCCACAACTCGACATACGCCAGCCCAAAGCCGTCGAGTTGCCTCGAATTCTTGCCGATGCAGTTGCACTTGAGCGCCCCCTTTCGCCCGCGAGCTCGTGGCGGCTCCTGAGGGTGCACTCGTTAATGTTGAAGCATCCTTCTGTTTAGAACAGGGCATGCCCTTCATCGGACGGAGTTGAGCAAACTTCGATTGCGACTTTGTTCGTGCCGGCCCGTCCGCGGACCGTCTATTCCCAAGGCGCCGAAAGAAGCGAGCGACGAGAACTGCACGCATCCGTCTTCTGGCGGAAGTTGGCTATGGCGGTGTTTTTGAGGATCTCGGGAGCACCCACCGGGATGACGCAGGTGGACAGCATTCGGAAGACTGGCCGTTCGTAGCTGTGTCCGGGCAACCCGCTGCCAGCCCCGCCGTATTACCCGCCACTTTCCTTGTCGTTTGACAATGGGTCATACCTAGTATACCTAATGGACCAGCCTGTGAGCTGAGAGACCAGGGATGGAAAATTATAGGACCGGGAGAAGGGCTGTATTGGCAGATGCGCTATCTCTCGCGCTTGCGGCAGCGGTTCACCACCAGAGCGCGGCCGAGGCACTCGCCGATCGCGTTCGGAACAACGCTACTATCACCGTCGGCATCTATAACGTCGCGCCATGGGGATATAAGAACGAAGACGGCTCCATATCCGGAATCCACCCTGACTTGCTCAGAGCCGTTCTTGGGTCACTTGGAATCAGCAACATTGAATTCGCAATTGTCGAATTTCCTGCGTTGATCCCCAGTCTCGTGTCCAGGCGTATTGACATCGTCGCAACTGGCATGGCGATCACGCCCGTACGATGCCAGCAGGTCATATTCACCGAACCCGATCTCGCTATTGGCGATGCGCTTGTCGTTCTTCCGGGCAATCCGAAAAACCTTCACAGCTACACCGATATTGCCAATAACCCTGACCTGCGCATTGGAGGCGCCCGCGGGACCACCAACGTTGAAAACGCCTTCAAGGCAGGCATCCCAAGAGAAAGGATCCTTCAATTTGACGGCGGCAAATCGATCATTGCGGCGCTATTCGCCGGTCGGATTGACGCCATCGCTTGGTCTGTTCCCACTGCGATCAACGCGCTCAAGGACCCCGCCGTCCAAGGTAAGGTCGAGCGTGCTCTTCCATTCAAAGGCGTCGTTGAAAACGGCCGCGAGTCAGCCTTTTACACCGCCATGGTGTTCAGGCCGGAAGATAAAGAGCTGCGCGACCGATACAATGAAAGTTTTGCAACCCTGAAGTCTACGGGAACGATTAAGCAGATCATGGCCAAGTACGACTTCACCGACACGGAGTTGGTCCCTGCTGGACTCACGGCTAAGGACCTATGCGGTGACAATTATCGGTAGAGATAGCTCCGTTCATCCCATCGGCTCGCCAGCCGGGCCTTGGTGCGACCGGCAAATTCTCTACCAAATATCCGTGCTGCAGCTCATCGATTGGCATAGCTCGGATATGCTCGACGACTGACCTTTAGGCGGGAGAGCCTGCAACCGCCGGCGAGGCGCACCAGCACTCGGCTCTCACATTGTGAGTTGCTGAGCGCGACTAAAGACAGCGCTCGCTTCAAGCACATGGGCTACGCAACGAACATAAGTGTCCGAGATCGACAGACACGTGAACGGGAGCGGGACTGGTGAGCTTTTTCGCAATACTTCGATCAATCTACGAGGGCTTTGGCATAACCGCGGCTGTGGCCACCCTCGGGCTCTTATTTGCCATACCATTCGCGGTGATTGCGGGCGTTCTGCAGCATTTTGCGACCGGACCATTACGCTGGATTGTCACCGCCGTAATTGAGTTTTGGCGAAGCTCATCCGTCATCGTCCTTCTCTACGCCTTTTACTACACGCTGCCTGCTTTCGGTATCTTTCTTTCGGGTATCACTGTCGGAGCCATGGTGCTCGGGTTCAACATTGGCGGATATGGTAGCCAGTCGGTACGCGCCGCGCTCCAGTCGCTCAATAAGGGCCAGCGAGAAGCCGGTCTGGCCCTTGGACTAAGTCGCTTCGACGTACTTCGCTTGATCGAACTGCCTCAGGCGATTACCGCGATGTTTCCGACCTTCATCAATCAGGCCATCCAGCTCATCAAGGGCACCACTCTGGTCTCCCTTATTGCGCTGACCGACATGACATTCCGCGCGAAGCAGATTTCCGAGCTTGGGTATAATCCCGTCGGTATCTACTCAGCTTTGGCTCTTTCGTACCTGATCCTTTGCTACCCGGTCACTATCTTCGGTCGCCACGTCGAACGGCGATTTGCCACTCGAAAGGCCCGCTAATGAATTTCAATTTTTCTTTCGCAATCGAGATCGTTCCCCGGGTGCTTGAAGGGATCGGCAATACGGTGATGATCGCGATCATCAGCTTCATTGGAGCAGCTGCTCTTGGGCTGTTCTGGGAATTGCTTCGACGATCTCACGCCACTGTCCGGCCGGTGGTCCAATTCGTCATTGACGCGATTCGATCGACGCCTGCGCTTGTGCAGATATATTTTCTTTTCTTTGTGCTCCCCTATTACGGTGTGACGCTCCCGGCTCTCCTCGTCGGTTCGTTCGGACTAAGCTTCTATTACTCTGGGTACATGTCCGAAGTATTCAAGGCAGGAATCGATGCCGTCCCTGCCGGGCAAAGCGAAGCGGCTCAGAGCCTTGGGCTCAGCTGGGCTGACATGATCAGGTTCGTTATTCTTCCACAAATGCTGCGGAACGTCGCTGCGCCGCTCGGCGCCTATTCGATTTCGATCTTGAAATCGACACCGTTGCTGGCTGTCATTTCCGTGCCGGAATTGCTCGGAAGCGCGCTGGACGTTGCATCCGATACATATCGCTACGCCGAACCCATGTTCGACGTTGGTGTCCTTTTCCTAGCGATGTCCCTGGTTGCGGTGGCCGGCATTACTCAGCTCGAGCGCCGGCTCGGACTGACAGCTCCCTCTCACTAAAGTCTTGGAGAAACAGATGGCTCTTCAAACGAACTCCTGTTCGGGCAATGCTGCCGTAACGATGGAGCAGCTTTGCAAGTGGTATGGATCGTTCCAGGTTCTTCACAATGTGGATTTGTCCGTTGCGGTTGGAGAGCGGATCGTCGTTTGCGGCCCATCCGGGTCCGGGAAGTCGACACTCGTCCGATGCATCAACCAATTAGAGACACACGAAAAGGGCCGCCTTATCGTGAACGGTGTAGAGCTGTACAAGGGAATGAAGGGCTTGGCCGAGCTGCGGCGCGATGTTGGGATGGTGTTTCAGCAATTCAACCTGTTTCCACACCTGACGGTGTTGGATAACTGCACACTGGCGCTCGTTCGGGCACGAAAGCTGGCCAGAGACCAGGCCGAGGAAATTGCGATGGAGAACCTCAAGAAAGTCCGCATTCCTGAGCAGGCTCATAAGTTCCCGACGCAGCTCTCGGGCGGCCAGCAGCAGCGTGTCGCCATCGCGCGAGCATTGTGCATGAAGCCAAAGCTTATGCTGTTTGATGAGCCTACATCGGCGCTGGATCCAGAGATGATCAAAGAGGTCCTTGATGTTATGACCGAGCTCGCGAGGGACGGTATGACAATGATTTGTGTGACCCACGAAATGGGGTTCGCGCGTGAGGTTGCCGACCGGATTATCTTTATGGACTCAGGCAGAATCATCGAGCAAGCCGCGCCCTCCAAGTTCTTCAAGAACCCCGAACATCCCCGGGCGCAGCAATTCCTCGGTCAGATGCTGCACTGAACCTCAAGCTACTGGTTAGAACGCAAGCTCCGTCATGGCGAGGCTCAGGCGCAAATTGTAGGGCCGGCAGTCGCAGTGCATGACCCCGCTCCTCGAGCAGATTGAGCTGTCGAGCTTGAGCGCCGAAGCAGTAGCGGGCGATGACAAGATCGACGCGGCTCGGGCCACGCCCCTTCGCGACACGCGCTATTGCCGAGTCCCCTAAGGGCTTTCACAGGCCTATGCTGCGCAAGCGCCTGGCTACGCACTAACCCGCTTGATCCTCGCTGTTGAGACATCTCGATCCAGACCAGCTTACAAGGTCACGGGAATCGCCGCTCTATAGTCGACCGCCGATCAGCTGCCGTCAAAATGGCACTCTGCTCGTTTCGGGATGCGGCTCAGTCGGATACCGGACGTCTGCGGCTTTCGTCGAATGCTGAGGTTGTCAGGCGCGATGCTTTGAAGAACCGACGCTAGAAGCGCCTGGACGCGAGGCGCGTCCATTGCGCGCCGGGAAGCTGACAGAACACGAAAGTCGGTCGAAGGGAGCTTGGAGGACACCATAGATCGAGATGTCCGCAGTGTCCGTGCTGAACTTGTAAAAGCGTCGAAGAATTGGGTATCCAGTCGGAATACCAAATACGTCTTCGACCTGGCCAGTGGCCGGAGCGGCGTCAATGATGAGATCTGTATTTGTCACAAGGATATTGTGACGGCGCAGCGCTTCAGTGACCAACCGCTCGGAAAACTCATCGACGATCTCATCGGCGACGTCTGCCGACAGATATGTCGAGTCGTATAAGAATGGCATATCATCGATAAATATGGTCTTGCGGACGCATAGCATTGCTTCCCTCGGAGGACTGAAGGTAAGCATAACGGGATCTGCAATCTTCTCACGGGTAACCGAAAGTAATTGCATTGTGGTCCCCTCAAAAGAGGGCGCCGTCATATCCAGCTTGCGCAGAATCCTGGTCTGCTTTTTGACGTAGGTACCTTTTCCAGCAACTGAGACAATCATGCCGGCAGCTTGAAGATCGCGAAGAGCCCGTTTGATCGTAATGAGGCTGACTCCGAATTCCTCCCCAAGCATCGCGGTGGAGGGAATCGGAGCATCCGGCTGATATGTCCCATTGGAAATGCGCTTGAGAATTTCCTCACGCACTGTGACGTGGAGCGACGAGGTTGGGCGCAGACGAGAGGGTGCTACCGACATTTCGATTCAATCTCGCTCTGGCCGAAAGGCCCTGTATTCCGATTGGCGCCAAGGGACATTCGCCCTGATAACCTCGATCGCACATCCAGGCGCCCTGACGCGAACGGGCATGTCTCGCGATCCAGCCATGGCATACCTAGTATGCTTGCCATCACATGTCAACTTTCGTGCCTCAAACCGCGCCATATTGGCCGAAGATGGGGCAGGTTCCCGATCTCGGCTCATTCGAGATGAAGGCGAACCGGCTTGCTTCGCCTCGCACACGACAGGAGCGAAGAGGCGCCGCACGGTCCTTAAACCGCAACTGCAACGTCCCTCATTGTCCTGCGTGGTCTCGAAATCGGGCGCGGTCGTCCTGGACTATCAAGCCGCCTCTCCCATCACCGACATTAGGCCGAAGAGAGCATCGCCGGTGTGAGTTAAGGTCGGAAAGCGGCGGTAAGCAACCAGACCTGAGGCCGAGAATTTTAGTTCGACCGGTTCGGCAACGGCACTACTCAGTGGATAGACACGGCCGGCCGGCTGGTTCGTCTTCACCTCATCGCCGGGCTTGACGAACGGCTCGAACAGGCCATCGCAAGGCGCGTAGATGGAGTTGTGCGGGCTTTGATACTTGAGGATCACGGAAGAGCCTGCCTCGATCGCACCCACGGCTGGAACGATTCCATAATCGTGCAGAACCCTCCTCAGACCGCGCTCTGCGATCCCGAGACCACGTTCTGAGAGAGTGGCCCCAAGACCCAACTCCGTTGTGAGGGCTGGAATTCCGTGTTGCTCAGCGGCGGCGTAGAGAGTTGATCCGGCGCCTGCCCCTGCCCCATCCGTGATCGCTCCATACGGCGCACCAAAGCATTTTAGAAGTCGCAAGATCGCGGCGGCCTCAGTGTCATTTCGACCGGGCCTTGCCAGCGCAACTGGCAAATAGTCGAGCGAGCGGCCTCCCGAATGAAGATCGATAACCAGATCTGCCAAAGGAAACAGTTCTGACGTCACATAATGGGCGATCATTGCGGTTGGCCCACTATCCGCATCGCCCGGAAACGCACGGTTCAGGTTACCCTCATCCAGCGGCGAATTGCGGCGGCCGGCGCTGACGGCGGGCCAATTTAGAGCAGGCAGGATGATGACACGACCGCGCAGATTTGCACAGGATGACAATTCCCGGGCAAGGTTACGCAATGCAATTTGCCCCTCGTACTCGTCGCCGTGCGTTCCTGCGGTCAAGAGGGCCGTTGGTCTGTTGCCGCCGTTGAAACAGAGTATGGGAACCGGTATCCAGCCGTAAGCGGATGTGTCCGACGAATAGGGGACGCGAGCATAGTCGGCCTGCATTCCGATGGCCGAGAAATCGATCTTACTCCAGACGCGGCTCTTCATTAGGTACCCTGATTAGTAGATAATCAAATTACGTCGGTCTCACGTCTGAGAAGGCCATCGGCAACGATGTTTGCTTTTGCTGCACGAATGCCGCTCCCGAGCCCGGCCGGGTACTTTCACAGATCGACGATGGGTAACCGCTCAGGTGCGATGTCGCTGAGAAATTCAGGACCGGTTGTTGTAACTCGGAAGACTTCTTCGGTCTGGTATACCCCTCCGGCCATCTCAAGCTTGGGCTCGAGATGTAAGACCATGTCTTCCAGAATGATCTCGCTCGATCCGGCCATCAGTGATGGCGGCTCAGTCAAGGCAATACCTGAGCCGTGGCCGACACGGCCCGCCGCTGTGAGGCGAGACAGGTTGCGTTCTGACCAGAGCTCCTCAAAAAGGTGATAGACCTTTTCGCCTGTCATGCCTGGCCTTATTTTTTCCGCCAATCGGAGCGTCACGCTTCTAACGAACCCATAGAGGTCTTCCTGCTCAGGCGTTGCTTTACCGACCTTGGCAACCCGATCCAGATCACTGATCTGATCAGCACGGCGGGCGCCCATGTCGACCCAGATGAAATTGCCGTGAGCAAGACGGAAATCATAGTTCGGTTGCGCGTAGCTCTTTCCTGCGGGATCGAAGCGGACGGGAAGCCAGTCGACGCTATCGGCTCCCAATCCAATCATTCGCTGCTTGAGCAGCTGGCCGAATTCATATTCATTCATGCCGATGCGCAGATCGGCGAGGCCAGCGAAGAAGCTCTCCGTTGCAATACGGCAAACCTCGCGCTTGGTATCCAGTTCGTGCCGGCTCTTGATGAGCCGCTGCCGCCAGATCAAGTCGGCCTGGTCCGAAAGGCGGAAGTTGTGCGGCGCGGCCCTCAAGTAGTCGATCAGTGCGATTGACCCGCGCCCGAACATGTCGAGCCCATAGTCAAATCCAACGGCAGCGCCGGCTGGTAGATCACTCAGAAACGCGCCTGTCGCGGATACGGCAACGTCTGTATAGCCATGATAGTAGAGCGGCTGAACATGGCGGTTCGGCCACGCTTGCGCGTTGCGCTCCTCCGAGCTGTTGATGACGATCGCGATCCCGGCGCGGTCACGTCGCGCGATCGCCAACAACGGCCTGGTGTCCGAGGTCCAGAACAGCGTCCTGAACCCGGAGTAATATTCGAAATTCTGGCGCGACGTCAGAACCATGGCATCGATGCGTGCGTCTGCCATGTTGGCGCGCAAGCGCTCAATGCGCTCTCCGATCTCCGCTTCACCTGGCCATAGGGGAGGCATCGCCATGTTTTTCTCCATCGCCCAATTGCATTTCCATGAGGCAGACTTCGCAGCACTGAACGGACGGTGTCGCCGTTCCGGCGAGATGCTCGGAAGTGCCGACGCCGCCCGCATCCTCGCAACGCACCTTCACATACCTCATATACCTACTATGTCAACATGATATTGACATACCGGATATACCCGGTGTATCAGATTTATGGTGGTCGCGGACTAACCAGGAACGCAGCTGTAGGTTGGAAGCGCGCCTTCAGCGGGCGAAATCCGTAAGCTGCGGCCGCATCAAGCTGCCCGAGAGGACTCAAATGGTTGGGACCAAGGACGCGGGTGCCAGGAAATGGTCAAAAGCACCCTATGAAGTCGATGGAGGCATCGGCGCAAAAGCGCACATTGGCATGATCGTGATGGATAACGATCAGACCCTGTCACATGAAGCGCGAGCCATGCTCACCCTTCCCGGCGTAGCCTTATATGAGAGTCGAATCTCGACGCCCGGCAATACTGCAACGTCGCTTTCGGTCGACCTACTGAAGGATGCATTCTCCGGACTTGACCAAGCGCTGGCGCAGATCAACTCCAGGCGAACGTCGGACGTTGTTGCCCTGGGCTGCACCTCGGCAGCCATGATCATCGGCCCGCAAGAGCTGCAGCGCAGGGTGCAAGCCGTTCATCCCAACGCTCAGGTCGTCGATCCGTTTTCGGGAATTGTGGGAGCTTTGCGGAGTCTCAATGCAAAACGCATCGGTTATGTCTCGCCCTATCCGCGAGATGTTGCGGAAAAAATGATTTCCGCAATTGAAGCCGAGGGCTTCCCGGTACCTGCTGCGGCCGAATTCTCTAAAGACGGCGGCGTGGTCCGGTTCGATTCACCTTTCATTTCGGCAGAAAGCATCAAGAGCTCGGTACGCGATCTGGCCGCGGAAGATGGGGTCGACACCATCATCGTCTCTTGTACCCAGATGCGCGCCGCAGCGGTCATCGAGCCGCTTGAAGCGGAGACCGGCAAGAACATCATTACGTCCAATCAAGCCCTTTGCTGGCAAGCCCTTCGGCTTGCCGGTTACGACGAAAGCGTTAAAGGCTGGGGTAAGTTGTTTACGCTCTGACGGAGCCCCGCCCCGGTCGCCTCACTGCGGCGTCCAGGAAAACAGAGGTCAGGACGCGAGAAATCATAGCGCAACTATCCTTTGAAGAACGCAAAAAAGACCAGCCTAAAAAGGCCGGCACCACAGCTCAACCGAGGGGAATTATCATGAAACTCGCGACCATGACCCGCAACGTCGCATTTCTGACGGCTTCTGTGCTTTACGTGGCTCTCCTGAGCCCGCCGGCTCTTTCGCAGACCTTGAAAGAAAAAGTTGCCGCCGAAGGGAAACTCACGATTGGTGTCTATAACGCTTGGCCAGATGGCTTCGTCAAGGACGGAGGAATCGCCGGTACACAGCCGGAGATTTTACGCGAGGTTGCGAAATCGCTTGGGCTCAAAACGATTGAGTTCCAGGCCATGGATTTTGGCGCGCTGATTCCGAGTTTGATGGCGAAGCGCATCGACGTCATTGCCGGCGGCATGTACGTAACGCCCAATCGATGCAAGCAGGTTGCCTTCTCAAATCCGGTCGGCGGGCCCCGCGGCAACGCCATTCTGGTGAAAGCTGGCAATCCGCTGAGCATTCACGGTTATCAGGACATGGCCGAGAATCCGAAAATCCGGGTCGGCAATTTGCGCGGCGCAGCATCGCTGGAATACATGTCGGCGGCGGGCGTGCCTAAGGAGCGAATTCAGTTGTTCCCAGACCATCCGACTGGATTGGCAGCACTCCTCGCCGGACGGGTCGACATGCTCATCAATGCCTCAGGAGCGATTGTCGGCAGCTTGAGGGACCCTAACGTCAAGGGATTGGAGCGCGCAGAACCGTTCAGGGAAGTCGTGGACGGCAAGGAGATGATCCACTATTCCTCCTTCGCATTTCGGCCTGAAGACAAAGAATTCCGTGACTTGATCGATCAAGGCCTCGCCGAGAAAAATCGAGAGGGCGTTGTCGCTAAAACCATCATGAACTACGGCTTTCCCGAGCGAGATGCAACGCCCACCGGCGTTACGGCGAAAGAGCTTTGCGGAAGTGATTACCGCTAAACGACACTAGCAGACCCACACTATTGCCGCCCGTCATCAGTCCGCATATCGCCGTCGGGCTCTCTTCGGCAGACGATCTATCACAGCCGCAAAACATCTTGATCGCTCGCGGCAGTAGAGCAGAAGTCTAGAATCCTTAGGCCGCCATGAACACCAGCTCAAACAACAACGACACGCTGTGCGTTGTACCACCAGCCGCTTCGCTCGAGGGGTTCGCCAGCCTCACGGTTCCTGTTTATCGAGCATCAACAATTGTCTTCCCAAACGCGGCTGCCTATCGCTCACGTGCGGCGCGGTCGCCGGATGGCTATACCTATGGACTGGCTGGAACTCCAACGACACGAACTCTGGAAAGCCAGCTAGCCGAAATTCATTCCGCCGCCCGTTCGATCATCGTGCCTTCGGGGCAAGCGGCGATAACCACCGTCATGCTCGCGCTGTTGAAGCGCGGCGACCATGTGTTGATCACTGACAATGTCTATCCCCCGGTGAAGCTGTTCGCGCGGACCATTCTTCATTCCTTCGGAGTAGACGTTGAGTACTTTGATCCGACACGTCTTGCTGACCTGGAAGCCAAGATTCGCCCCGGCGCAACGAAGCTTGTCTGGGTCGAGTCGCCGGGCTCAACGACAATGGAAATCTGCGATATCCCCGCCATCGCGGCCAGGTGCAGAAACTCTGGTGCCCTTCTGGGATGCGACAATACGTGGGCGACCGGTTTGCTCTGCAAACCTCTGAGCCTGGGCGTAGATATCGTTGCCGAAGCTATCACCAAATACGCGGGCGGCCACTCCGACATCCTTCTCGGCGCGATCATTCTAGATGACCTTGATCTATACGCGCGGTTTCGGGCCGCTTTGGGAGCTCTGGGGGTGGGCACTTCCCCCGATGATTGCTCGCACGCATTGCGCGGCATCCAGACGATGGCTCTTCGAATAAGGCACGCCGGCGCGTTGAGCGAGCAATTCGCACAACGGTTGGAAGCTTCAGGTTTTAAGGTTTTGCATCCATGTCTTCCTTCGTTCTCCGGCCACGCTTTATGGCGGCGTGATTTCGCGGGTTGCTCCGGTGTTTTCAGCCTCCTGCTGGAGGGCGTGGATCCCGGTAAGGTCGACCGCGCTCTAGACCAGTTGAGAACGTTCGCCATAGGTGCTTCTTGGGGAGGCACGCGAAGCATTGTCGCGCCCATGGTCGTTGCAGGCGAGCGGCACGCAATGCCCGCGCACGAAGATGTAAGCTATATCCGACTTAGCATCGGCCTTGAGAGCGCTGAAGATCTTTGGCGCGACATTGAGAGAATGTCGGATGTTCTACTTGGCTGATGCCACATCTGTGGACCAAGAAAGCCAAGCTTGACGGCTTGGTGTATCGCTAGCAATTTTGGGATGAGCGGGAGAGACCGTTTCTGCTTCAGGACAGGAACGGCGCCGACGGAGCAACCACCCCGGAAACTCTCAGGCAAAAGTACCGCTTTTTTCGTACTTGAACTCTGAAAGGCAGGACGGCAGTTCTGCGCCGATGGTGAAAGTCGCGGCCCAAATGAGTGGGCGGCGATGAAGCTCTCAGGCCAATGAGGGGTGCCAATCACCCGTATAAGGCGGGACGGAGCACCTATGAGCACTTCCAATACCTCACGTGTCGCCATCATCGGCGCAGGAATCACCGGCATCACGACCGCCTACAATCTCGCCATGCGCGGCCGCCAGGTGACGGTCTTTGACCGTCAGCCTTACGCTGCGATGGAAACCTCCTTCGCCAACGGCGGGCAGTTGTCGGCTTCAAATGCCGAGGTCTGGAACAGCTGGGCCACGGTCCTGAAGGGCATCAAATGGATGTTCACGCCGGGAGCTCCGCTTCTCGTCAATCCCAAGCCGTCCTGGCACAAGCTATCTTGGATGGCCGAGTTCGTTGCCTCGATCCCCAAGTACGAGGAGAACACGCTCACAACCGCGCGTCTTGCGATCGAGGCGCGAGCCCATCTGATGCGCATGGCGCGTGAGGAAGACATCGCGTTCGATTGCGAGAGACGCGGTATCCTTCATTTTTATCACAGTAAGGAGGAATTCGAGGCGGCTCGCAGGGTCTCGGCTTTGCTTGCCAAGGGCGGCCTTGAGCGCCGAGCCGTTACGCCGGAGGAAATCCGTGCGATCGAACCTTCGTTGAAGGGTGATTTTTACGGAGGCTTTTATACGCCATCGGACTTCACCGGTGACATCCACAAATTCACCGTCGGGCTGGCCCGTGCCTGCGAGCGACGGGGTGTGACGATGCGCTGGTCAAGTGAGATCCAGTCGGTTGAGCGTGGCACCGGGGACGCAATCGGCGTGAATTGGAAGCCAACGGAGGGAGCCCTGCAGGACAGCACGCTGCGAGAAGATTTCGACCGGATCGTTGTCTGCGGAGGAGTGATGTCCCGTCCGATCGCGGCCAGTCTCGGCGACCGCATCAATGTTTATCCGGTGAAAGGATACTCGATCACGCTCCACCTTTCTGAAGAGTCAGACCAAGCCGCTGCACCGTGGACGAGTCTCCTCGACGACCGGGCCAAGATCGTGACCAGCCGGCTTGGGCCGAACCGCTTTCGCGTGGCGGGAACGGCCGAATTCAATGGTTACAACAAAGACATTCGGACGGCGCGAATCGAGCCACTCGTTCAATGGTGCCGAAGGCACTTCCCCGGCATGAGCACGCGCCAAGCCGTCCCCTGGGCAGGTCTACGGCCGATGATGCCCGATATGCTGCCGCGGGTCATGCGAGGCCAGGATCCGCGCGTCTTCTACAACACCGGGCATGGTCATCTCGGTTGGACCTTGTCAGCTGCGACGGCCGATGCCGTCGCAGCTCTCGTTACGGCAAGGCAGAACGCCGGCTGAAGAGGGGGAAAAAACCAACTCCTCCGTGCGCCCTTCTCGCTCGCCTTCAGTAGCACCGCGCACACGGCACTGGATGAACATGATGAGAATCCCGCGGTGTCGGGATTCTACCCCAGGGGTGAGTTGCAGAGGGGCCGAAGGCCGCGAAACGATGAGCTCGCAGCTATCGAGAAGGAAGCGGGGGCCGAGCTTGGGCGGGAGGAGCAAGAACTCGCGCATGCATCGGCAGAAGGTCACCCCAGACCGGATCATGGCGAGCGACAGGGTCTTGCCGACCTCCGTGTTCGGTGAAGGGCTTCGCTTCGTCCGAGGCGAAAGAACCTTCCTCCCGCGCGGCAACGAGCATTCTAAGAGCCAGCGCGTCAGCTCTCATCAAGTCATGCAGGAGGGCGCTGCTCTGTGATATCTTCCCGCGAAAACACCGCGTGGTAACGAATGTCGCTTTTCAGGAGGGCATATTCATTTGCTCGTCAGCAGCAGAAAGCGGACAACCAGGAGCGCTGCGTATAGGGCCTTTCCGATCGACAATCCAATCCAGATACCAATGGCGTCAAGGCCAATCCTCAAACTGAGCACGTAGCTGAGCGAGAAGCCCACCAG
Organism: Bradyrhizobium centrolobii; assembly: GCF_001641635.1. Classification (GTDB taxonomy): domain Bacteria; phylum Pseudomonadota; class Alphaproteobacteria; order Rhizobiales; family Xanthobacteraceae; genus Bradyrhizobium; species Bradyrhizobium centrolobii. The sequence continues at coordinate 64,030 of NZ_LUUB01000059.1, forward strand.
CCAATAAGCGACGCCGGCGAATAGAAGCGGAACTCGCGTGTCCTTCAGTCCACTTAGACTGCCCGCCGCGATGCTCTGCACAGCGTCGGTGATAAAAAACGCCGCCCCCGCCAAAAGCAGCTCCGCAGCGAGCCAAATGGTTGGGTCGGTATGGCGGCTGGATCCGCCCAAAAACATCTCGGCGATCTCAAAACGAGCGGCAATTACCGCGAGCGTCAGTATCGCAGTGATCACCATACCGAATAGCATCGCGGCCAGGCCAGCTCGTTTCATTCCAGGACTGTCGTTGCGCCCGACGGCCTGGCCAACGCGCACCGCTGCCGCCATGCTGATGCCGAATGGAACCATGAACAAGATCGCCGCCACGTGAAACGCAATCTGATGCGCGGCGAGCACACGCGTGCTGATCAGCCCCGCTAACAGAGACGCAGCAAAGGATAGCCCGTAGCTCATCAGGGAGGCGAGCGAGATTGGCATACCGATCAGGATCAGCTGCCGCATTGAATGCCGATTGAAGCGCCAGAGACGAGTAAACACGTGGTAGTCTCGGAGCGGACGTTGCAGCAGTACGAAGCATACACTTGCCAAGAATGTCGCAACGTTCACAAGGGTGGTGGCAAGGCCCACCCCGAACAACTCCAGCCTGGGCAGACCGAACTTCCCGTCGATCAGCAGATAAACCAGCAGCGCATTTAAGGGAATAGCCGCCAGTGTGATCCATAAGACCGGCTCTGGCCGACCAACTGCACTCATGAAACTGCGCAAGGCCAGAAACCATAGCGCTGGCGCCACGCCCCCGGTCAGTCCGAACAAGTATTGTTGGGCGAGCCGCGCCGCGGCGGGCGCCTGGCCAAGAGCGAGAAGTATTTGCTTTCCGCCCAGTGCACACGCCATGATCGGGAACGATGACAGTAGCGCCGCCCAAAGCCCCATGCGTACCGTGCTCCGTACGACGGCTCGATTATTGGCGCCGAACGCCTGTGCCGCGAGGGGTACAATTGCCGCTAGCAGGCCCGCGCTGAAGGTGAAGCTGGTGAGATAGACCCTACCAGCCAGCGCGGCTGCAGCAATCGCCTCGCCACCGAGTTGCCCAATAAAAACAAGGTCGGTCGTCATCATCGTGATCTGGCCAACCTGCGCCAACACAATCGGTAGCGCTAGTTTCGCGGTTTCGCTGAGCTCCATGCCAAAGTGTTGGTAAGCCGCCGTGCCGATTGGTTCGTGCTGCGAAGCCAAGAACGGCTTTGCTTCAGCCATCTTATTCATTGAAGCCTTTGCTGCCGGTTACGCCGCGGCCTCATAGCTCGCGCGCGTTTGGTGGAGAACACGTGCGGCAGGTGGCTCGAATAGTGTCCGGCACACCACGTATCGGCAGGCCGGTCACCGCGTAAGCCCGTGGGTCGTCTCGCGCGTAAGCAGACGCACAATGGCGTCAGTGCATCCGCATTCTTGCACGACGATACGACGGTTCTATGCGTCATGGCTAGGAGTCCTTCAGTGGGCGGTGCCGGATGCCGTCCGCCTTTTCAAGGCTCGTGCCACCTCCGATAACTCAGTTTCAAAGTCTATTTTCTCCGCGACGCTCGTCGTGGATATGACAGCGCGTCTCAAATCCGACATTCCGCATCGAAGGCGGTGAACCTCCCAACACGTAAGCTCGCAGAGATCCACCTACCAACCTTTGTAGTTGATCCAGCTTAAGGGGCACGTCCATTCTGATCGCGCCAACTCTTGTCCGGGTCACGTCCGAGGAGCATCGCGTGCGCCGTCAATCACACTCTGTTGTCAGCAAGCGCGGTGATCGATCCAATGACTTGACATCTGACGAGGGCACCAACCTGGAATCGTTGTCTCGTGCTGATTATCGGCTGGTCGCTCATTTGACGCTTGACCGGGAGCAGGAGCAGTTTGCGGGCGCCCTCGATTTCGTATTCTCTGAGCTTCGGAATAGCTCGCGCCATGAACTCGAGCACCCGTTCTCCATTGTTGTGACCGGGGAGATTATTGGCTTCCTCGTCCTGCGTGAAAGAGAGGCGCTCCCCGAATGGGCGCCATCGGACGCGGTCACCTTGCATAGCTTTCGAGTTAGCCGCGAACGTCAGGGCAACGGCTATGGCAGGTCGGCAGTGAGGCTAGCCGCTCAATGGCTCTCGACAAACCGACCATGCATCAATCGTCTCATGCTGAGCGTGAACCTGCGCAACGTCGCAGCTAGAGGGGCTTATCTGAAATGGGGTTTTCGTGACACAGGCGCGCTTTGCTCCGGACCAATCGGGCCCCAGAACATCCTTGAGTATGAGGTCGGTCTGAGATGACGATCACTACTGCCGTTTGAGCGCTGCAGTTGCGCGTGCGCGAGGGCTTCGCATCTGTTCGTCGCAATTATCTCCCCACAACGTTTCTCGTACCCGGTCTTCGACCTTCGCCATCTCGCAACTCAATGATCAGCCCGTCTACAACAACTGATCCGGTCAATGTGCGGGTGTGTCGGAGGGATCGTTGCGGAAGCCATATCAGCGTCAGCCTGATCGCGGCGCGGAAGGCCCTTCGCGGCGTCTTAGTCTTTGTTGGAAAGCGGTTGGAGAAGCTTGATGCTGCCCACGACGGTAACTCAGTTGATAGGCCAGACGCCCGTAATGTCGATCGAAGTTCCCGACCAGGATGCCCGTTTGGTGCTAAAGCTGGAAAAGAACAACCCTGGCGGTTCGATGAAAGACCGTATGGCGCGAAGCATGGTTGTCGCCGCCCTTGAAGACGGTCGCCTCACTCCAGGCGGCACGATCATTGAATCGTCTTCTGGAAATACCGGTACAGGACTCGCACTCGCGGCGTTAGAATTCGGCCTGCAGTTCATTGCCATCGTCGACCATCATGCCGCTCCCGACAAGATTCGTACAATGCGGTCACTGGGCGCGGAGATTCGCTACGCAGAGGGAGATTTTGCCGAGGACGAGGTCGCGATCGTGGAGCGGCAGCGGATAGCGGAACATCTCGCAGCCCAACTGCCCGGCGCTGTGTTCATGAATCAGTGGGACAATCCAGCAAATCCGAAGGGCTATGCCGGTCTTGTCGAAGAATTGGTTGCTCAGCTTTCGGATGGTATCGATGCGTTCGTAGCATGCGTCGGTACAGGCGGATCTATAACCGGCGTTGCGCAAGGGCTCAAGCGGCACAATCCGACGATACGCACACTCGGCGTGGAGCCGGCCGGCTCCATAGTGTTCGGCACGGCAGGGCATCCCTACTATCAGTCAGGCACTGGAACGCCGGCTGGCAAGGACATCGGCAAGGTATTGGACTATGGGTGCATCGACGAGGGGGTACAAGTTACTGACGTACAAGCCTTCGAAACGGCGCGCTATTTCGCTCGACGCAAGGGGCTTTTGGTCGGCGGATCGACCGGCGGCGCCATTTACAAGGCGATGGAATTCATTGCGGCCGGCAAGCTGACCGGCACGGTCGTGACAATGGTTGCCGATGGCGGCGAGAAATATCTAAGCACGATTTTCGATGACGAGTGGATGGCACAGCGCCACCTGCTCGATCCGGGAATCACAGCTCAGTTGGATGGCTGGCTCTTTGGAACTCGCAGCCGACATGAGATCGATCGCGCTCGTTCCTCGACAATGCTGACATGACCATTCATTCGATTGATGGCCAAATCAGCGCCTTCGCGCATAGTTCTTGCTCCGGCATCAAACGCGGAGTGGAAGCAATCGGAGAAAGTTCGTGATCACCCCGCAACTGCGTGCTTCGAGATCTCTTCATGAGTCAGTCCGCCAAGAGACTCTGAATCGCATAAAGAATGGCACATATCTGCCGAACATCCCCATCCCGTCGACGGCGACGCTGAGCAGGGAGTTTGGCGTCAGTCCGATTACAATTAAGCGGGCCTTGCGCGACTTGCAGGCCATCGGAGCGGTCACTGCGATCGCCGGCAAGGGTACCTTTGTTAAGGAACAAAGACGATCCCTGATTGATCTTAGTGACGGAATCGCATGTTGGGAAACGGCAAACATACGGCTGATATCTATTGCCAAGGAGAAGATATCTGATCCGGCAATGGAAATGTTCAACCCACCTGGTGACGCGATGCTCTGCGTGCGAAAGATGATCTTTTTCGCCGGCGAGCCGCCGCTCGCGTACGATTTCACCTATCTGTCGCCGGATGTCGACGATGCCACCATTGATAAATTTGGGACGCGGCCAGTCACTGAGGCGCTGGGCCGACATGGGATTCGAATCCGGAACATCTCTTACCTCATCGACGCGTCGACCGCAGCTCGACAAGTTGCGAAAGCATTCGCAATTCCAAATGGCTATCCAATGTTGCGGCGTCTGTATAAGATCACGACGACTAAGAAAGGCCTTACGATATTCGGCATTCTGCAAGCTCCTTTTGACCGACTTTCCTATTCTTTGAATATCCAATCTGATACTAAGTTGCGACCCAAGCCGAAGCACGCCAGTGGGGCGCCGAGGCAGAAGGGCGTGATTGCACGGTAGATCCACAACACGACCTTCCAAATCCGAGCTGGATGGACCGTTAAGCAGTCAAACTCTCACTCGTTAAACTTGGACCCGGCGCCCGGCAGGGCTAAATGGCCCGCTGATCGTCACTTCAGCTCATTAAGATCAACTGAGCAGGATGGCAGTGGAACGTGTAGGCGGTGTCGCGTCGTCTTGAATTTCATCAGATCGCCGGAGAGGCCGGCCTTGATGATCTGCTCCACGTCAACAGGCGTGCTATCGCGCCAATAGGTTACGTCCAAAATTTGGATCGTCATAAGAAAGCAGGACGCATGGAACAAGTGACAAATTTAGCGTCGTGGCGCAGAAATGGCGATGGTGACCATCCATAATCACCGATTGACTGCATTCAACCAAGATCGGCTGTGTCCACCTTCCCTCTTCGGCGATTACCTGGGCCAGCATCTGAGCCCATTCAAGTTCGATCTCTTCGCTCGGTCTGAGCTGAGCAACCGGCAGTGTGACGATATTGTAGCTCGACATTGCCACGTCACCCATTCTCTGACCATCCCTGTGTTGATCTACATGCTGCAGTCAGGTTCTGCCGTGACGCCATCCATCACGACAACCGAGTCCTTCTTAGGCCGTGGCTGAACAAGAGGCACGTACCGTGCCAGACGCGAGGCCGCGGCTGCCGACCAGGTCACAGTTCGTGGCGTTGCTGCACGGTCAACTTTCGGGGGCGTCGGCGCTGCGCGAGATTGTGACGGGTCTCTTTCGAGCCATGAAGTGCGGCTTCCCCACCTCGGCGCAGCGCCTCGAATGACCCTGATGCCTCTGCCGAGGACATTGCCGGGCTCAAACGCCGGCGGTGGGCCATCGCGCGATCTTTCGCTGGGTCAAACAGACCTGAAGATCACACGTCTCGTCGGCACCTCCAAGAATGCTGTGCGCATCCAGATCGCCGTCGCCCTGATCGCCTTTCTGCTGCTGTGCCTGGCCCAGGCCGCTGAGAAAGCCGTTCGAAGCCCGGTCGTCTTCGCCAGGCTCGTCCGCGCCAACCTCATGCACCGCAGATCAATCCAATACCTGCTTTCCCTCAACATCAGCCACAGATGAGCCTCAGTCTAAGCGATTGCTCAACCGGACAGCCGTGCCCAGCTCCCGAGATGCAGTATTCCTTCCCGCTCAACTGCTTTCGGTACTTTGCTGCGGCGAGAGGGGCCAAAGAGGAACGGAAACCGTGCTGCATGGCGACTCCCGAGCCAGAGCATCACAGCCTAAGCTGCAATGTGCACAGGGAGAGCAGAATAACCGTGCACAAAATTGGACGCAATTCGCTCAGGTTCGCCGACAACCTTGACCTCCAGCCGTGCATTCAAGAGTTCTTCCCAGAGAACTCTCAACTGCAGCTCCGCAAGATGTCGACCAACGCAGCGATGGATGCCGAATCCGAACGAGAGATGCTGCCGCACGTTCTTGCGATCGATGATGAAGCTGTTGGCGTTCTCGATGACCTCTTCATCGCGGTTACCAGAGATGTACCACATGACGACCTTGTCGCCCTTCCTGATTTGTTTCCCACCTATGATGATATCGGCAGCGGCGTTGCGGCGCATATGTGCGATGGGCGTCTGATATCGAATGATCTCGGACACCGCGCTCGACACCAGATTGGGATTATCGCGTAATTTTCGCAGCTCGGAAGGGTTCTGGTTCATGAACAGGAGCCCCCCGGTAATCGAATTGCGCGTGGTGTCATTTCCCCCCACGATCAGCAAAATCAGATTTCCGAGGAACTCACTCGGCTCCATGTGGCGAGTTGCGGGCGAGTGCGCCATCAAGGAAATCAGATCGACGCGTGGCTCGGCATTAATGCGCTCCTTCCAAAGTCGCGTGAAATACTCCAAGCACTCGGACAAGATCGTGCTTCGCTTGTCCCAACTGTCGATCGCATGGCCCATTTTCGGAGTTGTAACAGCTACGTCCGACCAATAGGTCAAAAGGCGCCGATCCTCAAATGGAAAGTCGAATAGCGTGGCGAGCATTTGCGTCGTCAACTCAATGGAGACCATGTCCACCCAATTGAAGTCATCGTTACGCGGCAAGCCGTCCAGAATCGTCCTGAGCCGACGGCGGATCAAGTTTTCGAGCTTCGTCAGGTTTTCCGGTGCGACTATCGGACTGACAGTATTGCGCTGCTCGCCATGCTTAGGAGGACCCATCTTGATGAAACTCTGAGTCCAGTGCTTGTCAGGTACGTCGACAATAGTGACACCCTGCTCCGACGAGAACGTTTTGTGATTTGTATCTACCGCTCCGATGTCTCGGTATTTCGTTAGGGACCAATAGGGACCATAAGGGCTATCTTGGCAGTAGTGAACGGAATCCTCCATCCGCAACCGCTCGAAACACCCCCATATGCTGTCATCTTGAAAGCGCTTGGCTTCGCTTACATCCAGATTGCTCAGCGGTATATGACACGCATCACTGGCTCTACAGTCCGCCAATCGCGTTTCCATGATCGTCTCCGCAGATTTTTCTCTCAAGAGAAGGATCCACAGGCCGCCACTCATTGTTCGAGCTGCCGTGGCGTTTTGGTTGCGAGCAAGTCGTCGCGAACAGGTTATCCCAAACTGCAGGCTGCCCCCCCTACCATATCCAACAGTAAGGATCGCATTGACTTTCTAGGTGCTGTCTGGGCTGAGGTTGGAATCCTGAGTGGCGTAGTCTCCGACATCATGAGCTATCTGATTGCGCGGCAAGGTCAATCGGCTGGATCATGCAGGTTCACCGGAAGGTGTTGAACCAGACGCGAGCGCATCAAGGGAGGCGATCCCGGTGGAGGGGCCGATATACTCTCGGAACTCGCGCGAATCCACGGCACGCCAAAAAGCGCCACCGTGACCGCTAGGCACATCTGCGACATCATCGCGTTGCGTCCACTGGCTCTGATCGTCGATGCACGATGCAGAAGTATCAGCATCTTCCGGCCACCCGCACCTTCGTGCGCGAACCCGCCGGCGTCGGCGCCCGGATTCGAGGTGGGCGTCAATTTGCAGCAGCGCTATTGAGACCCATCCGGTCCAGGCGGTGCAATTATCTCCCGAGGGTCCGGTAAGCTGTCGGACGGCCGAACCCGGGAACTCGCCGGCAGCCTAGTCCAGGCACCTATCGCAGGACTGGTCCGCGGTATTGCGCAGGACCGCGCGCGCCTTAGCGGCGTAAAGCCGCTGGGATCGATCCACGCGAACGCCAGTCCTGCTGGACCGGCATGGATGGACGAGCTATCGGATGCATCGTCGTAACGGCGATCGAAAAAATCTCGCCCCCACCGGCAGTGTAAGCGGCAAGGAGACCCCGTCTGGCGGAGGGGATGAGCGATCGGCTATCGGGTGACGGCGGTGGACGAACCTGGGCGACCATCGCGGCACTGCTGCAGACAGCGAAGATGAACAACGTCGATCCGCTCGCCTGGCTTGCTAACGGCTGGCCAAGCAGCGAAATCGACGCGCTTATGCCTTGGAACTACGCCGCCTGACGGGCTCAGCTTGCCGCTTACGTTCAGATTGTCGCGTCCGCGACACGGTGATGTTCGGGGGAGTGCCGATGCAACTCTCAATGAGCAATTGAATTAATGCAGGAAAATGTTTCTGGGGTTCTTCCTGCGCAGTTGGCACGACTTTTGAATTTATCTGTCTGCGCGGCTATAGGAGCTGCTGAATGGAAGAGCGAGAGAGAGAGACCAAGAATGAAGAGCGATGTGTCAGCCCATGATCTAACCGGATTGACGCCTGAAGAAGCAATTGCAGTGTCGGGAGGAATGTTTTTGGGAATGTTTCCCGCAATTGTGGGGCTAGGATGCCTCATAATCGTTATTGTGGGAGCAGCCAAAGGGCGCGGTTAGGGCATCAGTAGCGAACGGACGCGCGCCGTGGGGCACATCTTGTCCTTGCTCCAACTTTTATCCAGTCCTGAGTTCGCTCTGGCTGATGGATTTAGCCGATTGGGCGGTGGTAGCGACGGGAGCTGGTGCGGAGCCATCGGCATAGCGCAGCGCCAGATGCCGGCGCGGATGGAAGATGAAGCTGAACTCGGACTGGGGTCTTCCATCCGAGCTGCGAGTATGGTCGCGGGTCGTTGTAATCGGCCTGCCAGCATCCCAGCGCGACGCGGGCCTGGGCGCCCGCAGCCGGCCATTGATGGGGAAGACGGCCCCGCTCCCTCGGAGCCGGCGATATACCGGCGATCTACGGAACCGTTAACAGGAGCAATTCACCAATGGAAGCCGCGACGATTGGCTTGGACGTTTCGAAGCACGTCCGCGCTCGATGATCAGCCGGTCCAGTTCCCGAGCCACCCGGGAGCCAGACATCGAGGTGTCGGCCACCAACGCCAGGCACCCGCGCGTGCACTCGTCGACAACGATCAGCACGCGGAAGCGGCGGCCATCGGTGGGTTGATCCGAGACGAAGTCGAGCGACCGGCGGTCATTCGGCACTGTCGGCATCACCATCGGCGCCCTGGTCCCGAGCGCCCGCTTGCCCGGCAGTTCACGGTTTCGCCAGTAGTTAAAGGGAGAGACTGCGGTGCGATATTGCGCGCTTGTTGCTCAGTGTGGATTCTGGCCGTCTCCGCCGCGTTCAATAGTCTGTTCTTCGAAAACTGAAATTGATCGTGGTACGTCGGAAATGTTAAAAGCTCTCTTTCGGTCAAGCACGCGAGGCACGCCTTCAGGCTAGCGCATCCGCTGCATCGCGGATGCCGGCATAGATCTCGTCAAGGTCTGCCATCGTGACACAATACGGCGGCATCACGTAGATCGTATTGCCGAGCGGCCGGAGCAGCAGATTCCGATCTTTGAAGAACGTTTGAAGCTTCGGACCGATACCCGCCAGATAGCCTGCATCCCTCGTCTTCAGATCGAGGGCTGTGATGGTGCCGGTGCGGCGGACGTTCTCAAAACGGGAGTCGGCGCGGAAGGACTCAATTGCCTGCTCTTGCATCGCGGCGAGGGAGATGACTCGCTGGCTCGTTGCTGGGACCTGCCACAGATCCAGATTGGCTTTTGCCGCGGCGCAGGCCACGGGGTTGGCGGTATATGAGCTTGAGTGAAAGAACGTGCGCGTCCGGTCCTTGGAGTAATGCGCATCAAAAATATCGGCGCGACAGAGTGTTACCGCGAGCGGAAGCGCTCCCCCCGTTATTCCTTTGGAGTAGCAGACGATATCGGGGCTGACATCGGCTTGCTCGCAGGCAAACAACGTCCCGGTGCGTCCCCAACCGGTCATGACCTCGTCCGCGATGAACAGGACCTCTGAGGCTTCGCAGATCCGCTTCATCTCTTTCAGCACCCAGGCCTCGTACATCAGCATCCCACCTGCCCCCAACACCAGAGGCTCCACGATAAAGGCGGCCGGAATTTCATCCCGGCATACGCTCTCGAGCGCATCGAGCGTTGCCTGCTCCTGGCCTCTCCTAGGGAATGGGATAGATGTAACGTCGAACAGCAGCGGCCCGTACGCCGCATTGAACAAGCCCCTCGCACCGACCGACATCCCGCCGACGGTGTCGCCGTGATAGGAATGTTGCATCACGATGATGCGTATGCGCTGTTTGCCGATGTTGTGCCAATAGCCGAGTGCCATTTTCAGGGCCACCTCGACGCTGGTCGATCCGCTGTCGGAGAAGAAGACATGGTCAAGGCCGCGGGGTGCGAGCTTTAGCAGCTGCGCCGCCAGCTCCTCGGCGGGATCATGGGTGTAGCCGGCGAATATGATCTGGTTCAGCTTGCCGGCTTGCTCCTTGATGGCGTTTACAACATGTGGGTGGCAATGACCGTGGGTTATGACCCACCAGGATGAGATCGCATCGATGATCCGGCGGCCGTCCGCGGTGTGGAGATAGGCCCCATCGCCGCGCACGATCCTGGTCATCTCGTCTTGGAGCGCGTGTTGCGTATAGGGGTGCCAGATAGGCGACTTGGACGTCGGCATTACCTAAGCCAGGAAATCATTGCGAACAAAGGAATTCTTGAACACGCAATGCAACGTGTCTGCTGTGAGCGGTTCAATCCAGGGCAGCCGCCCCAGCCAGCGCACCCGTCCGATGTCGCAAATCGCGCTCTCGCTGTCCGGATTTCTTCTCCCGATAAAGGCAATTCCAAGGATGCGTATCTGCCGCTTTCGCAAAGCCTCGATCGAGAGCAGCGAGTGATTGATGGTTCCAAGCTCCGTGCTTGCGCAAAGCACAACGGGAAGCTGCCAGCGCTCGAAGATGTCAATATAGAGCGTGCTATTGGTCAGCGGCACCATCAGTCCCCCGGCTCCCTCGATAATGAGCGGCCGCTCGCCGGCCACCGGTACATTCAGCGAGTCAGCATCGATCCGAATCCCATCGAGTTCCGCAGAATGAAGAGGCGCAGCGGGCGTGCGAAGGCGGTAAAGCTCCGGCATGACGCGATCGGCCGAGAGGTTACCAAGGCGCGTGACGAGCTCGGTATCGGTCGCCTCCTCGAGCCCCGCCTGGATCGGTTTCCAATAGCTGGCTTCGATGAGGTGAGCGAGTCCGGCCGAAAAAACCGTCTTTCCGACCCCGGTTCCTGTGCCGGTGACGACGATCCGCGAGCTCACTGGATTTCACCTCGCGTCTCCTCCACCAGCGCATCGAGCATGGCACGCACGTCATCCTCCCCGACGTTCAGTGTCAGAGAAATTCGCAAACGGGCTGTGCCAGGCGGCACGGTCGGCGGCCGGATGCCGCGGACATCGAAACCGCGGGCCTGGAGGGAAGAGGCAAGCTGCATGGCACGCGCATTGTCGCCGACGATGTAGGGCACGATTTGCGAGCGTTGAGGACTCCGCAACCCGCGCACATCCATCTCCCGGTGCGTGAAGGCGACGAGGTCAGAAAGATTCCGTTGACGCTCCGGCTCCTCCTGCAGAATCGCAAGCGCTTCCCGCACGGCGACGGCCATCAGTGGCGAGGGCGCGGTGGCGAAGATAAAGGGGCGGCAACGATTGATCATGAAATCGCGCAGCACGCCGGAGGCCGTAACAAGCGCGCCTGAAGCCCCCAACGCCTTGCCGCAGGTATGAAGGACCAGAAGATTCTCGCGGCCCTCATAGGCCGCGGTCAGTCCCCGCCCCTGTTCGCCATAGACGCCCGTGGCATGGGCCTCGTCCACCATCAGGAACGCATCATGCCGGTCGGCGATCGTGACCAGATCTTCAAGAGGCGCGAAATCGCCGTCCATGCTATAGAGGCTTTCGGCCACGATCCACACGCGACCCATCCCACCCTCAGCCAGCCAGTCACGGATTGTGCTTTCGATAGATTGGGGATCGTTATGAGCGCTGATGCGAACGTCGGCCCGGCCGGCTCGCGCGCCTTCATGAATGCTGGCGTGCACGAGAGAATCGAGTACGAGCAGATCGCCCCGCTGCGGTACTGTGGACAGAACGGCAAAATTTGCGACATAGCCGCCGCCAAAGAAGAGCGCGGCCTCCGCACCGAAGAATTTGGCAGCGTCTGCCTCGAGCTGTTCGTGCTCCTCGCAATTGCCGCGCAAGAGCCGCGAGCCGCCCGCTCCGATGGGGGTTCCGGCCTCGAGCGCCGCGGAAACGGCTTGTTTCATGCGCGGCGCGCTGGCAAGACCCAGATAATCGTTCGACGTAAAATCGACGCCCCCACGTGCCTTAAGTCCGCGCAGCCGATCTTCCTCTTTCAGAGCGCGCAGCGCTCCCGCGTATCTGGCAATCTTAGCCCCCTTGATGACGTTCATTCCTCACCCGCGGCTAGCACGCTCGAGCTCACAAGAGTTCTGATGGAGATCAAAGACCAGGCCCGCCAGGATCGGCGGCCTCTTGGCCCTCAAACTGATTGGACGCGATTGTCTCGATCAACCAGCACGATGCGCGGCTTGAATGTTGCGGCCTCCTCCTCATCAAACGAGGCATATGCCACGATGCTGATCTTGTCCCCGGGCATTCCTAGTCGCGCCGCCGCACCGTTCAGGTCGACAGCCCCCGAGCCCTGTGGCGCCTCGGTCACAAAGGTCGCAAAGCGCGCTCCAGTTTGCAGATTATAGATTTCGACGCGTTCGTTGATCAGGAACCCTGCAGCGTCGATGAGCGCACGATCAATCGAAATCGAGCCCTCATAGTGGAGGTCGGATTCGGTGACCGAGGCGCAATGAATTTTGCCCTTCATGAGCGTAATCTGCATGGATCCCCCCCTTATAGCTTCGCGTACAACGCACCCGCCGCTTTATTTGCCTCGCCCAAGTCCCGATGTCATTCCGAGCCGCTCGAGCAAATACGCGTCCCGTTCGGCCTGCGGGTTTTTGGTGGTCAGCAGCACATCGCCAATGAAAATCGAATTCGCGCCGGCCAGAAAGCACAGCGCCTGTAGTTCATCGCTCATGTACTGCCGCCCGGCAGACAAGCGAAGCACGCTTTTCGGCATCATGATCCGGGCCGTCGCAAGCAGCCGGACGAGCGCAATCGGATCTGGACGCTCGGCGGTCTCATTGACCGGCACACCCTTGACCTCGTTCCAGAGGTTGACCGGGACGCTTTCCGGATGTGTGGGAAGGTTGGCGAGCAGCACGAGCATGCCGATCCGATCTTCGACGCTCTCGCCCATCCCGACAATGCCGCCGCAGCAGACCTTGATGCCGGCATCCCGGACATGGGTCAGCGTATCGATGCGATCCTGCAAGGTGCGGGTGGTGATGATCTTGCCGTAAAACTCCGGCGAGGTGTCCACGTTGTGATTATAGAAGTCGAGGCCGGCGTCAGCGAGCTGCGCCACCTGCTTGGACGTCAACATGCCAAGCGTGACGCAGGTTTCCATGCCGAGGTCCTTAACCGCGCTGACCATCTCGCAGACCTTCTCGAGATCGCGTTCCTTTGGACCCCGCCAAGCCGCGGCCATGCAGAAGCGGCTTGCACCGGCATCCTTGGCACGCTGCGCGGCGCTGACCACATCGGCAGGGTCCATCAGGCGGGTCGCCTTCACACCCGCCTCATAGGAAGCGCTCTGTGAGCAATAGCCGCAATCTTCCGGACAGCCGCCGGTCTTGATGCTGAGCAGACTTGCAGCTTCGACCTTGTTTGGATCGAAGTTCTCCCGATGGACGGTTTGCGCCTGGAACATCAACTCGGCAAACGGCAGATGATAAATCGCTTTGGCCTCAGAGCGCTGCCAGTCCCTGCGAACCGGGGCGCCATTACTGCTGTCATTCCGTTTCGCTCCCACAGCAGCAACCATAAGATTGACTTCCCATCATAGAACGGCGCACCGAGGGGCAGCCTGCAAAGCCTCATATACGGTTGGTCTGAACAATGAAACCGGCGACTTTCGGGCCCCCGCGCGCGCTTCAAGCGAATATTCGCCCCGATGCGCAGAAATTCATCGCGAGGATCAGACACGCGCCGAATCTGCGGCCTACCGCCGCAACGCCTCCCGTACGACGGGTCCGGCGCAACCCGTCTCGATCGTATGCCTCTCGGCGCCGCCCGACCTGCCAATTTCTTCCAAAACCGTTGGAAGACGTGAGCTTTTGCCACGCCATCCACCATTTCACTCAGATCGGAACGGCCGAGCCCGACAATTTGGAGCGGCTACCATTTCTGATAGGGAGATGGAATTTCTGCTGGCAGCACCACCAAAGCAACGACTCGTCTGTTTGCCCCTGCTTTATGATGGTCGCGCTACCCAAAGGGCCCCAAACCTAACGTAGCGGCAGATTGAGCCTGAAAGCGGCGGCTTCATTCTAGCAACAGAGCCAGTCACACCGATCACACCTGAAAGCCCCCACTCATGGCGCGCATAGAGCCGTTGGCCTCGCCGAGGAACGATCTCTATCGCGATCGGTCACAGCGGAGCAAACCGCCAGCACTCTCACTCATATGACGACCGCGACATCGCACTTTCGCCTAACTATTGCAGCGCGCTCGGTCCCAAGATAGTTAAGCGACCGACAATGCAACGACAGAGCTATCCATGATCCGCCACATCGTCTTGTTCAGCGCCAGAGATAATGACACTATCGAGCAGATGATGGAGGGCTTGTCGGTTCTCACCATGATTCCGCATGCGCGCCGGCTCGAGATCGCTCGCAATCGCAAGACAGATCAGCTCGGTAACGAGATCGACGTCGCCGTCTATGGTGAGTTCGACAATGAGACCGAACTTGCCGCTTACAAGGCGCATCGTCTTTATCAGGAATCGATCAGACGTGTGCGCCCCCTCCGGGAACTGCGCTTTGCGGCAGATTACGATGTCTCGACAGATGCGCGGTTCATGACGCGGCGCACTGGTAACACCGGATAAGCTGCTGCCCGATGCAATCCTGCCAGGTTCCCGGCGCGCCTCTCCTTGCGGGATCACGATTGAAGTGCGGTAGCGCTCATCCTTTAAGTGAATGATAGTCCCATGCACGTTCGCGAGTTGCAGTGGATAGAACCTGCTACAGCGATGCAGCGACTTGCGCTTCGATCGCACCTCACATTTTTCGATAGTTCAGCGGGCGACAGTTTGCTCGGGCGCTACTCATTTCTGACCTGCGATCCCTTCGGCACCTATATGGTGGCGAACGGGCGGCCGAGTTGGAACGGACAGCGCCTTGACGACGATGATCCCTGGACGGTTCTTCGCGCGCTGCTTGCCTGCTACCCGCAAGAGCATCGCCCCGATCTTCCGCCGTTCCAGGGAGGGGCCGCCGGTTTTCTTAGCTACGATCTGAACAGAACGTTGGAGCGATTGCCGGAGCTGGTCACGGGCGGTCGAGGCTTGCCTCAATCCATTCTGCATTTCTACGACGTCGTCCTTGGTTACGATCACCGCGAGAAGAGATGCTGGATCGTCTCGACCGGATGGCCCGCGCAGAATCCAGCGCGTCGAACAGTGCGTGCGCAGCGGCGCGCTGATGAATTTGCGACGCTGCTTGAAGACACAAATCCGCTTCCAGACAGGGGCGCTGGCGACGCCGGTCCGTGGTACTCCAATTTCAGCCGGCAAAGCTATGGCGCGGCGGTCAGCCGGGTCGTTGACCTGATTCTGGCAGGCGACGTTTTTCAGGCCAATGTTGCGCAGCGGTTCAGCGCCCACCTGTCACCTTCATTCGATCCGCTTGCCTTCTACCGCCGGCTACGGTTGCTCAATCCGGCTCCTTTTGCAGCCCTCCTGCGCTATGGCCGACTGACCATCGCATCGAGCTCGCCGGAGCGATTTTTGAAGCTGGACGGAGGACGGGTGGAAACCCGTCCCATCAAAGGCACGATCGCGCGCTGCGCTGACGCAAAAGAAGACCAGCGTCGCGCTGAAATGCTCGTTGCGTCCGAGAAGGACCGTGCCGAGAACATCATGATTGTCGACCTCCTGCGGAACGATCTATCGCGGGTTTGCACTCCGCATTCGGTCGAGGTTCCAGCGCTGTGCAAGCTCGAATCCTATGCCTCGGTGCACCACCTCGTCTCGATCGTTACCGGCGAGCTTGCCAGAGGCCAAGACGCCGTTTCCCTTCTTCAGGCCTGCTTTCCGGGCGGGTCAGTCACAGGGGCGCCAAAGGTGCGAGCGATGGAGATTATCGCGGACATCGAGCGGGTGGCGCGCGAGGTCTATTGCGGAGCAATCGGCTATATCGGCTTCAACGGGCAGATGGACACCAACATTGCCATTCGCACTGTCACGTTCGACGACGATCGCGCTGTGTTTCACGCAGGCAGCGGGATCACAGCTATGTCGGATCCGGAAGGTGAGTACGAGGAGACGCTTGCCAAGGCGCAGCGTCTGTTCGACGCATTTCGAGCTGAAGGGTCGGGCCTCACTTGATCCTCATCATTGACAACTACGACTCCTTCGTTTTCAACATTGCCCGGTACTTCCAAAGGCTTGGTCAAGCAACGGAAGTGCGCCGCAATGATGCAGTGAGCATCAAGGACATCATTCGCCTCAGACCTGGGGCCGTGGTGATCTCCCCCGGTCCCTGCTCGCCGCATGAAGCCGGCATATCGACCGCGATTGTTCGCGAGTTATCGGGTCACGTCCCACTCCTCGGCATCTGCCTCGGACATCAGTGCATTGGGAGCGTCTTCGGTGGACGCGTGTCACGTGCCCGTCGCCCCATGCACGGCCGGTCCTCCAACATAACACATGATGGCACGGAGCTATTTCAGGATCTCCCCTCCCCCCTTTGTGTTGGGCGCTACCATTCTCTCATCGTCGAGCTCGATGAGCCTTGCACGCGTCACCTCGTTGTGACGGCGCGTTCGGAGGAAGGCGAGATCATGGCCATCGCACATCGTCACGAACCGACCTATGGCGTCCAGTTTCATCCGGAATCCATACTGAGCCAACAAGGGCATTTGCTGCTGAAGAACTTCCTGCGACTCGCACGAACCTCCCAGGACCGGGGCCATGCCATCGACTCCGGCCGTTGATCTGATGGAACTATCGGAAGGGCCTGCTGAAGGAGCCCAAAAAGGTTTCGTTGAAGCAGGTGGATCGACTTAACTGCCCAACGCGGCGCTAGCGCCGATGACCAAGGGGGATGCCGAGCTTTCGCGCCTTTTGACGCAACGATCCAGTCGTACGCCGTGTAAGTTTCGCAATTTTCGTGACGGGTGTCTTCGCCTTCGAGTGTGCACGTAGCTCCTTGACGTCGGCCTTCGTGTACT
Organism: Bradyrhizobium centrolobii; assembly: GCF_001641635.1. Classification (GTDB taxonomy): domain Bacteria; phylum Pseudomonadota; class Alphaproteobacteria; order Rhizobiales; family Xanthobacteraceae; genus Bradyrhizobium; species Bradyrhizobium centrolobii. The sequence goes on from NZ_LUUB01000059.1 coordinate 81,183, forward strand.
CGCGACGCACAATCTTCTTCTTTACCGCCTTAGCCATAGTCACTCCGTTTGGGATCATTCGAGACGCATCTAGCAGGAAGAATGTTAGCTGCCAAGCATGTGCAGACGCATGCGCGAGGATCCGACGTATCGCGTTACCTCACCAACTTTCGAGCTGACTGACTGCCGCCGGAGGAAACTCATTGGATTGAGCGAAAAGCAGGCCGACCGACGGTAGCAGAACTCCAATTGAGAATATTCTATTGGCTGACGACAGGGACGCCAGGAGAAGTAGTAGAAGACTTTCTGGAAATTGCAGATTTGCGTTGAGTAGCCGAAGCCGCTTGCGTTCCAGCGAGATCGCTCTCAACTGAGTAATCGCGCGGGTCTCCCAAGCCGCAGCGGCGGAGTGCAGCTCTTCATCTATTGTCAACAATCATCTCAGTTTGTCAGGATCTTCAACTCAGGTCTCAGCAATTTTTTGATTGTACGCTCAGTTCGGGATCAAGCCCTGGCTCGTCGTATGGCCTAAGCAGCGGGCTGGCGACGAAACGCGTGCAAAGACAAGCGGCGTCCCGACGCTTAGGGAGATTGAAAGCACATTGGAGCGCCTCACTGGTCGCGAGTGGCCCGGTAGGAAATCGTTTCCTTTGCCTATAGTACCGCGCCCAGCGGCAAGCATCTCGGCTGTGCTGGCCGCTCGTTGTCATAGCTCGGAGTTTTTCGCTCGTCACGCGCCCTGGCTTGCACGCACGCGAGATGAGCGCCTATCCACAATCCGACTGGTCACTCTCCCGGCACTCAAAACGCCGCAAGCCGTGCCGCGGGGGCGCTGGCGATTGCGATCTGCCCTCGTCAGGCTTTCCCCTCACGGCAGATTTGGCCAAGCGAGCAAGGAGATCCGGAACGCCGATATCGGGCCGTCGGACCATCAATACTGATGGCCATCAGCCAATGGCAACTTTTTTTCCGGGCCGGCAGATCGCCTCGTGGGGTCAGGCACAAGCTTCTTGCGCATTGCGCCGTTCGAATGGAGCATATGCGAGTTGCCGATATCAAAGCTTGCGCAAGCCGTCGGTCTCGCGCTGATCGAGGCCCACGCGTCCTTGAACCATCATTCTGGCGTTTGAGGCGTCGCAGGAGGCGGATTTGCTTGAGCCTGCTCGTCCAGCCAGCCGATCTTGCTCTTGAGGAACTGCAAGCCCAGCACTTGAAACCCGGCAAATTCCTTGTGGTCCCGGCCGTAGCCGTGGCCGCCTGCGGCGAGCTCATACAAATAGGCCTCATAGCCCATCGCCTGCAGCTTCGCCACCATCTTGCGAGCGTGCCCGGGGTGAACGCGATCGTCGCGCCGCGTAGTGGCAATGAGAATCGGCGGATAGTTTTGTCCGGGCTTGGCGGCGTGATAGGCGGAATAGGCTTTAAGCCACTGCCATTCGTCGGGGTGATCGGGGTTCCCGTACTCGGCAATCCAGCTTGCCCCAGCCAGAAGCTTGGTATAGCGGCGCATGTCTATCAGCGGGATCGTGCAGAACAGCGCGCCGAACCGTTCAGGATAGCGTGTCAGCATGTTGGCAATGAGAATGCCGCCGTTTGATCCGCCCTCCGCGGCGATGCGCTTGGGCTGCGTGACGCCGCGGCGCACGAGGTCGGCGGCGACGGCTGCGAAATCGTCATGCGACAGCCTCTTTCCGGCGAGCCGGCCCGCATCATGCCAGCGCGTACCAAACTCGCCGCCGCCGCGCAGGTTCGCCTGCACGGTCGTGCCGCCGCGCTCGAGCCACAGCTTGCCAAGCGCGGAATTGTAGTACGGCCTCACCGAGGCGCCGAAGCCGCCGTAACCGCTCATGTGGACGGGCGCATCGCCGCTCTCGCCAACGGGGCCGGTCTGCACATAGGGGATGCGCTCGCCATCGATTGAAATGGCCTCGTGCTGGGTGACCAGGAGCCCGTCCGCGGTAAAGGTTTTTGGTGCCTGTTTGAGCACAGTCGGGGTGGCGATTTCAGTTTCGATCAGCCTCAGCGAAGGTGGTGTGAGCGGATCCTGGCTCTTGACGAGCAGGTCGCCATTGCTTTCGGACGGATCGCGATCAAGGGGCCAAACGTCAACCACCCCGATGTCCGGAAACCCATGCAATTGCTGCCGAGTCCAGCCATTGGCCGACGGCGTACAGATCTCGAAGACCGGCCGCAATTCATCGAGAATGCAAAGCACAAGCTTATCAGCACTCCAAAAGAAACTCTGCAGCGCGCGACGGGGCTCCGGCACGAACAGAACCTCGAACTGACGGCCGCCTGCCAGGAACGCCGGTAGCGAGATCGCAAGCACCGTGTCCGCGGCATAGGTTTGCCCTGCCACAGACCAAGCCTCGCGCGGCTTGACGGCAAGCCAGTCGCGGTGGGCCAGGATCCACATGTTGCTTGGCAGATCGAGCTTTGTCGTGGTGCCCGATTTATCGCCAAGCCAAGTGGCGAAGTTGAAGAAGTCTATCGCGTCGACGAACCACATCCGTGGCAGCGCGACCGTGTGATCGACGCTGCAAACAACCGCCATATGATCGACTGAAGTTTCAAAGATCACTGCTGCATCATCGACATGCGCGCCACGCTGCCACAGTCTCACCGTGCGCGCGTAACCGGAACCTGTTGCCATGCTCCTTCCATATGCGCTCGTCAGTATTAGCGTATCGGCATCGAGCCATTCGGCGCGGCCTTTCGCTTCCGGCAAGACAAAACCATCTCGGACAAAGCTCTTCGTGTCGGTATCGAACTCACGCAAAGTCACGGCATCGCTGCCGCCGCGCGACAGACTGAGAATGGCCCGCGAATGGTTGCCAGGTAGTGACGTCGTGGAGCTCAGAAGCCAGTCCTCGCCCTCGGTGGCGGCGAGCTGATCGATGTCAAGCAGGACCTCCCACGAAGGATTCTCGTTGCGAAATTCACCCAGCGTGGTTCGCCGCCACAGACCCCGTGGATTATCCGCATCCCTCCAGAGATTATAGAGGTAGCCGCCGCAGCGATTGACATAAGGGATATTGTCCGGCCGGTCGTAGATCGATGTCAACGCGTCGTGATCTCGCTCGAACGCCGCTCCGCCGAATGCCTGCAGTGTCTTTGCATTCTGCCGCTCGACAAACTTCAGTGCTCGCGCGCTTTCGAGCTGCTCCAGCCACAGGTTTGGATCGTCATCCGGAGCTGCGATCGTCGGCTTCTCCGCGCGCGTTTTTGTCGACGAGCTCGCTTTAACCACTCTTTCCCCCAACCCAACGCCGGAATCGACGTTCACTTTCAATACGTCATTGATCGATACGCGATCGATGCTTCGCATCGCGTAAGCTTCGCCACGAGTTGAGGTCTACAACGTGACGCTACGTGAGATTCAAGGCATTCTTTCGAAGTAAATGTTGCGCTGCCGTTACAGCAATTCGCATCGGCGCTGGTAAGACGCTTTCCGGCTGGGGGGTCAGCCAAAGGACTGAAGCTCGAGATGAAGAAGTTGTTGCTTGTGACTGCCAGCATGATGGCCCTTAGCGCGGTGGCGCCCGCATTCGGTGCGGATCTCGCTGCGCAGCCTGTCTACACCAAAGCGCCGCCGCCACCCGTCGTCGCCGCGTACTATGATTGGAGCGGCTTCTACGCTGGTCTCAATGGCGGTTGGGGTTCGAGCCACAACTCCTGGGATTTCGCAGGCACAACGCCCGAGGGCTCACATGACGCAAACGGCGGCACGGTTGGTGGGCAGATCGGCTATCGCTGGCAAATTGGTCAGACAGTGATTGGCGTTGAAGCTCAGGGCAACTGGGCGGACTTCAGCGGCTCCAATGTCAGCACTGCCTTTCCGGGCGACAACAATCACACCAGGGTGGACGCGTTTGGCTTAATGACCGGCCAGTTCGGTTATGCCTTCAGCAACGTACTCCTTTACGCCAAAGCCGGCGCCGCGGTGACGAGCAGCGCCTATCAGGTCAACTCTGTCCCACCCGGCACGCAGCTTGCGAGCGCAGACACGACTCGTTGGGGCGGCACGGTTGGCGCCGGAATCGAGGTCAACGTTGCGCCTAACTGGTCAGTTGGCATCGAGTACGATCACGTGTTCATGCCGACTAGCGACGTGAACTTCACCGCAACCGCTGGCGGTTCGTTCGGGAACGATCGCATCCGCCAGGATTTTGATCTCGTAACCGCACGGCTCAATTACAAGTTCGGCTGGCCGATCGTTCTTAAGTAGCCATTGCTTCGGCATAATGTGGCGATCAAGGGCCCCGGCCGGACGGCTGGGGCTTTCCGCTGCCAGGACAGGACGTGCCAGCCACGCTATGCTATCGCGGTTCGAACAGCGACATTGTGGCACTCGTGAAGCCAGCGAACGAAGCCTTTGCAGCTCCGCTGGACCTGCCACCCCTGCGCGAGGTCGTTTTGCGCAACTTGCTCATTGCGTGCGGAGGCGCCCTTTCGAGTTTACGCTGCGCGTTCAGCGACCTGTGCTTGGGCGTTGGGTGCCCCTCCGCCTGAGACTTCAAGAAGACCAAGGCGAAGCGCCTTGACGAGGCTTTGGGTTCTGTTCGTTGTACCCGTCTTTCGTATCGCGTTCTTCAGATGAAAATTGACAGTATTCTCGCTGATCTTAAGGATTATGCCAATTTCCCAAGACGATTTGCCTTCTCCCACCCATCGCAGGCAGTCTTTTTCCCGCTCGGACAGGATCAATTTTCGATCGCGATCAATGGCCGATGGCCGTGCGATCTCCGCAAAAGCGATATGAAAGTGCCAGGCCAGCGCACTGAGGCGGCTCACATGGTACTGAGGATTGGCATCGTCGAACTGGGATGCGAATGCTACGACGGAGACCCGGCCCGACGGTCCAAATAGTGGCACACTGATTCCATGCTTGAGCCCAGCCTCTTTGGCCTCATCCAGCACTCGTTGCTCCCCCGGTTCGAGCTGACATTGTTGACCAAGTTCGTCCCACAGAAATGGGCCCGAAACCGTTGGCGTCCGCCGAACCGCCGGGTCGATAGCGTAGTACTTGCGTTCCAGGTACCGCCTGCACCACTCAGGAGGGCTTTTCATCGCGACCATGGGCGGTGGATAGCCGGGTAGGCGAAGCGGCTCTGTAAATGTCACTGCTCCGTAGGCAACTTCACTGAACCCCTCCTCGCTCGCACAACTCACAAGCAGATCGAACAGGGTCTCAAGGGACTGCGTTCGGTTCGCACATTCGACGAAGCTGAATAGGTCCATATCTCACCTCAGAGGCCCGCTCAAAAGGGCGAATTGCACCGTCGATAGGGCCGGACAAGGTAGAGCTTGGTTACACTCCCGACCCCATCCAGCGCGCGAGGCGGCCGCACGGTTACAGCCAGCGCTGCGCACTAGGCGCGGGCGTCCCGTGCGGGAGGAGCGACAGGATGGCCGCCCCATCGTCCGCACTTGTGACCGAGGCCGTCATCGACCGTATCGGCGCCCCATCTAGGAGAATGCGCACGCGGCATGCCTGCGGCAATGCAAGGCTTCCGGATTCCTGGGACCTTGTATCTGCATGCGAGCTGCGGCGTTCCAATCGACCCGCGGAAGTGGGGCTCAGGCTGCGCGGTGCCGCCGATGGATTGCGTTCGAACGGAGCTGGGGTCGGCCGCGCCACATCCGCTGTTCCCTCAGGTTCGCGCTCCCCGACGTTTTGCTGCCCGGCTGCGAGCCGACGCGGGCGGGTGTGGGATCCGGCAGCAGCTCGGCCGGATCGCCTCCGACGGTCAGAGCCTCGCTGGAGACATTCGTGGCCCCTGCAGTGCCGATGGCGAGCACGGCCACTCTGCCCTAGACCTTTCCGACGGCCGCCTCCAACACAAGCGCACTGAAGTGGCCGACGACCATTGCCGCTCCGGCACCTGATGGTATCTGTGATGAGCTGCACGCCGACTTGCGCGGCGTCGAGAACCTGCTTGATGCAGATAACACTATGCATGCGCTTCTCCAGGAAGTTGCTGCGGCCCACAATCAGAACAGCAAGTCCCGTACCACTCTCGGCCTCGGCGAAAACTTCGGTTTTGAGAAGATATTAAGCGGATTGTGGATTGGCAGTCCGTGTTCAGCCATGGATACACTTGCGACATAGGTCCACAATGCGACAACGACGTTTGCAGCAGCCCCGACATCGATTGACACAGATCAACAATGTTCCGGTGATAAGAACATCCACGCTTGCTCGTTGTATCGCGCGGGTGAATGCACATACGGCTAAAGGCCGTGCATCGCTCGCTGGGAGCAGATGCAGAGCTTGGCGCCATAGTCAACTACCTAGCTTTGCGATTGATGGAGTTGGCCGGCACATGTCAATGAGTCAATAATCAAAGTTGCAGATCACAGCTCAGGGAGTTCGGCATGCTGAATAGAGCTGTTCGCACCAACGGACCTGATGGATGCGCTTACGCGGCGCCCTCTGACATACTGCGTGGTCAGATCTGCTCGAATAGTGAACTTTCCTTTCTCATGGAAGCCCATGATGGACTTTCCGCCGCAATTGCGGAGCGCGCGGGTTTCAAAGGCCTCTGGGCGTCCGGCTTATCAATTGCCTCCTCTCTCGGTTACCGGGATGCCAATGAGGCTTCATGGACCCAGCTCGTCGACGCCGTCGAGCGCATCGTGGATTCAAACACACTTCCCGTACTCGTTGACGGCGATAGCGGCTTCGGAAATTTCAACAATGCACGCCTTTTGGCACGCAAACTCCGTCAGCGTGGAGCTGCGGGGGTGGCATTTCAGGACAGCTGCTTTCCGAAGATGAACTCGTTTGTTGGGGAGCGGCATCCCCTCGCCGAGATAGATGAATTCTCCGGACGTTTGCGGGCCGTGAAAGATTCGGTCGGCACGGACCTCGTCCTCGTGGCTCGAACAGAAGCGTTGATCGCCGATCATTCCATGGACGAGGCCATTCTGCGCGCTCACGCCTTTGCCGATGCCGGAGCCGATGCAATTCTCATTCATTCGCGAAAGAGCACCGCAGACGAGGTGCTTTCGTTTGCGTCGGCTTGGCAGAACCGGCTGCCCCTCGTGATCGTTCCCACGACATACTATCGCACACCGGTCTCAGTCTACCATGATGCGCGCATCTCCACCGTGATCTGGGCCAATCATTCGATGCGAGCTGCGATCGTGGCAATGCGCCGGATCTGCGATCGCATCATCGCGAGGGAGGGTACTGCCAGCATCGAGTCCCATATCGCCCCGCTCGAGGACATCTTCGAGCTGTTCAGGTACGACGAACTCGCTCGCGCGGAGGCGAAGTATCTCCACCCCGGTGATCTACGACCATAGACCATCCATCACAAGTATCTTCGTTCGATTTCGAAAAACCAGTCGAGCGATGGTCTCGCGTTCCGGAACACCGCTTCAAGGCGGCAAAATTATTTGAGCGCCACGCGGACGCCCGGATCACCGGTATCGATCAAGCGAGGGATGTAGACCAATGCTCCCGCTTTAGATCGGCTTGGGCTTTCGGCGACTCTTGAGCGGCTTACGGATGAGTAGCGCAGGGTTCGAAAATCAGTGAGGATTATGAAAGTGACGCTCCTAGAACCTCCTTTGTGTGCCCCAGCAAGATCCACCGTTCTTGTTGGCAGGAATCGTCGTGGCAACTGGGTTGTCCGACATCAGAACGGCATTTTTGGCGGGCTATTCGTAAGCCGCAACCAAGCGTTTAAGTACGCATTGTTCGAAAACGGCCGAGATCCAGAAGCGATCGTAGAGGTGTCGCGCGAAATCGAGCTCGATATCTCGCCAACGCACGGGCCGCTACAAGGTGCGTAGCCTGACCCAAGGCGTGTCTTCTGGACCACGATGCTCAATTGTTGCGCTGAGATGTACGCCTCGAATGCGATTGAAATCGGCGCGCTCAACACAGGCTTACGCGTTTCTCCGACAGCGCACACGCAAGTAGCTGTCCGCATTCCACCGGGCGATGACGGGTGGGTACCGAATGTCGAACAAATGCTTCAGTCCCTCGTCGAAAAGCGAAAACTCCAGATATTCACGAGTGATCGAAGCGACAGGTGAGGACACTACAGCCTTCCGAGCCCAGCGACATCAACATTGTGCAGCAACGCCGTGAACCGGATCTGGCGCGACCGTTTGGCCGCCTATTCATCTTGGCGAGATTGGCTGGTGAGACAGTCGGCTCTGTCTCCGGTCCTGTGCCTACTTACCGGAGTATCCCATGAGCCGGAGCCTTGCCTCAGTCGACGAGTTGCCTTCGCCGGCGTCGACAGTTCTGCACCATGATCCGCGACCCTGCCAAAGGCTGCACACTCCTTCTGCCTCGTAAAGCGTCCCCTGAAGCTCTTCCCTCCTGCTCGGAATACACCTGCCCGCCGTCGGCCCACCGACACCACGTCAGAGCAGGGTGTGCTCGGGCAATGAGTGGGGCAGGAATAGAATCGAAAAAGCGGCAGTCTCCTTGCGGAATTCTGTGAGTTTCATGCGAGATTATCTTTCCGTTCTGCCCCATGGGAACCGTCAACCATCTTAGATGCGGCCAGGAGATATTGTCCGTTGCGATCAACCCATGCGGGAGATTTCCTAGGTGGTTTGAGCCTCCACCCTCGAATTGACGCGCGACCGCCTCCTTAACAAGGCCGCGCTCCGGAATTGCAACAGGCAAGGCTGCTTCCGAAGGTACGTCATGGCAGGCTTGCCCGGATTTGACTCGGTGCGCGCCGCACGGGCAGCGTGGAAGGACAAGCCCAGGCATGAGGAAAGAGGGTTTCCGTGTCCTCACAAGATCAAATGCATGCCGGCGTCGATGCGTACGCATTCGCCGGTCATGTTGCTCGACGCCGGGCTTGCGAGGAAGCAGACGAGCTGTGCAACGTCCTCAGCGGTCGAGACAATCTTGAGTGGGACCCGCGCAACCACTGCATCTCGCACTTGGCGGGCGCTTGTCTCGCCCCGGGCCTTCGTGAACCAGGGCGTATCGATATAGTCGGGACAAATCGTGTTGACACGAATGGAGGGCGCTAGCGCGCGCGCCAGCGGCAGCGTCATGGCATTTAGCGCACCCTTGCTCGCCGAGTACGCAACGGATGAGCTGGCACCGCTGATAGCCGCGACCGAGGAGACGTTCACCACTGCGGCCGGCCTTCCGCTCATTTTCGCGGCAGCCTCCAGCAGCGAGCGCGCGGCACGAATCATCTGGTATGGCCCGATGGTATTAACAGCATAGATGCGCTGAAAATCCTCCGCTGAGAGCCCGTCGAGATCGTGATGGGGCACATGCTTTGTGATTCCGGCATTGTTGACGAGTACATCAAGCCGCCCCCAGCGCGCGGCAGCCGCGACGATCTTTCTGCAATCCTCATCGCGCGAGACGTCACCCCGCACCACCACGACCTCGGCAGCGCCCGCCTTGCGGCAGGCTTCTGCCGTGGCCTCGGCTTCCTTCTGGCTGTTGGAATAGTTGACCACAATGCGCGCCCCCTCTTTGGCCCAAAATCCCGCGGTCGCCGCTCCAAGTCCGGACGCCGAACCCGTCACAATTGCGCACAATCCACTCTTCGACATCATTCCCTCATCTTGAGCATTTAACTAGCGTGTTGCTGGCGGCAGGCCATATCACGCGGCACAAGGCCTCAGACTCCATTGCACGTAATTTGAAACTAGGTCCGCTTTGTCCGCTGCCGCCGACATGGAGCATCTCTTCGCTTTGTCGCTTGTCGTCCTCTCGCGCGAGCACGTGAAAGACCAGAAGGCGCGTGTCTTCGGAGCAGATGCTCGGGTCCTCCATTCCCGCTGCTGCGGCGGAGCGCCGGAGCCCCAACTCGAGGGGCAGATCGGGGTCACGGGCGCCGCCGCTCGGCTGCCCACTGCGAGTAGCGGCTGCTCGTGATTTAGACGCTCGGGGCCAGCTCTTCTTCGGCATGCCGCGGGGCGGTCCCCAGCGGCCGAAACCGCCGCCGCGCATCGGCTAGCATATTCTGCATGCGCTCAACCGCACCAGCGGTCCGCTTTCAGAGAACTTTGATCCTGTGGCTTCTCAGGCATGAAGCTTGAGCGCGAGCTTCTCGCGCACCTCATCCGGGCTCATCACCCGCACGCCGATCCGCTCGAGAATTTCCACCGCCCGCTGCACGAGTTCGGCGTTTGTCGCCAGCCGCCCGCGGGATAGGTAAAGGTTGTCTTCCAATCCCACGCGCACGTTTGCTCCGAATATTGGTGCCAACGCTGCATACGGGAGCTGCATTCGTCCGATCGAGAAAGCCGAATAGACGGCGCGCGGCGGGAGCTGGTTTACCAGGGCCATCAGCGTCGTCGGGTCATTGGGGGCGCCATAGGGAATGCCCATGCACAGCTGGATCAATGGCGGATCGTCAATCAGTCCGCGTTTGATCAAATCGTGCACCATCACCAGATCACCGGTATCAAACACCTCAAACTCAGGGCGCACCCCAAGCTTTTGTAGATGTTCGGCCATTGTGCGCACCGTCGCGGGGGTATTGACTACGATCAACTCGTCGCGGGTACCGTAGTTCAACGTTCCGCAATCCAATGTGCAGATCTCTGGGCGCAGCTCTTCGATGTGCACCAGCCGCTCAAGCGCGCCCGCCATGTCTGTCCCAGCCGCCGGCGGCAGCGGAGACTGCGCCCCACCCAGCACGAGCGCGCACCCCATCCCTGTGGTCAGGTTAATCACCGGATTCACATCCGACTTCCGAATGCGTTGCACTACTTTCCGATACAGCATCGGATCCCGGGAGCCCCGTCCGCTTTCTGGATCGCGCACGTGAATGTGCACCAGCGCCGCACCGGCCCGCGCCGCCTCGATCGCCGAGTCAGCGATCTTCTCTGGGGTTACCGGCACATGCGGGCTATGCTCCGGTCCACTCCCCCCTCCCGTGACCGCACAAGTGATGAACACTTCCGAAATCATCCTCACCTTCTCCTCTCCTGAAAGCTTGACTTGCCCCTAGCCAGACCCACGAAGATTTCCTCATGATGTCGGCCGCTTTTGCATTTTCCGGCGCAATCAGCGTCAGCTCGTTGACAAGGATCGAGCGGATCTCATCGGGAACTCCTGTCGACAGCGCCGCCGCGAATGCTGCGACTCCAGCAGTCCTCATTTCAGCAATCGGCGTGCCACCTGCGATATCTTGCGCGTGGCTCACCTTACGAGAGCAGACACGTCCAATTGGCAGCCTTCTCTTGGAATGACATTGCCAGTTGTAGGTTTACTAACATCGCCGTAGTAAACGGGACGTGTCTCACGCGACAAAATGAAAACTCGTGTGATAGCGGGTCGCTCCCTCGCGTGGACTTGCTCGGTGAGGACGCGTCCTATGGCGACCTACCGACGACCGGTCTCAAGATCATTGCAAGCCACGGCACCCCGTTGTCTGGCGGTGAAATGATGCGCCGGCGACAGCTGTCGGAGCCGTGCTGTTTTCTTCCGAGGACCGCCCGGCTCGAAAGAATACCGATAAGGCGGTTGGACATTTGCGGCGCGCCACGCTGGAAGAACGCCTAGTAATCTGCGAAGTGCACAACTTCGAGGCAGACGAAATCGGGGCACCGGGGTCTCTCGATCCCACGTCGTGCTGCGCCCGCGAGGCTTAAGATCACGTTGACCGATGTTGTGAACTTGCCGCAATCGGCTCTCCAGGTGCTACGGGCGGCGTCTCTCTGTGATTGAGACAGCGTAAGCGCACCGTCTTAGGCCCGGGACGGATGTACTCGCTTACTATATGACGCCCCGCCGCAACACCAGACCAACCTGCACTGCGGGTCAAGCCCGTGCGGCGCTCGAGCCCCCCCGCCGGATGGCTATCAACCGAGCTCGGTTAGCGATCAGATTTCATGCAACCCAAGTGAAGTACGCGCTGAATACATCGCAACTCTCAATGGTTCAGGCGGTTTTGCGTCAGCTCTCGTTGAGTTCTCGATATGGCGCCATCTCAATCAATGGCAACCGGGCGATCACCTCGAGTGCGAAAGGTGTTGTGTCCCGGTGATGCGAGTCGTTGCCCGGCCGGATTGGCGACCAACGATTTCGAAGGACGGTGGCGCACAACTCAGAACGCTTGCACATAGTTCCTTCTGCTGGGCCTCTTGCAGAATCTGCGCCTTGCATCGACGGCAGAAAGCCAGGTGCTTGCCAAGATGGAGGATCTTACCAACATTGTCCGGCGTAGACGATTAGGGGTGCGGATCGCGTGACGACCCGTCATGTCCGCATCCACGGAGCGGATCTAGGCGCTCGGAGTGCAATCCAGTCAGGATTCGACGATGACCGCTCCACCTCGAAGTTGAACAAAGGGATTAAATAGTCCCGGATAATGATCGCGACGTGAGGCTCGTTGGCTTCCTCTTCGGTCAACTGCTTGCTCTCCGCACGATCAGCACATCGCGCGGCTGTCCGGATCAGCTCTCCGCTTCCGAAAGTGAACCTCACATCATCGAAAAGGAACAATGCGCCGGGCTTCAGCAATCGTACTGCCGCGGTAGCAGCCGCAAGATCAACATAGATAGAATGGCTGCCGTCGAGATAAATGATATCGAACGTCTCCTGGCGGCGAGCAAGCCGGATAAGATTGAACAGGTACGTTCCTACGTAATTTCCCAGAAGCCTGATGTCTCGATTGACAATGCCCGCTGTACTTAGGTCGGCCCGGCGGGCGGCACAAACATGTTCGACGTCCAAGCCCACATAATTGATGCCGAGGTCGTCGATGGTTTTGAATCGCTCCTTTCTGAAAGTCGATCCTACGCCTATTTCAAGGAAGCGACATCCAGGATTCTGCCGAAGAATGTGAAGCAGGCGGTGCTGAACGGACTGCCGGTACGCTCGGCAGTGACTCGGCAGAGGATGGCTAGAATCAAATAACTCATCTCGACATTGAAGGTCCATCAATCATCCCCGGGTTGCGCAGCGAATGGATTCGGGCGTGGCGTACGCTTGATCCAGCGCCTCACCTCGCGGCGCCCCGACGAACCGATGCCCAGCGCCAAGTCGTGCACCAGAATAGCCGATATCGGCCGTGACGGTCGACCGTCTTGTGCGACTCGGCGTTTGCCAAGCCGGCTGACGGGCTGAAGACGAGTGTTCCTAATCCTTACCACATTTACTACTCGTGTTACGGACATAGTCCGAATGATGTGCTGTTGGCCGATTTCACTGATGATATCCGCCATGTCTGCCGCCAAACAGTCTTCTGCGGCACGTAGACCATCATCTTCGGAGAATAATATGTGCGCGCGATAGAAATCTCTCCCGAAACGCTGCACGGCGACGGAAACCGACGTTCCGCCAAAGTGCGAGCCCGATCCAACAGACTAGCGACTACAGAAGCTCTGCGTGATCGACGAGAGGCCCTTGCTAACATCGCTAGGCGCCATCCGCAGGCAAGCGCATGATTCTCCACATTCTGCGGGAGCGCTACCTACATCGGCATTGCGCAACAGCCATGTTCGCCCAATATATTTTGAGCGTAGGAGCTTCGCCAAGCAGTCTTTAGATAAACATGCCGTCCTCCTGCTCCAAACACCGAGAGCGAAGCAGGATTCGGACCACTGGAATGCGGCGGAACGCAAACCGATTTTAGGAACGCAGTGTCGTGTTGCAAACAGCGTGGCGAGCTCTGTACATCAGGCCATTTGGCTTCAGACGCAAGCCACGGGGCAATTGGGAGCATGATACCCGATAGCGGGCTCAAGATTTACGATTAGCGAGGTCACTTTTGACCTGGGCCAACGTGTCAATTCCGCTGTTGCGCAGACAATCCAAAGGAGCGGAGCATGCGAGACCAATTTCTCGCGCCCGTACCTCGGCGCCGAGTCGCCGACAGCAGAAAACGAGTCTCCGCTAGGCTCTTCAAGAAACGAGATGCCCGTACTAGCACGTCAGCAAGATTTGTGTTCAAGCCTCTCCGGCAACTTTCCGCTTCTGCCAGAAAACCATACTGAGAAGTATCTTTCGAAGAACGCGCTAACAGGGTCGGCGATCTCTTAGATTACAGAAGACGAATAAATCCTGGCAAACCTTTGATCAGAGCCGAGACTGAATGGTCCACGCTCAGTTTTTCATAGCGAAGGATTTGGTATTGGCACTGGATCATGCTCAGCCATTGGTGGAAGGCGACAAGGCCATGTTGAATATCCATCCTCTACATGCCAACTGCTCCTTGAATGGATGGCATGCTTATTGCTTTTTGGCGCTTGATTCGCACTTTCCACGCAAACCAATCCGTGCGAGGGAAAATATGTTTGGATTAGGATTTGACTTTCCCTCATTCGAAATCATAGGCGCGAAGCTTAGTTTTCGCACGCAATGCGAGAGGGGGCAGAGCGCATTCAAAACACTGACGGAACGATGCTTCACAGAAAATGCAAAATCGTCTTCGGCCCTCAAGATTTTCCCTTCGAGGGTCCCATGGAGCGCGCCGGAGTCGCACGCTCAGCCTGAGATTTTGGGTAGTGTGATGCGACTGTATTGGGGGGCTGGATCGACAATGAGTTCTGCACGGTCACCAGCAGTACGAGCACAACGATTTGCACCATTTGCAGAGGTGGCAACTACCCACACGAAGGCCGCCCTGGTCGATGGTCTCGGCGCGCTCGCTCACAGCTTCATCATCGCCCAACAACGCTATCCAGCCCATCTATGCGACGAATTCGAATGTTGCCCCCCAAGGACACGTTGCCCGCGCTGCAAACGAACAACCTCCGCCCTGCAGGCAGGAGCGCGGGCAGAACGTTGGACGTTGCGTGAGCGACCATGTTGATCCACCAGCTGAAAGATCGAATTCCGGATTTTGCCAGCGACGTTAGAATTAACCTAACGTCGATGTTGGCTGATGAGACGCTGCCGCCTAAGAGCAAGTATGGCGTGTTGTTGGCGGCTGCGATTGCGACCCGCAATGCCAAGGTGATTGCCGCCATGGAATCCGCGGCCGCTGCCGTGATGACGCCTGCGGCTCTGGAGACGGCAAAATCCGCCGCTTCTGTGATGGCGATGACCAACGTATACTATCGCTTCGTTCATCTCGCTTCAAACCCGGAATACAAAACAATGCCGGCGCGGCTCCGGATGAACGTGATCGACAATCCCGGCGTGGACAAAGCCGATTTTGCGCTGTGGTCCCTGGCCGTCTCCGCAATCAATGGCTGCGGCGCCTGTATCGACGCGCATGAAAAGGCACTACAGGAGGCATGGCTCGACGCCTCAGAGATCCAGACCGCGGTACGCTTTGCCGCCATCGTGCAATCAGTGGCGATCGCGATCGAGGCAGCCAGTCACGATACGGGGCAAACCGTGTGATTGCCCTGCTCCATCCCATTTCCTTGCGGCGAGAGGCTGGCTCAGACCGTCAATGCGCACACTGAAATCGCAAAGCGCCCTCATCCGCCGCGCCACGGTGCTGCGGCCACTCTGCGCAGGCGGACTTGGCAAATGAATGCGCAATCGACCATTCGTCCGGTCGCCATCGCTCTCACGGGGAATGTAGTTGGGCGTAGTGCCAACCAGCCCGCGTGCATTAGCTGCGATCCTCGCCCAAGGGTCAAGGGGCACACAGGTTCGTCCAATGCGATGTTATACGACTAAGGAGTTCTTGGGGAGGACGCTCCCCGGCAGTTCCTAGCCATTAGCATTGAATCCTCTCGTTGCTCCGGCACGCGCGACGTCGAAACGTGCGCACGCGCCACCAGTTGTCGGTTCGGTCACGATCAAGATAGGACAATAAGCCAAATTTTGATCGCGAACATTGCTAGAGCGGCTGCGCGCTTGGCAACCGAGCCATCAATGCCAATCCTTTGGTTGCGGCCAACTACCACCGTTGGCAGTTGATTCTGATGGATAGCGATGCAAGTGTTGATCATCGAAGCTGATATGCAAGACATCCAGCACGCAACATCAACTTACACACTCTGCTCTCGCCAAGGCTCCTAATCGATGCACTTACTCTTCGCCCAGGTCGGCTCGACCGTAACCTTTCAGCGATGGAAGCGATGACGGAAATCGGTGGCGGTCGACCACGATCGAAAATTCTCTATCCATGAATTGTAGTCGGATTCAATTTCAACGGATCCCGCAAGTCCTTGAGCGAGACCAAGAGCGTTGGAAATCGCGTTTCATCGGCCCACTCAATCGCTCGGCGTTATTGCACAATCCACATTTTTGGTAGTTGGCGTGATCGATACAATTCTTTACCCAACTGAACCTTTCAAGCTGCACAGGAAAGGTATCGATGTGGATGTCGGAGCGCTACACACGATGGACCTGCACGGCAAGGTCGCACTGGTCGTTGGTGGATACGGAGCGATCGGCACAGCAATCTCAGAAACACTGGCCGCGGCTGGTGCGACCAGCGTTATCGTAGGACGAAATGGCGATCAGGCGCGCGCGCTTGCCGTTCAATTGACTGATGGAGGGTACATTGCCGAGGGCCTTGAGCTAGACGCATCCAACACCGAAGCAGTCAGGGAACTCTCAACATCATTAGTACAACGCTATGGTTCGATTGATATCTTAGCGAACTGCGTCGGCTTTAATAAGGAGCAAAAGTTGCTCGAGGTGACGGAGGAAGCGTTTGACAAGGTCTATTCTAGGACATTGCGAGCCGGAATGTTTCTCTCTCAGGCAGTGGCTGCCCATCAAATTGCCGCCGACAAGGGCGGTAGCCAAATTCACCTCCTCTCGATTGGGTCCTCACTCGGCTTCCGAGACCGCGGCTATAGCTCCTTCTGCGCTGCAAAGGGAGGTTTAGCTATTCTGTTGAAACAGCATGCAACCGAGTTGGCGCCGCACGGTATCACCGTCAATGGCGTTGCTCCGGGCAGGGTGCGAACTCAAAAGAATGACAAGACTCTTGGCGATAAAGAGACGTTTGAGCGGGCTACGGCGGACGTTCCTCTCGGCCGCTTGGCAACGCCAGCCGATGTCGCGGGCGCGGTACATTTCCTCGCATCGGGGCTGTCGCGTTTCGTGACTGGGCAGATACTGTACGTCGATGGCGGTCAAAGCGCGTGTAGATAGATGCAGCAGCGGAATGGCGGATACGACAACGAGGCTCACCGTGATTGCCGAATTTGCTGTGTTGATCAGCACCGTTCAATTCACATCGGTACTATCGCGTATTTTCGTACATGAGTACTTGAGACCTCGAAGCTTGGCATTTGTTGCCTACCTGCGGTAAAGCGCGACAGAAATCGGCCTAGGCTCTGCACATGCGATGTATATGTTGCCAGCCGCGCCGATAACGTTCAGCACCGTACAGTGTCACGGTAAGGACTTTGCTGTTCGAAGCTCACGCAGGCTTGGGGCTAAGGTCGAAATCGAAGGATGCTAGGATTGACCACGTCAGCTCAGCCGCTGGCCTTGAACCAGGGCGTATGTATACGGGGTCTTCCAATTTTGCTCCCCAGATGAGCGGTAGTCGACGCGCCCACGCTGCCAGTCGCCCAAGTGCCTGCCGGTGACTCCATCAATCTTTTTTCGTATCGAAAGGACCGCGGTCATCTCCAAAATTGTCGCGAAATTGGTGGATTTCGAGCATTATTTCGCTGTCAATGCCGGCCGGGATCCATAACGAGCAGTTCGGCTGCGTCATTGCTGAAGCCGGAGCCCTCGCCCGGCCGAGCACACCTCATTCTGGCAACTATGACGCGTGGATTGCAGGGTTGCCGGCGTCGGAGATCCTGTGGACCTGGATGAAACTCGTTACAATCGTCACAGAAGGCAGGTCTGCTTTGAGCTTCCTCGGCCTTTGCAGTTGCGACAAGAGGGGCGACGATTTGTTTCGACCGCTCGGTCGGCAACCTACTTATCGAACGACCTTCCGGAAATGCACTCGTCAAGTGTCTCAATAATTACTTGTGAACTCAAGGCATTGAGTGACGTTAGGCAGCGCCACGCGAGCGCAACTCACGATGTCAAGATCAGATCACGCCCGCCATCAACCAGACTCTTCAATTCCTCACCAGTTTGCCAAACAAGGCAATCGTCGTCCACGATCTCCTCTTCTATCAGCTGCAAGATCGACCCGCCGGGTTCATGATGCGAATATCCGTAGACTACGCCTTTTTCCACTAGCGAGCGCGCTACAAGTGCGCATAAGAAGTCAGGAACCCACATCGCGAAGGAAACGCCGCGCGCTATTCCTGCCATGATCTTGGACATACCGCGCCCTCTAAAGTCTCTGCGCACCCAACGATCGCCAAGGTAGGCTACTTTCCCGGTTATCTGCCGTGCGCTGGGCGCCATGCAACTACACCGATCCTGCGGATGTGCATGTACGGCTGGGTCTGCGAAAAACACCTTCAGAGATTGAAGGTGTTCTGCAAAATTGGTATGCGAAAGGTTATAGAGCCGAGCAGCCTCTAGGAGAGCGACTTCGTTGTTTTTGTCGACGCCCACGATCCAGAATCCCTCGCCTGATCTAATTGGCGATCGGTCTGGCCGAAAATTCGGATATGTCGGTCCCTTTGTTGGAGTGGCCCGAGTGATGGAGATATACTCATGAAAGTCGAATCCTATCGAAAGCTTTATTCCCTTTTGAGCCGCAGCGGCGTCATATACCTGCAAGAAACGTGAGATGCGCAATGGATTGACTATGCTTTTCATTGCTTCATCTTGCCCCCTCGCGACCAGCCGGCTCATCGATTTATCCCCTGAATTAGTAGCGCCAGTATAGCACATAGCATTGATCGTCAGACTGCCTGATCTAGTGGGGAACATCGCACTCGATCATCGAGGAGACATACGGCTGCAGAGCGAATGGTTCAGAATGCTGCAAAGGAGGTTGCGTGTGGTCGCGGCCGGGACCAATTCGACTTCTCGATGTGAGTGACAGCTTCTCCACCTTTCCACTCACGCTAGTCGCTTAAGAACGCACCTGGCCGCCGGACATAATGCCCATCCGCCCAAGCATCGCAGTTGCAGTTTCTGCCCTGGCTGATCGAAACATGCTCGCGTCTGTCAGGTCACACATCGCCACGACGAAGTTAACGTGCCGCTAACTCAAATGGCTGACGGACTTAGACTCTCGTGCCAACCATCAGGCGGACGCCCGGTGTCGTCTGGCGGCGCGGTAGCCAAGCCCATGGGGGACAGGCGCGAGACCTTTCACGGCCAATAGCGCAGCGCACGTTGAAACGAGGCCGCGTTGACGGGGGTCACCCGCCCTCCGCGGTCAAAGCCAGTGCGCCCCCCAGCGCAGATCACTAGGTTGATCAGCCGAGCAACGCCACTAGGTCGTGTTGATGGTTTTTGACAGCGGAATCGAGTTTTGATTCAAGACTGCCTTTCTGTGGGGGGCAGGATTGAGTCGGGGCGATCTGACGGAGACACAATGGCAGATACTCGATCCGCTGTTGCCCGATCGCGGCGAGCGTGGCCCGCCAATTCTAGATAAGCGGCGTACGGTCAACGGCATTCTGTGGGTTCTGCGAACTGGCGTGCCATGGCGCGACATGCCGGAACGATATGGCAAGTGGAACTCGGTCTTCATTCGCTTCACCCGCTGGAGCAAATCTGGTGTTTGGGATGCGGCATTCGAGACTTTGGCGAGTCTCGGGCCTCCCGCCGACGAGGAGCACGCCATCGATTCCACCATCATCCGGGCGCACCAGCATGCGGCTGGAGTAAAAGGGGGAATCAAAATCAGAAAGCGCTCGGCCGCTCGCGCGGTGGCTTCTCGACGAAGGTCCACGTCCGCACCAATGCCGAAGGCAACCCGCTGACCTTCGACATCACTGGCGGCGAGGTCCACGAAGTTAATGCCTACGAAGCATTGATGGAGCTTCACGACGTCAATCCCAGAAAGCTTCTCGGCGATAAAGGCTACGACAGCGACGCTATTCGTGCTGATCTTGTAGAGCGTGGCATCGAGGCTGTGATCCCGCCGCGATCGAACCGCACGATCCAAATCAAATACGATCGTGAGGCCTACAAGCATCGCAATCTCGTCGAACGCTGTGTCAATCGCATCAAACAATACCGTCGCGTTGCTACCCGTTACGAAAAAACCGCCAGAGCGTACCTGTCGATGCTAAGCATCGCCGCAGCATTGCTCTGGGTTAGAACCGTCAACACGACCTAGC
>NZ_LUUB01000060.1 GCF_001641635.1 Bradyrhizobium centrolobii
CAGCTCCCCATTACCGGCTTTGCCCATAAGGCAGGTAATGGGCGTCACCCATTACCTGCCGCAATCGGCATTGCCCGAAGTGCCAGGGCGCGGCGCGCGCGCAATGGCTCGCCGAACGGCAAGCTGAACTCCTTCCCGTACCGTATTTCCACGTCGTCTTCACCATGCCGGCCCCCGCCGGAGAGATCGCCTTTCAGAACAAGGCCGCCGTCTATGCCATCCTGTTCCGCTGCGCGGCCGAGACGCTCACCACCATCGCAGCCGACCCCAAGCATCTCGGCGCTCAGCTCGGCGTGACCGCCGTCCTCCATACCTGGGGCCAGACCCTGCAACACCATCCGCATATCCACTGCGTCGTGCCGGGCGGTGGACCCTCGCTCGACGGCACACGCTGGGTCGCTTGCCGGCCCGGCTTCTTCCTGCCAGTGCGCGTCCTCTCCCGGCTGTTCCGTCGCCTGTTTCTGCAAGAGCTGCAAGCTGCCTTCGCGGCTGGCGAGCTCGGCTTCTTTGGCGCTCTCGCCCATCTCGCCGATCCCACTGCATTCGCCGCGCGCCTTAATCAACTTCGACGGACCGACTGGGTCGTCTATGCCAAGCCGCCATTTGGTGGGCCGGAACAGGTGCTGGCTTATCTCGGCCGCTATACGCATCGCGTCGCCATCGCGAACAGTAGGCTGATCTCGCTTGCCGATGGCAAGGTGAGCTTTTCCTGGAAGGACTATCGGCAGAACCGCAAAACCAAAGTCATGACGCTTGATGCCGACGAGTTCATTCGTCGCTTTCTCCTGCACTCCCTGCCGGACGGCTTCCACCGCATCCGCCACTATGGCTTCCTTGCCAATGGCGGACGCAACGATAAAATCGCTCTCTGCCGTCAACTCCTTGCTGTCCGCAACGCTCCGACGGATCAAGAAGCCGGCGACGATCCCCTCACCAAATGTGAGATCCCCGTCTGCCCGCATTGTGGCGGCACCATGCGGCGCGTCGATGTCGTCCCGCGAGCCTGCGCCCGCGACCATCCGTTTCGTTGTGATACGTCATGACCAGCGCCTGCACCATCCACCGCTTCTGTGATCACCTTCTCCACGGCAACGCCCAAAGTCGCCGTGGCCGCGCTCGTCACCGAACACCCTGCCAATCGTTCGGCCACGCATCCCAGCGCAGCAAGTCGCTCGCTGGATCGCGCCCTTGGACCGATCAATCCGGCCCCTCACATCCGATGAATGACTCGCCGACGCGCAGCGACCACAGGCGCGCCTTCCCAGCAGCCGCACCCGCTGCACTATTCCCATAGCGCCCACAACTCCGCAGCTTCGTTCAATCCGGCTTCTATGAGGTCGCACGCCCGACCGAGCGCGCGGCTCCGCGCCTGCCCCGCGACCTCACAGAACCCTCAAGAGTCCCAACGCGTTCAATCTGTGATTCACTGCGTCGCATGGATGCTGACCGCGACGCTGTTCCGGATGACGTTGCCGCCCTGAAGAAGGCGCTGGCGGCCGAGCGCGCGAAAGGTTTGGAGATTGCGGCTGAACTCGCGGTCGCCCGCGCGAAATCGTCGGAACACGAGGCGCTGATCGCCCAGCAGAAGCTGCAGATCGCCAAGCTGAAGCATCAGATCTACGGGCAACGGTCGGAACGTTCGGCGCGGCTGATCGAGCAGTTGGCGCTGACGTTCGAAGAGCTGGAAGCCGACGCCACCGAGGACGAGCTTGCGGCGGAACGAGCCGTGGCCAAGACGACGACGGTGCGGGGATTTACCCGCAAGCGCGCCGAGCGCCAGACCTTCCCCGAGCACCTTCCCCGGGAGCGGGAGGTAATCGATGGGCCGACGGGTTGTGAATGCTGCGGCAGCAATCGCCTTCGCAAGCTCAGCGAGGACGTGACGCAGACGCTGGAAGTGGTGCCGCGCCAGTGGAAGGTGATCGAGACGGTCCGGGAGAAGTTCTCCTGCCGCGACTGCGAGAAGATCAGCCGGGCGCCGGCGCCGTTCCATGCCATCGCTCGGGGATGGGCTGGCCCGAGCCTCCTGGCCATGATCATGTTCGAGAAGTTCGGTCAGCATCAGCCGCTCAACCGCCAGGCCGAGCGCTACGCTCTGGAAGGCGTGCCGATCGCACTGTCGACCATGGCGGATGCCGTTGGGGCGGTCTGTGCCTCGCTAGATCCGTTGCTGCGCCGCCTTGAGGCCCAAGTGATGGCGGCCGAGCGCCTTCATGCCGATGATACGACCGTGCCGGTGCTGGCCAAGGGCAAGACCGACACGGGCCGGTGCTGGATCTACGTCCGGGACGACCGACCGTTTGGGGGCGCGGACCCACCGGCGGCAATGTTCTATTACTCACGCGACCGCAAGGGCGAGCATCCCCAGGTACATCTGGCCCGGTATGCCGGCATCCTGCAGGCCGACGCCTAGACGGGTACAACCAGTTCTATCTGGCGGGGCACCAACCCGGACCGATCCGCGAAGCTGCCTGCTGGTCGCATGGAAGGCGCCCGTTCTTCGCCATGGCCGAGATCGAAGAGAATGCGCGGCAAGGCTGCGGGCAAAAGGAAATCCTGCTCTCTCCGATGGCGATTGAGGTCGTGCGACGGATCGACGCGCTGTTCGAGATCGAACGCTCAATCAACGGCAAGAGCGCCAAGGAGCGCCTTCAGGTGCGGCAGACGCTGAGCCGGCCCTTGATCGAAGACTTGCAGGTCTATATGCGCGAACAGCTCGCCAAACTGTCCCGCGGCCAAGACCTGGCCAAGGCGTTCAACTACATCCTCAAGCGTTGGGCGAGCTTCACGCTGTTCCTGGAGGACGGGCGAGTTTGCCTCTCGAACAACGCCGCCGAACGAGGCTTGCGAGGCATGCATTTGGCCGGAAGTCCGGGCTGTTCTGCGGCTTTGATCGCGGTGGACGGCGTGCGGCGGCCATGTACAGCCTGATCGTCACAGCGAAAATGAACGGCGTCGATCCGCAAG
>NZ_LUUB01000061.1 GCF_001641635.1 Bradyrhizobium centrolobii
GCGATCGGCGGAGCCGACGCTGACATCGCCGCCATGCCCTGCTCGACCATCGCTTCCAGCTTGTCGATCAGGTCGCGGTCATTGCCCTCGGGCTCGGCTTCGGTCGCCTCCAGCCCGGCCAGGATCTCCTTGATGCGGTCGATCGAGGACAGGATCACCGTCACCGCCTGTCCCGTCACCGGCATGCCGTCGCGGAACTTGCCCATCAAGGTCTCGCCGGCATGCGCCAGCGCTTCCAGCCGCGGCAATCCCAGAAAACCGCACGTACCCTTGATGGTGTGGACCAGGCGGAAGATGTTATCCAGGATCTTGGCGTTGTTCGGCTCCTGCTCGAACTTCACCAACTGATTGTCGACGGTGTCCAGGCTCTCGCTGGTCTCCGTCAAAAACTCCCGCAACAGATCATCCATGAAAAACAGGCCTTCATACAGTGAGGGCACGCACGCCGCGTGATGCGCCATTCAGAATGGGGCCAGCTTCACCGCAAAGCGTTTAATAATGGTTGAGTATTTGCAAAAGAACGGAACCAACAAAGAGATAAGGCGCTCCGGACAAGCCGAAGCGCCCCGTAAAGCTTTGATTAACTGTCCGAGAACGACGCCGCGCTTACGAAGCGGTAACGATGATGGCTTCGCCTTCCGGCGCGAGCGTCACGGTGAGACCGCAGGCCTGCGCCAGCAGCCGCGTATAATAAGGCTGGATCGCGTGCGCATCCGCGGCGGGGCCACGCTCGCCGCTCAGCAGCTCGGCGATGTTCTGCGGCAGGCGCGCATTGTGCCCGGTGGACGTGACACGAAAGCTCATCGTCTCGCCCTCGCCGATCGGATCAACCGTCAGCGTGCCGCCGCGCGGGATCGTGTGCTGCGCGATCACGAGCATGTTGAGCAGCAGCTTGACGCGATTCTTCGGCAGAAGCAGCCGCGGCAGATTCCAAGTGATCGTGCACTTGCCGTCCTCGATGTGGCCGCGCGCCATGGTCTGCGCGTCGCCGAGATCGATCTGCGCGCCCGAGGATCCGGCCGCGCCGAAGGCGAGGCGGCAGAACTGCAACCGGGCAGACGCCGTCTTCGCGCTCTTGCGAATCAGCTCGAGCGCGAAGTCGCGGTCCTCCGGCTTCGGATCGTCGTCGAGCACCTCGAGCCCGTTGACGATGGCGCCGACAGGGCTGATGAGATCATGGCAGACGCGCGAACACAGCAGTGCCGCGAGTTCGAGCATATCGGGAGCAGTAGCGGTACCGGGTGACGAGGTGCCAGACATTAAAGGGGTCCTGGAGGGTTCCTGGAGTTGCACGGCGCGGACGCGGCGAATCACGCATGCTTGACGGATCGCGCGGGTTCTAACATTCGCAAGCCCGTTGCAGCTAGCTTGCGATAGGTTCGAAGCGGCCATAATGCCGCGGGCGAATCAACCGACGAGAGGGTGAAACTTGCCGATGAATGAGGCACTTAGGTGAAGCGGATCATCGACGCCGAGGCCGCGACCGGCCTGATGGAGCCGCTCACGGCGCTGGTGGTGCAGGCGGGCGTAGCCATCCTCGCGGTCAACCGCGCGGCGATGCGGGTCGACGGCAAGCAGGACGGCTCGCCGGTCACCGAAGCGGATCTCGCCGCCGACCGAATCATCGCGGACGGCCTGGCCCAACTCGCAGGCGACGTGCCGACGCTCTCTGAAGAGCGGACCCAGCTCGCCTCTCCGCCGTTTCGCGACAGCTTCTTCCTGATCGATCCGCTCGACGGGACCAAGGAGTTCGTCGCCGGCCGTGACGAGTTCACCGTCAATCTGGCGCTCGTCACTCACGGCGTGCCGCTGCTCGGCATCGTCAGCGCGCCAGCGCTCGGATTGCTCTGGCGCGGCATCGTCGGACGTGGCGCCGAGCGTGTGACGTTTGACGGCGCTGTCATCGGTGCTGCCGAGCCGATTCATACCCGCAAGCTGCCGGATCAGGGCGAGCCCTGGGTCGCGGCGGTGAGCCGCTCGCATGGAGATAAGAAGAGCGAGGCGTTCATTGATGCTCGGCCCAATGCCGTGAGAAGGACGGTCGGCTCGGCGGTGAAGTTCGGCCGGATCGCGGAGGGCACCGCCGATATCTACCCGCGCTTCGGGCCCACCTCGGAATGGGACGTTGGCGCCGGCTGCGCGGTCGTGACCGCGGCCGGTGGCAAGGTGACCGACGGCAAGGGCGGCGAGCTCCGATTCGGCGAGCGCAGCGATACCGGCTTCATCATCCCGGAGTTCATCGCCTGGGGTGACGCGGAGGCTGTACGGCTCTACTGACTGAGCTGTTCCTGGAGCGCCGGCCAGCGCTTGCCCACTTCATACAGGAAGCGTTCCGGATCGGCGGCGAAGGCATCGCGGTTGTCTTCCCGGCTGAACAGATAAAGTCGCTGCGCCGCGATCACGAAGAAGCGCGGATTGCTGGCGACGGTCACGCCCCGGGCGATATCGGCCGGATCATAACCGCCGAACTGCGGCCCGTAGATTTCGGGATGGGCCAGGAAGGAGGCCCGGTTGCCCTCGTTGCGGAAGCGCCAGACCGCCCCCCAAAGGTTCGCCTCGAACTCCGCCGTCCCCTGGACCGGCTGGCCCTCGACGAAATAGGCTACGGGGTCGAAGCCTTCGATTGCCACCCCACTGAAGCGGTTGACGACGATCCGTTCGGTGGTGGCGGCTTCCGCCGGCAACCCGGAGCAGACGATCCATGTGCTTGCCAGGAGGCCGACCAGAAGGCCGATCAAGGCAATTCCGGGGCGCAAAGGGCTAGCTTCCTGCCGTTGTGCCGTCATAGTTGCTGCGGATAACATCCGAGTCGAGGGGACATTCGGCGCAACCTAGAGCCGTGCCTGTTGGCGTTAGGTTAAGGGAAGCGATCGGATTCGGTACCAGGGGTTTTTTATGACTTTCGCATCACGTCTCGCTGCGGTCGCGCTTGCCGCGCTGGTCGGCTGGATCGTGCCGGCCTCCGCCCAGCAGCCGCCGCCGCCCAACCTGCCACCGCCGCAGCGGACCCCGTCGCCCAATACCTATGGGCCCGACGAGCTGGTGACTGCCGGCCATCGCTTCTTCGGCAACGTCTCGCGCGGGCTTGCCTCGATCATCGAGAAGGCGGTCAGCCAGTGGGGCCTGCCGAACGGCTATATCCTGGGCGAGGAAGGTTCCGGCGCCTTCGTCGCCGGCCTGCGCTACGGCGAAGGCACGCTCTACACCAAGAACGCCGGCGACCTGCGCGTCTACTGGCAGGGTCCCTCGCTCGGCTTCGACTGGGGCGGTGACGGCGCCCGCACCATGACGCTGGTCTATAACCTGCCCGCCACCAACGCGATCTACCAGCGCTTCGCCGGCATCGACGGTTCGGCCTACATCATCGGCGGCTTCGGCATGACGGCGCTCACCTCCAACAATATCGTGCTGGTGCCGATCCGCTCCGGCCTCGGCCTGCGGCTGGGAGCCAATATCGGCTACCTCAAATACACCCCGCGCGCGACCTGGAACCCGTTCTAGGGCCCGTTCTCCCGTCCCCATACGGATCAACGTTAACGACAGGCCGGGGCTGGCTTTTTGCCGGCCCCCCATGGCATTGTTGTTGGTAAATTTTTCCTTGATTTGCGGAGTCCTGCCCCATGGTCGAACCGATCATGTATCTGGCGATCGGTTTCCTGCTCTCGATGCTGTGCGGGCTCGCGGTCGTGCCGCTGGTGCACAACCGGGCGGTTCGCCTGACCACGCGCCGGCTCGAGGCCGCAACGCCCCTGTCGATGGCGGAGATCCAGGCCGACAAGGACCAGCTTCGCGCCGAATTCGCCATGTCGGCGCGGCGGCTCGAGATGAGCGTCGAGCAGCTCAAGAACAAGACCACGAGCCAGCTCGCCGAGCTCGGCAAGAAGAGCGACGCCATCAACCGCATGAAGATCGAGCTCGGCGAGAAGAACGCCACGATCTTCGCGCTGGAGGCACGCGAGAAGGCGATGAAGGAGCAGCTCCGCGCCACCGAAGAAGAATTCAACGCCAAGACCGAGGCGCTGCGCGGGGCCGAGCAGGCGCTCACCGACAAGCAGGGCGAGCTCGCAAAGATCAACTCGGAGCTTTCCGACCGCTCGATGATGGCGGAGAGCCGCCAGGTCGAGCTCGTCACGGTGCGTACGCAGATCGAGGAATTGAAGAACCGCGTCGGCGACGCGGAGAAGGAGTTCGCGGCGACCCAGCAGCGATTGACGCACGAGCGCTCGGAATCGGAGACCGCCTCGCGCGAGCTCGCGGATGCGCGCGGTCGCGTCGAGAATCTGAGCCAGCGCGTCACCGATCTAGATCGCCAGCTCATCGTGCAGGTCAAGGAGGCCGAGATGCTCTCGGGCCGCGTCGCCGACCTCGAGGGGCGGCTCGCGACCCAGGGCAAGCTGCTCGCCGAGCGCGACTACGAGAACAATCAGCTCCGTCAGGCCAATGAGGGCGCCGAGCGCACCGTCAAGGAGCTGCGCGTCGAGATCGCCGCGCTCAGCGGCGGCAAATCGTCGGCCGCGTTCGAGGCGCTGCGCGCGGAAAAGACCGCGCTGGAAGAGCAGCTGAGGACCGCGCGCGACGAGCGCGCAAAACTCCAGCGTGACATCAACGCGATCCAGCAGCAGGCCGAGAGCTCCTGGGCCACCGAGCGCATGGAGAATGCGCTGCTGCGCGAGCGCATCAACGACATCGCGGCCGAAGTCGCCAAGCTCGCGATGCAGCTCGAAGGCCCGAACTCGCCGATCGAGGCGCTGCTTGCGGCCGAAGCGGGCCAGCCGGCGAAGCCTGCTCCGCGCCCGGCCAATGGCGCTGCGGCGAACGGCGCGGCGGCGGCAGGCCTGCCCGAGGGCGGCGGAACACTCGCCGAGCGCATCCGCGCGCTCCAGGCCCACGCCTCCCGCGCCCGCCAGCAGGGGGCGTAAGGCGGCGCAGAATCTGCACTGTTTACGGGGATTGCGGGCCGGCGCGCCGACTTTTCTGCGCCACCCGCGCCTGAAAACTTGACACCTTCGGCCCGCACTTCTAAATCGCGGGCTCCACAGGATTGTCGGCCGGCCGAAAGGTCCGGCCGCCTGCATGATGGTCCCGGGCGCATAGCTCAGCGGGAGAGCGTTCCCTTCACACGGGAGAGGTCCAAGGTTCGATCCCTTGTGCGCCCACCATTCGCCCTTTATTTTCAACGACTTACTGAATTGATTCCCTAGAGGTGTGCCCCAGAAAAGCTGGGGCACAATAGGGGCACTTCGCGGCAAGAGAAAATCGCTCCGCGCCCGCCGAGACCTCAACGCCGCTTATCCGTTACGACGACATCGACCAGGACGAATGGAGTCGGAGAGTTCGCTTCTTTTTCGGCGCGCATAGCGGTTGCCTGGCAGGATCGCCACTTCATTCAATGCCGGCTGCGCTGTGTTCGAAACGCTCGGCCACTACAGCGAGACCCAAAGGTGATCCAGCAGTTGGTGAAGTTACAGGCCTGAAAAGAAACCCAGTTCGCTATGAGGCATTTGCTCGTGCTCGTTGCCGGGCGGCGCGCCGTCGCTCACGGCGTTCGCGACCGTGCCGGCGCTTCTCGACCCGAAATTGCAAGGGCGCCGTTGACGAATGGGACTGGCTGAGCTTGATCTTTGCGCTTGCCTCGTCTGCAGCGGCAGGGCGTGCTTCCATGAGTGCCAATACAGCGCGCCCTTTATCGGTGATCCGCCATCCACCGTTTAGGCGCTCAACTAGACCCTGAGAAAAGATATCTAGATCCGGCACTCGCGAACCTAGGCGTTTGGTACGCTTGGCCCAGTCGCTGCCGCTGGTAGCTAGAATCGCCATGTCGCGCTTGAGATCGGCCATCGCAGCGAAGCCGCCGGGATAGCTCTCCAAAATCTTCAGGACCGTGACCTGAAAATTCACCTCGGCCTCGCGCGACTACCGCCACATGGTCGGAGCGTCGGACAAAGCTGCTCGGCCAGCCCGCTTGAGACCGTCTGGCGACGTCTCGCCTCTGGTGGCGGCTTCCAGAATTTTGGAGGCGACATGGGTCCGGGCGCCGGTCTCATGACGGGCGACGTTCTCACAGACCTCGTCGAGGACCGCGCGCAATAGCGCGGTGGTAGCGGCATCGAACATGGTACACTCCAAAAGGAAAAGCTTATCTTAGGACAATCAGTTCGAAGTCGGATTCAAGAGTGTTAAAGGTCGTCGGAAAATACTGACAACTTTACATTCCAAGCGACGCTTTGCAACGGCTGGGCGCATGCGTGGCAGGAGACTATGTAGCTGCCATTGGGGCGACTAGGTGCGGACCCGCCGCTAGATGCATCCTCACGAACCGCTTCTGCGAGGGTGCTGAAGCCTTCCCAAAGTTATTTACCACTCATCGATAGGCTAATAGGTGTGATGATATCGTCCCAGTCGCGCTCTTCCGTAGCCAGCGCGCAGTGAAATCAATCCATTCGAAGCATACTATGCGCCCGCCAATACATGCCTGAAGATCGAGCTAACAAGATCGCGCTATGCCTGGGCGTCGTTGCTCCTAGCCGTCAGGAGAGCCGCGACGAGCAAGCTGCAGGTCGATCTGTCAGTTGCTCGCGATGCGAGTGAATTGCTATTAGTCGTGCGACGATCCATTCCGTCGGCCCTCTCACCCGAGCGCGGCGCTCTGACAGATCCCGAGGCATAGCTTACTCGCATACTTGAACAGCCACCTGTGCCAAACCCATCCCATGCACCGGGGCTTCAGATTAGAGATCGAGGAATTTCCAGTCCCAAGCGGCGCAGCTCACTCAGACGGTGGTGGGACTGCACAGGGCAATTGGCCTTCTACGTGAAGCGAAGGCTTGGTCGGCATTGCCGTCGCGCTACCAGCGCGTATTCGAGGTGGCGGCCGCAGGGCCTCCTCGGACATGCTGTCGCATTACGACGCCAGCAACATGGCTCCGCTGCGC
Organism: Bradyrhizobium centrolobii; assembly: GCF_001641635.1. Classification (GTDB taxonomy): domain Bacteria; phylum Pseudomonadota; class Alphaproteobacteria; order Rhizobiales; family Xanthobacteraceae; genus Bradyrhizobium; species Bradyrhizobium centrolobii. Next base: position 6,933 of record NZ_LUUB01000061.1, read on the forward strand.
CGGCTGATCGCAACGGCACCGAGCTCAAGCCATTCTCGCGCGAGATCATGGAGGGCGGTTACCGCGCGGCATTTTCGCTCTCCGCAGAAGACGCGGAAAAGAAGCTGGATTTCCGCAAGATTTACTGCAAATAGCTCAAGTTTCGCGAGGACATCGTGACCTGGTTCAGGGTCGCGGAGGCAAGCTTCGAGTCCAGCCTGTACAATCTCTACAAGACGTGAGCCGGACTGCCAGTCTCGATCGACCAGGTCATCAATCTGGTTTCCAGATAACCGCTATCGCTAAGTTCTACTGGTGCGGTCCGGCTGCCTCCGACAAAAATCTTGCAGGCTGGCACACGATCAGCCGGCCAAGACTCGTCTGCGATGACGAGGGCGGACCAGCCCCGGAGGAACCATGGAGCGGCATTTCTCGGCGCGGATAGCACCCTGCGGGAGCGTGGCATGATTACGCGACGCTCCTTCCTGGCCACTCAGGCCGGCATGCTGGCAACGACAGCGATCGCCACGCGAACGGCAGCAGCCCAGTCGCTTCCCCAAATCTCGCGAGTTGTGGTCGGCTTCCCGGCCGGCGGAGCCGCCGACACGATGGCACGCCTGTTGACCGACAGGATGAGAGAGCAGGCGCCAAAAGTCATCGTCGACAACAAACCTGGCGCCGGCGGTCGCATCGCGCTCGATGCGATCAAGAGCAGCCCTGCCGACGGCTCGGTTGTCATCCTCACGCCGGCATCGATGATCGTGCTTTATCCGCACGTCTACAAGAAGCTCAGCTATGATCCGCTGCGGGACTTCACGCCGATCAGCACGGTGTGCACCGCACCCCTGGTGATCGTCGCCGGTCCGAAGGTCGGGCCGGACGTCAAGTCGATTTCCGATTTCGTCGCCTGGTGCAAAGCCAACCCAAATCAAGCCTCCTTCGGCACTCCCGGCGCAGGCTCGATGCTGCACTTCATCGGCGACATGCTCTGGCGCGCCGCCGGCGTCCAGCCGACTCACGTTCCCTACAGGGGCGGCTCTCCCATGATGCAGGACGTGATTGCCGGACAAATTCCGGCAGCGCTGACCGTCCTCTCCTCCGCATTGCCGCTGGTCGCATCCGGAACGCTGCGTGTGCTGGCCATCACGGGAGCCCAGCGCTCACGCTTCCTGCCCGACGTGCCAACTTTGCACGAACTCGGCTTCAAGGATGTGATCGCCGAGGAATGGTACGGCATTCTCGGTCCGGCCGGGCTGCCTTCGCCGATCGTCGCCAAGCTGAACGACGCCATCCGTGGCGCATTGAAGAACGAGAAGGTGCTCGAAAGTTTCAACACGTTCGGATTCACCGCGACGGGCGAAAGCCCGGAGGAGTTTCTGGCGCTGATCAAGGCAGACACCGAACGGTGGGGCCAGATCGTCAAGGCGTCCAGCTACGTCCCCGAAGATTGAACAAAGGAAATCAAGGGGAACTTTGTGACGACAACGCCGCGAACCCTGTTCGAGAAAATCTGGGGACCTCACACCGCCACCTCACGCAGCGGCAGAGACCTGCTGACGCTAGACCGCGTCTTTCTCCACGACATGACGTCGCTGCCCGCATTCGAGCAATTGCGCCAACGCAACCTGCCCGTGGCGGATACTGCGAGGACCCTCGCGGTCATCGACCACACGGTCGCGACGGCTTCGGGCAGGACCGAAGAGACCTATCCCGTCATGGCCCCGACCGTCCGCTCGTTCCGCCGCGAGGTCACAGATCGAGGCATTCAATTGTTCGGGCTGGGGGATCCGGCCCAGGGAATCGTGCACGTCGTCGCCGCCGAACAAGGCGCCATCCTACCGGGAATGACGGCGGTCTGCGGGGACAGCCACACCTGCACCAACGGCGCACTCGGCGCCATCGCATTCGGTATCGGCAGTACCGAAATCGCACACGCGCTGGCGTATCAGGCACTCTGGCTCCCGCGGCCAAAAGCCCTGCGCGTGACGGTAGACGGTTCGCTCAACCCGCTGGTCAGCGGCAAGGACGTCGCGCTTGCGATCATCTCCCGCTTCTCGACCGACGGCGGGGTCGGCTGCGCCGTCGAATACGCCGGCAGCGCAATTCGCCGCTTGACGGTCGAGGAGCGGATGACGCTCTGCAATCTCTCGATCGAATTCGGGTCGCGTATCGGGCTGGTCGCGCCCGACGATGCAGTCTTCTCCTATCTCGAGGGACGACCGAGAACACCGAAGGGAGCGGCGTTCGAAACCGCGGTGGCGGCCTGGCGCAACCTCGCCAGTGATGAGAACGCCGCCTACGACAAGGAATATTCGCTCGATGCGGGCTCGATCGCGCCGATGGTGACGTGGGGCACCAGTCCGGAGGATGCGATTGCGGTCGACGGATCCATTCCACAATTGAACCAGGCGCGAAATCCAGCGCAGCGCGCGCGCTGGGAGCGCGCACTGTCCTACGTCGACCTGAAGCCCGGCGCACCCATCGCAGGCACACCGATCGACGTCGCCTTCATCGGCTCCTGCACAAACGCGCGGCTGTCCGATCTGCGCGCGGCGGCGCGCGTCGTTCGAGGCGGCAAGGTTGCCAGCACGGTACGCGCGCTGGTGGTCCCGGGCTCGTCCAGCGTGAAGCGCCAGGCCGAGGCTGAGGGGCTCGACAGGATCTTCCGCGAGGCCGGCTTCGAGTGGCACGAGTCCGCCTGTTCCCTCTGTGCCTCGCTCGGCCCCGATATCGTCGGTCGCGGAAAGCGATGCGCCTCGACGTCGAACCGCAACTTCGAGAACCGCCAGGGCCCCGGCTCGATCACCCATCTGATGAGCCCGCCCATGGTCGCCGCCGCCGCGCTAAATGGCGGGATTGCCGATGTCAGGACGCTCGCATGACTGAAAAGCTCACCCGCATCCAGGGCATGGCCGTCCCGCTTCTGTGGGACAATGTCGACACGGATGCGCTCGTCCCCGCCGCCCCGCACAAGCGGATCAGCGGAGGCGGGCTGGAGCGTCTTGGCGAAATCCTCTTCTACGAATTCAGATTCAATGCCGACGGAACCCCCAAACCGGACTTCGTGCTTAGCGATCCCCGATTTGCGCAAGCACCCATTCTGATCGCGGGCGAAAATTTCGGCTGCGGCTCGTCGCGCGAGGTTGCCGTGTGGGCATTGCAGGACTACGGCTTCCGCGCCGTCATCGCCCGAAACTTTGCCGACATCTTCGAGCAGAACTCGTACAAGAACCAGTTTCTGCCAGCGGCCGTCGACACGGCGACCCACGCGCGGCTCGTCGCGCAACTGCGTCGATCGCCGGGCCCGATATCGATCGACCTCGTCGAAAAGTGCATACGAATCGGCGATGAAAGCGTTGGGGTGTTCAGTGCCGATGAAATGGGGCTGGACATGCTTATCAACGGCGTGGACGAATTCGCCCTGACGGCACGCTATGCCGCGGACATCAAGGCGTGCCAGGACCGGCTGGTCGAAGCGTATCCGTGGTTCGCGGTATGAACAAGTGCCCGAAATCTGATTGGCGCGCCGCTACTTTGCCAGGCGGAACTTGCCGCCTTCAACCTTGATCAGAAAGGCCGACCGTTCGTCGTAGCCATTGTGGTCGGCCTTGCTCATGTTCGACAGCCCGTTGTTGAGATAGACGTTCTGCCCGCGCTCAAGCTCATCCCGCAGAGACATGCGAAACTCGGGCGTGCCCGGCTTCGCGGCCTTCAGCGCATTCGGTGCAGCTTTTCCGATCAGCGCGACGACATCCCAGAGGTGAGCGGCGAACATGTTCGGCTTCTGCCCGTTCGCCGCTTCATACGCGGTCACGAACTCCGCCGTTGCGCGACGGAACGGATCTCCAGCCGGAAGATCGGCGGCAATGGTAAAGGCCTCGCCGGCGAATACGGCGCCTTCGACGTTCTCGCCTCCAAGCTTGATGAACTCCTCGCTGGCCACGCCATGCGTTTGAAAGATCTGTCCGGTGTATCCGCGCTCGCGGAGCGCCTGTTGCGGCAGGACCGCTGGCGTTCCCGCAGAGGCAATGAAGACCGCGTCGGGATTCGTCGACATCACCTTCAGCGCCTGGCCGGTGACGCTCGTGTCGGATCGCGCGTAGACCTCATGCGTCGTGATGGTCAGCCCCAGACCTGGCGCGAGGCGGCTCACCTCCTTGTAGTAGCCCTCGCCGTACCCATCCGAAACGCCGACATAACCCAGCGTCTTCACGCCGGATTTCGCGATATGCTTGAGGATGGCGCTTGCCATGAGATCATCATTGGGAACGACCTTGAAGGCCCAGGCGCGCTTCTCGTCCATCGGTTGAACGATGGCTGTGGCGGCCGCGAGCGACAGCAGCGGCGTCTTCGATTCGAGCGCGACGTCCAGCATCGGCATGGTTACCGGCGTCACAGATGAGCCGACCAATACGTCGACCTTGTCCTGGATCACAAGCCGGCGTGCGTTCTGTATCCCCTTGGTCGAATCCGACTCGTCGTCCAGGGTAATGTAGGTCACCTTCTCTCCGCCGATCTCCTTCGGAAGAGCTGCGACCGTCTTGAGCTGCGGCTGCCCGAGTGCAGATCCCGGGCCAGTTGCCGAGATCACAATTCCGATCTTGATCTCCGCGTTCGCCGGGTATCCATAGAGAACGCATGCCACGAGAAGACAAGCTCGCGCGAAACCGATCTTCATCCGCAGTTCCTCCGCCTTGATGCCTTCGCCGGTTGCCCCGGGTGAGCGATCCTAGACGGGGTCGGAGGTCCGTGTCTGTCCCTATCCCTAGGGACAAGACATTGGCGCCCGAAGGCCGGGCGCAGGAACCCGCCTCCAAAATCTTCGGTTTGCTTTCCGAAGCGCTATGATCGATCGAACTTGCGCGCGAGGCCGTCCCAGCAATCGGGATAGGCGCCATCGAGCAATTCGAGCTGCGACGCATAGGCGGTCGCGCTCAGGGGATAGCGGGTCTCGAACATGAAGGCCATTGTGCCCGACAGGCGTTCCGGGACGAGATCCTTGCGCGATGCCTTCTCGAAAACTTCGGCATCAGGTCCATGCGCGATCAGGGCGTTGTGGAGGCTCATGCCGCCCGGCACGAAGCCGCCGGGCTTGGCGTCATAGACGCCGTAGATCAGCCCCATGAATTCGCTCATCACGTTCATGTGGTACCACGGTGGACGGAACGAGCTTTCCATCACCACCCATCTCTCGGGGAAGATCACGAAATCGACGTTCGCTGTGCCTGCCATGTCGGAAGCCGAGGTCAGCACGGTGTAGATCGAGGGGTCCGGATGGTCGAACAGCACCGAACCGACAGGCGAGAAGCGGCGCAGATCGTACTTCACGGGCGCGAAGTTGCCGTGCCAGGCGACGACATCGAGCGGCGACTGCGGCAGGTCCGTCACATAGAGCCTGCCGAGCGATTTGACGTAGAGTTCGCAAGGTGTCTCCTTGTCTTCATAGCCGGCGACAGGCGCGAGAAAATCGCGGGGGTTGGCAAGGCAGTTCGCGCCGATCGGTCCGCGCTCGGGCAGTGTGAGATAGCTGCCGTAGTTTTCGCAAACATAGCCGCGTGCAGGTCCGTTGGGCAGATCGACCTTGAACTTCATGCCTTTCGGAATGATCACGATCTCTCCAGGACCTGCGTCGATCACGCCGCATTCCGTGAAGACCCGGATCAAATTGTGCTGTGGCACGAGCAGCAGCTCGCCATCGACATTGTAGAAGTAGCGGTCTGCCATCGAGCGGTTGGCCACATAGACATGCGCGGCCATACCAAGTTGCAGATGCGCATCGCCCCCCGTCGCGATCGTCCGAAGGCCGGAAAGGAAATCGCACGGCTCGTCAGGGATGACGATCGGCGGCCATCGGAGCTGCGCGATCGGAAGCCGCGATTCGTCGCGGCAAGGCGCCGTCCGGATCAGTCCGGCATGGACCTCGCGAAAGCCTCGGCCGTGCAAGACCGAGGGGCGCACCCGATAGAACCATGTACGCTTGTTGCTGTGGCGAGGCGCGGTGAAGGCGGTGCCGGACAGTTGCTCGGCGTAGAGGCCCAGCGGCGCCTTTTGCGGTGAATTGCGCATCACCGGAAGCGCGCCAGCAACGGCTTCGGTTGCAAACGAATTCTCGAAGCCGGTCATGTAGGCCGGCGAGCCGTCACGGGGCGACAGCACCGCCTCGCTGAAAGCATTGGTATGAACGGTCATGGGCGAACGAGCCTCGCGGCAAATCATGTGGAGCTGACCGCAATCCTGCCACCCCGCGCGATCTGGTCAGTCACATGCGCGGGGGACAACGCGGGGGGCTCGCCGGATTCAGCCGGCGAGCGCGGGAAGGATCCGTCCGACGCAACGACCGAAGCCGATCGGCACGAAGCCGTCGCGGATGCATCGGCCGGTCATGGTGACTTCGTCGCCGTCTTCCAGGAATGTCCGCTGCTCGCCGCTCGGCAGCTTCAGCGAACGTGCACCAGCTCTCGATATCTCAAGCAGGCTGCCGAGACCACTCTCGTCGTCGTCGGAGACGGTGCCGCTGCCGTAGAGATCGCCCGCCTCGATGCTGCATCCGTTGCTGGTGTGATGAGCGACCATCTGGCCGACCGACCAGTACAATTCGCGCGTCGAGGCTCGTCCGAGACGGACCGCCTCGCTTCCCTGTTGCCGCATCCTTGCGGTTGCCAGCCGGGTCTCCAGCACGATGTCCACGGCGCCGGTAGCCTGGTCCTCGTCGTCGGCAAGATAAGGCAGCGGTGCTGGGTCGCCATCCGGGCGCGCCCGCACGGGCACGCGAAACGGACGCAGCGCATCCACCGTGACCACCCAGGGCGAGATGGTGGTCGCAAAGCTCTTACCAAGGAACGGGCCGAGCGGCTGATACTCCCAGGCCTGAATGTCGCGTGCCGACCAGTCGTTGAGGAGGCAAAAGCCGAACACATGTTGCCAGGCTCGTGCCAGCGGCACCGGCTCGCCCTGCACCGAATGTCCGCCGAGGAAGACGCCAAGCTCCGCCTCGAAGTCGAGGCGCCGGCTCGGACCGAATGACGGCGCATCCTCGCCGGCAGAACGCGTCTGGCCGCGAGGCCTGCGCACCTCGCCTCCCACGCCGATGGTCGAGGTCCGGCCATTATAGGCGATCGGCACGTATTTGTAGTTCGGCAGCAGCGGATTGTCCGGCCGGAAGGTGCGACCGGCATTGGTCGCGTGCTGGATCGAGGCGAAGAAATCGACGAAGCCGCCAGGCTTGGCGGGGAGAAACATCTCGACAGAGGACATCGCATGGAGATGGTGCTCGGCCCGACGATGCTCGCCGTGGCCGGCAGACAAGAGATTCGAAAGGGCAAGGCGCAAGGCGGTCCACGCGCCCGGCGACAGCGACATCAGTGGCTGCAGGGTTGGAGCGGCCAGGAGCGCCCCCAGAGCCTGCGCCTCTCCGAGCAACGGCGCGACCGCAGAGACATCGAGAATGTGATCGCCGATCGCGACCCCGCCGCGGGGCGTGCCGTCATCAGCCGCAAGGCGAAAGATGCCGTACGGCAGATTCTGGATGGGAAAATCTGTGGAGGCCTGGTTGGCACTCGGCACCCAGCTTCGGCGTGACGCGTCGTGGCTCGCGTCGAGGGCAATGTTCGGCATACCGAGGATCTCCGCGCGTCAGCAGCCGACCTAGCATGCACGCCGCATCTCTTCTGTCACATGCGCGGGGGACCAACGGCGAACGCGATCATTCCTGCCGGACGTCTAACGGCTCCGCAAGACCAGTGACCCGCCAAAACAAGGCGAAGGTTCGTTGAATATGCGCCCGCATCGCCTTTTCGGCGGCCGGACCATCTCGCTTCTTGATGGCGGCAACGATCAAGGCGTGATCCGCATTGCCGAGCGCCAGCTCCTCGCCCGTGGTCACGCGAGCGATCGGCGCGTTGAAGTAGAATTGCCCCGAATGATAGATCGCATCGGTGAGCCTTGGATTGCCTGAAGCCCGCATGATGGCATCGTGGAAATCGCGGTTGGTCTTCACCCGCATGGCCTCGTCCGAGCTGCGCAATTTCAGCCGCCGTTCGTGGATGGCCACGATCGCGGCGATGTCCGAAGGAGAGCCGCGCAATGCGGCAAGGCTTGCGGCGTAGCCCTCGAGCGCCATGCGCACCTCTGCGTTCTGCCTGATCTCATCCGGCGTGAATTCGCGCACCGCCCAGCCGCGCTTGCGCGGCACGACGAGGCCCGCGTGGGCGAGGCGCTGAAGGCTTTCCCGCACCGGCGTGCGGCTGACCTGCAACCGTTCGGCGATATCCAGCTCGATGAGGGGTTGGTTCGGGCGCAGCTCGCCAGTCACGATCTGGCGACGCAGCACAGCATACACGTCGCTCGACAGACGGGATGGCAGCGGATCGTCGGGAGGCATGGGTGGGCCGCTTTGCACGCAAGTTTGCATACAAATTTCATTTCGTCTATAGAAAGCTTAAAGTCAACGTGAGGGGGAACACGAGGAGCGTGCATGCGGACACACCGCCTCATTGGACCGCCATCGACGTCAGCGGACATGCCCGGGCTTACCGATCTGATCGAGCATCTCGGCACGCCGGCTTTTCCCGCGACACTGTTCCGTTCGACGTTTGACTGGGCGAAGGCCAGCCACCTCACCGCATTCGCTTTCGAGCCCCGTCAAAAGCCTCGCCTGATCTTCGCTGAAAACACCGGCACGGCACCGATCGCTCGCGGGGTCGCCGATCAGTATTGCCGCGACTACTGGCGGCACGACCTCGCCAATCGCGTCCCGCTGGACACCGGGACAGCCGACCGCAGCGAGAGCTGGATACTGCATACGCAGGCCTCGGAGATCGTTCACTCCGACTATCGCCGCGCCTGCTACGCCTCCGTATGTCTCGATCATCGCGTCAGCCTGATCGACATGAAGGGCAATCACACATTGCGCATCAACATCTATCGAAGCAAGGGCGACGCCTTTTCCGATGACGATGTTCAGCGTATCGCCGATCGTGCAGGCCTGTTGCTGGCACTGACACGCCGCCACGCCGACTACGGCCTGGCCGACCGGCAAAACTCCTTCACGCGTTATCGGGACCGCCTTGCCGGCGTCGCCCCCGGGCTGACACGTCGCGAGAGGGAGGTCTGCGCCGCCATCATTCTCGGCCTCACCTCCGAGGGTATTGCCCTGGAGCTGGGTGTAGGGCTGAACACAGTTCTCACCTACAAGAAGCGGGCCTACGCGCGTCTCGGCATTTCCTCGCAGAATGAGCTGATGCGCCTTGTGCTGAATTGACGAGGTTCGTTGCAAGTCTACCTCGCCGCAGGGTGCCGCCGCTGTCCCTCGATCAGGTGACAGACTTCCCTGCGCGACCGGCTCAAAATCGCAATCCGAACGGGGATCCTCAATGAGCGCTATCGATAATTTGGCCGGCCGCCTCGCCGTCGTGACCGGCGGCAGCAACGGCATCGGCGCGGCCACGGTCAAACGCCTTGCGGCCGCGGGAGCAGATGTGATCATCGGCTATCACAGCAGCGAGGTGCGTGCGCAGGAGCTGCTGCGCAGCCTGCCTGCCGGTCGGCATGCAGTCGCGCACCTTGCGCTGGAGGATCCCGCCAGCTTCCAGGCGCTTGCCGCACAGATCGACGGGCGGGGCGGAAAGCTCGATATCCTCGTGAACTCGGCCGGATTCACCCGCGCAATTCCACATCACGATCTCGAGGCTCTGACCGACGAACTGTTCGAGCAGATCCTGATCGCCAACATCCGCGGCCCCTATTCGGCTATCCGCGCGCTGCGTACGCAATTGCGGGCGTCCGGCGACGCCGTGATCGTCAACGTCTCGTCGATTTCCGGCTTTACCGCCTCGGGCAGCAATGTGGCCTATTGCGCCTCGAAGGCCGCGCTCGACAATATCGGCATGTCGCTCGGCCGCGCACTCGGACCGGAAATTCGCGTGATCAGCGTATCGCCCGGGGCCGTCGCCACCGACTTCGTTCCGGGCCGCGACCGGGCGGCGTTGGAAGCGGGCGCGAAGTCGACGCCGCTCCGTCGCGTGGTCGAGGCAGACGACGTCGCCGCGGCGATCCTGGCATGTGCCACCCATCTGAAGGTCAGCACCGGAACCACCATCGTGGTCGATGGCGGCCGTCATCTCTAGGTGCAGCGCAGACGACGTTGATTGGAGAGACAGGTTCCATGCTTCGCAATCTTGCGGCAATGACCGGCGCGTGGCTGTTGACAGTCATGATCGCCTCGCCCGCCACTTCTGCCGACCAGTGGCCGCAGAAACCGATCACGCTGATGCACGGGTTCGGCGCCGGCGGCAACGCGGACACGATCTCGCGCCTCGTTGCCGCGGGGCTTGCCGAAAAGCTCGGAGCTACGGTGACGGTCGATGCGAAGCCGGGCGCCGGCGGAAACCTTGCATCTGAGTTGGTGTCCAGAGCGGCGCCGGACGGACACACGCTGATCCTGTTGACGGGCGGCCATGCCGTCTCGGGCGCGCTTTACAAGAGCCTCAGATTCGACCCGGTGCAGGCCTTTAGCTTTGTCTCGCTCATCGGCACGTTCCCCTTCGTCGTCGCGACACGCGCGGACAGTCCCATCACGGATCTGTCCAGCCTGATCGCGGCGGCCAAGGCCGCGCCCGGGAAGCTGACCTTCAGCTCGGTCGGATTTGGTTCGACCCAACATCTGATCGGCGAGCTTCTATCGCTGTCCGCCGGCATCAAGCTGACGCATGTGCCGTATCGCGGCGGCATGCAACCGCTGACCGATCTGCTCGGCGGCAACATCGACCTGATCGTCGATACCATCACAGTGACGCGTCAGGGCATCAACGGCGGCACGCTGCGCGGTCTCGGCGTCACGAGTGCCGAACCCTGGCCCGCCCTGCCGACCGTTCCCTCGATCGGCACCCGCATTCCCGGCTTCGAGGTGATCTCCTGGATCGGCATCGCCGCACCCGCCGGCACGCCGGCGCCCGTGATCGCGCGGCTGAACGAAACATTGCGCGCGCTGGTCGAAGACGCGGCGTTCCAGCAAAAGCTTGACGATCTCGGCGTGCGCGCCAAGGCGAGCTCGCCGGCCGAAATGCGCGACTTCGTAGCGGGCGAGATCACGCGATGGAATGGCGTGATCGATCGAGCCGCCCTATCGAGGATCGATTAACGACGCGCGGTCAGACCTGACTGCCGCAGAAGAGGATTTGAATCGAACTCTACGAGATAAAATGGTCGCCGCTTCGTGCCGGCAACGGGCTTCGCGCTGCTGGCTCATCTCGCAAGCAAGGATGCCCAAGTACGCTTAGCCTTCTGATTCCAAGATGGATGCTATCGCCAAGTTCTGCTGGTGCCGAACGCTTCCGCATGCTCTTTCCTGAAGCTGCGCATCGCGACTGCTCGACGCGGTCGCACTGGCGAGACATTTTCTCCTCCCATACTGCCCGCCCCTTCGGGGCGGGCTTCTTTTTTGTTGCGATGGATCGGAACACGGCGGGAAGCCGTTTGCCGTCCGGACGGCAGGCTGTCAGATCAGGCCCAAGGTCAGGTCACTGAACAGCTCTTCGACGCGAAACGACCGCGACACCAGATTCTGCTGCACCGCATAGTCGATCAGCATTTGCAAGGCGGGACGCATGGCTTCCACGCCAAACGGCGTCGAATCCCGAGACAGGCCAAGATCGTTCGATTGCTTCAACAAACGGACCACTTCCTGCACCGAACCGGGGTCATCGTCGTGCATCGCCCGGGTGACCACGACCGAATGATTGATCGGGGTGACACCATATTTTCGAAACCAGGCCTCGCCCGCAGCGCGCGGATCCGGAAACAGAGGTTTCAGCCGCGGATCGGCCGACGTCTCGCCAAGGACGACGTCCACCTCTCCATCGAGCAACATCTGTAAGATGGTTCGTCCCGCAGGCGCGCGCGTGCCATCCTCACGGCATTCGGCGACATGAGGGTCCTCGAATGTAACCCATTCGATGCGATGGAGGTCAACGCCGTAGTCGTTGGCGAGTATGCCGCGCAGCCAAACGCCGGTCGTCGTCGTCAGCGACCGCACCGCGACGCGCTTGCCGGCAAGATCCGACGGCCAGAGCCGGCCCCGCTCCCCGTTGTAGAGCGCGCGTGCATGCGGCAGCCGTCCGGTCGTCGTCACCGGCAAGAGCACCAGCGGCTTGCCGAAATCACGGGCGACCAGATAGCTGACGATTGCGAGTTCGGACACGTCGAACGCCCGGTCCCGGATCATCGGCTTGAGGCCATCGACCACCGAAGGATAGTCGGCGAAATCGAACCTCACACGATCGGAGGTTAGCACGCCGCTCCTGAGCGCAGCGGTCCCCGGATAGTCGCCCAGCAGGGTTCGCAACCGTCTCGGTCCGGCCATCGTCTCGGGCATCAGCTCTGACATCGTGGCGTCGACCTATGCGGATACCGTCTCCAGCTTGAGCCCGTTCGTGCGCGGGCCGAAGATGCCGATCGTCGCAACGACGATCGCCATCGATCCAGCGATCAGCGCAAAGACGCCCGTCACACCGAAATCGCGAAGGCAGAATGCGATCAGGAAGCCCGAAAACATCGCGCTGATGCGGCTGATCGAATAAACGGCCCCGATCGCCCGGCTGCGCATGCGGGTCGGAAAGAGCTCAGCCTGGTAGGCGCGATAGGAGAATGTCAGGCAATTGCTCGCCAGCGCCATCGCGACTCCCAGGGCGACGATGAGCGCAGCATCGTCCTGCCGCGAGAAGATCAATCCAATGATTGCCATCGACGTCGCCGAGCCTACCACGATCCACTTTCGCTCGATCCGTTCGGCAAATGTCATCGAAAGCAAGGGGCCGATGGGATTGGCGATCGCGATCACGAACGAATAGAGCAGGCTATGCGTGACGTTGATGCCCTTGGCGATCAGGAGCGTCGGGACCCAGCTCGCGAAGCCATAATAGCCTATCGACTGAAAGAAATTGAACACCAGCATCATGATGGTGCGCCCGCGGTATCGCGATCGCCACAACTCGGCAAAACTCACCTCCGCTTCCTGCACCACGGGAGGTTGAGGCTCGGGTTCGGGCAATAGCGACCCGGTCCGCGCAACGATCTCACGCTCGAGCCGTGAAACGATGGCATCGGCTTCGGCGATGCGGCCCCTCTGCGCCAGCCAGCGCGGACTTTCCGGCAAGCCCAGCCGAATGAACCAGACGGCCACGGCGCCAGCACAGCCGATCCAGACTACCCAGCGCCAGCCATCGATACCGAGCGGCGCCGTCGGCACGAAGTACCAGGCGACCAGCGCGACGGTGGGAACGGCGGAGAACTGTATTGCTTGCAGGAAGGCAAACGATCGTCCGCGCGAATTGGCCGGGACAAGTTCGGTCGTGTAGGAGTCGATCGTCACGATCTCCGCACCCGCGCCGATGCCCGTCAGGAACCGGAAGAAGATGATCCACTCCGCGGTGTGCTGACAAGCGAGCAGGACGGCCGCCGCGGTGTACCAGAGCAACGCGCCCGTAAAGACAGCGCGTCGACCGAAGCGGTCGGCCAACTGACCGAATACCAGCGTCCCAACGAACAAGCCGGCGAACATCGCGGCGACGAAGGCACCCAGTCCAGTGAAGCCGAAGAAGTTCACGGTCGAGGTCGTGAAAATTCCGCTCCTGACGAGGCCCGGCCCGATATAGGCGGTGAAGAAGACGTCGTAGATCTCGAACCAGGCGCCGAGGGCGACCATCAAGACCAGTCTCCAGATCGGCCAACCCATCGGCAGGCGATCCAACCGTGCATTGATCAAGGCGGCGGCCGCAGCATCGACGGCAGCTCCGACGCTTGCTCCGCTGCCGCTTGTCTGTTCCACGTCGATTTGCTTTGCTGGCCCGTGCATGCGCTGCCTTCCCGTCAACATCTTTGTTTCTGGCCGGCGCAGGAGAAGCGCCAGCGCTTGATCGGCGTCACTTCCGCTCCGCGTCTGCGTAGACGCGGCGACCGGGGACATGCCATGACGCCTTCAGGATTGCGCCTGTGTCGGATTGCGTGATGTAGACCGTCTTCCGATCCGGGCTGCCAAATTTGGCGTTCGTCGTCGTCTTGCCTTTCGGAGACACGATACGCGCGATCGGCTCGCCGTCCGGGTTGATCACGAACACCGAGCCGAGCGAGGCGTGCGGCACGAACAGATTGGCCTGCTCGTCGATGAAGATGCTGTCAGGCCCGCTTACGCCGTAGAAGGACGCAAAGCGCCCGACCTTTCCGGTCGTTCCGTCGGGAAACAGCGGGACCCGCCATACCGAGTTATCGCGCGTCATGGCGACAAACAGCACGGTTTCGTTCGGATGCAGGACCAGGCCATTCGGGCGGATTCCGGTCGACAACAACAGATCGAGCTGCCCGTTGGTTCGTAGCCGGTAAACCCGCCCGGTAGGATCCTGCAATCCGGTTTGCCCCTGGTCGGTGAAGTAGATGTCCCCGTTCAGCGCGAAGGTCAGGTCGTTTAGTCCCTTGAAGCGCTCGCTGTCGCGGCGGCCGAGAAACGGCTCGATCTTGCTGGTGGCGGGATCGAAGGTGAGCAGACCCTGCTTGTAGTCGGTGATGAAGAACTTCCCATTCGGGTGCAGCGCCATGCCGCCGGGTTCTCCATCCCATTCCGCGAGCTGCGTCCATTCGCGGTCGGCCGAAATCCTGAAGAGGCGCCCGAACGGAACGTCGACGACGTAGAGGTTGCCCTGGTGATCGAGCGTGAGTCCTTCGATGAAGCTGTCGACCGGCGGCTGGCCGACCTTGTTCACGGTCGACCATTCAGACTTCACGCCGGTACGCCGGAATTTGCCCGGCATTTCCGTGTAGATCTCGGCCTTGATCAGCTGTGGCGACGGATAGAAATTCAACCCGGGTTGACCAGCAGCCTCCTCCGCGAATGCCTCGGAAGAGAAGCACTTGCCGGCCACGCCATGCAGCACGGCGCATGCCAGCGCCTGTCCGAACATTTTTCGTCGCGATAGCAACGTCACCTCCCCTTTGTGTTTCTTGTCTGCATTCCCGCTATGGACTGGCTCCAAGCACCTGATCGGCGAGCAACCTTTCGATTTCGGCACGATCAAACCCGGCAGCAGCCAGGATCTCGCTTGTATGCTCGCCAAGACGCGGCGGCTGACGGGTCAGCCCTGGCCGCTCGCGTTCCGCGCCGAATTCGACGGGCATGGCGGGCAGGCCCGTCATCTCGGTCGCGCCTTCGGGAGTGCGAATCGCAACGTCGATCAGTCCGCCATGACTGCGCAGATGAGGATCATCGAACAGATCTGTCGGCTTGCCGACCGGTGCCCAGGAAACGGATGCGCGCTCGCACCGCGCGGCGATTGCCGCCTTCGAAAGCGATGCAAGCGCCTGCTGCACCGCGGGAATGAGCCAGCTTCGATGGCTCGCCCGCATCACATTGGTCGCGAGATCGGGATTCTCTCCGAGGTCGAGAAGCCCGAACTCTTCGGTGAACCGCGTCCATTGCTTGTCGCTGGTGACGCCGATGAAGATCTGATCGTCGCTCGTGTTGAACACGTCGTAGATCGCCCAGGCGTGACGCCGCTCCGGCATGGGCTTTGGCGGATGCCCGCTGGCGACCGCGCCCGCCATATGCGTGACCATGAAAAAAGCCGCGCTCTCGAACAGCGCGCTGCTTATCCGCTGACCTCGCCCTGTCACGTCGCGCTCGCGAATTGCAGCCAGCGCGGCCGTGACCCCGAAGATGGCGCCTGTGATATCGTTGACGGAAGCGCCCGCGCGCAATGGCCGGCCCGCGGGGCCCGTCATATAGGCAAGCCCAGCCTGAAACTGCACGACCTCGTCGAGCGCCGGCCGATGCTCGTAGGGGCCTGCGAGAAACCCCTTGAGCGCCAGATAGATCAGACGCGGGTTGACCGCTTCGAGATCGACGTAGCCGCACCCGAGCCGCTCCATCGTGCCGGGCGCGTAGTTCTCGATGAGGATATCGGTGTCCTTCACCAGCCGGTGGACGGTCGCACGGCCCTCGGGATGCTTCAGGTTGATCGCGATGCTGCGCTTGTTGCGATTGAAACCGGCAAAGAAGCCCGCGCCGAATCCCGGCAGGCGGCGGGTATGGTCGCCATCCGGAGCCGGCTCGACCTTGATCACGTCGGCTCCGAGATCCGCAAGGATCAAGCCCGCGCAGGGCCCCATGATGGTATGGCTGAACTCCAGGACCTTCAGCCCCGTAAGAGGTTTAGTGGACAACTGACGCTTTCCTTCGGAATGAATTGAGACTTCCGGCGTGAAGGAGCTCGCTCGGCAGTTGGTGGCCGACGATCTCTTCCGCCATCCGTCCGACTTCGATCAACGCATCGAGGTCGACGCCCGTGCGAATCCCCATCTCCTCGCAGAGCAGCACCAGCTCCTCCGTGCAGATGTTGCCCGCGGCGCCCTTGTGGCCTGCGAAGGGACAGCCGCCCAGTCCGCCGACGGTGGAGTCGAACCGCGTCACTCCCATCCGCAGACCGGCCATTGCATTGGCGACCGCGAGCCCGCGGGTGTCATGCAGGTGCAGCGTGATCCGCTGGTGCGGCCACTTGCTGCGTACCTCGCCGAGCAGCCGTTCGACCCGCTGCGGCGTCGCCCAGCCCATCGTGTCCGACAGCGAGATGCTTTCGATCGAGACGCCGCATTCGTCGGCGATGTCGAAGCCGTCCTGAAGCGTGCTGATGACCTGCGCAGGCGCGATATCACCCTGAAAATTGCAGCCGAACGCCGCCATGACTCCGATCCGCCGAACGGGAACGTTTTTCGACAGGTGAAGGCGGGTCTGCTTGCGCATCGCTTCAACGTTTTCGGCGTGACTGCGATGCAAATTCTTTCGGGTGAATGCATCGGATGCCGACAGCGAGATCGAGCCCGACAGCGTCAACTTGTCTGAATGCGCGAGCGCTCTGTCGAGCCCCTTGTCGTTGAACCAGAGCCCCACATAGTGAACGCCGGGCGCAGACCGGAAGCCCGCGACCACGTCATCTGCGTCTGCCCATCCCGGCACGAGGCGCGGGTTGACGAAGGAACAGACCTGGATGTGCCGAAGTCCGGTTTGCGCCAAAGCCTCGATGAGGCGGATCTTGTCCGCCGAGCCAATTGGCCCCGGCTCGATCTGGAATCCCTCCCGCGGTCCTTCCTCCTGGATCTCCACTTCGTTGGGCAGATCTCCCATTCGTTCCTCCCGCCCCGGCGGAATGCGCACCGGGTTCTCGATCCTGCTTTCTCGGCGCAGGATGGCGGGCGCCCTGCTATTTCGTCCAATATTTATTTGACGCTAGTAGCCATATGTTTTTTAAATACCAGAATGGACATCCGACAGCTTCGTTACTTCATCGCGGTGGCCGAAGAGCTCAACTTCAGCAAGGCCGCGCGCCGTCTCAACCTCAGCCAGCCTCCCCTCAGCCTTCAGATCAAGGCCCTCG
Organism: Bradyrhizobium centrolobii; assembly: GCF_001641635.1. Taxonomy (GTDB): domain Bacteria; phylum Pseudomonadota; class Alphaproteobacteria; order Rhizobiales; family Xanthobacteraceae; genus Bradyrhizobium; species Bradyrhizobium centrolobii. The sequence goes on from NZ_LUUB01000061.1 coordinate 24,326, forward strand.
AGCATGAGGTGGGCGCGCCGCTGTTCCTGCGCCAGCGCCGCGGCGTCGAGCTGACCCAGGCCGGACAGATCCTGCTTGGGCACGCGCGCGGCGCTCTTGCAGAACTGGATCGCGCGATGGGAACGGCGCAGCGCGCAGCGCGTGGAGAGGCGGGGCTGCTGCGCATCGGCTATACGGGATCGGCGCCGATCCATGCATCGTTCTCGAACATCCTGCGCCGCTTCTCGCAAACCTATCCCGAGATACGCCTCGAGCTGCTTCACGCCTCGACCAGCGAACAGGCCGAGATGCTGACGGAGCGACGGCTCGACCTCGGCTTCCTGCGACCGTCTCCCGTGTTTCCCCTGCCGAAGAACCTGACCATTCGCCGCCTCTGGCCCGACCCGCTCGAGCTGTTCGCACCGAAGGATCACCTCCTGCTGCGCAAGCGCGGGGCCATCGCCGTGCGAACCTTGGCGTCCCAGCCCTTCATCTTTTTTGCAAATGCTAGCCGACGCGGATTGAACGGCCATGTCGTTCACCTCTGCGGCGAGGCAGGATTTGCACCGAAGGTGGTTCAGGAAGCCGAAGACGGCGGCGCCATTCTCGGCCTTGTGGCCGCAGGCTTCGGGATTGCCGTGCTGCCGAATTGCTACGGTCAGATCGCCGTCCGCGATGTCGTCCAGCGCCCGCTGACCTCGACCGAGGCAAAGAGCCATCTCTGCCTTGCCTACAATCCGGATCGCACGTCCGATCAGCTCATGCGATTTGTCGAAGTCGGGTCCGGCGCGGCAATGGCCGCCTGACGCCTTCTAAATATCAGATAGATTGTATCTGGAGGTTAGGCTTGATCCACTGAACGCCATGCGTTTCGCTATTGGATGCCCCGACGCGGCGATATCCGCTATCTCGGGCTTCAAGGCAATCGTGGAAGCGACAGTGACGACAAGCAGCAGATTTCTCGCGATTTTCGTGACCCTCGGCTCTCTGCTATTGCCGCTTCCCGGCGCGCACGCTGAAGACATTCCATTCTCAAAGCAGGCATTCAGCGTGCTGCCCTCACATCAAGGGCACTTCGCCGACATCGTCACCGTCGCGGGCCGCAGTCGCACCATTTTTTTGTGGGGCGTCGGCGCGGAAGACGAGGACAGCACCACGCAATATGCGCCTCAAGTCCGTTTTCGTGGAGAATTTTCAAAGCAGTGCGACTATGCCTTCGACAAGATCGGCCGGATGCTCGCAACCCGGAGCGCGGGACTGGCCGACATCGTCATGCTCCGCGTTTATCTGACCGACGCGCGCAACGTCGGCGACCTCTCCAAATGCATCGATCAGCGTTTCGTCGACCTGCCTCGGCCGGCACTCACGATTGCGAACATCTCCCAACTCGCCCACGCCGGGATGATGATCGAGATCGAGGCAACGGCAGCGATCGCCAACGCGGACAGCGACAACACGTTCTCGATCTTCCGCAACAAGGAGACGCTCGGCAAATGGAACGTGGGTGCCACCGAGGTTCTCGAAGTCTCCGGCCGCGACAGTACCACCTATGTGTCCGGACTGCATGCCGCCCAGGGAGCGGCGAGCCAGGGACTGCCGGTCGCGATGTTCCCGCAGGACTTCGTCAGCCAGTGCGCGTATGTGCAGAAGAAGATGAAGACCGAGATGCTCGCCCTCGGAGGCACCAACGACAATGTCGTTCGTTCGACGACATTCGTAACGGGAGACGTCCGACAGCCTGACTCTGCCAAGTGCCGTGCGCAACTTCCCAAAGAGGACAAAGTCCGCGTCCCCGGCACGCTTCTCAACGTGCCGCAGCTCAGTGCACTCGGTGAGACCTTCACCTACGACATCATCGCGATGATGACCGACCCCGGCGACGGTCGGAGCTTCGCCAGGAAGAACCGTGCCGACGAGACCAATCCAGGTGTCGCCGCCACCGTGACCGTCTCGGGCCCGCGTCGCACTCTCTTTCTCTCCGGCCTCGGGGCCCCGGCCGAGGATGGCGCCGTTCAGTTTCTTGGAGACTTCCAGGGGCAATGTCGCGCGTCCATGCGCAAGGTCGAAACGCTTCTGTCGACGCAGAACGCCAAGCTCGCGGACGTCGCCAAGATGCTCGTCTTCGTCACCGACAGCCGCTATTTCGCCGACTACGGGCGGTGCATGGCGGACGTGTTCGGAACCGGGATTCAGCCGGCCCAGACATTCGTGAACGTGGCACGGCTGCCGACGTCGGACATGTTGTGCCAGGTCGACGTGACCGCCGTTACGGCTCAATAGATAGCTCCTCGACGTGCCACGATACTCATCTGGCGTTGGAGCAATCCTGCTGCCAGCACAGATCATCGACTCGCAAACACCGACGATGGCACACGTGTCGGCCGGACCTAGCTGCGTACGGGCTTTGCCTTCCCCGAACGATCGTTCTCTACGCTTCTGCCGGACCGCCTCTTCGGCTTGTCGAGCACCTCCGCTGGCCATCGGCCGCTTTTCGCGTCCTGAAGGACGACTTCCCTCAAGATCTTTCTCACTTCCGTAAAGGCTCTGGTCTGAGGATGGTCCGCGAGGGAGATCAGGCAAAGTTCGCGCATGAGGGTGGGTTCAACGATGCGACGCGCATGAATTCCGCTCGCTAACAGATCGTTTCCCACCGTTGACCTTGCCAGAATGGCGCATCCCAGCCCGGCTTCGAGTGCCGTGCGCATGATATTCAACGAATCGATCTCGAGCTTCGGGCTCGGCCTGATCTGATTGCGAAGAATCTGCGTCTGGATGATCGCACGCGAAGTCGGCGGTGTGAGTCCGAGCACTGCGCCTTGAGGTATGTCGGCAAAGGCGATCGGCGAATTCGAACGACCGATGATCTCAGCACGACCGATGAGGAAGAGCTCTTCCTTCAACAGTGCTTCCCGCTCCAATCGCGCGTCGTTCGACGGATTGAATACAAGAGCGAAGTCGAGCGCTCCAGAGAGCACCTGCTCGGTCAAATGCGGGCTCAATCCTTCGCTGATCGTCAGATGAACATTCGGACAGCCCACTCCCACCCCTTGCATGATAGGCAAAGCGCTGACTGCACCAGCGGTGTGGCTAACGCCGATCGAAACCGGTCCGGCGGCGACCTCCGTGAACGTCTTGACGTCGATTTCAGCCTTGGCCATCGCGGACAGGATCGCACCGGCATGCTCGTAAAGCCTTCGCCCGGCCGTGGTCAGCGCGATTCCCCGCGGTCGCCGGTCAAGCAGAGTTACGCCCAGCTCGGCCTCGATCTCGGACACATGATGGCTAAGCGCCGATTGCGCGATGTTGAGCGATTCAGCGGCACGGGCAAACGCGCCAGAGTCCGCGATCGCAACGAAGTAACGCAACTGCCTGAGACTAAGCGTCATGCGGACCCTGCGCTCCCCAATCTGCCGTGGCCTGCGCCGCCGGGCTTCGGATCAACATCTAAAATACAGATAGTCTCTATATGGAAGATATAATTGTTAGACGTTGGCAAGTCCATCACTCTGCCTCCAAACGATCGCTGGCGTCGACGAAGCAGACGGTCATCCGCCTGACTGCCTGGCTGTGCTCGCACGCAGGGCCTTCGATCGCGGGAGGATCGTATGATTGGGATTACCGGCGCGTCGGGCTATCTCGGCGGCAGGATACTGCGTTCGGTCGCAGCACAGCGTCCGGCCGGACAACCGCTCATCGCGATGACACGCCGGTTGGCGAACGCGGCCGAGCTGAAGCATTTCGCCGACGACGTCAGACAGGCTGACTTTGCCGCCCCCGAAACGCTCGACCTCGCCTTTCGCGGCATCGATACGCTGCTGATCGTATCGGTCGAAGGTCGCGACGAGGAGCGCATTCGCCTTCACCGCAACGCGCTCCAGGCAGCACTCGCCCGCGGCGTCCGGCGGATCCTCTACACGAGCTTTTTCGACGTCGATCCCAACTCACCCTCGAGCGTCGCGCGCGTTCATCGCATGATGGAAGCCGACCTCATGTCATCCGACGTCGATTGGGTGATGTTGCGCGACGGTCCCTATGCCGACAATTTCGCCAAAAGGGTCGCCGAGGCGGCGCGGCAGGACGGAATCTTCCGCATGGCCGCCGGTGAGGCTCGCCTCCCGCTGATTGGTCGTGCCGACCTTGCGGAAGCCGCGGCGGCGGCGGTTCTGTCTGATCGCAGTCAAGTGGCCTGGCGATTGTCCGGGGCGGAGCTCCTCGGCTGCGCCGAGCTCTGTGCCGCCTTCTCCGAAACATTCGGCTTGTCTGTCAGATACGAGGCGATCTCGGACGATGAGCAGGCCACCGACCTGCAACGCCAGGGCTTGCGGACGGACTTGATTGAGCGGCGCATTGCATACGGACGGGCCATCCGTGAGGGCTACATGACGTCCCTGACGGACGATTTTCAAGACCTCGTGGGCCGCCAACCAATGCGGATTCGCGACCTTCTTCCCACGCTCGACCTCGGCGCGGTGCGACAGGGCGTTCCGACGAATGAGGTGAAGGCATCATGACAGGAACGCAGCAGCCGACATCGAATCCCGTCTACGCCAAGGTCGCGTGGCGGATTCTGCCGATCCTCTTCGCCGTCCAGTTGATCGGCATCGTCGACCGCTTCAATGTCGGATTTGCCCAGCTCCAGATGTCGAAGGAGCTCGGACTGTCGAACGCCGCGTATGGATTCGGCGCAGGCCTGTTCTTCATCGGCTATTTCGTGTTCGAAATACCGAGCAATATGATCCTCGCCCGCGTCGGTGCCAGAGCATGGTTCACGCGCATTCTCGTGACCTGGGGCGCAGCGACGCTCGCGATGGCGTTCGTGAAGAACGAGACGTGGTTCTATGTCCTTCGCTTCCTGGTCGGTGCAGCCGAAGCCGGGTTCGCGCCTGGAACGCAGCTCTATTTTTCACGATGGTTTCCCAACGAGTATCGTGGACGCGTGAACGGTTGGTTCCTGATGTCCATCCCGCTTGCGGGAATGCTCAATGGGCCGATCTCGGGAAACATCCTCGGTCATCTCTCGGGCTTTGCGGGCCTATCGGGTTGGCAGTGGCTCTTCCTCACCGAAGGCGTGCTGACGATCCTTCTCGCTCCCTTGCTGTTTGCGATCCTGCCGAACGAACCGAGGGATGCCGCATGGCTCGGCAAGGATGAACGCCTCGTCGTCGAAGAGGGCGTGGAGACATCGAGACGGCTCGCGCATACGCATGCGATCGGAGACATGCTGAGGAGCCCTCGCACGCTTCTGATGGCTGCAGTCTACTTTCTGCTTCTGCTCGGCAATTACGGCATTGCGTTCTGGATGCCGCAGATCATCAAGGGCTCCGGAATTTCCGACCCCGTTGCGATCGGCTGGTTCGCGGCAATCCCGTCGCTCTGCGCGTTCGTGGCGATGCCCATGTTCAGTCGCCTGTCCGACGCCGGCGGCCGCAAATGGTTTCTGGTCGGTGGCGGGCTTACCTCGGCCATCGGTTTGGCGGTGACCTCTCTGAACAGCACCAACACGACACTCGCCATCATCGGCCTCGCCCTCACAGCAAGCGGTGTGCTCGGCTGCATTCCGGTATTCTGGGCCTATGCGGCCCGGGTCTATTTCGGTCCGGCCGCGGTCGTCGGTTTCGCGCTGATCAACTCTGTGGGCAACCTCGCCGGCTTCGTCGCTCCCACCTACATCGGCATCGTTGCGGACGCGACCGGATCGCCGGTGAACGGGGTTCACGCCATCGCCATCGGTCAGGTCGTTGCCACCCTTCTCGTCGCAGTCCTCTTCGACAAGGCCGAGCCGCAGCCCAGTCTTGAGCCACAAAGACTGTGAACCTCCTGCCACGTCGCCGCGAACATCATCCGAGAGAGCGAAACAATGCATCGTGAGACCACCGGCACCCTGATCGCTCAGTCCCTGATCAATCACGGGGTCGATACCATCTTCGGTATCCCGGGTGCGCACATGTATGACTTCAACGACGCGCTCTACGAGCAGCGGCACAGGCTGCGCTTCATCCACACCCGTCACGAACAGGGCGCAGGCTATATGGCCTACGGCTACGCCAAGTCGACTGGAAAGCCCGGCGTCTACACCGTCGTGCCCGGCCCCGGCGTCCTGAACTCCGGCGCCGCATTGTGCACCGCCTATGGCGCGAACGCGCCGGTCCTTTGCGTCACCGGCAACATCATGTCCGAGCTGATCGGCCGCGGACGGGGGCAACTTCACGAACTGCCCGATCAGCTCGCGACTCTGCGCGGACTGACCAAAGCGGCTGCACGCATCAATCATCCGAGTGAGACGGGCGATGTGATGTCCGCCCTGTTCACGCAGATGCTGAGTGGACGGCAAGGCCCGGTGGCGGTCGAAGCGCCCTGGGACGTGTTTGGCAAAGCAGGCAGTTGCGCCAACGCCGGTCAAATCGGACGCGCGCTGCAGGCGCCCCAGCCTGATCCGGATGAGATCAAGAAAGCTGCCGCCATAATCGCCGCGGCGAAGACTCCGCTCATCATGGTCGGGGGCGGTTCCGTCAATGCCGGCCGAGAGGTGCGAGAACTTGCAGAACGGCTGCAGGCTCCGGTCACGGCCCATCGCTCCGGCAAGGGTATTGTGCCGGACGACGATTCGTTCTCGCTCGATTTCGTGGCCGCTCGCGACTACTGGAAAACCGCGGACGTGTTGATCGGCATCGGCAGCCGGCTCGAACTCCAGTACATGCGCTGGCGCTGGATGCCCAAGGGCATCAAGGTCATCCGCATCGACATCGATCCGACCGAGATGGTGAGGTTGAAGCCGGACGTCGGCATCGTCGCCAGCGCGATCGACGGAACGCGGGCGCTTATCGACGCGCTGAAGGCGACCGCCCCGCCGTCGCGGCGCGATGAGCTGCTTCAGCTCAAGGCCGCGGCTCGCACCGCCATCGCCGACGTGCAGCCCCAAATGGCCTATCTCGATGCAATCCGCGCGAGCCTGCCGCGAGATGGCTTTTTCGTCGAGGAGGTCAGCCAGATGGGTTTCACGGGCCGATTTGGCTTTCCCGTATATGCCCCACGGCAATACGTGACGTGCGGCTATCAGGACAATCTTGGGTTCGGCTACAACACTGCGCTCGGCGTGAAAGTCGCGAATCCGGACAAGCCCGTCGTGTCCGTTTCCGGCGACGGAGGCTTTCTGTTCGGCCTCCAAGAGCTGGCCACAGCCGTGCATCACCGCATCAACGTCGTGGCGATCGTCTTCAACAACTCCGCATACGGCAACGTCCTTCGCGATCAACGGCGGGCCTATCAGGGTCGCTATATCGGATCGGACCTGACCAATCCCGACTTCGTTCGCCTCGCCGAATCCTTCGGCCTGAAGGGCTACCGCGCGTCCTCGCCTGCTGCATTGAAGAAGACCCTGGACGAAGCGCTCGCCCTGGATGCGCCGAGCCTGATCGAGGTCCCCGTGGAGAAGGGATCCGAAGCTAGTCCCTGGCCTTTCATCCACCCGCCCGCTTCCTGAGACAGCGATACCGATCACGAGGACATACCCATGACCGCACATGTTCGTTCTTCTTCCGAGCTACCCGTAAGCGAGGCGACCCGGACTTTCCTCGCTGCCGAACACAAGATGACGATCGGCGGCCGCGACGTTGCGGCTGCCAGCGGCGCGACGATCCCGGTGTACGACCCTGCCGCGGGCGGCACCATTGCCGCCGTGCCCGCGGGCGGCAAGGCCGAGGTCGATGCAGCCGTTCAAGAAGCGCGAAAGGCCCTGAGCGGCCCCTGGTCGAAGCTGCGGCCCGCCGATCGCGAACGACTGTTGCTGAAGCTCGCCGATGCGCCCGAGGCAGACGGCACCCTTCTTGCCGAGCTCGAGACCGCCAACAACGGCCAGTCAATCGGGATCGCAAGAGCCATCGAGGTCGGCGCGTCCGCCGAACATCTACGCTACATGGCAGGATGGGCCACCAAAGTTTATGGACAGACCCTCGACGTATCGATCGCGGTTCCCCCCGGGACGCGCTACCGCGCCATGACCCGCAAGGAGCCGGTCGGCGTGGTCGGCGCCATCGTCCCCTGGAATTTCCCGCTGTCGATGGCGATCTGGAAGATCGCCCCCGCGCTCGCGGCCGGTTGCACCATCGTGCTGAAGCCCGCGGAGGAGACTCCGCTCACCGCGCTTCGGCTCGGCCAGATCATCCGCGAGGTCGGCTTTCCGGAAGGCGTGGTCAACGTCGTGACCGGGTACGGTCACGAAGCCGGCGCGGCGCTCGCATCGCATCCCGGCATCGACAAGGTCGCCTTTACCGGGTCGACCGAAGTCGGCAAGATCATCGGACGTGCTGCGGTCGACAACATGACCCGCTTCTCGCTCGAACTCGGCGGCAAGTCGCCGATGGTGATGTTCGATGACATGAATCCGGGCCTGATCGGCACGGCCGCAGCGATCGGCGTCTATTTCAATCAGGGGCAGGTTTGCACCTGCGGCTCTCGCGTGCTGGTGCAGAAGAGCATCTACGACAAGGTGGCGGAGGCTTTCGTCGGCGTCGCCAACACTCTCAAGATCGGCTCCGGCTTCGATCTCGCCAACCAGATCAATCCTCTCGTATCGAAAAAGCAGCAATCGCGCGTTCTTGGCTTGATCGAGAAGGGCGTTTCGGAGGGTGCCCGCGTGGCGGCGGGCGGCGCAGCCACGGACGGCAATGGCTTCTTCGTCAAGCCGACCGTGATCCTCGGCGCCAAGCCCGACAATATTCTCGTACGCGAAGAGATCTTCGGACCTGTCGCTACGCTGATGCCGTTCGACGACATGGACGACGCGATCCGCCAGGCGAACGACACCGTCTATGGGCTCTCGGCGTCGGTCTGGTCGCGGGATATCAACCGTTGCTTCTCCTTCGCCGACGCGGTCAAGGCAGGCACGGTCTGGGTCAACATGCACAACGTCGTCGACCCCAACATGCCCTTTGGCGGCTTCAAGCAATCAGGCATCGGTCGCGAACACGGCGCAACCGCCGTCGACAACTATCTGGAGACGAAAACGATCTGCGTTGCGCTCTAGCTGCGCGACAACCGGCCGAATGGATCAACAGCGAGGACGGCATGCCTGACAAGTCTGCGAACAGTCTCGACGCCAATCAGGAACGAGCATCCGGTTACCTGGCGCGTTTCCAGGACAATACCGTTCCGCACCTCATTGCGGGCCAGCGGACGTTGTCGGTCTCGGGCGCCACGTTCGACACCATCGATCCCGTCACCAACGAAAAGCAATGCGCGGTCGCATCGGGCGATGCGGCCGATGTCGACAAAGCCTGTGATGCGGCTGCAAAAGCGTTCAGGACATGGCGTAGCGTCTCCGGCGCAAAGCGGCGCGAGATTCTCCACGCCATCGCGGACGCCATCGAAGCGCGATCCGACGAGATTGCGCTGGTGGAGAGTTCGGATACCGGTCAGCCTATCCGTTACATGGCAAAGGCCGCGCTACGCGGTGCGGAAAACTTTCGCTTCTATGCCGACCGTGCGCCGGGCGCAGCACACGGTCTCTCGCTTCCCGATACTGATCACATCAACTACACGATGCGGCAGCCCATCGGTCCGGTCGGAGTCATCACGCCCTGGAATACGCCGTTCATGCTATCGACCTGGAAGATCGCGCCAGCGCTCGCAGCGGGCTGCACGGTCGTCCATAAACCAGCGGAGTGGAGCCCCCTTTCCGCGGTGATCCTCACCGAGATCATGGATCAGGTCATTCAGGCTCACGGTGGGCCCGCAGGGGTCGTCAATCTCGTGCATGGCATGGGCGAGAGCGCCGGCAAGAGCCTGACCGAACATCCCGAGATCAAGGCTGTGGCGTTCGTCGGAGAGACCACGACCGGCTCGCATATCATGCGGCAAGGAGCCGCTACGCTGAAGCGCGTTCATTTCGAACTCGGCGGGAAGAATCCGGTCATTGTCTTCGAGGATGCAGACCAGGACCGCGCACTCGATGCGGTTCTCTTCATGATCTACTCGCTCAACGGCGAGCGTTGCACGTCGTCCTCACGCGCGCTGGTGCAGGAGGGCATCTACAGGGAATTCGCGGCCATGGCGGCAAAGCGCGTTGCAAACCTGAAGGTTGGACATCCGCTCGACCCTGCGACCGAGATCGGCCCCCTCATACACCCGCGTCACACCGAAAAGGTCCTGAGCTATCCGGCTTTCGCTCGCGACGCGGGGGCAACGGTCGCCGTCGGCGGCGAGCGCGCACTCGGCGGCCAGGGTAATTATGTCCAACCGACCCTCTTCACCGGGGCCAGGAACGACATGCGGATTGCACAGGAGGAAATCTTCGGTCCGGTGCTGACGATGATCCCCTTCAAGGACGAAGCCGATGCCGTGCGGATCTCGAACGATGTGCGTTATGGCCTGACCGGCTACATCTGGACCCGCGACGTCGGTCGTGCACACCGCATCGCGCGAGACATCGACGCCGGCATGATCTGGGTGAACTCCGAGAATGTCCGCCATCTGCCGACGCCGTTCGGCGGCGTCAAGCAATCGGGCATCGGCCGCGATGGCGGCGACTATTCCTTCGACTTCTACATGGAAACCAAGAACATCGCGATCGCTTATGACGGTCACAAGATCCCGCGCATCGGGCTCTGACCCAGAACTTCGGAGCAAAGACATGTCGATTCCCGCCAGTGTTCTGTATCCACCGTTCAACATTGTCCGGCTGAGCCACATCGTGCTGACCGTCACGGATATCAAGGTCTCCCGCGCCTTCTATGCCGATGTGCTGGGCCTGCAAGTGACCGCGGAGGATGACAAGAGAGTCTATCTGCGCGCGCTCGAAGAGCGAGGACACCATTGCATCGTCCTCGAGCAGGGTGACCATGGCGTTGCCAATGAACTCGGTTTCAAGGTCTTCGACGAGGAGCATCTCGATCGGGCGGCAAAGCATTTCGAGACGCAAGGCCTGCCGGTGCAGTGGGTGGATGCCCCGCATCAGGGACGTACCTTCCGTACCCGCGATCCACTGGGTATCCCGCTCGAGTTCTACGCCCGGATGGACCGGCTTCCGCCGATCCACCAGAAGTACGCGCTCTACAAGGGCGTCAAGCCGCTTCGCATCGATCACTTCAACTGCTTCTCGCCGGACGTGCGGGCCTCCGTCGCGTTCTACAATTCGCTCGGCTTCAGGGTCACAGAATACACCGATACCGAAGACGGGTCGGAACTCTGGGCCGCCTGGATGCATCGCAAGGGCGGCGTGCACGATATCGCCTTCACAAACGGCCTCGGTCCCCGCCTTCACCACGTCGCCTTCTGGGTGCCGACGCCGCTCAACATCATCGACCTGCTCGATTTGATGTCGACAACAGGCTACGTCGGCAACATCGAACGAGGCCCGGGCCGCCACGGCATCTCCAATGCCTTCTTTCTTTACATCCGCGACCCGGACGGACATCGCATCGAAATCTATTGCTCCGATTACCAGACCGTGGACCCCGACCTTGAGCCGATCCGCTGGGATCTGAAGGACCCGCAACGTCAGACCTTGTGGGGCGCACCGGCGCCGCGATCCTGGTTCGAAGAAGGCTCGAACTTCAGAGGTACCGAACTGCGCGTCTCCAAGCTGAAATCGACCCCGATCGTCGCACCGTAGCTTTGAGCCAGTCAGGGGCAGCACGATGAGCCAACCGAAGCTTTGCACGTTCTTCGCCGAGGGCAAGGTGCGCTACGGTCTTGTCCGTCCTGGCGGCGTCGTTGATCTCAGCGCTCGCCTTGATGCCCGCTGGCGCGGTCTGAAGGAGGCGATCGCAGACACGGTCCTGAACCAATTCGTGGAAGCGGGCGGGCGTCTACCCATTGATTTCTCGGATGGCGAATTCCGCTTCCTTCCCCCGATCCAGGCCCCGGAAAAGATCATTTGTGTCGGCGTCAACTATCCGGATCGAAACGAGGAGTACAGGGACGGCCAGGCGGCTCCCGGCAACCCTTCGCTGTTCGTCCGCTTCCTGCGCTCCTTCGTCGGGCATGACGTCCCGCTGACCCGCCCAAACGCTTCGCATCAGTTCGACTACGAAGGCGAAATCGTCTTCGTCATCGGCAAGCCGGGACGCCACATCCCCGAATCCGACGCGCTGGGACACATTTCCGCGCTTTCGATCGCCAATGAGGGAACGATCCGGGATTGGGTTCGGCATGCCAAATTCAACGTGACCCAAGGCAAGAATTTCGACGGCACCGGGTCCATTGGACCCTGGATCATCCCGTACACTTCGGAGGATCAACTTGCCGACGTCAGGCTCACCACGCGCGTCAACGGTGAAGTCCGCCAGGACGATCGCACCAGCCGGATGATCTTCAGCTTCCGGAAACTGATCAGCTACATCTCGACCTTTACGACCCTGGTTCCTGGCGACGTCATATTGTCTGGCACCCCGACCGGCGCGGGTGCGCGATTCGACCCGCCGCGTTGGCTCGTGCCGGGCGACATTGTCGAGGTCGAGGCCGAGGGAATCGGTACGCTCCGGAACGGCATTGTCGATGAACTCAATCAGCCGTAGATCGTGTCTATGGCACGATCCATCCGTTTGCACCGATTTGGATCGGCTGATGCTCGCCCCCTCACGCCGTCCTCAGATCCCCGACAAACCGATCCACGTCGCTGCGAAGATCGCTTGAGAGTCTTGCCAACATCTCAGCCGCATCCAGGACTTCGCCGGCAGCCAATCCCGTGTCGGCCGCCGCTTCCGATACGCTTGCGATATGACGCGAAACCTCCGTCGTACCCTCGGACGCCTGCTGGACGTTGCGCGCAATCTCCCGCGTGGCGGCCCCCTGCTCCTCGACCGCCGCGGCGATGGCTGCGGCGATCTGGCTTACCCGCTGAATCGTCTCGCTGATCGACTGGATCGCTCGGACCGCTGAACCGGTCGCATCCTGAATCGACGAGACCTGGCCGGTTATTTCGTTCGTCGCATCCGCGGTTTGGCTGGCGAGATTCTTCACTTCGAGCGCGACCACGGCAAACCCTTTTCCGGTTTCACCTGCCTTCGCTGCCTCGATCGTCGCATTGAGTGCCAACAGGTTGGTTTGCTTGGCGATCCCACTGATCAGCTCCACCACATCCCCGATTCTTTGTGCCGCGTCGGAGAGCGCCTTAACCTCACGATTGGTCAGCTCGGCTTGCTCAGCTGCCGCACTGGCTGTTGCCGACGACTCCGTCACCTGCCTGTTGATCTCGCTGATCGACGCCGAAAGCTGCTCCGTTGCAGCCGCAACCGTCTGCACGTTGGCCGAAGCCTCCTGTGACACGTTGGCGACCGCAACCGCCTTCGAACGTCCATCCTCCTCAGTCGCCGACATCGATCGCGCCGTAGCATTCAGCTCATTCGAAGCCGAGGCGAGCGTGTGCAGCGATTCGGTAACGGTGCTCTCGAATTTCTCGATCAATCCTTCCACCGCAATCCGCCGACGCTCCTTTACCTCCTGCTCCGCTTTCCTCTCCCGGGCAAGCCGGTCTCCTTCGATCATGCTGTCTCTGAACACGGCGACAGCGCGCGTCATCTCGCCGACCTCATCGCCTCGATCCTGGCCCGCGAGCTGGATGCCGTAATCTCGCTTTGCAAGACCGCGCATCGCCACGGCAAGATTGCGAAGCGGACCGGTAACCCGGAAATGAACCAGAGCGAAGCCGAACGCTGCGACGGCGACCGCCAACAGCATCATTCCCGCATCGGCGACGAGCCCCCACCTCGCCAAACTCATCTGTCGCTCGGCATGGGAAACCATTTCAGCCAATGCGACCGTGGCCACGTCGGAGCGCAGATCCTGGAGCGCCGATTCCAGCTTGGCTAGATCGGCATACTTCACCTTGATCGGTTGCCCATTGTTCAGGGAATTGATGTAGTCCTTGTGCTGCTCAGCCATCGCAATCGCGTCAGGCCGTTTCCATCTTGCGATTGAATCGACGATCGCCGGCGGCGCGTCGGATCGGGATGCAGCTTCCAGCACATCGTTCCAGGCACGATCGGCTCGACCGACGTCTTCCGCTGCGCCGACGATCTCGGTAACCGTCCACGGCTTTTCGGACGATGCCGCCGCCCCCATACGAATGATGACCTGCCCGGCCGCGTCGCGAGCCGCCCAGGCCGATCGCTTCATGCCGAGCAGATAATCGAGAACGGGATCGATGAGCCTGATACTTCCCTCGATCTTGTCGGTCAATTGGATAAGAGTATCGAGATAGGCCTGCGTCATTTGCGGGAATTGCTGCGCGAACGCCATCTCGCGCGAAGACTTTGGTTGGTGGATCGCAACGTCAGCTTTAGAGCGAAGCGTCGCCAGCGTTGCATGCGCAGCAAGCACCGCGCTCATCCGGGCGGTCAATCCGGGTTCTGAACTCCCGGCGAAGAGATCCTGCACTCTTTGATAGGCCGCTTCCGAGACCTCCCGATTGCTTGCGGCCCGCTTGTCCGCGGAAGCATCGGCCGTCCCTTCGGCGGCCAGCGCGGCCAGAATCGTCCCTCGCTCGCGGCGAAAACTCGAGACTGTCGCAAGCAGCTGCTCACTGACCGCCACCAGGCGCCCAACCCGCTGGGCGGAGTTGTTTCGGTTCAGGGCACCGCGAACCTCCATGGCGAGCTTGCCAATCAAAATGATCCCCAAAACGCTGATGACCAGACCAAGTATCGAGCGAATGGACAGTTTCGCGAGCATGTTGCCCCTGATTGCGAGAGTGACCAACCCACGCCAACGTGCACGAGGTTCTGGTTAGCGACGTGTTTCAGACCCAGGTATGAGCGAGCGAGAGCCCCACGCGCCGTTGGCTCCGGCGAGACCACCTGACCGATGCGATGCGGGTGTGGCTCTTCTAGGCGGCACCGCGCGTATCCGCCTGATCCGACGTTACCGGCGCAAGGACGCCTGAGGCGCGCAGAGTTACAATCTCGTCGTCTGAGTAGCCCGCTGCACGCAAGACCTCATCAGTGTGCTCGCCGACGCGCGGCGGCTGGCGCTCGAGGCCCAATCTCTCGCGCTGGTCGCCAAACTCCACCGGAAGCGACGGAATCCCGACCTTGGGACCGCCGCCAAAGCCTGAAATCGCGGTTGCAAGCAATCCGCCATAGGCCAGCAGATGGGGATCGGTGGAAAGTTCGTCCGGCCTTCCGACTCGCGAATAGGCAACTCGTGCGGCCTCGCATTTCTCAAGAATTTCGGCGAGCGAAAGCTTCGCCAATCGCTGCTCGAGCTCGGGCAACATCCAGTCACGCGCATCGCAGCGTTTGGCGTTGCTCGAGAGCCGCTCGTCATCCCGCCATTCACCGAGAGCGAACTGATCGCAGAAGCGCTGCCAATGCCCGTCCGAGGTGCAGCCGATGAAGACCTGTCCTCCGTCGCTCGACGTGAAGACGTCATAGACGCCCCAGGCGTTCTTCCGCGCCGGCATCGGCGGCATCGGCCCACCGATCACCGCGCTTCCGACGATCACGGCGCCGAGCATGAAGGTCGCGCTCTCGAAAAGCGAACTCGAGACTTTTTGGCCCTCACCCGTGCGGTCCCGCTCGTGAAGCGCCGACAGCGCCGCCACGACGCCGAACACGCCACCGAGAATGTCGATGACCGGAGCCCCCGCCCGGAGCGGTCGTCCCGGCGGGCCGGTCATGTACGCCAGCCCCGACTGCATCTGCACGACTTCGTCAAGCGCACCACGGTTCTCGTAAGGGCCTTTCAGGAAGCCCTTCATCGAAAGATAGACGAGACGCGGATTGATCCTCCGCAGATCCTCCCATCCGCATTTCAGCCGTTCGATGATGCCAGGCCCGAAATTCTCGAGGACGATATCGGCGTCCTTGACGAGGCGGTGCACGATGGCCTGTCCTTCGGCACGCTTCAGGTCGACCGCGATCGAGCGCTTGTTGCGATTGTATGTCGCGAAAAACCCCGCCGCGAATCCCGGGAGCCTCCTCGTCGGATCACCGTCCACGGATTCGATCTTGACGACATCCGCACCCAGATCGGCAAACAGGACGCCCGCGCACGGCCCCATGATGGTGTGGCCGAAATCCAGCACCTTGAGGCCAGCCAGCGGTTTCGGCGAGTCCGTCGTCATGCGGCGTTCCTTCTGAATGTGGCAAGAGTACCTGAACGGAGGGCCGCGCTCGGCAGGCTGTGTCCGACAATCCGCTCCGCCAACCGGGCGACCTCGATGAGGGCTTCCAGATCGAGCCCCGTCGAGATTCCCATCTCCTCGCAAAGCAGCGCGAGTTCTTCGGTGGCGATATTCCCGGGCGCTCCGGGCTGGCCGGCGAACGGACACCCGCCCAAGCCGCCCACGGCGGCATCGAAGCTGGTCACTCCGAGACGCAGCCCCTCATAGGCGCAGGCAATTCCCTGCCCGCGCGTGTCGTGAAGGTGCAGCGCGATCTTCAGTTCCGGCCAGCGGTCGCGAACCGCCCCGATCGCCGAGGCAACACGCCTGGGCGTCGCCCAACCCATCGAATCCGCGAGCGTAACGTCGTTGACCTCAATGCAGGCGTCGCGCGCGATTGCAAGCGCATCGGCGACCGTCTCGACGACCTTCGCCGTGGAGATATCGCCGGCGAAGTTGCATCCGAATGCCGCCATCACGATGATCTTGCCGATCGGCAGACCGGCATCGCGATGGACCTGCACATATCTGGTCATGGCCTCGATCTGGCCGGCGCGGTCGCGGTTGAGGTTCCTGATTGCAAAGGGCTCGGATGCGCTCAGCGAAATGAACCCCGCGAGGGTCAGCTTGTCCTTGAAGGCAAGCGCCCGACGTAGTCCGGCCTCGTTGAACCACACGGCCGAATAATCGATGCCTTCGCGCGGCACGAAGCCGGCGAAGACCTCCTCCGCATCCGCCCAGCCGGGCACATGCTTGGCATTGACGAAGGATCCCACCTGGATGTGGGCGAGGCCACATCCAGAGAGTGCATCGACGAGGGCGATCTTGTCAGCCGTCCTGATCGGCCCCTTCTCGATCTGAAACCCTTCGCGCGGCCCTTCTTCACTGATGATGACGCGCTTTGGCAGATCCATAGGCCGTTGTCTCCCGAGCGTATTCGTTGATGATCAAACGTGGATGCCCCGCGTTCCCCTGACAATTACAATTTGGAGATTGGCTCGTTCTAGGAATCAGATGCCGGCTGCGTGGACCGCAACCGGAAGCCGCGCCCGCCCATCCGCCCAAGCATCTGGTTTTTAGAACGCGCATATCGGATAGTTCTATTGGTGCTGCCGGAGCCTCTTCGGCATCCTGCCTCCCCAACAAGCAAGATGCCAATCTTGCGATCTCGGCCTCAAAGCAGGCCTCGAACGGGAGGACGGGACATGGTCGTGATGACCACCATGGCGGCTGACGCCGAGGTGCACGTGGACTCCGGCAGGGGGACCATCGAAGACATCGCCGGCCGCATGGAGCGGCTTCCGATGTGCCGCCATCTCTGGCGTCTGGTCGTCCTGATTTCGCTAGGCGGCTTCTTTGAGCTCTATGATCTCTTCTTCACGGGCTACATCGCTCCTGGACTGACGAGGAGCGGCCTGCTTGCAACGACGACGGCCAACTTCTTCGGCTTTCAGGGGATAGGCGCGTTCGTCGCCGTGACGTTCATTGGCCTGTTCATCGGCACGTTCTTTCTCGGCTTCATCCCGGACAAGCTCGGCCGGCGCTTCGTGTTCACCTGGGCGCTGGTCATCTATACCGCAGCGACCGTGATCATGGCCTTTCAGACCACCACGGAAGGCCTGCTGCTCTGGCGCCTGCTCGCCGGAATCGGGCTGGGCGTCGAGGCGATCACCATCGATGCCTATATCGCCGAACTCGTTCCGCGCCGCATGCGCGGACGGGCTTTTGCGCTCAACCAGACGATCATGTTCCTCGCGCAGCCGGCGGTCGCGCTGATGGCGTGGTGGCTGGTGCCGCAATCGCCGCTTGGCTTCGACGGTTGGCGCTGGGTCATCTGCATCGCGGCGTTCGGCGCGGTGATCGTCTGGTTCATCCGTCGCGCCGTTCCGGAAAGCCCCTTCTGGTTGTCGCAGAGGGGCCGGATCGCAGAGGCGGACGAGGTCCTTTCCGCGATCGAGGCCCGGGCCGAAAAGCAAATCGGCAGCAAACTGGCAGCGGCGAAACCGATGTTCATTCCCCGGTCCTCGACGACAGCGGCCCTGCCCGACCTCTGGCGCACTCCGTATCTTCCAATCGTCGTGACGCTTATCATATTCAACATCTGCCAAGCGTTCGGGTATTACGGTTTTTCGAGCTGGGCACCCACGCTCCTGATAGAGAAGGGCATTACGATCACCAAGAGCCTCGAATACTCCTTCGTCATCGCGTTTGCCGCGCCGCTCGCCCCGCTCATTGCGATGAGCTACGCGGACAAGGTGGAACGCAAATGGATCATCGTGACCACCGCTTTCATCATCGCATGCGCCGGGTACGGCTTTGCCGAATTCGTACAGCCTGCGGCCATCATCGCTTGCGGTCTTGCGATCACGTTTGCGAACACGACGCTGTCGTTTGCGTACCATGCCTATCAAACGGAAGTCTTTCCGGCGCGCATCCGCGCACAGGCCGCAGGCATCGTCTATTCCGCAAGTCGGGTCGGCGCGATGTTCTCGGGCTTCATCGTCGCTTTCGTGCTGCGCAATTCCGGCGTCTCAGGCGTCTTTGCGACAATCACGACGGCGATGGTAATCGTCATGCTGGTGATCGGCATTTTCGGGCCCAGGACCCGCGATCGGGTCGCCGCCTGACCAGGCCGGGAACCGCGAGCAGGCCGGCATCGCGTCGATAGAACGACGCGCGGTGCCAGCCGTTGAATGAGCCCGCCGCAAGCCCGAAGTTATCTTGTTCTGACCACCCGACCTTTAGCCCATTCGTTCCGCCGCATACGATCCCGGCGAGGCCGGAAAGACGACCGTCTTATCGTCGTTGACGAGCACACGGCGATGGATGTGCGCGTGGACGGCGCGGGCGAGAACCTGGCTTTCGACGTCCCTTCCCAGGCTAACGTAGTCTTCTGGGCTTTGCGCATGCGTGACTCGAATCGTGTCTTGCTCGATGATCGGTCCCTCATCCAGGTCGGCCGTCACGTAGTGGGACGTCGCCCCGATGATCTTCACGCCCCTCTCAAAGGCCTGCTTGTATGGGTTCGCGCCCTTGAAAGAAGGCAGGAACGAGTGGTGGATGTTGATTATCCGACCGGACATCTTCTTGCACATCTCATCGGACAGAATCTGCATGTAGCGCGCCAAGATGATGAGTTCGGCCCCGGCCTCCTCGACGATGCGCATCTGCTGAGCTTCGGCGTCTGGCTTGTTTTCCTTTGTCACACGGACGTAGTGGAAGGGAATGTCGTGGTTTACAACGAGCTTTTGGTAATCGAGATGATTCGAAATCACCGCGACGATGTCTATCGGGAGCGCGCCGATTCGCCAGCGGTACAGAAGGTCGTTCAGGCAATGGCCGAAGCGCGACACCATGATAACGACCTTCATCCGTTTCGACGCGTCGTGAATGGCCCACTTCATGTCGAACTGCTCGGCGACCGTCGGAAAGCCCTCGCGCAAAGTCGATAGCTTCGCGCCTTCCTGTGAGAGGAAGCTCACCCGCATGAAGAAGCGGTCCGTCTGCGCGTCGTCGAATTGCGAGCTGTCCGTTATGTTGCAACCGTTCTGCGCAAGAAACGTCGAGATCGCGGCAACGATCCCGCGCCTTGCCGGGCATGTAACGGTGAGGAGAAAACTGGCCATGAAGAGAACTCGAAGGGTTGCGGCTGTCGCCGGATGGTGAAGCGCTTGCGGCACTCAGGCCGTCAAGCCGACGGGTTCGGGGAGGTTTCTGGCTCGATGCGCCGCGGTCAGGGTGTTGACGAGCAGACACGCGATGGTCATAGGGCCGACGCCGCCCGGAACAGGCGTGATCGCGCCGGCGACGGAAGTCGCCTCACCGAAGTCGACGTCGCCGACGAGACGGAACTTTCCGTCGCGTTCGACGCGATTGATGCCGACGTCGATTACGGAAGCTCCGGGCTTTATCCAATCGCCGCGGATCATTTCGGGCCGGCCGACTGCGGCGACGAGGATGTCGGCTCGCCGACATACCGACGGGAGGTCGCGCGTTCGGCTGTGCGCAACGGTGACCGTGCAATTCGCTGCGATTAGAAGCTGCGCCAACGGCTTCCCGACGATGTTCGACCGTCCCACGATCACGGCCTCGAGGCCCGAAAGGTCGCCGTGGACCTCCTTCAGCATCATCATGCAGCCGAGGGGCGTACACGGCACCAAAGCCCGCTGTCCGGTCCCCAGAAGTCCAACGTTCGAGATGTGGAAGCCGTCGACGTCCTTGTGCGGTGCGATCGCGTTGATGACACGATCCGAACTCATGTGAGGCGGGAGGGGCAACTGAACCAGTATGCCATCAACGGCCGCGTCACGATTGAGCTTCGCGATCAGCGCCAGCAATTCGTCCTCGGACGCATCGGCGGACAGGCGATGCTCGAACGAGTTCATTCCGACTTCGCGGGTCTGGCTGCTTTTGTTGCGTACATAGACTCGAGAAGCGGGATCTTCGCCCACGAGCACGACGGCCAGGCCGCAGACGACGCCGTGATCATCGCGAAGCCTTGCAGCGATCTCGGCCGCCCGGCGGCGGATCTGGGCCGCGGCGGCTTTTCCATCGATAATTCCACGTCTCATTACGCTGCTCCGATTATCTTGAACGAATGTCTGCCGCGATAATGCATATGGTTCACCCTTTCGCCTCACATCGATGAGGCCGTTCTCCAAGCGCTCTGGCCGTGCTTCCAACGCGCTTTGGCCCTCGCGGGCGCCAATGACGACAGCCGCTTCAATGCGCTGTCGATCTGGAAACCTCTTTACGGGCCGGGCTATTCCGCGCTGCTGTCTCGTATCGGCCCTGCACTCCGATGATCACTTTGAGACGGCCTTTCCGAGCCCGATGGCCCGCTCCACGATAAGCACGATGCCGAGCGTGCCGAGCACCAGGAGCGCAGAGACGGCGGCGACGAGCGGATCGGTCCAGCTCTCCACGTAATGGTAGAGCGAGACGGGGAGCAGTTTGAGCTGCGTCCCCGCAATGAACAGCGAAATCACGACTTCATCGAACGAAACGATGAAGGCTAGCGCTGCGGACGCGACGAGTGCAGGCGTCATGAGCGGCAGAGTGATCTGACGAAAGACCTGCCACGGCGCCGCGCCGAGCGTTCCAGCGGCATCTTCGACGAATGAGGGCATGGTACCGAGGCCCGTCATCAGCACTCTCAAGGCATAAGGCAGCGTAATGACCAGGTGCGCAATGACGACCCCGGGCCAACTGCTCACCAGGCCGTATCCGGCGAATATGACGAGGATGGCGAGGCCCAGGACGATGCTTGGAAGCAGGAGCGGCGCGGTGAACAGGGAAATCAAGGCGTCTTGCCCCCGAAAACTCCATCGCGTCAACGCCACAGCCGCAGGCATCGCGACTACGAGCGTTATGACGGTCACGCAAGCCGCGATCAGCAGGCTGTTCCGAAAAGCCGTCACCATCTCTTCGTTGTGAAGAAGAGCGACGTACCACCTGGCACTCCAGGCCGATGGTGGCCAGGCGACATAGGCGTCGGCGGAGAATGATATGGGGAATACGAGGATGACCGGCGCAAGCAGAAACATCAGTATCAAAATGATGCTCAGTGCGTGAACACCTCTCGCGATCTTTGGCAGCACGACCGAGCCCCCTACTCTACGATCTTGGAAAGTTGGCCGTAGAACAGCAGGGCTGTTCCGAACACGATCAGAATCAGGACGGACAAGCACGCGGCAACCGGCCAGTTCAACGTGACGATGGCTTGGTCGTAGATCTCGGTCGCCAGCAGCGCGACCCGCCCGCCTCCCAGCATCTTGGGCGTAATGAAGCTACTCACCGCGAGCACGAAGCAGAGAAGGCACCCGAGCAGAATTCCCGGCATGCTGAGCGGGAGAACGATCCGGCGGAATACGGTAAAAGGGCCGGCTCCAAGCGTCTCCGCGGCCTGTTCCAGCGTCGCATCGAGTTTTCCGAACCCGGAGAGAAGCGACAGTATCATGTAAGGCATGAGGATTTCGGTCATGCCGATGATGACGCCCAGCTGATTGTTGATCAATCGCGGCGGCGTCAGATTGAACGAACGCAACACGGCCGGCAAGAAGCGCTGGTCGCCGAGGATCACCATCCAACCGTAGGTACGCACCACGGCCGAGATCAATAGCGGCGAGATGCAGAGCACGATGAGAAGCGCCTTGGCTCTTGTCGCACGGCTGACGAACAATGCGAGAGGATAGGAAAGCACCAGCGTGACGAGCGTGATCAATGCCCCGATCCAGACCGTTCGCCACAACATCGACCAGTAGTATGCATCCGAGATCAATGAACTCCAGGTCGACAGATCAAAACCCTCATTCATCGCTCCCGTAGCCGCCGCGCTGCGGAAGGACATGGCTGCGAGATTCGCCACGGGCGCGACGAAGACCAGGATGTTCACGAGAACGATCGGGAGCAGGAGGGTGGACAGCAGCGATCCCCCTCCGCTCTTTGCGTCGTTCGCTTCGAGCGCGGAAACGGTCATCCCGTCGCCTCCGAGGAGAAGGTAAGAGTGTCTCGCGTTTTCCATCGCAGCGTAACGGAATCGCCGGGCTGAAAGGGATCCGTCGCCGAGCTCGTGGCCTTTTCGACCTGCAAGAGACCAGCTGCCGTCGCGACCGCATACTGGAGCGTATCCCCGACGTAGTTGATGTGTCGGATCGTTCCGACAACCACATTCGCCTCCGGCGAGCCCACACTTGCTTCTCCGGCCGCTTCGAGATCGATGCGATGAGGGCGGATCATGATGAGGACACGCCCTGCACCACCGCTGGCGTTCGCGCGGACGAGCGAGTCGCCGACTGCGATGGCGCCGTCGTTACGCCATTGTCCGTCCAATCGGTTGATGCGCCCCACGAACTCGGCCACCATCGGCGTGGCCGGCCTCTCGTAGATATCGAGAGGAGTTCCGATCTGCTCCAACTTGCCGCGGTTCATCACGACGATCCGATCGCATATTGCCATGGCTTCCGTTTGATCGTGCGTGACGAAGACGGTGGTCATCCGCAGTCGCTGCTGTATCTCCCGGATCTCGTTGCGCATGTTGTCACGCAGTTTCGCATCGAGATTCGAGAGAGGTTCGTCCAGCAGCAGAATATCGGGCTCTACCACCAGCGCCCGGGCCAGGGCGACGCGCTGTTGTTGGCCGCCTGAAAGTTCGCGAGGCTTGCGATCCGCGACGCCCTCCAAACGAACCATCGCGAGCGCCGATGCGACCCGCTTTGCGATATCCTGCTTTCTTATCTTGCGCATTTGCAGCCCGAACGCGACGTTCTCCGCGATGGTCATATGCGGGAATAGCGCGTAGGACTGGAACATCACTCCCATGTTGCGTCGGTAGGTCGGCAGGCGGGTGACATCCTGACCGCCGACCTTGATCTTACCCGACGTCGCCTGGACGAGGCCGCTGATCATCCGAAGGGTCGTGGTCTTGCCGCAACCGGACGGGCCCAATAGGCCGAGCAACTCGCCCTGGCCGAGCGAGAAGGACAGATCGGCCACCGACGGCGCCAAGTGACCGTACCGCTTCTCTAGTGATTCAACCTCTAGATACAATGTCTTCCCGTCACTTGCGTGACGCTCCCGCGGTGCCGATCCTGGAACGAGATGCCTAGCTGCGGCTAATAACGTTCCTACGCCATTGCTCGGTGATCTTGTCCCTGAACTTGGCGACCTCGATCCAATCCACGTCGATCATTCGAGCCATCCGCTCCGGCGTGGTAGCAGTCCGTTTCCGCGCGTCCTCGGAAATTGATGCGTTCTTGTTCGTTGGAACGTAGGAGAGCTCTTCAGTGAACCTCGATTGCGTTTCCCCGCTCAACGCGTATGACATGAACTGGAGGGCCGCCTCGGGTTGCTTGGATCCGTTGACGAGATTGATCGTGTTGATCTGGGAGATCGAGCCTTCTTCGGGCATCGCGGCCGCCATGCGATCCGGATTCTGCTTCGAAACAGTCTGCGCTCGCGCATTGTATCCGCCCCCCAGATCGACGACCCCGTTCGCCACCGCCGCATAGGGATTAGGCTTGGGATCCCACGTCTGCACGAGGGGCGCCATCTCCGCCAGCAGTTGAATTCCCTTGTCTATCGACTGGCGATAGTCACCACCTCCGGCCAGTTTGTTGGCAATCAGCGTCAGTCCAACCCCCCACCAGATTCGGAGGAGCATCGATTGCGATGCGGCCCGCATGCTTCTTGTCCCAAAGCTCCTTCCATGATGTCGGCGGCGTTGCAAACTTGCCGGGGGCATACATCAGTACGAGCGCGTCGAATGTCACGGCGGGACCAGGCACTCCCTGGATCAGGGCCGCGGGAACCAACTCCTTCATCACCGGAAGCTGTTCGGCGGTCACGGGCTTGTAGATGTTTTCGTCCCCGCCGGCCTTGGCGACCACGACGTCCATGATGCAGACGTCGATTTGAGGAGCCGCCTTTTGCGCTCGCAGCATCCCGAGGTTTTGGGCGGACGTCGGCATCCCCATATAGTCCACGCGAATCCCGGGATTTGCCTTCATGAACGGTTCGATGACGGTTCTCTTGTAGATGTCCTCGAAGATATCGCTGTAAGCGGCGACCGTGATCTTCCTTTCCTGGGCGCTTGCTTTGCTCACCCACGGCATCGCTACACCGAGGGCGCCTAGAGCCAATACCTTGCGTCGCGTCAAATCTTGCATCGGACTTCTCCCTATCTTGGACTAAAAACTCTTCGGAGTCTTGTCCCGGCCAGCGCTTCAGTTTCCGGACGGAGATTTCTGCGGCCCGCTTCGGCGCGAAGCTCAGGCCGTACCGGAATAGTGTTGCTTCACATACGCCTCGGAAAATTTGCCCGAGGCGATGTCCTCGCGGATCGCTTCGGGGCGTCGCTCGACTGGCGGACCGTACCCGCCGGCTCCCGCGGTCTCGAGCACTGCGACGGCGTCCGGGTCCAGGCGAACACAGGAGGCTTTGGCGGCAAGCGCCGTGACTTGCCCGGTATCCGAACGGACGTAAAACCGTCCAGTGGCGCCGTCTTCGCCGCCGAACAGTCCCCAGGGCCGGTGAACGAAGCGTTCGCCGACTCCATTGAACTCGCACACTTGTCCAATCGGCCGAATCGTGCGCCGGATTCCCAAGCCGCCGCGGAAGCGGCCCGCTCCGCCGGTATCCTCGATCAAGGAGTACTCCTCGACGCGTAGAGGATATTCGAGCTCGATCGCTTCCACGGGGAGGTTCGAGGTGTTGGTAATATTGACCTGGACGCCGTCCTTGCCGTCGAATGTCGCGCGGGCCCCCATACCACCGCCAAGCGTCTCCAGGTAGACGTAGAGCTGTCCCGTCCTCGGATCCGTTCCGGCAAATACGGCGCTCGTGTTTGCTCCGTTTGTGGCCGCTACCACACGGTCCGGCACCTGCTCCGCGAGGGCGCCGAATACGCAATCGACGACTCTTTGGCAAGAGTTGGCACGCAAGGCGACCGCCGCGGGAGCAACGCAATTCACGAAGGAGCCGCGGGGTGCCTTGATTTCGATCGCATCGAAAATGCCTTGGTTGTTGGGCACATTTGGGTCGAGCAGAGCCTTGAGGGCGAAGCACACCGCCGACTGCGTCGCGTTGAAAACCATATTGAAGTTGCCAGGCACCTGCGGATCGCTTCCTTCGAAATCGAACAGAATGCGGTCGCCCGCTTTTTCGATTCTCAGCGCGATCTTGATATTCTCGGTGCCCGCGCCGTCATCATCCATGAAATCGGTGAAGGCGTAGACGCCATCGGGAAGCGTTGCGATCGCCTTCCTCATTCGCATTTCGGTGCGTGCAATCACTTCCCTGAAGATCACCGAAATCCTGTCGCCGCCATGCTCCCGCAGCACGTCCTCGAGCCTGGCAACTCCCAGCTTGCAGGCTGCGATCTGTGCGTTGAGGTCGCCGCGGCGCTCTTCCTCCAGGCGCATGTTGAGCAAGAGAAGAGTGAGCAGGTCCTGATCAAGCACGCCCTTGGAGTAAAGGCGCATGATCGGAATCCGCAGTCCCTCCTTGTAGATCTCGTTGAGACCTCCGGACATCGAGCCGACCGCCGCTCCGCCGACGTCAGCGTGGTGGATGATGTTGGCGACGAAGCCGATGAGGCGCGCACCCTCGAACACGGGCATCGCCATGTTGATGTCCGGAAGATGCGTTCCGCCCGCGACGTGCGGGTCGTTGGCGATGAAAACGTCTCCGGGATGGATGTCATTCCCAAATCTGTTCAGAATGAACTTCGTCAGACCTCGCATCGATGCGAGATGGATGGGCAGCGCCATTTCTGCCTGCAAGACCAGTCTTCCCTGCGCGTCGGCGATAGCCGTGGAGTGGTCATGGCGCTCCTTCACATTCGTGGAGAACGCGCTCCGCATGATGCTGATGAAGCATTCGTCGGCGATCGACTTCAGGCCGTTCCAGGAGATTTCGAGAGAAATCGGATCAATCACGATCTCAGACATTCTTGATCTCCATGATCATGTTGAGGGCGGCGTCGACCGCGATCTGAGCCCAGGGGGGAACCACGGTGGTCGAGTCGAGCTGGGTGATGATGGCCGGCCCCTTGATGATGGTTCCGGCGGGAAGCCCCGAGCGGTCGAACATGGGCGTCGGAACGGACCCTGCTTCGTCGAACCAGACATCCTTGGTTTCGAACGGCTCGAGTTTCTTGACGGGAGTCTCTGTCGCCGACTGACGCTGCGGCAGCTTAGCGATGGTCCGAAGCCGGACGTTCACGATCTCGATTGGCGCTTGTTGGTCGTAGTGGCCGTAGGCCCTCAGATATTCTGCGAAGAAGGCCGCTCGCAACTGCTCGGAATCCGGCAGGACGGGATGGCCCGAGCCGTTCGCGACCTCGACTGCAAGCTCATAGTTCTGACCGACGTACCGCATGTCGAGCGACAGGACGAGATGGGTTTCGAGAGCCCCTTCACTTTCCTGCGCGAGCCAAGCCTCTCCTTGCTTGACGAGGTCTGCAACGACGGCCGCGGCAGATCCCATGTCTCCGATGACGCGAGCGCGACAGCTCGCGACAAAGTCTTCCTGTAGATCCGAGAGGATCAGGCCCTCGGCGCAAAGAATGCCCGGAGCGCGCGGAACGACGATGCGGTTGATGCCAAGTGAGCGCGCAACGTCGGCCGCATGCAATCCCCCCGCGCCGCCGAACGGCATAAGGACGAACTTGCGCGGATCGTATCCCCTTTCAATCGTAACCGCGCGAATGGCGCGAACCATATTGGACGTGACGATCCCGACGATGCCGAGCGCCGCTTGCTCCACACTCAGGCCGAGTTCGGAAGCAATCGGCTCAACCGCCTTGACTGCCAAGTTGCGATCGATGGTCATGTCTCCGCCGGTGAGCGTTACAGGCAATCGACCGAGAATGACGTTGGCGTCGGAGACGGTAGGAAGCGTACCACCACGGCGATAACAGGCCGGTCCTGGCACGGCGCCAGCGCTCTCGGGTCCGACCTTCAAGAGGCCGTCCTTGCCCAACCTCGCGATGGATCCGCCACCCGCGCCAACGGTGTGGATATCCACCATTGGGAGCCGAATCCTGAAGCCTGAAATGTCTCGGGTGCTGGCAATCGCGGTCCTGCCGGCTTGGATCAGGCAAACGTCGGTGCTGGTTCCTCCGATGTCCAAGGTGATGACATCGAGAATCTCGGACATCGCGCCGGCGCCGGCCGCACCGACCGCTCCCGCGGCAGGCCCCGACAGCGCCGTGCGCACCGGGAATTGCGCAGCCCTGTCGACGGACATCAATCCACCACTGGACTGGAAAATGCCGAACTCCGCGTTGGGGGCGACCGTCGTCACCTCGAGCTTCAGGCGGTTCATGTAGCGCCCCACCTCGGGCTGGAGGAACGCATTGATCAGCGTGGTCGAGAACCTTTCGAACTCGCGAAACTCCGGCTGCACCTCGCTGGAAACCGAGACGAACACGTTCGGAAACGCCTCGCGCAACGCGGCCGCGATCCGCTTCTCGTGCGCGGGATTGAGGAACGAAAAGATCAGGCAAACCGCGACGCCCTCGATCTCCGGCTGCTTCCTCAATTGCTCCACCAAGCCGTCAATCGAGGCGTCGGACAGTTCGCGGACGACCTCACCGGTCGGGCCGATGCGCTCGTCGATCTCGAAACGAAGCGCACGGGAGGCGAGTGGCTGAGGCGCATCCAAATGCAGGTCATAGATGTGCGGCCGAACCTGACGGCCAATCTCGACGAGATCGCGAAACCCCTTGGTTGTGACCAAGGCCACCTCGGCGCCCTTTCGCTGAAGCAGCGCGTTGGTCGCGACGGTAGTCCCGTGCGCAAAACGCGTGATAGTGCCCGGATCGACATGGTACTTCTCGGTCAACTCTCGCAGACCGTGTAGAACAGCCCGCGAGGGATCGTCCGGTGTCGACGGCCTTTTGTGAATCAGGACGCGGCCTGTCGTCAGATCTCTGGCCGAGAAATCGGTAAAGGTACCGCCGACGTCGACGCCAACGACCCAATTTTGACGAGAGCTGTTCTGCTGAAGCATGTCGGCCTGCCTATTCGCCCTACATTGACTTGAGTGCTTGAATCGTCTCGGCGTCAGCCCATAGGCGATCCTCGAAACCCATGGTGGTCGATGACGATCTCATCAAGGCCACATGACTCGAAAGACCGCTTAGCGCGCCCGTCGAAGAAATTGCCATCGTGTCTCTCAGCTGTTGACGATTCCGCTGGACGCCAGAATACGCCGCACCGATCCCGCGGCTGACTTGGGAGTGTAAGCCCCTGTCACGCCGCCAAGGGAGTGCGATGCGACCGAAAAATCCCAGGCGAAACCTTGTCCCGAAACTTGAATGCGATGACGCATCTCGTCAGTCTCAGGCTTCGCTACAACGATGCTCTTGGTCCGATCAAAGCCGATGCCCGCGATTGCGATAGCGGCATGCACGTTGACGTTCCTCGGGAATCTCCGACAGGCCTCCCGGGCGCTACCCTCGAATACGACGCCCGAGACGCCGTTCTCAAGGCCGAGACCCGCAGCGCTTTTTGTCGTGGTGATCGTGACGTCTTCGATGCAGTCGCGCCCATCGACGAGTCCATCAAGTCCCAGGATCGCTCCGTGAGGCAGAAAAAACCGCGTGCCGTTCGCGCGGCAACTTTCTTCGACAGCGCGTTCTACTTCGGGCCGGGCAAGGGCGGAGCAGCTGAAGCCGCAAAGATCGGAAGACGCCAGCACACGCGGCGCGACAGCCGCCAGCACGTCAGCGTGGGCCGCCTCGACCACGAGGTCGACCGGCTGCGCGATTGCCTCGTCGAGGTCGGATATCAACAATGCCGGATCCAGGTCATCGAGGTCGCGCTCGGAAGCGGCTTTTGCTCCTGACACCAGGACACAAGCCACTTCGGCAACTTGGGAACGAGCAACTTCGCTATAGACGGATATTCCGATCGAGCCCGCGCCAATGATGCCAATCTTGCGATACTTCATCACGAGTAACCTGTCGGTAAGAGCGGACCGCCCGCCCGGGCGCCCATGTATGGCGATGTGATCACGCACTCCGCGCAACACGTCGGACACGATATCGCTCGATCAACGCAGCGACCCGCTCTACCGCAGCGACAGCGGCTTCGTGATCCTGCGAGTAGTTGAACCGGATGCTCCCGAAACTGTGCGGGCCGAACTCCGCTCCCGGCGTAACGGTGACGCCGGCCTGCAGCCGCAACGCGCGGACGAAATCGATCGCGCTAATCGTCAGGTCGGGAAGCCTTGGAAACAGATAGCTGCCGGCCTCGGGCTTTCGCAGCGCAAGCCCGTCAACCCGACGCAGGATGGCGAACAAGTCATCGCGGACTGCTTGGTGTCGCTGAATGCGATCACGCATCCAGTCTTCCGGTTCGGCGAGCCAGACATTCAGAACGGCCTGGCTGTAGCCTGCCGCGCGCAGCGAAACGATGGCTTGCAGCTTGGCCATGCGCTCGACGATCGACGCCGATCCGAAGGCGACGCCAAGCCGAAAGCCGCTAAGCGACTCGGTCTTTGACGGCCCCATGATCGTAATCAGATTTTCGCGGGCGACCGATTTCGCCCGCAGGTGGCTGTAAGCCTGACCCGCATAAAGCAGCCGCGAATAGAGCTGGTCGACGATGACCGTCGCGCCGTACTTGCCGGCGAGCCCGGCAATCGCGTCAATCTCATCGTCCGAGTAGACGACGCCCGTCGGGTTATTGGGATTGGAGAAGACGAGAACCCTGGCTCCGTCCCTGAATGCCGCCTCGAGCTGATCAAGGTTCAAACCCGCCCGGCCGGTAGCCCCGAGATAATCCATCTCGACCGGGACGAGGACGCCGTCAAAAAATCGGACGAGTTTCCGATTAGCAAAATAATCTGGCTCGACCACGGCGACCTTCGTCCCCGAGGTGACGGTTGCCCCCATCGCCAGAAACAGTGCGCCCTGCGTTCCCGGCGTCACGATCAGATCCTCGGCAGCCGAGAGAGGCGCGCCGGTAAAGATGCCCAGCCTCTCCGCAACGGCACCGCGAACCGCGGCATCGCCAAGATACTCGGTGTAGGCTTGGGATCCGCCGCGGCGATAACCTTCCAGAAACGCGTCGAGCGCCCCCGGAGTCGGCAGAAACGCGTCGACGTCGCCGTGAGAAAAGTCGACCGGCCTACCTTCGATCACACCGCCGAGAAAGGCACCATCGGAGGCGTGCGTCGTTAGCCGAACCTCCTGGCCTGGAGCATTTTCAGTTGCGAGCTCAGCGAATTTTCTCTGGATCGAATTCATCGTACGCTCGCCACCGTTTGCCCATTGATCCACCAACCGCTGACTGCTAGTTGGGCAGCGCACGCTCAAGCACGTGGGCCCTTGTTGCCGCGGGGATCAGCCCATCCCTTAATCGGTAGTACTTGCTTGATTACGCTCCAAGAAATAAAAACTGGCTCAGTGACCCTGTTTTCATTTGGCGGCGTTTTGAATGAGAAACTTGCCTCCTCTAAGCGGGCTTCAGGCGTTCGAGGCCGCAGCGCGGCATCTGAGCTTCACGGAAGCCGCAAAGGAATTGAATTGCACGCAAGCCGCAGTCAGTCAGCGTGTCCGCGGGCTGGAATCCTACCTTTCGCGGCAACTATTCGTACGCAGGCAAAATGGACTGCAACTGTCTGAGGTGGGCGAAGCCTACCTTCCCGGTGTAGCCGAAGCACTTAATCTCGCAGCTGCAGCAACTGAGGGGCTGCGTGGCAAGAATGTGCCCCGCACAGTGACCTTATCAGCCCCCCTATCGTTCGTTACTTTATGGCTTGCCTCTCGGCTCGATGGGTTTCTGAGCCAAAATCCGAATATCGAAATTCGCCTGAATAGTGCGATCTGGACTGACCCGAACGCTGAGCTGGCTGACATCGTCGTGGAAGTTCGCGACGCCTCGGAGCTGGACGCCGATACCCCTCATTTGCCCAATGAAACCCTGGAGCTGGTCTGCGCGCCGGCACTCATTGGCTCGCTTTCCACGACAGCGCTGCAAGACGTGCTGGACTCATCGAGGAAGATAGTCGTTCAGGGTCGACACAACGTCTGGCAGCGCTGGGCGACCAAGCTGGGCATCAATCTGGAGGGCGACGTTCCCGCGCTGAAGGTGGACAATTCCGCGACCGCGCTCGAAGCCGCTGCCCAGAACCTCGGTTTCGTCGTCACCTATTCGTCCTATTGCCAGCCGTATCTGAAGGACGGACGTCTTGCGACCTGGAGCAAGGCCAAGGTTCAGACCACGCTTTGCCTCGCACTCACCGGTTCGCCCGACAAACCTTCGTGGCATCCCGCGCACAAGGTTTTTGATTGGCTGAAGCAGGAGTTTCAAAAGGGAAAGTCGACGCCGTAAACCCGCGGCTCAGTTACGCGGCCCCCAGCTCCTTCAGGCTCGACATCATGAAATTTGCCGAGGCCACGTCGAAGAACAGGTCGAAGCCGTGGTCATTGGTGCGATCGGTACGTACGAGGATGCAGTCCATCTGCGCCACGCGGGTCTGCACCACGCTTCGTAGCGGCAATCGATCGGCATTCAGATCGACAGGGCACGTCTTTGCGAGAAAGTCCGCCACGTTGGCTCCATGAATGTGGAACCATGCCCAGACCTCTTCTCGCCAGGAATTGAAGCCTTTGCGCTCGCGGCCGTCGGATTCCCATTCCGATCGCAACGCAGCCAGGGATGCCGGTTCCCCGAGAGATTGAGGCAGGACCAGATAGTCCTCGGCTCCAAGACGAACAAGGTCGAGTTTTCGCGATGCAACCGGGGCAAGCGTATTGACCGGCTCTGGCAACGGAATCGCCTTGGACCTCAGCCAGTCGCTGGCGCCCTTGCCCTTAATGCCGAAGCGGGCATATCGGGTCAGATCCAAGACTTCGATTGGTCCTTCGCCGCTCCTCTCGGGCACGACCGTCGTCCGGACGAGTGTCGCATCGATGGAAGAAGGAACGCCATCCGGATGTTCGGCATACAAATCGCCGAGCGGCGTCCGCCGACCTGCCGCGAGAACAGCCATATCAGATTTCCTGCCGCTTGTTTTCGGGATCGAAGAAGTGCGGAGGCACAATGCGAGCCCGCAGCTCTGCTCCCTTCCGCGTTTTGATCAGCATCGTCCTGCCTTGCTCGGCCAGGTCGGCCGGCACGAAGGCCAGACCGATCCATTTCCCCAGGGTCGGCGACAGGCAGGTCGACGTGATGTGACCGACCGCCTCGCCCTGCTCCAGGATGAGGCATGCTTCGTCCGGCCTATCTTGCTCCGACGACGGAAGGTCGAACCCGACAAGGCGACGCCTGGCAGGCAGGCGACGCAGCAGCTCTGTCGACCTCTTGCCGATGAAGAAGGGCTTCTTCATCGCGAGGGCCCACGCCATTCCCAGCTCGTCCGCGGTGCTGACGGCATCGGTATCCTGACCGATGATGATGTGACCCTTCTCCAGACGCAGGATTCGCGACGCTTCCAAGCCATAGGGTCGCAGTCCAAGCGGCTTGCCGGCTTCCATCAAAGCATCCCATAAGGCCTCTCCATAGGATTGAGGCGTATGCAGCTCGAAGCTCAGCTCTCCGGAGTAGCCAATGCGCATGATGCGGACGGGACAGTTCGCGACACTGCCGATGCGCCCGCCCAGGAAGGGCAGTCCTTCCGACGACACATCCAGGCCCCCCGCCGCCTCGAGAACCTGCCTGGCGAGCGGTCCGGTGAGATTAAAGGCCGCAAAGCCGGCCGTGACGTTGTGGATGTCGACGTCGAGGCCCCATTGGACGTTCTGCCAGCACATGTCCGCATAAATGCGATCCACCCCGCCGGTCGTCGCCGTGACGTAGTAGTGATCCTCCGCCACCCTGGAGGCGACGCCATCATCGATGACCGTTCCCATCTCGTTCAGCGTCAGACAGTACCGGACCCTACCAACGGGCTGCTTGGCGTAGTTCATCGAACAGAAGCGATCGAGCAGCAGCCCTGCGTCCGGTCCGCGCAGTTCAATCTTGCCAAGGGTCGAGACGTCCAGGATGCCGACGCGCTGCCTGACGAGGTTCACCTCGTCGATGATCAGCGTATCGGGAGGTTTTTGGTCGCCGTAATATAACGGCCGCCACCACGCGCCCACCGGCGTCATCTTCGCACCGGCCTCGACGTGACGATGATGGACCGACGTGTAGCGATAGCGGCTCTGCTGAATCCCCGCGAGGAGCCCGAGTTTCTCGGGGCCGAATGGCGGGCGCGATGTCGTTACGCCGATATCGTCGACCTTGCGCTTGGTGGCACGCGCTACGATGCGAGCCGTGGCGAGAGCCGAATGACGGCCTTGCGACGGCCCCATCCCGACCGTCGAGAAGCGCTTCACGAGCTCAAGCTCGTCGTAGCCGGTGCGAACCGCGTTCTCGATGTCCTTGACCTGAAGATCCTCGTCGAAATCGACGAAATCGCGCCCCTTGGGATGCCCGACAAGGGGAAGCTCGAGGCTGCTGAGGCTTCGTTCCTCGTCCTCGGGCACCTCGATTTCACGCGAAGCAAGACCCAGCGTCTGCGCGGCGTTCCCACCTGCCTTGCGCCCTGCCGCGAGAACGGAGGGAAGGGAGAAATTGCCCGCGACCGATCCCGCCAGCGTCAGATGGGCCGGAACGTTGGTGAGCGTAAACTGCGCCGTGCCATCGTCATAGCTCAACTTCGCACCCGCCTGCAAAGCGAGCTGATAGGTCGGGGTATAGGCGCAGGACACCGAGAGAAGGTCGCAATCGATCCACTCCGACGTGTCCGCGTCGGAGCGCGTAATCCTCGCGGCCTTGAGATGCTTGTTGCCCGCGGCGCCCGCAGCCTCCGCTATCCCGGCGTTGAGGATGATCCGCACGCCTTTCGTCTCGAGCTGTGCGGCGAATGCCCCGTGTTGCTGCGTGGTTCGGGGATCGACGATCGCCGCCACCTCGACACCGGCCTCCACGAGATCTAGCGCCACCCGGTAGCCGTCCCGGTTGCCGGCGAAAACCACCGCGCGCCGACCTGGCTTCACAGCGTAGTGTCGCATCAATCGCTGTACGGCCGATCCCAGCACGATTCCGGGAAGGTCGTTGTTACGAAACGGGATCGGCTGATCGAGCGAGCCGGTGCAAAGGATGACCTCCTTCGCACGAACCTTATAGAGCCGGTTCGCCGTGATAATCGGGATCCAATTGTCGGCGTACCAGCCATTTGCGACAGCGTTGGTGAAAACATCGATGCCGGGATGCGCTTTGATCTGCTGCCTCAGATCGCCCAGCAAATGTGCGGTGGCCTCCGGCTCGTCGTCGAATCGCGCGTAAGTCAGGGAGCCGCCAAGCTCCGGGTTCTCGTCCACCAGCAGGACGCGCGCCCCCGTGTCCGCAGCTTCGATCGCAGCCGAAATGC
This sequence comes from Bradyrhizobium centrolobii, assembly GCF_001641635.1. Lineage (GTDB taxonomy): Bacteria > Pseudomonadota > Alphaproteobacteria > Rhizobiales > Xanthobacteraceae > Bradyrhizobium > Bradyrhizobium centrolobii. Next base: position 59,271 of record NZ_LUUB01000061.1, read on the forward strand.
CGGCCGGACCACCACCAACAACCAGGACATCGTAGAACAGGTTCTGCTTTTCATAGCGGACGCGGGGAGCGGAGGTATCGACCCTGCCGAGACCGGCCTTTTTTCTGATCAGCGGCTCCCAAAGCCGGAGCCAACTGTTCTTGCCGGGACCAAAAAAAGTCCTGTAGTAGAAGCCGACCGGCATGAACCGTCCGAGCCGATCAAGCAGCGCATCGCGATCCTTTTCGAGCGACCCATTCACATTCTGGGCTGTCGCTTCGAGACCTTCACGGAGAGGATGGACGTCGGCCAGAACGTTAGGCTCCCCGGCGACCTGGACCAGCGTATTGGCGTCCTGCCCGGCCATGGTCATGACGCTTCGCGCTCTGTGATATTTGAACGACCGCGAGATGAGCCACTGCCCCGAGGCGACGAGCGCGCTTGCCAGCGTATCGCCGGATAGCCCGCGAAACGTCCTGCCTTCGAATGTAAAGGTCAGGACTTGGCCTCGATCTATACGGGTCCCGTATGGCAGGGGCAAACGCGGAATCATGACTTGTTCTCGATGCGCGAAAGCTCGCTCGCGCTGTAGGTCGCGATGATCTCGTCGGTGACGGTGTGTCGTTCGGCGATGAAGTAGTAGTTCGAAGGCGTGTGTCGCCACCACTCGCGAATGATTCCAGCCTTGTTCTCCTGGTAGAACAGGTAGTGACACCAAGCGGCATCGCTGGCCGATTGCGCATCGACGGCGTCGTGAACCGGCCCGAAGCAGGTGAACTCGCTGATGTTTCGTGGCCCGTTCAGCGGGCAATTCATGATTTTCATCCAACAGATCCTAGTGGCTTGCCGCGGTAGCACCCATTTCATTGATGAGAGCCATCGTCTCGAAGCGGCCCAGACTGAACGGAAGCAGGATGTCCGCAACCCGTTCGTTCGCGACAGTGTCGGCGAGATATTTCCCGGCGACGGGCGTCGCCTTGAAGCCCCAGGTGCCCCAGCCGCAATCGAGCCAATAGTTCCTGAGCGGACTGGCGCCCATGATCGGCGTGTAGTCCGGCGTCATGTCGGTGATGCCGGCCCACTGCCTCAGCAGCTTCACGTTGTGCAAGAACGGGAATAGCTGCACCGCGCCGTGAGCCAGCTGCTCCTTGATATCCAGCGTCGAGCGCGTCGAGATCAATTGATACGGATCCGAACCGCCGCCGATGACGATTTCGCCGCGGGAGGACTGCATGAGATACGTATGCAGATTGGCCGAGGAAACCAGCGTGTGAAGGAACGGCTTCAGCGGCTGTGTCACCATCGCCTGCAACGGGAAGCACCGAATGGGCATATCGATGCCGGCCAGTTTCGCAACGTGCTGATTGGCGCCGCCCGCCGCCTGGATCACGTGTCCGACGCTCACCGTCCCGCGGCTGGTCCTGATCGCCGACACCTTGTCGCCCGATATGTCGAAACCCAGCACCTCGGTCCGCTGGTGGATTTCCACGCCTCGCCTGGCGGCCTGCGCCGCGTAGCCCCATGCGACCGCGTCATGCCGCGCCGTGCCGCCGTCCTCGTGCCAGAGGCCGCCGAGGATCTCGTGCTGACCGCCTTCATCCATGTTGAGGTGAGGGCAGATTTCCTTCACCTGTCGCGGATCAACGACCGAAATCCGCGTGCCATGGTGCTTGCCCATCTCGGCGCGCAGATGGAAGGATCGAAGAGTCGCCTCGGAATGCGCGAGCGTGAGCTGGCCGCGCTGCGAGAACATGACGTTGAAATTCAACTCATGCGACATGTCTTCGTAAAGCGAGACGGCTTCCTTGTAGAAGCGTATCGATTGATTTGTGATGTAGTTCGAACGAATCGTGGTCGTATTCCGGGCCGTATTGCCTCCGGCAAGATAGCCCTTCTCCAGAACAGCAACGTTTCGGATGCCATGATACTTGGAAAGGTAGTGAGCAGCCGCCAGGCCATGCCCGCCGCCGCCGATTATGACCACATCATAGCGGCGCCTCAGATCCGGCGTAGCAGGAATCTCGCGGTGCGGAACGTAGTCGCGTTTCAGCCCATACTTGAGCAATGTGAGAGGCATAGCGTGGGGGCTGCCTTCGTTTAGCATCATGATCGCTTGAGCCTATGCTTCGCCTCCTTCGGCCGGCTCATCAAGAAACGTTATCTGGATCGCTGACCCCGATTATTTTTTGCAAGGGTGCCAGGGCAACGCCAGTTGCGAGCTGGCGCTCGAACCCAAGAGGATATTTTCGGGCTGAGAGCTCTAGCGGGAAGGGAGATCCGACTACGCCGGGTCATCCATGGCACTTAAGCCGCCGTGGACGCTGTGGAATCCACAAGAGAGGCGTTTGCACGACCAATCGATCGCATCAGCTGGCGCGCGCAGGCCGCTTGAATTTGGATGTGTCGCGAACGTTCGGCGATCGACCACCTCCGTCATTCTCGGCAAGCCCTTAAGCGGCAATTCTGCCCCTGTTCGGATAACTTGCAAAACCAGCTCACTCGAGTGCTTAGTGCGTGGCGTCCCCGGGTTCAAAACTGAGGGACGCTTCGCTCACTCATCATTTATGAAACAGCGGCCGCTTAGGCACCGACTGCTCGTCAGGTGACGTAGTCATCAGCTCCCATTTCGAGGTCGACAATTCGATCAATGTCATCGCTCTTCGCTGTGAGGAAGATGATCGGCGTCGAATGAGTGACACGCAGACGCCGGCACAGACTAAGGCCGTCCTCTCCCGGCAGCATGATATCGAGCACGATCAGGTCGACGCGGTTCTGCGCGATATAGCGATCCATCTCGCGGCCATCCGGCGCCAGACCGACCGAGAAGGAATGCCCGCGCAGATAGCGCGCGATCAAATTGCCTGTTTCCTGGTCGTCTTCTACGATGAGGATGGTCTTGATCATCATCGATTCGCTGTTCGTATCGCTACCGGAAAGCTTGCCGACCTCGCCGGCATCGGACCGAAGCGGCCGCACCCGGAGACCACGCCGCAAACTCAGTTCGTACGTCGGGCCACGCTTGCCTCGCCACGATGTGCGATGAGCGCGTAGGCGACCGGCACCACGAACAGCGTGAACAGCGTTCCGATCGAAAGGCCGGTGGCGATCACAAGGCCCATATTGTAGCGGGAGACCGCGCCCGCGCCGCTCGCCGTGACCAACGGCAGGACGCCGAGCACCATGGCAGCCGTCGTCATCAGGATCGGCCGAAGCCTGATCGTCGCAGCCTCGATGATAGCCTCGGAGCGGCTCTTCCCCTCGGCGCGCAGCTCGTTCGCCACCTCGACCATCAGGATGCCGTGCTTGCTGACGAGACCCATCAGAGTGACGAGACCGACCTGAGTGTAGATGTTGATGCTGGCGCCGCCGAGGCCAACGCTGATGAAGATCAGCGCGCCGGCGAGCGACATCGGGACCGAGATCAGGATGATGACGGGATCAACGAAGCTGTTGAAGAGAGCGGCGAGCGCAAGATAGATGATGATCAGCGCGAACAGGAACGTGGCGATGAAGCCACCCGATTCCAGCTCGAGCTGCCGGGAGGCGCCCGCGAAGTCGACCGAGTAGCCGGCCGGAAGGGATTTTGCGAGGCTCTTCAAGGTCGCCAGCGCATCCCCCATCGCGACCCCCGGCATCGCCACGCCGGAAAGGGTCGCGGCGTTGATCTGCTGGAAATGGTTGAGCGCCTGCGGAACGGTCTTGTTGTCGAGATGGGCAACCGTCGCCAGCGGCACCATCGTGTTGTTGCTGGTGCGGATCTGATAGCTCAGGAGTTGCTCGGTCGTCAGGCGGTCGTTCTGGCGGACCTGCGGAATTACCTTGTAGGAGCGGCCGTCGAGGCTGAAATACCCGACGTAGTTCCCGCCCAGCATGGCTGCTAGCGCGCCGCCGAGATCGCTCATCTTCAGTCCAAGGTCGCCAGTTTTGTCACGGTCGAACACTACGGTGCTCTTCGGCTTGTCGATCTTGAGGTCGTTGTCCAGGAAGATGAACTGTCCAGTCTTGAGCGCCTCGGCCATGAAGTTCCGGGCGACCTCGTCCAGCTCGTTGAACGAACCGGTCGTGCCGATCACGAACTGGATCGGCAGACCGTTGCTGCCCGGCAGCGGCGACGGCTGGAAGGCCACCGAGCGCGTGCCGGCAATGCCGTTGAGCAGGCCCTGCAATTCGGGCTGTAGCGTCTTGGTCGTCGCAGTCCGCTTGTCCCAAGGCTTGAGCACCCAGCCGCCGATCGCCTGCGAGGGCGTGTCGATCTGGAAGACCACGCTGGTCTCGGGCCGCTTGGCTATGAGATCGTAGAGCTGCTGGCCATAGAACAGGCGCTGCTCGGCCGTTGCCGAAGGCGCCGAATTGGTCAGCGTCAGCACCACGCCCTGATCTTCGTCCGGCGCAAGCTCGCTCTGGGAATTCGCATAGAGCCAGGGAATCCCGGCGAGCAGCAGCAACGCAAAAACCATCACCACGGATTTGGTGGCGAAGACGGATTCGAGCCGGCGGCGATAGGCGGCGGTCAGCCATTCCAGCACATGGTCGATCCTGCGCACCAGGCGCGCCTCCCAATTTGTGGCATCCCGCTCCGTCCGTCGCAGCAGCCAGGCAGAGTTCATCGGGGACAGCGTCAGTGCAATGACCGCCGACACGGTGACCGCGCCCGCCAGCGTGAAGGCGAACTCGGTGAACAAGGCGCCGGTGAGCCCGCCCTGGAAGCCGACCGGGACGTACACCGCGATCAGGACCACGGTCATCGCGAGGATAGGGCTGCCGAGCGCCCTCGCCGACTGGATCGCCGCCTCGACCGGCGTCTCCCCCTGGTCGATCAGGCGATGCACGCTCTCGACCACGATGATGGCATCGTCGACCACGAGCCCGATCGCCAGCACGAGAGCCAGCAGCGTCAGCAGGTTGATCGAAAAGCCCATCAGCAGCATCAGGGCGAAGGTGCCGATCAGCGACAGCGGAATCGCGATCACCGGGATCAGGACCGACCGCCAGGAGCCGAGGAACAGAAAGACGACGATGGTCACGATGACGACCGCCTCGACCAGCGAGTGGACGACCTCGTCGATCGAGCTGTTCACGAACTCGGTCGAGTCGTAGAGAATTTCGCTGACGATGCCGTTCGGCAGGTTCGCGCTGATGTCCGGGAGGGCCGCTTTCACCCCCTTGATGACGTCGAGCAGGTTGGCGGTCGGCGCGACCTGGATACCGAGATAGACGGCGGTCTTGCCGTTGAACTTCGCCGAGCTGTCGTAGTCGTCGTTGCCTAGCGTCACGTTCGCGACGTCCTTCAGGCGGATGATGGCGCCGTTCACCTGCTTGACGACGAGGTTGCGGTACTGCTCCAGCGAATGAAGGTTGGTCGTGGCCGACAGGTCGACCTGGACAAGGCGCCCCCGCGTCGAACCGAGACCGGCGATGTAGTCGTTGCCTGACAGCGCGGTAGAGACATCGCTGGCCGTCAGCCCATAGCCGGCGAGCTTGTCGGCATCGAGCCAGGCACGCAGCGCGAACTTCTTGCCGCCGAGCAGCTCCGCTGTCTGCACGCCCGGCACGGCCTGTAGACGCGGCTGCACCACGCGCGTGAGATAGTCGGTAATCTGGTTGGGGGCCAGTACGTCGCTCGCGAACCCGACGTACATCGCGTCGATGGTCTGGCCGACCTTGAGGGTCAGCGTCGGCTGCTGGGCGCCGGTTGGAAGCTGGTTGAGGACCGAGTTGACCTTGGCATTGATCTCCGTCATCGCCTTGCCGGAGTCGTAGTTCAACCGCAGGTTCACCGTGATGGTGCTGGTGCCCGTGATGCTGCTGGAGTTCATGTAGTCGATGCCGTTGGCCTGGGCGATGGCATTCTCCAGCGGCGTCGTGATGAAGCCGGCGATGATATCGGAATCCGCGCCGGCATAGGCAGTCGTCACAGTGACGATGGCGTTCTGGGTGCGCGGATATTGCAGGATCGACAACGAGGTCATCGACCGCAATCCAAGGACGAGGATCAGCGCGCTGACCACGATGGCCAGCACCGGGCGGCGGATGAAGATGTCCGTGAAACGCATCGTATCTGCTCTTGGCTCGCGCGTCGTTTACTGGTCGGCGACGGTCGGCGCCGCCTCGGCGAGCGGCACGTGGGAATTGTCGATCCTGACCGGGCTGCCGTTACGAAGCTTGATCTGGCCCGCGATCACGACGCTCTCGCCGGGCTTGATCCCGTCGGTGACGGCGATGCGGTCGCCCTTTGCCGGCCGGGTCTTGACGAACATCTGCCGCGCAGCGCCCTGCCCGTCATGCAGATTGTCGACGACGTAGACGAGGTCACCATAGGCGTTGTTGACAATTGCCGTGAACGGAAGGGTGACGATCTGTTCGGGCTTGCCGATGTCGATTTCCACCTTGGCGAACATACCGGGCAGCAGGCGCGGCGGATTGTTTGCGATGGTTGCCCGGACCTGGACGTTGCGGCTGCCGCTATCGACCTTGGCATTGATCGCCGAGATGCGCCCCGTGAAGCGTTCATCGGGAAAAGCGTCCACCGTCGCGGTGACATCCTGCCCGATATTGATCGAGGCCAACGCCTGCTGTGGCAGATAGAAATCGACGTAGATCGGATCGAGGCTCTGAAGGGTGACGATGGTGGTGCCGGCGCTCAGGAACTGGCCGATGTCGACGGCCCTGATCCCGAGCCGACCGGCGAAAGGCGCCCTGAGTGTTTTCTGCTCGACGATCGCCTTCTGCTGCTCGACCAGAGCCCTGGCGTTCTTCAGACTGGCTCGGTCGCTGTCGAGCGTGGCCTGGCTGACCGCGTTGAACTTGATCTGCTCCTCGTCGCGCTTGAGCACGATCGCGTAGTTCTCGGCGGTGGCCTGCAGCGACTGTAATTTGGCGGCGTCGTCGGTCGCCACCAGCTGGAGCAGAGGCTGTCCCTCCGCGACCTCGTCTCCGGAGTTGAACTGGATGCGCTGCACGATCCCGGAAGCCTGGAGCGCCAGATCGGCGCCGTTCACGGCGCGCAGCGAGGCGACTGATGAAAGCGTCGATCGCCACGGCGCGGTTGACGCAACCACGGTGGAGACGGTCTGCGGCGGATTCGCCATGGCACCGATCGCCTTCCGGATCATCACGTCCTTGAAGGTCTGGAAGCCATAGAGGCCGCCGAACAGAACGGCCATCACGGCCAGCATGATCGTCATGCGCTTGGTCATCGCACCGCTTCCTGGGTTGAACGGTTGGGACCGGCGAAATAGCCGGGGTTGACGCGGGGCGAGGCATCGGCCGTCAGATCGGCCCTGTTCCACCAGCCGCCGCCGAGCGCCTGGAACAGCGCCGCGGTGTCCGAGAAGCGCGCGGCTTGCGCCTTGATGCGCGCGATGCGCGCATTGAGGTAGGATTGCTGGGCGGTGATGACGTTGGCGTAGGGAACCGCACCGGTCTTGAACTGCTCGATCGACATGGACAGGCTGTCCGATGCGGCCTTCTCGGCCTCGGCCTGCGCCTTCAGTGTCGCCGCGTCGTACTGGATCGCGCGCAGCGAATCCGCGACGTTCTGGAAAGCTGACATCACCGTGCTCTTGTAGGCGGCCATGTTCTGCTCGAAGAGCGCAACATCGGCCTCCTTGGTGTGATAGAGCGTGCCGCCGTCGATCAGCTTCTGCGTGACGGAGGACGTTGCGTCCCAGGCGATGGTGCCCGGCGAAAACAGCTTGCCCGTCCCACTTGCGCCGTAGCTGCCCGAGAGCGTGACCTGCGGGAGAAGATTTGCGACACCGACGCCGACGGTCGCGGTCGCCTGGTGCAGCGTCGCCTCGGCCTGACGGATGTCCGGTCGCTGGCGGACCAGCTCCGAAGGCAAGGTCACCGGCAGCCGACTCGGCAGGCGCAGCTCGGCAAGGGTTACATGCTCGCCGCGGTCTTCGCTCGGCAACCGCCCGAGATAGGCCATCAGTTGATTGCGCTGCTGCGCCAATTGTTTCTGGAGCGGAGGCAGCGTCGCCCTGGCCTGCGCGAGGGTCGACTCCTGTGCCAGCACGTCGGACTTGGAGACGGCGCCGATCTCGAACTGGTGCTGGATGCGCGCGAGCTGATCCGTCTCGGCCTTGACGATGTCCTCGGTCGCGGAGATCTGGTCGCGCAGCGAGGCGTCGGTGATCGCGGCCGTGATGACGTTGGCGGTCAGCGCCAAATAGGTCGCCTCCAGCTTGAACGCCTGGTAGTCAGCCTGCGCCTCGAGCGCTTCGACCTGCCGGCGCGTGCCGCCCCAGAGATCGAGCGCATAGGACACGCTGACCGACGTATTGAAGAGCTTGTAGAGCGGCGCCTGCTCACGCGCCGCTGAGCCAGTTCCGCTCACTTGGGGAAACAAGGCTCCCTGCTCGGCGAGCACGTTCTCGCGGGCGGCTCGCAGGGCGAATTCGGCGGATTGGATGTCCGGATGATTGCGAACCGCTTCGTCGACGAATCCCGTCAGCTTCCGCGAGCGGAAAAGTGTCCACCAGACGCCCGAGACGTCGCTTCCGGGCGAGAAGGATTGCGAGTTGCCACTTGGCGTCCTGGTGCTCTCTGTCGAGGCGAGTTGAGGCTCACGCGTGTAGCGACTCGCGGCCGGAGCGTCGGGCGCGACGAAATTCGGCCCGACCGCACAAGAGGCGAGTAGAAAAGCCGGCACGGCGACGCTGGCCGAAAGACTAGCGCACTTAACCATCGACGCACAAATGCAGCGTTCGGCCCGCCGCCCCGCGAAATTCCCCAGTCTTCTCAAGATGATGCTCTTTTTCGCCCAGTAATAGAACCGTACGGTTCGGTACCGATAGCGTCAGCGATCCGACCTGTCAAATAACCGTACCGTGACGTTCTATTCCGGGATTGAAACGTGAGACGCGCAGAACGCCGCTCCGGACGGCGCCCACGCCACATCGATGCGGAGGATCATTCCGCGGCTTCGGGTGTGGAGAAATATGGCGTTCGACGACGACGAGCAGTGCCGCTGGCTATCGAACGGCCTCGCCGCTCCGACAGGCTGTCAGGAAGAACGAAACGCTCTCCGCTACATGCGTGCGAATCTGCGGTCTCAGCGACTTGGGATCTTCGCCCATCACCGCCCGCAGCAGCAGCGGCGCGACCACGAGATCGAGGAAGAATTGGGCGGTTCTGGTCAGACGTTCCGGCGCGAAGGCGGCATACAGTCTGTCCTGCGTCGATTGGGTCACATCGCGCAAGATGGTGGCAGCGTGATGGGTGCCGCGCTCGCGCATCATGCGCCCAACCTTGGCCAGATCGGGAAAGCGGCGCGCTTCGGCAGCGGCCAGTCGCATGAAATCGATGCTGTCGGCGGCTAGCACGTGCTTGAGTATCTCACTCGCCAGAGCCGTAAGGCGCTCCTCGATTGTATCGCCCAGCGATGACGCGTTCTCGTATCCCTGCCGCACTATTTCCGAGTTACGGATCGCGATCGCAGCGAACAGAGCCTCCTTGGTGGGGAAGCGCGCGTAGATCGTTCCCTTGCTCGCATGAGCAAGGCTCGCGATCTCCGCGACACTGACGCCGGCAAGCCCACGAGCCAGGAACAGCTCACGCGCAGCATTGAGAATCCGCTCGTCGACTTCGGCGGCCAGCTCCTTGGGCGGACGGCCGGTTCGGACGACTCTCTGGGGAGCCTTCGCCCTTGTCGCCTTCTCCATTCCTGCACCTCGATGACGTTCGTTCGGACAGGATTCATGGAGCAAGATGGATCCGTGTCTGCACAAAGATTTAGCGAAGAGTACAGAGGAAGTAAATGGAACCGAATGGTACACATCTCCCGGCCGTGAGAGATTGTCGAAGCCCAATCGGTCGACCATTGACCGGTCAACCTTGGACGAATTGAAGAGATCCGTCATCGTCTCATCGACTGCGATGTCGACCAGCGTGGAGCCCTTTGTCGCGAGTGCCTCACTCAGGATGGTCAGTTCAAGAGCGATGCCAGCTTCGATGCTACGGCATCCCCCATCTCGACCGTCGAGATATACTTGCGGCCGATTGCAATGTCGGCAGTGCGCGCACCGGATTCAAGCGCATCGGAAACGGCGCGTTCGACCAGATCCGCTTCTTTCGGCATGCCGAGCGAGAAGCGAAGCATCATGGCGACACTCAGGATCGAGCCGATCGGATTTGCCAGGTCCTTGCCTGCGATGTCGGGAGCGCTGCCATGCACCGGCTCGTAGAGGGCTCCGCGCCGTCCGTCTTCGCGAACAACCCCGAGCGAGGCCGATGGCAGCATTCCCAGGGAGCCGGTGACCATTGCGGCGGAATCCGAGAGGATATCGCCAAACAGGTTGTCGGTGAGAAGTACGTCGAATTGTGCAGGCGCTCGCACCAATTGCATCGCGCAATGGTCTACGAGCATATGGCTCAGCTCCACGTCGGGATATCGAGCATCGTGAATCGCCTGAACTTCTTCACGCCAAAGCTGGCCAGCCTCCATCACGTTTTCCTTCGCAACGGAGCACACTCGCCCCTTTCGCGTGCGCGCAATATCGAATGCGGCGCGCGCAACACGCTGAATTTGCGAAGACGTGTAGATATGGGTGTTGACGCCGCGCCGTTCGCCACCTGGAAGCGTTTCGACACCCCGCGGTTCGCCAAAGTAGATACCGCCAAGAAGCTCGCGCACGATAATCAAGTCGACGCCTTCGAGCACGCGCGGTTTGAGGGACGACGCCTCATACAGCGCTGGCGAAGTCTTGACCGGTCGCAGATTGACGAAGACATCGAGGCTGCGACGCACTGCAAGCAAGCTGTCCGTCTTATGTAACTTGGGGGGCAAAGGATATGATGTGCCGCCGATTGCTCCGAACAGGACGGCGTCGGCTTCGGCCATGGCAATGCGGGTCGACTCGGGCCACATCCGGCCGCGCTTTTCATAGGCCTCTATGCCGTAGTCCCCATCCGTTAGTGTTATCGGAAGCGAGCGCTTCTCGGCGATCAGCGCCAGGATGCGCCGGCCTTGCGCGGTCACCTCCGGACCGATTCCGTCTCCGCCAACGACTGCAATACTCCGGCTGTCAGAACGTGTCACGACTGTACCTCCACGGACTCATAGATCCACGGCCGGCGCTGGCGATCGTGCGCCTGATGAGCCGCTATGGCTGCTTCACGCTTGAGGGTGAGGCTGAGGTCGTCCGCCTCGAGCCCTTTCAGCAGAGCCTGCCGCCGCAGAGGTGGCGTCTCAAAAACATATTCCCTGCCACCGGGAGACACCACGAGCTGGCGCTCAAGATCGACCGTCACCGACGTCATTCCGGTGTCCGGCCTTAGCTCGGAGATGATCTCTTCGATCGACGTGCGAGGCAGCACGACCGGCAGCATGCCGTTCTGGAAGCAATTGTTATAGAAGATTTGCCCAAAACTCGGCGCCAGCACTGCCTTCAGGCCCATTCCCATCATGGCCCACACGGCTCCCTCGCGCGAAGATCCGCAGCCGAAATTCGCGCCGGCCAGCAGAACTTCCGATTTGCGATAAGGCTCCTGGTTGAGAATGAAATCCGGATTCTCAGAACCGTCGGGCAAATAACGAAGGGCTTCGAAACACCAGGGCCCCAAATCCCCGTGCCCCGTCAATCCGACAAGCCTCTCGACCCGAATGATGACGTCGGTGTCGATATTGTCATGGAGGAACGGGGCTGCCGTGGCGGACAGCGCGATAAATGGCTTCATCTCAGTTCCCTAGCTTCCGGACGTCGGCGATATGCCCGGCAATGGCCGCGGCAGCAGCCGTTGCCGGGCTCGCGAGATGAGTGCGCGCTCCGGGCCCCTGACGGCCCACAAAGTTGCGGTTTGAGGTGGAGACCGAGCGCTGGCCGGCTGGAACGGTCTCGCCATTCGCTGCAAGGCACATCGAGCACCCGGGCTCGCGCCATTCGAAGCCTGCACTTCTAAAGACGGCGTCGAGACCTTCGGCCTCCGCTTGACGCTTGACGGATTCAGAGCCCGGCACAACCCAGGCCCGCACACTCGATGCCACCTTGCGCCCGCGCGCGACCTCGGCCGCCGATCGGAGGTCGGAAAGCCGGCTGTTGGCGCAGGAACCGATAAAGACCCAGTCGACGGGCGTACCGATGATCGGCTTGCCAGGCTGAAGCCCCATGTACTTCAGCGCCGCGACGGCGGCCTCACGCTTGCCGACATCCGTTACGTCGGCCATGTCCGGGATCAAGCCGTCGACCGGCAGCACCTGTTCCGGGCTGGTGCCCCAGGTAACATGAGGCGCGACGTTGCCGACCTGGATCTCCACCTCGCGATCAAACTCTGCGTTAACATCCGACGGGAGGGTTCGCCAATAGGCGGTCGCACGACCCCACAGCTCTCCGGCCGGCGCAAACTTGCGCCCCTTCAGATAGGCGAAGGTCTTTTCATCGGGCGCGATCATGCCAATCTTGGCACCCAGCTCGATCGACAGATTGCAAACCGTCAAGCGCTCTTCGATTCCCATGCTTCGGATGGCACTGCCAGCATACTCCACCGCGTATCCAGAGCCTCCGCCGACACCGACCGTTCCAATCAGGTGCAGGATCAGATCCTTCGCCGTCACGCCCACAGCCATTTCGCCCTCGAGGTGGATGCGCATCGTCTTCGGTCGCGGCTGCACCAGCGTTTGCGTCGCAAGCACATGCGTTAACTCCGTCGTTCCGATTCCGAACGCCATGGCTCCGATCCCGCCGTGAGTGCAGGTGTGGCTGTCGCCGCAAACGAGGAGCGCGCCCGGCAGCGTCAGCCCAAGCTCCGGCCCAATGACATGAACGATCCCTTGCCCGACTTCACCGACGTCGAAGAGGCGTATGCCGGCCGAACGCGTACCGGAGCGCAGGCCCTCCAGAAGGCGGATTCCAACTTCGGAGGTGCCGGCGCGCCCTCGGGCACTGGAAATGGCATGATCAGGGGTTGCGAAGGTCAGCTCGGGATTGCGGATGCGCAGTCCACGTTGCTTGACACTGAGTATTCCTCCCGGCCCTCCAAGGTCGTGCAGGATGTGACGATCGATGTGCAGCAGAAAGACATTGTCTCCGAGATCGGCGACAACGTGATCGTCCCATATCTTCTGGAACATGGTACGGCCAGGCATCTTTGCTCCCATCCCCGTCTGACTCACGATGTCATCGCCAGATCAACCAAAGCTTAATACATGTGAGCCGGTTTCATACCAGTTGACATGGCAAGAACGTGAAGATCACATATGTGATTGCAGGCTCGAACCGGACGTTTACCAGAAGTGCCACGACCCCGTAAACTTCACACCGCACCGATCAAATCCGCGATGCGCACCCTTGCGCTGCTGGAGCACTTCCGGCGCACCAAGGCCTCTGCTTCGGTCGCGGAGCTGTCCTCCGCGCTCTCAATGCCGCAATCCAGCACCTCTGTCCTGCTGAAGACCCTCGTCTCACTGAACTATCTTGAATACGATAGCGAGACCCGGCGATTTCTGCCCAGCTATCGCGTCGCATTGCTGGGAGATTGGATTCAGAACGCCCGTTTCGGCGACACACGCATTACTCGCGTCATGGACATGCTTCAGGCCCGTACCGGAGAAACCGTCATGCTCGGGCAACAGGTCGGTGCAGCGATGCAATACCTTCATGTCCTACCCGGAATGCATGCTATCCAGTTTATGGTGAATGCGGGAGAAATCCGGCCGATGTCCCGCACGGCGCTTGGACAGGTTCTTCTGAGCTGCAAGTCCAACAGCCAGATCTGCGCGATCGTGCGACGCAACAACGCCGAAGCGCCAAAGGTCCCGCCGAACTTCCGCGAAACGGCCTTTATGCAAGAGATCGAGGCCATCCGCCAGCGCGGCTACTCGGAGACCAAGGGCCTCACGACTCCGGGCGTCAGCACGATAGGCATGCTTGTTCCGCCTTTAGGCAAGCACAGCTTGCTTGCGATCGGTGTCGGTGGGCCGATCGAGCGCATCGAGCCCAAGCGACTTCAAATTGTCGACGTCATGCGGCGCTGGCTCGGAAACATATCGTAGAGCACCGCGCCCCCTCTCGCCGGCCAATCACATATGTAATAGTTGATTCCGGTCGTCCCCTTCTCCTTGTGCCTCAGCTCGGCTCCGCGCAATTTCGCATGATGCCGAGGCTTTCAGGTTGCGTCCATCGCGCAACTGCTTGAGGCCGAACGGCAGCTATGAAGGGAGCGCCGGATGACGCTGATGCAGGTCGAGCTGGACGACAAATACCGACTGGAATCTAAGCGGATCTATCTGTCCGGCACGCAGGCCCTCGTCCGATTGCCCATGTTACAGCGCGAACGCGACCGGCTGGAACAACTCAACACCGGTGGCTTCATCTCGGGCTATCGTGGTTCGCCGCTTGGCACCTACGATCAGGCGCTGTGGCGCGCGAAATCCTTTCTGCAACAGCATGACATCGCCTTCGTCCCCGGCCTGAATGAGGATCTGGCGGCCACTGCGGTGTGGGGCAGTCAGCAGCTCGGCCTGTTCCCGGGCTCCAAGGTCGATGGCGTGTTCGGCATCTGGTACGGCAAGGGACCCGGCGTCGATCGCTCGGTCGATGCACTCAAGCATGCCAACTCGGCCGGCACCTCGCGGCACGGCGGCGTACTGGCGGTCGCAGGCGACGATCATGGTGGCGTGTCCTCGACGATGGCGCAGCAGAGCGAGCAGGTGTTTGCGGCAGCGCTGATCCCCGTGATCAATCCCGCGACCTTGCAGGACTATCTCGACCTCGGTCTCTACGGCTTTGCGCTGTCGCGCTTCGCGGGCACCTGGGTCGGCTTCAAGGCAATCGGCGAGACGGTGGAGAGCTCGGCCTCGATCGACAGCGACCCCGCTCGCATCCAGATCAGGTTGCCCGATGACTTCGAGATGCCGCCGGGAGGGCTCAACATCCGCTGGCCCGATCCGCCGCTCGAAGCAGAGAAGCGCCTGTTCGGACCGAAGATGGCCGCGGTGCAGGCTTTCGCGCGTGCCAACAAGCTCGATCGCATTGTGCTCGATTCGAAGCCCGCGCGGCTCGGCATTCTCGCCACCGGCAAGGCCTATCTCGACTTGCGCCAGGCGCTCGCCGATCTCGGCATCAGCGATGAGGACGCGCAGGAACTGGGCTTACGCATCTACAAGGTGGCGCTGACCTGGCCGCTGGAGGAGAGCGGTGCACGACTCTTTGCCGAGGGCCTTCAGGACGTGCTCGTGGTCGAGGAGAAGCGCGGCTTCATCGAAGAGCAGTTAATGCGCATTCTCTACCATTTGGATGCTTCGAAACGTCCCTCGATCGCCGGCAAGCGTGACGAAGACGGCGCGCCGCTCCTGCCGAGCGACGGTGAGCTGACGCCGACCATGGTGGCGGCCGCGCTCGTGTCGCGGCTACGACGCCTCGGCCATCGAAGCCCGCTGCTCGAACAGCGGCTGGCGCGGCTCGAAAGCTTCGAGAAGCCCATCGCGGGGTCGGCACCCATTACGGTGTCGCGCACGCCGTTCTTCTGCTCGGGCTGCCCGCACAACACCTCGACGCGTGTGCCGGAAGACAGCCGTGCCCTGGCGGGCATCGGCTGCCACGGCATGGCGATGGCAATGCCCTCGCGGCGTACCGCAACCATGACACACATGGGCGCCGAAGGCGCCAACTGGATCGGACAGGCGCCATTCACGAACGAAAAACATATCTTCCAAAATCTCGGCGACGGCACCTATACCCATTCGGGACTGCTCGCGCTGCGCGCAGCGGTGGCCTCCGGCATCAACATCACCTACAAGATCCTCTATAACGACGCGGTCGCCATGACCGGCGGCCAGCCGGCCGAGGGCGGTTTCAACGTGGCGCAGATCGCCCACCAGGTCTGGGCCGAAGGCATCAAGCGTCTTGTGATCGTCTCCGACGATCCCGGCAAGTATCCCGCTGGCTTCTTCCCCTCGGGCGCGACCGTGCATCACCGCCGCGAGATGGACGCGCTACAGCGCGAGCTGCGAGACATTCAGGGGCTCACGGTCCTGATCTACGACCAGACCTGTGCAGCAGAGA
The DNA here is from genome assembly GCF_001641635.1 of Bradyrhizobium centrolobii. Taxonomy (GTDB): domain Bacteria; phylum Pseudomonadota; class Alphaproteobacteria; order Rhizobiales; family Xanthobacteraceae; genus Bradyrhizobium; species Bradyrhizobium centrolobii. Next base: position 75,254 of record NZ_LUUB01000061.1, read on the forward strand.
AGCGCCGGCGCCGCAAGCGCGGGCTTTATCCGGACCCGCCCAAGCGCGTCTTCATCAATGACCTCGTCTGCGAAGGCTGCGGTGACTGTTCGCAGGTGTCGAACTGCGTCTCGGTGCAGCCCCTCGAAACCGAGTTCGGCCGCAAGCGCCAGATCGACCAGTCGAACTGCAACAAGGATTACTCCTGCGTCGAGGGTTTTTGCCCAAGCTTCGTCACCGTGCACGGCGGGTCACTGAAACGGCCGAAGAACTCCGCGGTCGACTCCGGCAAGTTGTTTGCAGACTTGCCCTTGCCGACCACGCCACCCCTGGACAAGCCCTACAATATTCTCGTCACCGGCGTCGGCGGCACCGGCGTCATCACGGTCGGCGCGTTGCTTGGCATGGCTGCGCATGTCGACGGCAAAGGCTGCTCGACCCTGGATTTCACCGGTCTGTCGCAGAAGAACGGCGCCGTGATGAGTCATGTGCGCATCGCATCGCGGCCGGAAGACATTTCTGCCGTTCGTATCACCAAGGGTGGCGCCGACGTGATCCTTGGCTGCGACATGGTTGTCTCGGCGGGTCCGACCGCGCTCAGCCGCGCCGAGCGCGGCAAGACCAAGGCCTACATCAACGCCGACGTCCAGCCGACCGCCAGCTTCGTCCAAAACCCCGACCTGGATTTCGAGACGGACGCGATGCAGGACGCGCTCCGTATGGCGATCGGCGACAACAATCTTCAGATCCTCGATGCTACCGGGATGGCCGCGGCGCTGATGGGCGACAGCATCGCGACAAATCCTTTCATTCTCGGCTTCGCCTTCCAGATGGGCGCGATTCCGCTCTCGCTTGAGGCGCTGCTCCGCGCCTTCGAGATCAACGGCACGGCGGTCGAGATGAACAAGCTCGCCTTCACCTGGGGCCGGCTCGCTGCGCACGACGCCTCGCGCGTGCGCAGCGTCCTGCAATTCAAGAGCCGTACTTCCGCACCGATCAAGTCGCTCGACGAGATCATTGCAACGCGCGCGGAATTCTTGACCGGATACCAGGACCAGGCCTACGCGAACCGTTACGTCGCGGCGGTCGCCAAGGTCCGCAAGGCCGAGACCGACGCTCTGCCCTCTTCCACGGAGCTCACCGAAGCGGTGGCAAAAACTCTGTTCAAGTTGATGGCCTACAAGGACGAGTACGAGGTCGCGCGGCTCTACACCGACGGCAGCTTCGCAAAGAAACTATCGGAAAAGTTCGACGGCGACTTTACCTTGAAGTTCAACCTTGCGCCGCCAATCCTCGCGCGCCGTGATAAAGCTACCGGCCGCCCGCAAAAGCAGGAATTCGGCGGTTGGATGATCTACGTCTTCCGTCTGCTCGCCAGGCTGAAGTTCCTGCGCGGCACCGCCTTCGATCCATTCTGCCGCACCGAGGAGCGCAGGACCGAGCGCCAACTCATCGCGGACTATCTGGCGATGATCGACCAGCGGATTGTCGGGCTCAAGGCGCAGCAAATTACCCTGCTCGCGCGCCTCGCTCGCGTACCGGAAAAGATCCGCGGCTTTGGCCATGTCAAGGAAGCCAGCGTCAAACAGGCCGCGGCTGAGACAGCGCGACTGACGGCAGAGCTCGAGAATAGCCGAATGTCCGTGGCGGCGGCAGAGTGAGGATCAACCGCACGCTGCAGCCGACGAGACGAAAAGCGCGCGGCAAGCGTGCGCCGCGTCCTCGCCACGCGAGGCCGACGCCATTTCGCAGCGATACGCAAGACACTGCGCCTTGGACGGCAATCGGTTCCTTTAAGCCTCCGTCGACCGGCTCACCATGGGGCCGCTCTTGCAGGTTTTCCCTCCATCGACCGGCAAGTTGATTCCGGTGATGTACAAGGCTTCGTCCGACGCAAGGAACAGTCCCGCATAGGCGACGTCGATCGGATATCCGGTCCGTGCCAAGGCCGGAGTGTCATCGAATTGGGCCCGGAAGCGCGCGTCGGTTTCATAGCGCGGCCGGAGGGTCTCCGTCAGGATGGGCCCCGGTGCGATGGAGTTCACCCGGATCCAATGCGGTGCACCTTCCGTTGCGAGTTGCCTCGTCAGCGCTATCACACCGCCCTTGCCGGCCGCATGCGCGGAAGCCCCCGTCCCTTCACCGCCGAGCATCCCGGCAACGGACGCTATATTGATGATCGACCCGCCTTGCTGAGCGACCATGTGCGGCCAGACCGCCTTGGTGGGGAAGAACACGACGTCCAATTCGAGGCGCAACGTGTCCTGCCACTGTCGTGCCGTCATTTCCGAGAACGCCGCCATCCGCACGGCGGCTGCATTGTTGTAGAGCACATCCACACGTCGATGCTTGCGCACCGCCTCCGCGACCCAATCGTTGGTTTGCGCCTCGGATGAGGCGTCGAGGGTCGCGACATCGATTGACAGGCCACGTTCCGACGCCAGGCGCGCTGTCTCGTCCAGCCCGGCTGCGTTCACGTCGCTGCCCAGCACCTTGGCGCCGGCCTCGGCGAACAGAAGCGACACCATTCGACCAATTCCGGCGCCCGCGCCGGTGATCAAAGCCACGTTGTCCTTCAGACGACCGGCGCAAGGGCCTCGGCTTCCCCTCGACTCTGGCACAGCAACGCTCATGCAGCCTTCTCCAGACTATTATCGTACGTCGCCAGAGATGACGTCGCCGACCGGCTCCCATCCCGCGCCATTGAGGCGCGTCATTTGCATCTGACTGACTGGCGTATAGTTGGTCGGCGAGGTGTTCATTTTGATGCCCGGCAACAGCACCTCGCTGCGAAAGTCCTTCAGGTTCGTCGCTTGCTTCATGACATTCTCGCGCGTGAGGTCGTCACCGCACTGCTTCAGCACTTGGATGATCATTTGTGCCAAGCCGTAGCCAATCAGGGAGTTGGAGTCGCGCCTGTCGCCCTCCGGGAACGCCTTCGTCAGGAATTCATTGTACGCGTTCATGCCAGGATCGTTATCCCAACGCCTATCTTCCGGATCCTTTGCAATGGTGGCCGAGATGATGCCCTGAGCGTTATCAAGTCCCGCCGGCTTGACCACGCCCCCCAACGACCTGGAAAAGCTGGCGACAATATGCAGGGGCCGCCAATCGAAGGCTGCAACTCTCTTGATTGCCTGCGCTGCAAATTTTGGCGACGCCAGGTCAATCAGTGTGTCCGCGCCCGACGCCTTGAGCTTTGCGATATGGGTATCGATCGTGGGCTCAGCGACATCGAAGCTCTCTTCAGCCACGATCATGGAACTGGCCTTATCGCCAAGAGCCTCCTTCAAACCTTTCAGATAATCCTTACCGCCGTCGTCATTCTGGTAGAGCACGCCGATCTTAGCCTGCGGCTTCTCTTTCAGAAGGTATTTGGCGTGGATGCTCGCCTCGAGCCGATACGTGGGCAGCCACCCCATCATGGTCCACGGAAATTTCTCAGGGGCCGCAAATCTCGAGGCACCCGAGAACACGAATAGCTGGGGCACCTTCTTTGCGTTGAGATATTTCTGGATCGCCGAATTCGAGGGTGTGCCAAATGGCGAGAACATGAACAACACCTCGTCCCCCTCAACGAGCTTTCGCGCCTGTTCCACGACCTTTGGAGGGCTATAAGCATCGTCATAGGTAATGAAGTCGATCTTGCGTCCGCCGATCCCGCCAGCGCCATTTATCATCGCGAAGTACGCCGCCTCAGCCCGACCGATGGCGCCCCCGGCCGACGCCGCTCCGGAATAGGGCATGATGTTGCCGATCTTGATTTCAGCATCCGTAGCACCGATGTCGTATTTCTTTTGCGCGCTGACAGACGTCGCGGCAATCATCAAGGCCACCGACACAGGCGCGATCCGCGCCATTCGCGAGATGAGAGTCATCTTTCTTTGCTCCCGCATGTTCCAGAAGGGCAATCAAAGCTGAGGGTGAGCCAGACCTTAGTGCTTGCGGAGCCGTTTTATACTGCCTTCGCACCGCGAAAACGCAAAGATCACATATGTGATTGTGGGCACCGGCGTGCTGCGGCATGCCGTGCGCGAGCTCATTGAGCTCGGACTGAAGGACGAGTTCGATCCGAGCAGAGGTGACGAGAGTTGCGCGGTCTAGCGGCGTCGCCAAGCAAGCACGCGGCTTCCTGAAAGATTGCGAGAGAAGCCGACAAGTTTGGCGCGAAGACCGCGCAGGGCATCGACCGAAATGGAGCCGGAAACGGTGATTGGTGTCTCGCCGGCAAGCACAACCTCCTAGCGGACGACACTGAGGGATACGCAGCGTTCGGCTCCAAGAAAAAGCGGCGGGCAGCGGCCGGAAGCCTGCCACCCGCCGCAGGTGCCCCGGGAGGAGGGGTCACGAGTCGATGGTGAATTCCCAATTGCAGCGTCGGGCCACGCCTGCTCCGCATCAGCTCCCTGCGATCGGCGTATTGCCACGCTCCCCTTTATCCCGCGATGAGGCGCACGGGCAGCGTCTTCCATCCTCTCAAGGTGTTGTTCAGATGCGGTTTCGGCTCACCTGCGGGTTCGATTCGAGCGACCCGTCGTGCGAGTTCGTGCAGCACGACCTCTGCTTCCAGCCGTGCAACATGCTGCCCGACGCAATGATGAATTCCCATTCCGAACCCGACGTGACCTGACGGGTCGCGATTTAGATCGAAGTGGTCAGGATTGTCCCAGCGTCGCGGATCCCGGTTCGCCGCGCCGAGGAACATCAGTATCTTTTCACCTTCGGGTATCTTCGTGTCGGCGACAACTACGTCACGGGTGGCCGTGCGGAAGAATGTCTGGACCGGCGATGCCCAGCGAATGGCTTCATCGAACGCGACTCGCGCACGCGTCGGCTCCGCGCGCAGGAGCTGCCATTGCTCCGGCGAGGACAAAAATGCGTCGATGATGGCGCCGAGCGCATGCACCGTCGTGTCCAGTCCAGCGATGAGCAGAGACCTGATGACTCCCCCCGCTTGTGCCGCCGTGAGATCCCCCTCATCGGTCTTCGCCCAGATGCGGGCCCCCAGACCGTCGGGACGAAGCGACTCGCGGCTGCCCTGCTTACCCATCCATCCGACCAAGTCGGTGAAAGCCTTCCTGCCCTTCTCGACGAGCGCGTTGTTGGGTCCGAAGGAGTTGAAGTTGTGGTCCGAATAGACCAGCAGGTTCTCACGCCCCTCCTCCGGTATGCCCATAGCTTCGGGGAATACCTTCAAGGGGAACGCCTCCGCAAGGTCTGATACCGCGTCTATCACCTCGCGCTTCAGAAGTTGGTCGACCATGATCTCGGCGGTACGCGCCCAACCATCCCTGAACCCCGTCAGCATGCGAGGACCGAGCGCCTGTTCGAGCGCGTGCCGGGGCGCATCGTGGGTCGGGGGATCGAGTTCGAGGATAGCGCTGGGCGGACGACGGTACGGCGTCTCGTTGCGTGGGTTGAACAGTCCAACGCCGTTGCCGGACTCGAAACCCTGCCAGTTGACCAGCGCCGCGCGCACTTCATTATAGCGGCCCATTGCGTAGACGTTGTAGCTGGACAGGTAGGCGACGGGTCCCGCCTCGCGGAGCGCGTGCTGGAATTCGAACGGGCTGGTCAGCACCGCTTCGCTGAACGGGTCGCCGGCAAGGACGGGCGGCTCGCGCCCGATGGTCGGGATTGCTTGGCTCAGTGACGCCATGTCGGTCCTCCTTGGAAGCTCAGAGATCGATCACGAGCCGGTCCGAGGCCGACCTCGATACACAGGGATAGAACGACGCGTTGCGCTCCCGCTCCGCATCACTCAGGATCGAGTCCCGATGATCGGGAACTCCGCAGAGAACCGCGGTCTCACAGGTCCCGCACAGCCCCTCGCGGCAAGAGGCAAGCAGTGGTGCGCCAGCTTTGAGCACGGCGTCGAGTACGCTTTCACCTGGCTTAACGGTCAGCACCTTCCCGCTGCGTGCGAGTTCGACCTCGTATGCAGTGGAGCGGACAGGGCCCGGATGTATCTTCGCAGAGAAACGCTCCCTTCGGAGTGAACCGGGGGGAAGAACACTGCAAATCTGCTCAAGTGCGTCGACCATCGATGTCGGTCCGCAGCAATAGACCTTGGCTCCCCGCGGCAAGTTCGAGACAGCGGCAGCAAGGTCAAGGCGGCCTTGTGTCTCCCGAGAGGCAATCACGGCTCGATCACCATGCGGTCGCAGCCGGTCGATGAATGCCATCGACGACAGTCGCCGGCCACCGTAGAGCAAGGTCCACGGCACTTCCATCATGGCTGCCTGCTCGATCATCGGGAGCAGTGGCGTGATGCCAATTCCCCCGGCGACGAAGAGATAGTGATCCGCGGGGACGAGCCTGAAATTGTTGCGTGGCCCACCCATCTGCACAAGGTCGCCGACCTGCAACTGCCGGTGGATGAACTCAGATCCGCCGCGGCTGTTCTGCTCCAACAGCACGGCAATCTCGTATGACATCGCGTCCCAGCGATTTCCGCAGAGCGAGTACTGACGGGTCAGGCCATTTGAAAGGTTGAGGTCGATATGTGCGCCGGGTGCCCAATCCGGGAGGCGCATGCCACGCGGCTCAACCAGACGGAGCTTGCAGATGCCTTCGGCGACCAGTTCCTTCTCTTCCACGCGTAAGGCCGAGCGACCACCGATCATAGCGCTACTCCCAAGGAGTGCCGGTCGCGAGCTCCATCGAACACGCTTGAATTTCGGCTCTTGCTGGAGCGAGCCACGGCAAGGAACCGCCGAAGAGCAATGACAAAGGGCTTGCTTGGATGTCCCGAGACAGGACTCTCTCTGCCCACCGATGCGCGCGCATCGGCGCCGCCGCCTAGAAACACAATATCCTCCCAACCTGTTTTTTCGTTCGTGTAAGTGAGCCGAGCTTAGTCTTGAGAGGTCATCCGAAAAATGCGCACAGCGCAATTGACTATTTCCCGGTCTGAACGAATAAGCCGACCACTCTATTGCCTCGATCCGGCCGGACCTGACGCGCAAGCTGAGACACTCGAGTCCGTGCAGTCAGGTTTGCACAGACTCGAGCCTTGGAAAGCACCACAGGGATCCTGCCCGGATCACTGGCTAAGGACGCACACTACTCGCGTTGAGCGTCTCTGCTGAGAAGGTCGCCAAAAAGCTCCCATTTATCGCCCTTGAAACGTTGCATGCGGAGCTGAGTGATCGGAGCATAAGAGGTCGAGCTCGTGTTGATCTTCACGCCGGGCAGCAGGGTGTCGGGTGCATAGTCCCTCAGGCTCGCCGCCTGCTTCATGACATTGGCGCGCGTGAGATCGTCACCACACATTTCGAGAACCTTGACCAGCGTCTGAGATACCCCGTAACCGTGGATGATGCCGCCATCGGTCTTGTCGGCACCCGGCATGTACTTGTCCAGGAACTCGTACACCCGTTTCATTCCCGGATCGTCGTTCCATTGCGGATCGGCGCCGTCCTTGGCGTAGGCCGCGGACAGCACGCCCTGCGCATTCTCGAACCCCGCCGGCTTCATGACGCTGCTGACGAAAGATGCTCCGTTATTGATGATCTGGAGCGGTTTCCAGCCGAGCTCAGCCGTTCTCTTGATGGCTTGCGCGCCGGACTTGATCGTCGCAAAAATCATCAGCACGTCGGGATTGGCGGCCTTGAGCTTAATAATGTGCGAGTCGATCGATGGCTCGGACACCTCATAGCTCTCCTCCATCATGATCATGGACGAGGCCTTGGCACCGAGTCCGTCCTTGACGCCCCTCAGGTACTCCTTTCCGAAATCATCGTTCTGATAGAGAATCCCGATCTTGGCGTCCGGCTTCTCCTTCATCAGCCACTTGGCATAGATTTGGGCCTCGGTTTGGAAGTCCAATAGAAAACCCATGGTCCAGGGGAAGTTATTCGGATCGTCCCACTTTTTGGCGCCGCTTGCGACGAAGAGTTGCGGGACCTTTTGGGAATTGAGATATTTCTGGATCGCCGAATTAGTTGGAGTGCCTATCGAACTAAACACGAGCAACACTTCGTCACTCTCGACGAGTTTGCGAACCTGTTCGACTGTCTTGGGCGGCGAGTAGCCGTCGTCATAGCTGATGAACTTGATCTTCCGGCCGTTGATGCCCCCCTTGTCGTTGATCATCTTGAAAAACGCTTCTTCCGTTTTCCCGATCACGCCGTAGGACGATGCTGGACCGCTATAGGGCGACGTATTGCCGATTCTGATCTCGGTATCGCTTGCGCCGGCGTCGTATTTCTTTTGGGCGAGTGCTGCGCCCGTGGCGAACGCGGTGATCGCCATCGCGAGAAGGGCAGGCCGTAGTGTCCTTGCAATCATTTCTCTTGGCTCCTTGCTTGGGTTTCATCTGCTTTTTGTTGTTTACGATCCGCTCTTGCTGGCGATCGCGATCTGTCTTGCGCCGTGCGGCACGAGGTAGATGACGAGGAACAGGAGCACGCCGAACACCGCGCCGGAGAGGCCCTTGGAGATGCCCTCGGCGATGTTCGGCACGAAGATGATGAAGGCGGCGCCGACGATCGATCCGGGCAGCCAGCCGACGCCGCCGACGACCATGCCGAGGAACAGCGAGATCGCGAGCGTGATGGTGTAGCTGTCGGGCGCGACGAACTGCACCGCGATGGCGCCGAGCGAGCCGGCGATGCCGGTGATGGCGGCCGATACACCGAAGGCCAGCGTCTTGTACAGCGCGACGTCGACGCCCATTGCGGAGGCTGCGATCTCGTTGTCGCGGATCGCCATGAAGGCGCGGCCCGAGCGGGAGCGCAAGAGGTTCACCGAGAAAATGTAGATCGCGATCGTGACGACGAGCGTGAAGTAGTAGAGCCACATGTCCTGCGAGATCGGCAGGCCGAACGGCGCGTCCGGTTTGGTGACGACGAGGCCCTGCACGCCGCCGGTCCAGTGCTCGAGGAAGTTGAGCTTAAGCAGCTGCGGCATGGCGGTAGCAAGCGCGAAGGTCGCAAGCGCGAGATAGACGCCGGAGAGCCGCAGCGCCGGCTGGCCGAACAGGAAGCCGAAGGCGAAGCAGACCACGCCGGCGATCGGCAGCGTCAGCGCGTAGTTGACGTTGAAGTGCTCCATCAGCACCGCGGTGGTGTAGGCCCCGACGGCGTAGAACGCGCTCTGGCCCAGCGAGAACTGGCCCGAGCCGCCGGTGAGGATGTTCAGCGCCAGCACCGCGAGCCCGTAGATCAGGAGCATCGTCATCTGGAAGATGATGAAGTTCTTGACGAAGACGGGTGCGACGAGCAGCACCGCGAGCACCGCCAGCGAGGTGCCGGTGCCCAGCGTCATGGCTCGCTTCGGAACGGCCTCGACCGCCTGGTGGCCTTCTGCAACGACTTCTTCTGCAGCGCTCATGATCAAACTCGCTTGACGATGTGCCGGCCGAACAGACCAGCGGGTTTGACGACCAGGACGGAGATGATCAGCGCGAGCGCGATCGGGAGTTTCAGCTCATTGCCGACGCCGGGGATGTAGGTGCCGGCGAGGTTCTCGAAGATGCCGACGAGGAAGCCGCCGACCACGGCGCCGAACGGGCTCGACAATCCGCCGAGCACCGCGGCGGCGAAGCCGTAGATCAGGACGCCGCCCATCATGTTGGGCTCGAGGAACACGACGGGCGCGATCAGCATGCCGGCGATCGAGCCGATCGCCGCCGCCATGCCCCAGCCGAGCGCGATCATCCAGCTGGTGTTGATGCCGACGAGACGGGCCGATTCAGGCAGCGAGGCCGCGGCCCGCATCGCAAGACCGATGCGCGTGTACTGGAAGAAGAAGTAGAGCCCGACCAGCAGCAGCAGGGTGACGCCGATCATGCCGGCCTGGTGGGTCGAGATCAGCTGGCTGCCGAGGAACGGCGCCGAGCCGAACGGGGTCGGATACTGCTTGATGGTGAAGTCCCAGATCAGGCCGGCCGAGGAGTTGATGATCGCGAACAGGGCGATGAAGCCGGCGACGTTGGTCAGCACCGGCGCCTTGGCGAGCGGCTTGAACAGGATGCGCTCGATCGCGATGCCGCCGACGAAGGAGAGCGCCAGCGTGATGACGAAGGCGGCCCAGTACGGCACGCCCCATTGCATCAGCTGCCAGGAGATGAAGGTCGAGAACATCGCCATCTCGCCTTGCGCGAAGTTGAGATGGTCGATCGCCTGGTAGATCATCACCACGGCGAGCGCCATGCAGGCGTAGATCGCGCCGGTGGCAATCCCGGCCAGCACCTGGTTGGTGAATAGCTCCATCGTGCCGCTCCTCAGTAACCCAGGTAGGATTTGCGGATTTCTTCGTTGTTCGCGATGTCCTTGGCATTTCCCGACATCACGATGCGGCCGGTCTCGATCACATAGGCCTGGTCGGCGAGCTCGAGCGCGAGCTGCGCGTTCTGCTCGACCACCAGGATCGACACCTTGTCCTCGCGGTTGATCTTGCCGAGGATCCTGAACAGGTCGCGCACGACCAGCGGCGCGAGCCCGAAGGAAGGTTCGTCCAGGAGCATCAGCCGCGGCCGCAGCATCAGCGCGCGCGCGACTGCCAGCATCTGCTGTTCGCCGCCGGACAGCGTGCCGGCCTGCTGGGTGTGGCGCTGCTTCAGCACCGGGAAATGCGCGTACATGCGCTCGATGTCCGAGACGATGCCGGTATTGTCCTTGCGGGTGATGGCCCCCAACTGGAGGTTTTCCTCCACCGTCATGTTGGTGAAGGTGCCGCGCCCCTGCGGGACGTGGGCGATGCCGAATCGCACGATGCTTTCCGTCGAGCGGTTGTTCAGCGGCTTGCCGTCGAACTCGATCGCACCGGTGGAGCGCACCATGTTGCAGATCGCGCGCAGCGTCGTGGTCTTGCCGGCACCGTTGGCCCCGAGCAGCGTCGTCAGCGAGCCCTCGTTGAGCGAGAAGGACAGGCCGTGGAGCGCCTGGACCTGGCCGTAATAGGCGCGCAGGTCCTTGACGTTAAGCAGCGTCGTCATTGGTCCTTGCTCCCGAGATAGGCCTTGATGACGTCGGGATCCGCCTGCACCTGGGCAGGCGTGCCTTCCGCGAGCTTCTTGCCGAAGTTCAAGGCGACGACGTGATCGGCGATCGACATCACGAGGCCCATGTGGTGCTCGAC
>NZ_LUUB01000062.1:0-196 GCF_001641635.1 Bradyrhizobium centrolobii
CGCATCCGCGGCCGGCTCGCCGCCTCGCACAGACCCTCCGCATCGCGGCCGTCGTTCTTGTTGCGCGGCACTAGGGCTTCGCCAATTGCGGCGCGATCAGCTTGGCCGTGTGCCCCAGCTTGCCAAGCTCTCGCGCCAGGTGGTGGGCGGCCCCGCAGGCCTCGATCGCCACCACCGTCGGCGGCAGCTTGGCAAA
>NZ_LUUB01000062.1:204-42367 GCF_001641635.1 Bradyrhizobium centrolobii
GCATCGCCTTGCGGCTCAGCCGCTTGCGAAGCACGACCGATTCCGATGCATCAACCCCATGCAATTGAAAAATATACTTCGACGTATCCATCCCAATGCGGATAATCTGGCTCACGGACGGCTCCCTTGTCTGAGATTTCGACAACCTCATTCTGGCACACTGATGCCGTAGGGGGCCGTCCACACCATCAACCACAGGGAGTAGTTTGGCGAAGACTCTTTGTTCGGTACTACTATCGTCTGCAATCGATGGATTCCGCGGTATGGGTCCCGGCTTTCGCCGGGACGACACCGAAGGTTTGGTGGATTGCTCCGCTCTAACTAATGGCTGCGGGACGGCTTAGGCCACCAGCGACAGCTTCGGAATGCTCGCGACCACGGATTGGTTGCGGCCGCCGGCCTTGGCTGCGTAGAGCGCCTTGTCGGCGGCGGTCACCAGCACGGACCAGTCCACCCCGGCGGTGGGAACGAGGCTCGCAACGCCGCAGGACACCGTCGACGCCGCCTGGTCATCGGACCAGCCCTGCACCTTGCCGCGGATCATCTCGGCAACCTTGAACGCGTCGGTGGCCGAGGTGTTCTGCAGCAGCACGGCGAATTCCTCGCCGCCATAGCGCGCGGCGCAGTCGCCGGCGCGGCGCACCGAGTCGGAAATGCAGATCGCGATGCCGACCAGCACCTGGTCGCCGGCCTGATGGCCGAACGTGTCGTTGTAGGCCTTGAAGTGATCGGCATCGATCATCAGCAGCGCGACCGGTGTCTTCTGGCGCATCGCGCGCCGCCATTCCTGATCGATCACGTGATCGAACTTGCGCCGGTTGCGCAGGCCCGTTAGCGCGTCCGTCGTTGCCATCTCCTCGAGCTTGCGCTCGGCCTCGGCGCGCCGGCCGATCTCGCGGGCGAGCACGATGGTCGATCCCAGCGCGAGCACCAGCACCACCGCGCCGATGCGCAGCGCCTCCGTGCGCCACAGCGCAAAGACGATGTTGAGCGGTTTTCCGGTCACCACGAACAGCGGATTGGTCCCGCCGCTGCGGACGTAAAGGCGCGGTGTTTCGTCGATCGGCCCCTGTCCGGCGAATGAGCCGCCGGCCTTCAGATTGTCGGCCTTCCAGTCCCGACGCTCGGAGAGATTCTTGCCGATCACGTCGAGATCGAATGGCCGCCGCATCATGATGGTGCGGTCGCGCTTGAGAACGGTGATGGTGTCCTCGGGGTCGAGGCTCAGCCGCTCGAACAGCTCGTGGAAGTAGCTGAAGCGGATCGAGCCGGCGACGACTCCCATGAACCCGCCATCGGTATCGCTGATGCGCCGGCTCAGCACGATCGAATAGGCGCCGCGAAACAGCATCGGCCGGCTGATGAACAGACCAGCGCCGGGATCGTCGCGATGGACCCTGAAATAGTCTTCGTCGCCGCGGTTCTCCGGCAGGGGATCGAGCGTGGAGGCGTCGATGATCAGCTTGCCGTCGGTATCGAACACCTGGATGGCGCCGAAATGCCTCGCCGTGGTGGCATGGTCGAACAGGATGAGCTGGCGGATCGGCTTCGAGACGGTGCCGATCTCGGGCAGCAGCATGTTGCTGGTGACTGCCTTCAGCGACAGGTCGTAGATCTCGATGTTGCGGCTGATGTCGGCTTCGATGGTCGTGGCCAGGTTTTCCAGCGTCTGGCGCGCGAGCGCCTCCTCGCCGCGACGCATGTCCAGCATCACGTTCACACAAATGGCGGAAAAGCCGATCACCGTCACCACGGACGAGACGATCAGCAGCTTCGCCGAAATCCGCCACGGCCGGCGGGCCATGACTTCGCGCCACCCAGACAGCATCGCTTGCTCCCGACAGTAGTGGATGCGCTCGAATTCTTGAGTAGTGTTTAAGCCGCGACGGCGGTGGCGCAATGAGTTAAGAATTGGTTTCCGCAGCTGACGTTTTTGCGCAGGGCTTCGGACCAGTGAGGTGAGGACGGCGGTGAACGACTACGACGCGTTGCGCGATTATCTGATGCGGCAGAAGCAGACGGAATTCGTGCTGAGCTTTGAAGAGATCGAGGAAATCATCGGCGCCGCCCTGCCGCGCGCCGCGCAGCGAGCCTCATGGTGGGACAGCCTGCGCAGCCCCGACATCCAGATGCCGCAGCGCGAGGCCTGCCTTGCCGCAGGCTTCGTCGCGACGCGGATGCCTGACGGCCAGAGCGTGCGGTTCAGGAAGCAGAAGAGCGAGCGGCGGTAAGGCTAAACGGCGAGATATCGATCGTCGCGGTCGTCATTCCGGGGCGATGCGAGGCATCGAACCCGGAATCTCGAGATTCCGGGTTCGCCTCTTCGAGGCGCCCCGGAATGACGATAATCTCATCGGTATCGAGCGCTCCGGACAGCGCGGTGCGCTGTCCGGACGACGGATGTAGTTAGCTCGCCGCTTCCAGCCGCACTTCGGTGAGCAGGCGCATCGCGGCGTCGGCGTCCATCGGCTCGCCGAACGCAAAACCCTGCGCGTATTCGCAGCCCATCTGGTAGAGCTCGACGGCGTCCGAATCGGTCTCGGCGCCTTCCGCCACCACGTCCATGCCGAGATCGTGCGCGAGCGCGATGATCGACTTCAGGATCACCGGGCGCGTGCCGCGGCTGGTGGTGCGCACGAATGACTGGTCGATCTTGATGGTGTCGAACGGGAAGCGCTGGAGATAGGCGAGCGAGGAGTGACCGGTGCCGAAATCGTCGAGCGAGAGACCGGTGCCGAGCTCGCGGATCCGCGTCAGCATCTGCGCCGCGTGCTCCGGATTCTCCATCACCAGCGATTCCGTCAATTCCAACTTGAGCGTGCCGCGCGCGACCGAGGAGCGCGACAGTACGGTGCGGATGTCGTGGATGAGATCGTGGCGCAGCAGTTGCCGCGAGGAGACATTGACGCTGGCGAAGATCGGATCGCGCGAGCGCATCGCTCGCTGCCAGACCGAAAGCTGCTTTGCGGTCTGGTCGAGCACGAACATGCCGAGGTCGACGATCAGGCCGGTCTCTTCCGCGATGGAGATGAACTCCGAGGGCGACATGCGCCCGAGCTTGGGATGGTCCCAGCGCGACAGCGCCTCGAAGCCCGCGATCGAACGGTCCTCCAGCCGCACGATCGGCTGGTAGAGGATCGTGATCTCCTGGCGCTCGATGGCGCGGCGCAGCTCGCTTTCCAGCGTCAGCCGGTCGGTCTTGCGGGCGCGCATCGCCGGCTTGTAGACGTCGATGCGGTCGCCGCCGATGCGCTTGGAATGATACATCGCCAGCTCGGCGTCCTTGATGATCTCATCCGTGAGCTGGGTCTGGGGATCAGAAAGCGCGAGGCCGATCGAAGCGGTCAGGAATATCTCGCGGTCGTTGAAGGCGATCGGCGCGCGGATCGTCTTGCGGATGGTCTCGGCGAAGGCGGTGATGCGGGCGGGGTCCTGCTCCGAGAGCAGGATCAGGCCGAACTGGTCGCCGGCAAGCCGCGCCAGCGTATCCTGCGGCTTCAGGATGCGGGTGAGGCGGCGGGCGAGCGTCAGCAGGATGGAATCGCCGACCGCGATGCCGACGGAATCGTTGACCTGCTTGAAGCGGTCGAGGTCGATCACCATCAGCGTCGGCCGCAGCGCCGGCATGGTCTTGGCGAAATTGGCGACTGCGCCGAGCCGGTCCATGAACAGTTTTCGGTTGGGCAGGCCGGTCAGATTGTCATGGACGGAGTCGTGCAGCAGGCGCTCCTCGGCGTTGCGCAGCTCCGTGACGTCGGTGAGGGTGCCGACCACGCGCGACACTTCGCCGTCCGATCCGACCACGGGGCGCGCCTTCAGGGCGAACCACATGAAATGACCGTCCGGCGTGCGCAGGCGGAAGTCCTGCACCAGGCGGCCGCGGCGCTGGTCGAGCACGCTGTCGAGCGCGGCACGGAAACGGTCCTGGTCGAGCGGATGCAGCACCTCGAGCCAGGACGCGGCCGGCCCTTCCAGCGTGCCGCGCTTCAGGCCGAGCAGGGCTTCGGTCTCGGGACTGGTGAAAACCTTGTCGGCGGAGACATCCCAGTCCCAGATCAGGTCGCCGGAGCCGGCGAGCGCGAGCGCCCGCCGCTCGATGTCGGAGACGACGCCGGTGGTCGCGCCGCCGCCGGCAAAGGCATGCTGCATGACCGTAAATCCGATCAGCATCACGATCAGCACGAGGCCGCCGAGCAGCGCGGGGCCGACGATGTCGTTGGTGACGGAACCCGCGACCGTCATGCCGGCCGCGACCACCCAGACCACGAGCAGGAACCAGGTCGGGATCAGCAGCACCGCGCGGTCGAAGCCGTGAGTCGAGAGATAGACGATCAGCGCAAAGCCGGCGAAGGCGATCAGCACCAGCGACATGCGCGCGATGCCGGAGGCGACGGCCGGATCGAACAAAGCGAGCGCGACCAGTGAGCCGAGGAAGGCGAGCCAGCCCACCGTGATGTGCGAGTAGCGCACATGCCAGCGGCTCAAATTGAGATAGGCAAACAGGAACACGAGCAGCGTTGCCGCGAGGATCGCCTCGCCCGCCGCGCGCCAGATGCGCTCGGCGTTGTTCGACATGTCGAGCACCTTGCCCCAGAAGCCGAAATCGACGCCGATATAGACCAGCACCGCCCAGGCCAGCGCTGCGGCCGCCGGGAACATCATGCTGCCCTTCACCACGAACAGGATGGTGAGAACGAGAGCCAGGAGCCCCGAAATGCCGATCACGATGCCCTGGTACAGCGTGAACGAGTTGACCTTGTCCTTGTAGGCCTCCGGCTCCCACAGATAGAGCTGCGGCAGCTTGTCGGTTCGCAGTTCGGCGACGAAGGTGACGACGGCGCCGGGATCGAGGGTGATGCGGAACACGTCCGCGGTTGCGCTCTCCTGGCGTTCGGGCCGGTCACCGACCGAAGGCGTGATGGTCGCGATGCGCGACAGGCCGAGGTCAGGCCACAGCAGGCCTGACGACACGATGCGATAATGCGGAGCGACGATCAGGCGGTCGAGCTGGTCGTCAGTGTTGTTGGCGAGCGCGAACACCACCCAGTTCTGACCGCCTTCGCGGGCGCGCACCTCGATGCGGCGGACGATGCCGTCGGTGCCGGGCGCGGTGGAGACCTGGATGCGGTCGCTATCGCTGCGCTGATGCTCGAGGACGGCGGTGAGGTCAATCGCGGGCGCGTCGCTGCGGACGCTGACGGCGTCAAGCGCGCGTGCTTGGGACGCGGCGACAAGAATCATGAAGCCCAGCGCTATGGGCGCGAGGCACCTGATCAGACGCAAGGTCAGTTCTCCGCGTTCGACGAAACTCTTCAGTGCAAGGCATTTTCCGAACGGAACGAGATGGTTCGGCACGTCGCGATAGATGCCACGAAAGCGAGGAAAATCAAAGGGTTTCCACCTTGCTTAGTGGGCCAGTGAACTAGACCTCCAACACAATTTTGCCAATATGTGCGCTCGTCTCCATCCGCCGGTGCGCGTCGGCAGCCTTTTCCAGCGGGAAAGTGCTGTCCATCAGCGGCTTGATGCGGCCTTCGCGCAGAAGGGGCATTACCTTCGCCTCGATCGCGGCGACCATCGCTGCCTTGTCCGCATTACTACGGGGGCGCAGCGTCGAGCCGGTATGCGTCAGGCGCTTGACCATCACCTTTGCGATGTTGACGTTGACCTTGGGGCCGTTGAGGGTTGCGATCTGCACGATGCGGCCGTCGACCGCGGCGGCATCATAGTTGCGGTCGACATAGTCGCCGGCGACCATGTCGAGGATCAGGTTGGCGCCGGCATTGCTGGTCTCCGCCTTGACGACGGCGACGAAATCCTCGGTCTTGTAGTTGATGGCGCGGTCCGCGCCGAGCTTGAGGCAGGCATCGATCTTGTCCTGCGAGCCGACGGTGACGATCACCCTTGCCCCGAACGCCTTGGCGAGCTGAATCGCCATGGTGCCGATGCCCGAGGAGCCGCCATGGATCAGCAGCGTCTCGCCGCCCTTCAGGCCGCCGCGCTCGAACACGTTGTGCCAGACCGTCATCAAGGTTTCCGGCAGCGCGCCGGCTTCCTTGATCGACAGCGCCGGCGGCGCCGTCATGGCCTGGGCATCCTGGGCGATGCAGTACTGCGCATAGCCGCCGCCGGCGACGAGCGACATCACCTTGTCGCCGATCTTGTGCCGCTTGGCGTTGCTGCCGACCGCCACCACTTCGCCGGCGACCTCGAGCCCCGGCAGGTCGCTGGCGCCGGGCGGCGGCGGGTAGGACCCGGAGCGCTGTGCCACGTCGGGGCGGTTGACGCCCGCGGCCTGCACCTTGATCAGGATCTCGTCGGGACCGGGCTGGGGCAGCGCCCGTTGCTCCGGCACCAGCACCTCCGGACCGCCGGGTTTGGAGATGGCGACCACGGTCATTTGCGCGGGCAGCTTTTCCATGATTTGTCCTCGAGCAAGGGTGCGAGATGGAATGAGGGCCATTGATTAGCTAGCGCGGTCCACGCTGGCAACCGTCTCAGCCTCGTTTGGCCGCGCGAAAGCAGGAGGAACGACAATGCCGATGGAAGACGACGACAAGCCTCGCAAGAAGGTCAGTCATGAGATCGGACAGGACCTCTCACTGTTGTCGGTGGAGGAGCTGACGGAGCGCGTCGCGCTGCTGAAGACAGAGATCGTGAGGTTAGAGGAAGCCGCCACCAAGAAGCGCGCCTCGCGCGATGCGGCGGACAGCTTCTTCAAGTCGTAGCGCCCGACGCCGGAACGGGGCTGGCCCCATACCATAGTCCTCATCCTGGGGAGACCGCGCAGCGGTCGTCTCGAAGGATGGTCGCGGGTGAGAGCGGGGCCTTTCATGGTTCGAGACGCGCGCGATGTGCGCTCCTCACCATGAGGGGCAAACACGACGCCGAACTTTTCCCGCGTCATTCCGGGGCGGCGCGCCAGCGCCGAGCCCGGAATCCATAACCACAGACCTTTGAGAGGGGCAGGCTGATAGAGCCGGGCCATTCCATCCGCTCGTGGCAATGGATTCCGGGCTCGCGACTTTGTCGCGCCCCGGAATGACGAGAGGAGGACGTTAAAGAACCGGCGCCGCGAGTTCGCTCGGCCAATGACCGACATGGCTAACGAACCCTCAAAAAATTCGTTCGTTTACGGTCGATTAAGCTTTCGGGTTTATGACTGGAACTGTCCTCGTTTGGACACCGAGTGGCTCCTGTCCACTCTGTTTGACGCCTCCCTGTTATCAACTTTCAAAGCCGCCGGTCTCCGGCGGCTCTTTTTTGTTTTGCGTCTAGTGGCGGTTGCATTCCGAGGATTGACCCGCGGAAACCATATCGGCGCTTGCCGCTGGACTCCGCGCCTCGCCCGCGCAATGATTTGTTCATCATAAGCCGGCGTCAAAGCCGGGCGGTAACAGTTGCGTAAGGGGCGTTAATCATGGAACGTTTGCAGGCCGACGGCGCTCTCGTTCAACTCAGCGAGCGATTCACCAATTCTGCGGCGTTCGGCGCCCTGTTCCGGGAGGGCATGGACCTCGTCGAAGAGACCGCCGCCTATCTCGACGGTGCCGGCCGCGCTGAGGCCAAGGCGCTCGATCGTGCCGTCAGCCTCACCTACGCGACCGAGAGCATGCGTCTCACCACCCGCCTGATGCAGCTCGCCTCATGGCTGCTCCTGCATCGCGCGGTCAAGGAAGGCGAGATGACGCTGAGCCAGGCCAACCGCGAGAAGACCAAGGTCAAGCTCAGCGCCGCCGATCCCGGCCCCGCCGACACCATCGAGAAGCTGCCGTCGCAGCTGCAGGACCTGATCCATCGCTCGATGAGCCTCCAGGCGCGCGTTCGCCGCCTCGACACCACCATCCACACACCGCCGACCGATCGCACCGCGATCGGCAACCCGCTGGTGCCGCACCTCAACGCGCTGAAGGCCGCGTTCGAGCGGTAAGTTCTCAGCAACAACCGTCATTCGGGGACGCGCCTCTTGGCGCGGGCATGCTCGCGATCGTGGTTATGGACTCCGGGCTCGCGACTTCGTCGCGCCCCGGAATGACGGACCCAAGAACAAAAACGCCCCTGGTCTCCCAGGGGCGTTTTTCGTTCTCGGCCAGAGCGGCCGGATCAATCCTTTTTGAGAAAGCCCGAAAACTTCTTCTGGAAGCGCGAGACGCGGCCGCCGCGATCCATGATCTGCTGGGCGCCGCCGGTCCAGGCCGGGTGCGACTTCGGGTCGATATCGAGGTGGAGCTTGTCGCCTTCCTTGCCCCAGGTGGAGCGGGTCTGGTACTCGGTTCCGTCGGTCATGACGACCGTAATCGTATGGTAATTCGGATGAATTTCGGCTTTCATGGCAATTCGCCGGCGCCCGGCGCCTCTCGCTTGAGTGACTATCGATGACGGATTTGGGCGGCTCTATACCTCACAGGGACCCCTAAAACAAGCCATTGTCGGAACAGCAGAACCGGGCCGTCACTTAAGGGACATCCCGGATTTGCCACTCCCCCTGCACCGGCCTATTTGGAGTTAACTTGTCTCCTTGGGTCGGATGTCATGAGCGCAGTGGAACGGCTTGACGATCGGTACCGTGATGAGGGCGCAGCCGTGCCTGCCGAGACCCCGTCGATCGAAGCCGAGCTGATCGAGCAGCCCGCCAAGGGCCGTGCGCGGCTGCGTCCGCTGCTGGCGCTCGCGCCCTATGTGAGCCGCTATCGCGGCCGGGCGGCGCTTGCTTTCGTCGCCTTGACGATCGCCGCACTGACCACGCTGCTGGTGCCGGTCGCGGTGCGGCGGATGATCGATTTCGGCCTCACGCCGGAAGGCATCGCGCTGATCAACAGCTATTTCGCCGTGATGATCGCGGTCGTCGCCGTGCTCGCGCTGGCGAGCGCTGCGCGCTACTACCTCGTGATGACGATCGGCGAGCGCATCGTCGCTGACTTGCGGCGCGATGTCTTCGCCCATCTGCTCTCGCTCTCGCCGGCCTTCTTCGATTCCGCGCGCAGCGGAGAACTCGTGTCGCGTCTCACCGCCGACACCACCCAGATCAAGTCCGCGGTCGGCGCCTCCGTGTCGATCGCACTGCGCAACCTGATGATGTTCTTCGGCGCCGCGGCGATGATGGTGATCACGAGCCCGCGTCTCTCCGGCTTCGTGCTGCTCGCCATTCCCCTGATCGTGCTGCCGCTGGTCGCCTTCGGGCGCTGGGTGCGGCGGCTGTCGCGCAACGCGCAGGATACGCTCGCCGATGCCTCCGCCTATGCGGGCGAATTGGTTGGCGCCATCCGCACCGTGCAGGCCTATACCAGCGAGGGGCTCGCCGAGAAGCGTTTCGGCGGCGAGGTCGAGCACGCCTATGAAGCCGCGCGCACCTCGACCCAGGCGCGCGCGGTGCTCACCGCCATCATCATCTTCATCGTGTTCGCAAGCGTGGTCGCGATCCTCTGGATCGGCTCGCATGACGTCCTGACCGGCGCCATCACGCCGGGCCGGCTCGGCCAGTTCGTGCTCTATGCCGCCTTCGCGGCCGCCGGCCTCGGCCAGCTCAGCGAGGTCTGGGGCGAGGTCTCGGCCGCCTCGGGCGCCGCCGAGCGCCTGTTCGAGATCCTGCATGTGAAGCCGGAGATCACAGCGCCCGCTTCTCCGCGCGCACTGCCGGTGCCGGCACGCGGCGAGGTCGGTTTCGATCAAGCCAGCTTCGCCTATCCGGCGCGGCCCGAAGTCAACGTGCTCGACGCCGTGTCGTTCACGGTGCGCCCCGGCGAGAAGGTTGCGATCGTCGGCCCGTCCGGCGCCGGCAAGAGCACGATCTTTCATCTGCTGCTGCGCTTCTACGATCCGCGCAGCGGCGCGATCTCGCTCGACGGCGTGCCGGTCAAGGCAGCCGATCCGCGCGATTTCCGCGCGCGCATCGCGCTGGTGCCGCAGGAGTCGAACGTGTTTGCGGCAAGCGCCCGCGAGAACATCCGCTTCGGCCGGCCCGATGCGACAGATGCCGAGGTCGAGCGCGCCGCCGAGCTCGCGCACGCCGCCGAATTCATCCGCCGCCTGCCCGAAGGTTTCGAGACGCCGCTCGGCGAGCGCGGCGTGACGCTGTCCGGCGGCCAGCGCCAGCGCATCGCGATCGCGCGTGCGATCCTGCGTGACGCGCCGCTGCTGCTGCTCGATGAAGCGACCTCCGCGCTCGATGCCGAAAGCGAGACGCTGGTGCAGACTGCGCTGGAGGAACTGATGAGCCACCGCACCACGCTGGTGATCGCACACCGGCTCGCGACCGTGCTCTCCTGCGACCGCATCCTGGTGATGGACCAGGGCAGGATCGTCGAGCAGGGCACGCATGCGGAGCTGGTGGCGGCGAACGGGCTTTATGCTCGGCTCGCGCGGTTACAGTTCGAGGGGGCGTAAGGGTCCCAGCCGCAGCCCCAGTCACGGTGTTGAGCGGGTGATCCGGTATTCCAGAGACGCCGGTGGGCAACTCCCAACCAAAATCTCGAAAACAACCCCATGCAAAGAAGCGCGGTAGCCGCCGGCGGTGGGGCGTAAGTGCCTCAAGCTTCTGTCATTGCGAGCGCAGCGAAGCAATCCAGAGTCCCACCGTGGACACAGCGCTTCGCCGCGCTCGCAATGACGGTCGCATCTGCAGAGCGCAAAGAAGTCACCGCACACTCGATGTCGTCCCGGCGAAGGTCAGGACCCATAACCACAGGGCGTGGTTTGGCGAAGATTCGTCGTTCGGTACTGCGACCGACCGCAGTCGATAGATTCCGCGGTATGGGCCCCGGCCTTCGCCGGGACGACGTCGGGGAGAGGTTAGCGCGGCTGCCTACGGCTTCCACGCCATCCTCAGCACCGGCCGGCCCGAGGTCGGGTTCACGTCGTCGCCCGCATGAGCAAAGCCGTTGCGCTCGTAGAAGCGGATGGCGCGGGTGTTGTCCTTGTTGACGAGCAGCGTGACCCCCGTCGGTGACAGGCGCTTGGCCTCATCGACCAGCAGCCGCGCCGCATCCGAGCCCCAGTGTTGGGGATCGACCACGAGCTGGTCGAGATAGCCTTCGCCGTCGATCGTGACGAAGCCGATCAGCGCGCCGTCCTCTTCGGCGACCACGATCGAGGCTTTCGGCACCAGGTCCTTGCGCCAGCGCTCGCGCCACCATTCCAGCCGCGCCGCGAAGTCGATCTGCGGATAGGCCTTCTGCCAGGTGCGATGCCAGAGGTCGATCGCGGCGGCCTCGTCCTCGGGGCGGTAGGGGTGGAGGTGGAGGACGGTCATCGTCGGTCTCCGTCATTCCGGGGCGCCCGAAGGGCGAACCCGGAATCTCGAGATTCCGGGTTCGCTCGCTGACGCGAGCACCCCGGAATGACTGCCCTAAGAGACACCCCTACCGCTCCGTTAGCTTCAGCTCGATGCGGCGGTTGCGCTTGTAGGCCTCTTCGGTGCTGCCGGGGTCGAGCGGCTGGAATTCGCCGAAGCCGGCGGCGACCAGGCGCTGGGCCGGCACGCCGAGCGAGATCAGATATTGCACCACCGAGATCGCGCGGGCCGCCGACAGGTCCCAGTTCGACTTGAAGTTCGGTCCGGTGACCGGCCGCACGTCGGTGTGGCCGTCGACGCGCAGCACCCAGGCGATCTCGCTCGGGATCTTCTTGTCGAGTTCGATCAGTGCATTCGCCACCGTGTCGAGCTCGGCGCGGCCCTCCGGCAGCAAGGTCGCCTGCCCGGTGTCGAAGAACACTTCGGACTGGAACACGAAGCGGTCGCCGACGACGCGGATGTCGGGACGGTTGCCGAGGATCGCGCGCAGGCGGCCGAAGAATTCCGAGCGGTAGCGCGACAATTCCTGTACGCGCTGCGCCAGCGCCACGTTGAGGCGCGCGCCAAGGTCGGCGATCCGGCTCTGCGATTCCTTGTCGCGCTTCTCCGAGGCGTCGAGCGCTTCTTCCAAGGCCGCCAGTTGGCGCCGCAGCGCGCTGATCTGCTGGTTCAACACCTCGATCTGCGCGAGCGCCCGGGCTGAGACCGCCTTCTCGGAATCCAGCGCCTTGTTGAGCTCGGCGGTCTTTCCTTGCGCGTCACTGCCGGCACTGGCGAGCCCCTCATAGAGCCCCTTCATGCGGTCGCGCTCGGATTCGGCCGAGGCGAGGCCTGCCTTCAGTTGCGACACCTGGTCGTCGAGGCTGAGCTTGCCGAGCTTTTCCAGCGACAGCAGCTCGTTGAGCTGCGCGATCTTGGCGTTGAGCAGCTCCAGCGCCTTGTCCTTGCCGGTGACCTCCTGCGACAGGAAGAACTGCACGACCAGGAACACCGACAGCAGGAACACGATCGACAGCACCAGTGTCGACAGCGCGTCGACGAATCCGGGCCAGTAGTTGAAGGGGCCGTCGCTGCGGCGGGTGCGAGCTAGAGCCATGTCGTTGGTCTCCACTTTTGCGTCCCGGACGCGGTGCAGCGTGCAACGCTGCTCCGCAGAGCCGGGACTCACATCCAGGGTAACGCCGGGCCCCGGCTCAGCGACGCATCATTGCATGCTGCGTCGTGTCCGGGGCGCGAGAGCGCCTAACTCTTCTCCGGCTGGCGCGCGATGCGTTCCAGCAGGCGCCGGATCTCGCGGTTCTGCTCGCCCTGACCGTCGGCCCATTCGCGGATCATCTGCTGCTCGGTCCGCATATGTGAGACCAGCGCCTGGATGGCCTCGGCAAGGCTTGCCATCGCCGCCGTCGTGCCGCGGCTGGCGTTGCCTTCCTCCAGCACGGAGCGGAGCCGCTCGACGGCGGCCTGGAGCTCGCCGCTGGCAACGCCGCCGCCGGCCGCGACGGTCACCTCGCCGCGGCCGTATTCGCGCACGGTGGTGGCGAGCCAATCCTCGAGATCGGTGTAGAAGCGGTTCTGCGCCTGGCTCGATTGCAGGTCGAGAAAGCCGAGGATCAGCGAGCCGGCGAGGCCGAACAGCGAGCTTGAGAACGAGATGCCCATGCCGCCAAGTGGGGCGGCGAGGCCTTCCTTCAGCGTGTCGAACAGCGCGCCGGCATCGCCGCCGACCTTCAGGCCGCCAATAATCGCGCCAACCGAGCCGACCGTCTCGATCAGGCCCCAGAAGGTGCCAAGCAGGCCGAGGAAGACCAGCAGCCCCGTCAGGTAGCGGGAGATATCCCGGGCTTCGTCGAGGCGGGTCGCGATCGAGTCCAGCAGATGGCGCATGGTCTGCTGCGTGATCGTCATGCGTCCGCTCCGCTCGCCGCCGAGGATCGCCGCCATCGGCGCCAGCAACCGCGGATGGCCGCTCGGCACCAGCCCCGGGTCGGCAATCCGGAAGCCGTTGACCCACCTCACTTCGGGGTAGAGCCGGATGACCTGCCGGAAGGAGAGAATGATGCCGATGAGAAGGACCGCTCCGATCAGCGCGTTGAGGCCCGGATTGAAGAAAAAGGCATTCGTTATCTGCTTGTAGAGCACCACGGAGATCAGAGTGCAGAGCACAAGGAAGACCAGCATCCGAACGAGAAACACGCTGGGCGACGACAGTTTGGTGAGTTCGATGTCCATGTGAGGCGAGGTGCCTGACGGCGTGCGCATAGCCGATGTCATCCGTTACGAAAGCCTGAGCGGCCCGCACTATGGCACAGCGCGAGCCCAAAAAAAGCGGGAAGGGACCGATTTCGGCGCGGGACAGGGAACCTAAGGCTGAAACCGGGCTTTTGAAGCTTACCTATTTTGTAAAACTTCGACCTTCCACAGGCTCAAGTCGGATTTTTTGCATGGTGACGTATCTCGGGGGACTGGCCGTCATCGCGCTCTCGCTCGCGGTTCTGATGGCGTTTGCCCGGGTTGCGCAGCAGCCGTCAGCCTAGTTGGTCCGGGGAGCGCCCTTGCCTCCACAGGCCGGATGATGCTGCGGCCGATCGCCGAGCACAGGGATGCCCGCAATCCAAGCATTGCGAGGTGCCTATCATCCTCTTCGCACAGGTTCTCGTCCTAACCGCAAATAGTCGTCCTGCTACAAGTCAGTGCGACCACCTCGCAGGAGGCGGAGGAAGAGGCGCTGCGGCAGACGGTCGAGCATGCCGGATGAAGGCCACCGACTGATTGCGATGTTCTGTCGCAGCACGCGATGATGGAACTCGACTCACAATCCGGTGAATCCCGAAAAGCGGTCTGAACTCAGCACGATAGGTCATGTGACATTGAGCCGCCCGCGCAACGCGTTGCGTCGCAGCAACTCCATTCTATTTTGACCTCGGTCAGCCGTGC
Source organism: Bradyrhizobium centrolobii (assembly GCF_001641635.1). Taxonomy (GTDB): domain Bacteria; phylum Pseudomonadota; class Alphaproteobacteria; order Rhizobiales; family Xanthobacteraceae; genus Bradyrhizobium; species Bradyrhizobium centrolobii. Next base: position 14,429 of record NZ_LUUB01000062.1, read on the forward strand.
GGAATCGCTTTGATTGGTTTCGTGCGGAGCGTGATTCAGTTTCAACAAGCTTCGGGGCACTTTTCTCCATGTCAGGACTTCGTGCGCGATCGGCATGCGTTGCAATGATGCTCGCGGCCTTTGCGCCGCTGCTTGCGGGCTGTGACGAGTCCAGCTCAGCCGTCTCCGCCGCCCCACCCGCCGATCCCGATGTCAGCATCGTCGTCGTCAAGCCGCAGCCGCGGGCCGTGGTGCGCGAACTGCCCGGCCGGATCGCGCCGACGCGCGTCGCCGAGGTGCGGCCGCGCGTGTCCGGCATCGTGGTCGAACGTCTGTTCCGCCAGGGCAGCGAGGTGAAGGCGGAAGATCCACTCTACCGTATCGATCCGCGTCCGTTCGAGGTCGAGGTAATGGCCAACGAAGCGGCGCTCGCCAAGGCCGAGGCCGCACTGGCGCAGGCCCGGCAGCAGGCGCACCGCATCGCCACGCTGACCAGCCAGCGCGCCGCTCCCGAAGCCGAGAACGAGAAGGCGATCGCGGCCGAGCGGCAGGCGCATGCCGAGGTCGAGGGCCGCAAGGCCGAGCTCGCGCGCGCCAAGCTCAATCTCGACTACGCGACCGTGCGCGCGCCGATCGATGGCGTGGTTGGCGCGGCGCTGGTCAGCGAGGGCGCACTTGTGGTCCAGAACGAGACCAATCTCGCCACCGTCCAGCAGCTCGATCCGATCTATGCCGACTTCACCCAGTCGGTGACCGAGCTGAACCAGCTCCGCCGCGCCTTCGAGAGCGGCGACCTCGAGCGCATCGCGCCCGATGCCGCCAAGGTGCGCCTCGTGCTCGACGACAACACGACCTATTCGCTCGATGGCAAGCTGCTGTTCTCCGACGCCAAGGTCGACACCCATACCGGGCAGGTGACCTTGCGCGGCGAGTTCCGCAATCCCAAGCACGAGCTATTGCCGGGCATGTATGTCCGCGTCCGCATCGACCAGGGCCTCGACTCCGACGCGATCGCGGTGCCGCAGCAGGCGATCCAGCGCAATGGTGGCGGCGGCAGCGAGGTGTTCGTCGTCAAGGACGACAACCGCATCGCGGTGCAGCCGGTCCGCACCGGCTCCGTGCAGGACGGCGTCTGGTTCGTCACCGACGGCCTGAAGGCCGGCGACAAGGTCGTGGTCGAAGGCTTCCAGAAGTTCGCGGCCGGCGACAAGGTCAAGCCGCAATCCTGGTCGGAAGCGGATGCGACCGCGGACAACCGGCACGCTCAGCAGGTCACGCGGTAACACGCCATGCCGAGTTTCTTCATCGACAGGCCGATCTTCGCCTGGGTCGTCGCGCTGTTCATCTGTCTGATCGGCGCGATCTCGGTCCCGCTGCTGCCGATCGCGCAATATCCAATCATCGCGCCGCCCTCGATCTCGATCTCGACCAGCTATCCCGGCGCCTCGCCCGAAAATCTCTACAACAGCGTCACGCGCCTGATCGAGGAGGAGCTCAACGGCGCTTCCGGCATCCTCAACTTCGAATCCACCAGCGACTCGCTCGGCCAGGTCGAGATCATCGCCAATTTCGTGCCGGGCACCGATACCAGCGCGGCCTCCGTCGAGGTGCAGAACCGCATCAAGCGCGTCGAAGCGCGTCTGCCGCGCGCGGTGATCCAGCAGGGCATCCTGATCGAGGAAGCCTCGAGCGCGGTGCTCCAGATCATCACGCTGAACTCGACCGACGGCAGCCTGGATGAGGTCGGTCTCGGCGACTTCATGATCCGCAACGTGCTCGGCGAGATCCGCCGCATTCCCGGCGTCGGCCGGGCCACGCTCTATTCGACCGAGCGAAGTCTTCGCGTGTGGGTCGATCCGGCAAAGCTCGTCGGCTATGGGCTCACCGCCGACGACGTCAACAAGGCGATCGCCGCACAGAACGCGCAGGTCGCCTCCGGCAGCATCGGCGCCGAGCCGTCGACGGGGAGCCAGCGCACCTCCGCACTGGTGCTGGTCAAGGGCCAGCTGTCCTCGCCGGATGAATTCGGCTCCATCATCCTGCGTGCCAATCTGGACGGTTCGACCGTGCGGCTGCGCGACGTCGCGCGGATCGAGGTCGGCGGCCTCAGCTACCAGTTCAACACCCGCCTGAACGGAAAGCCGACCGCCGGTCTCTCCGTGCTGATGTCACCGACCGGCAATGCGCTGGCGACCGCCAGCGCAGTCGAAGAGAAGATGAAGGAGCTGTCGCGCTTCTTCCCGGCCAACATCTCCTACGAGATCCCCTACAACATCACCCCCGTGGTCGAGGCCTCGATCAAGAAGGTGCTCTCGACGCTGGTCGAAGCCGTGGTGCTGGTGTTCGTGGTGATGTTTTTGTTTCTTCAGAACATCCGCTACACCATCATTCCGACCATCGTGGTGCCGGTGGCGCTCTTGGGCGCCTGTACCACGCTGCTGCTCGCCGGCTACTCCATCAACATGCTCTCGATGTTCGGCATGGTGCTCGCGGTCGGCATCCTCGTCGACGATGCCATCGTCGTGGTCGAGAACGTCGAACGCATCATGGCCGAGGAAGGCCTGCCGCCGAAGGAGGCGACACGCAAGGCGATGTCGCAGATCACCGGCGCCATCATCGGCATCACGCTGGTGCTGATGGCGGTGTTCGTGCCGATGGCGTTCTTCCCGGGCTCGGTCGGCATCATCTACCGCCAGTTCTCCGTCACCATGGTCGCCGCGATCGGCTTCTCGGCGTTCCTCGCACTGTCGCTGACGCCGGCGCTGTGCGCGACGCTGCTCAAGCCCGTCGCCGCCGGTCACGGCCACGCCAAGAAGGGCGTGTTCGGCTGGTTCAACCGCATGCTCGAAGGCGGCAAGGAAGGCTACTCCCGCACCGTCGGCTTCTCGCTGAAGCGCACGGGACGGTTGATGCTGGTCTATGTCGCGCTGCTCGCCGGCCTGTCCTGGGCCTTCGTCAACCTGCCCGGCGGCTTCCTGCCGGTCGACGACCAGGGCTTTGTCACCACCGACGTGCAGACGCCGTCCGATTCGTCCTATGCCCGCACCGAGGCCGTGATCGAGAAGGTCGAGAAATATCTGGCACAGCGGCCGGGCGTCGACGACGTCACCTTCCTCACCGGCTTCAGCTTCTCCGGCCAGGGCATGAACACCGCACAGGCCTTCATCACGCTGAAGGACTGGTCGGAACGCGGACCGAAGGATTCGGCGGCCGCGATCGTCGCCGACATCAACCGCGATTTGTCGTCTTCAATCCGTGACGCAAAAATCTCCGCGCTGCAGCCGCCGCCGATCGACAATCTCGGCAACTCCTCGGGCTTCTCGTTCCGCCTCCAGGACCGCGGCCAGAAGGGCTATCCGGCGCTGATGCGCGCCGCCGACCAGTTGATCGCGGAGGCGAATGCGAGCCCGGTGCTTCAGAAGGCGTACATCGAAGGCCTGCCCGAGGCGGGCGTCGTCAATCTCGTGATCGACCGCGAGAAGGCCGGCGCCTTCGGCGTCACCTTCGAGGACATCAACAACACGATTTCGACCAATCTCGGATCGAACTACATCAACGACTTCCCGAATCGCGGCCGCATGCAGCGCGTCGTGGTGCAGGCCGATGCCCGCGATCGCATGAAGACCGAGGACATCCTCAACTACAACGTCAAGAACAGCCGCGGCCAGCTGGTGCCGTTCTCCTCCTTCGCCACCGTCGAATGGGCGCGCGGTCCGACCCAGATCGCCGGCTTCAACTACTATCCCGCCGTGCGCATCTCGGGCGAGGCAAAGCCCGGCTTCACCTCGGGCGATGCGATCGCCGAGATGGAGAAGCTTGCCGGCCGGCTGCCGCGCGGCTTCGGCTATGAATGGACCGGACAGTCGCTCCAGGAGAAGCTGTCGGGCTCGCAAGCGCCGTTCCTGCTGGCGCTGTCGGTGTTCGTCGTGTTCCTGTGTCTTGCCGCCCTCTACGAGAGCTGGACCATTCCGCTCGCGGTGCTGCTCACCGTGCCGCTCGGCGTCACCGGCGCGGTGATCGCCGCGATGCTGCGCGGCCTGCCCAACGACGTCTACTTCACCGTCGGCCTGATCACCATCATCGGCCTTGCTGCGAAGGACGCGATCCTGATCATCGAGTTCGCCAAGGATCTGCGCAAAGAAGGCAAGCCGCTGCTGGAAGCCACCATCGAGGCCTGCCGCCTGCGCTTCCGCCCGATCCTGATGACAGGCCTCGCCTTCATCTGCGGCGTGCTGCCGATGGCGATCGCGCATGGCGCCGGCGGCGCCAGCCAGCAATCGCTCGGCACCGTCGTGATGGGCGGCATGATCGCCGTCGTGATTCTCGCGCTGCTGATGGTGCCGGTGTTCTTCGTCTCCGTGCAGCGCGTGCTGGCGGGGGACCTGGAGCCGGAGGCGGCGAAGACGGAAGCTGAGGTTTACGGCCCGCCGGCGCCGGCGCGGCCAAGATAATCCCCTTAGTCATTCCGGGGCGCGCGAAGCGCGAACCCGGAATCCATGGCGCCACCATCGACGCGGATGAATGGATTCCGGGCCCGCGCCAAAGAGGCGCGTCCCGGAATGACGAGTGGGGAAAGTGCCCGCTTACTTTGTCAGAAGCCTTAAAGTCTTCACCAGCTCCTCATGCATGTCGGCCGAGGTGCTATCATTCGAGGCACTGCGGCACCGCCTGCACCGGCAGGGTCGACGGGGCGGGAGGGCTGTAGTCCGCGGCAAAGCAAGTAGTGCCGCCGCGCGCCGGCAGCAGTGGCTCGATGCGCCAGGGGAAGAGCGCGAGGGCCATAGCGGACCAAACGGCTACGGCGACAATTGCGGCCGTGCGTATCACTTCCTGCTATCGCTTCCGCAAGATCTTCACCAGCTCCCCGTGCACGAACTCGTTGCCGCATACGACGTGCCCGGTCGTCAGCGGATCACCGGGCGTGTCGATGTCGCTCACGGTGCCGCCTGCTTCCCTCACCATGATCTGGCCGGCGGCGATGTCCCAGGATTGCAGGTTGCGCTCCCAGTAGCCATCGAGGCGACCGGCGGCGACGAAGGCGAGGTCGAGCGAGGCGGCGCCGAAGCGGCGCAGCCCTGCGACGCGGTCCTGGATCGCGGTCATCTCGCGGCGGAATTCCTCGTGGTCGCCGCGGCCGATATGGGGCAGGCCGCAGGCCACCACGCATTCGTTGAGCTGGCGGCGGCCGGCGACGCGCAGGCGCTGGTCGTTGAGGAAGGCGCCCTTGCCGCGCTCGGCGATGTAGAGTTCGTCATTGGCGGGATTGTAGATCACGCCGGCGATGACCGTGCCCTCGCGCGCGAGCCCGATCGAGATCGCGAACTGTGGGATGCCGTGCAGGAAGTTGGTGGTGCCGTCGAGGGGATCGACGATCCAGGTGTGGCTTTTGTCGGTGCCCTCGCGCGTGCCGCCTTCCTCGCCGATGAAGCCGTAGCCGGGCCGCGCCTTGGCGAGATCCTGGTAGAGGATCTCCTCGGCGCGCTTGTCGGCGAGCGAGACGAAATTCGCCGGCCCCTTCAGCGAGACCTGGAGATGCTCGATCTCGCCGAGATCGCGCTTGAGGCTGCGGCCGGCGCGGCGCGCCGCCTTGACCATGACATTGATAGTGGCGGAATACAGCATGAGTTCCGGTCTTGATCGGGAGAGAGACGGCGCGGAACAGCGCCCATTTGAGGGAATTGGGTGCCCTGCGAGGGGCTTTGCGTCAAGTCATTGCGTCAAGTCATTTGGTCCCGAGCCATTTCTTGGCGGCGGCCTCCGCCTTGGCCCGGTCGTCGGCGGGCAAGTCGCCCAGTTGCTTGTCGAGCTCCGGATCGCCCTTGCCGCCGGTCTTTGCGACGAGGTGCCATTTGAAGCCCTCGACCTTGTCCACCGGCGCACCAATGCCGTTGATCAGCACCCAGGCCAGCCGGTTTTGCGCGATGGCGCTGTTCTGGCGCGCCGCCTTGCGGAGTAATGCGACAGCCGCCGGCTGGTTCTTGGGCGTGCCGGTGCCGTTGAACATTGCAATGGCATATTCGACCTCGGCATCGACATTGTCGGCGAGCGAGGCCGCCTGGAGCAGGCGCACCGCCTTGTCGGGGTCCTTCGGCACGCCGGTGCCTTCCTTGTAGAAGGTCGCGAGCGCGTATTGCGCCTCGGGAAGGCCGGCGTCGGCCGCCTGGCGGAGCAGCTCGGCCGAGCGCTGGACGTCCTGCGGCAGGGTCTGTCCATCCAGATAAAGCAGCGCGAGATTATAGGCGGCCTTGGGCTCGCCGAGCTTGGCGGCGGACGCCATCAGCTTGACCGCCTCGCCCTTGTCGACCGGGCCGCCGCGGCCGGCGATGCGCATCATCGCGAGCGCGAGCATCGCCTCGCGGTCGCCGGCATCGGAGGCGCGCTTGTACCACTCCGCCGCCTTGGCGTAGTCGCGCTTGATGCCCATGGCGTTGGAATAGAGCTCGCCCAGCATCGTCATCGCCTTGGGATCGCCGGCCTGGGCGCGCGCGGTGGCGAGCTCGAAGGCGGTCTTGTACTGGCCGCGCTGATAGGCGCCGAACACCAGATCGACATTTGAATTGTCGGTCTTGGGCGCGGGGATCACGGTGGCGGCCGGAGGCGGGCTCGGCGAGGTCGACGGTGACGGCTTTGGCGCAGGCGCCGCCTCCTTCTTCTTGGTGATCATGTGCGGCTTCGTCGCCGGTTTTTCCTTGGGCTTTTCCGTCGGCTTTGCGGGCGAGGGGCTCGGCGTCGCGGCCGGCGGAGTGATCTGGAGCTGCGCGGCCGCGGGCGCCGTCAGAGCCAACGTGACCAGAAGGGTGATGCGTGGGAGCTTCATGGTGTGCCGCTAGCCGTGCCCCTGGCTCGCGGGCGCAGCCGTATAGGCCTTCTTGATCGCCGCGTCGGCCTCGATCAGCGCGGCCTTGGGTCCACGCGGATCGCCCCAGATGAGATCGCCGACCAGGACGAAATCGGCTCCGCTCGCCGCGAAGTCATGGGCTTCGGCGAACGACGTGGCAAAGCCGACGCAGGGCGGCTCGAACAGTTCGGCCCACCAGTCGAGCCGTTCGGCGATAGCCTGGGATGACGGCCGCTGGCCGTCCGCGTCCGGCTCGCCGAACAGCACGTAGTCCGCGCCCAACTCGCCCGCACTCATGGAATCGTGCCGTGTTGCAAGCCCCCCGACGCCGGCGATCCGATCGGGTTTGAGCGACGGCATCGCCTCTTCCAGCACCGCGATGCCGGAGAGGTGCGCGCCGTCGGCGCCGCCGCGCGCGACCAGCTCGGCATGGCCGTCGACGAGCAGCGCCGCGCCCGTGTTCTGCACGACCGGCGCCAAGGCCTTGATCCGCGAGATCATGCTGCGCTGGTCGGTCTCCTTCAGCCGCACCAGCACGGCTGCGACGTCGGCGGATGCGAGCAGCCCGGGCAACTCGGCCAGGAGTGAAGCGGGATCATCGACGAGCGGCGTCGCGAGATAGAGGCGCGGCGCCGGGCGCGGCGGAGGCGATTTGTTCGACAAGTCTAGGCCGCCTTCTTTTCCAGGCTGCTCGCCCATTCGCCCTTGGCGGCAAGGCCATTCATCCGCGCGCGATGGCTGAATGCGCGTTGGCCGGCCGCGACGTTCTCGGCCTTGCCCGACCAGGCCTTCTGCGGCGCGGCCTGGAGCGCGCGGCCGTAGGAGAAGGTCAGGCCCCATGGCAGCGGGCCGAGCTTGTGCATGGCGTTGAGATGCGCGGTTGCCTCTTCATCCGACTGGCCGCCGGAGAGGAAGGCGATGCCGGGCACCGCTGCCGGCACGCAGGCCTTTAGCATCCGCACCGTCTTTTCCGCGACTTCCTCGACGGACGCCTTCTTTGGCGACTTCTTGCCGGCGACCGCCATGTTCGGCTTAAGCACCATGCCCTCGAGCGCGACGCGCTGTACGCGCAATTCCTGGAAGGTCTTGTTGAGAACGCGCTGGGTCACATCAAAGCAGCGGTCGATGTCGTGACCACCGTCCATCAGCACTTCCGGCTCGACGATCGGCACGATCTGCGCGGCCTGGCACAGCGCGGCATAGCGCGCCAGCGCGTGGGCGTTGACGCTGATCGCGGTAATCGAGGGAATGCCGCTGCCGATGTCGATCACCGCGCGCCATTTGGCAAAACGTGCGCCGCGCTCGTAGTATTTCTTCAGGCGCTCGGCGAGCTTGTCGAGCCCGACCGTGACGAGCTCGCCCGGGCACATCGGCAAGGCCTGCGTGCCCTCGTCGACCTTGATGCCGGGGATGGCGCCGCTCTCCTCGATCAGCTTGATCAGCGGCATGCCGTCCTTGGCGTCCTGCCAGATCGTCTCGTCATAAAGAATCACGCCGGAGATGTACTGGCTCATGGCCTCCTTCGACCGAAACAGCATCTCGCGATAGTCGCGCCGGTTGGCCTCGGTCGACTCCACGCCGATCGCGTCAAAGCGCTTCTTGATGGTGCCGGACGATTCGTCGGCGGCGAGGATGCCCTTGCCGGGGGCGACCATGGCGGTCGCGGTACTGTTGAGCTCAGTCAGATTCATCGAGAGGTCCTCCCAAAACGATTCTGCCCTTGCCTGTGAAAATAGACCGTTCTCGGGCAATTGCCGAGTTAACGTTCGTCGCAGGGTAAGGGGGGAGGGATCGTAACGTTGCCAAACGGCGTCATTCCGGGATGCGCCGAAAGGCGCAGGCCCGGAATCCATAACCCCAGGCTGTGATTATGGATTCCGGGCTCGCCGCTGCGCGGCGCCCCCGGGATGACGAGGAGAGGGAGTTAGCTGGCTTACGCCACCTTCGGGTCCAGCTCGCCCTTGGCGTAGCGCTTGGCCATCTCGGCGGTGGTCAGGACCTTCTTGATCTTGGAGGCCTGACCGGCGGTATTGAACTCCTGGAGCCGCTGCTTGCACAGCTTGGTCATCGCTTCCATCGCGGGCTTCAGATACTTGCGGGGATCGAACTCTTCCGGATGGTCCTTGAGGACCTTCCGGATCTGGCCGGTCATCGCCATGCGGTTGTCGGTGTCGATGTTGATCTTGCGCACGCCGTTCTTGATGCCGCGCTGGATCTCGGGCACCGGCACGCCCCAGGTCGGCTTCATCTTGCCGCCATACGCGTTGATGATGTCCTGGAGGTCCTGCGGCACCGACGACGAACCATGCATCACAAGATGCGTGTTCGGCAGCTTGCGGTGGATCTCCTCGATCACGTTCATTGCGAGGATATCGCCGTCCGGCTTGCGCGTGAACTTGTAGGCGCCGTGGGAAGTGCCCATCGCGATCGCGAGCGCGTCGACCTTGGTCTCCTGGACGAACTTCACCGCCTCGTCCGGATTGGTCAGGAGCTGGTCATGCGACAGCTTGCCTTCGGCGCCGTGGCCATCTTCCTTGTCGCCCATGCCGGTCTCGAGCGAGCCGAGCACGCCGAGCTCACCCTCGACCGAGATGCCGCCGAGATGGGCCATGTCGGTCACGGTCTTGGTGACGCCGACATTGTAGCCCCAGTCGCCGGGGGTCTTGCCGTCGGCCTTCAGCGAGCCGTCCATCATGACGGAGGTGAAGCCGGCCTGGATCGCGGTCATGCAGGTGGCGGGCTCGTTGCCGTGGTCGAGATGCACGCAGACCGGGATGTGCGGATAGATCTCGGTCACCGCGTCCATCATGTGCTTGAGCATGACGTCGTTGGCGTAGGAGCGCGCGCCGCGCGAGGCCTGGATGATGACGGGCGCGTCGGTCTGGTTGGCCGCGTCCATGATCGCCAGCGCCTGCTCCATGTTGTTGATATTGAAGGCCGGTACGCCGTAATCGTTCTCCGCCGCATGGTCGAGCAACTGACGCAACGTGATCCGAGCCATCTGTCTTTTTCTCCCGTTTGGGCCTGCAGGGCCGCTAACTACTTGCCGACTTGACTTACTTGACGCGCAGAACCTCGACGCCGGGCAGGGGCTTGCCTTCCATCCATTCAAGAAATGCGCCACCGGCGGTTGAAACATAGGTGAAATCAGAGCCGACGCCGGCCTGGTTGAGGGCCGCGACGGTGTCGCCGCCGCCCGCGATCGAGATCAGCTTCTTGGCCTTGGTGCGCTCGGCGGCGTGCCTCGCGGCAGCGACCGTGCCGCGATCGAACGGTTGCAGTTCGAAAGCGCCGAGCGGGCCGTTCCAGACCAGCGTTGCCGCATCGTCGATCGCGGCATGGATGCGTGCAATCGACTGCGGGCCGACGTCGAGGATCATGCCGTCGGCCGGGATCGCATCGAGCCCATAGGCATGCGAGGGCGCATTGGCGGCGAAATGATAGGCGACGGTGGCATCCACCGGCAGGATGATGGCGCAGTTCGCGGCCTCCGCCTTCTCCATGATGCGCACCGCGGTGGCGCCGAGATCCTTCTCGGCCAGCGACTTGCCGATCGCGACGCCCTGCGCGTGCAGGAAGGTGTTGGCCATGCCGCCACCGATGACGAGCGCGTCGACCTTGTTGACGAGGTTTTCGAGCAGGTCGATCTTGGTCGATACCTTGGCGCCGCCGATGATCGCGATGACGGGCTTGGTCGGCGCTTCCAGCGCCTTCTCCAGCGCATCGAGCTCGGCCTGCATGGTGCGGCCGGCATAGGCGGACAGCTTGTGGCCGAGGCCTTCGGTCGAGGCGTGGGCGCGGTGCGCGGCCGAGAACGCGTCGTTGACCCAGATGTCACCGAGCTTGGCGAGCTCCGCGACGAACGCGGGATCGTTCTTTTCCTCTTCCTTGTGGAAGCGGGTGTTTTCCAGGCACAGGATGTCGCCATCCTTCAACGCCGCCACGGCCGTGGCCGCGGGCTCGCCGATGCAGTCATCGGCGAAGGCGACGGGCTTCTTCACGACGTTCGACAGCGCTTCAGTGACGGGCTTGAGCGACTCCTTGGGATCGCGTCCCTTGGGCCGGCCGAAATGTGCGAGCAGGATGACCTTGCCGCCCTTGTCCGAGATTTCGGTGATGGTCGGCGCGACGCGCTCGAGCCTCGTTGCGTCGGTGACGCGCCCGTTGTCCATGGGCACGTTGAGATCGACGCGCAGCAGCACGCGCTTGCCCTTCACGTCGACGTCGTCGAGGGTGCGGAATGTTTTGGTCATCTTCGGCTCTCTTGTCCCGGGCGCACTGCGGCGCGAAGTGCCGCTGTGCTGAACCGGGACCTACACTGGTGAGATGGGTCCCGGCTCCGCGAAGCAGCGCAAGCGCGCTGCTCCGCGTCCGGGACACGAGACCTTGACGATTAGAGCACCTTGCTCATCGCAACGGCGGTGTCCGCCATGCGGTTCGAGAAGCCCCACTCGTTGTCGTACCAGGACATCACGCGCACCAGCGTGCCGTTCTGCACCTTGGTCTGGTCCTCGTGGAACGTGGAGGAGTGCGGGTCGTGGTTGAAGTCGATCGAGACGTTCGGCGCGGTGGTGTAGCCGAGAATGCCCTTGAGCTGCTGCTCGGACGCGCGCTTCATCGCCGCGTTGACTTCCTTGGCGTCAGTGGCGCGCTTGGCGACGATCTTGAGGTCGACGACCGAGACGTTCGGGGTCGGGACGCGGATCGCGACACCATCGAGCTTGCCCTTGAGTTCGGGGAGCACGAGGCCGATCGCCTTGGCTGCACCGGTCGAGGTCGGGATCATCGACATCGCCGCGGCGCGGCCGCGGTAGAGATCCTTGTGCAGCGTGTCCAGCGTCGGCTGGTCGCCAGTGTAGGCGTGGATCGTCGTCATGAAACCGGTCTCGATGCCGACGAGGTCGTTCAGCACCTTCGCGACCGGCGCGAGACAATTGGTGGTGCAGGAGCCGTTGGAGACGACCAGGTGATTCTTGGTCAGCGTGTCGTGATTGACGCCGTAGACGATGGTGGCATCGGCGCCGTCGGCGGGCGCGGAGACCAGCACGCGCTTCGCGCCGGCGGTGAGATGCGCGGCGGCCTTGTCCTTCGCGGTGAAGATGCCGGTGCATTCCAGCGCGATGTCGACGCCGAGATCCTTCCAGGGCAGCTTCGAGGGATCGCGCTCGGCGGTCACCTTGATCTTGCCGCTGCCGAGGTTGATCGAGTCGCCATCGACGGTGACAGTGCCGGGGAAGCGGCCGTGAACGGAATCGAAGCGGAGCAGATGGGCGTTGGTCTCGACCGGGCCGAGATCGTTGATGCCGACCACCTCGATGTCCTTGCGGCCCGACTCCGCGATAGCCCGCAGGACGTTGCGGCCGATGCGGCCAAAACCGTTAATTCCGACGCGGACTGCCATGTTTCGTCTCCTTATGACCGTTCAATGACGTTTGTCATCCCGCACGACGCACGTAGCGCGCCGACGAGGGTTTTTTAGGGCGGACGCCCGGTTCGGCCGGGCGCGGCTTGATCATATGAGGAGTTACGTAGTCCTTTTTTCCGGCAAGCTCAACTCTCAGGAAACGCGCTTCAGCACAGCGTTAACCGCAGCCTCTGCAGTAATGCCGAAGTGCTTGAAAAGGTCCTTCGCCGGCGCGCTCGCGCCGAAGGAATGCATGCCGATAAATTCGCCATCCTGGCCGATCACGGCATCCCAGCCCCAGCGCACGGCGGCCTCGATCGCGACCTTCACCGGCGCGTTGCCGATGATCGCCGCGCGCTTGGCCTCTGGTTGCGCTAACAACAGCTCGAGCGAGGGCACCGAGACCACCCGCGACGGGATGCCGCGTTCGGCGAGCTGCTTCTGGGCGGCGACCGCGATCTCGACCTCGGAGCCGGAGGCGAACAGCGTCGCCTTGGGTTCGCCCTGGGCCGCCACGAGCTCGTAGGCGCCCTGCTGGCAGGGGTTTTCGTTGGGTGCGGTGGTACGGAGTTGCGGCAGGTTCTGCCGCGTCAGCGCCAGCACCGTCGGCCCGTCGATGCGGTTGAGCGCGAGCTCCCAGCACTCGGCGACCTCGATGGAATCGCAAGGGCGGAACACGCGCATGTTGGGAATGGCGCGAAGGGCGGCGAGATGCTCGACCGGCTGATGGGTCGGGCCGTCCTCGCCGAGGCCGATGGAGTCGTGCGTCATCACGTAAACGACGCCCGCGCCCATCAAGGCGGCAATGCGCATCGCGGGACGGGCATAGTCGGTGAACACCAGGAATGTCGCCCCGTTCGGTGCGAACCCGCCATGCAGGAAGATGCCGTTCATCGCCGCGGCCATGCCGTGCTCGCGGATGCCGTAATGGATGAAGCGGCCCTTCGGCGTCTTGGCCGAGAAGGCCGTTGCCGACTTCGCCTTGTTGTTGTTGGAGCCGGTGAGGTCGGCGGAGCCCGCCACGAATTCCATCGGCATCGCGGCCGCGATCGCCTCGATCGCGGCTTCCGAGGACTTGCGGGTTGCGGCCGTCAGCGGCTTCTCCAAAAGCTCCTTCTTGTGCGCCCGCAGCGCCTTCGCGAGCGAGGCCGGACGCTCATGGCGCAGGCGGCGCTCGAACTCGGCGCGCTTGCGGCTGCCGAGCTCGCCAAGCCGTCCTTCCCATTCCTGACGCGCCGCCGCGCCGCGGCTGCCGGCTTCGCGCCAAGCCTTCAGCACGTCGTCCGGCACCGAGAACGCCTCGAGCGAGATGCCGAGATTTTCCTTGGCGGCCTTGAGCTCGTCGGCGCCGAGCGCCTCGCCATGCGCCTTCGCGGTGCCGGCCTTATGCGGCGCGCCGAAGCCGATGGTGGTGCGGCAGGCGACCAGCGTCGGCTTGTTCGATTTCTTCGCGCGCGTGATCGCGGCTGCGATCGCGGCCTGGTCCTGGCCGTCGATCTTCTCGGCAGCCCAGCCTGCCGACTTGAAGCGCTTCACCTGGTCGACGGAATCGGAGATCGAGGTCGGACCGTCGATCGAGATGCCGTTGTCGTCGTAGAGCACGATCAGCTTGTTGAGCTTCCAATGCCCGGCCATCGCGATCGCTTCCTGCGACACGCCTTCCATCAGGTCGCCGTCGGAGGCGAGCACGAAGGTGTGGTGATCGACGATCTTCTTGCCGAACTCGGCGGCCAGCATCTTCTCCGCCAGCGCCATGCCGACCGCGGTGGAGATGCCCTGGCCGAGCGGACCGGTGGTGGTCTCGATGCCCTTGGTGTGGAAGTTTTCGGGGTGGCCCGGGGTCAGCGAGCCGAGCTGGCGGAACTGCTTGAGCTGGTCCAGCGTCATGTCGGCATTGCCGGTGAGGTACAGCAGCGAGTAGAGCAGCATCGAGCCGTGACCGGCCGAGAGCACGAAGCGGTCGCGGTCCGGCCAGTTCGGCGCGGCGGCGTCGAATTTCAGGAACTGCGTGAACAGCACCGTGGCAATGTCGGCGGCGCCCATCGGCAGACCAGGATGGCCCGATTTCGCTTTCTCGACAGCGTCCATCGCTAGCCCGCGGATCGCGTTGGCCATACGGGTGTGATCGACCTGCGTGTTGGCCATACGGGTGAGATCGACCTGCGTCATGTCTGAAATCCGTCTGAAATGAGGCGCTTGGTGGCGGTGAACGCCCGCGCGGGAAGGAGCCTTGCTCAAGGTCGGGGGCTGGATAGCATCTCGGTTCCGGGAGTCCAAGGCAATCAAACGTCATCCCCGGCCGAAAAGTTGCTCGTAGCGCGATCCGGAAAAGCCGCAGCCGCGAATGTGCAGACCAGGAACCAGCCGTTCGGCATGCCCGATGCTGATCTATCGGTGCATAGTTTCCCCGCGGCGTTGCGCTTCCCTTCCCTGCCACGTAAATTTCTGCTTCTAACCGCTTGCCGAACCGAGTCTTTTGCCGGACGGCAAGTCCCCGGGGCAAAGGCCACTAGTTCGCCGCTGACCGCATGAACGATCGCGTATCCAACAGTTCCGCCATGACGGAGTCATCTGCCGTCGAGATCGAGATCGCGACCCGCAGGCTCATGGCAGCACTCGATGCGCTCGAAAGCGCAGTCGAGCGGCGGCGCGATGCCGATCGCGACGAGAACGAACTCGCGACGCGAATCCAGGCCCTCGGCGCAGATCGCTCGCGGCTTGCCGACGAGCTCGACGGCGCGCTGGTGAAGGCGCGCAAGCTCGAGCGCACCAATCGCGAGATCTCCGATCGGCTGGATTCCGCGATCGTCACGATACGTTCGGTACTCGATACCGGAGAGGATGGATGAGCCACATCAACGTCACCATCAATGGCCGGCAATACCGCATGGCCTGTGAGGAGGGTCAGGAAGTACGGTTGTTGAAGCTCGCCGAAAGCCTGGAGATGCGGATCCAGTCACTGCGCGGAAAGTTCGGCGAGATCGGCGATGCGCGGCTCACGGTGATGGCGGCGCTGACTGCGTGCGACGAACTGGTCGATGCCGGCAACCGCATCCGCACCATGGAGCAGGAGCTGAACGAACTGCGGGATTTCCGCAATGCCGCCGTCGAGCGCGCCAGGATGACCCAGACCGCGGTGGTGAATGCGCTGAATGCCGCAGCCGAGCGAATCGAGAAATCGACCCAGGTCCTGAACCGGACCGTCGGCGGCGGGATCGCGATAGGCTGATACTTGATCAGTTTTGATTGGAGCACTGCCAGGAGAGCTCGGTTCACCTCTCCCGTAGGGAGAGGTCGGATCGCATCGAAAGATGCGATCCGGGTGAGGAGTTACGTCCTCACCGAGCGCTGCGGCCCCTCACCCGGATTGCTTCGCAATCCGACCTCTCCCCGCTGGGGAGAGGTGAACACCGCGGCGCCCGACGGCGCCTCATCTCATCGTTCCTTGGGGGGCCGCTGCCCTTGGGCTGGTGATTCGGCAGTATCGTTGTTAGATTGCGGTTGCGAGGCTGCGACGCACGTCAGGAGCCATAATATCCCCGGGGCCTTATCGATCCTTTAGGGAACTGTCCCTGGCCGGGCCCGTGGGCCCGGACATATGGTGCCCACCTACTTTCGTAGGGAACTCCGGGATCGAGTGCTTCAACGGCGTCCGCGGCTTCGCGCTTCTGTTCGTTTCGTTTTGTGCCCGTCGAATTGCGCGTCAGACTGCGGCGGTTCAGTTCGGTACGATGTCATGCCCCGCGAAAGCGGGGCATCCAGTACGCCGCGGCGTTCGAGTGTGAACACCACCGCCTCTGCAATACTGGATCACCCGCCTGCGCGGGTGATGACCTTGGGGGACCCAGCACATGTCCAATTCGAAAGCCGACCTGCGCGCCAAGGCCCTCGCGGCGCGCGACGCGCTGAGCGAGAAGAAGCGCACCGCCGCTGCCGCAAAGCTCGCCAAGCGCGGCCTGCCGTTCGAACTCCTGCCCGGCAGCATCGTCTCCGGCTACTCGCCGATCCGCAGCGAGATCGATCCGATGCCGTTGATGGTGAAGCTCGCTGGCGAAGGTGCCCGGCTCGCGCTGCCTTGCGTCACTGCGCGCGGCCAGTCGCTGATCTTCCGCATCTGGCATCCGAACGACCGCCTGATGCTCGGTCCGCTCGGCATTCCCGAGCCGTCGCCTGCGGCGGCCGAGGTCATCCCGGACATCATGCTGACACCGCTCGCGGCCTTTGACCGTCTCGGCCATCGCATCGGCTATGGGGCGGGGCATTACGACTTCACCTTTGCCCATTTGCGCAAGGCCAAGCACATCGTCGGCATCGGGCTCGCCTTCGCGGCGCAGGAGATCAAGGCGGTTCCGGCACTATCGCACGACGTCGCGCTGGATTATGTGCTAACGGAATCGGACGTATTCGATTTCCGGAGTCCTGAAGTTGCGCATTCTCTTCGTGGGTGATGTCGTCGGCCGAGCCGGGCGCGCGGCGGTCGCCGAATATCTGCCCGGCATGGTCAAGGATTGGTCGCTCGATTTCGTCGTCGTCAATGGCGAGAACTCCGCCGGCGGGTTCGGCATCACCGAAGCGATTTATCAGGAGCTTCTCGATGCCGGCGCCGACGCGGTGACGCTCGGCAACCATTCCTGGGACCAGCGCGAGGCGCTGGTGTTCATCGAGCGTGCGGAGCGCCTGGTGCGGCCCGCGAACTACCCGCGCGGCACGCCCGGCCGCGGCGCCGCGTTGATCGAGACCAAGAACGGCAAGCATGCGCTTGTCGTCAATGCGCTCGGCCGCGTCTTCATGACTCCATTTGACGATCCCTTCGCCGCGCTCGAGCGCGAGCTTGGTGCCTGTCCGCTCGGCCAAGCCGCCGATGCCATCGTCGTCGACTTCCATTGCGAAGCGACCAGCGAGAAACAGGGCATCGGCTTCTTCTGCGACGGCCGCGCCAGCCTCGTCGTCGGCACGCACACGCACGTGCCGACCGCCGATCACCAGATCCTCACCGGCGGCACCGCCTACATGACCGACGCCGGTATGACCGGCGACTACGATTCCATCATCGGCATGCAGAAGGAAGAACCGCTGCGGCGGTTTACGTCGGGCATTCCGTCAGGCCGGTTCGAGCCGGCGGCGGGCGCGGCGACGCTGAGTGGCGTTGCAGTGGAGACGGATGATGCGACGGGGCTTGCACTCCGCATCGCCCCGGTGCGTGCCGGCGGCCGGCTCGAGCCGGCGACGCCGAGGTTCTGGTTGAGCTGAACAGCGGAGTCACACATCCGCTGCGCCCTCTCCCCTTGTGGGAGAGGGTGGCTCGCCGCCTAGCGGCGAGACGGGTGAGGGGTCTCTTTCCGCGCGTGAGCCTCGCGCATTCGAACTCGCGGAAGCAACCCCTCATCCGGCGCTTCGCGCCACCTTCTCCCACAAGGGGAGAAGGTGCAGCGGCATTTGCAGCGCAATTACTCCGCCGTCTGCTCCCTCAACTCCGCGACGTCCTTCGCCGTCAGCTTCGAGCCCTCCGTGCCGAACCGCGCCGTCACGTAGTTCGCCACCGCCGCGATCTCGTCGTCGGTGTAGGCGTTACCGAAGGCCGGCATCGAGAGTGCGCCGTCGGGCGTGTGGCGCTTGGTGCCGGACAGCACGATCTGCGCGACGTTGATGGCGGCGGGGTCGTTGACGGCCCAGGTGCCGGTCAGCGTCGCCATCGGCGACATCGGGCTTTCGCCGCTCCAGCCATGGCAGCTGACGCAGGCGCTGGCGAACACCCTCTTGCCGCGCGCATCCGCCGTCACGCCGTCCCTGTGCGAGGCAGGAGCCGCGGGCGCGGTGACTGCGGGCAGATCAGGCGAAGGCTGCGGCGGTACGCTGCGCAGGTAAACGACGATGGCGCGGATGTCTTCGGGCGCGAACTGGCTGAAGCTGTGATCGACCGCTTCGCCCATCGGGCCCGAGGCCGAGCCGTGGCCCGCCGCGTGTCCGAGCGAGAGATACGAGATCAGATCCTGGTCGCGCCAATTGCCGAGACCCGTCGCCTTGTCGGAGGAGATGTTGAAGGCGCGCCAGCCCGCCGTGATGGCGCCGGCGAACTTCTTGCGGTTGTCCAGCGCAAAGCCGAGGTTGCGCGGCGTGTGGCACTCGCCGCAATGCGCCAGCGCTTCCGCAAGATACGCACCTCTGTTCCACTCCGGGCTCTTCGAGGTGTCGGGCGTAAAGCGCGTGTCGGGATTGAACACGGCCGACCAGAAGATCATCGCCCAGCGCTGGTTGAACGGGAAGGACAGCGTGTTCTCCGGCGCCTTGGCGCGCACCGGCGGCAGGCTGAACAGATAGGCCTTCACCGCCAGAACGTCCTCGTCCGTCATGTAGGCGTAGGATGCATAAGGCATCGCCGGATAGAGCCGCGCGCCGTCGTGGCGCTTGCCGCGCCGGACCGCGTTGAGGAAGTCCTGGTCGCTGTAATTGCCGATGCCGGTCTCCTTGTCCGGCGTGATGTTGGTCGAATAAAGCATGCCGAATGGCAGCTTGAAGCCGAGCCCGCCGGAATATTCCTTCTCGCCCGGTTTGGTGTGGCAGACCATGCAGTCCGCCGCCTTCGCAAGCCATTCGCCGCGTTCGACCAGGCTCGCCTTCTCGAGCGACGCCGGCACGCCGGTCGGCTTGCCGGCGCGGTAATCCGCCAGCGCTACTTTCGTGCCGCCCGCGAAATCGAGCGGGCCGGGCCCGCGGATGTACCAGACGCCGAGCGCCACCGCGACGATCGCGATCACGACCAGGCTTGCGAGGATGCGCATCACCCCACTCATGCCTTCTTCCCCACAGCCAAAGCTTTCCGATCGATCGGCAGGCGCCGCAGCGCGACGCCGGTTGCGGCATAAATCGCGTTGCGCAGCGCCGGTGGTCCGGCGTTGACGCCGGCTTCACCGATGCCGCCGGGCGCTTCGCCGCTCTTGACCACGATGACCTCGATCTTCGGCGTCTCGTTGATGCGCATCATGCGGTAGTCGTGGAAGTTCGATTGCTGCACGCGCCCCTTTTCGATGGTGATCTCGCCATAGAGCGCGGCGGTGAGACCGAAGATCAGCCCGCCCTCGATCTGCGCCTTCACCGTATCAGGGTTGACCGCGATGCCGGTGTCGACCACCGAGGTGACGCGGCGGAGCGCGATCTCGCCGATGTCGTCGATCTCCGCCTCCACGATGGTTGCGATGAAGGTCTCAAACGATGGCTGCACGCAGACGCCGCGGCCGACGCGCGCCGGCAAGGGCTGGCCCCAGCCGGCCTTTTCGGCCGCGTGGTTGAGCACCGCGAGCATGCGCGGGTTCTTGGTCAGCATGGACCTGCGGAATTCCACGGGATCCTTGCCGGCCTTGCGTGCGAGCTCGTCCATCGCGCATTCGACCGCGAACACGTTGTTGTTCGGGCCGACGCCGCGCCAGAAGCCGGTCGGCACCGCCGGCGGCTCGGCACGGACATATTCGACATGGAAGTTGGCGAAGTCGTAGGGCGCATCAACGGCTGCGTCGACGGCGTCAATGTCGATGCCCTTCTGGAACGCCGGCGGCAGCCAGCGCGCCACCACGGCGGAGCCGGCGACCTTGTACTTCCAGGCCGCGACCTTGCCGTCGACCAGAGACGCGGTGATCTGGTCGCGATAGACCGGGCGATAGACGTCGTGCTGGATGTCTTCCTCGCGGGTCCATATCACCTTGATGGGATAGTCGACCTGCTTGGCGATCTTCACCGCCGTGATCACCATGTCCGGTTCGAGCTTGCGGCCGAAGCCGCCGCCGAGCAGATGGTTGTTGACGATCACCTTGTCGACGGGGAGGCCGGCAGCCTTCGCCGCCTCCGACTGCACCCGCGTCATGATCTGCGTGCCGGTCCAGATCTCGCAGGAGTCCGGCTTCACATGCACGGTGGCGTTGATCGGCTCCATCGACGCATGCGCCAGGAACGGCAGCTCGTATGCAGCCTCGAACTTGTCGCCGCTCGCAAGGCCCTTTGCGATGTCGCCGGTGGATTTCGCGACCGCGCCGTCCTTCGCGCTGGCTGCGCGCAGGTCCTGCCAGATGTCCTTCGTGGTGAGCTTCGCGTGCGGCCCCTCGTTCCACTCGATCTTGACTGCTTCAAGGCCCTTCTTTGCCGCCCACATGTGATCGCCGATCACGGCGACGGTGTCGTCGAGCACCACGACCTTGCGCACGCCCGGGACTTTCATCGCAGCGCTGTCGTCGACCTTGCCGACCTTGCCGCCGAACACGGGGCAGGTGGCGACCGTCGCGATCTTCATGCCGGGCAGGATCGCGTCGATGCCATAGACCGTCTTGCCGTTGACCTTGTCCGGCGTGTCCAGCCGCTTCAGCGGCTGGCCGATATAGACGAAGTCCTTGGGGTCCTTCAGCACGACGTCCTTTGGCGGCGTCTGGCCTTGCGCGGCTTGCGCCAGCGCGCCATAGGCAAGCTTGCGGCCGCTTGCGGCATGCGTGACCTCACCTTTCGACGCCGTGCAGCTTGCCGGCTCGACCTGCCATTCGGCAGCGGCAGCCTGCACCAGCATCGCGCGCGCGGTCGCGCCGGCCTTGCGCAGCGGTGTCCACCAGGCGCGGATCGAGTTGGAGTTGCCGGTGACCTGAAGGCCGAAAGTCGGATTGCCGTACAGCTTGTCATTGGGCGGCGCGTGCTGGACCTCGACCTTGGCCCAGTCGGCGTCGAGCTCTTCGGCGAGCACCGCCGAAATCGAGGTGTAGGTGCCCTGGCCCATCTCGACCTGCGGCATGATCAGGACGGTGTGGCCGGTCTCATCGATGCGGATGAAGGCGTTAGGCGCGAACTTGCCGTCGGTCGCATCGCGCGGCTGCACCGGCTCGTTGACGGCAGCGCGCAGCGGCAGGTGGAAGGCCAAGAGGAAGCCGGTCGCAACGCCGCCGGTGAGGAGCGCGCGGCGGGAGACGCTCGAAAGAGTCTTGTCTGCGATCATGGCGGACCTCACGACTGACGGCCGGAGGCGGCCTGCTTGATCGCCTCCCGGATCCGTACATAGGTGCCGCAGCGGCAGATGTTGCCGGCCATCGCAGCGTCGATGTCGGAGTCATCGGGATTGGGCGTTGCTGCCAGCAGCGCGGCTGCCGCCATGATCTGGCCGGACTGGCAGTAGCCGCACTGGATCACCTCGAGATCGAGCCAGGCCTTCTGCACCTTCGCGCCTGCCGGCGTGTTGCCGACAGCCTCGACGGTGGTAATCGCGCGGTTCTCGACCGCGCTCACCGGCAGCACGCAGGAGCGCACCGCCTTGCCATCGACATGCACGGTGCAGGCGCCGCATTGCGCGATGCCGCAGCCGAACTTGGTGCCGGTCATTCCGAGGATGTCGCGCAGCACCCAGAGCAGGGGCATTTCGGGCGGAGCGTCGAGCGTTTTCCGCTCGCCGTTGATTGTCAGCGTCGTTGCCATATGCATCCTCTTACTCAATGGCCGCAGACAGCGGACATTTGCGAAATCGCGCGTTCATATCGCACTGATGCAGCGCGCGAGGCGACAAAATTTTCGCAATGCAGATTTGCGCGCGCGACGCAGCAGACAATCCGTTTCACGCAATCGTGCTGGACGATTGCTTCAGTTTTGGACTAATTGATATGATAAGCATCATTTTTTGACGCATTTTCTTCACATGCGGCGACGATCATCGCAAAGCGATCTGCGAATTCGCAAGCTGTGCGATGACGAATTTCGTGCGATTGCGAAAGGCCCGCAAGCGAGGGCGTCGCGTGATCGGCGTCCGGCCGGCCGTCAGCCCTGCCGGAAGCCCATCCGGAACGCGCCCCAATGCCTGCCGCGGACCACGATCGGCGACGACAGGTCCTTCATCAGCACGAACTGTCCGCCGCCCATGTCGCGGCGATAGGTCTGGAGCAGGAACGGCTTGGTGTTGGCCGCGACCTTCTTCACCGCGCGGTCGGTGAACAGGCGGCGATTGCGGCAATTGGCGTTATTCCAGACTGGGTCCTTGCCCTGCGGCAGGCGGTAGTTCGGGTTGTGGGTCGGCAGATAGCCGCCTTTGGCCCAGGCGACGCAGAACACGATGCGGGGATCGGATTTCTGGATCGGGTCCTGGATCGTGGGCAGCACGCGATCGGTGAACGCGACGTACTTGGTGAGATATTGCTTGGGATCGGTGCCCGGGATCTCCCGATAGGTCTCGTCCATGAGCTGATCGAGCGTGATCTCGCCGCGGTCGATCGCGGCCTCGAACTCGGCCGAGATCCGTTTCGCGGTATCGACGACGACGCGGATCAAGGGCGCGTCCGACGTCTCTACGCCGCTGTCGGCGATCAGCGCGATCAGGTTTTCGGAGGTGTCGAGCAGCTTCGCCACCCGCTCGTCGGCATATTTGAGGTCGCGGCAGGAGAGGTCGACGCCCTTGGCGAGCTCGTTGAGCTCGCTGATGACCGTGTCGCAATGGCCGAGATTGGAGGTCGCGGCGCGGGTGACGCTGTCGATCTCCGCTTCGACGGACGCAAAGCCCTGCTGCACCCGGGTGATGATGCCGGAGATCTGCTGGGCGCCTTCGCCGGCGGTCTTCGCGCGCAGCGAGGCGTCACTGCTCTCGCCGATCAGGCCTTCGATCTGGCCGTCGAGATCGCGCACGGTGTCGGAGATCTGATGCGTGGCCTGGCGGGTGGCTTCCGCGAGGTTCTTGACCTCGCTTGCGACCACCGCGAAGCCGCGGCCGGCATTGCCGGCGCGCGCGGCTTCGATTGTTGCATTCAGCGCGAGCAGGTTGGTCTGCTTCGCGATCGCCTCGATCGACCCGGACACCTTCGCGACCTGTGCCAGCGCTGAGCCGACTGCGCTGAGCCGCGCCTCGATCCGTCCCACGGCCGCGACGAGCTCCGAGATGTGGCTGACCGCCGTGTCGACCGCTCTGCGCGACTGGGCGATCTCGCCGACGGCGGCGGATGTGGTCGATTGCACCGCCTGCGATGCATTGGCGATGTCGTGATTGGCCGAGACCATAGTCTCGGCCGTCTTCTGCAGGTGATGGAATCGTTCCGACTGGTTCGCAACGCGGTTTGCGACTTCCTGGACGTTCCCGGCGATGTCGGCGAGTTCCACACCGAGACCGCCGATGCGGTCGGCAAGCTGATCAATGAGACGCTCGGCCAGCGTGCGGTTGGATACGGTGTCCAGTACTGCAAGTTGTGCGACGGACATGTTCGATGAGTCCTCCAGTCAGAGCCGTTCGCCGGCTCCCCCGCGGCATTCCCATTCCAGTCCGAGTTTAGGAGGTGATTCGCGCTTCGGCGTCTTGCCTGAGCGTGCACTCAGCGCGAAGAATCGTCGTCGCGCGTTCCGGATCATGCTCTACAGCTTGTAGGCCGTCCTGAATCCACCCCAGTGCCGGCCTTGCACGCGGATCGGGACGTCGATCTCGCGCATCATCACCGTATTCCCGTTGCCCATGTCGCGCGCATAGCTCTGGATCAGATACGAGCGCAGGTTGCGCGCCGCAGCTAACCCCGCCGGATCGTTGAAGATGCGCCGGTGGCGGCTGTTGGCCGTATTCCAGGCGACGTCGCCCGGCCGCTGCGGGTGGGAATAGATCTTGTTGTGCACCGGCAGGAAACCGTTGCGATCGACCATGGCGCAGAACGCCATGCGCGGCTCCTTCGCCAGAAAGGCTTCCTGGAACGGCGGCAGCGCGCGGTCGGCCCAGTCCAGATACTTCGTGCGGTATTGCTGCGGATTGGTGCCGGCGATTTCCGCATAGTCGGTGTCGAAGAGGTCGTCGATCTTGACCTCGCCGCGCGCGACCGCCTGCTCGAAGATCTTCGTCAGCGCGTTGCCCGCTTCCATGGCGCGGGTGACGAACTCGGTGTTCTCCTCGTGGATCGACCAGAGCTTGTCTTCGATCTTTTCGCTCAGCTCCGCAACAGGGCTGACGAATCGCGCGCGAGCGCCGGACTTCGACTGCTCGGTCACGCGAAGGCGGCAGGCGCCGACGCCTTCGAGAGTGCCCTCGATCACCGCGTGCGGCGCAAGCCTTGCCGCATCCGCACCGCCGATCAGCACGCCGTCCATTGCGATTTCGTAGACCGGCATCACGCCGCGCGCGCTTTCGAATCTGAGGTGGCAGGGCAGCCGCTCGGTCTTGCGGCGGTCGTCCTGCTCGCTCTGCCTCAGCAGAACCGCGCATCGCGACTTCAGCTTCTGCGCGAAGGCGGTGACGGCCTTGCCGGCGCTGGCAACGCCCTCGCCATGGGTCTCGGCGGCCTTGGTCGCGGCGTCGATTTCGGCAGCGCTTTCGCCGACCGCAACGATGAACTGGGACGCGCTGGTGGCGTTACCCGAGACCTCACTGGTGGTCGCGTTCTGCTCCGCGACCGCGCCGTCGACCGTCTCGAACACCGGGCGGATCGCCTCGATCGCCTGCGAGATGCGGTGCACCGCATCGGCGGAGCTGGCAGCGTCCTTCTGGAGCGCGTCGATCTTCCTCGTGATCTCTTCCGTCGCGCCCTGCGTCTGCACCGCGAGCGCCTTGACCTCGGTGGCGACGACCGCAAAGCCTTTTCCTGCAGCGCCGGCGCGTGCAGCCTCGATGGTCGAGTTGAGCGCGAGCAGCGTCGTCTGCCGCGCGATCTGCGCGATCAGATTGACGACGTTGCCGATGGCGGCCGAGGATTCGCGCAGGCGGTCGACATTGGCGCGGGCTTCCTGCGCCGCGGCGCTGGCCTCATCGGCGAGCTTGCCGGCTGCGCGGACCTGCGTGCCGATTCCCTGCGCGGACTGGGTGAACTTGTCGGCGGCCTCAGCGAAAGTGGTCGCGGTCGACTGGGCGGCGTTGGTGCGTCCGGTCAGCGCATCGGTGCGCTCGCGGATGGCGGCCAGCGTCGCCGCGGTCGCCTCCGCGCCTCCGGCGACCGAATTGGCGGCACGCTCGAGCTGGCGAATCATGGCACCGAGCTCGAGTTCCAGCAGCTCCAGGATTTCCCGGGCCGAATCGCCGTCGGACGTCTGGATCGGTTCGGAACGGGCGGATGGCTCGGCCTGCGTGGGTGCCACAGGCGCGACTGTGTCCGGCAGACGCTTCCGAAATAGTCCGAACGCCATCAGGTCTCTCTTGTCGGGGGACGGGCGGACGCTATTTTCGCAAGTCGGAATGAAATCAGGGTTAACGATGCCTCACCTCTAGGCATTAGCCCCTACGATATTACCGTAAAGTACGAGAGACCCTTTCATTCCGGTGGGTTGGCGGCCTATAAGGCCGCGCTTCCCACCCTCATTGGCGGACGATTCCAAGAGAGCACTCGAAGAGACCACGCATGGCCGGACATTCCCAATTCAAGAACATCATGCACCGCAAGGGGCGGCAGGATGCCCAGAAGTCGAAGATCTTCGGCAAGCTGGCGCGGGAAATCACCGTCGCGGCCAAGCTGGGGACGCCCGATCCCAACATGAATCCGCGCCTGCGCGCGGCCGTGATCGCGGCGCGCCAGGAGAACATGCCGAAGGACAATATCGAGCGCGCGATCAAGAAGGCGATCGGCAGCGACGGCGAGAACTATGACGAGATCCGCTACGAGGGTTATGGCCCCGGCGGCGTCGCCGTCATCGTCGAGGCGCTGACGGACAACCGCAACCGCGCCGCCTCCGACATCCGCTCCTTCTTCACCAAGTCCGGCGGCAACCTCGGCGAAACCGGCTCGGTCTCCTTCATGTTCGATCGCACCGGCATCATTGAATATGACCGCAGCGTCGCCTCCGACGACGCGGTGCTGGATGCCGCGATCGAGGCCGGCGCCGATGACGTGATCTCGAGCGAGAGCGGCCACGAGATCTACGCCTCGACCGAGAGCTACCGCGACGTCGCCAAGGCGCTGGAAGCCAAGTTCGGCGAGCCGCGCAAGGCCGCGTTGATCTGGAAGCCGCAGAACACGGTGTCGGTCGACGACGAGACCGGCGAGAAGCTGCTCAAGCTGATGGACCTGCTCAACGAGCACGACGACGTCCAGAACGTCTACGCCAATTTCGAGGTGTCCGACGCGCTGCTGGCGAAGATGGGCGGGTAACGGCTCGTCTGTCTCTCCCACACTCTGCCGTCATCGCCCGCCTTGTGCGCGCTTGCGCACCGGGGCGGGCGATCCAGTATTCCAGAGACGCCGGAGTGTTACGGCGAAGCCGCAGCGTACTGGATACCCCGCCTTCGCGGGGTATGACACCGTTCATTGTGGCAGGTTCTTGTGGCAGGCCGCGCGAGCATTCGACCACGAGACCATACTTCCCCGGGGACTTCTGTTCTGTTTCTGTTTCCCCCACCGCGGCCAGCCGCTATCACTGGCCCATGACCGCGCTCCCGATTCGCCAGCCCGTTCGCATCATCGGCATCGACCCCGGCCTGCGCCGCACCGGCTGGGGCGTGATCGAGGCCGAAGGCAATCGTCTCGTCTATGTCGCCTGCGGCTCGGTGGAACCGCCGGACGGGCTGCCGCTGTCGAGCCGGCTGCTCGCGATCCATGAGGGGCTCGCCGCGGTCTTGTCCGACCACAAGCCGATGGAAGCCGCGGTCGAGCAGACTTTTGTGAACAAGGACGGCGTTGCGACGCTGAAGCTCGGCCAGGCCCGCGGTGTCGCCATGCTCGCGCCCGCGATGTTCGGTATCACGGTCGCCGAATACGCGCCGAACCAGGTGAAGAAGACCGTCGTCGGCGCCGGCCACGCCGACAAACAACAGATCGCGATGATGCTGAAGATATTGCTGCCGAAAGCCGAGCCGCCATCAGCGGATGCCGCCGACGCGCTCGCCATCGCCATCACCCACGCCCATCACCGCCAGAGCACGGCGCTAAGGCTGAAGGTGGTGGGGATTTAATGGTGTGGGGCACGTCATGAGCCACAGGCACATACTTCTCCCTCCCCCCTTGCGGGGGAGGGCCGGGGAGGGGGGTAGCCCCGGGCGCCGGCGCTCGCGGCTGACCCCTCTCCCGGCGCTACGCGCCGACCTCCCCCGCAAGGGGGGAGGTGACGAGGGGAACGCGACACGATGATCGGCAAGCTCAAGGGCCTTATCGACTCCTATGGCGAGGAGTTCGTCATCCTCGACGTCGGCGGCGTCGGTTATCAGGTGCATTGCTCGTCGCGCACGCTGCAACATCTGCCGTCGCCGGGCGAAGCCGCGGTGCTGTCGATCGAGACCTATGTCCGCGAGGACCAGATAAAGCTGTTCGGCTTCCGCTCTGATCAGGAGCGCGAATGGTTTCGCCTGCTCCAGACCGTGCAGGGCGTCGGCGCCAAGGTCGCGCTGGCCGTGCTCGGCACGCTGTCGCCGGCCGATCTCGCCAACGCCATCGCGCTGCGCGACAAGGCGGCGGTGTCGCGCACGCCCGGCGTCGGCCCCAAGGTCGCCGAGCGCATCGTCACCGAATTGAAGGACAAGGCGCCGGCCTTCGCCAATGTCGATCCCGCCGTCGTGCATCTCGCCGGCGCCGTCGACGACCAGCGCGCGCCGCGCCCCGTGGCGGATGCGATCTCCGCGCTCGTCAATCTCGGCTACGGCCAGCCGCAGGCGGCCGCGGCCATCGCGTCGGCTTCGCGCAGCGCCGGTGAGAATGCCGAGACGGCGCAACTCATTCGCCTCGGCTTGAAGGAGCTCGCGAAGTGAGCGAGTTCTCCATCATCGCTCTTGCCGCGCGCCTATCTGCGCTCCCTCCCCCCTTGCGGGGGAGGGTTGGGGAGG
>NZ_LUUB01000062.1:42391-111891 GCF_001641635.1 Bradyrhizobium centrolobii
CCCCTCCCGGATCGCCTGCGGCGACCCGACCTCCCCCGCAAGGGGGGAGGTGGCTGTGGAGTTCGTGGCGCATGAACACACCCTCCCGCATGGTCTCGCCCGAGCGCCGCAGCGACGATGTCGGCGACACCGCGATGCGTCCGCAGTCGCTGTCCGATTTCGTCGGCCAGCAGCAGGCGCGCAAGAATCTCTCGGTGTTCATCGAGGCCGCGCGCAAGCGCGGCGAGGCGCTGGACCACGTGCTGTTCGTCGGTCCCCCCGGCCTCGGCAAGACCACGCTGGCGCAGATCGTGGCGAAGGAGCTCGGCGTCGGCTTTCGCGCGACGAGCGGACCCGTGATCGCCAAGGCCGGTGATCTCGCGGCGCTCCTCACCAACCTCGAAGAGCGCGACGTACTCTTCATCGACGAGATCCATCGCCTGAGCCCCGCGGTGGAAGAGGTGCTCTATCCCGCGATGGAGGATTTTCAGCTCGACTTGATCATCGGCGAGGGCCCGGCGGCGCGCTCGGTGAAGATCGAGCTCTCCAAGTTCACCCTTGTCGGCGCCACGACGCGTGCCGGCCTTCTCACCAATCCGCTGCGCGATCGTTTCGGCATCCCGGTCCGGCTCAATTTCTACACGATCGAGGAACTGGAGAGCATCGTCACCCGCGGTGCGCGCGTACTCAATGTCGGCATGAGCGCTGATGGCGCCAACGAGATCGCGCGCCGCGCCCGCGGCACGCCGCGCATCGCTGGCCGCCTCTTGCGCCGCGTGCGCGATTTCGCCTCGGCGGTGAACGCCGACAAGATCGACCGCAAGATCGCCGATCACGCGCTGAGCGCGCTCGAGGTCGATGCCGCCGGCCTGGACGCCATGGATCGCCGCTACCTCACGACCATCGCGCTCAACTATGGTGGCGGCCCCGTGGGCGTCGAGACGATGGCCGCCGCGCTGTCCGAGCCGCGCGATGCGATCGAGGACATCATCGAGCCCTATCTCATCCAGTGCGGCTATCTCCAGCGCACCCCGCGCGGCCGCCTGCTCACCTCGCACGCCTTCCGCCATCTTGGCCTCGCCGAACCCTCGCGCGATGCGGCACAGTTTGGCTTATTCGGCACCGATCAGGCCGAGGACGACTGACCGCCGCAGTCGATGAACCCGCCGGTTCCCGTCAGTCACTAATGCGAACGCGCGGCGATCGGGCTCGCCGCTTCAAGCTCAGTGACCGGAGTGGGAAGCAATGGGGCTGACGGACAACGCGACATTGCTCGAGACCATCGCGGCCGCGCCGCAACTGCGCACGCCCGACGAGACCGAGGCGTTCCTCGATCCGATGCCGCTCGGCGAGCTGGCGTCGATGTGGCGCGCGCTCCAGCGCGTCAGCCGCCGCGACCAGGTCGGCAGCATCTCGGCTATAAAACTCTATTTCGATCACCTGCCGCATCGCAAGCCGCAAGGAGCGCTCGATCTCGTGCTGGAGGTTCTCAAGACCGAGGCTGACAAGCAGACCGTGATGCAGCTCAACGACAAGTTCCTGCTGGCGCTGTTCTATGCGCATGGCAACGAGGTGATCGCACGCATCGAGCAGGAGGTGGAGCGCAATCCGCGCCTGCGCTGGCTGCTCGGCGGCGTGCATTTCGCAGCCGACGATGCCCTGGCGCCGCGTGTCGCGAAAATCGCCGAACGGCAAGCCTGGCAGGCCGATCACATCGCCCAGCGCACCCCCCGCGAGCCGCTCGATTGCGCAAGCATGTCGCTCGCCGAGCTCGCTCGCGCCTGGGTCGAGCAATATTCCAAATCCGAGCGCGACCAGGACGACAATCTGTTCACGATCATGGATTTCGAGCGCGACCTGCGCGAGGACGATCCTGACCGGATGATCGACCTGATCCTGGAGATCCTGAAGATCGAGTCCAATCCGGTGCTGCTTTCGCTGCTCGCCGCCGGGCCGCTCGAGGATGTGATCAGCCTCACCACGATCGACCGCATCGAGCGCGAGGCCCGCGTCAACACACGCTTTCGCGATCTGCTCGGCGGCGTCTGGTACTACCGTGCATCCGACGAGTTGAAATCGCGGCTGGATGCGCTGGTCGGGCAGGATCGCTGGTAACTTTTGGCAGACAGTCTGCATGAGTATGCAGACGATCTGCACAAACGCACCCCAATTCCGCTCCAATCGGGCCCCATCAAGGAGCCGCATCACGATCGGGCCTTCATGATCACTCGGCGACATCTCATCCGTTCCATTGGTGGCCTCTCCGCCCTCGGCGTCTCGACCGCCGCCTACGGCGTCGGCGTCGAGCCGGTGCTGCGGCTTCGCGTCACCCGCTATCATCCGACCCCGCGGCAATGGCCGGCAGATTTTCCGCTGAAGATCGCTGTGATCGCCGACATTCACGCCTGCGATCCCTGGATGTCACTGGATCGGATCGAGGCCATCGTCGACCGCACCAACGCGCTGAATGCCGACCTCATCGTGCTGCTCGGCGACTATGTCGCCGGTCTTCACCAGGTCACGCGCATCATTCCGTCGAACGAATGGGCCGCGGTGCTGGCCGGCCTCAAGGCGCCGCTCGGCGTCCATGCCGTCATGGGCAATCACGACTATTGGGACGACAGAACCGTGCAGCAGGCAGGGCACGGGACGACGATCGCCCAGCGCGCGCTGGAGGCGGCCGGCATTCC
Organism: Bradyrhizobium centrolobii; assembly: GCF_001641635.1. Lineage (GTDB taxonomy): Bacteria > Pseudomonadota > Alphaproteobacteria > Rhizobiales > Xanthobacteraceae > Bradyrhizobium > Bradyrhizobium centrolobii. The sequence continues at coordinate 45,061 of NZ_LUUB01000062.1, forward strand.
CGTCTACGAGAACGACGCCGTGCGCCTCACCAAGGACGGTCGGCCGTTCTGGCTCGCCGGCCTTGGCGATCAGCTTGCTTATCTGCCGGCGCGGCGCTTCCGGAGCATGGTGCGTTTCGGCGCCGACGATCTCAGCGCGACGCTCGCAAAGGTCACCGATGACGCGCCGGTGATCCTGCTCGCGCATGAACCCAACATCGCGCCGCGCGTGCCTGCGCGCGTCGCGCTGCAACTGTCCGGCCACACCCATGGCGGCCAGGTCCGCCTCCTCGGCTGGTCGCCGGCAGTTCCGCCGCAGCATGGCCTCCGTCTTGCCTACGGTCACTTTCGGCTGAAATGCGACGTCATCGTCTCCGGCGGCCTCGGTTGCAGCATCATGCCGGTCCGCGTCGGCGTACCGCCGGAAATCGTCGAGGTGACGCTGGGGCGAGGGCCTTTGGTCGCATAGCCGCGCTTGCGCGGCCGGCGATTTTTGCGCAAAACGGGCCGGTAGCGATAGGCGAAGAGGCTCGCGACGTGACAGCTCATCTCGACGGCGAGATCCGCGACGGCCGCCACCACATGCAGGTCCGCGTCTACTACGAGGACACGGATTTTTCCGGCATCGTCTATCACGCGAACTATCTGCGCTTCATGGAGCGCGGGCGCACCAATCATCTGCGGCTGATGGGCGCCGAGCAGCAGGCGCTGTTCGAGCAGGTCGAGACGGAAGACGCCGGCTTCGCCTTCGTCGTGCGCTCGATGCACCTGGATTTCCTAAAGCCCGCGCGGATGGACGACGTGCTCGACGTCGTGACCTGGCCGATCGCGGTGAAGGGCGCGTCCATCATGTTGGCGCAGGAGGTGCGGCGCGGCGAGGACGTGCTGGTCAAGGCCGAGGTGCGCGTCGCCTTCATCAGCGGCGGCCGCGCCCAGCCGATCCCGAAATCGATCCGGTCCTTGATGAAGGCCGATGTGAATTCGTGATCGGGCGATAGGCACTGACCTCTCGACTCCGTGGCCTGCGGCGATAGATTTGCGCTCCCGTCAACCGATGAGGCAAGCCATGTCGCGTCCGCCGCTCCCGCCCTTCACGAGAGAAACTGCCGCGCAAAAAGCCCGCATGGCCGAGGATGCCTGGAATTCGCGCGATCCCGCGCGCGTCGCGCTCGCCTATACCGAGGACAGCCGCTGGCGCAATCGCTCGGAAATCTTTGAGGGCCGCGAGGCCATCGTCGCGTTTCTCACCCGCAAATGGGAGAAGGAGCTCGACTACCGCCTGATCAAGGACCTCTGGGCCTTCGACGGCAACCGCATCGCCGCGCGCTTTCAATATGAATGGCAGGACGCGAGCGGCCAGTGGTACCGCTCCTACGGCAACGAGCAGTGGGAGTTCGACGAGCACGGCCTGATGAAGCGCCGCGAAGCGTCGATCAACGACATCGCGATCGCGGAGAAGGACCGCCGGTTTCACTGGCCCGCGCCGGGGCCAAGGCCGCAGGATGTGCCGGGGTTGGGGGACAGTTCGTTCTAGAATCTCGCGCGAGCGGCGCCCTGCACCCTCTCCCCTTGTGGGAGAGGGTGGCTCGCCGCGCAGCGGCGAGACGGTGAGGGGTCTCTCTCCGCGTGTGAATCTCTCGCGATAGATTCGCGCAGACAACCCCTCATCCGGCGCTTCGCGCCACCTTCTCCCACAAGGGGAGAAGGGAAGAGTCCCGCGCGTCCAGCACCGTGAATTAAAAGGCTGTGCGCTTCGTCAGAAACCTTGTGATCGCGCCACCCAGCTTGCCGCTGTCCAGCGGTTCGGCCAGCGCGGCCCCTCGCCATGGCAACGACAGCATCCGGCGCGCTCCTCTCGCGGAGCTCGCAGCATACCTGCGCAAACTCCACGTCGAATTCCGGATGTGGCCGCACCGACAGCGTCGTGCCATTGGCGTAGAGCAGGCCGGCATGGGGCGTGAAGTCGGTCGTCAAGATTACCGGCATCGCTTCGCGGGAGATCGAGTCAACGCGCACGCCGGGCATTTTGCGCTGCGATGAGGAGAATAATGAACAGCCGTTCATGGAACGGTGCCGTTTCCAATTCGTTCTTCAGAGTGCCTATCCGAGGAGGAAGAAAATGAGGACAATCATTATTGCAGTTTCTGCCATCGCCCTCATGGGGACCGCGCCGGTCGTGTTTGCGCAAGGTGTCTCAAGCACGACGCCGGGTCAGGAGATGCAAACCAAGGCGGCTAAGAAAGGCCACCCTGCGGGACATAAGATGCATGCCATGGGTTCTAAGAAGAGCCATCCCGCTGCGTCCACTTCTGCTCCTGGTCAAACCACCGGCTCGAGCACGAAGCGTAGCTACTGACGAGCATCTCACGGTTGCCCAATAGCAAGAGCCGCCGTGGTCTCAACCGGCGGCTTTTTACGGTTCTGAGCGACCGGCAGAGTACGCAGATATTGGTGACAGGCGGCCCGCCTGTGCGCGACGGCGAGGGGAGAAGGGAAGAGTCCCGTGCGGCGGCACGGCGCGGATTAAGAAGACGTCCGGCGCCTCGCCAGAAACCGCGTGATCGCGCCACCCAGCTTCGCGCTGTCGAGTGGCGCGGCGAGCGATGCTATGGCCGTAGCGACGACGTTGTCCGGCGCGTGGCCTTCGCGGAGCTCGCAACAGACCTGGGCGAAGCCCACGTCGAATTCTGGATGCGGCTGCACGGAGAGCGTCGTACCGTTGGCGTAGAGCAATCCGGCATGCGGCGTGAAGTCGGACGAGAGGATCGTGCGCGCGTCGCCAGGCGTTTCGATCACCTGGTCCTGGTGCGAACAGGCGATCGCGAGCGCTTTGCCGTCGATGACGCCATTGTCCGGTGTCACCTGGTAGACGTGCCGGCCAATGCCCCAGCCCTTTTCCGATTTGCGCACCGTGCCGCCCAGGGCCTGCGCGATCAGTTGATGGCCGAAGCAGACCCCGACCATCGGCGTCCTGTTCGCATGAGCGGTGCGCACAAATTCCTCGAGTGGCGCGATCCAGTCGAGCCCGTCGTAGACGCCGGCAGCCGCGCCCGTGATCAGGATCGCTTCCAGCCCGCGCGCGTCGGGAAGGGCGTCGCCATCGGGGATGCTGACGATGTCGAACGTGGTTGAGGGATCCGCGGCGCGGACCATGCGCGTGAACATGTCCGGAAACGCGCCGTGGCGCTCGCGATACTTCTTCGGGACGTGTCCGGTCTCGATGATGGTGATGCGTGCCATGTGCCCTCGGTTATGAGATTGTGCGTGCCTGTGCGAGCTCAGTTGCGTTTCGCCGCTTGTGACATCCCGCTCTCCAGAAGCCTGCTTTCGTTGCGGACCTCGTTGAGAAAGGCCTTTGCCAGCCGCGACAGCGGTTCGGCCTCCGACCACAGCATATAGGCGACCGCGTGGGTCGTCGGCGCGAAGGGGCGCACGACAAGGCCGCTGCTGCTGTTTTGCCGCGGCGAGAAGGGATCGACGACCGCAGCGCCGACGCCGGCGGCCGCGAGCACGCAGGCCGTGTTGCAGTAGCGGACCTCGACCGTCGGCTGGAACGGCGCGCCGGCACGCGCAAAGCTGTCGCGCACGGCTTCGCCAAGCCGCGTGCCGCGCTCGAGCCCGATGAAGGGCAGGCCGGAAAGATCCGGGGCCGAGATCACAGGCCTGTCGGCAAGCGGATGCTGCGGCGGCAGCACGCAGACCATCTCGCCGGTGTGGACCACCTCATGCGCGATGCCGGGGTGATGCGTCAGCCCGAGCGCAAAGCCGAGCTCGGCGACACGGCTGAGCACGCCTTCGATGATGCCCTCATAGCGGCGGACGTCGAAGAACACCCGCGTCTCCGGACGGCGGCGCAGGAATCCGGACAGAGCGGAAGGGATGATGCTGTAGGCGAGCGGCGGCGTCGCGACGATCGACAGATGCCCGGAGCGGTTCTCGCGCAGATCGCGCACGCGGTTCTCGAGCTTGGCGTGCAGCGCAAAGATCGCCTCGCTCTCCTTGTACAGCGCCATCGCTTCCGCGGTCGGAAACAGCCGGTTGTTGACGCGCTCGAACAGCGCAAAGCCCGCCTGCGCCTCCATCATCTTCAGCGCGTTGCTGACCGCGGGCTGCGACAGCGCCAGTTCGTCCGCCGCCGCAACCGTGGTGCGATGGCGGATGACAGCACGCAGGATCTCGAGCTGGCGCAGGTTCATATAACTGCCGATTATACTCCGGGCCAAAAGATCATAGCAGAACGAATTGCTTTTGCAGCCCCGCTTCCGCGTAATGGCAGCGGATTTGCGCGCTGTATCAAAGAGTTCGTTCGCCCAGTGAGGCAGCAGCGCGCATAGATTGGAGGCAGTCTTGGTTCGTGTCCTTCGCGCCGCCGCCGCCCAGATGGGGCCGACGCAAAAAGCCGATACGCGCGCGCATACGCTGGGCCGGATGCTCAGGCTTCTGGAGGAGGCCGCCGGCCGCGGTGCCAGCCTCGTGGTGTTTCCGGAGCTTGCCTTCACCACCTTCTTTCCGCGCTGGCTGCTCGAGGGCGAGGCGCTCGACCACTATTTCGAGCGTGGCATGCCCAACCCGGCGGTCGCAGCGCTGTTCGACCGCGCGCGGGCCCTGCGCGTCGGATTCTATGTCGGCTACGCCGAGCAGACTCCGGATGGCCGCCGCTACAACTGCGCCATCCTGGTCGACCGCGACGGCGAGATTCTCGGCCGCTATCGCAAGGTGCATCTGCCGGGCTCGGTCGAGCCGCGGCCAGGTGCGCGCTACCAGCAGCTCGAGAAGCGCTATTTCGAATATGGCGACCTTGGCTTTCCCGCCTTCCGCGCCGGCTCGGCCTGGGGCCACGCCATCATGGGCATGATGATCTGCAACGATCGCCGCTGGCCGGAATCCTGGCGCGTGCTCGGCCTGCAAGGTGTCGAGCTCGTCTGCATCGGCTACAATTCCGCCGCCTATGATCCCAATGGCGGCACCACGGAAGACGCCGCACTCCGCACCTTCCACTCGACATTGGTGACGCAGGCCAATGCCTACATGAACGCGACCTGGGCGATTTCGGTGGCCAAGGCCGGTGAAGAGGACGGCTCCGGCTTGATCGGCGGCTCCTGCATCGTCGACCCCAACGGCCGCATCGTCGCGCAGGCGGAGACGCTGGCCGACGAGGTCATCGTCGCCGACATCGATCTCGACCTCTGCCGCCAGGGCAAGGACAAGATGTTCAATTTCGCCGCCCATCGGCGGCCCGAGCAATATAGGGTGATCACCGAACGCGCCGGCGTCATCGAGCCGGCGGTTCTCGACGCGGATTGATTTCAAACGGCCGGTCGCGGCGTTGGCAAAGGAGCTGACATGACACGCCTCTCGCTTTCTCTCGGTCTTGCAGTGCTCGCCGTTGCAACGTGCGCGCAGGCGGCCGAGCTTCCGGCGGAAATCAAGCAAGCGGGCGCGCTGCGGCTCACAGTCAACTCGACTTACGCCCCGATGGAATATCGCGATCCCGCGACCAGCGAGCTGGTCGGGCTCGACATCGATCTCGCCAATGAGCTCGCCAAGCGGCTCGGCGGGCTCAAGATCGTCTGGAGCGAGACGCCGTTCGCCGAGCTGATCCCGTCGCTTCAGACCAAGCGCGCCGATTTCATCATCTCCGGCATCTCGGACCGCGCCTCGCGGCGGGAGACCGCCGATTTCGTCGATTACCTCACGACCGGTCCGCAGATCTTCGTCATGTCCGAGAACGAGGCGAAGGCCGCCACCGATCTCTGCGGCAAGAAGGTCGGCACCACGCGCAGCACCAGCTTCCCGGTCGAGATCGAGAAGTGGAGCAAGCAGAATTGCGAGGCGGCCGGCAAGCCGGCCATCCAGTACGTCCCGGGCGAGAATTCGATCGACGTCCGCAACCAGCTCAAGCAGGGCCGCATCGACGCCGCCGTGCAAGGCAGCGAGACCCTGCCTTACGCGCAATCGCAGGAGGCCGGCAAATATCGCGTGGTCGGCGAGCCCTTCGCCAAGGGCTATCAGGGCATCATGTTCCGCAAGGACGATACGGCCTTGCGCGAAGTGGTGACGGAGAAGCTCACGGCCATGATCGCCGACGGCTCCTACAAAGCCATTCTCGACAAATGGGGATTGGGCGCGAACGCGGTCGCCCAGCCCATACTGAACGCGGCGCCGCAATGAAGCCGGCGCCCGCCCTCGCGGAGGGTTTTCCCGATCTGTCCGGGATGCGGATCGCGCGCGAGCCGCACTGGTTTCGTTGGCTCAGCGCGGCCCTGATCGTCCTCGTGCTGGCGGCGATCGCGCGCGCGTTTGCGGCGGGTCAGATCGAATGGTCCTATGTCAGCCGCTTCCTGACCGCAAAGGTCATTCTCGAAGGCATCGTCAATACCATGGTGATGGCCGTGCTGGCGATGGCGCTCGGCATCGTGCTCGGCATCGTCGTGGCGATCATGCGGTTGTCGCCCAATCCGGTGCTGAAGTCGGTGGCCGCCGGCTACACCTGGCTGTTCCGCGGCACGCCGCTGATCCTGCAACTGCTGTTGTGGTTCAACCTCGCGCTGGTGTTCCCGACCATCGGCATTCCCGGCGTCTGGACCGCGCGCGCGGTCGACGTCATGACGCCGTTCCTCGCGGCGCTGCTCGGGCTCGGCATCAACCAGGGCGCCTACACCTCCGAGGTGATGCGCGCCGGCATGCTGTCGGTTGACATTGGACAATATGAGGCGGCGCACGCGATCGGCATGGGGCGGCTGCGCGCGCTGCGCCGGATCATCCTGCCGCAGGCGATGCGCGTGGTGATCCCGCCGCTCGGCAACGAATTCATCGGCATGGTGAAGGCGACGTCGCTTGCCAGCGTCATCCAGTATCCGGAGGTGCTGCACAGCGCGGAGAACATCTATTACGCCAACTCGCGCGTGATCGAGCTGCTGATCGTCGCCGGGCTCTGGTACCTGCTCGTCGTTTCCATCCTGACGCCGCTCCAGATGCTGCTCGAGCGACGCTTTGCCCGCGGCACGATGCAGTTCGCCCGATGACAAAACCCCTCGTCGCGATCCGCTCGGTCAGCAAGAATTTTGGAGAGTTTCAGGCTCTCAAAACCGTCTCGCTCGACGTCTGGCCCGGCGAGGTGATGTGCCTGATCGGCGCCTCCGGCTCGGGCAAGACCACGCTGCTTCGCTGTATCAACCAGCTCACCGCGATCGACAGCGGCGGCATCTGGCTCGATGGCGAGCTCTTGGGCGTCCGCGAGCAGGGCGGACGGCTCTACCGTCTTACTGAGCGGGAGATCGGGCGGCAGCGGCTGAAGACCGGCATGGTGTTCCAGCGCTTCAACCTGTTCCCGCACAAGACCGCGCTGGAGAACATCACCGAGGGCCCGCTTCAGGTGCAGGGGCGGAAGTCCGACGAGGTGCGTACTGAGGCGCTCGAACTGCTCAGGCGTGTCGGGCTCGCGGCGAAGGCGGCCTCGTATCCCGCGCAGCTCTCCGGTGGCCAGCAGCAGCGCGTCGCGATCGCCCGCGCGCTCGCCATGAAGCCGATGCTGATGCTGTTCGACGAGCCGACCAGCGCGCTCGATCCGGAGCTCGTCGGCGAGGTGCTCGCGGTGATGAAGGAGCTCGCGCGAAGCGGCATGACCATGATGGTAGTGACGCACGAGCTCGGCTTCGCGCGCGAGGTCGCCGACCGTGTCGTCTACATGGACCAGGGCGCGATCGTGGAGCAGGGGCGGGCCTCCGACGTATTGGCTGCGCCGCGCGAGGAGCGCACGAAGGCTTTTCTCTCTGCAGTGATCTGAATGGGGGCGTGTCGATGATGAGAGTGTTGGTGGCAGCGGCGCTGATTTGCGCCACGACGGCGTCGGCGGCAGCGATCGAGCTGCCCGCCGAGATCGCCAAGCGGGGCAGCATCAAGGTCGCGCTGGTGCCGAACTATCCCCCCATGGAGTTCCGCGATCCCGCCACCAACGCGCTGTCCGGATTCGACATCGATCTCGGCGAGGCACTGGGCCGCAAGCTCGGTGTCAAGATCGAATGGCAGGAGACCAGTTTCGCCGAGTTCATGCCGTCGATCGCGACGGGGCGCGTGGACGCCATCCTGTCCGGCTTCACCGACTATGCGAGCCGGCACGAGATCGCGTCCTTCGTCGATTATCTACGCAGCGGTCCGCAGTTCTTCGTGCAGCAGTCGCGCGCGGCGGAGTTCAAGGATGCGGCGGCACTCTGCGGCAAGAAGGTCGGCGCCAGCCGCCGCACCATGTTCCCGGCGCAGATCGCGGCCTGGAGCGAGAAGAACTGCGGCAGCAATCCGATCCAGTTCGTCGGCACCGACGGCTCGGCCGATGCGCGCACGCAGCTCAGACAGGGCCGCATCGATGCCGCCGTGCAGGGCAACGAGACGCTGCCCTATCTGATGGACCTCGAGCCCAGCGCCTATGCGGCCGTGGGCGAGCCCATCGCGCAGCAATTCACCGGCATCGCCCTGCCGGTCAAGGAAAAGGCGCTTCAGCAGGCGGTGGTGGAAGCGGTCGATGCGCTGATAGCCGACGGCACCTATCGCGCCCTGCTGGCCAAGTGGAAACTGACCGACAACGGATTAGAAAAGGCGACCATCAATGCTGGACAGTAAGGCACTCAAGAGCATCCCGCTCGTTCCGGCCAACACCGCAGATCCCGCGCCTAGCTACCCCTGGCCGAAGCCGTATACGTCGGCGATGTTCCTGTCATTCGACGTGGATGCGGAAAGCGCGTGGACCAGCAAGGATGCCGTGCACGCGCAGCGGCTCATCACCATGAGCTATGGCGGCTACGAGGCGCGCGTCGGCACGCCCAAGCTCCTGGAGCTGCTCGACCAGCTCGATCTCAAGGCGACGTTCTTCGTCACGGGATGGTCGGTCGATGCGCATCCGGCCATGGCCGAGTCCATCCTCAAGGCCGGCCACGAGATCGGGCATCACGGCTATCACCATCTCCTGCCCGATCCCGGCGATCCCTGGATCGAGGAGGAACTGGAGCGCGGTTTCGAGGCGCTGAAGCGCCGGCTCGGCGTCAAGCCGATCGGCTATCGTGCGCCCTACGGCGAGTTCACCGAGGAGCTGCGTGCCGCGCTGGTGCGCCATGGCATCGTCTACACCTCATCGTTCCGCGACGACGTGCGGCCCTATCGCCATCGCCTCGCCGACGGCAAGCCGGGCACGATCGAGCTGCCGGTGACAGCGAGCTATGACGACTGGATGCACGGCCTCTCCGCCCGCTTCAGCCCGCGCTCGATCTTCCCCAAGGAGCATGTGCTCTCGCTGTGGAAGGACGAGCTCGACGAGGTCCGTGACTGGGGCGCGATGGTGACGACCGTGCTGCATCCGCAATGCAGCGGCCGGCCGATGCGGCTGCGCCTGCTGCGCGAATTCCTGACCTACGCCAAATCCTGCCCGGATCTCTGGATCACCACCGGCGAGGCGATCGCGGCCAACTTCCTGCGCCATGAGGCCGGCAACCGTTGAGCAACGCCATGACCCGTCGACGCATCCTGGTCATCAACCCGAATTCGTCGGCGTCGGTCACGGCTGCCATCGACGACGCGGTCGCGCCGCTCAGGATCGCCGGCGGGCCGGAGATCACAGTGGAAGGCCTTGCCGAGGGGCCGCCCAGCATCACCTCGCAGCGCGACGCAGACAGCGTGGTCATGCCGCTCGTGGGCCGCGTCGCGCGCGATGACGCCGATGCCTTCGTGCTGGCCTGCTTCAGCGATCCCGGCCTGCATGCGGTGCGCGAGGCGGCGGGCGGCCGCCCGGTGATGGGCATCGCCGAGTGGGGCATCCTGCGTGCACTGACACTCGGCGAGCGTTTTGGTGTGATCGCACTGTCGCCGTCGAGCATCCGCCGCCAGCAGCGCATGGTGCGGCAGATCGGCGTCGATGGCCGTTATGCCGGAAGCTGGTCGGTGGGCGCGAGCGCGGCTGAGACGGCAGGCGCCGATATCCGCGGTCGATTGATCGAAGCCGGACGAGCGCTGGTCACCCAGCGCGGTGCAGATGTGGTGGTGATGGGGTGCGCCGGCATGGCCTCGCACCGATCGGCGATTGCCGAGGCGATTGGCGTGCCCGTGGTCGAGCCGGCGCAGCAGGCGGTGGCGGCCGCCATCGGTGCGGTTCTGTTGCGAGCTTGAGAGGTGGACGATGCATTGTGATCTTCTGATCAGGAACGGCACCTGCGTCACGCCCTGGGGCGAGGAAGCGGCCAATGTCGGCGTCGCCGACGGGCGCATTGCGACGCTGTCCGCGACATCGGCCGACACGGCCGATCAGGTGATTGACGCCAGCGGCCTCCATGTCCTGCCCGGCCTGATCGACAGCCATGTCCATCTGCGTGATCCCGGCGATCCCGCGGTGGAGACACTGAGCACCGGCACGCGTGCCGCCGTGCTCGGCGGCATTGCCACGCTGTTCGACATGCCCAACACCAACCCGCCGATAGCCGACCAGGAACGGCTCGACTGGAAGCGCGGCTTTGCCGAAGAGCAGAGTTTTTGCGACATCGGCCTCTACATCGCCGGGGCCAAGACCAATATCGGCGAGCTCGCACATCTCGAGAGCGAGAGCGGCGTTTGCGCGATCAAGGTCTTCGCGGGCTCCTCGACCGCATCGCTGCTGGTCGAGGACGACGAGCATCTCGAAAAGGTCATGCGTGCCGGCCGCCGCCGCATCGCCTTCCACAGCGAGGACGAATACCGTCTCCAGGCCCGCAAGCCGATGTTTTCGCGCGGCATGCCGCATCGCTCCCACATGGAATGGCGCGACGAGGAATGCGCCTTCCTTGGCACCCGCCGCCTGATGGCGCTGGCGCGCAAGACCGGACGTCCCGCACACATCCTCCACGTTTCCACGGCGGAAGAGCTGAACTATCTGCGCGACTATCGCGATGTTGCAACCGTCGAGGTGCTGGTCAATCACCTGACGCAAGTCGCGCCGGAGTGTTACGACACGCTCAAGGGATTTGGCGTGATGAACCCGCCGATTCGTGGGCCACGTCACCACGAGGCAAGCTGGGCCGCGGTGTGCGACGGCATCGTCGATACCATCGGCAGCGATCACGCCCCGCATTCGCGCGCGGCCAAGGAGCTGCCCTGGCCGGATTGCCCGGCCGGCCTCACCGGCGTGCAGACGCTCGTCCCCGTGATGCTCGATCATGTCAATGCCGGCCGGTTGTCGCTGTCGCGTCTCGTCGATCTCATGGCGGCGGGTCCCGCGCGCGTCTACGGTCTCGTCGGCAAGGGGCGATTGGCGGCCGGCTACGATGCCGACTTCACCTTGGTCGACATGAAGGCGAAGCGCACAATCGAAGAGTCCTGGATCGTCTCGCCCTGCGGCTGGACGCCCTTCGCCGGCAAGAAGATCACCGGCTGGCCGATGGCCACCATCATCCGCGGCCACACCATCATGCGCGAGGACGAGGTGCTGGGCACACCGATCGGCCGCCTTGCCCGCTTCGCGTCCTAGGAGTTTGTTCAATGCCGATCTCCCGCCGCTCCCTGCTCAAAGCCGCGGCCGCCGCGCCGGCCCTGTCGCTGCCGGGGATCCTGCGCGCCGAGGAACAGACCACCCTGCGGTTCATTCCGGTGATCGATCTCGCCTTCGTCGATCCGATCTACTCGACCGCGCAGGTATCGCGAAACCACGGCTTCATGGTCTACGACACGCTCTATGGCATGAACTCGTCACTCCAGGTCTCGCCGCAGATGTTGTCGGGGCATGTCATCTCCAATGACGGGCTTCAGTGGGACCTCACCCTTCGCGACGGCCTGTTCTGGCACGATGGCGAGCGCGTGCTCGCCCGCGACTGCGTCGCGAGCATCCGCCGCTGGGCGGCGCGCGACGGCTTTGGCGGTGAGTTGATGGAGGCAACCGACGAACTGTCGGCTGCTGACGACCGCACTATCCGCTTCCGTCTCAAGCGTCCGTTCCCGCTCTTGCCGCAGGCGCTCGGCAAGGCCGCGATCAACGCTTGCTTCATGATGCCGGAGCGGCTGGCGAGCCAGGATCCGTTCAAGCCGCTGACCGAAGTGATCGGCAGCGGCCCGTTCCGCTATCTCGCCGACGAACGCGTGCAGGGCGCGCGCAACGCCTATGCCCGCTTCGAGCGCTACCAACCGCGCACCGACGGCAAGCCCGACTGGACGGCGGGGCCAAAGATCGTGCATTACGATCGCGTGGTCTGGACCACCACGCCCGATGCCGGCACCGGTGTCGCGGCGCTCCAGACCGGCGAGCAGGACTGGCAGGAAACGACGCCGCATGATCTCTTGCCGGTGATCAAGGCCGCCGGCGACATAGAGACGCGGATCCTCGATCCCCGAGGTTACGCCTGCATGCTGCGCCTCAATCATCTCCAGCCGCCGTTCGACAATCCCGCCATTCGCCGCGCGCTGTTAGGCGCGATTGATCAATCCGCTTTCATGACCGCGGTTGCCGGCACCGATCCAGCGTTCCAGGTGTCGCCGATCGGCTTCTTCGCGCCCGGCACGCCGATGGCGAGCGAGGTCGGGCTCGACGTGTTCCGCGGTCCGCGCGACTACGCCAAGGTCAAGGCCGATCTGAAGGCGGCCGGCTACAATGGCGAGAAGATCGTGGTGCTCGTCCCGACCAACTCACTGGCGCAGAAGCCGCTCGGCGAGATCGCCGTCGACAGCCTGCGCAAAGCAGGCATGAACGTCGAATATGCCGGGCTCGATTTCGCCGTCGTGCTGCAGCGCCAGCTCAAGAAGGATCCGATCGGACAGGGCGGCTGGAGCGCGGCGGTCGGCAACTGGCAGGGCATCGACTGGCTCAACCCGGCCGGCAACACCAATCTGCGCGGTGAGGGCAAGGTCGCCGGCTGGTATGCGAGCGAGAAGATGGGCGGCCTGCGCAGCGAGTGGCTGGCGGCCTCCGAGCTCGCCGAGCAGCAGCGCATCTGCCGCCAGATCCAGGCCGTCGCGTTCGAGGAAATTCCCTATATCCCGATCGGCCTGTACAAGCAGCCGACCGCCCATCGCAAATCCATCACCGGCATTCTCGACGGCACCGCCGTCTTCTGGAACGTACGCCCCGCATGAGCACGATCGCAATCTTCGGCAGCTATGTGCTGTCACGCAAGGACGGCGCGCAGGATGTCTTGCGCGACCACTGGGTTCTGGTCGAAGGCAAGAGGATCGCTGCCGTTACGCGCGACAAGCCGCGCGCGGATTACGTGCATGACCGCCCCGGCCGCTTCGTCCTGCCGGGCCTGTTGAACCTGCACAATCACTGCTTCAGCGAGGCGGTGGCGCGCAGCCACACCGAGGACGGCAACGGCCGCCGCAACAACCAGAGCATCGTCTACACGGTGCTCTTGCCCCTGACCAAGCGCGGCGCCGATCTGCTGTCGGCGGAGGAGCGCATGGCCGTCGCGCGGCTCGGCATCCTCCAGCTTTTGAAGGGGGGCGCCACCACGGTGATGGAGCCGTTCCGCAATTCGATCCCCGAGATGTTCGACGCGGCGGAAGAGATGGGCATCCGCTTCTACGGTGCGCCATATCTCTTCTCCACCTCGGACGCCAAGGCGGGTCCCGACGGCGTGGTGCGCTATGCCGGCGACGACGGCACGGCCGACATGGCAACGTGGGATGCGCTCTATCAGCGCTGGAACAATCGCGGCGACGGACGCATTGGCCTTGCGATGAGTCCGCATGCGACCGATACCTGCGGTCCCGATCTGCTGAAAGCCTGTGCCGCGCGGGCGCGCGAGCTCGGCGTGCCCATCACGACGCATCTGGCGCAGAGCCGCGCCGAGGTCGAGACCATCGGCAAACGCTATGGCGGCCGCACACCGGCGCAATATCTGGACTGGCTTGGCCTGCTCGCGCCGGACCTGCTCGCCGCGCACTGCATTTCCAGCACCGACGACGATCTGAAGCTGATGGCGGCGCGCGGCGCGACGGTGCTGAACTGCCCGCGCGTGTTCGCGCGTGCCGGCATCACCGCCGCGTTCAGCCGGTTCGCAGGCCACGGCGTGCGCACCGTGGTCGGCACCGACGGCTACAACATGGACCTGCTCGGCGAGCTCAATGCTGCCTCGCTCATCTCCAAGACCGCGTCGCAGCGCGCCGATGTCGCGAATTCGCCCGAACTGATCGAGGCAAACACGGCTGTCGCCGCCGACGTCATCAAGCGGCCAGATCTCGGCAGGATCGAGCCGGGCGCGACCGCGGATCTCACTGTCGTCGATCTCACCCATCCGCATCTTCAGCCGCTGTTCGACCCGCGCCGCGCGCTGGTCGCGCTCGCCAACCGCGCCAACATCGATCAGGTCATGGTCGACGGCCGTATGCTGGTCGATGCCGGCCGCTATCTCGGCGCTGACGAAGCGGCAATCACGGCGGCCGGCACCGCTGCGATCGGCAAGATCTGGGACCTGCCCGAGGCGCAGGCCGCGTTCAACGGCTGACGGCCTCACCGTATTTGGCGTTGCGAGTCGGATAGGCGTTTGCTCGTGGCAACACAGTGCTCTGCCCCTCACCCGGATCGCTTACGCGATCCTACCTCTCCCCGCGAAAGAGCGGGGAGAGGCTGAGACACGCCAACACATGTGCGTTCTGAGCGGGCTTCTTAAGTGAGGGACGCGCCGCTCCCTCACTCCCTCTCCCCGCTCTTACGGGGAGAGGGTGGGGTGAGGGGCAGCCTTGTCGAATTCGGCGAGCGCCTTGCGCACGGTCTCGACCAGATCCAGCGCCACTGGCGAGGGGCTGCGCTGCGCGGGAAGGACGGCTGAGAATTCGAAGTCGATGCGCGGCAGAAAGCGGCGCACGACGACGCCGCGGGTTGAAAATTCCTGCGCGGTGAAGGGATCGCAGATCGCGACCCCGAGCCCCGACGACACCATGCCGCACATGATCTCCGACAGCGCGGTCTCCACCCGGAGCACGCGGTGGACGTCGCTGCGGTGAAAGACCTGGTCGACGAGATGCCGGCTCGCCGACCCCGCCGACAGCGAGATGAAGGTCTCGCCTTCGAAATCACGTGGCTCCAGCACTTCCTTTTCCGCGAGGCGATGTCCGGTCGGCAGCACCGCGACGCGCGCCAGTCCTGGTAGCCGCAGGCTCGGCAGGCCGGAATGGGCAATCGGCACCTCGGCGAAGCCAACGTCGCATTGGTTATTGAGCACCCAGTCGACCACGATCGGCGAGATCACGCCGAAGAAGGAGAGGTTGAGGTTGGGCCGCTCTTTCAGGAAGTGACCGGCGAGCCGCGGCAGGTAGCCGTTCGACAGCGCCGGAAGTGCTGCGATCCGCAGCGAGCCGGTGCGGCGGCCGCGGATCTCTTCGGCCGCCGCGGTGATACGCTCGAGGCCGACGAAGGAGCGCTCGACCTCGGTATAGAGCGCCGTCGCTGCCGCAGTCGGCACAAGCCCGGTGCCGCGCCGCTCGAACAGCTCCATCTTCAACAGCGCCTGGAAGTCTCGCAGCAACCGGCTGACCGCCGGCTGCGTCACCGCCATCAGCTTCGCCGCCTCGGTCACGCTGCCGGTCAGCATCATCGCGCGGAAGGCCTCTACCTGCCGCGAATTGATCCGCGCCATCCCTTAAACTCTTCATAACATTTTGGCATGCAGAGGGTGCCATTATTCATTGGACGGTGGAAGTATAGCTCTGCGATCTTTTTCATCAGCGCTGGAGACAGCCCGTTTTTCCGGCAGATCGGGGCCAAAATCCCTCGATCGCCGCCAAAACCCGGTGAGCAGGGGCCGGAGCCCTGCTCGGATGGGAATTTGCGCCGAGGGGAACGCGGGTGCACTTCGGCCGTCTGATCGTCGACACGTCCCTCATCCCGGAATTGGAGATTGGTCCTTATGAAGACTCTCAGCCTTCTGACAGCGGTCAGCATCGCGGCGCTCGCCGCGGTCCCGTCGGTTGCCTCGGCCCAGCAAAAGACGCTCTATGTCGCCGGCTACGGCGGCTCGTTCGAGAAGACGATTCGCGACGAGGTGATCCCCACTTTCGAGAAGGAGAACGGGGTCAAGGTCGAATACGTCGCCGGCAACTCCACCGACACGCTGGCAAAGCTTCAGGCGCAGAAGGGCAACCAGCAAATCGATGTCGCGATCGTCGATGACGGTCCGATGTACCAGGCGATCCAGCTCGGCTTTTGCGGCAAGCTCGACGGCCTGCCGGCCGATCTCTACGACACCGCCCGCTTCAAGGACGATCGTGCCGTGGCGATCGGCATCGTCGCGACCGGCCTGATGTACAACACCAAGGTGTTTGCGGAGAAAGGCTGGGCGCCGCCGACCTCCTGGAACGATCTGAAGGATCCGAAATACGCAAAGCAGCTCGTCATCCCGCCGATCAACAACACCTACGGCCTCGAGGCGCTGGTGATGCTGTCGAAGATGAACGGTGGCGGCGAGTCCAATGTCGAGACCGGCTTCAAGATCTTCAAGAACGACATCAATCTGAACGTGCTCGCTTACGAGCCGTCACCCGGCAAGATGACCGAGCTGTTCCAGTCCGGCCAGGCCGTCATCGCGGTGTGGGGCACGGGCCGCGTGCAGAGCTTTGCCAACACTGGCTTCCCCGTCGACTTCGTCTACCCGAAGGAAGGTGCCGCGACGCTGCTGACGACGGCCTGTCCGATCACCAAGCCCAACGCCTCGCCCCTTGCGGTAAGCTTCGTCAAGATGCTGCTCGACCCGAAAATCCAGCTCGTGATGCTGAAGGACTACGGCTACGGCCCGGTGCTGAAATCGCTCGTGGTGCCGCCGGAGCTCGGCAAGATGGCGCCGATCGGCGAGCGCGCGGCAAAACTCTATAATCCGGACTGGACGGTCATCAACGAGAAGCGCGAGGAGTGGACCAAGCGCTGGAACCGCGAGGTCGAGCGCTGATCTGATCGCCCGCACCGGAGACCGTGCCATGGCCTATCTCGAGCTCGATCGGGTCGCCAAGCAGTTCGGCGCGCAGACTGTCGTCGACGACTTCAGTCTCGCCGTCGGCAAGGGGGAGTTCATCTCCTTCCTTGGCCCCTCGGGCTGCGGCAAGACCACGACCCTTCAGATGATCGCTGGCTTCCTCGATCCCACGCGCGGCGCGATCCGCCTGGAGGGCAAGGACCTGACCGCGATCCATCCGGCCAAGCGCGGGCTCGGCATCGTGTTCCAGAGCTATGCGCTGTTTCCGCACATGAGCGCGGCGGAAAACGTCGCCTTTGGTCTGGAGATGCGGAACGTGCCGCGCGCCGAGCGGGCCGAGCGCGTCCGCGCCGCGCTCGCGATGGTCGGTCTTGCCGGTTATGAGGACCGCCATCCGCGCCGCATGTCCGGCGGCCAGCAGCAGCGCGTGGCGCTCGCCCGTGCGCTGGTGATCAAGCCGAGCGTGCTCCTGCTCGACGAGCCGCTGTCCAACCTCGACGCCAAGCTGCGCGAGGACATGCAGATCGAGCTGCGCCAGATCCAGCGTACGATCGGCACCACCACGATCCTGGTTACTCACGACCAGAACGAGGCGATGTCGCTGTCGGACCGGATCGTGGTGATGAGCCAGGGCCGCATCGAGCAGATCGGCACGCCGGAGGAGACCTATGAGCGGCCGGCCTCGGCCTTCGTCTCGCAGTTCCTCGGCAAGACCAATGACTTTGCCGCGACGATCGATCGGACCAGCGCACCCGCGCGGCTGGTCGCGGGCTCCTGGAGTGCTCCGGCGCCGGCTGGGTTTAGCGGTCCCGTGACCGTCAGTGTCCGTCCCGAGAGGATCGGCTTTGGCGATGCCGGTCTCGCCGCGAAAATCGTCACCCGCATCTTCCAGGGCAATCACTGGCTGTTCCAGTGTGAGAGCGAATGCGGCCCGGCGATCGTGATCCGCCAGAACGACGGCCAGACGCAGCCGGCCGAAGGCGAAACGGTCCGTCTAGCCTGGAGGCCCGAGGACATGAGCGTGCGTGCTGGAGCTCCCGCATGACTGCGGTCGCCGACACCGCGCCACAAAGCGCCGCGCGGGAGCGCGGTCCGCGCACGCCCTGGGCGCTGACGGCACCCGCCCTGTTGCTGTTCGTCGGCGTGCTCCTGATCCCGCTCGCGATGACCGTGATGCTGTCGTTCCATGACTGGGGCCAGTACAAGGGCATCGAGCCGGTCTTCATCCTGAAGAACTGGCACGAGATCGCGACCGATCCCTATTACGCCGAGATGTTCTGGCGAACCTTTCGCATCGCGATCCTGACCACGCTGCTCACCGCAGTGCTAGGTGCGCCCGAAGCCTATATCCTCAACCGCATGAGCGGACGCTGGAAGAGCTTTTTCCTGCTCGTCATCCTCGGGCCGCTGCTGATCTCCGTGGTCGCGCGCACGCTCGGCTGGGCGCTGCTGTTCGGCGGCAACAATGGCCTCGTCAACAAGCTCCTGATGTCGCTTGGGGTGATCCGCGCACCCATTCCCTTCATGTTCACCGAGACCGGCATGGTCGTCGCGCTCGCGCATGTGATGATGCCGTTCATGGTGCTCTCGGTATGGGCTGCGCTGCAGCGCCTCGATCCCCAGATCGAGAATGCCGCGATGTCGCTCGGCGCGGGCCCCGTGACCATCATCCGCCGCATCATCATGCCGCAGATCATGCCGGGCGTGCTGTCGGGCGCGATCATCGTGTTCTCGCTCTCGGCCAGCGCCTTTGCGACGCCCGCGATCATCGGCGGCCGCCGGCTCAAGGTCGCTGCGACGCTCGCCTATGACGAGTTCCTCAATACGCTGAACTGGCCGCTCGGTGCGGCGGTCGCCACGCTCTTGCTGGTTGCGCTGATACTGATCGTCGTCGGCAGCAATGCGCTGATCGAGCGGCGCTATGCGGAGGTGTTCCGATGAGACGGAACGGCCCGCTCGCGCTGATCTTCCACGTCATCTTCGTCATCATCATGGTGGCGCCGATCCTCGTGGTCTGCCTCGTCGCCTTCACGCCCGAGGGCTACCTGTCGCTGCCGACCAACGGCTTCTCGCTGCGCTGGTTCAGGACGATTGCGAACTATCCCGAATTCATCCACGCTTTCTGGGTCAGCCTTGGGCTCGGCGCGCTGTCCTCCTTCGTGGCGCTAATGTTCGCGGTGCCGGCGGCGCTGTCGATCGCACGCTACAGGTTTCGCGGCCGCGACGCGCTCGCGGCGCTGTTCCTGTCGCCGCTGATGATCCCGCATGTCGTGCTCGGCATCGCCTTCCTCCGCTTCTTCACCTCTGCCGGATTGGGTGGCAGCTTTGCTGCGCTGATCATCGCTCATGTCATCATCGTGTTTCCGTTTGCGCTGCGGCTGACGCTTGCGGCGGCGACCGGCATGGACCTCTCGGTCGAGATGGCGGCAGTCTCGCTCGGTGCCGGCGGCTGGACGCTGTTCCGCCGGGTGACGCTGCCGCTGATCCTGCCCGGCGTCATCAGCGGCTGGGCGCTCGCCTTCATCCAGTCTTTCGACGATCTGACCATGACCGTCTTTCTCGCTGCGCCCGGCACCGAGACGCTGCCGGTGCGCATGTTCCTCTACATCCAGGACAACATCGATCCGCTGGTGACGTCGGTCTCGGCCTGCGTGATCGCGATCACCATGACCGCCCTCATTCTGCTCGACCGCTTCTACGGGCTCGACCGCGTGCTCGCCGGCAAGGGCGATACGGGACGATAGGAGAACTCATGTCAGGAGAATACGACGTCGCCGTCGTCGGCGGCGGACTGCTCGGCTCCGCCATTGCCTGGGGCCTCGGCCGGCTCGGGAAGTCCGTCGCCGTGCTCGACGAGGGCGACATCACCAAGCGCGCCTCGCGCGCCAATTTTGCGTTGGTCTGGGTCCAGAGCAAAGGGCTCGGCATGCCCGCCTATACGGTGTGGACCGTGCGGGCGTCGGAGGCGTGGAGCCGGCTCGCTTCCGAATTGAAGCAACAGACCGGTCTCGACGTCAGCCTTCAGCAGAATGGCGGCTTTCATCTGACGCTCGGCGAGGATGAGTTCGGCCAGCGTACCGAGCTGGTCAAGCGCATGCACAACCAGGCCGGTGCGGCCGACTACAGGATGGAGATGCTCCCGGCATCCGAGGTGAAGAAGGCGTTGCCGCTGATCGGTCCGGAAGTCTCCGGAGGCAGCTACTGTCCGCTCGACGGCCACGTCAATTCGCTGCGCACGTTTCGCGCGTTTCACACGGGCTTCAAGGTGTTCGGCATCGACTATTTTCCGGAGCGCCCGGTGTCGGCTATCACCAAGAGCGGCGGCGAATTCCGCCTGACGACGCCGAAGGGCGAGCTTCGCGCCGCCAAGGTCGTGCTCGCCGCCGGCAATGCCAACCAGACGCTGGCGCCGATGGTCGGCCTCTACGCGCCGATGGGCCCGACCCGCGGACAGATCGTGGTGACCGAGCGCACCATGCCGTTCCTGCCACATCCGCTGACCACGATCCGGCAGACCGACGAGGGCACGGTGATGATCGGCGACAGCAAGGAAGACGAGGTCGACGATCGCACGCTGAAGCATTCGATCAGCGCAGTGATGGCCGATCGCGCTCAGCGGATGTTCCCGCATCTGGCGCGGCTCAACGTGGTGAGGAGCTGGGCCGGCATCCGCGTCATGCCGCAGGACGGCTTTCCGATCTACGATCAGTCGGAGACCCATCCGGGCGCCTTCGTCGCCTGCTGCCATTCCGGCGTGACGCTCGCCTCCAACCACGCCTTCGAGATCGCGCGCATGGTTGCGCAGGGCGCGCTTGAGCCGGAGCTGGTCGGCGCCTTCTCGGCCAGCCGCTTCGGCGGAAGCGGCGCAGCCAACAACAGCGGCTACTAGAGATTCCAAGGAAGGAGCCAAGAGGCATCCCCATGTTCAAACGATCCGAATTGGACAAGCGACCGCAAGTCGAGATCTTCGTTGACGGCGTTGCCGTTGCGGCGCGGCAGGGCGACACCGTCTCCGCCGCGCTGCTGGCCTCCGGCCGCGATGTGCGCCGCTCGACCGCGGTGAGCGGCGCGCCGCGTCTGCCCTATTGCATGATGGGCGTGTGCTTCGACTGCCTCGTCACCATCGACGGCGTTGGCAACCGCCAGGGCTGCCTCGTGCCCGTGGCCGAGGGCATGCAGATCGAGATCCAGAAGGGCAAGCGGGAGATCGGAAAATGACCATGGCTCCCAAGCGCGAAGCCTACGACGTCGTGGTGATCGGGGCCGGCCCCGCCGGGCTTGCCGCCGCTGCGACATCAGCCGAGGCCGGCCTGTCGACGCTGCTGCTCGACGAGAACATCGGCCCCGGCGGCCAGGTGTTTCGCGCCATCGCTTCGACACCCGTGACCGAGCGCGCTCAGCTCGGCGCCGACTATTGGATGGGCGCCGACCTCGTGCAGGCGCTGCGCGCGAGCAGCGCGGAAGTTATCCAGCGTGCCACGGTCTGGAGCCTCGACCGCAACCTCGAGATCGGCGTCTCCATCGGCAGCGCCTCGGCGTTCGCTAGGGCGCGTCGCGTCATCCTTGCGACCGGCGCGCTGGAGCGGCCGTTTCCGATTCCCGGCTGGACGTTGCCGGGCGTGATGACCGCAGGCGCCGCGCAGACCATGCTGAAATCGTCGGGCCTGGTGCCGGACGGGCGTACGGTGATCGCAGGGCAGGGGCCGCTGCTCTGGCTGCTGGCCGCGCAGATCCTGCGCCTCGGCGGCCGCATCGACCACATCCTCGACACCACCGAGCGGGGCAATTACTTCGCCGCGCTGCCTCATGCCTTGGCCTTCCTGACCTCGCCCTATTTCGCCAAAGGCCTGTCGATGATGCGCGAGGTGCGGGCGAAAGTTCAGGTCATATCCGGCGTCACCGAGCTTGCCGCAGCCGGTGACGGCCAGCTCGCCAGCGTGAGCTATGTCGCCGGCGGCAAGCGCGAAACCATCCCTGCGGACCTGCTGCTCCTGCACCAGGGCGTCGTGCCCAACGTCAATCTCGCGATGGCGGCTGGCGTCGAGCATCGCTGGGACGAGCTGCAACTGTGCTGGTCACCGGTGCTCGATGCGAGCGGCACCTCGTCGGTCGCCGGCATCGCCATCGCCGGCGATGGCGCCGGCATCGGCGGCGCGACAGCCGCCGTGGTGCGCGGCCGCATCGCGGCGCGCGCAGCGGTGGAAGCGCTGGCGCCCGCGGCTGCCGCCAAGCTTGCGCCGATGGCGACGCTGCGCACCGATCTCGCCAAGGCGGAGCGTGGCCGCGCCTTTCTCGACACGCTGTTTCGACCTGCGAAGCAGTTCCGCATTCCCGCAGGCGACACCATCGTCTGCCGCTGCGAAGAGGTAACGGCGAAGGACATTCTCGACGCGGTCGCGATCGGCGCGACCGGGCCGAACCAGCTCAAGGCCTATCGCCGCACCGGCATGGGGCCGTGCCAGGGCCGGCTCTGCGGCCTCACTGTCACCGAGCTGATGGCGCAGGCTCGGGCTAAGAGCCCGCAGGAGATCGGTTATTACCGGCTGCGCGCGCCGGTCAAGCCGATCACGCTCGCCGAGCTTGCCGCCGTTCCGAAGAGCGAGGACGACGTCAAGGCGGTGGTGCGCGGATGACAAAAAGGGTGGATGCGATCGTCGTCGGCGGCGGCATCCACGGATGCTCGACCGCGCTGCATCTGTGCCTCGCCGGCGTGAAGCCGGTGCTGATCGAGAAGGACTATGCCGGCCGGCATGCCTCGGGCGTCAATGCCGGCGGCGTCCGCCAGCTCGCGCGGCACATTCCCGAGATTCCGCTGTCGATCCGCTCGATGGGGATCTGGGAAAAGATCACCGAGCTCGTCGACGACGATTGCAGCTTCGAGAGCCACGGCCAGGTCCTGGTCGCGGAGAACGAGGACGAGCTCGCGAGCTACCGCGCGCGCGTCGCCGAGCTGAATGGGCTCGGCTTCACGCATGAGGAGCTGATCGACGCGGCCGAGTTGCGCCGGCTCGTGCCTGCCGTGGCGGACACCTGTCCCGGCGGCGTGGTGTCGCGCCGCGACGGTGCGGCCAATCCGGCGCAGACGACGACGGCATTCCGGCGCAAGGCGGAGCAGCTCGGCGCGACCGTTCTGGAGGGCGTCGCCGCCACCAACGTCCGGCAGAACGGCGGGCTGTGGCACGTCGATGTTGGCACTGAGAGCTACGCTGCGCCGGTACTCGTCAACGCCGCCGGCGCCTGGGCGGGGAAAATCGCCGCGGCGCTCGGCGAGCCGGTCCCGGTCGAGACCGTGGCGCCGATGCTGATGATCACCTCGCGCGTGCCGCATTTCATCGATCCCGTCGTGATCCTGCGCGGCCGCAAGCTCTCCTTCAAGCAATTCAAGAACGGCACCGTGCTGATCGGCGGCGGCCATCTGGCAACGCCATACCAGGACCGCAACGAGACCGTGCTGGACTGGAAGAGCCTCGCGATCAGCGCGCGCACCGTGTTCGAACTGTTTCCGGTGATGCGGAGCGCGACGATCGTGCGGGCCTGGGCCGGCATCGAGGCCAAGATGAAGGACGATCTGCCCGTGTTCGGGCCGAGCGCCCGCCACAAGGGCCTCTATCACCAGTTCGGCTTCTCGCTGCACGGTTTCCAGCTCGGGCCCGGCGCCGGCGCCGTGATGGCAGAGCTGATCGTGAACGGCGGCACCCAGACCCGCGTCAGCGATCTCGGCATCGACCGCTTCCATCCTTCCGCGCTCTAAGAAGAGGACATCATGAGCATCACCCGCAGCATCCGTACGCCCATCATGCACCGCGCAGTCGAAGCCAACGGCTTCGTCTTCGTCGGCGGCGCCATCGCCGACGACACCAGCGTCTCGATGGGCGAGCAGACCCGCAATATTCTCGGCAAGATCGCCGGCTATCTGAAGGAGGCCGGCACCGACGCCTCGCGCGTCGTCAGCGCGTCAATCTTCGTCACCGATCTTTCCAAGAAGAAGGAAATGGACGCGGCCTGGACCGAATTCTTCGGCGAAAATCTGCCGACCCGCGCCACAGTCGGTGTTGCCGATCTCGGCGGCGGCGCTTTGATCGAGGTGGTGGTGACCGCGCTCAAGGGCTGATGGTCTCTTTCATCTCGCCGCCGCGCCGGTACCGGCGCGGTGGAGAACAGCCGATCGAAACATGAAGAAGTTGTAATCTGCGGAACACGCGGCTGTGATTTCAACTCACGACCGATTCCGTTTATCGGCAAAGGATATGGCTGGAATGCCCAATGTCCTTGCAAAACAATAACAACAAACTCACGCTCCGATTTCGCTGTCCCAAAGAACTCGAAGGCCTGTTGCCACCGCCTGTGCCGGCGAGCCAAGGTGTTCCCGACTGGCTCAAGGCAATGCCGACCACGGCCTTCAGTGCCCTCAACCAGCAGGACGAACAGACCATCAAGCGCTGCCCGCCCTTCGTCGATGCGATGACGTGCGGGTTTCTGATTCCGCTGATCTGCGACCTTCGGGTCGAGGACGGCGAGATCATCTGGGACAACGACATTCCGCCGGGCGGAGAAACCGAATTTCCGCGCTCGCCGATCAGCTTCCATGATCCCGGTCAGGTGACCGGAACGCCCCTGTTCGAAGCGGATCGCTTCGTCATCAAGTTCCACAATCTCTGGACCATCGAAGCGCCGGACGGCTACGCGCTGTTCTTCACGCATCCGGTCAATCGCTTCGATCTTCCGTTCACCACGCTCAGCGGCCTCGTCGATTGCGATCGCTACAAGGATGCATGGATCCACTTTCCGGCGCATTGGCACGACACGAACTTCCGCGGCGTCCTGGCCAGGGGCACGCCGATCGTGCAGTGCATTCCGGTGAAGCGGGAGGACTGGACCACGCAAACCTCGTCTTTCACGACGGAAGACACCCAGCAGGTTCAGGCGTTGCGCGCCGAGTTGAGACGTGAGCCCGGCTTGTACCGGCGGAAGTTCAGGGCCTAGCCGCGCTCAAGTCGGTTCGCGCTCGAAGAATCTTGCCGCGGCAGTCGGGCGGAAGAAGAAACGCCCATGCGGGGTGCTGGCAAGCGCAAAGGCTGCGCGGCCCAGCATGTGAGGCCGCCCGCGAAGCACGTTGCGCAGCGCGGCCTCGCCGCAATCGCGCTTGCCTATCTCCATCAGGCAGATCGCGCGATTGGCACGGGACAGGATATCGTCCGGACGCTGCGCAAGCACGTGACGGTAGATCTCGGCGGCTTCCGCGTAGTCACCGTCGAGCAGTGTGGCCCTCGCAAGCTCTGCCAGAACGTCGGGTCGTCCGGGTGCTGCGTCGCGCGCGGCCGTCAGGACGGCGCGCGCTTTCGCGCGATCGTTGTTCTGAAGGGACAGGCGACCAAGATCGAGTTTCAAATCGACGCTTGAGGGGGACAAGGCAAGGGCATCCTCGATGGCCTTGATCGCCTCGTCGAGCTGTCCGGCCTTTGCAAGCTGGCCCGCGAGCTCCTGGAATGCGGGCAGGTAGGGCGGGCGGCGCGCAGCGGTCCGACGTAATTGTCCGATCCCGTCGGCCACGCGTTGGGCTCGGCACAGCGCGTGGCCAAGCAGCGTCTCGATTTCCGGATCGTTGCCGCGACGCGCAGCCCTCTCGAGCGGCGCGATCGCGTCGTCCGCGCGATTCTGGCCGAGCAGGGCGTGAGCCAAAATCATCAACCCGTTCCGGTCCGTGCGATTTGATTTCAGAGCTTTGGTTGCAAGCTGCCTTGCGATGTCGAACTGCTTTGCCTGCAACGCCATGAAGGCTTGCTGAAGCAGTTGGGCGAGGGCGTTGTTCGGCCGGCCGCGCACGAGATGGCCTCTTCAATGAGACACGATGATTTTTTCGGCCTTTACCGCGTCCCCTTCGAGGCGTCCAACAACAGGTTCGTGAGGCGTTGATGGCGTCGTTCAGAATGCGCCTTGATCTCGCCCCTCGGCCGGACTATGAGCGGGGTCTCAATCAGGAATTCGCAGCCATGGATTTTACCCCGACCGCAAAGCTGACCTGCCTTGCTCACGGGGAATACCATGCCTGCTTCGATCATCCTGTCACGCCTGTCGCTGTCCACGCCTGACGGCCGTACTCTTTTCTCCGACATTGACCTGACATTCGCGGCCGAGCGAACCGGCCTCGTTGGCCGCAACGGCGTCGGAAAGACGACGCTGCTTGCATCGATCTCGGGTGAACATCTTCCGCAGTCCGGTCGCGTCCTGATCAACGGAACCATCGGCCTGCTGCGCCAGGAGGTTCAACTCCCAGTGGGCGCGACGGTGATCGACCTGTTCGGCGCACGGCAGGCGCTGGAGCTGCTTCGCCGTGCAGAGCGCGGCGATGCTTCCGCCGACGAAATCGCCGAGGTCGACTGGACCCTTGAAGCGCGGCTTGCATCCGCCCTTGCCCGCGTCGGGTTCGATCTCGCTCCCGACATCGAGCTGGACCGCTTGTCGGGCGGGCAGGTGACGAGGCTTCGTCTTGCCGCGCTGATCTTCGCAGAACCGGATTTCCTGCTTCTGGACGAACCCACTAACAATCTCGATCGGGACGGGCGCGACGCCGTCATCGATCTCCTGGCGGCCTGGCGCGGTGGCGCTATCGTCGTCAGCCACGACCGGAGCCTGCTCGAGACCATGGACGCCATCGTCGAGCTGACGTCGCTCGGCGCAACGCGATACGGTGGCAACTGGAGCAGCTACCGGGACCAGAAGGCCGTCGAACTCGCTGCTGTCAGGCGCGACCTGGCACATGCGGAGAAGCATCTGTCCGAGGTCGACCGACGGGCGCAGGAGGCCGCGGAGCGGAAGGCGCGCAAGGACAGTGGCGGCAGGAAGAAGCGCGCCAAGGGCGACATGCCGCGCATCCTGGCCGGCGCGCGCAAGGATCGCAGCGAGGACACCGGCGGAAAGCACGCGCAGATGGCCGAGCGGCGGCGCGCGGAAGCGCTCGACGTCGTCGACACGGCGAGCCGGCGCATCGAGATCCTTCAGCCGCTGTCCGTCAAATTGCCCGTGACTCATCTGCCGGCGGGCAGGGAAGTGCTTTGGCTCGACCGGGTCAGTGCCGGCTATCAGCCGGAACGGCCGGTCTTGCGCGATCTATCGTTCACCATCGTCGGGCCGGAACGTGTCGCGCTGGTCGGGCCCAACGGCTCCGGCAAGACGACGCTGCTGAAACTCATCGCAGGCGAGCTACGTCCTCTTTCGGGTAGCCTGCGGGTCGGGCCGGACTTCGCGCTGTTCGACCAGAAGGTCAGTCTGCTCGATCCTTCGATCTCTATCCTGGAGAATTTCAAACGGCTCAATCCGAAGGCGGACTTGAATGCCTGCCATGCCGCCCTGGCTCGGTTCATGTTTCGCGCCGATGCGGCCTTGCAGATCGCCGGGAGCCTGAGCGGTGGGCAGCTGTTTCGTGCTGGCCTCGCTTGTGTGTTGGGCGGGCCGACGCCGCCGTCCCTGCTGATCCTGGACGAGCCGACCAATCATTTGGACATCGAGTCCATCGAAGCCGTCGAAGCAGGATTGAGGGCCTATGACGGCGCGCTGCTCGTCGTCAGTCACGATGAGACGTTCTTGCAGGCGATAGGGGTCGCGCGCCGACTCGATCTCGTCAATCACCTTGCGGCTCTCGCCCGCGGAGAGCCCGCGACCGGTACGGCGCGGACGTCATGAGCCGGCCTTGCGAAACTCCTGCGCCAGCCAGTCGCTGAAGGCGCGCACGCGCGGGGTGAGCTGGCGGTTCTGGGCGTACATCAGCGAGACCGGCGCCGACGGTGGTGGACTGTCTGGAAGCAGGGCGACCAGGCTCCCGCGTGCGAGATCGTCCGCGATGTGAAAGCGCGGCATCTGCGCGATCCCGAGCCCAAGCCTTGTCGCCGCGATATAGCTCTCGGGCCCCGTGACCGAGAACGGCGCGGGAAGCGACAGATCCTGCAGCTTGCCGTCGACGACGAACCGCAACGGCTCGAGTTCGCCGCTGGTGAACCGGCGCAGGCCGACGACCTGATGGCGCGCAAGGTCGGCGAACGATTTCGGCCGACCGAAGCGCTTGAGATACGACGGCGCCGCGCAGGTGATGCGCTTGAGCACCGCGAGCCTGCGCGCGACCAGGCCGCTGTCGGCAAGCTCGCCCCAGCGCAGCGCGCAATCGACGCCCTCGTGAACGAGATCGACCCAGCGATCGCTCTCGCTCATCGATATCTCGACTTCAGGGTACTCCGTAAAGAACTTCGGCAGGTTCGGCATCAAAAAGTGCCGCGCCAGCGTGCCCTGCACCTCGATGCGCAGCATGCCCTTCGGCTTCGTTCCCGCAAATGCGCCTTCGGCGTCTTCCACGTCCTGAAGAATGGCAAGGCAGCGGCGGTAATAGGCTTCGCCATCCAGTGTCGGGCGAACCACGCGCGTCGTGCGCTGAAGCAGCCGCACGCCGAGCCGGCGTTCGAGCTGGTGGATCACCTGCGTTGCGCTCGAGCGCGGCAGGCCGATGTCGTTCGCGGCTTGGGTGAAACTGCGGCGCTCGACCACGCGGGTGAACAGCCGCATCGCGTCCAGGCGGTCCATGACTATTGTTCGTTCATTTAGAACAATGATGCCGGTTTATGGCAGATTATCTTCGGCCGTGCAAAGGGCAAATCCATCCGTGTCAGCCGCAGGGCGCGGCTCGGAAATACGGAGAAAGGCAAATGTCCAACGCAAACGGAAAAGTCGCTGTTGTCACCGGTAGCTCGCGCGGCATCGGCGCGGCAATCGCCGAACGGCTCGCCAGCGACGGTTTTACGGTCATCATCAACTATGCGGGCGGGGCGACTGAAGCGGAGGCGCTGGCCGGGAAGATCGAGCAGGGCGGCGGCCGGGCGGTCACTGCGCAGGCCGACGTCAGCGACGCGGCTGCGGTGGCGCGCATGTTCGACATGGCGGACGCCGCGTTCGGAGGTGTCGACGTGCTCGTCAACAATGCCGGCATCATGCGCCTTACGTCGGTTGCCGACACCGACGACGCCACGTTCGACAGCCAGATCGCCATCAACCTGAAGGGCACCTTCAACACGCTGCGCGAGGCGGCGCGCCGATTGCGCAACGGCGGCCGCATCGTCAACCTGTCCTCGAGCCAGGCCGGCCTCCTGCATCCGACCTACGGCATCTATGCCGCCACCAAGGCCGCGGTCGAGGCGATGACGCATGTGCTGGCGAAGGAGCTGCGCGGCCGCAACATCACCGTCAACGCCGTAGCGCCGGGCCCGACCGCAACAAAGCTGTTCCTCGACGGCAAGCCGAAGGAGGTGATCGATCACCTCACCAGGCTCGCACCGCTTGAGCGGCTCGGTCAGCCCGCGGACGTCGCTGCTGCGGTTGCGTTTCTCGCGGGCCCCGACGGCGGCTGGATCAACGGCCAGGTGCTGCGCGCCAATGGCGGGATCATCTGATTCCGCCTCCCAGACCCGACATCAGCGACGAGATTGATGGAGATATCCCATGAGCAAGGTTGTTCTGATTACCGGCGCCTCCAGCGGCTTCGGCCGCCTCACAGCGGAAGCGCTAGCCAAAGCGGGACACGTCGTCTACGGCTCGATGCGCCAGACGAAGTCCCGCAACGCGCCCGTCGTGGAGCAGATGGCGGCATTCTCGCGCGAGAACCATGCCGACCTGCGCGCGCTCGAGCTCGACGTACAGTCGCAGGACTCGGTCGACGCCGCGGTCGCACAAATGATTGCGGAAGCGGGGCGGATCGATGTGCTGATCCACAATGCCGGCCACATGGTGTTCGGCCCGGCGGAGGCCTTCACGCCGGAGCAATATGCCGAGCTCTATGACGTCAACGTGCTGAGCACGCAGCGTGCCAATCGCGCCGTCCTGCCGCATATGCGCCGCCAGAAGCGGGGCCTCCTGGTCTGGATTTCCTCTTCCAGCTCCGCCGGTGGCACGCCGCCTTACCTCGCGCCTTATTTCGCGGCGAAGGCGGCGATGGATGCGATCGCGGTCCAATACGCCCGCGAGCTGTCGCGCTGGGGCATCGAGACCTCGATCATCGTGCCCGGCGCGTTCACGTCAGGCACCAATCATTTTGCCCATTCGGGCCGTCCGGCCGACGCCGCGCGCGCCGCGGAATACGAAGCGGGGCCCTATCATGGATTTGGCGAACAGGTGCAGAAGGCGTTCGCGGCGATCGTGCCGCCGGATGCGGACGCAGGTCTCGTGGCGGAGGCGGTGGTGAACGTCGTCGGAATGCCGTTCGGAAAGCGGCCGTTTCGCATTCACATCGATCCCACGGAGGACGGTGCCGATGTCGGCTTCACCGTGCTCGACCGCGTTCGCGCCGAGATGTTGCATCGGGTCGGGCTCGGCGACCTCTTGAAGCCCAAGGTCCTGGTCTGACGCGCAACGCGTCGTTCGTAATGATGATCCTCAAAAGCCCGACGCCCTGCCCCCAGCGCGTCGGGCGGAAAATCTTAGTATCAAGAGGTGATCACAATGCGTCTGTTTTGACGCGCGTCTCACCAATTTTCCATTCCGGGAAACTACCGCAACGGAACCATGCTGCACGTATCGCCGGCTTGCGTCTCACGCGCTGCCGCCCGGTTCCAACGCCTCGCCCATCTCCAGCGGATGGGCCATGGTCTCGTGCAGGGCGTCGCGGTCGAGCTCGCCCTCGGAGATGCTGATGACGACGCAGGCGACGCCGTTGCCGATCAGATTGGTCAGCGCGCGGCACTCGCTCATGAACTTGTCGATGCCGACCAGGATCGCGATCGACTGGATCGGGATGTCCGGCACGATCGAGAGCGTGGCGGCGAGCGTGATGAAGCCGGCGCCGGTCACGCCTGAGGCGCCCTTCGAGGTGATCATGGCGATGCCGAGAATGCCGAGCTCCTGCCAGATCGTCAGATGGGTGTTGGTGGCCTGCGCCAGGAACAGCGTCGCCAGCGTCATGTAGATGTTGGTGCCGTCGAGGTTGAAGCTGTAGCCGGTCGGAATGACGAGGCCGACCACCGATCGCGATGCGCCGAGATGCTCCATCTTCTGGATCATCTGCGGCAGCACCGTCTCCGAGGACGAGGTGCCGAGCACGATCAGGAGCTCGTCCTTGATGTAGGCGATGAAGCGCAGGATCGAGAAGCCGGCAAGCCGCGCGATCGCGCCGAGCACGATCAGCACGAACAGGATGCTGGTCAGATAGAACGTGCCGATCAGCGCGGCGAGGTTGAGCAGCGAGCCGAGGCCGTAGGCACCGACGGTGAACGCCATCGCGCCGAAGGCACCGATCGGGGCCACGCGCACGATGATGCGGATGATGCCGAAGAACATTTTTGCGGCCTTGTCGACCGCCTCCGCGATCGGCTCGCCGGCCTTGCCGAGGAAGGCGATGGCGAAGCCCGAGAGGATCGAGATCAGCAGCACCTGGAGCAGGTCGCCGCGCGCGACCGCGCCGAAATAGCTGTCGGGAATGATCGCCATCAGATGGGCGACGATGCCCTCTTCCTTGGCCTTGGTCACGTAGGTCGCGACCGACTTCGGATCGATCGTGGCGGGGTCGATGTTGAAGCCATGCCCGGGCTGCAGCACCTCGCCGACGAGCAGGCCGACCGCGAGCGCGACGGTGGAGACGGTCTCGAAATAGATCAGCGCCTTCAACCCGACCCGGCCGACGCGCTTGAGATCACCCATCGAGGAGATGCCGTGCACCACGGTGCAGAAGATCACCGGCGCGATCATCATCTTGATCAGCGCGATGAAGCCATCGCCGAGCGGCTTCAATGCCTTGCCGAGATCGGGATAGAAGTAGCCGATCAGCACGCCGAGCACGATTGCGATCAGGACCTGGACATAGAGGACGCGGTACCAGGGCTGATGACGGCGATGGACGGCTGGCTGGATCGCAACTTGTGTCATATTGTCTGCCCCGGAACGCATTGATCTTGCATGATTTACACCATGTGATGGCCGCCGCAGAAGCGACAATCACATTTTTGTCGGTTCGCACGAAGATTGATCGCTGCACCGCAGTTGGGGGGAAACATGTCGACTGCAACGGCTTCGGAGGAGCAAGGCTATTTTCCACGTTGGAAACTGAAGACCTCCGGCGTGATCATGCCAGAGGAGCGGCTGCCTTGGGGCCAGACGATCGTCTCCGGCCTCCAGCACGGCGTTGCGATGTCGGGCGGAACGATCATCGCGCCGCTGCTGATGGGGTTCGATCCCAATGTTGCACTCCTGTTCTCCGGCATCGGCACGCTGATCTTCTTCGCGGTCGTTGCGGGACGCGTGCCGAGCTATCTCGGCTCGAGCTTCGCCTTCATCGCGGTCGTCATCGCCGCCACTGGCTATACCGGGCATGGGCCCAATCCGAATCTGTCCGTTGCGCTCGGCGGCATCATCGGGGCCGGCGTGCTGTACGGCGTGATCGCGCTGATCGTGATGTGGTCGGGCGTCGGTTGGGTCGAGCGGCTGATGCCGCCGGTCGTGACCGGCGCCGTTGTTGCCGCGATCGGCCTCAACCTCGCGCCCGTTGCCGTCAAGGCGGTGAGCGCCAGCGCCTTCGACACCTGGATCGGGCTTGTGACCGTGCTGATCATCGGCGTGATCGCGGTGGCGGCGCCGGGGCTCTGGCGCCGCCTGCCGATCATCCTCGGGGCGATCGGCGGTTATCTCCTGTACTGGCTGTTCGCAAACGGCCTCGGCCTCGGCAAGCCGATCGATTTCACGCAGCTATCGGCCGCGCCGTGGATCGGTCTGCCGAATTTCACGGCGCCGAGCTTCCATGCCGATGCGATCTTCCTGATCGCGCCGGTCGCGATCATCCTGGTCGCGGAGAACCTCGGTCACATCAAGGCCATCGGCGCGATGACGGGCCGCAGCCTCGACGACTACCTCGGCCGGGCGCTCCTCGGCGACAGCCTGGCTACGATCGTCTCTGCCTGCGGCGGTGGCACCGGCGTCACGACCTATGCCGAGAACATCGGCGTCATGGCGGCGACGAAGGTCTATTCGACGCTGCTGTTTGCCTTTGCGGCCATGGTGTCGATCCTGCTCGGCTTCTCACCCAAGTTCGGCGCGCTGGTCCTCTCGATTCCGGGCCCGGTGATCGGCGGCCTCTCGATCGTGCTGTTCGGATTGATCGCCGCGATGGCGGGCCGGATCTGGGTCGAGAACAAGGTCGACTTCTCAAATCCGGCAAACCTGATCACCGTCGCCGTGGCGCTGACGGCCGGCGCTGGCGATCTCACGCTCAAATTCGGTGCGTTCACGATGGGCGGTATCGGCACCGCGACCTTCGGTGCCATCATCCTCTATCAAATTCTGACCGGGCCGCTCACACGACAAGCGGAATGAATCCCAGGGATGCGCCAGGAGGATGGAACAAAATTCCTGTTCCGTCGATGATGAGAGGTCTCGGAGAAAACTCATGCCACAAATCGATCGCTCAACCCAATTCCCGTCGCGCCTCGTCGGGCAATATGCGCTGGTGACCGGCGCCTCCCAGGGCATCGGCCGCGCGGTTGCCATCCGGCTCGCCCAGGAAGGCGCGGCCGTCGCCATCAACTATTACGACCATGCCGAAAGGGCGGAGGAGACGCTTGCGCTCGCGCGCACGGCATCGAGCGACCGCGGCCATGGCAGGCTCGATCATTTCATCATCAAGGCCAATGTCGCCAATGAGCAGGACGTCGCTGCGATGTTCGAGATGGTGCTGGCGCGGTGGAAGCGCCTCGACTGTCTCGTCAACAATGCCGGCTTCCAGCAGGAATCGCCGAGCGAGGCGCTCGATGTCGAAACCTATCGCCGCATCATCGACGTCAATCTGAACGGCGCCGTGCTCTGCGCGCAGAAAGCGCTTGCGCATTTCGTCGCGCGCGGCGGAGGCGGCACCATCATCAACTGCTCGAGCGTCCACCAGATCATTCCGAAACCCGGCTATCTCGCCTATTCGATCAGCAAGGGCGGCATGGCCAACCTGACCCGTACGCTGGCGCTCGAGTTCGCTGGGCGGGGCATTCGCGTCAACGCCGTCGGGCCCGGCGCGATCGACACGCCGATCAACGAGGCCTGGACCGGCGATCCCGAAAAGCGCGGCGTCGTTACCAGCCACATTCCGATCGGACGTGTCGGGACGCCGGAAGAGATCGCCGCCGTCTTCGCCTTCCTCGCCTCGGATGATGCGAGCTACATCACCGGGCAGACCATCTACGCCTGCGGAGGCCTGACGCTGTTTCCCGAATTCCGCGAGAACTGGGCGAGCTAGGTGTGTACTCATGGGCCCGCGCCGCAGTCAGGGCGCGCGTGGCGAGCGATGAGCGACGCCCGCGGTTGGCCTCTACGTCATGCCTATGCCTTATCCGATTCCAGGTCCGCGATCAGGTTTCTCGCCCGCACCAGGTCGCTGGTGCCGAACCCTTCGGTGAATTTTTCGTATGTCGCCATCAGCCGATCGCGCGCCTCAGCGGCTCGGCCGTGACGCTGCCACAACTGTGCAAGGCTCATTGCAGCACGCAGCTCCCACGACAATGCCGACTGCTCGCCGGCGACCTCCAGGGCGCGGAGCAGCTTGGCTTCCGCGGCCACATCGGCCCCTGGCGCGTGATGCCAGAGCAGCAACATGGCATCGACCCGAAGCAGCTCCGGCGCACTCCAGGGCAAGTCGGCCGGCGGCTCGCCTGGCAGCGGCACCGGGATGCGGGCCCCGATCGGCCGATCCGCGAACGGCGCGATCCGCGACGGATCCACACGCGGTTCGATAAACGACGCGATCAACGTCTCACCCTCGCTGCCCTGTCGAAATTCAAGCGCTCGTGCATAGCACAGCCGCCACTCTTCCAGGTTCCGATTTCCCGCGGCGTGTGCGGCGAACATATCAAGCAGCCGCTCGGCGTCGAGCGCGCCGGTCCACAGCGCCACCGGCAAGCCCGCAAAAGCCAAGGCATAGGCGAGGGCGAACGAATGTCCAGCCTTGCCTGCGGCCGTTATCGCCGCCGCCGCCGCCGCCGTCGCCTGATCCGGGAACCCCCGAATCCATAAGATGCGAGCCAGCAAAGCCGGCATCGCAACTGGTGTTTCGACCTGATAACCCATGCCCATCGACGGGTCGAGGCGGTGCGGCCGGCGGAGCGTGCGTTCGGTCAATTCCTGCGCGAGCTGTTGATGACCCAACAGATGATGGGTCAGAGCAATGATGCGGTCGGCGAGATGGGTGGCGCCGAGATCGCCTGCGTTGCGGGCAGCATCCGCGAAGCGAAGCGCGGCGTCGAGCGCGGCACGATGATCCTCCCTGCCGCGATGCGCCGCCCATAATCCCCACAATGCCCGGGTCGTCACCGCGGCGGCGCCGATACGCTCGGCGATTTCCAGCGCACGGGCAAAGTTCGGCTCGATGGCGTACGTAGCTGGGCCAAGGTACCAAAACGAATAACCCAAGGCGATGCGCAGCCGCATTTCTTCCTCGCAGCCCGTCTCAGCATGCGTCAGAGCCTGTTCGATGCGACCACGGGCGACGGTCTGTTGGGACAGGTCGAACCACAAAGGAACAGCCGCGATCGTCAGCGCTACGCCGATCGAGGGGTCTCCCGAGCTGGAGAACGCCCACTCCAGCGCTGCGTGAATCTCATCGGCACGGCGGCCAAACGCGACAGGACGTTGGTCGGACGGTATCGACTGTGCTTCTACTTCAACCTGGCCCAGCACCTTCAGAAAATACTCGGCGTGACGACGGGCAACTTCAGCAAAGGCGCCGCTCTCGGAGAGCCGGTCGAACGCATAGGCGCGCGTCGTTTCCAGCAGGCGAAACTGCGGGCCGACGGAGTTCTCGGCTTTCAGGACCAATGATTTGCCGACAAGACCGCCGATGCTGTCGACAAGATCCGTTTCAGTCATGCTCGCCACCGCGCAGGCCGCGTCCACCGAAAACGGGCCGACGAAGATCGCGAGGCAATGAAGCAGCACTCGCTCTGTCTCGGGCAGGAGCTTGTAGCTCCAATCGAGCGTCGCGCGGAGCGTCTGATGCCGCGGCAACGCCGTGCGCCGACCGCCCGTGAGCAACGCGAAGCGATCGTCAAGGCGTGCGGCGACCTCCTGGATGCCAAACGTGGCAGCGCGCGCTGCGGCGAACTCGATGGCAAGTGGAATGCCGTCCAGTCGTCGAACGATTGACCCGATCGCCGGAAGGTTCTCGCCCTGAGCCAGCAAGTTTTCCTGCACTGAATCCATTCTTGCAATGAACAGTTGCACGGCGCTGCGCGCGAGAACGTCGCTTGATGCCTCCTGATGCTGCGATGGCACGTCCAGCGGGGCAACGTGGTAAACGAACTCACCCTCGATCCGGAGCACCTCCCGGCTGGTCGCTAGCACTGTCGTATGTGGGCACAGGTGAAGGAGCGTCTCGGCCAACTCTGCCGCAGCATCGATGACATGCTCGCAATTGTCGAGGACCAACAGCACCTTCCTCTTGCCGATGGCCCGGGCGACCGAAGCCGGCGCGATATCGTCGCTACCCAATCGCAGCCCGAGCACGCTCGCCGCCGTGGACGGCACCAGCCCGGGATCCGACAGTGAGACCAGTTCGACGAAAAAGACGTCACTGGCGATGGTCGCAAAGAGCCTTCGGGCCACTTCGGATGCCAACACGGTCTTCCCGATCCCGCCGGGTCCCGTCAGCGTCACCGCGCGGTAAGCAGAGACGAGATTGCACAGATGCTGCACCGCCGGTTCTCGACCGACGAGCGCGCTTGCCGCTACCGGAACATTTGTCCGAAACGAGGTTGGTGCCGCTGTCGCTTGCTCAGGCTTCGCAGGCGCGCGGTCCTGCCGGATTGTCCAGTTACCGAGCAGGCGATAGCCACGACCGGACACTGTTTGCAGCATCCCCCGATCCGCGCCAAGCGCTTTGCGGATGGCCGAGATATGAACCCGGAGCGTGCCGTCCTCAACGATGGTGGCGCCCGGCCACGTGTGCCTGACGAGCTCGTCCTTGGTTACGAGCTGGCCATCCGATCTCACCAGCGTCTCGACGATCTCGAAAGCGCGGCTGCCGATCGGGACGGTGACGCCATTGGCGCGCAGTTGGCGCGTCGAAAGATCGAGCTCCCACTCGCTGGAGCCAAAAACGCCTTGTTCGCACGGTACCAAGTTAACGTCCTGTTTCAGGATCTTTTTGAGTTCTAGTTCGCGGATTGGTCTTGTGCAACGCTTTCACATCCGGCGCCGCCGACGCATAGAAGACGTCGGCGATTCGCCAAAGCTTGCTTCGGAAAATATGAGGCCATACTGATGTTGAAGTCGCCCATGGGGCGGCAAAAGCGACCGGGGCCCACGTCCGATGGATCGCTGAAAACCGACGCAACGACGCGCACCGGCCTTGGTCGGCTGAGGGCCAACAGCAGGAACTTGCCATATCCCTTCCACATAAGCCGTAAACCGGTGTAGTTTGTAAGAAGCTGCTGTTTACCGGGGCGCGACGAGGTCTCTGGTCGGGGAGAACAGGCAGCGTGACCGTCGGCAGGCATGCCTTCATTACCGACATTCTTTTATTGTCGGCGCGAGTAGTGCTCACAGTTCGCACGACGCGCACTCGTTTCTAGGGGACAATAATTCACGCGTCGCGGCGCTTTCAACCAAATTGGGAGGTTACCGTGAAACGCACTCTGATCTCAGCAGTAGCTCTTTCTTTCCCTCTGACGTTGGCCCAACCGGTCGCAGCCGAGGATTTGGCATCCTCGATTGTCGGTACGTGGAAGCTGACAAGCTTTGCTCGCACGGAAGTGGCGACGGGCAAGACCGCCGCTACGTTCGGCGAGCACCCGCTAGGTTACGCCTACTACACCAAGGGTGGCCGCTTCCTTATCTTCGCGGTGTCAGAAGACCGGAAAAAGAACGAGAAGGCCGAGCCCTCGGACGCGGAACGCGTCGAACTTTTCAAGAGCATGTTCGCGTGGGGCGGCAATTATAAGACCGAAGGCAACAAGGTCGTCTACAATGTCGATATCGCCTGGGTCCAGTCATGGATCGGCACCACCCGGACGTATCAGGTGGAGACGGCGGGCAACAAGTTGACGGTGACAACGCCGACATTCAAAAGCACCGTAAATGGTCAGGACATCGTAGTTGTCACCACGTACGAGCGGGCCGAGTAGCGTCCCGTCGAATGTGCTAGTAGAGAGGCATCTTGAACGGCGGGGGCGATGATCCACTCCATGCACGCGCACGCTCGTCCGCCGGAGCCGCTTATCGTACGGATGCATCAACGTCTGCTGTGGTGCAGCCAATTTCCGCCACGAGAGTCTGTTGCGGGTCACGAGCGGTAGCGCTCCGACTGATCGCACTATTTCCGCTTGGCCGTCAGAAGCTGACGTGCGCGTTATGAGTACAGACTAGCTCCGACCCTTGCGGCGGAGCGTCCGCAGCACATCTGGCAAAACCGCGTGGCGCAGACTACATCTGCGCCCATGGCAAAACATCCGCTTGAGGAATTCGTTGACCGGCACGAGCGTCTGTTCGTTCTGACCGGGGCCGGCTGCAGCACGAATTCGGGCATTCCCGACTATCGCGACAGCCATGGCAACTGGAAGCGGACCCAGCCGGTCAACTACCAGGCCTTCATGACCGAGGAGCGCACGCGCCAGCGCTACTGGGCGCGCAGCCTGATCGGGTGGCAGCGGTTCGGCCAGGCTCGTCCGAACGATGCGCATCATGCGCTGGCCCGGCTCGAAGCGAGCGGGCGGTGCGAGATGCTGTTGACCCAGAATGTCGACCGGCTGCATCAATCCGCCGGCCACCAGCAGGTGATTGATCTGCACGGCCGGCTCGATCTGGTCCGCTGCATGGGCTGCGGCCGCAAGACGCCGCGCAATGAATTCCAGGACGCCCTTGGTCGCGCCAATGCGGAATGGCTGGCGCTCGATGCCGCGGATGCGCCGGACGGCGATGCCGATCTCGAGAACGCGGATTTTGCCTCCTTTAGCGTACCGGCCTGCGAGTCCTGTGGCGGCATCCTCAAGCCCGACGTCGTGTTCTTCGGTGAGAACGTCCCCCGCGATGTCGTCGCCACCGCGCAGGATCATCTGGAGCAGGCCGACGCCATGCTGGTCGTCGGCTCCTCGCTGATGGTCTATTCCGGCTTCCGCTTCGTGCAGATGGCTGCGCGCCGGCTGATCCCGATCGCCGCGGTCAATCTCGGGCGCACCCGCGCCGACGATCTGCTCGCGCTCAAGGTCGAGGAGCGCTGCGAAGCGGCGCTTGCATTCCTGCTCTGATCGCACGCGAGGCGAACACGCCTTGCCTATCGCATAGGTGCCAAGCAGAATAGCGGGGCGCAGCGCCGTCGGCGCTGCCGCTGGCACGGAAATTGCTGAACTTTCACCCCGGGTCTTGACGATCAGCACGGAGAATTTTGGAATGCTTGAGGGAGCGGAGGTGCGGCTTGCCGTCGATATCGGTGGCACGTTCACCGACATCGTGCTGGACGTAGGTTTGGATCGCAAGACGCGCAAGGTGCTGACGACGCCGGCGCGCCCGGAGCAGGCGGTGCTGGACGGGATGCGTCTCATTCTCGCCGATGCGCGCGCGCATATGAGCGACATCGACGTCTTCATTCACGGCACCACGCTTGCCACCAACGCGATCATCGAGCGGCGCGGCGCGAGGACGGCCCTCATTGCGACCGACGGCTTTCGCGACGTGCTCGATATCGGCACCGAGAGCCGCTACGATCAATATGACCTTTCGATCGACAAGCCGAAGCCGCTGGCGCCGCGCAGCCTTCGCTTCACCGTTCCCGAGCGCATCGACGCGCATGGTGCCGTCCGTCTCCCGCTCGACGAAGCCGCGGTGCGCGCGCTCGCGCCGAAATTGCGTGCGCTCAATGTCCAGAGCATCGCGATCGCCTTCCTGCACTCCTACGCCAATCCCGAGCATGAGCGACGTGCGGCCGCGATCCTCGGGGAGGAGATGCCCGGCATCTCCGTGACGGTGTCCTCGGCGGTCTGTCCCGAGATCCGCGAATATGAGCGCACCTCGACCGCGGTCGCAAATGCCTATGTGCAGCCCCTGATCGACGGCTATCTCGCGCGCATGGCCGACGCCTTGCAGGTCGAGCAGTTCCGCGGCGCCATCTATCTCGTGACCTCGGGCGGCGGCGTCACCTCGATCGAGACGGCGCGGCGCTTTCCAGTGCGTCTCGTTGAATCCGGGCCGGCCGGCGGCGCGATCTTCGCGGCGCAGATCGCGGCGCGCCTTGGCGAGAGCAAGGTGCTCTCCTTCGACATGGGCGGCACCACGGCGAAGATCTGCCTGATCGAGAAATTTCAGCCGGAGACCTCGCGCGTGTTCGAGGTCGATCGCGCCGCGCGCTTCCTCAAAGGTTCGGGCCTGCCGGTGCGCATCCCCGTGATCGAGATGGTGGAGATCGGCGCCGGCGGCGGCTCGATTGCCCATGTCGATGCGATGAAGCGCGTCACCGTCGGCCCCGAGAGCGCCTCGTCGGAGCCTGGGCCCGCCTGCTACGGCCGCGGCGGCACCCGTCCCGCCGTGACGGATGCGGACGTTGCGCTGGGCATGATCGATCCCGATGCCTTCGCGGCCGGCACGATCAAGCTCAGCCCCGAGCTCTCGAAAGAAGCGCTGCTGCGCGACGTCGGCGAGCCGCTCGGACTCTCGGCGGAAACCTCAGCCTATGCCGTGCATGAGGTCGTCTGCGAGAACATGGCGAGCGCGGCGCGCGTGCACGCGGTCGAGCGCGGCGCCGTGGTCGGCCAGCACACGCTGATCGCTTTCGGTGGCGCCGCGCCGCTGCATGCAGCGCGTGTCGCCGAGAAGATCGGCGTATCCCGGGTGATCGTGCCATCGAACGCCGGCGTCGGCTCGGCCGTTGGATTCCTTGCAGCCCCCATCGCCTATGAGCTGGTGCGCAGCCGTCACGTGCGGCTCGATGATTTCGACACCGAGGCGGTCTCCGATCTGCTCCAGGAGATGGCGACCGAAGCGCGCGCGCTGGTCGAGCCGGGTGCCGCCGGTGCGCCGGTGCGCGAGCGCCGCGCCGCCTTCATGCGCTATGTCGGCCAGGGCCATGAGATCACGGTCGAGTTGCCGAACCGGCGGCTGACGACGGTCGATCTCGTGGGCCTGCGCCAGAAATTCGAGGCGGACTATTCTGCGATGTTCGAGCGGCCGATCCCGGGCGCGGCGATCGAAGTGCTGAGCTGGTCGGTGCTCGCGTCCACCGAGGCGCGCAATCCGCCTGTGGTTGCTGGCGTTACGCGCAAGCCGGCCGGCAAGGCGTCCGGCAGCCGCAAATTCTTCGACGGCCGGGCCGGGGAAGTGATCGAGATCCCGCTCTACTGCCGCGAGGACATGGCGCCGGGCACGACCATCGCCGGTCCCGCCGTGATCGCCGAGGATGAGACATCAACTTTTGTCTCGACCAGTTTTGACGCCCATATCGACGGTGCCGGCAGCATCGTCATGGAACGAAAGGCGGCGTAATCATGAGCAATGCAAGCGGCACGAGCCTGATCGACCTCCAGATCATGTGGCACCGGCTGATCGCCGTGGTCGAGGAGCAGGCGCAGGTGCTATTGCGCACAGCCTTCAGCCCGATCGTGCGCGAATGCGGCGACCTCTCGGCCGGCGTGTTCGACCTCAAGGGGCGGATGCTGGCTCAGGCGGTGACGGGCACGCCCGGTCACGTCAACTCGATGGCGGAATCGGTCAAGCACTTCATCGCGCATTTTCCGATTCATACGATGAAGGAAGGCGAGGCCTACATCACCAACGATCCCTGGATGGGCACGGGCCATCTCAACGACTTCGTCGTCACCACGCCCTGCTTCAAGGACGGCAAGGTCGTCGCGCTGTTCTCCTGCACCAGCCATCTCA
This sequence comes from Bradyrhizobium centrolobii, assembly GCF_001641635.1. Taxonomy (GTDB): domain Bacteria; phylum Pseudomonadota; class Alphaproteobacteria; order Rhizobiales; family Xanthobacteraceae; genus Bradyrhizobium; species Bradyrhizobium centrolobii. Next base: position 86,811 of record NZ_LUUB01000062.1, read on the forward strand.
TGGACATCGGCGGAATCGGCTTCGGGCCCGACGCCACCGACGTGTTCATGGAGGGGCTCTACATCCCCATGCTGAAGCTGATCGACCAGGGCGTCGTCAACGAGACGCTGATGGCGATGATCCGCACCAACACGCGGCTGCCGATCGACACCGAGGGCGACACCTATTCGCTCGCCGGCTGCAACGGCGTCGGCTGCGAGCGCCTGGTCGAGATGATGAACGAGTTCGGCATCGATACGCTCGATGAACTCGGCGACTACATCTGCGACCGCTCGCGCGAGGCTGTGCTGGCCGAGATCGCCAAGCTGCCGAAGGGAAGCTGGCGCAACAGCATGGTCGTCGACGGATATGACGCACCGGTGACGCTGGCCGCGACGCTGACGATCTCGGATGCCGGTATTCACGTCGATTTCGACGGCACCTCGCCCGCCTCGAAGTTCGGCATCAACGTGCCCTTGTCGTACACCACGGCCTATACCGTGTTCGGCCTCGGCTGCGTCGTCGCCTCGCAGATCCCGAACAATGCGGGCTCGCTCTCGCCGCTGACGGTATCGGCGCCTTCAGGGGCGATCCTGAACGCGCCGAAGCCCGCGCCGGTCGCCTCGCGCCACGTGATCGGCCAGATGCTGCCCGACGTGGTGTTCGGCTGCCTGCGCCAGATCATTCCAGAGCGCGTGCCGGCGGAAGGCACCTCGTGCCTGTGGAATCTCAACGTGCGCGGCCAGACCCGCAGCGGCGTCGGCGGCAATTACGGGTTCTCGATGGCGGTGACCAGCAATGGCGGCACTGGCGCACGTTTCGGCAAGGACGGGCTGTCGGCGACCGCCTATCCCAGCGGCGTGCGCGGCACGCCGGTCGAGATCGCGGAGACGCAGACGCCGCTGATCTTCTGGCGCAAGGAGCTGCGTCCGGATTCCGGCGGAGCAGGGCGCACCCGCGGCGGACTCGGCCAGATCATCGAGGTCGGCAGCGGAGTCGATGCACCGTTCGAGATCCTGGCAGCGTTCGATCGCATCGATCACCCGCCGCGCGGGCGCGATGGCGGACGTGACGGCGAGGCCGGCTATGTCGGCCTGAAGTCGGGACAGAAGATGCGGGGCAAGGGCTTTCAGATCGTGCCGTCTGACGACCGGCTAGTGGTGATGACGCCCGGCGGCGCCGGCATCGGCGATCCCCGGGAACGCGCGCCGGAAAACGTGCGCGACGACATCGAGAGCGGATTGGTGTCGTCGGACAATGCAGTTGCGATCTATGGACGCGCGGGGTGAGGTAACGGGCTCGGCTGTATCGGCTGCGTCACGCTGCCCCATCCCGTCATCATGGTCGGCTTCGTGCTCCTGCTGACGCTCCGGCCGCGCATCGTCACGTTCCTGCCGAAAGTGGTTTACGGGTAACCCGCTTCAGTCCGAGATTTGTCGATTGAGACAAAACGGTCAGCGTCGCTGCCGTTTTCAAATCCGCCTTCGCGCGTGAAATTCACGCCGTGCGCGCATTCCATCTTTGCACTCCCTGTGATCCGGCGTACTCTGTGACGGCGAGCAGAAGTGCAACAGCAATCACTCCAGTGAACGTAGCTCTTTTGGCGATATGCGCCGGGAGAGGGGGACATCTGTTGGCAGCTCATCTCCGATGGAGAACGATCGACGCGTACTGAACTGCAAACACCCCTCGCAGCGGCGCTTACAAGACGCAATCAATAAACACAAGCGGGAGGAAGTGCATATGAGGAAGCAGTGGCTTAACTCAGGTTTACCTGTTCTCGTCGGTGCGACACTTGCGGCATCGGCGGCGTTGGCTCAAGCCGTGGATACGGCCCGGATCGAGGCCGCCGGTCAGAACGACTGGCTCACCTATCACGGTTCATACAAATCCTATCACTACAGCCCGCTCGCGCAGATCAACGCGAACAACGTCGGCAATCTGAGCGTCGCCTGGATGCACATTCCCGGACGATCGACGCGCGGCCTGCAGTCAATGCCGCTCGTGGCCGATGGCGTGCTCTATTACTCGGGTTCCTACAGCCGGGTCTTTGCGCTGAACGGCGCGACTGGCGAGGTCATCTGGTCGTTCTTTCCGGAGCTGGATGAGGCGCTCATCAGCCGACAGACCCACTCTCCCTACAACCGCGGCGTAGCTCTCGGTGAAGGCAAGGTCTTCGTCGGCACGATGGATGGACGTCTCTTCGGGCTCGATGCGAAGACGGGAAAGGTCCTCTGGGAAACCAAGCTGATAGACTCGCAGAAGCTTACGGTCGGCTTCACCGGCGCGCCGCTTTACGCGAAGGGGAGCGTGATTATCGGCGCGCAAGGTGGTGAATGGCCGGGCCGTGGCCCGATCTTCGCCGTCGATGCCACGACCGGCAAGAAGAAGTGGGAGTTCCTGACGGTCGCAGGCACCGACGAGGCCATGAAGACCTGGGGCAGCGATTCCTGGCGCACCGGCGGTGGCGGCGGCTGGATGCCGGGAACCTACGACTCCGAGACCAACACCATCCTGTGGGGCACCGCGAACCCGGCGCCGCTCTACGATTGGTCGGGCGCTGATTACAAGACGCAAGGTGCGCGTCCCGGCGACAATCTCTATACGAGTTCGGTGATCGGCCTCGATATCGATACCGGCAAGCTGAAATTCTACCATCAGGAGCTGCCGCACGACGCCTGGGACTTCGACAGCGCCGTCGGTGAGTTCGTGATGCTCGAGCGCGACGGCCAGAAGCTCGTGGTCCATCCGAACAAGGGCGGCTTCGTCTTCGTCTACGACCGCAATCTTGGCGTGAAGAATGTCTGGCGGCTGGTTGAGAACATCAACTTCGTCAAGGATATCGATCCCAAGACAGGCGCGCTGATCGGCCGTCGCGATTTCCCCGTCGGGAAAGTCACTGAACCGCCGCTGTGTCCGTTCATTGGCGGCGGCATCAGCTGGAATGCCGGCTCATACAACCCGAAGACCGGTCTCTACTACAAGATCGGCCAGGAATGGTGCATGACGCTGGATATCCAGAAGACGACGCCGGTCACCACGCCACAGGCCCAGCTCAACATCGGCGCCGACTTCAAGATGGCGCCTCCTCCGGGCGGCGAGATCTATGGACACCTCGACGCGCGCGATCCCATAACGGGAGCGAAAAAATGGGAGGTTCGCTATCCCGAGCCGCCGCTGGGGAGCGTGCTGTCGACCGCGGGTAATCTCGTGTTCGTGCCCGACTCCCGCGGCGTCCTTCACGCCTACGATGCCGAAACCGGGGCCGAGCTATGGAATCACAACAACGGCACCGGCCATCAGGGCGGCATCGTCAGCTACTCCGTTGGCGGCAAGCAATATATCGCCGTGGCCGCAGGCTTTGGCGGTATGCTGGCGGACGAATATGCGCCGAACTTCGGCGGCGTCTACAAGAGCATGCCGCGTGACGACGGTGCCCTCGTCGTCTTCAGCCTGAAATAGTCTGCCGCAAGCGATCTGCCGAGGAGCGGGTACAAGCCCGCTCCTCGGTCGATTGAAGCGGCCGCACGTGATTCAGGAATGGAGCGGACGTGTTGAAATCGCATTTGAAGACGATTCCGATGGTGCTGGGCGCCTCGTTGCTGTTCGCTGAGGTGGCTCAAGCACAACCCGCCACGCCTGCGCCCGAGAACGGGACATTCGAGGTCGAGCAGGTATTCGCGGGGACTTGCGGCTTTTGTCACTCCGATGGCGGCCGGGCTGCCGGCAAGGGGCCGCAACTGATGAATTCGCCGCGCGACGACGAATTTATTCGCAACCGCATCAAGCAGGGCAAGCAAGGCGCGATGCCAGCATTCGACGGCGCCTTCACCGACGCCCAGATCGACCAGATCGTCAAATACATCCGCGCCTTGAAGCCGCGCGAAGGCTGAACCGCCGAGAGCCGATCCATCCAAATGAGGACGCGGAATGAAGGCAATTGTCCCGCTCATCGTCGGTGCCGCCATCGGGCTGTCGGGACCGGCGCAGGCGCGAACCCTGGACGCGATCCGCTCGGACGGCGTGCTCGGGTTATGCGCCCATCCGAACTCGCTTCCCTTCGCGCGCAAGGCCGGCAATCCTCCCGGATTTCAGGTTGAATTGGGACAGGCGCTGGCGCGCGAGCTCGGCGTGTCGCTGAGGCTCGACTGGATCATCACCCAGTACCAGATGCGCAGCGCCGGCTGTGACATTCTTCTGGATGTCATCGCCGACCGCGAGGCGCAGGGCGAAACCCGCTTGAGGATATCGAAACCGTACTATCGCACGGGCGTCGCGCTCGCGGTGCCGTCATCCAGTGCGCTCACCTCGTTCAAGAGCCTCAACGGGCGTACCAAAGTGGGGGTGCAGGTCGGATCTGTCGCGGCCATGATCATCGGTCAACGGCACGTGCCCACATCGACTTTCGGCTTCGAGAGCGACAGCCTCGAGGCCCTCTCGAACAATGAGATCGACGCCGCCGCGGTCACGCCAACTGCGGCGAGCTATTTCAACCTGACGCATCCGGACAAGGCCTTCCGCATCCTGGATCGCGACGAGAGCGTCGCCGATCTCAACTGGAATGTCGCCGTCGGCATGGTCCGCCCGGATGATGCGTTGCGCGAAGCCATCGACGGAGCGCTGGAACGGCTGCGGAACGACGGCACGATCGATCGGATCTATCGCCGCTACGGTATCGTCCTCGAGGCGCCGAGATAGCCGTGCGTATCGGCCTCGGCAGTCCAAAGGGCTCGATCAATCGAGGCGCGGCACCCAGCAGGCGCGATGTCCTTCAATGTCTGGCCGCCGGAGCAGCAATGGGAGCGGCTTCGGCATCCGCCAGCGAGGGACGCAAGATCGGTCTCCAACTCTATACGCTCCGCGACCTCCTAAAGAACGACTTTGAGGGCACCCTGCGCAACGTTGCTCTCTTCGGTTATAGTGAGGTGGAGTTCGCCGGCATTCTCGGCCCTGACGTGAGGCGCACCGGCGAGCTTTTGCGCAGCCTCGGTCTCAGCGCACCGTCGTTGCATCTCGAATATGGCAACCTGCGGGACAAGACCGGATCATCGTTCGACCTCGCCCATTCGCTTGGCAGCCGGTTCGTCGTCTGTCCATGGCTTGATCCGCCGGAGCGGCAGACATTCGATGACTGGAAGCGGATTTGCGACGAGTTGAACAGGATCGGTGAACTGGCGGCGCGGGCCGGCCTGACGCTCGCCTATCACAATCATGATTTCGAGTTCGCAGACCTCGCTGGCGGCATCCTGCCATACGACGTTCTGCTCAGCCGCACGGACGAGCGCTTCGTCAAGTTCGAGCTCGACGTCTACTGGGCGGCAAGGGGCAATCTCGACTCTGCGCGTGTTCTGAGGGCACATCCATCGCGATTTCGCCTGCTTCATCTCAAGGACATGGCGACGGATGGATCGACCACCGAGCTGGGGCGTGGCACGATCGATTTCGCCGCGATACTCGACGCTGCGTTTGAGAGCGGCGTGGAGCACGTGTTCGTCGAGCAGGACATTTCGGCCGACCCCATGCGAAGCATTGAGATCAGCATCGCTTTCCTTCGCCGCCAACCGCATTTTGCGCAGGGCAGATGATGCTGCCGTCCCGGCGCGGAGGCCGGGACGACGATGCCTCGACCGTTCGCTACGCCGCCGCCTTGCGCCGCGCCTGTTCGGCCTTGTACAGCTCGAACTCCTCCGCGATCGCTTTTGCGATCGAGGGCTGCTGGCGCAGGCGCTCGTAATAGGCCTTCAGGTTCGGCCATTTCGCGAGCTCGATCGGCGGCGTCGCCATGGTCCAGTTGATGACCGTGACGAGATAGGCGTCGGCCACGCTGAAATGATCGAGCAGGAACTCGCGCCCCTTCAGGTAGTTGTCGAGATAGTCGAGCCGCGACAGGTTCTTCTCCAGCACGTAGGCTTTGGCTTCCTGCGGCGCCTTGCGGTCGAGCACGGGCACGAACAGGCCCTTGTGCAGCTCGGTGCCGATGAAGCACAGCCACTGATGCAGCCGCGTGCGATCGATGCCGGGTCCCGTGCCGATGCCGGATTGCGGAAAACGGTCGGCGACATATTGCAGGATCGCCGCGTTCTCGGTCAGCACCACGCCCTCGTCGGTGCGCAGCGTCGGCACCAGGCCAATCGGATTGACAGCGCGGAAGTCGGAGCCGTCCTTCAGCACCGTCTTGGTCGGCGGATCGACTTCGAGATAGTTCGCCTCGGCGCCGGCTTCATACAGCGCGACGCGGGTCGCCATCGAGCAGGCGAGCGGCGAGAAATAAAGATCCATCTGTAGCCTCCTTGGGCAATTCGCTGAGTTTCGCTCAACCTGGCCAGATTGATTTTTGTACTGTCTTGCATAATATAGATCGGGTCAAGGATTATTTTGCGAAATGGTACAAAAACCGAAGGGGCCGAACGCGGCACCCGAACAGCCCAAACGCCGCGGCCGCCCGCGCGCCTACGAGCCCGACGTCGCGCTCGGCAAGGCGCTCGACCTGTTCCGCAGGCAGGGTTTTGCGGCGACCTCGCTCGACGATCTCAGCGAAGCGACCGGCATGAACCGGCCGAGCCTTTACGGCGCCTTCGGCGACAAGCGCGAGCTCTACATCAAGAGCTACCAGCGCTACCGCGAGGAGGCGCGCGCATCGATGGTCGCGATCTTTCGCGAGGAGATGCCGCTGCGCCAGCGGCTGGAGCGCATCTTCGCCTCCGCGCTGAACATTTACCTCTCCGGCGACACCGGCCCGCGCGGCTGCTTCACGGTCGTGACGGCAGCCTCCGAAGCTGTCGGCGATCCCGAGATCCGCGCCATGGTGCTCGACGGGCTCACCGAGCTCGACAAGGCCTTTGCCAATTGCTTCCGCCGGGCGAAGGAGAAGGGCGAGTTACCCGAGACCGCCGATCCCGCCGTGCTGGCGCAGCTCGCCTCGGCCACGGTGCACTCGATCGCCATCCGCTCCCGCGCCCGCGTGCCGCGCAAGGAACTGGAAGCGATCGTCAACGGCGCGATCGATGTGATGGTGGGCGGCAAAGGTTAAGCTGTCGTCCCGGACAAGCGCAGCGAAGCGGAGCGTAGACACAGGGACCCATAACCACAGGGCGTAGTTTGGCGGAGGATCGGCGCTCGGTACTGCGACCAACCACGATCGATGGATTCCGCGGTATGGGTCCCGGCCTTCGCCGGGACGACGCTGAGTAGGCGGCGCGGTCGTGCCTCTTTCAGGCAGCAAATCGCTAATACCCCCGCGCCCGATCGACCACGTTCTCCAGCGCGGCGCCGGCCTCGAACCGTGCGATCTGCTCCGCGACATAGGCCGAGATCGCTTCCGCATCGGTGTCGGCCGCGTTGTGCGGCGTCAGCACCACCTTCGGATGGGTCCAGAAGCGGCAGTCCTGCGGCAGCGGCTCCTGCACGAACACGTCGAGTGAGGCGGCACCGAGCGTGCCGTCGTCGAGGCAGGCCAGAATATCGGCTTCGTTCTGCAAGCCGCCGCGGCCGGCGTTGATCAGGACAGGCGCGCCAAGCGGGCCCTTGCGGTTGAGTTTTGCAAAGACGTCGCGGTTGAGGATGCCGTGGGTCTCCTGTGTCAGCGGCAGGAGGCAGACGAGGATGTCGGTCGCGCGCAGGAACGCGTCGATCTGCGCGGCGCCGTGAAAACACTCGACGCCTTCGACAGAACGTGGGCTGCGGCTCCAGCCGGTGACACGGAAGCCGAGCCGCCGCAACACCGCGGCCGCGTCCGCACCCAGCGTGCCCAATCCCATGACACCGACCGTGACAGCGCTCGCCGGCCACTGGTATTTCGGCTCCCAGCGCTTCTCGCGCTGCGACTGTCGCAAGTAGAGCTCCTGGCGATGGTGCATCAGCACGTGCAACACGACATATTCGGTCATGCGGCCCGTCAGATCCGGCACGGCGACGCGGACCACCGGCACGTCGGGCAGGCTGCGGTCGGCCATCAGGGCGTCGACGCCCGCGCCCAGATTGAAGATCGCACGCAGGTTCGAGAACGCGGCGAGTTCGCCCGGCGCCGGCTTCCACACCGCGGCATAGTGCACCTCGGCCGGATCGAGCCCGGCGTCGGGCAGCAGCACCACGCGGCGGCCGCCGCAGACCGCCTCGAACCGGGTCTTCCAGCGCGCCGGAAGCCAGTTCTGCTGCGTGCTGTTGATCAGGACGGCCAGTGTGCCTTTGGTCATTCCAGGTGCCTCATCGGGTTCCGCTTTTGAAGGCCCTCCTTGGCACGATCTGCCGGATTTTTCTCGCAAATTATTTCCGCACCGCTGTCGGGGCAGGGCATAGTGGTTCGTCTTCAAAACAAGACGAGGAAAGTGTCGCCCATGCTCTATGCAATCCTTTGCTATCACGATGAGGATTTCGTCGGCTCCTGGAGCAAGGACCAGGACGAGGCTGTGATGAAAAAGCTCGCGGTGGTGCAGGAGAAGCTCACCAAACAGGGCCGGCTCGGGCCGGTGGCGCGGCTGTTGCCGACAACCGCGGCTGCGACCTTGCGGAAGGAAGATCCGCCGCTGGTGCTCGACGGCCCCTATGCCGAAACCAAGGAGCAGCTGCTCGGCTTCTACATCGTCGACTGCAAGAATCTCGACGACGCGCTCGACGTCGCGCGCGAGCTTGGCGCGGCCAATCCCGGCGGCGCCTATGAGGTGCGTCCCGTCGGCGTGTTCAGGCCCGGAGGGAATTTGACGTGAGCGAGACCGATGCCGCCTGGATCGAGACCGCGCTGACCTCGGCGCGGCCGCAGGCGGTGGGCGCGCTGCTCCGCTATTTCCGCGATCTCGACACGGCCGAGGAGGCCTTCCAGAACGCCTGCCTGCGCGCGCTGAAGACCTGGCCGCAGAATGGGCCGCCGCGCGATCCCGCCGCCTGGCTGATCATGGTCGGCCGCAACGTCGCCATCGACGAGGTCCGCCGCGCCCGCAAGCAGGAGCCGCTGCCCGAGGACGACCAGGCGATCTCGGATCTCGACGACGCCGAGGGCGAGCTTGCCGAACGGCTCGACGGCTCGCACTACCGCGACGACATCCTGCGGCTGATGTTCATCTGCTGCCATCCGCAGCTGCCGGCAACGCAGCAGATCGCGCTCGCTTTGCGCATCGTCTCCGGCCTCACCGTGAAGCAGATCGCGCGCGCCTTCCTGGTCTCGGAAGCGGCGATGGAGCAGCGCATCACGCGCGCCAAGGCCAAGATCGCGGAGGCAGGCGTGGCGTTCGAGGCGCCCGGCGCGGTCGAGCGCTCGGAACGGCTCGCCGGCGTCGCGGCGATGATCTATCTCGTCTTCAACGAGGGCTATTCGGCGAGCGGTGATACCGCCGAGATCAGAAAGCCGCTGTGCGAGGAGGCGATCCGGCTGGCGCGGCTGTTGCTCCGGCTGTTCCAGAGCGAGCCGGAGATCATGGGGCTCACGGCACTCATCTTGTTGCAGCATGCGCGCAGCGCCGCGCGCTTTGCCGAAGACGGCTCGCTGATCCTGCTCGAGGACCAGAACCGCTCGCTGTGGAACGGCACCATGATCGCCGAGGGACTGGCGCTGATCGACAAGGCGATGCGCCACCGCCGCAGCGGCCCTTACCAGATTCAGGCCGCGATCGCGGCGCTGCATGCGCGGGCGGCGACGCCGGAGGAGACCGACTGGACGCAGATCGACCTGCTTTATGGCGCGCTCGAGCTGATGCAGCCTTCGCCGGTGGTGACGCTCAACCGCGCGGTCGCCGTCTCCAAGGTGCGCGGAGCGCAAGCCGCGCTCGACATGATCGAGCCGCTGGCGCCGAAGCTCGCCAACTATTTCCACTTTTACGGCGTGCGTGGTGCCTTCCTGATGCAGCTCGGCCGCAACGACGAGGCCCGCGTCGCCTTCGACCGCGCCATTGCGCTCGCCAACACCTCGGCGGAAGCCGCCCACATCCGCATGCATCTCGATCGCCTGATCCGGGACAGCCAGCCGAAAGGGGCAAGAGGGGGCGCGAAGGCGAAGTAGGGCGGCTCTCTCCAGTTCGTCACGGCCGGGCTTGTCCCGGCCATGCACGTTTGTCTTGCTCTCCAAGTACGTGGATGCCAGGGACATAGGCGAGCGGAAGCAACGCCGTCCTTCGGACGGCTATGCCCGGGCATGGGGGCGGGCAGCCCGTCGAAAAATTTCTGTTCCACCTGTCGGCTTCAGCCTCTCCCCTTCGTCCTAAGCCCATACCCAAGGGAACCATTCATGCTGAAAGCCATTGCCATTTTCGTCGTCGTGATCGCGGTCGGCATCGCTGCCGTCCTCGTCCTTGCCCTCACCAAGCCCGACACGTTCCGTGTCGAGCGGAGGCTCGCCGTGAAGGCGCCGGCCGAGGCCATCTATCCGCTGGTCGCCGATTTTCACCGCTGGACCGGTTGGTCGCCCTATGAAGGCCGCGATCCCGCGATGAAGCGCACGTTCGGCGGCGCAGAGCAGGGCAAGGGCGCGACCTATGCCTGGGACGGCAACAACAATGTCGGCGCCGGCCATATGGAGATCCTCGAGGCCAACGCGCCGTCAAAACTCCGCATCAAGCTCGATTTCGAGCGGCCGTTCGAAGGTCACGACACCGCGGAGTTCACCTTTGTGCCGCAAGGTGATGCAACACTGGTCACATGGACGATGTACGGTCCGGCCCCGTTCCTGTCCAAGCTGATGCAGGTCTTCATCAACATGGACAGCATGATCGGCAAGGATTTCGAGGCCGGGCTCGCCAGCCTGAAGAAGCTCACCGAGAAGTAACGCCTCACTGCCAAGGAGAGAAACGATGCTCAATCCCTATCTGTTCTATCAGGACACCTGCGAAGCGGCATTCAACTTTTACGTCAAGGCGCTCGGCGGAAAGATCGAGGCGATGCTACGCGCCTCCGAGGCGCCCGCGGACATGCCCGCCGCGCCCGGCCGCGAGAAGACCATCATGCACGCGCGGATGTCGCTGCCCGACGGCAGCGTGTTGATGGCCTCCGACGCGCCGCCCGAGCATGTCCAGAAGCCGCAAGGGTTCTCGATCTCGCTCACGCTCGCCGATCCGGCGGAGGCCGAACGCAAGTTCAACGCGCTCGCCGACGGCGGCACCGTCACCATGCCCTTCAGCAAGACGTTCTGGGCCAAGGGCTTCGGCATGTGTGTCGATCGTTTCGGCATCCCCTGGATGGTGAACTGCCCGGCTGAAGGGATGTAAGCGCAAATTTGATCGCACGGATGATGTGCTGACACAAACAATGCCCTTTCCCGCCGTCTGCGGGGGAGGGCGCAAGCTACATCACCGCGGATTAGTCGCGGTGCGCCGCTTCAGCGGATCGATCCGGTGACATCCTCGCGCGGCGCCGGCGGAGCACAGCGACGGCAGATCATGAGCTTCGACTCGAGCTGCCTGTCGTTCTCGGCCTCGATTTCATCGTGGACCGCCCACCACGCGTCCGAATAAGGGCGCAGCGTCGCCAGCACCCTTTCACGTTCCAGATTCGAATTGGCGTCGCTCTCCGCCGGTGCATGCTTCACAACGCGATGCTTTGTGACAGCGGTTCGGTTCGGGTCCCGGCCGAGACCGTCCCACGCGATCGGGCGCCGCTCCGCCGCCGGCGCGGTTGCGCATCCGGTGAGCGCTGCGCAAAAACTAAGCAAGATGAAGATGTATCGAGTCATGCCGGACCTGCCGTGCAGTACGCACCACGCAAACATCCGCGTGGAAACCTTTGCACCGCGACTGTGAAATCGGACTTAAGGGAAACGACGTCGCCGGCATTGCCGAATATGGACTCTTGCTCTTGCCTCATTCTGCGAGAGCACGCGCGAACTTCACGGAATGAAGCGGACCGCATCGCACAACAATTGGCGCAATATTAGGCTGTGAACTTCGGGTCAGAATCGGGTAGCCTTGTCTTATAAGATTTAAAAAACCAGGGTGGACGTCACTTGGAAGGGGAGCGACCGATGGCGGCGGCGCTACAAATCAACTTTGCTCTGTGGGGGATGCTCATCTGCGCCAGCGTGAAGCTCGCTCCGATGATTCAAATTCTCTTCTAGGAGAACAGCCAGTTGACGGTGGCCATGGCTCCCTCTGCGAGCACGTAGAGCCAGCCAACGGTAGCGACTGCGCTCGTGATCAGGAACGCAGCGGTGACAGCCAGCTCGTTCCATTTTCGTAAGAGTGATGACTGAGCTTGCGTATCAGGATGTCCGTCGGTGCTGATACTGCTCATAAATACCTCTGCAGACATCCGTGTCGTGTGCTCTTAGGTATGCCAAGCCAACTTGGCGTTAGTGTGACGCGGTTCACAGTTGTGACGTACTCTGCTGGTTCCGACGACGATCGCAGTCTGCGTCCGATGGAGCGATCGCGAAACGCTATCGACAGCGTGGATAGATCGCGGCGAGTTCGCGCCCCTTCAACAGCAACAGCTGCGAGCTCAGGCCGCCGTGGCGGCTGATCCAGTCGCGTACCCGGCCGGGATAGGCTTGCAGCACGGCCTCGGACGCTTCCGGCTCGGCATAGAAGTGCCCGCGCCGGTCCACCGAACGTGCGGCATGAAAACCGAGCACCGCGCGCCGCGTGACGCAGATGCGCTCGACCGGCACGATGCTCAGCACCAGCGTGCAGGCGGACAGGCAGGGTCCATCGATCACCACGCGCTCGCCGCTCTCGCGTACCTTCTCGAACAGATCGAGGAACGGTCCGACCTGTCCGCCGGGACTCTGGATGATGCGGACTTCGGCCGAGGCAGGCGCGGCGGCGAGCAATGCTGCTGAGAGCATCATAGTCCTGACAAAGGCAGTGCGTTGCATAGCACTCTCCGCACGTTCGACATCGGAGGGTGGGTTAGCGAAGCGTAACCCACCACTTTTGCAGCCGAGGCGACAGACGAGGTGGGTTACGCGACGCTAACCCACCCTACAGAGCCCTACCCGTTGCGGCGCTCCCCGCGCAGCGTCGGCAGACCGATGCCCGCTGCATCGAAGCCGCCATCGACGGCCAAAATTTGACCGGTGATGTAGCTTGCGCGGTCCGAGCACAGGAAGAAGATCGCCTCCGCGAGTTCCTCCTCCAGACCGTAGCGGTTGAGCGGAATGGCGTCGTGATAGTCGGCGCGGATCTCCGCCGTGTGCACCTTCTTGGCCATCGCGGTGTCGACTGGTCCCGGCGCAACGGCATTGACGCGGATGTTGAGCGAGGCGAGCTCGACCGCGAGCTGTTTCGTCAGATGCGCCAGCCCCGCCTTGCTGGTGCCGTAGGCGGAGCGCAACGTCGAAGCGCGCACCGCCGAGATCGAGGTGAGTTGACGATGGCGCCGCCACTCGCCTCGCGCATCAGGGGCACCGCCGCCTTGGTGCAGAGGAACGGGCCGGTGAGATTGACCTCGAGCACGCGGCTCCAGTCGACGTCCGACGTCTCCATCAGCGGCGCGAAAACGGCAATCCCGGCATTGTTGACGAGCGCATCGAGCCGGCCGAACTGCCGCTCGATCGTCTTCATCGCGGCGCCGACCGCGGTTGCGTCGGAGACATCGCAGGTCAGCGCCAGCGTCGCCTCGCCCTGGCCGATCTCGGCGAGCGCGCGGCCGAGCAGTTCGCCCTCGATGTCGAGCAGCGCCACGCGCCAGCCTTCGGCGAGGAATTTCCTGGCGGCCGCAAGCCCGATGCCACGTGCGGCTCCGGTGACGAGGGCGACTTTTTGCGGGGCCTGCGGCATCTGCTAATCTGTCCTATCTATCGTTCGAAAGGTTGGTTGCGCGCGAGCGCTTGGCTCCTTTTACTGCGGTTTCATCCCGCCAAGAAAGGTCTCAAAGCATGGCCGTCGCGCAGCGCCGATGGAGGAGGGGCTGCCGGAGGGGCGCGGGAGAGCCGACGTGGTGGTGGAGCGGTAGAGCAGGAACGATTCAAACTTTGTCACCTCACCCTGAGGCGCGAGCCTTGCCGCGCAAGTTCGCCGCTGGGCCAGCCTCGAAGGGCGACGGCGAGTGCGACAAAAATACCTTCATCGGTGCGCATGGAACTGCGCACGACGCATGTCGGCACGTCCGCGCCTGATTCGTCTTGTAATGGAATCCAGGGAAGGGTGCGACGATGCCGGCCGATCGCGAGAGCCTGATCAAGAATCTCTTTGCTGCCTATCTCGCCAATGACCGGCAACAGGTCAGTGATGCCCTGGCCGACGACTTCCGCTTCACCAGCCCCTTCGACGACGATCTCGACAAGGCGACCTATTTTGAACGCTGCTGGCGCGATACCGCCTGGATCGCTCGCCACGACATCGAGCGCATCTTCGTCGCCGGCGACGAGGCCGTCGTGATCTATCGCTGCCTGGCAACAGATGGCAGGAGTTTTCGCAATACCGAGTTCTTCACCTTCGCCGATGACAAGGTCCGCCGCATCGAGGTTTATTTCGGCGCGGCCTGGCAGGATGGCCGATTCCTCCCGCAGCCGCGCTGACGTCCGCTGCCATGACCTCCGAAAATAATTTTCGCCCCCTGTCGGATCGGTAAAACGGCGTTCGTCTTACAGGGGAGCGCGGGTCAAGCGGGCCCGTCCCAGGAATGTTACTGGAGCAAGGTCGATGCGCTTTATGGTGATCGTCAAGGCGAACCAGGATACCGAGGCCGGAAAGATGCCGACCACGGAGATGCTGGCGGCCATGGGCAAGTTCAACGAGGAGATGGCCAAGGCCGGCGTGATCGAGGCCGGTGAGGGCGGGCGTCACCCGCGGCCCGTTCAATCTCTCGCCCGACCTGATTGCCGGCTTCTGGCTGATCAAGACCAGCTCGCTCGACGAGGCGATCGGCTGGATGAAGCGTGCGCCGTTCGAGCCCGGCTCCGAGATCGAGATCCGCCAGGTGTTTTCGGCCGAGGATTTTGGCGAAGCCTTCACGCCCGAGCTGCGCGAGCAGGAGGAGCGCACCCGCGCGTATGCCGCGAAGGAATAACTCTGCACTCGTCATTCCGGGGCGACGCGGCGGGACCGCGCAAAGCGCGGGCCCGGGAGCGTCGAGCCCGGAATCCATCGGGCCGCAGCGACGGCGGATCAATGGATTCCGGGCCTGCGCCTCACGGCGCATCCCGGAATGACGGTGGGGAAAGATTCGGACGTTCACAACAATAAGAGACCCCCCATGCGATTCATGATGCTGATGATCCCCCTCGGCTACGAGACCGCACCGCCGGACGTGCAGCTCGATCCCGAACGCGTCGCCGCTATGATGCGTTACAACGAGGCGCTGAAGGACGCGGGCGTCCTGATCACGCTCGATGGCCTGCATCCGCCGTCGATGGGCGCGCGCGTGTCGTTTGCCACCGGCGAGCCGATCGTGACCGACGGCCCCTTCGCTGAGGCCAAGGAAGTCCTCGGCGGCTACTGGATGATCGAGGTCGCCTCGCGCGAGGAAGCGATCGCCTGGGCCAAGAAGTGCCCTGCCTCGCCCAATGAGGTCATCGAGATCCGCCAGGTGCAGGAGATGGCCGATTTCCCGCCGGAGGTGCAGGAAGCCGCCGCCGGCTTTCCCGACCTGAAGAAGAAGTAGCGCCGGGGCGGCACGGCTTCCGTCAATCATCACCAAAGGAGAAACGACCGATGAGCACCGACACCTATCTCGCCGTCTTCCTCGGCAGCAAGACCAGCCCGAAGATGGCAGCCTGGAATGCGCTTTCTGAGGCCGAGCGCAAGGCCAAGGAAAAAGAGGGCATGGCGGCCTGGAAGGCCTGGGTCGAGAAGCATCAGGGCGCGATCCAGGCGATGGGCGGCCCGCTCGGCAAGACCAAGAAGGTCGATGCGAGCGGCATCGCCGACATCTCCAACCAGATGGGCGCCTTCACCGTGGTCCGCGCCGCCTCCCACGAGGCCGCCGCCAAGATGTTCGAGAACCATCCGCACTTCGCGATCTTCCCCGGCGAGACCGTCGAGATCATGCCGGTCCTGCCGATCCCGGGCGGTTAGCCTCAAGCTCAGTGATTCCGGGTTCGGCTCTCCGGGCCGCGCCTCGCGCGGTCCCGTCGAGCCGCCCAGGAATGACGGTGTGCTGGCCCCGGAATGACTGCGGGAAGTACGGGTTAATCACACCCCGTTCCCGCTAGTGACCTGCGCGCGCGGCTCATGTAAAAGCCGTTCACATGAGCTGGCGCAAGGAGCGCCGCGCCGAGCGCGGCTATCACCACGGCAATCTGAAGGAAGCCTTGTTGCAGGCTGCACTCGGGCTGATCGCCGAGAAGGGCGCGGCCGGCTTCACCTTCGCTGATGCCGCGCGCATGGCTGGCGTCAGCGCGGCGGCGCCTTACCGGCATTTCCGCGATCGCGACGAGCTGTTGTCCTCGATCGCGCAGCGCGGTTTCGAGCAGTTCGAGGCGCGCCTGACCGCGGCATGGGACGACGGCCGGCCTGATACGGTCACCGCGTTCGAGCGCGTCGGCAGAGCCTATCTCGCCTTTGCCCGCGAGGAGCCCGCCTTCTATAACGCGATGTTCGAGTCGGGCCTGCCGGTCGATGCCAATCCCGCGCTCCAGGCTGCGAGCGAGCGCGCCTTCAATATCATTCGCGCCGCGGCCGAGCGGCTCGCGGCACTCGCACCGCCCGGTACGCCGCGCCCGCCGGCGATGATGATGGCGCTGCACATCTGGTCGATGTCGCATGGCGTGGCGTCGCTGTTCTCGCGCGGCGATGCCGCGCGGCGAAAACTGCCGATGTCGCCGGACGAGCTCCTCGAAGCCGAAGTGCTGATCTATCTGCGCGGGCTCGGCTTCCCGACCGACCGCCGCCCTGCGGCGAAGAGCGCCGAGCCGCCGCCCGTGCCACCGGAGGCGTCCTCCGGTTCTGGCGTTCCCCCCGGCGGCCCTTGGGGCAAGCCGAAATAAAATTGCGCAAATAAATCGGCGGGCCTGTCGGGTGGCCGGCTTGACAAAAATGCGGGATGGTCTAGCTATGTAAATGTTATTTACATTCACAACGGCGCTGATGCCGTGATGGAGATGGGAAATGGCCTACACCGCTGATGTCAATCGATGGCGCGGCCCTTCGGAACAACCCTACGACCGCCCCCACATGCTCGACACGCCCTGGCATCCCGGCTGGATCGCCGTGACCATCCTCGGCTTCATCATCTGGTGGCCGATCGGACTTGCCCTTCTCTTTTTCACACTCGGGAGCAGAAGAATGTCGTGCTGGAGTAACCAGGATCGCTGGCAGAACAAGATGGAGCGGATGCAGTACAAGATGGACCGCATGCGCGACCGCATGGAGCGCCGCGGCTTCGGCTTCGGTTTTGGCCCGCCTTCCTCCGGCAATCGCGCCTTCGACGAGTACCGCGCCGAAACCCTGCAGCGGCTCGAGGAAGAGCAGCGCGAGTTCAAGGATTTCCTGACCCGCCTGCGTCACGCCAAGGACAAGGAAGAGTTCGACCAGTTCATGGCGCAGCACCGGACCCGTCCGACGCCGCCGCCGACCGATCAGCCGCCGCAGGGCTGATCTCGAACGCCGCCTCTCTCAAAGCCTTCAGGCGCATGCCCCCAAAGTCCTGATGGCCCCGAGCCGCCCGCCTGCGCATCCCGCAGGCGGGCGGTCGCGTTTTCGGGGACCGTCGCTTCTCCAGAACCACGAGGGTTCGTCATGCCCGGGGCTTGTCCCGGGCATCCACGTTCTTCGCGCCGCGGGGCAAGGCGTGGATGGCCGGGATAGGCAAGCGGAAGCGACGCCGTCCTTCGGACGGCTATGCCCGGCCATGACGGTGCGGAAACGTCATTGCCCCGACCTTCGAACTGTGGCCCAGTCATCTATATTAATGCTTACGCCTGCCGCTCCCGGCACGCACAGCTTACTCCTGAACGACACGGCTCATGGACCTCCACACCCGATTGCTGCTCGGCATCACCGCGTTCGCGGTGCTGGGTTATATCGGTCTCGTCTATGGCGGCTGCGCGCTTGATCCGGATTGTCATTTTGGCCGGTGCCCGGGCCAGCGTGCGTTCTGCGGTGTGGTCTACGGGCATGTGCAGGACCAGAAGGTGCCGTAGAAGCCGGGCCGCGCGACGCGCGACCAAGTCCTGACAACGTGCTTTCCGCGTGGACAGGTGTCACCATGACCGATGCCGAACGCAACCAGACCGGACAGCGCATCGCGCTGCTCGCGCGCGTGTCGGCGTTGTTCGATCGGTTCGGGAGCACTGTGCCGATGGCGATCGCGTTCCTCAATGGATGGCCGACGGAGGTTCAGTTCTACCCGCACCGGCAAGTCGGCGAGTCCTGGAGGCTCTATCTCAGCCTCATCATCTACCAGCTCGCTGCACTCGCACTTGGGCGCGCGACCTCGTTTGCGAGAGCGAGCCTCGATCCATGATCCTGCTCCGCGATTTCGCACTCTACGTCCTGCCCGCGCTCGTTGCGCTGTGCGGTTGGCTCTACGCGCTCAGCGAAACCGCGAGCGCGAGGGTACGCGCGTTCCGGCACGATTGGCTCCCTAACGCGGCTTCCCTATATTCGCCGTCGCAGACCAGGGCGCACCGGAGGCGGCGATGGCGGAAGCTTCGATCATGGCGAGCGACAGCCTCTGGCACGCGATCCGCGGCGAGGCGCAACGCGCGGCCGCGGCCGATCCTGTCTTCGGCGCGGCCCTGGCGGGGGCCATTCTCGCACATGATGATTTCGCCGCCGCCTTGGCCGATCTGATCGGGCGCCGGCTTGGCGGCAGCGCCGCCGCGCGTGCACGCTTCACGGCGTTCACGAGCGACGCCTTCCGCGAGCAGCCGGACCTGATCGAGGCGGCAAGCCGTGACCTGCAAACCATTGCGATCCGCGATCCCGCCGTCGTCGGCCTGTTGCCGCCGCTGCTGCATTTCAAGGGCTATGTCGCGCTCGAGGCCTGGCGCGTCTCGAACAGGCTCTGGATTCGTGGCCACGCTGATGCGGCGCTGCTGTTTCAGAACGAGGCGTCCAACGCGCTGCAGGTGAGCATCCATCCAGCGGCGCGCATCGGATCGTCGGTCTATCTCGATCACGCCACGGGCATCGTGATCGGCGCCAATGTCGTGATCGGCGACGACGTCACGATCCTCCAGAATGTCAGCATCGGCCGCCGCGGCGAATTGCCGACGCGTTCGCCCAGGATCGGACGCGGTGTCTTCATCGGCGCCGGCGCGACCGTTCTCGGCGATATCCGCGTCGGCGATTTCGCCAGGATCGGCGCCGCGTCGGTCGTGACCTCCGATGTGCCGGACGGCTGCACGGCGGTCGGCAATCCCGCGCGGTTGACCAACTGCCCGGCGCAGGCGCCGGCGGCCTGAGCCTCGCCGTCGCGAGCCGCGCTATTTCGCGCGTGCGGCCTCGCGGGCTGCGAGCCCCTCGGCCGCGCCTTCCGCCGCGCCCGGACCCGCATGCACATGGACCTCTTTCGCGACGATCGGCTCGCCGCATTCGGAGCAGACCAGCACCGGATCGAACATCTTGCCGCAACGCTTGTGCTCATGAAGCAGGGGTCGGCCGCGCTCATCCACCATGTGGGTGTCGCCCCAGTGCACGATCGCCATCACGACCGGATAGAGATCCAGTCCTTTCTGGGTGAGGATGTATTCGTGCCGCGTCGGATTGACCTGATAGGGGGCGCGCCTGAGCACGCCGAACCGGACAAGCTTCTTCAACCGGTCGGCGAGGATGTGCCTGGTGACGCCGAGGCGTGACTGAAATTCCTCGAACCGGCGCACGCGCAAAAAGCAGTCGCGCAGGATCAGGAGGCTCCAGCGATCTCCGATGACGGCCACTGTCCTTGCGACCGAGCACTGTTCCTGCTCAAGCGAATCCCACCGCATCCGTCCGATCCTCGAAAGAGCTGAATTTCCAACGCGTTCATCGCGCTAGAATATAAAATTCCAAAATGGAATGAAAGGTATTGAGCATTGCGATCTGCGCATTCTAGCCCTACAGTTCACCGATTAATTCAATGGTTCTATTTAGGAACCTTTTGGTAGAGCGGAAGCTCGTGGGAGCAATTCGGCAATGTGCTGAGCGCGGACGGTGATTGAGACGGCGTCGGTATCCAATCCTCGGAGGGTGCAATGAAGACGGCAATCGTGATCGGTGTCGGTCCGGACCGCGGGCTTGGTGCGCAGCTCTGCAAGCGCTTTGCGGCCGATGGCCTCAAGGTGATCGTCGCCGGCCGAACGCTGTCCGCATTGCAGGCCATTGTGCGCGATATCGAACAGGCTGGTGGCGCGGCAGTGCCCTTCGTCGCGGACGCGACGAAGGAGGCCGACATCGTTGCTTTGTTCGATGCTGCGGGCGAGGAGCCCGATCTCGCCATCTACAACGCGGGCA
Source organism: Bradyrhizobium centrolobii (assembly GCF_001641635.1). Classification (GTDB taxonomy): domain Bacteria; phylum Pseudomonadota; class Alphaproteobacteria; order Rhizobiales; family Xanthobacteraceae; genus Bradyrhizobium; species Bradyrhizobium centrolobii. Next base: position 107,084 of record NZ_LUUB01000062.1, read on the forward strand.
ACAACACGCCCGGCAGGATCACCGAGATGGAGGCCGATTACTTCGAGAAGGCCTGGCGCGTGATCTGCTTCGGCGGCTTCCTGTTCGGCCGCGAGGCGGTGCGCCGCATGGCGCCGAAGAAAACCGGCACGCTGCTGTTCACCGGCGCCAGCGCCTCGCTGCGCGGTCGCTCAGGCTTCGGCGCGTTCAATTCGGCGAAAGCGGGCCTGCGCACGCTGGCGCAGGCGATGGCCAAGGAGTATGCGCCCGATGGCATCCACGTCGGCCATGTCGTGGTCGACGGTGCGATCGGCGGTGACAAGATCATGACGCGCTTTCCGGATGCGGCGAGCCGCCAGGATAGCCTGATCAGCATCGAGGGCATCGCCGACGCCTTCGCCTTCCTCTATCGCCAGCCCGAACGCGCCTGGTCGTTCGAGCTCGACGTGCGGACCTCAAAGGAGAAGTGGTGAGGCCGTGGCCCTTGCCTCACCGATCAGGCGGCAGCCTTGTTCTTGATGGCTCCAATGATCGCGGTGAGTATCGCCCCGCCGGCACCACCGGCGACAATTTGTGACACGATGCCGCCAACGCTCAAGTTTCCAGATTGTGCCGCGGCCATGATGGACGGAAGCAGCAACGTAATGACCTGGCCGAGCACCCCGCCGCCGACCAGACCCGAAATGATGTTTCCGGCCATTCCGAGATCAAATGTCGGCGAAGACTTGCCCGCGCCAATTCCACCAAGCGCGCCTGAGACGAGGTTGATCAGAATCTGTTCCATGCGGATCTCCCGTACGAGGTCGTCGGGCAGTTCGCCAGGCACTACTATCGGTTGTCTGACGGGCGGCCCACTCCGGCACTGTCACGCGGCTTACGGGCAAAGACAATAGAGTGTGTTGCCGATCGCCCGATGAAATAACCCTCGCGCGCGGCACAAGCTGCATAGCGACGTTTTCAGTTCGCCACTTTCCGTCGAACGATAGTCCTGTAGGGTGGGTTCGCAAAGCGTAACCCACCATTTTTGTTGTCACGGAAGAGGTGGGTTACGCCGGAGCCTGTCATCGGGCCGCGCTTTGCGCGGACCCACCCTCCAACGTTCTCAATATCCGGCGGCTAACCCCGAGTTGCGGCGTGGATCGTTCGCACCGTAGTAGCGGTTGTTGCCGACTTGCTTGCCGTTAAGTGACGGGGCGCCGACGATAATGACCGCGAGATGGTTCGCCGGTTGCGGCGGCCCGAACTTGTGGCCCATGCCTTCCAGAATCTTGCGGGTGTCCGGCGACAGCGCATAGTTCTCGACATTGGTCAGGTCCGGCAGCCATTGCTGGTGGATGCGCGGCATGTCGACGGCCTCCTGCGCGTTCATGTCGTAATCGATCGCATTGATCATGGTTTGCAAGACAGCCGTGATGATTCGGCTGCCGCCGGGCGTGCCCACCACCATGACCGTCTTGCCGTCCTTGGTGACGATGGTCGGGCTCATCGAGGACAGTGGACGCTTGCCGGGAGCAATAGCGTTGGCCTCGCCCTGCACCAGGCCATACAGGTTCGGGACGCCGACCTTGGCGGTGAAGTCGTCCATCTCGTCGTTCAGCAGGACGCCGGTCTTGGCCGCCGTCACCTTGGCGCCGAACCAGTCGTTCAGCGTGTACGTCACCGAGACCGCGTTGCCGAATTTGTCCGCGATCGAATAGTGCGTGGTATTGCTGCCCTCATGCGGCGCGACGCCCGGCTTGATGTCCTTGGAGACGGCGGCCTTGTTCGGATCGATCACGGCACGGATCCTGGTCGCGTAATTCTTGTCGAGGAGGCGGCCCAGCGGGTTCTTCACGAAGTCCGGGTCGCCGAGGTAGCTGTTGCGGTCCACGTAAGCGTGGCGCATGGCTTCGATCTGGACGTGCACGGCCTGCGCGGAGTGGTAGCCCAGCTCCTTCAGTGGATAGCCTTCCAGGATATTCAGGATCTCGCAGATGATGACGCCGCCCGAACTCGGCGGCGGCGCGGAGATCACGTGATGGCCGCGATAATCGCATTCGACGGGCGCGAGCTCACGCGTCTTGTAGCCGTCGAGGTCGTCCTGCGTCAGCAGGCCTTTGCCCGCCTGGCTCGATGCCACGATGGCGTTGCCGACCCAGCCCTTGTAGAAGCCGTCGGTGCCTTTGCTGCTGATCTCGCGCAACGTCTTGGCGAGCTCCGACTGCACCAGCTTCTGCCCTACTTCGAACGGCTGGCCGTTGTTGAGGAAGATCGCGGCCGACGGGGGATCGTCCTGAAAATCCGCGGTGGCGGTACGCAGTAAGTCGATGTCGCCCTGGTCCAGCGCAAAGCCCTGCTCGGCAAGCTGGATCGCGGGGGCGAGCAGGTCGGCGCGCTTCATGGTGCCGTACTTTTCGCGCGCATATTCCATGCCCGAGACGGATCCTGGCACACCCACGGCCAGGTGCCCCTTGGTCGAGATGCCGTTGATGACGTTGCCGTCCGTGTCGAGATACATGTTGGGGGTGGCGCCCTTCGGCGCCGTCTCGCGGAAATCCAGGAAGGTCTTGCGACCGTCGGCGAGTTGGATCGTCATGAAGCCGCCGCCGCCGAGATTGCCGGCCGCCGGATAGACCACGGCGAGCGCATATCCGACCGCCACTGCGGCATCGACTGCATTGCCGCCGCGCCTGAGCACATCCACGCCCACCTCGGTTGCCAGATGCTGTGCGGACACCACCATGCCGTTTTCGGCGGCGACAGGCGCAACCGAGGCCGCGCGCACGGCGCTGCCCCAAACGAGGCTGATCGATGCGAACGCGAGGATGACCCATCGCGCGCCTGTTCTTCGCTTTTTCAATTGAACCTCCCCGGGAAGAGCCGTCGATGCCAGCTCGAGTCGTTGTTGGTAACGGATACCACCAGACGGAGGCATCGGGCAAAATATGCATGATCCCGGTCAACGGGCTGTCGTAAACATTCGACTCACAGAAAATCTGATTTAACGAAACTATGCTTCGTCCCGACCCGATGCGAGGGGCGGTCGCGCGTCGTCACGAGCGTAGGATGGCGGTGGACGCGGGTCGGCGTCGATACGGGATATGGGCGGGATGAACCCCATGAGCGCGTCGCGGCTCGTGCAAGACGAACGGGGGCGTCGTCGCGTCCAGTCGCCCCCGGCGACGCCAGTTGCCTCTACGTCTGACCTGTCCCGTTCAGGCGGCGTGCCGGTGGCTCTCGCCGCCGTGGTCCGGCGTGACAGGCTCCGAACTCGTCTGGCCCGGTGCGTCCATCACCGCAACGTGGTGACGGTAGACCATCTCCCCGCCCTTCCATCCCGTGAACAGGAGGATGCCGACGACGATCAGGGACAGCACCACGCCCCACGGCTTGACCGCCGCCTCAGCTCCTTGCGCATAACGGATGTAGAAGTTGACCAGGGCGAGCACGACTGCCGCAAGGTTGCCGGTCATGTGGTACCAGGCGTCGTTGAGGCTGCGAATGCGGGACTCGCTCAGGAAGTCAGTGAAACCGGCTATGGCGGCGACAAGCGCCATGACGATGCCGGCGCCGATCAGCCACATCGCGGCCCGGGCCCAGAAGCCATCGCCGGTTCCGATGAAGGCCAGGTCGGCGATGGGCGCGCCGACCAGGAACGCCACGGGGAACGGGATGATCATCGGATGGAGCGGATGGTCGCCGATGGCGGCGGTTGTTTTGGGGTTGATGCTCATGACGAAAACCTCGCCGAAAATGATCCTCCGGAACAATTTTCCGCGCGCATGCTGGTTCCTCCGTCTCCGCCGGATAGAGGCAGGCTGGCTGACCGGCCGACGACCTTTCCCTAGCCCTGTCCGCAAGGGGGAGGGAACCGACCTCGACCCGGGTCTGGCAGCAACGTCTGGTCGCGTGCCGGAAGGCCATCCCCGGCCAACCGCCTGCGTCGCCTGCCTTTCCAGGAGCCAAATTCGGCTGCGGTAACCCCGCATTAACCATCGTCGGGGTCTGGTAAAAGCTGGTAAGTCGCGCCCAAAGGCTTAGTCGAGGCCCTTAGTTTTGACATCTTGGCAGGGAAAGCAGACGGCCGGCTTTGGACGGGCCGCTGCAATCCAAAAAGACAAGGCTTTGCGCAGGCTTGTGAGCTGCGCGCGACCCGCGCGGCCTTGGGGGACCGGCAGCCATTTTGCTCCCGGAGGATATGGAACGATCGCCTTGAGAGGATACTGCTTATGAATCCGGCCGACGTGGCTCAGTCAGCCCTTCCGGTTGCTGCTTCCGCCGACGTGTCGCTGATCGCGCTGTTCTGGCAGGCTCACTGGATCGTGAAAGGGGTCATGCTGGGGCTTCTGGCCTGCTCCGTGTGGGTCTGGGCGATCGCCATCGACAAGATCTTCCTCTATGCGCGCACCCGCCGCTCGATGGACCGCTTCGAGCAGGCGTTCTGGTCGGGCGAGTCGATCGAGGAGCTCTATCGCACGCTGTCGGCCAAACCGACCCATTCGATGGCGGCCTGTTTCGTCGCGGCGATGCGCGAGTGGAAGCGCTCGTTCGAGAGCCACGCGCGTTCCGTCGCCGGCCTGCAGATGCGCATCGACAAAGTGATGAACGTTTCGATCGCGCGAGAGGTCGAGCGGCTGGAACGCCGGCTGCTGGTGCTTGCAACCGTCGGCTCCGCCGGTCCCTTCGTCGGCCTGTTCGGCACGGTCTGGGGCATCATGTCGAGCTTCCAGTCGATCGCGGCGTCGAAAAATACCTCGCTGGCGGTGGTGGCGCCCGGCATCGCGGAGGCGCTGTTTGCGACCGCAATCGGCCTTATCGCCGCGATTCCTGCCACTATTTTCTACAATAAG
>NZ_LUUB01000062.1:111901-166820 GCF_001641635.1 Bradyrhizobium centrolobii
GGCAGGCCCAGCGGCTCGAGGGCTTCGCTGATGAATTTTCAGCCATCCTGTCGCGTCAGATCGACGAGCGGGGCTGACGGACGGTATGTGTAGCGAGAAGGCTAATTTGGGCACCCGATCATGGCGATGAACATAGCCAGTTCGTCCGGAGGCGGTGGACGCCGCAGCCGGCGCAAGCCGGTCATGGCCGAGATCAACGTCACGCCGATGGTCGACGTGATGCTGGTGCTGCTCATCATCTTCATGGTGTCGGCGCCGCTTCTGACCGTCGGGGTGCCGCTCGACCTGCCGCAGACCCAGGCCAAGAGCCTCGAGACGAACGACCAGAAGCCGATCCAGCTCTCGGTCGACATCAAGGGCAAGGTGTTCATCAACGACACCGAGATCGACATCAACGAGCTGGTGGCGAAATTGAAGGCGATCACGGATGCGCGCGGTGGCCTGGAGGAGCGCATCTATATGCGGGCCGACAAGAAGGCGGATTACGGAACGGTGGCCAAGGTGATGGGGCTGTTGTCCGGCGCGGGCTTCAAGAAGCTGGCGCTCGTCACGGAAGTGGATCAGGGGTCGTAAGCTCGTGAAGGTGAAGGTCGACAAGACACTTGTTGCGTCGATTGCCCTCCATGTCCTCGTGCTGGGATGGGGGATGCTCACCTTTTCGTCGCGCTCGATGGAGGCGCCGCCGCCGGAATCGCTGCCGGTCGACATCATCTCCGCTGATCAATTGTCCAAGATCACGCAGGGCATCAAGACCGGTGACAAGAACAAGCCGAAGCCGATGGTCGAGAAGGTCGCCGAGGCCAAGCCCGTCGAGGATGCCGTCGGCAAGGTGACCGAGAAGAAAGAGATCATCACCTCGTCCGCGCCCGAGCCGCCGCCGAAGCCGGTGGAGAAGCCGGTCGAGAAGAAGCCGGATCCGCCGAAGCCGGTCGCCGAGAACAAGCCGAAGGAAGAGCAGAAGCCGGCCGAGAAGAAGCCGGATCCGGCCAAGGAAGATCCGATCGCCGAAGCCATCAAGAAGCAGGAAGCCAAGAAGCCGACACCGAAGCAGGAGACCAAGCCTGCGCAGGCGCAGGCTCAGCCGCAGCCCCCGAAGCCGAAGCAGGAGCGCACCTTCGACCAGACCAAGATCGCGGCCCTGCTCGACAAGCGCGATCCGACCCGGCAGGCAATCACCGGCGCGTCGCTGAACGCCTCGGCCTCGCTCGGCACGACGCGCGGCACGGCCGCGACGCTGTCGCAGTCCGAGCTTGACGCGATGCGCGCGCGGCTCGCCAGCTTGTGGAACGTGCAGCCCGGCATCGAGCATCCGGAAGAGCTGTACGTGACGGTGCGCATTCATCTCGGGCCGGATCGACGATTGACGCAGCCGCCGCAAGTGGTCTCGACCGGCTCCTCGCCGCGCTATCAGGCCGCGGCAGAAGCCGCCGTACGCGCCGTGTTGCAGGGCCAGCCCTACACCATGCTGCGCGATGAAACATTCGATCAGTGGAAGTTTATGGATATCGACTTCGATCCCAAATCCATGTTCCGTAGTTGATAGTTGAAAGACGAGCCCGCGATGTCCGTGAAATCATTTCCTCTCCCGCCTTTGTCACTCGACCGGCGTCAGGTTCTCCTGGGCGGTGTCGGCGCAGCCGCTGGATTGCTTCTGCCCACGATGGCGCAGGCGCAGACGAAGCTCATCATCCCCGAAGGCAACGTCGCGGCGATGCCGATCGCGATCACCAACTTCGTGGCGGGCTCTCCGTCCGATGGTGAGGTCGGCAATGGCGTCACTCAGGTCATCACCAACAACCTGAAGCGCTCGGGCCTGTTTGCCCCGATCGACCAGGCCGCTTTCATCGAGCGCATCAGCAATATCGACGTCGCACCCCAGTTCCAGAACTGGAAGACGATCAACGCGCAGGCCCTCGTCACTGGCCGCATGACGCGGCAGCCGGACGGCCGGCTCAAGGCCGAATTCCGCCTATGGGACGTGGCCTCGGGCCAGCAGCTCACCGGGCAGCAATATTTCACCTCACCGGAATATTGGCGCCGTATCGCCCACATCATCTCCGACCAGATCTACGAGCGTCTCACCGGCGACAAGGGCTATTTCGACAGCCGCGTGGTGTTCGTCGATGAAACCGGTTCGAAGGAGCGCCGCGTCAAGCGGCTCGCGATGATGGACCAGGACGGCGCCAATGTGCGCTATCTGACCCGCGGCTCCGACCTCGTGCTGACGCCGCGCTTCTCGCCGAACTCGCAAGAGATCACCTACATGGAATTCGGCCAGGGCGATCCGAAGGTCTATCTCTTCAACATCGAGACCGGGCAGCGCGAAATCGTCGGCAACTTCCCCGGCATGACCTTTGCTCCAAGATTCTCGCCGGACGGCCAGCGCGTCATCATGAGCCTGCAGCAGGGCGGCAACTCCAACCTGTTCGTGATGGATCTTCGCTCGCGCTCGACCACGCGGCTCACCGACACGCCGGCGATCGACACCTCGCCGTCCTATTCGCCGGACGGCACGCGCATCTGCTTCGAGTCCGATCGCGGCGGCAGGCCGCAGATCTACGTGATGGCCGCCGGCGGTGGACCGGCGCAGCGGATCTCCTTCTCCAAGGATGACACCAACGCCAGCTATTCGACGCCGGTGTGGTCACCGCGCGGCGACTATATCGCCTTCACCAAGCAGGGCGGTGGGCAGTTCGCGATCGGCATCATCAAGCCGGACGGCAGCGGCGAGCGCATCCTCACCTCCGGCTATCACAATGAGGGGCCGACCTTCGCGCCCAATGGCCGCGTCCTGATGTTCTTCCGCGATCCCGGCGGCAATTCCGGGCCGTCGCTGTTCAGCGTCGACATCTCCGGGCGCAACGAGCTGAAGGTGCCGACACCGGGCTTCGCCTCCGACCCGGCCTGGTCGCCGCTGCTCTCCTCGACGTCGGGCCAGTAGCGGCAGGCGGAGGCGCGCGATCACTTGAACGCGCGCCTTTTTCGACAAACTTTGCGAGATGTTTGCCCGCGGCAACCATTCCTTTAGGTTGTGCTCGGTAAAATTTTCCCAGTTCGCTGATTTGATTGATGTATTTCAATCGTCTGAGGTTCAGAAACACTCGACTTTAACGATGTTCCCTCAGAAAGACTTCATACCGGATCGGTAAAAGTACGCGCCGAACAGGATGCGTACAGCCAAAATGCAGCTCGCAAGCCAGAGCGGAGAGCCAGACCAGCGGCAGACGTCGCCGACGATTTCGGCTGCGCTGATTGATTCGCTCTTCGAGGCTCCCGGTCCGCTACTTGCGGGTATCGTCTTCGTGGCGATCGGGGCAGCCATCACCGCGCTGAAGACGGGACAAAATCTAACCTGGGCATGTGTCGCGCTTCTCATCGCGGCCGGGGCTTTCCGGCTATTCGATTTACGGCGATTCCTGCCCCGCAAATCGAACCTGACCGCCGAAGAAGCTGCGCAGTGGCAGAAGCGCTATCAGATCGGGGCCCTGATCCAGGCCGCTGCAATCGGAATATGGTGCTCCGTCACTCTGGTGAGCAGTGACGACGCTGTCGTCCACATGATCTGTCTATCCGTCACCACCGGGATCGTGGGGGGAGGCGCGGGAAGGGCTTACGGACGGCCATCGATATACCATCTGCAGGCGATGCTCATGTTCGGTCCAGCCGTGATTGCGTTGGCGTGGCATCGCACACCATATTACATAGCGATGTCAGTCGTGAGCGCCGCATTTCTTCTGGCGATCATGCAGCTCTCGGCCAACTTGCACAGAATATTCATGCGGGCGGTTGTAGCACGCGAACGCGAAGCTGCGCTCGCGGGCCAGTTCGACACGGCCCTGAACAACATGCCGCACGGGCTCTGCATGTTCCGCGACGACGGGCAACTCGCGGTGATGAATCATCGCTTCAGCGAGATGATGAATCTGCCGGACAATCTCGCGCAGGGCGGCACGAGTGCGCGCGACATCGTCGCGGCATGCGTCGGCGCCGGATCCATCTCGGCCGCGAGCGGCGAGCTGATCATCGCGGACATCGAGAGTTCGCAGGCGAAGGAGATCATTACCGCAGATCCCGACGCGCAGAGGAGCCGGTCGCTGTCGTGGACGGTCCAGCCGATGGCCGATGGCGGCGCGGTGGTGCTGCTCGAGGACATTACCGAGCGGCGCAACGCTGAAGCCAAGATCACGCATCTGGCGCGCTACGACGATCTCACGGCGCTGCCCAACCGCGTCAATTTCCGCGACGAAATCGAGCACCTGCTGGCGATCTCGCACAACGCGGAGCGCCTGTCGGCGCTCCTGTTCGTCGATCTCGACCAGTTCAAGCAGGTCAACGACACGCTCGGCCATCCCTGCGGCGATCAGCTCTTGTGCGCGGTCGCCGGCCGTCTGCGCGAGATGCTGCGGCCGGAGGACTTCGTCGCCCGCTTCGGCGGCGACGAGTTCGTCGTATTCCAGCAGAACATCAACGCGCCCGAGGATGCCGCAGCGCTCGCCCGCCGCATCGTCGAGCGGCTGAGCGAGCGCTACCGCATCGACAATCACCTGGTCGAGATCGGCGCCAGCGTCGGCATCGCGCTGACCTCGCCGGAGGGCATCAGTGCCGATACGCTCCTGAAGAATGCCGACATGGCGCTCTACCGCGCCAAGGCCGACGGCCGCGGCACCTACTGCTTCTTCCGCGACGAGATGGCGGCGACCGTCGAAGCCCGCCGCATCCTCGAGCTCGACCTGCGCAAGGCGCTTGCCAACGAGGAGTTCGAGCTGTTCTACCAGCCGCTCGTCAACCTGAAGTCCGGCAAGATCGCCACCTGCGAAGCGCTGCTGCGCTGGAATCATCCGGTCCGCGGCACGGTCGCGCCTGTCGACATCATCCCGGTCGCCGAGGACATGGGGCTGATCGTCGATCTCGGCCGCTGGATACTGCGCCGCGCCTGCATGGAATGCATGAAGTGGCCCGACGGCGTCAGCGTCGCGGTCAACTTCTCGCCGCAGCAATTCCACCAGCGCGACGTGCTGAGCGAAATCCGCTACGCGTTCGAGGTCTCGGGCCTTCCCGCCCATCGCCTGGAAATCGAGATCACCGAATCCTCGCTGTTGCGCAATACGCAGCTGACCCACGATATCCTGTCGCAGCTGCATGCACTCGGCGTGCGCATCTCGCTGGACGATTTCGGCACCGGCTATTCGAGCCTCAGCTATCTGCACAATTTCCCGATGCAGAAGGTGAAGATCGACCGCTCCTTCCTCGAGGGCATCGATACCGACCGGCCGCTGACGCTGCTGCGCGGCGTGGCGCGCCTGTCCGCCGATCTCGGCATGTCAGTCGTGGTCGAGGGCATCGAAACCAACGAGCAACTCGAATTGATCAGCGCCGACGGTACCGTGGCCGAAGGGCAGGGTTACCTGTTCAGCCGGCCGGTCCCGTCAGTGCGCATCCGCCAGTTGCTCAACGCCTCGTACGGCCGCCGCATGCCCGAGGATCAGATCGCCATCGTCTCATCGCGATCCATCGCCTGATCCTTCTTCGATAGGACTCCAGCGTCTTCAGCTCTTGCTTCCCGCGCTTTTACGGGGCCGCGAAGGTTAACCCTAACATTTCGAAGCCTTTGCAATTTGATTAAGGAACTATTAATCTTCTATACTCGTGGAAGTTGCTTGGAGTGTAGAGGTATCAAATGAAGTCCGGAGCCGAACCGCACGCGGCCCATCTTCCGCGCGGAGCCGCGCTGTTTGACCGCATCGATTACCGGCTCATCGAAACTGCGGAAGATAAAGACAACCTCTACTTGATGCGGTACCGGGCCTATCTGCATGCCGGGCTGATCGCGCCGTCGGAGTCGCGGCGCGTTACTGATCGCTTCGACGAAGCGCCCAACACCTGGAATTTCGGGATCTATGTCGACGGAGAGCTTTGCAGCTCCGTCCGCATTCACGTCCTCACCTCGGAATGGCGGATGTCCTACACGACCGAAGTGTTCGGCGATGTCCTGCATCCGCGCCTCGACCGCGGCGAGGTTTTGGTCGATCCGGCCCGTTTTGCTGCGGACCCGGAAAAAAGTCAGAGGTTTCAGGAACTCCCCTATCTGACGCTGCGGCTGGCTTATCTGGCATGCGATCATTTCAATGCCGACACCGGACTCGCGATGGTGCGCACCGATCATCAGGCATTCTATCGTCGTGTCTTTCTGCACGAGCCGATCACCGAGCCGCGTGCGTTTCCGGGCTGGCATTCAAAGAAGGTGACCTTGATGGCGTCCGATTTCCCGAGGCTCCGGGAAAAGGTCCTGGCTCGCTTTCCCATCATGCGCTCCAGCGCCTTCGAGCGGCGCATGCTGTTCGAGCGCACCAGCCCGCGCCAGGCTGCCCCGCGGCCGGTGCTGCTGGCCGCCGCGCGGAATGCCGACGCAGCAGCGTCGGTGGTCAGTTCCGCTCGCTAGACGCTGGCCCCGGGGGTTCCCAACTGTGGCCTAAGGGCCAAAGTCCCGGTAAAACCAGCGCTTCTGCCGGCTGACGCGGCTTGCCTTCACCATCGCGCCACATTTACAACCCATTAACCATCGCGGTTGCTTTTCGCCGATTGGGGGCATTTGAACGGCCGTGGCAACGTCCTATCAAGGTTGACGGAACGTTCGCTTAACCAACCCCCTGTAGACCGGACAGCAGTGGACTAACGTGAGCGTGGAGGCTCCGGAATGAAACATCCTATGCGTATCCTCCAGGGATTGAAGCTGGCTGCGGTGCTCGCGGTCGCGCTGTCGATGGGCGCTTGCGCCAACAAGAACCTGGGTGCTGATGCGATGGCCAGCGCGGCGACGCCTGGCAGCCAGCAGGATTTCGTCGTCAACGTGGGCGACCGCGTGTTCTTCGAAAGCGACCAGACCGATCTGACCCCGCAGGCGATCGTGACCCTGGAGAAGCAGGCGCAGTGGCTCCAGACCTATCCGCGCTACACCTTCACCATCGAAGGTCATGCCGACGAACGCGGTACCCGCGAGTACAATATCGCGCTCGGCGCCCGCCGCGCCCAGTCGGTGCGCTCGTTCCTGGCCTCGCGCGGCATCGATCCGAACCGCATGCGCACCATCTCCTACGGCAAGGAGCGTCCGGTCGCGGTCTGCAACGACATCTCCTGCTGGTCGCAGAACCGCCGCGCCGTCACCGTGCTGAACGCGAGCTCCTGACGCCCCGCGCGCCGGTCGGCTACGTTAACGTCATCTGCCGGCGCCCTCTCGGGCGCCGGTTTCGTTTGGCCGCCTGACACACAAACCCCTTGGTATCAGTCACATTTTTGGCGTACTCCCTCTCTCAATGTGTGGCGCGGCGAGTGATCCGCCGCGCGCCACGTCGCTTTCGTCGTCAGGGCAAAATGTCATCCAGATTTCAGGTAATTACCGGCGCCGTGGCGATCGCCGCGCTGCTCTCTCTGTGCTCGCCCGTCTTCGCGCAGTCGGACGATGTCGATCCCGAGATGCGGATCGAGCGGCTGGAAAACCAGCTCCGCCAGCTGACCGGCCAGAACGAAGAACTGCAGTATCGCAACCGCCAGCTCGAAGAGCGCATCCGGCAGCTCGAGGGCGGTGCGCAAGGTGCGCCCGGACAGGCGCCGGTCCAGCCCAATGTCGCGGCCGTTCCTCCGGCCCAGTCCGCGCCGGTCTACCGCCAGCAGCAGGCTGTTCAGTCCACCCAGCCGGGCTACGAGCCGCAGGTCGCGGCGCCGGCTCCGATCGTTCAGGAAGCGCCTCCCCCCGGAGCGCCTGGCGTCCGCCGCCGCGGCGATGCGTTTGACCCGAATCAGAACCCGAATGCGCCGGGCGCGCCGCGCGCGCTCGGCGGCGGGCCTCAGCCGATGGCGGCGCCTCCGGTCGGTGCGCCCGGTGGCCGCGGCGCGGGCGAGCCGCTGGACCTCGCCAATACCGGCGGCCGCTACCAGCAGCCGGCGGCACCGGCCCCGGCGCAGCAGGGCTATCCGGCGCCGGCCGGCGGCGGCCTCGCCACCCAGCCGCCCTCGCAATCGCCGCGCGACGAGTTCGACCTCGGCATCGGCTACATGCAGCGCAAGGACTATGCGCTCGCCGAGCAGACCATGAAGAACTTCGCGCAGAAATATCCGAGCGACCCGCTGCTCGGGGATGCCCAGTACTGGCTCGGCGAGAGCTACTTCCAGCGCCAGCAGTATCGCGACGCGGCGGAGGCTTTCCTCGCCGTCACCACCAAATACGACAAGTCGGGCAAGGCCCCGGATGCTCTACTTCGGCTCGGCCAGTCGCTTGCGGCGCTGAAGGAGAAGGAGGCCGCCTGCGCCGCCTTCGGCGAGGTCGGCCGCAAATATCCGCGCGCCTCGGCCGGCGTCAAAGCCGCCGTCGACCGCGAGCAGAAGCGGGTGAAGTGCTAGAGCATGATCCGGAGCCGAAGGTCCGCGCTAGCGCAAAGCGCGCTGCGGTTTTCCCTCGCGACAAACGCGGAACGCGTTTGCGCGGAGATATTGCTCAAAAAATAGAATCGCGCTAGCGCGCAGCGTTGATCGCTGACAAGGCGGATGGTGCTGCGCTAGACAGTCTCTGCCATCCGTTGACGATTGCTGGGCAACGTCATGTCAGACGACGACAACTCGCCGATCTCGGCCCGTGTGGCGAAGCAGCTCTTCGCCGACCTGAAGCACGCGCCCGCGCTGGTGCTCGCGGTCTCGGGCGGGCCGGATTCGGTCGCGCTGATGTGGCTTGCCGCACGCTGGCAGCGCAGTCTTGCGCATGGCCCGCGCCTCGTCGCCGTCACCGTCGACCATGGTTTGCGGCCGGAGGCGGCGCGCGAGGCGCGCGACGTCAAGCGGCTTGCGACAGCGCTTGAGCTGACGCACCGGACCATGCGCTGGACAGGTCCGAAGCCGAAGACGGGTCTGCCCGCCGCGGCACGACAAGCACGCTACCGCCTTCTTGCGCAGGCCGCGCGCGCAGCCGGCGCGACCCATGTGCTGACCGCGCACACCCGCGATGATCAGGCCGAGACGCTGCTGATGCGTCTGTTGCGCGGGAGTGGAATTGCCGGGCTGTCGGCGATGGCGCGCGTCACCGAGCGCGAGGGCATCATCCTGGCGCGACCGTTGCTCGACGTTCCGAAATCGCAGCTCGTCGCGACGCTGAAGCGGGCAAAGGTCGGGTTTGCCGACGATCCGACCAACCGCGACACCGCCTTCACACGGCCGCGGCTGCGCGCGCTGCTGCCGCAGCTCGCGGCCGAAGGCGGCGACGCCAGGGGTCTGGCGCGGCTCGCGGCGCGACTGGCCCGGGCCAATGCGGCAGTGGAGGTGCTGACCGACGGTGCCGAGCGCTATCTCAGGCTCAGGGATCGCGACGATGCGCCGCATGGTGCGGGCGCGCGAAGCTTCGAGGCTTCAGCCTTCGCCGCCCTGCCGGAGGAGGTCCGGCTGCGGCTCCTGCTGCGGGCCATCAACGCGCTCGGGCACGAGGGGCCGGCGGAACTCGGCAAGGTCGAAACCCTCATGGTCGCGCTCGATCAATCCATCGCCGGGAGTGCGCGTGCACCCACAAATGGCCGGGCTCTCCTGAAGCAAACGCTTGCGGGAGCCCTGATCAGCCTTGCCGGGGGGCGAATCCACATCGCGCCGGCACCGGCCCGGCGCCCAAAGGCTGGATCAAGAGGTGGATCAAGCGGTGGACCAAAGGGCGGATCATGACACCGGCTGATCGAGGTACCACCGTCAGGCCACCTTAACCAGGCAGGAAAAACCCCGTATTTGCCGCCATTATTTCAGCGGGAATCGCGCTAAGATGGGATAAATAGTCCCATATCGTTCCCTTGGCAGCGACCGGGGCGGCACCTAAATTGTATGCGTCTAACCAAGAGGATTCCTTGGGGATTTCCTCGCATTGCCCAAGGATCAGGGCCGCGATCCGCGCGACCACGAAGGAAGATCGATGAACGCCAATCTGCGCAATTTCGCCCTCTGGGTCATCATTGTCTTGCTGCTATTGGCATTGTTCACGCTCTTCCAGAATCCGGGCCAGCGCGCGGCTTCCCAGGATATCGCCTTCTCGCAGCTCCTGAGTGAGGTCGATCGGGGCAATGTGCGCGACGTCGTGATCCAGGGTCCGGAGATTCACGGCACCTTCACCAACGGCTCGAGCTTCCAGACCTATGCGCCGAACGATCCGACGCTGGTCAAGCGCCTCTATGACAGCAAGGTCCAGATCACGGCGAAGCCGCCGGGCGACAACGTGCCGTGGTTCGTCTCGCTGCTGGTCTCCTGGCTGCCGTTCATCGCGCTGATCGGCGTGTGGATCTTCCTGTCGCGCCAGATGCAGGGCGGCGCCGGCAAGGCGATGGGCTTTGGCAAGTCGCGCGCGAAGATGCTGACCGAGGCGCATGGCCGCGTCACCTTCGAGGACGTCGCCGGCGTCGACGAGGCCAAGCAGGACCTCCAGGAGATCGTCGAATTCCTGCGTGACCCCGGCAAATTCCAGCGGCTCGGCGGCCGCATCCCGCGCGGCGTGCTGCTGGTCGGGCCTCCCGGTACCGGCAAGACGCTGATCGCGCGCGCGGTCGCGGGCGAAGCCAACGTGCCGTTCTTCACCATTTCCGGCTCCGACTTCGTCGAGATGTTCGTCGGCGTCGGCGCATCCCGCGTGCGCGACATGTTCGAGCAGGCGAAGAAGAACGCGCCCTGCATCATCTTCATCGACGAAATCGATGCGGTCGGTCGTCACCGTGGTGCCGGCCTGGGCGGCGGCAATGACGAGCGTGAGCAGACGCTGAACCAGTTGCTGGTCGAGATGGACGGCTTCGAGGCTAACGAGGGCGTGATCCTGATCGCTGCGACCAACCGTCCCGACGTGCTCGATCCCGCACTGCTGCGTCCCGGCCGCTTCGACCGCCAGGTCGTGGTGCCCAATCCGGACGTCGTCGGCCGCGAGCAGATCCTCAAGGTTCACGTCCGCAAGGTGCCGCTCGCGCCCGATATCAACCTCAAGACCATCGCGCGCGGCACGCCCGGGTTCTCCGGCGCCGACCTGATGAATCTCGTCAACGAGGCTGCCCTGACCGCGGCCCGCCGCAACAAGCGGATGGTCACCCAGGCCGAGTTCGAGGAAGCCAAGGACAAGGTGATGATGGGCGCCGAGCGCAAGTCGCTCGTCATGACCGAGGAAGAGAAGCTGCTCACGGCCTACCACGAGGGCGGCCACGCCATCGTAGGCCTGAACGTGCCGGCGACCGATCCGATCCACAAAGCGACCATCATCCCGCGCGGCCGTGCGCTCGGCATGGTCATGCAGCTGCCGGAGCGCGACAAGCTGTCGATGTCGCTGGAGCAGATGACCTCGCGCCTCGCCATCATGATGGGTGGCCGCGTCGCGGAAGAGCTGATCTTCGGCCGCGAGAAGGTGACTTCGGGTGCCGCCTCCGACATCGAGCAGGCCACGCGTCTTGCCCGAATGATGGTGACGCGCTGGGGCCTCTCGGAGGAGCTCGGCACGGTCTCGTATGGCGAGAACCAGGACGAGGTCTTCCTCGGCATGTCGGTGTCGCGGACGCAGAACGCTTCCGAGGCGACCGTCCAGAAGATCGACTCCGAGATCAAGCGCCTGGTCGAAGAGGGTTACAAGGAAGCGACCCGCATCCTCACCGAAAAGCACGCCGACCTCGAGATGCTGGCCAAGGGCCTGCTCGAGTTCGAGACGCTGACCGGCGAGGAGATCGTCGACCTCCTCAAGGGCAAGAAGCCCAACCGTGAGTCCGTGCTCGAGCCGACCACGCCGCGCGCCTCCGCCGTGCCGCCGGCCGGCAAGTCGCGTCCGCGGCCCGATCCGGATCCCGGCCTGGAGCCGCAGCCGCAGGCCTAAGCGCGAGCGGCAGAGTGAATTGAAAAACGCGGCGGCAACGCCGCGTTTTTTGTTGGCTGGCAGCATGTTTTGTTGCCGTGCGGCGGACGGAATTGGCCTTGGCGCCGTCGCTGCCGCCATGGCATGCTTCCCTCAAATAAAAGGTGCGGCTGGACCGCGCCTCACAAAGGGGAGGGGAAGCCGATGCGTTTTGCGACGGCATGGGGCGCGCTTGGCGCCGTTTCGTTCCTGACATTTTCGTTCCTGACATGGACCGCGCCATCCATCGCCGCCGAGATGCGCGGCGTCACCTCAACCGAGATCAAGATCGGCCAGACCATGCCCTATAGCGGGCCGGTGTCGGCCTTCGGCGCGCTCGGCAAGGGCGAGGTCGGCTACTTCAGGATGCTGAACGAGAGGGGCGGCATCAATGGCCGCAAGGTCAATCTGATCTCGCTCGACGACAGCTACGCGCCGCCGAAATCGGTCGAGCAGACGCGCAGGCTGGTGGAGAGCGATGAGGTCGCGCTGATCTTCTCCTCGATTGGCACCGCCCACAACACGGCGATCGCCAAATATCTCCAGGCCAAGAACGTGCCGCAGCTCTTCATCGGCTCCGGTGCCTCGAATTCGCCGACATCGCGCAATATCCGCAGGCGACGATGGGTGTGCAGGCGCCGTTCCGCTACGAGGCGCGGCTCTATGCACGCTACGCGCTGGCGAAGAATCCGAACGCGAAATTCGCAGTCATCTCGCAGAACGACGACTACGGCCGCGACTACCTCGCCGGCCTGAAGGACGTGCTCGGCGAGAAATACGAGGCCGTGGTCACCAATGCGACCTACGAGATCCAGGATCCGACCATTGATTCCCAGATCGTGAAGCTGAAGGCGTCAGGTGCGGACGTGTTCGTGATCGCGGCGACGCCGAAATTCGCGGCGCAGGCGATCCGCAAATCCTTCGAGATCGGCTGGCGCCCGATGACCTTCCTCTCCAACGTCGCGGTGTGGGTCTCGACCGTGATGGAGCCGGCGGGATTGGAAGCGGGCACCGGCATTCTCTCGACGGCTTACGTGAAGGATCCCGACGATCCCGCCTGGAAGGACGATCCGGGTGTGAAGGGCTGGCGCGAGTTCATGACGAAATACGTGCCGGAGGCCGACCAGCACGACACCAACTACGTCAATTCCTACAATAGTGCGATGGCGCTGGAAGCGGTCTTGAAAGCATGCGGCGACGATCTCTCGACCGAGAACATCCTGAAGCAGGCGTTCGCGATCCGTGATCTCGAATTGCCGATGCTGCTGCCCGGCATCAAGGTCAACACCAGTCCGACCGATCACGTGCCGGTCGACCAGATGCAGTTCATGCGCTTCAACGGCAAGAGCTGGGAGCGCTTTGGGGAATTGCAGACGGGGAATTGACGGCCCGTCGAGGGCTCACTTCGACGGCGCGACGGCTGCGGCCTGTTGATCGTCGCGCACGTGAATGACGGCGATGTCGTCCGCATAGAGCCGCTTCCAGCCCCTGATGTGATCCAGCACCTGGGCCGCCGGTGCGTCCGCAACCATGAGCGTAGCATCGATCTTGTACTGGTCGAGCAGCCGCGTCAGGTTGTCGAGTTTCTTGACCTCCACCGCCTTGAAGAAGTCCATCACGAATTTCTCGCCATAGAGCTCGGCGCGACCGTCGACGAACACCGGGATGTCACGCGAGATCAGGTAGCCGCCGAATTGGTAGGCGTTGAAGATGCGCTGTGCCTTGCGCTGCTCGAGCAGATCGACGGCGGCGACCGGCGTCTGCGTCATCGTGAAGGTGAAGCGATGATGCGACATGTAGATCGATGTCGAGGTCCAGGCCGCACCCACGATCATCAGCGCGCCGAGCGCGTTGACGTAGCGGGCCGGCCAACTCTCGGCGCCTTGCGCATCCGTCTGGGCTGACGCGGACAGGCTGCCAAGCGGCTTGGCCAGCACCAGCGGCACCAGGAAGGCGAAGGCTTCGATACTCCTGACATGGGTCAGCGCCATGCAGGTCAGCAAGAGGACCAGGAGAATGCGCGGCAGCGACAGCGTGAGGCCACAGAACAGACCCAGCCCGATGAGGCCGAGCACGGCGCCTTCGAACGGATTGAATGAGGCGAAACTCGCCGGCATCCATTCGGAGATGACCGACAGCAACTCGCCGAGATTGAGGATGTTCGTGGCGCCGAGCAGCGTTCGCCAGCCATAGGGCGTGACGCAGCTTGCCGCAAGCGCGGCGACGCCGAACAGGAACCAGCGCAGCAACAGCCGGACCTGCTTGCCGGAGTCGAGAGTCCAGATCGCCTCGAGCGCCATCGGGCCGATCAGCGCGAGGCCCAGCACGAAGCCGCCATGCAGGTTCGACCACAGCGACATCAGGGGCAGCCAGTACCAGGACGGCGTGCCCTTGCGATCAGCCGCTGCCATCAGCATGCCGACCCACGCGATCATGACAGGCAGCGCCAGGATATGCGGCCGCGCCAGAATGTGATGCATCGACAGGAGCACTGCCAGCATCGCGAACAGCACGGAGCGCGGGAGCTCGAGATGCGCGTCGAGCAGATAGACGAAGATCGCCGCCGACAACGCAATCGCGAGCGTGGTGAGGATCACCGGGCCGGCCCAGTCCCAATGCGCGTAGGACAGCGCGAACAGCACCTGCGACAGCCATGACGTCGATATCCAGGACGCGCCGGGCCGTGTGAAGGAATAGAAATCGGTGTAGGGCAGCGCGTGGTGATCGAGGATCCACTGCCCGATCTTGATCTGCCAGAACGTGTCGGAGTCCTGCAGCAGCGTGTCGCCGACATAGAGGAAGAAGAGAAAGGCGCCGGCGCCGACGCACAGCGGCACCAGCGCTCGCGCGCGGCTCTGCACCGCGATGCTGTTGGTAAAGGAGAGGGACATGCCGCCTCGTCGTCCTGCTTGTTCTTGTCCGGTTGACCGAGCGGGCGGCATTGGACCATGGCGGTCATAACTTCGGGTAAATCGGCGCACGTGGCTCCGCTTCGTGTCTCGACGATTTAACTGATTGTTTTCAATTTCGATTTACCATCGGCGAATACCCGCAGACCGCACTGTGTTTACTCGCTCGAATTAACTGCGGTGCAATTCTTTGCCATTACGGTCGGTTCCATGGTCAGGCGGCGCTGGGAAGCCGAGATGACCAGACTAGTTGTAGCCTTGTGTACTCTTTGGAGCTGTCTATGAAGAACCTCGTTGCGCGCTTCGTGAAGGATGAATCCGGCGCCACCGCTATTGAATACGGCCTGATCGCCGCCGGCATCGCGCTGGCGATCATCACCGTCGTCAACAGCCTCGGCACCACGCTGAACGCCAAGTTCACCTCGATCTCGTCCAGCCTCAAGTAAGGCAAGACGAACTGGAATCGAAAGAGCCCCGTCCTGGACGGGGCTCTTTTCTTTTGGTCGATGATATCAGAAGAAACACGCCGCTGCCGGCGGCGATGGAACGATCTATCGCGGCTCTATTCCGCGAGACTCGGCTGCCAGACCGGCGATGGAGAGGATGTTGCGGAATGGCGCGATGCGCGGCCGAGCCATCCGAGATAGAACTTCGCGGCTAGAATCGATGCTGCGGCGAGCGCAACGCCGCCGATGACGTCGATCATGTAGTGCGCGCCGATCACCGGCGTTGCGGCAATCATCAGCAGGTTGAGCGCGGCCGCAATGCCGCCGATGCCGCGGACCGGCCACAGTGCCCACATGTAGAGCACTGCGGACGCGGCGTGAAAGCTCGGGAACGAGACGATGCCGGCGAGCCTGTACAGTTCGAGCTCGCGCAGGCTTCCGTCGCGAAGCGCAAGGATGTCGCGCAGCTGCCCGGCATAGACCGCCGTGTTGATGTCGGGGAAGTGGGCAGCCGGCAGTTGCAGCCCGTAATAGGTGCCGATCGCCGGGACGACAGCCGAGATCGCGATGGTGATCGCGAGCGCGAGGCTCATCGCGAGCATGAACAGTTGCAGGCGCACGTAGCGTGCCGTGAGAGCCAGCACGATGGGCACGCCGAGCAGCGGCCATTTGATCAGTCCGTAGGCGCGTGACAGGCCGTCCGCGAGCCAGGGATGATCGTTGACGTATCGCGCGATCGGTTCGGGATCCATGCCGAGCGCGCGATCGATTGCAAGCAGCGCATGGTCTTGCAGCGGGAAAGCGATCTTGCCCGCGACATAGCTGAGCGGTCCCACGATGGCGCAGGTGAGAATGGCCTGTCCGATCGTGCCGAGCGAAAACACCAGCTTAGGATCGGCGAGTTCGTCCTTGGCGATCCGGTGGTAATAGGCGATTGCGAGCAGCAAGGCCGCGATCGCCAGCGTCACTTCGAAAGCGACCGGCTCTAGCCGAAGGCCGGTGAAGGCCAGGCCGAGCGCGAGCAGGCTGCCCATGGCTGCGATGGGAAACCAGTTCAGGTGAAAGAGCTGCCAGGCAGTCCTGGCTTCCGTGTCGACCATGCTGCACCGAGGTTGGTGCCGTACAGTCGCGAGCCCGCTTTAAGATGGCGGTAAGGATCGTGGTTAGCCAATCGCCAATCGATACGCTGCACCTTTAGACGTTCACGGTCCTGCCGCCTGACGCATTTGCGTCTTGTCATTCGCTCTGAATAGTTGTTCAGTTCTTGGGGGCGATTTGCAGCGAATTCGGCGACGAAGCGTTCGGGCGCAGGGCGTGCGGTCGGCGTGGGTGGGACAGGAAGCGCGCCATGGTTTATCGGCGGACGCATCAAGTGGTTAAGCGCCTTGCGGCCCGGCGCAGCGCCATTCTCGCGGCGGCGCGCGAGGCGGCGGCGGAAGGCGGGATGACAGCGGTGCAGATCGCGCCGGTCGCCGTCAGGGCCAATGTCGCGGCCGGCACGGTCTATCGCTACTTCCCCTCCAAGGCCGATCTGATCTCCGAATTGATTGCCGAGGTCTCCCGCGACGAGCTCGCGGCGATCCGCCGGGCGGCCGATGCCGCGCCGGGCCCGTCCTCGGCGCTGGCGGCTGCCGTCACGACGGTGGCCGTCCACACCCTGTCCCAGCGCCGGCTGGCCTGGGGCATCCTGGCCGAGCCGGTCGACGTCGATGTCAGCGCCTCCAGGCTTGCCAGCCGGCGCGAGATCGCGGGCGAGATTGCCGCCCGGATCGACGCCGCCGTGCGGGCCGGTCACCTGCCGGCGCAGGACACCGCGCTCGCCGCGACCGCGCTGCTCGGCGCACTGCACGAAGCCCTGGTCGGGCCGCTTGCGCCCGACAATCTCGAAGACCCCGCAAAGATGCGCGACGCCGTGCAGACCGTGACCCTGCTCGCGCTGCGCGCGGTCGGCGTCATGGACGCCCGCGCCCGTGGCCTCGTGGTGCAGCAGACGCTGCTGCCGACCACGAAGGCGCTGGTGGGGGCTTAAAGCCAACGCGTGATCGAAGCGGGATGAGACCTCGTCGCGCTTAGGGCGTTGTTTGAGCGTGACTTTTCGAAAAACCGCAGCGCCGTCCCGCGTGCTGCGAGGATGGCACCGTGCCTCTGTCGTGAGACGCACAAGACCTCGCGCCAGCAGCCTTCGGCTACTTTGCATGGGGTTGTTTTCGATATTTTTGCCTCGCGCTGGTGGCGGCCCAAGCCGCCGGCGCTTTCGCGATGCGCCGTAATCTCCAGATTCCGGATGCCTGCGCCTTGCGCAGGCGCTCCGGAATGACAGAAGCCTTACATATTCGCGTCGCCCTCGGGGCCGACTGAGGCGATGCGGACCATGTTGGTGGTGCCGGGGATGCCGAGCGGTACGCCGGCGACGATGATCACGCGCTGGCCGGCGCGGACAAACCCGTCGCGGAAGGCGATCGAGCCGGCGCGGCTCACCATGTCATCCTGGTCCCGCGCATCCTCCGCGACCACGCAATGCACGCCCCAGACGACCGCGAGCCGGCGTCCTGCCGTGATGTTCGGCGTGATCGCCACGATCGGCGGCTTCGGCCGCTCGCGCGCGACACGCACGGCGGTCGAGCCCGAGCTGGTCCAGCAGATCAGGGCCGGCAGGTCGAGCGTTTCGGCGATCTGCCGTGCGGCATCTGCAATGGCATCGCCAGCGGTCGCTTCGGGCGCCGGGCGCTGTGCCGCGACCACCGAAAGATAGGTCGGGTCGCGCTCGACCTCCTCGCCGATGCGGTTCATGGTCGAGACCGCCTCGACCGGGAATTTGCCGGCGGCCGATTCCGCCGAAAGCATGATGGCGTCGGCGCCTTCATAGACGGCGGTGGCGACGTCCGAGACCTCGGCGCGGGTCGGCACCGGCGCCTGGATCATCGATTCCAGCATCTGCGTTGCGATCACGACCGGTTTGCCGGCGCGGCGCGCCATGCGCGTCATCTGCTTCTGCAGGCTCGGCACGCGCTCCAGCGGCAGCTCGACGCCGAGGTCGCCGCGCGCCACCATCAGCGCGTCGGAGGCCTCGATGATGTCGGCGAGGCGGTCGATCGCCTGCGGCTTCTCGATCTTGGCCATCACCGCGGCGCGGCCGCGGATCATCTTCTTGGCCTCGATCACGTCGTCGGCGCGCTGCACGAAGGACAGCGCGATCCAGTCGACGCCGGTGGTCAGCGCCGCCTCGAGATCGGCGCGGTCCTTCTGCGTCATCGCCGAGACCGGCAGATCCGTGTCGGGCAGGCTGACGCCTTTGCGATCGGACATCCTGCCGCCGACCACGACACGGGTCACCGCGTACTCCCTGGAGGTATCCTCCGCGATCAGCCGCACCTTGCCGTCGTCGAGCAGGAGCGAATGGCCCGGCCGCAGCGCGGCCAGGATCTCCGGATGCGGGAGCTGGACGCGTGTGGCGTCACCCGGCGTCTTGTCGGAATCGAGGGTAAAGGTCTGGCCGTTCTGGAGCTGGACCGCGCCCTCGGCGAATGCGCCGAGCCTGAGCTTCGGGCCCTGGAGGTCGACCAGGATGCCGATCGGCCGGCCGTAGCTGCTTTCGACGTTGCGGATGGTCGCCACCAGCTCCCGCATCTTGTCGTGCGGGGTGTGGCTCATGTTGATGCGGAAAAGGTCGGCGCCAGCCTCGAACAGGCGGCGAATCATCGCGAGATCTGAAGAGGCGGGTCCCAGGGTCGCGAGAATCTTGATACGGCGAAGACGCCTCATGGCTTATTTCCAGGCGGGGGCGGAGCAGTTGGCGGAAGGCCAGGCGAGCCCGGGGGCGTAGCACCCGGCGGGCTATTGGGCAAACCCGGAACGCCGCCGCCCGGGCCAACCGGACCGGGCAGGCCAGGTACCCGCTGCTGCGAGGGCTGCTCGTTGGCGTCGGTGAGCTGCACCGTCCAGGCCCGCTGCTCGCCGGTATCGACCTCGAAGAAGCCGGTCCGGTCGTAGCCGCGCGCCAGACAGTCCTCGGTGCCGCGGATGGTGAATTCCTTGTCGCGCGAGCACATGAAGGCCTGGCCGGACCATTCGCCGCCGCGGTCGTAGTCGATGGCATAGATATAATAGTAGCGGGCAACCAGCGTGCCCCGCAGCAGCGTCTCGCAGGAGCGGGACGAGATGTTCCACCAGCCCTCGGTGGTCCAGCCTTCGGCGTCCTTGTAGCCCAAGGCAATACCGACCCGGCTCGCGGTGTTGTTGCACAGGCGGAAATCGGCCGATGCCGGGCTGCTCCAGAGGCACAGCAGGGCAACCACCAGCGCCGGGACCAACCGGGCGAGCAGGCCGAGGGGGGAACGGGGAGATTCGGCGATCATTGTCGCGGAAGCTATATCAGATCGTTGACGATTTCGCGTAGAGGCGCCGGAACTGCCCGGACGCCCGTCGGGCGGCCCGTTTGCGCCGCGATATGGCAAAATCTGTGACAGGACCCACCTAATCCCGTAGGGGTGCCCAACCAGCGGGGGCAGGGCCAAGGAATCCAGCTATGGCGATCGACGACAAAACCAGAACGGAGCTCGAGGCGGCCGCCTTCCGGCGCCTGGTCGAGCATCTGCGGACGCGGACCGACGTCCAGAACATCGACCTGATGAACCTCGCGGGCTTCTGCCGCAACTGCCTGTCCAACTGGCTCAAGGACGCGGCCGACGCCCAAGGCGTGCCGCTGAGCAAGGACGAGAGCCGCGAGGCCGTCTACGGCATGCCCTACGAGACCTGGAAGTCGAAGCACCAGGGCACGGCCACGCCGGAGCAGCTCGAGGCGATGAAGAAGGTTCATCCCGGGCATTGAGCCGTCCGGGCTTCAGCGCTTTGCCCCTCTCGGCCGTGCGACCTGAGTCGCGCGGAGCACAACAGCTTTCTTGATTCTCTCGCAGGAAGATGTGGGCGCGCTGTGGACGAGCGCGTTGCCGCCTTGAATGCGAGGGCCGCCAACCCTAAGGGTCAAGCAGCACGCGCGGTGAGGATGCCGGCGTCACCTCGTTTTGCCAGTTCCATTGGGAGTACAAGATGGCCACCCCCGCCGCCGTCCGCGACGACGAGCCCGCGACGAAATTTGCAAAAGACCAGCTCAAATCCATCATCGAGCGCATCGAGCGGCTGGAGGAAGAGAAGAAGGCGATCTCGGACGACATCCGCGACGTCTATGCCGAGAGCAAAGGCAACGGCTACGACGTGAAGGCGCTGCGCACCATCGTGCGCCTGCGCAAGCAGGACCCGAACGAGCGCGCCGAAGCCGAGACGATCCTCGAGACCTACATGCAGGCGCTGGGGATGCTCTGAGGCTATTACGGTCGTCCTGGCGAAAGCCAGGACGACGCCTGAATTCTGGGCCATGGAGGGCCGTGGTGACCGCGCCGCCGCTGCCGCGCGAGGTGAGCCGTGCCTTCGACGCCCTTCCGGCGCCGATCCGCAAGCGGCTTCTGCAGGTGCGCGCGCTCATCTTCGCGACCGCCGCGTCGCATGAGGAGGTCGGTCGGCTGACCGAAACCCTGAAATGGGGCGAGCCCGCCTACCTGACGGAGGAGACGGGCAGCGGCAGCACGATCCGGCTCGGCCGGGTCAACGACTCGGAGCACGCCGCCATCCTGTTCAACTGCAAGACGACGCTGATCGAGACGTTCCGCGAGCGCTTTCCGGATCAGTTCGAATATCGGCAGACCAGGGCGCTGTTGTTGCCCGCCTCGGGCGCGCTGGCGAAGCGGCCGCTGTCCGTCTGCCCATCGTTGGCGTTGACGTATCATCTGGATCAGCGGTGGAAGCGCTAGCGAAGCTAAGCGCCGCAAAGTCCGGGCTAAGAGCTGAATTCCTAGAGATTACGATAAGTTCAGCGCAGCGCGGCGGTGTGCATCAGGAACGACGTCATCTCGAGCTTCGTGCTCGCACTGCCCGAAAAACTGTCGCAGGACATGCCCTGCATCGGATCGTCGGTGAAGCCCATCGCGATCACGGCCTGCGGCTTGACGAAATAGGCGCGCATCGCGGCCATGTCGATCTCGCCCATCAGCGTGACCGACATCGCCCGGCTCGCGCTCGGCGACAGCATCACGATCTTGAGCCAGATGCTCTCGCCCTTGGCTGCAGACAGCCGGGCCGAGGTCGCGATTGCGCCGTCGGTGCTCTTGGCGCCGGTGCTCTTGGCGACCACCGTGTTGATCTCGGTGGCCTGTGCGAGGCTGCGCGAGGCCGGGCGGCCCGTCCGCGGGATCGGCGCCGAGGCGGCGATAACTTTGGCCCGGTCAACCGGGGAGGCGGCAGCCGGCGCATAGGCCAGCGCCTCATAGGCGGAGGACGAGACGCTCGCGGTCGGCTGCGGATCAGTGGCGGCGGCGAGTGCCTGACGCGCCTTCAGCGCTGCGATCTGGGCCGGCGTCGCCTGCTGCGGTGTCGCCGGCGTATCCCAGAAGCCGCGGGCATTGATGATGTCGGCCGGCGTCTCCGGCTTGGCGTCAGCCGGCTTGTCGGCGACGGGCGCAGGCTTCGGCTTCGCCGGCGCAACGAGCTGCGCATCGGCCGAGGCGAGCTGGAGCGCGGCGGCAACTTGCGGCTTGGCGCGCGGCGTCGGCACCGGATCGGCCGGCTTCGCTGCGGCTGCGACCACGGTCGGGGCTGCCGGCTTCTCGCTCGCGGCGGGCGCGCCCTCGTCATCCTCCTCGCTGGTCGAAACCGACTTGCCCTTGAACAGGGCTGCGAAGAAATTCGGCTTGCTCACGGCGTCATCGCCGGTGCCACGCCGCTCGATGTCGGCCCTGGCGAGCTCATAGCCCTTCAGTGGCACGCCATCGGTCGGCAGATGCACCGTGCGGCCGTCCGGGAAAACCTTGGCGAGCTGGTCATGCGTCATGCGCGGCCAGTGCCGGATGCTGCCGGTGTCGAGATGCACGAAGGGCGAGCCGGAAGTCGGGTAGAAGCCGACGCCGCCGCGCTGGAGGCGCAGGCCGGCAAACCGGATCTGCTCCAGCGGCACGCCCGGAATGTAGAAGTCCATCGCATGTCCCAGCATGTGCTGGCTGAAGCGCGCGACGCCCGAGGAGCGGCGGCGGAGCATGGCGTTGGTGGCGGGGGAACGGTAGGAGGAGATGATCTGGATCGGCTGCTTGGCGTCGACGTCGCGATACACTTCCCAGAGGATGTCGAAGAGGTGACGGTCCATGACCGTCTCGTCCTGGGTGCGCCAGTCGCGCAGGAAGTGATTGAGCTGTTTCAGCGCAGCTTCGTCGTAGCGCCCGTCGCGCTTGAAGGTGACGCTGAGATCCTCGCCGGAATGAGTGTGGTGGAAGGAGAGCGTGCGGGTCTCGTTTGACGCGGTCGCATCATGAACCACACCCGCAGCGGCAAGCAGCACCAGCGCAGCGAGGCCGATCCTGGATCCGACCTTCACTCCCGCATGGGACAACGACACCGCAGAAATTTTGCGTGCGAAACCAGTCAGCACGTACGAGCCCACCCAGTCGACCAGCGTTCAAAATGGACTCTCCCGCCAACCCCGCTAGCGCGCGAAAGAGGATGAACGCTTTCTTAAAGCAAGAAGGTTAATTCGAGGTTTACCTTCCCGCCCCCAAACCAAGTCAGAATACGAACCTAAACGGTTGAGTGTGGCGAAAAAACGCCCGCTGCCCGGCCCCGGGTGCGGGAATGGTTAACGTTAAGCGAACCTATCGGAGGGATGGGATCGCTGATTTGTTGAAGAATTTCAGGAGACAATAGGCCGAGGACGGCCTCAGCGGGTAAACACCCGCTGCGGCCGACGACCGATCGGAGCCGGCGGCGGGGTCGGCGCTCCGAACAGCCGCTCGAAGAACGAGGGGCCGGACGAGTTGAAGCCACCGCCGAAGCCGCCGCCATTGTTGGCGACCGCCACGCCGCTCGGCAGCGTCGTCGCCGGGCGCGAATAGCTCGGCTGGGAATGGGCGACGACGTTCTCGAGATCCTTGCCGCGGTTGTTCTTCAGAATGTTGATCATGGTGGCGTCGCGGCCATAGACGTCCCTGCGGAATTGCAGTTTGCCGCCATCGTCCACGAACGCGGTCTGGTAGGTGATGTTGACCGGGATCGGGGTCGGGAATTTCAGGTCGACCTCGCTCGAGCCGTACATGCTGCGGATCCGCTCCGGCGTGTAGTGCTCGTTCGGCATCGTGATGTTGAGCAACACGGAGGCGTACTGATCCGGATTCTGCACGCGCATGCAGCCATGGCTGAAGGCGCGGTCTTCCTTGGCAAACAGGTACTTGTCCGGCGTGTCGTGCTGATAGACCAGGAACTTGTTCGGGAAGTTGAAGCGGATGCGGCCGAGCGCATTGGCTTCACCCGGCGGCTGCGAAATGTGCACGGAGCCGTCGCGGTTCTGCTCGAGGCGCAGGCCCATGCGCTGAAGCACGGTCGGATCCTGCTGAAGCGCGGGCAGATACTCGTTGTAGACGATCGACGGCGGCACGTTCCAGGTCGGGTTGACCGTGATGTACTTCATCGTCTCGCTGAGCAGCGGCGTCGCATGCGTGCCCGGCTTGCCGGTGACGACGCGCGTGGTCCAGAGCTGCCGGCCGCGCTGCATCACCTTCAGCGTATAGTCGGGAATGTTGAGGATGACATAGGCATCGCCCAGCGAAGGAACGCCGAGGTCGCGCGGCAGCCAGCGCCAGCGCTCCATGTTCACCAGCACCGTGTCGATCTGCTTGTCGCGCTTCGGGCTGTTCAGCGCCTTGACCGTCCGGTCGTCGAGGATACCGGTCGCCTTGATGTCGGCGCCGTCCTGGAATTTCCGCACCGCTTCGGCAACCGTGGCGTCATAGCGGGTGTCGCTGGCGTTCTCGGTGATGCCGAGCTTGGCGCGGAGCTGCGGCACGCGCGGATCTTCCACCACGACCTCAGCCTGCTTCTTGCCGCGGGCAGGGGTGTATTTCAGCGCGGGGCCGTCGGCGATCTCGATCACAGGGCCGTCGCCCTGGCCGCGGAGCTGCGCGAGCTTCGCCTTCAAATCCTTGTAGGGCTTCTGCGGCGGGTTGTAGCTGTCGAGCGCCGCGGACGCGTCGGCCGCGGTCGTGACCTTGGTCAGCACCTCGTTCGGATCGGTCGGGTGTTCGGGATAGAGGATGTCCGCGCTGACCTGCGACCAGTGCATCCGGCCGCTCTGCGCCTGGCGCGCATAGTCAAGCATGCTGGCGGTGAGCTTCAGCTCGGCCTCGGCCAGCGCATCGGGCGTCGTGGCAGCAGCGAAATCCGGCACCGGGTAATCGGCGGGATTGAGGCCGTCGGAGGCCGCATTCTTCAGCCGCGCGATGACGCCCTTGCCCGCAGCGATCAGGCTGCCGCCTTGCGTCCAGACCGGCGCGAACTCACGCGCGCCATAAAATTTCTCGACGGCGGCGCGCTCGTTCTTGCGATCGAAGTAGCGCGTGCTCTTGGCGCCGATCATGTCCTTGAGCTTGTCGGCGACCGGCTGGTCCGCGGCCGGAACGTTGCTCGCGGCCTTCACCGGCTCGGCGGCCGGCTCCTTGGCGACGTCCTTCGGCGGTTCGGCCGGGGCTGCAGCGGCGGCGGCCGGAGCAGTGTCAGCCTTGGCTGGCTCGGTCGCAGCGGGTTCGGTCTTGGCAGGTTCAGTCTTGGCCGTCTCGCTCTTCGGCGTGTCGGCTGCGGGCGTCGTGGCGACGTCGGAAGGCTTGGTCTCGACCTTGTCAGGTGCCGGGACAGCTTCGGCCTTCACAGGCTCCTTGGCAGCGTCCTTGGCCGGGTCCGGCACAGCGGCCGTGGTGTCGAGCTTGATATCGGCGGCGGTCGGGGGCGGGACATTTGCGGGTTCGGGGCGCGGGATCGCGGCCTCGATCGCAAGTTCTGCGGCGCTGCTGCGCGCCTGGTCCTGCGCCAGCGCCGCAGTGGCCGACACCGTGAGGAAGGTCGCCGCGACCGTCATCAGCACCCGGTCAAAGCCTCGACGGTGGTTCGTACAGTCAAGCATTGTGTCACACCCCTCGGGTGAACTGTCCCTCGTGGAACAGCTTCGTTATCGTCTTGATGAGCTTCGGCTAACCGTGCCGGCCTCTCGAAAGCTGCACGCCTGCACGCAACGATTCATACGCAGACGGTATACAGGCCCCGTTTCTGCAGCCAGCGCTACCCGGGACAACTCACGACAAACTGACTTCAAGGGAGCCTCTTGGCAACGGATTGTGCGCTTTTGCCACTCGCATTTCCCTTTGTCTGTCACTTCCAAGTCACGGTTCACGCCGCAGTCGAATTCTTTCGTAAACCGAAGGCCTTGCGGCGGCTTCGGATTATCAGGCAAGCCGCCGTTCACGCGTGCTGTTCAGTGCGTCTCCTCACCGCTTTTGCCGCCATGTCCGGGCACGCCGGCTTCGTCGATTTTGCGGTAGAGCGTGGAGCGGCCGATTTTGAGGCGACGGGCAACCTCCGACATCTGCCCGCGATAGTGCGAGATCGCGAAACGGATGATCTCGTTCTCCAGGTCCTCCAGCGGTCGCACGTCGCCGGTCGCGGTCAGCATGGCCAGTGTTCCCGCCAGCGGCAGAGGCGCGATCGGTATTTCATTACCCGAGACCAGCGAGGGCGCCGCGATCGGCTCGAGCATCAGCGGCGCGGTCGGAATGTCGGTTGCGGGATCGGTTGCGGGATGTGGATGCGAGGTGAGCAGCGGGAAATCGCCGGGACCGAGCTGGTCGCCGTCGCTCATCACCACCCCGCGGTAGACCGCGTTCTCAAGCTGGCGGATGTTGCCGGGCCAGTCGAGCTGCGACAGATGTGCCACTGCCTCGCCGCTGATACCGGTAATGGCGCGATTCTCCTCGGCGGCAAACCGCGCCAGGAAGTGCCGAAGCAGATGCGGGATGTCCTCGCGCCGCGCGCGCAAGGCGGGGATCGTCAGCGGCAGCACATGCAGGCGATAGAACAGGTCCTCACGGAAGTGGCCCTGCTTCACCCGCTCCAGGAGCTTGCGGTTGGTCGCGGAGATGATGCGGACGTCGACCTTGACGGGCTTGCGGCCACCGACCGCCTCCACTGCGCCTTCCTGGAGCGCGCGTAGCAGCTTGACCTGTGCGGTCAGCGGCAGCTCGCTGACCTCGTCCAGAAACAGCGTGCCGCCATGGGCCTCGACGAACTTGCCCATATGCCGTTCGGTCGCGCCGGTGAAGGCGCCCTTCTCGTGGCCGAACAGGATCGACTCGACGAGATTGTCGGGGATCGCGCCGCAATTGACCGCGACGAAAGGCTTGGCCTTGCGTTCGCCGCTGCCATGGATGGCGCGCGCGAACATCTCCTTGCCGACGCCGGACTCGCCTTCGATCAGCACGGGAATCGCGGAATTGGCCGCCTTCTGCGCGGCACGCATCACCGGCGTCATCGCCTCGGCGCGTGTGATGATGTCGGAGAACGTCAGCCGGCCTTCGCGGCTGTGGCGGATGCGCTGCAATTCGCCCTTGAGCGCGGAAGTGTTGAGCGCGTTGCGCAAGGAGACCTGAAGCCGCTCCATGCCGACGGGCTTGACCACGAAATCGGCCGCGCCCGCGCGCATCGCCGAGATCACGTTGTCGATGCCGCCATGGGCTGTCTGCACGATCACGGGCACGCTGAGACCTGCCTCGCGGATTTTCGCCAGCACGCCCATGCCGTCGAGGCCGGGCATCACGAGATCGAGGATAACGGCGTCAATGGCCGGTGCATCGGGTGCGGTGAGCGCGGCAATCGCGGCATCGCCGGAGTCCACGACGATCGTTTCATAGCCGCATTTCTGCACCATGTTCTCGACCAGACGGCGCGCCACGGCGTCGTCGTCGGCGATCAAAATACTGGCAGCCATGGTGTTCCCCGCACGCTACAACTATCTGTCTCGAATCGGGTCACTCTGGCCGAAGCCGATTAACGCACTCTTAAACCTTGATGCCCCCGCTCGTTGCGATCGTTGAACACAGGTTTCCAGCACAATGACTTCGCGCTCCAAGTCTACTCTTAGCAAGTCTGCTCTTAGCAAGTCCGCTCTCAGCACGTCCGCTCTCCGCAAGCCGAACACCAAAAAAGCCGTTGCCAAAGCAAAGTCCTCCGGCAAGTCTGCAAGCAAGACCGGCAAGCTTCCCGAGTGGAACCTCACCGATCTCTATTCCGGGATCGATGCGCCGGAAGTGGCGCGCGATCTCGAAAAGATGGATGCCGATTGCGTCGCGTTCGAGACGGACTACAAGGGCAAGCTCGCCACAGGGACAGCAAACGAAGATGGCGGAAAATGGCTCGCCGAGGCCGTGCGACGCTATGAGGCGATCGACGATCTCGCCGGGCGTCTTGGCTCCTACGCCGGCCTCGTCCACGCCGGCGACAGCGTTGATCCCAAGATTTCAAAGTTTTACGGCGACGTCTCCGAACGGCTGACGGCGGCGTCCACGCATCTTTTGTTTTTCGCGCTCGAGCTCAACCGGATCGATGACGATCTTTTGACCAGCGCGATGCAGGCATCGGAGCTCGCGCATTATCGTCCCTGGATCGAGGACCTGCGCAAGGAGAAGCCGTATCAGCTCGAGGACAAGCTCGAGCAGCTGTTCCTGGAAAAGGCGCAGACCGGCTACTCCGCCTGGAACAGGCTGTTCGACCAGACCATCTCGGGCCTGCGCTTCAAGGTCGGGTCCAAGGAGCTCGCGATCGAGCCGACGCTGAACCTGTTGCAGGACCGCGATGGCGCCAAGCGCAAGACCGCGGCGGAAGCGCTGGCAAAAACCTTCAAGGCCAATGAGCGCACTTTTGCGCTGATCACCAATACGCTCGCCAAGGACAAGGACATCTCCGATCGCTGGCGCGGCTTCAAGGACGTCGCGGATTCCCGGCATCTGAACAACCGGGTCGAGCGTGAGGTGGTGGATGCCCTGGTCGCCTCGGTGCGCGCGGCCTATCCAAAGCTGTCGCATCGCTACTACGCGCTGAAGGCGCGCTGGTTCAAGAAGAAGCGACTGGCCTATTGGGACCGCAACGCGCCGCTGCCCTTTGCCGCGACCGACACCATCGCCTGGCCTGACGCCCGCAACATGGTGCTGACCGCCTACCGCGGCTTCTCGCCGAAAATGGCCGATATCGCCGAGCGTTTCTTCAGCGACCGCTGGATCGATGCGCCGGTACGTCCGGGCAAGGCGCCGGGCGCGTTCTCGCATCCGACGACGCCGTCGGCGCATCCTTACGTGCTGATGAATTACCAGGGCAAGCCGCGGGACGTGATGACGCTCGCCCACGAACTCGGCCACGGCGTGCACCAGGTGCTGGCGGCCAGGAACGGCGCGCTGATGGCACCGACGCCGCTGACGCTGGCGGAGACCGCAAGCGTGTTCGGCGAGATGCTGACCTTCAAGCGGCTGCTCGCGCAGACCAAGAGCTCAAAGCAGCGCCAGGCGCTGCTCGCCGGCAAGGTCGAGGACATGATCAACACCGTGGTGCGCCAGATCGCGTTCTATTCGTTCGAGCGTGCCGTGCACACCGAGCGCAAGAATGGCGAGCTCACCGCGACGCGGCTCGGCGAGATCTGGCTGTCGGTGCAGGGCGAGAGCCTGGGGCCCGCGATCGAGATCAAGGCGGGGTACGAGAACTACTGGATGTACATTCCGCACTTCATCCACTCGCCGTTCTACGTCTACGCCTATGCCTTCGGCGATTGTCTCGTGAACTCGCTCTACGCCGTCTACGAGAACGCCACCGAGGGCTTTGCCGAGCGCTATCTCGAGATGCTAGCCGCCGGCGGCACCAAGCACTATTCCGAGCTGCTGCGCCCGTTCGGGCTGGACGCCAAGGACCCGAAATTCTGGGACGGCGGGCTCTCGGTCATTGCCGGCATGATCGACGAGCTGGAGTCCATGGGCTGAGGGCGAGGGTGCCTCATTTGTAGGCAGAAGGAGCGTAAAACATTTGTTGAACTGTCGCTGAAACTGCGTTATACATGTGTATAACGCAGGCGCTTCAATGACGGGACGATCGTGAAGATCGAGATCAAGAAGATCGGCAATTCTGACGGGCTGCTGCTGCCGCGCGAACTGATGCAGCGGCTCGACCTCAAGCGCGGGCAGCAACTGCACATCATGGAATTGCCCGGTGGTGGCTTCCAGGCACTGCCCTACGATCCCGATTTCGAGCGGACGATGGAAATCGCCGACGAGATCATGGACAAATATCGCGACACGCTCGCGGCGCTGGCAAAGTAGTTGGCTCACTCGCATGAGCGAGCCTCAGGAACCGCTTTGGATCACGTACGAGCAGGCTGTCGCAATTCATAGTCGGCAGCTTCGGCGTTTCGGCGGCGCGCCGGGATTGCGCGACGAAGGTATCCTGCGCTCGGCGTTGGCGCGGCCGATCAACAAATGGCGCGACGAGCAGTCGCCACTGGATGAGCTGGCCGCGGCATATGCATTCGGCCTCGCGAAAAACCCTGCTTTTGTTGATGGAAACACGCGCATCGCTTTCATCGCGACGATGGTTTTCCTGCATAAGAACAGCATGACATTCAGTCCCGATCCCGCGGAAGCTGCAATCATCATCCTCTCGCTCGCCGCCGGCGAAGTCAGTGAGCAGAGCCTCACGCGTTGGATCCGCGATAATTGGGATTCCAAATGAGCCCATTTGCGGGAAAACCGCGCCTTCGTGCCGTTGCCCTGTCCGGCTTATTGCGGTATTGCCAGCAAAGAATTCGACTTTCGACTGGGGACATCCATGGCTGACCATAGCGAAGTGGCGTACACCACCGCCGACGGCAACGACTATGTTGCGCACGAGCAAACCTATGAGGGCTTCATCAAGCTGGTGAAGTACGGCACGGCTTCGGTCGCGCTCATCGTGATCCTGATGGCGATCTTCCTCACCTGATCTGTCTTTGGCGGCTGCCTACGCCAGCGGCGGCAGCTGCCCACAATATTTGCATCCAAGCCGGTTCCAAAACCGGTATCGAACGTTGCGGGAGTAACGCTACTTTTTTGTGCGTGCGCTGTCCCGCGCCGCCGGAGGACCTATGAAGATCGCCGTTGCCAAGGAAATCGATCCGTCCGAGCCGCGGGTCGCCGCTTCGCCTGATACGGTGAAGAAGTTCAAGGCGCTGGGCGCCGAGGTCGCCGTCGAGCCGGGCGCCGGCGTCAAGTCGGGCCTGCCGGATTCCGAATTCACCGCAGTGGGCGCCACCGTCAGCGCCGACGCGTTGAAAGATGCCGACATCATCATCAAGGTGAAGCGTCCCGAGGCGTCCGAGCTCGCGCAGTACAAGCGCGGCGCGCTCGTCATCGCCATCATGGATCCCTACGGCAATGACGCCGCGCTGAAGGCGATGGCGGATGCCGGCATCGCCGCCTTCGCGATGGAACTCATGCCGCGCATCACGCGCGCGCAGGTGATGGACGTGCTGTCCTCGCAGGCGAACCTCGCCGGCTACCGCGCCGTGATCGAGGGCGCCGAAGCCTTCGGCCGCGCCTTCCCGATGATGATGACGGCCGCCGGCACGGTTCCCGCGGCCAAGGTGTTCGTGATGGGCGTCGGCGTCGCCGGCCTCCAGGCGATCGCGACCGCGCGCCGCCTCGGCGCCGTCGTCACCGCCACCGACGTGCGGCCCGCGACCAAGGAGCAGGTCGAATCGCTCGGCGCAAAGTTCCTTGCGGTCGAGGACGAGGAGTTCAAGAACGCGCAGACCGCCGGCGGCTACGCCAAGGAAATGTCCAAGGAATACCAGGCCAAGCAGGCCGCGCTCACCGCCGAGCACATCAAGAAGCAGGACATCGTGATCACGACGGCGCTGATTCCGGGCCGGCCGGCGCCGAAGCTCATCTCGGGCGAGATGGTCAAGTCGATGAAGCCGGGCTCGGTGCTGGTCGATCTCGCGGTCGAGCGCGGCGGCAATGTCGAGGGTGCCAAGCCCGGCGAGGTCGTCGAGCTCGATGGTATCAAGATCGTCGGCTACACCAACGTCGCCGGCCGCGTCGCTGCCTCGGCTTCCAGCCTCTACGCGCGCAACCTGTTCTCCTTCATCGAGACCATGGTCGACAAGAAAGAGAAGAAGCTGGCCGTGAACTGGGACGACGAGCTCGTCAAGGCCACTGCGCTCACCAAGGACGGCGCCGTCGTCCACCCGAACTTCCAGCCGAAGGCGTAGGAGAGAAGCCATGGAGCATGTTGCACAGGTCGTCGATCCCTTCATCTTCCGGCTGTCGATTTTCGTCCTCGCCGTCTTCGTCGGTTATTTCGTGGTGTGGTCGGTGACCCCCGCGCTGCATACGCCGCTGATGAGCGTGACCAACGCGATCTCTTCGGTGATCGTCGTCGGTGCGCTGCTCGCCGGCGGCGTCGCGAACGTGTCGAGTGGCTCGGGCTGGGCCCGCGGCTTCGGCTTCGTGGCGCTAGTGTTTGCCTGCATCAATATCTTCGGCGGCTTCCTTGTCACCCAGCGCATGCTGGCGATGTACAAGAAGAAGGCCAAGTAAGCGGCCACCTCGGGCTGATGGGACAGATGGGGACCTGGGATGAACGCTAATCTCTCTGCATTGTTGTATCTCGTGGCGGGGGTGCTGTTCATCCTGTCGCTACGGGGATTGTCGAGCCCGGCCACGTCGCGCCGAGGCAACCTGCTCGGCATGATCGGCATGGCGATCGCGGTTGCCACGACGCTTGCCAACCACCCGCCGGCGGATGGCCTCGCCTGGCTGCTCGTCATCGTCGGCATCGCCATTGGCGCTGCGATCGGCGCGGTGATCGCCCGGCGCGTGCCAATGACGTCGATGCCGGAACTGGTCGCCGCCTTCCACTCGCTGGTCGGCATGGCCGCGGTGCTGGTCGCCGCCGGCGCGTTCTATGCGCCTGAAGCCTTCGACATCGGCACGCCCGGCAACATCCACACCCAGAGCCTGGTCGAGATGTCGCTCGGCGTCGCCATCGGCGCGCTGACCTTCACCGGCTCGGTGATCGCGTTCCTGAAGCTGTCCGCGCGCATGAGCGGCGCCCCGATCATCCTGCCGGCGCGGCACCTCATCAACATCGCGCTCGCGGTCGCGCTGGTCGCCTGCATCATCGGGCTCGTGGTCACCGGCAGCGCCGTGTTCTTCTGGCTCAACGTCATCCTCGCGCTGGCGCTCGGCGTGCTCATGATCATCCCGATCGGCGGCGCCGACATGCCGGTCGTGATCTCGATGCTGAACTCCTATTCGGGATGGGCCGCTGCCGGCATCGGCTTCACGCTCGGCAACTCCGCGCTGATCATCACCGGCGCGCTGGTTGGCTCGTCGGGTGCGATCCTGTCCTACATCATGTGCCACGCGATGAACCGCTCGTTCATCTCGGTCATCCTCGGCGGCTTCGGCGGTGAGACCGCGGCGGCCGGCGGCGGCACGGGTGAGCAGAAGCCGGCCAAGCTCGGTTCGGCCGACGACGCCGCCTTCATCATGAAGAACGCCTCCAAGGTCATCATCGTGCCCGGCTACGGCATGGCGGTGGCGCAGGCCCAGCACGCGCTGCGCGAAATGGCCGACATCCTGAAGAAGGAAGGCGTCGAGGTGAAGTACGCGATTCACCCGGTCGCCGGCCGGATGCCCGGCCACATGAACGTGCTGCTGGCTGAGGCCAACGTGCCCTATGACGAGGTGTTCGAGCTCGAGGACATCAACTCCGAGTTCGCCCAGGCCGACATCGCCTTCGTGATCGGCGCCAACGACGTCACCAACCCGGCGGCCGAAGAGGACAAGACCTCGCCGATCTACGGCATGCCGGTGCTCCAGGTCTGGAAGGCCGGCACCGTGATGTTCATCAAGCGCTCGCTCGCGTCCGGCTATGCCGGCATCGACAATCCGCTGTTCTATCGCGACAACACCATGATGCTGCTCGGCGACGCCAAGAAGGTCACCGAGAACATCGTCAAGGCGATGTAGCGCGAGGCGCGCGGACCGGGGCCAACAAGGAATGGCACCGGTCTTATCGGATGCCGCCCAGGTTGACGCGGGCGCAGCGCATCGAATGAATGGCACGCGGCCCACAGGGCGGCGTGCGGTTGCCGCGATATTCCGGCGGGCATCCGGCCGGATGTCCTGAAATTGCTGCGAAGTCGGCGCAAGCCTTGAGGCCTGCGGCGGGCCCTTTTCGGACGACCACACGTCGTTCGCGATGCCCTGCCGAAGGATTGGGCCTCAGCCGCGTGTCGCCTGCATGACTATCGTCAAGTGGATCGCCATCCTCCTTGCGGCCGGCTATGGCACCGGTCTCGTCCTGCTTTATGTGAAGCAGCGCGACATGCTGTTTCCGATCCCGACCGCCGAACGGACGGCGCCGACCGCTGCAGGCTTTCCGGCGGCCGAGGAGCACCTCCTGACCACCTCCGATGGCGAGAAGGTGATCGTCTGGCATGTGCCCGCCAAGCTCGGCCGTCCCGTGATCCTCTATTTCCACGGCAATGGTGATTTTCTCGCCGGCCTTGTTGGACACTTCAAGGCCATGACGTCCGACGGCACCGGTCTCGTCGCGCTGTCCTATCGCGGCTATGCCGGCTCGAGCGGCGCGCCGAGTGAGCAGGGCCTGCTGCGCGATGCCGCGGCCGCTTACGCCTTCACGAGCGAGCGCTACGCTGCGGAACGCATTGTCGCCTGGGGCTTCTCGCTCGGGACCGGCGTGGCGATCGCGATCGCATCCGAGCATCCGGTCGGCAAATTGATCCTGGAGGCACCTTACACCTCGATGGTCGACGTCGCCGCCTCGCTCCACCGGTTCGTCCCGGTCCGCTTTTTGATGCGCGATCAGTTTCGCTCCGACCAGCGCATAGCCCGCGTCACTGCGCCGCTATTGGTCATGCATGGCAGTAATGATCTTGTCATTTCCATCGTCTTCGGAGAGCGTCTGTTTGCGCTCGCGCACGAGCCGAAGCAGTTCGTGCGGTTTGCGGGCGGCGGACACAACGATCTCGATTCTTTCGGTGCGATCGAAACGGTGAGGAATTTCATTGCATCCTAGGCGTTTCGTCGTGAGGTGGGCGGGCGCGCTCGTCGCGTTGATCGTCGCGCTGTCGCCGCTGCACGCATGGGCGGCAGCCGAGCTCGATGGCGCGTCGATGGGCTGGCCCTATGCGCTGCCCTTTGCCGGCCTGCTGCTGTCGATCGCGCTCGGTCCGCTGTCGTTTCACAAGTTCTGGCATCACCACTACGGCAAGATCGCCGCGGCCTGGGCGCTGCTGGCGCTCGGCGCGCTGGTCTGGCGCGCCGGCGGCATGGCGGCGCTGGCAGCGCTGGTTCACGCCATGCTCGCCGAATATCTCGGCTTCATCGTGCTCCTGTTCTCGCTCTATGTCGTTGCCGGCGGCATCCTCATCAGCGGCGACATCAAGGGGACGCCGGCGGCCAACACCGGCATCCTCGCGCTCGGGACGTTGATGGCGAGCCTCGTCGGCACCACTGGAGCCGCAATGATCCTGATCCGGCCGCTGATCCGCGCCAACCGGCCGCGTCGCCATAACGTCCATGTCGTCATCTTCTTCATCATCCTCGTCGCCAATGTTGGCGGCGCGCTTAGCCCGCTCGGCGATCCCCCGCTGTTCGTCGGATTTCTGCATGGTGTCGACTTCTTCTGGACCACGCGGAACCTCTGGCTGCAGACGGCGATCGTTGCGGGAGTGCTGCTGGTCATCTTTGCCGCCGTCGACGTCTGGCGCTTCCGCAGCGAGCCCTCGTTCAGCGACGCAGGCTCCGCAAAGCCAGTCCGGATCCGCGGGCTCATTAATCTCCTGCTGATCGCCGCCATCGTCGCGAGCCTGCTTGTGTCGGCGATGTGGAAGCCCGGGATCGCCTTCGGCATTCTCGGCACGAAGCTGGAGCTCGAGGACGTCGTCCGCAACATCGTCCTTCTGGCGATCGCAGCCCTCTCGGTCTGGCTGACGCCGGATGAGCACAGGCAGGCCAATGGCTTCACCTGGGAGCCGATCCGCGAGGTCGCAAAGCTGTTCGCCGCTATCTTTGTCGCGATCATTCCGGTCATCGCCATGCTCGATGCCGGCCATCACGGCGCGTTCGCCTGGCTGTTGTCGGCGGTGACGGCGCCGGACGGCACGCCGCGCGAGGTCGCGTATTTCTGGTTCACGGGCCTGATGTCGGCGTTCCTCGACAATGCGCCGACCTATCTGCTGTTCTTCGAGCTCGCCGGGGGCGACCCGCTGGTGCTGATGAACGAGCTCTCGGGCACGCTCGCGTCCATCTCCATGGGCGCGGTCTACATGGGCGCGCTGACCTATATCGGCAACGCGCCCAACTTCATGGTGAGCAGCATCGCCAAGGAGAGCGGCATCGAAATGCCGAGCTTCTTCGGCTATCTCCTGCGCGCAGGCGCCGTGCTGATGCCGCTGTTCCTCCTCCTAACCATCCTGCCGATCGCGCCGATCTTGCACTGGCATTGAATCTGCCGGCCGATTTGCTACTGCTCAACCAAGGCGCGATGAACTTCGCGCCTTGGGCCTTTCGTTTTGAGCATCATCCTTTCGGAAAACCGCGACCACTTTGCGCCAACGCGGCACTTCGAGTCCGGATCATGCCGTGAGCAGTTGGAGCCGATGGATGAGCGCGCATAGCCCGATGCCCCGGTCGGCCTGGATGTTTCCGGCGCTGGCCGTACTGCTGTTCGCAGCCGTCAGCGCGACGGGCTACGTCTTCACGCTCTCGCTGGGCGGGCTTGTCTTTGCGATCGTCCTGCTGGTGATCCTGTTCGGCACGGTGTTCGCGGCCGTCCATCACTCCGAGGTGATCGCGGAGCGGATCGGCGAGCCGTTCGGCACACTGCTGCTCACGCTCTCGGTGACGATCATCGAGGTCGCGCTGATCACGACGATCATGCTGGGTGACAAGCCGGCGCCGGAGCTCGCGCGCGATACGGTCTTCGCGGTCGTGATGATCGTCTGCAACGGCCTGGTCGGCCTCTGTATCTTCATCGGCGGCCTGCGCTACCGCGAGCAGGGCTTTCAGGTCTCCGGCGCCAACGTCTATCTCAGCGGGTTGATTGCGCTCGCGACCATCACGCTGATCATGCCCAACTATACGCTGACCGCACCGGGCCCGTTTTACTCGACGCTTCAGCTCGGCTTCGTCGACCTGGTGACGATCGTGCTCTATGGCGTGTTTCTCTATACGCAGACCGTCCTGCACCGCGACTACTTCATCAATCAGACGGGGGACGAGGAGGGCGGCGGGAGCCATCTGTCCGGCAAGATGCTGGCCCTCAGCATCGTGTTGCTGCTGATCTCGCTCTTGACCGTCGTTCTCCTCGCCAAGAAATTCTCGCTCGTCGTCGACGCCGTGGCCGCCTTGATCGGCGCTCCACCCGCGTTTGCAGGCCTCTTGGTCGCGCTCCTGATCCTGATGCCGGAAGGCGTCTCCGCGATCGCGGCCGCGCGCAAGAACGACCTCCAGAAGAGCATCAACCTGGCGCTCGGTTCCTCGCTTGCAACCATCGGGCTGACCATTCCGGCGGTCGGGATTGCCACCTATGCGTTCGATCAGCCGCTCGTGCTGGGCCTGAACCCGCAGAACACGGCGCTCTTGTTCCTGACATTCTTGCTGAGCATGCTGACCTTCGGAACCGGCAGGACCAACGTCCTGTTCGGACTGGTCCATCTGGTGGTATTTGCGGTCTACGTATTCATGGTTTTCGTGCCCTAGGAGAGTGCCGATGCTTGCCGCCAAGTCCGACGTCCAGATCGACAACGAGGAGGTCCGGGTGACGGAGTGGCGACT
Organism: Bradyrhizobium centrolobii; assembly: GCF_001641635.1. Taxonomy (GTDB): domain Bacteria; phylum Pseudomonadota; class Alphaproteobacteria; order Rhizobiales; family Xanthobacteraceae; genus Bradyrhizobium; species Bradyrhizobium centrolobii. The sequence continues at coordinate 148,875 of NZ_LUUB01000062.1, forward strand.
GGCGCCGGGCAGTGCGACGGGGCATCACACCCACGGGATGGATTACGTGATCGTGCCCGTCGTCGCCGGGGAAATGACCATCGTGGCGCCCAATGGAGAGCGCTCCAAGGCGCAGCTTACCGCCGGAAAATCCTATTTCGCAAAGCCGGCGTCGAGCACGACGTCCTTAACGAAACCGCAACCGAGATCGTGTTCCTTGAGATCGAGCTGAAACCGTAAATCCCGTTCACCAATTGCCATCGATCCGTCGCAGTTGATCCCTTACTATGCCCCAAAGTTCCCGCATCAGATCGTGTGGGGAGTGGCCGGAATGCTGAAATACCTCGCTAAAATTTCGATGGATATTTTCCCCTCGGTGCTCGCGACGATCATCGGGGCGTACATCGTTAATCATTACATCAACGCCAAGCCCGCGCCCGACGCCCCCGTAGCCGCCGTCGCACCCGCCCAGCCCACCAAGGATGCCAAGCCCGCCAACGTCGCTAACCTGCCGGCGCCGGGGGTCAAGGCCAAGGGCATTTCCGAGAAGACGGTGATGGACAAGGCGGCGCCCGAAAAGCCTGCAGCCGAAAAGCCGGCCGAGAAATCCGCCGATCAGCCGGCTGAGACCAAGGCCGCGGACACCAAGGCCGCAGACGTTGCCCCCGCCGAGACCGCTCCTCGCGGCCGGCCGCCGGCGCGTGAGAAGGCCGTCGCAAAGTCTACCCCGGCCGCCACTGCTCCCGCCGCCACTCCGGTGGTGGAGGCCAGTTCGGCTCCGGCCGGCGCCCCGACGGCTGCGACCCCCGATGCCAACGATCTCGCGCGCGCCGCGATCGAGCGCCTGCGCAAGTTTCCCGAGAGCAAGTCGCCCGAGAAGTCGTCTGAGCCTGCGGCACATGAGACGGCCCACGCGCCGGAAGCCGCGCCCCGTGGCCAGCAGGAAGCCCCGCGGGTCGTGACGGCGGCCCCGTCGGCTGTGCGGCCGCTGCCGCCGCCGATCACGGTGTCGACGCCGCCTGCCGAAGCCTATGGCAACGGCGCATCGTCGCCGGCGAACCCGCCCTACACGGCGTCAGTCGGCAACGACGATCCCAATCGGTTGACGCCGCCGGCTGATATTCCTGTCCCGTTGATCGCACCGCCGCTGGATTTGCGCGCCGACGCCGGCGGGTCCATGCCCGGATCCGTGCCGCGGCCGAAGGCGAATGTCGCCGACGACATGCTGTCGGGCGTCAAGTCGATGTTCCACGCCGTCCTGCCGAAGAACATTACGCCGGACTAAGGCGCCTGCGTCGCCCCAGGCCCGTCAGCCGCCGACACGGGCAAGGCCGCTGCGCGCGGCGTCGTCACGCGGACGAAGGGCGACCGCCTTGGTGTAGGACGCCGCCGCCTTGGCCCTGTCACCCAGCCGCTCATAGGCGATTCCCCGCGTCGTCCAGACCTGGGCATTGTGCGGATCGGCCTCGGACGCCTCGTCGAGATCGGCCGCCGCTTCCCTGACCTTGCCGACGGCGAGATAACTGATGGCACGGCCGAGCAGCGGCTCGGCCTTCTGCGGGTTGAGCCCGCTCGCAGCGCTGAAATCGGCGATCGCGAAGTCGTGCTCGTTGTTGCCCTGGTAGATCAGCGCGCGGCCGTAGAGCGCCTGCGCATTATAGGGATCGAGCGCGACCGCGCGATTGAACTCGTCCAGCGCGGCCGCCGTTTCTCCCGACTTGGCCAGCGCCTGGCCTTTCGCGGTGTGGGCCTGGGCCTCGCTGACATTGCCGGCGCTGACGGCGCTCTCGGTGGCCGCAGCCTTGGGGGCCTCCTGCGGCTTTTCCTTCTCCGGCATCAGCGATCCCAGGTCGAAGGAGCAGCCCGAGAGCGCGATCGCCATCAAGGCGAGCGCAAGCGGTTGCTGCCAGCCTTGACGTGATCGTGCAAAGCTGCGTCCAGGGAAAGGGGGGGCCATCTACGGTTCGCTCGCGCTGGTGCCGCATCGGTAGTGCCCCGTCCCAGAAAAGGCACCGCTGCAAAACAATAACGCGGGCCAAGGGCCCGCGTCATCGAAAACTCAGTCTTGCAAATCCGGCGAAATCAACGCGGTCCGCGCGGACCTGCACCCGGGCCGCCACGGCCGCCGCGCTCGCCACCGGGACCTGCGCCGAACACCGGCTTCGGCTTCATCGGCAGCAAGCCTTCACGCTGCAGCTTCTTGCGGGCGAGCTTGCGCGCGCGGCGCACGGCCTCGGCCTTTTCGCGGGCCTTCTTCTCGGAGGGCTTTTCGTAATGACCGCGGAGCTTCATCTCGCGGAAAATTCCCTCGCGCTGCATCTTCTTCTTCAGCGCCTTGAGGGCTTGATCGACATTGTTATCGCGAACGAGAACCTGCACGCGGCATCCTCTTCAGTGGATCGGATTTGAATTCTGGTAAGTCCAAGGGGATGGCGAAAAAGCGCAAGCCCTTAACCTTGAGCGCGCGGATGTATCAGACAAAAGCAGAGATGTCCACCTGCCAAGCGGCGTTTCGGGCCAAGATAAGCCATTAAATGAGGCAAAAATGCCCTTGTGCGGCCGCGATTTGGGTGATTTGGCGCCAAGGACGAGGCCGTAGCCGGAGCTTTGCTCCGGAAATCTTGGAAATCAGGGGAGACCCCACATGGAAATGAAGAAGTATGCCGCCGAGGCCATCGGCACCTTTTGGCTCACATTCGCGGGGTGCGGCAGCGCGGTGATCGCTGCCGGCTTTCCGCAGGTCGGGATCGGCCTGGTCGGCGTGTCCCTGGCGTTCGGCCTGAGCGTGGTCACCATGGCCTACGCGATCGGCCACATTTCGGGTTGCCATCTCAATCCGGCCGTCACGGTCGGCCTTGCCGCGGGTGGCCGGTTCCCGACGGGGCAGATCCTGCCGTATATCGTCGCGCAGGTCGTCGGCGCGATCGTCGCGGCCACACTGCTCTATGTCATCGCAAGCGGCGCTCCAGGCTTCGACGTCACCAAGGGCTTTGCATCGAACGGCTATGGTGCGCATTCGCCCGGCCAGTACGGCATGGTCGTGTGCTTCATTACCGAGGTGGTGATGACCATGATGTTCCTGTTCATCATCATGGGGGCCACCCATGGCCGCGCGCCCGCGGGCTTCGCGCCGCTCGCGATCGGGCTTACGCTGGTGATGATCCATCTTGTCAGCATTCCCGTCACCAACACGTCGGTGAACCCGGCGCGCAGCACGGGCCCTGCGCTGTTCGTCGGGGGCTGGGCGCTGGCACAGCTTTGGATGTTCTGGGTCGCACCACTGATCGGCGGCGCACTGGGCGGGGTGATCTATCGCTGGCTCAGCGAGGAGCCCACAGGCGTCGTCGCAGGCGTGAAGACGGCGTGATCGGCAAGCGGGATCGCAGGCAGTCGCCGCGGTCCCGTCACTTGCCTTTCGGCGGCCTGACTTCGGTGACGTGGCCCATCTTGCGGCCGGGGCGCGGCGCGCCCTTGCCGTAGATGTGGATGGTGGCACCCTGGACGGTCAGCCACTCCTCGTAGCTGTTGATCTCGTCGCCGATCAGGTTGGTCATGGTGACGACCTCGCCGTGACGCACGGGCTTGCCGAGCGGCCAGCCGGCAATCGCACGGATATGCTGCTCGAACTGGGAGACAGACGCGCCGTCGAGCGTCCAGTGCCCGGAATTGTGCACGCGCGGGGCGATCTCGTTGACCAGCACCTTCGGTCCGGTGCCGTTGGCGAGCACGAACATCTCGACCGCCAGCACGCCGACATAGTCGAGTGCGCTCGCGATCCTGCTCGCGACGCTGCGCGCCTCATCCGCGAGCGAATCCGGAATCGGCGCCGGCGCGCGGGACAGTTTCAGGATGTGATCGCGGTGCTCGTTCTCGGTGACGTCGAAGCATTCGACCTGGCCCGCAGCCGAGCGCGCGGCGATCACGGAGATCTCTCGTTCGAACGGCACGAAGGCTTCGAGGATCGCCTGCTTGGTGCCGAGGCTCGTCCATACCTTGGCGATGTCGTCGCCCTCGCGGATGATGGCCTGGCCCTTGCCGTCATAGCCGAAGCGGCGGGTCTTCAGCACCGCCGGAAGTCCGATCCTGAAGATCGCCTCCCGCAAGGAGGTGACCGAGGTGACGTCGGCATAGACGGCGGTGCCGATCCCGAGTCGGGCCACAAAATCCTTCTCGGCGAGCCGGTCCTGGGTGGTCTCGAGGATCTTTCGATTGGGCAGCACGGGGCGGCGCGCGTCCAGCACCATCGCGGCTGCGGCCGGCACGTTCTCGAATTCGTAGGTGATCACGTCGACGTCGTTGGCGAACAGCTCCAGCGCCTCGACATCGGCATATTCGGCGCAGGTCGCGTTCAGCACGACGTCGAAGGCCGGCGAATCCGGATCGGGCGAGAACACCTGGCAGCGCAGGCCGAGCCGCGCCGCGGCCATGGCCAGCATCCGGCCGAGTTGTCCGCCGCCGAGGATTCCGATGGTGTCGCCGGGCTTCAGCTTCACCCGATTGGTGTCAGTCACGCCTTGTCCTCCGGGCGCTCGGCAACCGCCTCGGTCTGCGCCTTGCGCCAGGCGGCTAGGCGATCGGACAGCGCCGGATCGGACAATGCCAGCACGGCTGCCGCGAGCAGCGCCGCGTTGATTGCGCCCGCCTTGCCGATGGCCAGGGTGCCGACCGGGATGCCCGCCGGCATCTGGACGATCGAATAGAGCGAATCGATGCCCTTGAGCGTCTTGGATTCGACGGGGACGCCGAAGACGGGGAGTTCCGTCAGCGCCGCCGCCATGCCGGGCAGATGGGCCGCGCCACCGGCGCCGGCGATGATGACCTTGAAGCCTGCCGCCTTGGCGCCCTTGGCGAAGGCGAACAGTCGATCCGGCGTCCGGTGCGCCGAGACGATGTGGCTTTCGCAGGCAACGCCAAGTGCTGCCAGCGTATCGGCGGCATGCCGCATGGTGTCCCAGTCCGACTGGCTTCCCATGATGATGGCGATCGGCGCGGTCATGACGTCAATTGTGCTCGGGAATACAGAAACATAGGCCAGATTATCGGTTCCGGCCGGCGGCTCGCAAGGCGGTGGCAAGGAGAAGGGAATGCACTATCCTGTCTTGGTGAATCCCCGCAAGCCTTCATTGAGCAGGATGCCCATGAAGAAACGAAAAAGGGCGACCGCTGCGAAGGCCAAAATGGCCCGAAAGACCAGCGGGAGCCGATCCAGGACCCCGCCCAAGCGTTCGGCCGGACGGGCGCGACGCCGTGCGGCGGCCGACGTCGGCGCCAAGGCAACCATCCGCAGCTTGCGGGCCAAGCTCAAGGAGGCGCTGGGGCGGGTGGCGGAACTCGAGGCGGCGGCCGACACCGATTTCCTGCTCGGCATTCCCAACCGGCGCGGTTTCGAGCGCGAGCTCCAGCGCGCCATTGCCTACATGAAGCGCTACCGCGCCAGCGGTGCATTGATCGTGCTCGATGTCGATCGGCTGAAGCCGATCAACGACACCTTCGGCCATGCCGCCGGCGACGAGGTCCTCAAGGCGATCGCCGGCACGCTGACGCGGCAGGTGCGCGCGTCGGACGTGGTCGGCCGGCTCGGCGGCGACGAATTTGCGCTGCTGTTGTGGAATCTCAGCGAGACCGATGCCAAGGCGAAGGCTGCTGCCTTCGAGCAGGCGATCGACGAATTGTCCTTCGTCTTTCGCGGCCAGCACGCGAACGCGGGCGCTTCCGCCGGTGTGGCGCTGCTCGGTCCGCAGTCCGATGCAGGCCGCGCGCTGGAAGAGGCCGACGCTGCGATGTATGTGCGCAAGGCGCACCGGCGGCATGAGCCGCGGATCAGGCAGGTCGGTGGCTGATCTAAAGCGCGCCAAGGTCTTCCGGCACGCTGCCGAATTTGCGAAGCAGCTTGGCGTCACCAAACTCGCCGGTCATGGGATCGCCGCTGCGGCTGAACGCGACCGCGCCGATGTGGCCGGCGCCGCGCGCCAGGATCTCGGCGCGCCGCAGGGCGGCGGCCGAGTTCTGGCATTCCTCCGCGGTGCCTGCGACCGGCGATCCGTCGGCATCGATCAGGAAGGGCATTGCAACGTAGTAGGTGACATCCGACATGGCGTTGCTCCGGGTAGGGAGGTCAGGCGGCGCTGCTTTTGCTCCGCATCTTGTTGCGCGAGGTCTCCGGGATGCAGCCGGCCGTGATCGCCGCCTGCAATTCCTCGAGCTCCGCCTCCAGATATTCGTTGGCCATGATCAGCGCCTTGATGGTGCTGCGCAGATTGCCGTCGCACATCGCGATCGCCTGATCGCAGGCTTGTTCATAGTGACTGTTGTCGAAGGGCACGGTTGCTGACATGGGCGTTTTCCTGGGGGCGGTTGGCTCGTAAATGTTCTTCTTTTGTTCTTGGCGAGTCAAGCGCAATCGGATGCCGTCCAATGTTCGGAGACAGGACCGACACGCGAAGTCCCAAGGTCGGCCGCTACGGCCAACTTGTCGCGATCAGGCGATGATGTCGGGCGTGATCTGGTCTTCGATGAATGCGATACGGTCGCGCAACAACAGCTTGCGCTTCTTCAGGCGTTGCAGGCGCAATAGGTCGGGGGCAGGCGACTGATGCAGTGCATCGATCGCCGCGTCGAGATCTCGGTGTTCCTGCTGCAACCGGGCGAGCTCGGCTTCGAGTTCGCGCGCGTCTTCCTTGGTCATGATCTGCGGTGGCCGAAAAACCCGATGAGCTCTAAAACAAAGGCTGTGGACGCCCTGTGGAAATTATCGTCCTTGCGCGGCATGATCGCAAGCGATCTCCGATCGTCGCTCACCGTTCTCTCGCAAGATATTTCAGCGAGTCGTCGCGGTGCCGAGCGAGCACATTGATATCACGGGTTTTTCTCGAGCGGTTCCTTACTCACGCTTCATTACATATGAATTTTCAAAAATGACGCTGCGACGACGGATAATCGTCGACAGAACGAATCGCTGATGTACACTTCGCCGTCCGGATCGAATCCTGAGGTTCAACCCTACCGAGGAGGTTTCGAATGACAATTCAGGCACATCTGGTTGAATTGGAGCGGAAGCACAAACTTCTCGAAAACGAATTGCACGAAGCACTCGTGCACCTTTCAACAGACGACCTGCAAATTGTTGAGTTGAAGCGCCGGAAGCTGATGGTCAAGGACCAAATCGAGCGGTTGAAGCATAACTCGGACGACACGCTCCACTAGTAACCCCCAAATACAGCGTAGAGTTGATCGTACCCTTTCATGAAGGGGTGAGTGCTATTGCGCACATCCCTTCATTTGGGTCGCACCGCGCAATCATCGTTGTGCGGGATCTAGAGTCCTGCGAGCTCGGCGACGTGGTCCGCGATCGCGAGCGATGATGTCAGGCCCGGCGATTCGATGCCGAACAGATTGATCAGGCCCTCGACGCCATGGTCGCGCGGGCCCTGCATCAGGAAGTCCTGCGTGGCGACTGCCGGCGGCACGATCTTCGGGCGGATGCCTGAATAGCTCGGCATCAACGCGCCATCAGGCAGCGTCGGCCAATATTTGCGGATGGCCGGATAAAAGCGCTCTGCGCGCGATGGATCGACGGCATAGTCGAGCATCTCGATCCATTCGACGTCCGGACCGAACCGCGCCTGCCCTGCCATGTCCAGCGTCAGATGTACGCCGAGCCCGCCGGGCTCGGGCACCGGATAGATCAGGTGCGAGAACGGCGCCCTTGCGCTGCAACTGAAGTAGTTTCCCTTGGCGAGGTAAGCCGGCGGAATCCGGTCCAGCGGCATGCCGTCGATGTGGCGCGCCACGGTCGTCGCCGAGAGCCCGGCGGCGTTGACCAGGAGGTCGCACTGCAGCGTCATCGGCGCCTCGCCGCCGGCGTCGACCTCGATGATGCCGCCCGATGCCTTGGCGCGGATGAGCGGGGTGTGAAACGCAAAGGCCGCGCCGGCCGCCTCGGCCTCGCCGAGCAGCGAGAGCATGTAGGCGTGGCTGTCGATGATGCCCGTCGAAGGCGAGAGCAGCGCAGCGTCGCAGGCGAGCGCCGGCTCCAGCGCGCGCGCGGCCCCACCCGAGAGCAACTGCATGTCGAGCACGCCATTGGCCTCGGCATGCGCCTTGATCGATTGCAGCTTGTCGGTTTCCTTCGGAGTGGTCGCGACGATCAGCTTGCCGCAGTTCTTGTGCGGGATGCCGCGCTCGGCGCAGTATTGGTAGAGCGCATGCTTGCCGCTGACGCACATGCGCGCCATCCAGCTCCCGGCGCGATAGTAGATCCCGGCGTGGATCACCTCGCTGTTGCGCGAGGATGTGACGGTGCCGATGGCCTCAGCCTCCTCCAGCACGATCACCTCGCGCCCGGCCTGCGCGAGCCGCCGGGCGACCGCGAGCCCGATGACGCCCGCTCCGATCACGACGCAGTCGACCTTATCCATGATTGTGCGGAGTTTCTGCTGGAGGTGCCGAGGGCGCGGGGACTTGTTTGCCTGGAAAACGTGCCTCAGGGCCGCCTTCCATTAAGGAAGCATTTATCATGTCAGGGCAATTGCCGTGTTTCACGTCACATTTTTCTGCCGCGCTTACAGGCGTTTACCCGATCCAAACCCGTGAAGCCAGACAATCCGCAGTTGAAATCGCGGGTGGCTGATGGCTGAGAAGAACTGGCACGCGGGCAGCACGATTCTGATTCCTGTGCAGGCTGTTGTGTGTCTGGCGGCTGCCCCTGCGCGCGCCTTTGCGCTGTCGGACCAGTTCGCCCCGCCGGGCTATATCGGCAGGCTTGATCCCAACGTGATCTGGGAAGCCCTGATCGGGGGCATTGTCGTCTGCTCGTTCCTGGCCGCGATTGCGCTGTGGATTCACTCCGCGCTGCGCCGGGCCAAGCGGACGCAGTTGCGGCGCAACGCCTTCGTCTCTTCCGCCATGAACAATCTCAACCAGGGCGTGGTGATGACGGATGCGCAGCGGCGCATCATCTTCTGCAACGACCGCTACCTCGAGCTCTACGGGCTGTCGCGGTCTGATCTCTGGGCCGACATGACCGGCCACGATATCCTCAGGCTCCGGCGTGACCGCGGGGTCCTCGGCGTCTCCGACGACGAGTTCTACGAGAAGGCGGCAAGCCCTAACGGCCTGATCACCGAGCTGCCGGACGGGGGCGCCATCCTTGTCAAATATTTCGTGCTGCCGAACGGCGGCTCGGTGGCCACTCATCTCGACGTCAGCGAGCAGCGCAGGCTGTCGCGGCAGCTCGCCTCCACCAAGCAGTTCCTGGAATCGGTGCTGGACAACGTGCCGGCCTGCGTCGCCGCAAAGAACATCGAGGACGGCCGCTACATCTTCGCGAACAGCGCCTATGAGCGGTTCTGGGGCTTCTCGCGGGATTACGTCGTCGGCAAGAACGCGCGGGAGCTGTTCGCGCCTGCCTCGGCCGCCACCATCGAGGCGACCGACCGGGCAGCGCTCGAGGCGGCCGACCGGCAGTACCGCAACCAGTTCGAGGTCGAGCACGGATCCGCGCGACGCATGGTTGCGTCGATCCGGATCGTGGTCCGCAACGAGAGCAACCAGCCGGAATTCCTGCTGGTGGTGTTCGAGGACATCACCGACCGGCGCTCGTTGTCGCAGGAGCTGGAGAGCACCAAGAAATTCCTCGAGCTCGTGGTCGACAACATTCCGGTGGCGCTGATCGTCGAGCAGGTCAAGGACGGCCGCTACCTGCTCGCCAATCGCAGCGCGGAGACGATCCTCAACCGCAAGCGCGAGGAAGCCACGGGCCTGACCGCCTCTGACATCTTCAACGCCAAAGAGGCGAAGCTGATCATCGCGCGCGACGAGGCTGCGATCAAGAAGCGGGGGATGATCACCGAGGAGCACCCGATCTCCACCAAGGACGGCCTGCGGCTGTTCCTCACCCGCCGCGCCACCGTGCTCAATGATGCCGGCGAACCGCAATACCTGATCAAGACCCACGAAGACGTCACCGACCGCCGCCAGACCGAGTCGCGGATGGCGCACATGGCATATCACGACGGCCTCACCGACCTGCCGAACCGCGCCGCCTTCCTTCAGGCGTTGACCCAGATGATCGAGGCCTGCGAGGGCACCAGCGAAGAGTTCGCCGTGCTCTGCGTCGACCTCGACGGGTTGAAGGAGGTCAACGACGTCTTCGGCCATGCGCTGGGCGACAAGCTCCTGATCGAGGTGGCCCAGCGGCTCCAGGACGCCGCGCGCGGCGGCGTGGTGGCGCGCCTGTCCGGCGACGAGTTCGGCCTGATCATCGACGGCAAGCAGCCGGACGCCGGCCTTGCGCTAGCGCAGCAGCTCGGCGACGCCCTCGCCCAGGAATTCCAGATCGACGGCCGTGCGGTCCGCGCCGGCGTCACCACCGGCATGTCCATCTTCCCGCACAACGGCGCGGACGGCGCCTCGCTGCTCGCCAATGCCGGCGCGGCGCTGTTCCGCGCCAAGCAGAAGTCGCGCGGCTCGATCAGCCTCTACCAGCCCGAGATGGACCAGCAGATCCGCGACCGCCGCGTGCTGCACCAGGACCTGTCGAAGGCGATCAAGAACGGCGAACTGTCGCTCGCCTTCCAGCCGCAGGGCATCGCGGGACACAGTGTCGCCGAGAGCGAGATCATCGGGTTCGAGGCGTTGGCGCGATGGCAGCATCCGGTGCGCGGCCAGGTCTCGCCGGCCGAATTCATCCCGATCGCCGAGGAGAGCGGCCTGATCGTCGAGATGGGGGAATGGATCCTGCGCGAGGCCTGCCGCGAGGCGGCGTCATGGCCGAAGCCGCTCCAGGTCGCGGTCAACCTGTCGCCGGCGCAGTTCATGCACGGCGACGTGGTCGGGCTCGTCCATTCGATCCTGCTCGAGACGGGCCTTGCGCCCGGACGGCTGGAGCTCGAAATCACCGAGGGCGTGCTGATCGAGGACTTTGATCGCGGCTTGGCACTGCTTCGCCGGCTGAAGGCGCTCGGCGTGCGCATCTCCATGGACGATTTCGGCAGCGGCTACTCCTCGCTGAGCTATCTCCAGGCGTTCCCGTTCGACAAGATCAAGATCGACCGCGCCTTCGTCATCAATCTCGGCCGCAACCCGCAATCGGCGGCGATCGTCCGCGCCGTGATCGATCTCGGCCACGGCCTCGAAATGTCGATCATCGCCGAAGGCGTCGAGACGCTCGACCAGCTCGCCTTCCTCGCCCGAGAGGGATGCGACGGCGTGCAGGGCTATCTGCTCGGCAAGCCGCTGCCGATCGGGCAGTATGCCGGCCTCGTCGGCCGCGCCGAGACAATGGAGCTTGCGCTCAAGACCGGCTAGTGGTGGGCGGACGCTTGCTTCGCTCCCTCTCGACGGCTTCATGGCGGATTACGACCTCGCGATCATCGGCGGCGGCCTGAACGGTGTCAGCATCGCGCGCGATGCTGCCGGCCGCGGCCTGCGCGTCATCCTGTTCGAACAGGGCGACCTGGGTGGCGCCGCGTCGTCGGCGACGCCACGGCTGATCCATGGCGATCTGTCGGTGCTGGAACGTCGCGGCTTCCGGCGCGTGCGCCGGGCGCTGGCCGAGCGCAGGACCTGGCTGTCCATTGCGCCGCATCTGGTCCGGCCGATGCGCTTCGTGATCCCCGCGCATTCCGACGAGCGCCCGCCATGGCTGCTGCGCGCCGGTTTGTTTCTTTATGACCGCCTCGCCGATCGCAGTGGCCTGCCGCCATCGACGACACTCGACATCACCCACCATCCCGTTGGCAACGCGCTCAAGCGTCTGTTCGGCACCGCCTTCGACTATTCCGACTGCGTGGTCGATGATTCCAGGCTGGTCGTGCTCACGGCGCTGGATGCAGCGGAGCGCGGCGCCGCGATTCGGACCGGGGCTCGTTGCGTGCGCGCTGACAGGACCGATATCTGGCGGCTCGCGGTGATCGATCGCGGCCATCGCCGGGTGATCACCGCCCGCGCGCTGGCCAATGCCACCGGCGGCTGGACGTCGATAGTCGCGGAGACCGTGCTGCGCCAGCCGACGCCGCCGATGGCGGCAATGCAGATGAGCCAGATCATCGTGCCGCGGCTGTTCGAATGCGATAACGTCTATGTCTTCCAGAACAGCGACGGGCGGCTGATCTTCGTGAGCCCCTTCGAGCGCGAGTTCACGCTGATCGGCACGACCACGCACGCCTTCACGGGCGATCCGGCCATCGTGGCGATGGGTGGTGCCGACGTCACCTATCTGTGCGAGGCGGCCAGCCGCTATTTCCGCGAGCGCGTCGCGCCGACCGACGTGGTACGGACGATCTCCGGCGTCAACCTGACGCTGGCCTCAGTGCGCGGGCGGGATGGGGCGATGCTGTTCCACGCGCGCCGTCGCAAGGCGCCGCTGATCACGATGTTCGGCGGCGACGTCACCACCTCGCGCCTGCGCGCGGAGCGGGCGGTGACGAAGCTGACGCCATTCTATCCAATGTCGCCGCGCTGGACGGCCGGCGCGGCCCTACCGGGCGGAGACTTTGCCTGGCATCGCTTCGATACCGAGGTCGACATCGCGCGCGACCGCTGGCGGTTTCTCTCGGAGCCAGAGGCGCGGCGGCTGGTCGCGGCCTATGGCACGCGATTGCCGGCGGTGCTCGGCGAGGCGAAGACCCGCTCCGAGCTTGGTCCAGCCTTCGGCACCGAGCTGACCGGCACGGAGGTGCGTTATCTGATGGACCACGAATGGGCGCGCTTCCCCGAAGACGTCCTGTGGCGCCGTTCCAAGCTCGGCCTGACCATGCCCGCGGCGGACCGGGACGCGCTCGCAGCCTTCATGGCCAACGCGACGTGAATGACCCGGTTCGAACCGGTTGAGCAAAGGCCGATCCGCCGCTAGCGTGCGGCGGCATCGGGTTGGCAGGGAACATGGCGGAAGAATTGCCTGGAACGGAAGTCGTGGCGCATGCCGCCGGGGGAGACGTGCGTCCGGCGGCCGGTCAGCCGCTGCTGCGCATCGAGGGCATCGCCAAGACGTTTGGCACGTTCCGGGCCGTGGATGGCGTGTCGCTCGACATCAAGGCCGGCGAGTTCTTTGCGCTTCTTGGCCCCAGCGGCTGCGGCAAGACCACGCTGCTGCGCATGCTCGCCGGGTTCGAGGCGCCGGACGAGGGACGCATCCTGCTCGGCGACAAGGACATCGCGCAGGCGCTGCCGCATGAGCGCCCGGTCAACATGATGTTCCAGAGCTACGCGCTGTTTCCGCATCTGTCCGTGCACGATAACATCGCCTTCGGCCTGAAGCGCGCCGGCCTGGCGCGTGCCGACATCGCCACCCGCGTGGCGGAGATGGTGGCGCTGGTGAAGCTCGGAGGGCTGGAGAAGCGCAAGCCCGACCAGCTTTCCGGCGGCCAGCGCCAGCGCGTGGCGCTGGCGCGCGCGCTGGCGCGGCGACCGCAGCTTCTGTTGCTCGATGAGCCGCTCGCCGCGCTCGACAAGAAGCTGCGCGAGAGCACGCAAGTGGAGCTGATGGATCTCCAGCGCCGGCTCGGCGTGACCTTCATCATCGTCACCCACGACCAAGAGGAGGCGATGACGATGGCGAGCCGGATCGGGGTGATGAATGCCGGCCGGCTCGATCAGGTCGCAACTCCGCGCGAACTCTACGAGGCGCCGCGCTCGCGCTGGATCGCGGAGTTCGTCGGCGACATCAATTTGTTCGACGGCGAGTTCAAACTGCGCGACGGCCATCGCCTGGTCATTGCCACCAACGGGGCGGGCACGCTGGTGGCGGGCGAGCCGCGCGANGAGCCGGTCGCGGGGACCAAAATGTCGGTCGCAATCCGCCCCGAGAAGGTCAAGCTGTCGCGCCGCGCCCCGGTGGGCGAGGGATCGGCGATCAATCAGCTGGACGGCGTGATCGCGGACATCTGCTATCTCGGCGGCTCCACCACCTACAAGGTGAAGCTCGACGCCGGCGGCATGGTGCAGTCCTCAGTGACCAACTCCGCGCGCCTCGATGTCGACGCCTACAGCCTGAATCAGCAGGTCGTCGCCTGGTTCACGCCAGACGACTGCATGGTGCTGGAACGATGAGCGCGCGCCGCATCTTCACGCGACCGGCGAGGTTCGCCGCGATCGCGCCCTATGTCTGGATGGTGCTGTTCTTCCTGGTGCCGTTCGGCTTCGTGCTGAAGATCAGCCTGTCGCAGACGGCGATTGCGCAGCCGCCTTACGAACCTGTGTTCGACCTGGCCGCCGGGTGGACGGCGATCAAGGCCGCGTTCGCCGCGCTGGCGATCGACAATTTCAAGCTGCTGGTCTCCGACGAGCTCTACGTCTTCGCCTATGTGCGCAGCCTCACCGTAGCCGTCACGGCGACCGCCATCCTGCTCGTGATCGGCTACCCCATCGCCTACGGCATGGCGCGGCTGCCGCGGCGCTGGCAGGCGGTGGCGATGGTGCTGGTGATCGTGCCGTTCTGGACCTCGTTCCTGATTCGCATCTACGCCTGGATCAACATCCTGCAGCATGACGGCCTGCTCAATCAGATCCTGCTGGCGCTGCATCTGGTCAGCCAGCCCGTGGTGTGGCTCTCCACCGACAGCGCGATGTATCTCGGCATCGTCTATTCCTATCTGCCGTTCATGATCCTGCCGCTCTATGCGACGCTCGCGAAAATGGAGCCGGCTCTGGAGGAGGCCGCCGCCGATCTCGGCGCCCCGCCGCTAAAGGTATTCTGGCTCGTCACCTTTCCGCTGTCGCTGCCCGGCGTCGGCGCCGGCGTCCTCTTGTGCTTCATCCCGATCGTCGGCGAATTCGTCATTCCGGACCTTCTAGCCGGCTCCAACTCGCTGATGATCGGCCAGACGCTGTGGCTCGAATTCTTCACCAACAAGGATTGGCCGGTCGCCTCCGCCGCGGCCATCGTGCTCCTGGTCGTGCTGTTGGCACCGCTCTTGCTCTATGAGCGGCTGCAGCGCCGGCAACTGGAACAGGGGCGCTGAGATCATGCGCAGGCACGCTCGCCTTTCCCGATGCAACATCGCCTCGCTCGCGCTGGGGTTGGCCTTCCTCTACCTGCCGATCCTCATGCTCGTGATCTACTCCTTCAACGCCTCGCGGCTGGTGACGGTGTGGGGCGGCTGGTCGCTGCGCTGGTACCGCGAGTTGTTCAACGACCGTGCCATGATCGAGGCTGCCTGGATGAGCCTCAGGGTCGCGGTCTGTTCCGCAACCATCGCCACGCTGCTCGGAACGCTCGCGGCCGTCGCGCTGTCGCGTGGCGAGCGCTTTCGCGGCCGCACGCTGTTCTCCGGCATGCTCTATGCGCCATTGGTGATGCCGGAGGTGATCACGGGATTGTCGCTCTTGCTGCTGTTCGTGGCGCTGAACGCCGAGCGCGGCTTCTGGACGGTGACGATCGCCCACACCACGCTGACGATGTGCTTCGTCGCGGTGGTGGTGCAGTCCCGCCTCGGCTCGCTCGACCGCTCGCTCGAGGAGGCTGCGATGGACCTCGGCTGCGATCCGGTGCGCGCGTTCGTGGCCGTCACCCTGCCGTTGATCGCGCCCGCGATCGTCGCGGGCTGGATGCTGGCTTTCACGCTGTCGCTCGACGATCTCGTGATCGCGAGCTTCACCACCGGCCCCGGCTCGGCAACGCTGCCGATCCGGATCTATTCGGAGGTGCGGCTCGGGGTGAAGCCCGAGATCAACGCGATCTGCACGCTCGTGATCGCGCTGATCGCGGTGGTCATCGTGATCGCCTCGCTCGCCTCGAAACTGTCGAGCTCGCAGGGCGAGAGCGCAGCGCCGCTGTGAGCGACCAATACAAATTCGGTTCCCTTCTAGGATGGGTTGGAGAGCTAAAATTCCATATTAGCTGTTATGTGCAATGCAAATCTGAAGCTTCTTGCAGTTGTTTCGCGACGGTAAGGGCCTCGTGGTTCACTAGGTCTTTGTCATCCGTTTCCGCGATTGCGCCCAACATATCGGCAACTGCCCTGGCAAGTCTTCCTAACTGTTGTCTTCGAACGTCGCGCTTATCGATCACTGCGAAATTGATGTCATCAATGCTGGTTCTGAATGCGCTTATCCAGGGCGATCTAGTGCGCAACAACTTGGTAAAATCGGCGTAGCCGATAATGCGAAATTTTCGGATCGAACCTTGCTCAGAGACGAGCATTGCGTCTCCAATGGCTTCTTGCCATTCCCTGTAGATGAGCGATTCTTCATAGGCTAAACTTTCTAAGGCAGATTGAACGCGCTCCTTGATAAAGTCAGGACTGAGCGACTTGATGCGTAACTTTCCGGTAAGAAAGTTTGCGAGCGCGGTGCAACACTCTAGCTTCTTTGAATCACTCAGATCCAATAGATAGTCTGGATCTTCTTTTAGACGTGAACCGGCGACCTTGTAGTATTCAACCTCCAAGTCGACTGCGAGCGACTGTTTCTGCACTAAGGACAGCTCCTTAATGTCGATATTCCAAGAGGCGCAGAGTTGCTCCAGACGTCGTAGTTCGGTATGCGGCCCATCGGCGAGAGCGCTCTGAAAACTGCCGATTGCCCTCGCCAGAGGTCCCGTAAATCGAGATGTGCCTTGTTCGAGACTATTCAGTTCCAGATTTATGGCGCGGATCCATCCTAGGAGCGTAGCTATCCGGTATAGCGTACTAACACGCTTGTGCTCATTGTACGAGATCGGCAAAGTATTCGACATAAGCCATTGATGGCGATTGTCGATAAATAGTTCCTTGAATCTCCAGATGAGTTTCTCGCACCCTGAAGTGAGGGGAGCCATGTAGCTTCGTACAATATCCTTTTGAGTCTCAGCTCTAGCAAGCTGTGCGTTAGCCCGAAAAATGAAGAGTTCTTTTAGAAGGATTCCCGCTATCGCAAATGCTGATCCGATCAGTGCAGCAACTATTGGTATCAAGATTGATGTAGTTGCTGGCGCAGGCGAACTGGACGATTGGCCGCTTGCCCCGGTGCTTTGTGAGACGAGGAAGACCAGCAATAATAGTTTTCGATCGAGCATTCGACTCTCGTCAGCTTAGCTTGTCGCTGCAACTAATACGCAAGTGAGTGTCAATGAATAGAGCGATATAGGGAGGAATATCATATATTCTCTCTTTGGTTGCAATGACAGATCGAGCGCCCGTCGATCGTATGCTGACGATTAGCTTGTCGTGGCCGTCAAATTTGTCGGACTAGCGGTGCGGCAGCGCGAAGGCTGCAAGGAGAATCGGAGCGATCATGACCTTCGCCTATCAGATACTGATCCATACACCGGTCTGGGTGTTCGCGCTGCTCGCCTTTCTGATGTGGCAGGCCATCCAGGCGATGCGACCGCGCAAAACTCCGATCTGGCGCGCATTGATCGTGCCGGTCGTGTTCATCGTCTGGGGCGTTTCGCGGATCGGCTTCGGCCATCAGGATAGCGCGTGGCCGCTCGTCGCGTGGGTTGCGGCGGCGCTGGCGCTGATGCCGCTCGGCATCCTGACGCCGCGCCCGTTCGAGGTGGATCACAAGAGCGGCGAGATCATCCGGCCGGGCAGCGCGTTCCCCCTGATCCGCAACCTCATCGTGTTCGGCTTGCAATATGCCGTCAGTGTGATCTCGGCGATCGATGCGAGCGACCGTGCGCTCGCGATCATCGTCGGCCGCGCCGTCTCGGGCGCGACCGCGGGCTATTTCATCGGCTCGACGATCACGCTTCCGGTTGCCTATCGCAGGAAGCGCGCGGCCGATACCTAAAGCAGGATCAATCTTGGTCGAATCGGTACGAGCGCCAGGGGCGCAGATCACCTCTCCCGTAGGGAGAGGTCGGATCGCATCGAAAGATGCGATCCGGGTGAGGGGTTACGGTCTCACTGAACGCTGCGGCCCCTCACCCGGATTGCACTGGACGATGCTCCGCATCGCCAGGCGCAATCCGACCTCTCCCCGCTGGGGAGAGGTGAGCCCAGGCAACCGACTGACTTGATCATTGCGCTCTACGACTTCACCGCA
>NZ_LUUB01000062.1:166840-193784 GCF_001641635.1 Bradyrhizobium centrolobii
GTGAGCCCGCCCACCATGTAGCGGCGGAAGGCGTAGTAGATCGCGGCTGGCGGCAGCGCGTAGATGAAGCCGGTGGTCATCAGCAGCTCCCAGGGCGAGTCGTCGGCGGCGAGGAAGTTGCCGAGGGCGACGGGGAGCGTGATCTCGCGGTCGTTCGACAGCAGCAGGAACGCGTAAAGATATTCGTTCCAGGCGAGCAGCACCGCATAGGTGCCGATCGCGACCAGCGAGGGCATCATCAGGGGCAGGTAGACCAGGCGGAAGATCTGGAGCGTGGTGGCGCCATCCATCACCGCGGCCTCATCGAGCTCGACCGGCAGCTTGTCGGACGCCTGCTTCAGAACCCAGATCGCATAGGGCGAGGCGATCGTGACCATCGCCAGGATCAGCGACCAGTGATTGTTGAGCAGGCCGTAGTTGCCCATGGTGCGGTACATCGGCACGGCGAGGAACGCCGCGGGGATGAAATAGGTGAAGAGCGCCAGATTCATCACGACGCGTCCGCCGGGCACGCGCAGCCGCGAGATCGAGAATGCCGCAGCGGTGGCGATGAACAGCGTCAGCGCGCCGACCGAGGCCGCGATCAAGGTCGAATTCCAGAACTGCACATAGAAGTCGCGCAGGAAATAATGCTGCTGATTGAACACGATCGAGAAGTTGTGCAGCGTCGGATGGTCCGGCCACAGCTTGCCCGAGAACGCGTCCTCCTTCGGGGAGATCGCGAACAGGAACATGTGGTAGATCGGGATCATCGTCCAGAGGAAGACGGGAATACCGATCAGCAGCAACCGCGCTTCGGTCGCGACTTCGCGCAAGGTGGGGAGCTTCATCGCGACAACCGTTTCATCATGAAGTACACGAGCGGCAGCACGAACGGCATCGCGCAGACGATGGAGGCCATCGCAAGCGAGAGCTGGTCGAGCCGGAGATAGCGGATGCCGAGGGTTGCCAGCACGTGGGTCAAATCGGCCGGTCCGCCGCCGGTGAGCAAATAGACGCTGTTGAAGTCGCCGAGCGTCCAGATCATCGAGAGCAGCGTGCAGGTGACATAGAGCGTCTGCATCGACGGCCAGGTGATGTAGCGGAATTTCTGCCACCAGCTGGCGCCGTCGACTTCGGCGGCCTCGAACAAGTCGTGTGAGATCGCAAGGCGCCCGGTGATCAGGATCAGCGTCCAGAACGGCAGCGATTTCCAGATGTGGACGCCGATCGCCATGGCCAGCGCCACCGTCGGATCGTTGAGCCAGTTCGGGCCGTCGTCCCCGGTGAGACTGAAGATGATGTGGTTGACCATGCCCCATTCGGGATTGAGCATGAAGCGAACCGACAGGATGGTCGGGATCGACGGCACCGCCCAGGGCAGGATGAAGATCACCGAGAGCCATTTGATCCAGGTGCGCTGCTGGGCGAAGAAGCCGGACAGGAATAGCGCGATCAGCATCTTGATGTTGATGCCGATGACCAGGAAGATCAGCGTGTTGACCGCGGCGCGCGCGAAGATCGGATCGTTGTAGAGCGCGACATAGCTCGCCGGATGGCGCGCCAGCCACAGCCCGTAGCAGACGGGATAAACGACGAAGGCGAGAAAGACCAGGAAATAGGGTGCGAGCAGCACGATGCCCCAGACCTGCGCCGGGGTCAGCCGCGACGACAAGGGTGGTGAGGGGATTGACTGATCGCCAGAGAGCGTGATCGCCATTCTTTCGAACTCTTTGAAAAGGCTGCCGGCCGCGCTAGGCGGCCGGTGATGGTCTATCACCTCTCCCCGCAGCGCGGGGAGAGGTGAGGATGGTTTAGCCCGCGACCTGCTTGATGCGGGCGATCAGTTCGTCGACGGCCTTGTCAACCGGGACCTTCTCGCTCACCACCCGGTTCATCGCCTTGGCCCAGACGTTCTCGTTGTTCAGGATCGTGAACTTCCAGTTCTTGGTGAAGTCGAACGGCGCGGTGCCGCCCGTGAACTGGTTATAGACCGCCTTGCGATGCTTGTCGGCCTGCCAGAACCGGCTGGCCTGGCTTTCCTTCGTCACCGGGAACCAGCGGCCGAGGGCGCCCTCGATATAGGGACGGACGTTCTCTTCCTGGAGCAGGAAGCCGAGGAACTGCTTGGCCTCGGCCTTGTTCTTGGCCGCGGTGAAGATCAGGCCCGTTTTGACGTCGGAGCGGTACTTGATCGTCGATCCATCCGGCGCCTTCGGGAAGGACGCGGTGATGATGTCCTGCTCATAGGCCTTCTTGCCGGCTTCGCGCTGCTCGGGCGTGAGCGCCTGGTTCTGGGAATCCTCGTACCACTTCGCCGCGATCGAGATCGTGAAGTTGTGCGTCATCACGATCGTCTTGTTGTGGAAGGCGACGTTGTTGTCCGGATCCTTCCAGGTCGTGGACGACGGCGGCGTGCAACCCTTGATGTAGGTCTCGGTGTAGTCCTTCATCGCCTTGATCAGGTCATCGCGGACCTTGGGATCGTCGACCAGGAGCTTGCCGTCGTCGTCGACCAGCTTGACGTGATAGGCGTCCATGAAGGTGTAGAACGACTGGAAGGCGTCGGTCGATTCCACGCCCATCGGCTGGCCGACTGCATAGATGCGCTGGCCGGTCGCCTTACGGATCGCCGGCTGCACCTTGTCGCACCAGAACGTCCAATAGCCGTTCCAGTCGGTCGGGATGTCGCTCTGCTTGAACCCCGCCTTCTCCAGCATGTCGTTCCAGATCTGGACGTGCATGCTCTGCTGCTTCAGCGGGAAGCCGTAATAGGCCTTCTTCTTGGCGACGTCGTTGTAGAGGATCGACGCTTCCAGCGTGTTCGGTGCGAACCGATCCTTGATCGGCTCCATGACATCAGACAGATCCTCGAGCTTGCCCTCGTAAGCCCACTTGCCCTGCGCCTGCACGTCATAGCTGTCGGAATAGGCGATATCCGGCACGGTGCCGGCATCGAGCGCGGCCACCGTCTTCGGAATCATGTCCTGAATGGCATACTGCGACAATTCGACCTTGATGCCGGTCTTCTCTTCAAACTTCTTGATGGCCGCGATCAGCGCGTCGTCTTCGGACCGATAGAAGCCCTTGCCCCACCAGACGGTGATCGTCTTCTGCTGCGCAAATGCGGGTGCGCTGGCCGCAAACAGCCCGACCGCAGCAACCGCGAGTGAAAATGCGCCAATAACCTTGGATCTCACGTTTTTCTCCCTCAAACGACCGGCCTTTTAACCGGTTAGCTAAAACACTAGCGCATGGGCATTAGCCGATCTAGCGGCTTCTTGTCCAACCTAGGTCTGGGGTGGAGGCCTGTGGAGATGCGTTAGCCGCGCATCGATCCAAACGCCGCATCAATTCGCCCTGATTAATTCGCGTTAATGGATTCGCGCGATCGAACGGCGTTCTCAGTTCGACTTCGCGCTCTCTTTGGCGTTTTCCGCCGTGGGCGAGCCTTCCGGCGCCGGGCGCTTTCCGCCGCCGGTCATGCGCTCGATCGCGGAGCGCACGGCATCGCTGCCCTTGCGGTCCTTCAGCATGTCGAGCAAGGGGGCCGATGCCGGCGAGCGGCGGATCAGGCTCTCCGGATCGGGGAAGATCAACGGATCGTCCCAGGGCCCCTGCACCACGAAGGGCAATTCGAAGCCCGACGTGCCGTTGAGGCTCGCCACGCCCTTCATGTCGTACTCGCGCGTCGGCACCGATGCGGTGCCGGTCAGCGTGATCTTGGCGGCAGGTCCTTCGACGCGGATGTCCTCGGCTGTGGCTATCCCGTCGGCGAACTTCACCGCGATGGTGAGATTGTCATAAGGCGTCGAGCCGTTGCGGAAATTGCCGCCGCCCGACAGCGGCCGCCGCTCCAGCCGCTTCAGGAGCTGCTCGGCATTGAAGCCCGAAATCGCGCCGTCATGCCCGACCACGCTGGCCGTGCCGTCGAGCGACTGCACGAGGCCGAACGGGCTCGAGCCGGAGGCAACGAGCGACACGTTGATGGTGCCTCGACCGGACAGCTTGTTGATGCCGAACAGTTCGGACGCGCAGGCCTGGAGATCGACGTCGGCGAACTGGAATTGCGCCTTGACGTCGGCGACGGTGTCCGAACGCGCAATGCCGAACGAGCCCTTGGCGATGCCGCCATAGACCTGCGCCTCGCCGACGGAGAGCGCCAGCGTGCCGTTGCGCAGGTTCGCGCCGATCGCGGTGCGGCCGAGTTTCGATGGTCCGACCGTCAGCCGTGCCGCCGACAGGCGCATGTCGAGGTCGGTGGTCGACAGGCCGTTGAGATCGAACAGCTGCCTGTTCCAGTCGCGCGCGCCGCTCGCGAGCAGGCGGAAGGTGGAGATGTAGGGCGTGAAGTCGAGCGTATCCGCAGCCAGCGTCGCCTGGAGCGTCTGCCGGCCGTTATTGGCGTAGGTCATCACGCCCTCGGCGACGTTGCCGTCGAGCTCGACATTGACGTTGGTGAGCGCGATCGAGGCGCCGACGACATTGGCGCGCGCCTTCAGCGCGAAGCGGCCGAAGCCGCCGCTGCCGGGCTGCGGCTGGCCGGTCCAGCGCAGCGCATTGCGCAAGGACGGGCTGTCGATGGTGAGGGTGCCCTCCATCATCGGACTGGTGCGGTTGGCGACGCTGCCGTCGAAGGCGAGCTTGAGCGGCGCGCTGGCGATCCGCGCCTTCAGCCCCGAGCGATCGCCGGAGAGGGCGGCGACGAAATCGGCGAAGCTGATCGAGCCGTCGACGCGCTCGCCGCGCCAGTCGAACTGCCCGGTTGCGGCGAAGGACCGCGAGATCGAGGGCCAGGCCAGCGACAGGTCGATGTCCTCGAGATGCTCGGAGGCGTGGGTGGCGACGTCTTCGTAATCGAGGACGCCGTCCTGGATCCTGATCTCGGAGAACGAGACCTGGTTGTCGGCGCCGGGCTTCATCGTGCGCGCGATGGTCTGGATGAAAGGCGTCCAGTTGCTCTCGCCGTCCGGCTTGAGGCTGACATGGATGTGCGGCCGCAGCAGCATCAGGTCGGCGATCTCGAACCGTTGCAGGAGCAGCGGCAGCAGCCGCAAATTGGCCGTGAGCACGTCGACATGCAGTGCGGGATCGCTGGTGCCGCCGCCCTTGAGGCCGACATCGTGGAATGAGATGTAGCTTGCCGGCACGAGCGAGATGTCGATCGCGCCTGCGACATTGAGCTCGAGCCCGGTGACGTCGCGGATCTGTGCTTCCACCGCACTGCGCAGCGCCTCACGATTGATGAGCCATGAGGTCGCGATCAGGGCGATCAGCGCCACGCCGAGCAGTGCCGCGATCGGCGTCCCGAGGCGCTTCATTCCTTGGGCCATGGTCAATGGCATGTCCTGATCGGGTTGGTCGTTGGAGCCGGGAGGGCGGGCCGGGAGACCAGCGCACCCTCGCCCAACCCCCGCAACTTGATGGGTTTTCTTGTCGCTTTCAAGGCCGCGGAGCGGTTATGCCCACGGGGCGGGCAGCTTCTATCACCCGGCGGCGGGGCGGAGAACCCCGTATCATTGACGGCCTCGGAGCATTTCGCCTAATAATCGCCGCGAATGAAGGCGCACGACGCCGCTAAGCCGAAGGTTTCCTGCATGAACAAGGTCTATCCCGACGCGAAGTCGGCTCTCGACGGCATTCTGAAAGACGGCATGATGATCATGTCCGGCGGCTTCGGCCTCTGCGGTATCGCCGAGGAGCTGTCGGACGCAATCCGCGCGGCCGGCGTCAAGGGCCTGACGGTTGTCTCCAACAATGCCGGCGTCGACGGCATCGGCCTCAGCCGCCTGCTGGAAACCCGGCAGATCAAGAAGATGATCTCGTCCTATGTCGGCGAGAACAAGCTGTTCGCCCAGCAATTCCTCGCCGGCGAGCTGGAACTCGAATTCAACCCGCAAGGCACGCTCGCCGAGCGCATCCGCGCCGGCGGCGCCGGCATCCCGGCCTTCTACACCAAGACCGGCGTCGGCACGCTGATCGCCGAAGGCAAGGAAGTGAAGGAGTTCGACGGCGAGAAGTACCTGATGGAGCGCGGCCTGTTCGCCGACCTCGCCATCGTGCATGCCTGGAAGGGCGACACCGCCGGCAACCTCATCTACCGCAAGACCGCGCGCAACTTTAACCCGATGATGGCGACCGCCGCCAAGATCACGGTGGCCGAGGTCGAGCATCTGGTTCCGGCCGGCGAACTCAACCCCGACCACATCCACACGCCCGGCATTTTCGTGAAGCGCATCGTCGAGGTCGGCACGGCCAAGAAGCGCATCGAATTCCGCAACACCCGCCCGCGCCCGGCAGCTTAAGATCAGGAGAGCGACATGGCCTGGACCCGTGAACAGATGGCCGCGCGCGCCGCGAAGGAATTGCGTGACGGCTACTACGTCAATCTCGGCATCGGCATCCCGACGCTGGTTTCGAACTACATCCCTGACGGGATGGACGTCAGCCTCCAGAGCGAGAACGGCATGCTCGGCATGGGACCGTTCCCCTATGAGGGCGAGGAAGATGCCGACCTCATCAATGCCGGCAAGCAGACCGTGAGCGAGCTGCCGTCGACCGCCTATTTCTCCAGCGCGGATTCCTTCGGCATGATCCGCGGCGGCCACATGGATCTCTCCATCCTCGGTGCCATGCAGGTCGCCCAGAACGGCGATCTCGCCAACTGGATGATCCCCGGCAAGATGGTCAAGGGCATGGGCGGCGCGATGGACCTCGTCGCCGGCGTCAAGCGCGTCGTCGTCGTGATGGAGCATTCCGCCAAGGACGGTCCGAAGCTCCTGAAGAAATGCGACCTGCCGCTGACCGGTGAGCGGGTGGTCGACATGGTGGTCACCGATCTCGCCGTCTTCACCATCGACAAGCACGGAGATGGCGGCATGGCCCTGATCGAGCTCGCCGACGGCGTCTCGCTCGACGAGGTCAAGGCCAAGACCGAAGCGGAATTCCGCGTCGCGCTGAAAAACACCTGAGATAGCGGTCGCGAATGATCGTGAAATGGCCGGGCTTCGTCCCGGCCATTTTCGTTCCAGCTCGTAGGGTGGGCAAAGGCGCGAAGCGCCGCGCCCACCGTCTTTCCGCGTTTGCGGCAGCAATGGTGGGCACGCTTCGCTTTGCCCACCCTACGGCTGTCATGCCCCGGCTCGACCGGGGCATCCAGTACGCCGCGGCTTATCCGTATTCGTCACCGCCTCTGGAATACTGGATCGCCCGCTTGCCGCCTACGCTAAAGCTTCGGCGGCCCTAGACCTCAGCCCCGGCGAAGCCTTGGCGTAGCCGGGTCGCGGGCGATGATAGTGATCTCGTCATTGCGAGCGCAGCGAAGCAATCCAGAGTCTTGTCGCGGAGACGGTCTGGATTGCTTCGCTGCGCTCGCAATGACGGAGTGTGGAATGCCGCCGTTGCTCCTCCAATTCACCCATCGCGCGTTACGACCTCGCCGCCCACAACTTGCCGAGCCGCGCCGACACGCCCGCGACCAACGACGGCGCCTCGCGCACCAGGCGGAAGCCGAGATTGGCGGGCGGCACGCCCTGCGCGCAGCCGCCGGCGCGGGCGTCGCGGACGAAGTCGGTGACGTAGGCGCGGTGGGCGCCTTCGGCGACACGCACGCCGCAGTTCACGGTCTGCGGCGCGGGCTTGCCGCTCTCGTCGAGACGCGAGCGCACGAAGCAGGTCGAGGTCCACTCCCAGACATTGCCGGCGAGATCCTCGATACCGTGCTCGTTCAGGCCAAATTGGCCGAATGGATAGGCCGCCGTGTCCGAGAGGTCGCGATCGGACTCGCGCTCGTAGCGGCTGATCCAGCGTTTTGCAGGATCGCTCGCATCGACCGGCAATCCGTCGTCCTTGAATCTGCGGCCTGCGGCGAACGCCCATTCCTCGTCGCTGGGAAGGCGATAATGCGCGCCGGTGCTGTGCGACAGCCAGCCGGCATAGGCGACGGCATCGTGCCAGCTCACCTGCACCGCGGGGCGATCGGGCGCGACCACGACGCCGCGGTCGAGCGCGCGGCACGCGCCGTCCTGCACGCAGAGCTGATAATCGGATGACGACACCTGATGCCGCATGATGTGAAGCGGCCGGTTGAACCGCACTGAGCGCAGTGGCGCCTCCGCCTGCTGGCCGCCGCGGGTGAAGTCGCCCGCTGCGCGATAGGAGAAGCCGCCTGCGGCGATCTCGACGATCGCCGGCTCCCCCTGTGTGCGGTGTGTCGTCATGTCGGAGACCAGGGGCGTAACGGCCAGCGGCCCCGCAAGCCCCGCCGCACAGGCGAGCGCCAGTTTGAGCTTGAATGCGATCAGCATGATTGTCCCCTCAAAGAAGAGGGGGCCGGTGATCACCGGCCCCTTGTCGCGTCTAGTTGGTGTTGGGAGCCGGAACCTCCGCAGGCGCCTTCACCTGCGTCATCAGGTCGTCGTTCCACTTGCCTTCGACCTTGAAGTGCGCAGTGGCACCGAGATCGGCCGCCTCGATCAGATTATGCGTGACATAGGCGTAGATGCCGGGTTGCAGGAATTTGTACATCGCCGCTCCCGCCGAGCCGCCGCGGATGAACCAGGTCTCGAGTCCGGTCTCCGGTGCATTGGAGAATTTTCCGGTCTCCCAGACATAGTCGCCATGGCCGCCGATCAGATGCGGACGGCTGTCGCGGTTGGCCTGCGAATGCACGATCAGCACGTTCTCGCCGACATTGGCTTTCAGCGCGTTCTTGCCGGTGAGCGCGCCGACCTTGCCGTTGAACACGACATGGCTAGGGATCAGCTTCTTCATCACCTCCTCGGTGTCGCTATAGGCCTCGCCCGGCGAGTCGTAGGACTTGAAGTTGCCCTTCTCGTCGCGCGGCACATACATGTCCTGCTCGCCGATGTAGTAGACCTTGTCATACTTCAGCGCGTGGCCCTTGCCGTCGTTCAGCCCGTCGCGCGGCAGCACCATCACGGCGCCGTTCATGCCGGAGACCACGTGCCATGGGATCATCGGGCCGCCCGGCGCGCAGTGATAGACGAACACGCCGGTGCGGGTCGCCTTCCAGCGCAGCACGACCTGTTCGCCGGGATTGACCAGCGTAAGCTCGGCGCCGCCGAGCGCGCCGGTCGCGGAGTGGAAGTCGATGTTGTGCGGCATGGTGTTGGTCGGCGGATTGACGAGCGTGACTTCGACATAGTCGCCCTCATGCACGACCATCAGCGGTCCCGGCATCGAGCCGTTGAACGTCATGGCCTGGAAGGTGGTGCCCTTGTCGTCGATGACAACCTTCTTCTCCTCGATCGTGAGCTTGAACTCGACGATCCAGGGGCCTTGCGTGGTGGCCTGCTCATGCGCATGCACGAACGGCGGTGCGACCAGCTCGACCTTCTGCCGCGGTAGCTTCAGATCGCTCGCGGCGAAGGCGGGTGCCGCCAGCATGAGGGCGGTCGCGGCGGCGCTGATCAATGCGGCTCTGCGGGTGAACATCGGAAGCATCCTTCATCTGAAAAGGTTTTGATGACGGGATGCAGTGTGCGCCGATTGCAGCAAGAGTGTTTGCGCTGCAACAAGCTTTTGCCGGATTCGACTCCGCAACAATCCCTAGGAGGTTTACCCGAGAAGCGCCGGCGACACTCTGCCATGACCGCACGCGCAGCGCGGTACGAACTGCGCCAGCAGCAACTCGTTCGCATCTCTAACTGTGGATGTCGCGATGCGGACTAGAGCAGCCGGATCGCGAGCCAGACCGTCCCCCAGGCCGCAAGCGCCAGTGCTGCGAAGATCGAGGCCATGACGGCCAGCACGCGCAGCAAATGGCCGGCACCGCTTGAGGGTGCTGCCGGCACGGGGCGGAAGTCGTCGAAGCGCGGGATGTGACCGCGAACGCCGAGCAGCCAGAGAACGAGATCGAGCGCGAACGGCGCCATGGTGTCATCTCCGGAGGAATAAATGATTAAACGTGACGATGGCGCAGATCTGGCGCTCGAACTTTGAGCAAGCGCAAGGTCTGCCGCCGGAAACCGGGTAAATGCGAACCGCATCCGGGACTTGATCCGGAACTTGCCGCGACATCCGAAGCGGCCGACATCGACGAATGGACGGGACATGAGAGCTGATCTCGCGGTGAGCTACGGCGAGGAACGTCTGCCACGCTACACGAGCTATCCGACCGCACCGCATTTCTCGCGCGCCATCGGCGCGGACACCTACGCGACGTGGCTGGCCGAAATTCCGACCAATGCCAGCGCTTCGCTTTATCTGCACGTGCCGTTCTGCCGTGAGATGTGCTGGTACTGCGGCTGCCACACCCAGATCGTACGCCGCGACGGGCTTATCGCCGCCTATCAGCGGACGCTCGGCAGCGAGATCGAGCTGGTCGCCGCAACCGTCGGCCGCCGCATCAAGGTCGAGCACATCCATTTCGGCGGCGGCACGCCGACGATCATGGCGCCGGAAGCCTTTGCCGAGCTGATGGCGACGATGCGAAGAGCGTTCTTCGTGCCGCCGTCGGCCGAAATCGCGGTCGAGATCGATCCGCGGACGCTGACCGCCGACATGGTCGAGGCTATGCGGCTGTCCGGCGTCAACCGCGCGAGCCTCGGCGTGCAGAGTTTTGACCCTGTCGTGCAGCGCGCGATCAATCGCGTGCAGAGCTTTGAGCAGACCGCCTCCGTCGTCGACATGCTCAGGCGCGCCGGCATCCAGGGGATCAATTTCGATCTCATCTACGGCCTGCCGCACCAGACCGTCGCCTCCTGCCTCGACACGGTGCGGCGCGCTCTCACGCTCGCGCCCGAGCGCTTCTCAGTGTTCGGCTATGCGCATGTGCCTGATTTCAAGAAGCACCAGCGCATGATCGATAAGAGCGTCCTGCCCGACGGGCCCGCCCGTCACGACCGGGCCTGCGCGATCGCCAACGCGCTGAAGGAGGCCGGCTATGTGCAGATCGGGCTGGATCATTTCGCCAAGGCAGATGACTCCATGGCCGTGGCCTTGAGGGAGCGGACGCTGCGGCGCAATTTTCAGGGATACACCACCGACACGAGCGAGGTGCTGCTCGGCTTCGGCGCCAGCGCGATCGGGCATCTGCCGCAGGGCTATGTCCAGAACGAGGTGCCGATCGGCGCCTATTCGCAAAGCATCGCCGCCGGCCGCCTGGCCACCGCTAAGGGATATGGACTTACCGACGACGACCGGCTGCGCGCCGACATCATCGAGCGGATCATGTGCGAGTTCAGCGCCGATCTCGGCGCGATCTGCGCGCGTCATGGCGCCGCTGCCGAGGCGATGCTGAACTCGGCGCCACGGCTGAAGTCGCTGGTCTCCGACGGAGTCGTCCGCCTCGATGGTGACCGCCTCGCCGTCGCCAAGGATGCGCGCTTCCTGGTTCGCAGCGTCGCGGCTGCGTTCGATGCGCATCTCGATGCGGCGAAGCAGCTGCATAGCAGGGCGGTGTAGCTTTTCTCTTCGTCATTCCGGGGCGCGCCGCCCGAACTCGGGTTTACCCGAATTCGGCAGACCTGAAGATCCAAGTCGGCAATAGCCGACCTGGATGGCGCGAACCCGGAATCCATCGCGCAACATGTGACAAAAATGGATTCCGGGCTCGCGCCAAGAGGCGCGCCCCGGAATGACGAGTTGGGGACTTCGCATCAGCTTGCGCTTCGACAAAGATGCCGCCGGTGGCTTCGCTATCGTCGTTTCGGAACGGAGTTGTCCATGCCCTTCCGATCCGACGATCTGGTCGATGACATCATGCGCACGGCGCCACACACGATCCGGGTGTTTCTCGCGTTCAGAATGGCCTGTGTCGGCTGTCCGATCGCGACCTTCCACACGGTGGACGATGCCTGCCGCGAGCATGGCATTGACCGCGACAAATTCCTGGCCGCGCTCTGCGATTGCGTGCCGGCGTGAGGCGGGATTGGAATTCGCGCGGGCGCGCGGATTCCCGGGTGAGGGAGAGCTTTCGCCGTAAGTGAAAGCACCCTCGCCCCTGGCTTCAGAGGCGGAGGAGGCACGGTCGAACTGCCCTCACGCCGGTCCGCTGTCCGGGTTCCGCTCTGCCAGGATGACGATCTTGTGCGGGTCGCGCAGGATGATGCGCTGGCGGCCGCTCTCGACGAGGCCTTGGCTCTCCCAGCCGCTCAGGATGCGGCTAACCGTATGCAGCGTGGTACCGGTCATCTGAGCGATGTCCTGGCGGCTGATCGGAAAATCGATCTCGATGCCATGGTCGAGCTTTTTGCCGGATTGTTTGGCGAGCCGCAGCAGCGCATGCGCCACGCGCTGCTCGACCTGCTGTGTCGACATTTCCAGGATGCGGGTGTGGCTTTCCTGAAGGCGCGAGCCGACGGTGAGCAGCGTGCTGCTGGCAAGCGATGGAAACCGCTCGACCAGCCGCGGCCAGGCGGCGGTCGGCCAGATCAGGACCACGCTGTCGTCGACGGCAGTCGCTGTCGCCGGATACTGCGCAAGCCCGATCGCCATTGCGATCCCAAACGTCTCGCCGGGGGCGACGTAGCGCACCACGATCTGCTCGCCGGTGGGCGTGGTCTTGGCCGCGCGCACATGGCCGTGCAGCAGCAGGAAGAAGGCGTGCGCGTCCGCGCCCTGTTCGAAGATGGCGCTGTTCTTAGGATAGCGCGCCGAGCGGGCTTCCCGCAGGATCTCCTCGAGGTCCTCGGCCTTGAACCCCGCAAACAGCGGCAAATGTGCAACCAGCGACGTATCGACTTTTGCCATGCTGCCTCCAAATGCGCGGCGTTTCGGAGTGTGATTGCACCTTCAATCGTCCCATAGTTTGCGATAGCGCAAAACGGGCCGGCCGGGCGGCGGTATTTTTCCTGATAACGGTCCGACTTCTCTGGAGTTGCCCTATGGCTGGCGCCCGATCCCGCAATCCGCAAGGCTGGCCGCTGTTTGCCAATAGTTTCCGCCCCTTTTTCCTGCTCGCCGCGATCCAGGCCGCGCTGTCGATCCTGGTCTGGCTGCCGATGTTCTATGGCGGGTTGTCGCTGACCTCGGCCTTTGCGCCGCGCGACTGGCATGTCCATGAAATGCTCTATGGCTTCCTGCCGGCGGTGATCACCGGGTTCCTGTTCACGGCGATTCCGAACTGGACCGGGCGATTGCCGATCCAGGGTCCGTCGTTGGGCGCTCTGGTGGCGGTCTGGTTCGCCGGCCGTATCGCGGTAACCCTGTCGGCCGAGCTCGGTTGGGCCTTCGCGCTCGCAATCGATGCCGCATTCCTCGCGCTGGTCGTCGCCGCCGCAACCGGCGAGATCATCGCCGGCGGCAATTGGCGCAACCTGCCCGTGGTGGTGCTCGTGCTCGTTCTGCTTGCCGGCAACGTTGCCTTTCATCTCGAAGCGCACTACGAGGGCGCGGCCGACGTCAGCATCCGTGTGGGTGTCAGTGTGGTCGTGCTGCTGATCTCGCTGATCGGCGGCCGCATCATCCCGAGCTTCACCCGCAACTGGCTGGTCAAGGTCAATCCCGGCCGCCTGCCGGTGCCATTCGGCCGCTTCGACGGCGCGGTGATCGGATGCAGCGCTCTGGCGCTCATCTGTTGGATCGTGGCGCCGCTGAGCGCCGTCACCGGTATCGCGATGGCCGTCGTCGGCACGCTGCATCTGGTGCGGCTCGCACGCTGGGCCGGCGACCGCACCTCGCGTGAGCGGCTGCTGCTGATCCTGCATGTCGGCTACGTCTTCGTTCCGCTCGGCTTTCTCCTGCATGCGGCGGCCGTCTTCGGCGCATTGCCGCCGAGTGCCGGCATTCACGCCTGGATGGCGGGCGCGGCCGGCGTCATGACGCTCGCGGTGATGACGCGCGCGAGCCTCGGCCATACCGGGCAGGCGCTGACGGCCTCCGTGGCGACGCAAGCGATCTATGCCGCGATCATCATCGCGGCGCTGGCGCGTGTTGCTGCTGTGGTATGGCCGGCGCATGGCGATCTGCTGCTGCATGTCGCCGCCTGCGGCTGGATCGTCGCCTTCCTCGGCTTTGCCATCGCGTTCGGTCCGCTGCTCTTCGGCAGCCGCTTGCACGCGCTGGCCACGGTGCGCGCGGTCGCCCCGGCGCGCTGACTTAAGCCGCGATAAATTTCGATTGAAGCGATGCGGCGAGGAAGGGTGCTTCACCTCTCCCAGAGGGAGAGGTCGGATCGCATCGAAAGATGCGATCCGGGTGAGGGGTTACAGTCTCACTGAGCGCCGCGGCCCCTCACCCGGATTGCACTGGACGATGCTTCGCATCGCCGGGCGCAATCCGACCTCTCCCCGCTGGGGAGAGGTGAACCACGAGCCGGTATTTGATCTCATGGCTAGGCTGCAGTCGCTGAGCGCACGACGGCGGGCTTCGCCGGCGGCCGTACGCCCTTTCGCCACGCGGTGATGGTGCAGCCGAAGCGGCCGCGGAACCAGCGTGCCATGGCGCTTTGCGCGGAAAAGCCGAGCTGCGTGGCGATATCCGCCAGCGGTCGGCCGGGGTCCGTGATCAACTGGGTTACGAGTTCAGCGCGGTGCGCGTCGAGGATGGCCGAGAAGCTGGTGCCGGCTTCGGCGAGGCGGCGGTGGATGGTGCGGCGAGTGCAGGCGAGGTGCTCGGCGACGCGCTCGACAGTGCAGTCGCCGGTGGCGAGCAGGGTGCGCACGACCTCGTCGACTTTCTCCTCCCAGCTTGCGGGCCGCGTTTCGATTGCCTCGATCCGCTTGCGCAGATAGCTCGCGATCAGCGGATGCGCACTTGGGATCCGGCGGTCCATGTCGTGGGCCGACAACAGGATCGCGTCGTCATCCGCGTTGAAAGTCACGGGGCAGCCGAAGAATTCGCGGTAGCGCTTGCGGTCGCGCGGCGGCGGATAGTGCAGATGGACCTCCTGCGGCCGCCAGTCATGGCCGAACAGCGACTGGATGATGCGGTGGACGCTGCCCAGCGCCATGTCGATGGACTGGCGCGGCGCGCTCGGCTGCCGGCCGCGCAGATGCAGGGTGATGGTCACGGTCTGCTTGCTGCGCGCAACGTCGAGCCGCATGCCGTCGTGATGGACATGAATGAAACGCGAGAATGCTTCGATCGCCTCGCCGATCGTCGCCTGTTCGCGCACGATCAGTCCGACCGCGCCAAAGTTGGTCAGGCCGCCGTGCTCAGCGAGGCGTAAGCCGAAATCTTCGGCACCGGAAGCTTCTGCTGACAATTCGAGCAGGCGACGCAGGCCTGAGACCGCAATGGGAACGTCGGGCCTGTCGAGGCAGGCGAGGGGAAGCCGGACCTTGCGCATCATCTGCCTGGGGTCGAGCCCGACCGACCGGGCGACCTCCGGATAATAGGTCAGGCCTGCGCTGCGAATGAGGTCGGTCATGCGAACCGTTCCTGCCAGCCATTCCCGCAGATGTCCCGAAATGTAAAATTTCTGTCCCGATCCGTCAAATCCGGGAACTGGGTGGAACATACATAAGGGAAACCGAAGCACCGGCGCCAATGCGGTGCTCATGACGGCGCGCAAGGGCGATGGGGCCCGCCGCCGTCGCGGACCATTTGACCAAGACATTGTTGGATCGGGATTATGCCGGGGAACATGCTTTCCAAGGGTGAGGTATTCGTCATCGACACCGACGCGGCCGCGCGCGAACAACTTTCAACGGCACTGCAGCAGAACGCCTATGACGTGATCTGCTTTGCCGATGGCGCGTCGTTGTTGTCGGAAGCGAAGGCGCGGATGCCGGCCTGCGTGCTGCTGGAGATGCCGCCCGATCGGTCCGGCCTCGAGGTGCTTAAGCGCCTGCGTGAGGAGAATTGCATGGCGCCCGTCCTGGTGACGTCGGCGAAGGGCAGCATCGCCATGGCGGTTGATGCGATCAAGAGCGGTGCGTTCGACTTCATCGAAAAGCCGTTCCGTACGCGCGACATCGTCGAGCGAATTGATGCTGCGATCGATGAATTCGGTCCGCCCGCTTCGAACCGAAGGCGTTGGCTGCCCGGTCGCGAGCCCCTGACGGAACGCGAGAGCGAGGTGCTCGAGCACCTCGCTGCCGGTCTCACCAACAAGGAGATCGCCCGGCGGATGCAACTGAGTGCGCGCACGATCGAGGGCTACCGCGCCAGCGTGCTCAAAAAGGCCGGGGCCAGGAACGTGACCGATCTGCTCCGCCGCATCTTCGGCCAAGGTACAGCTCAAGCGACGGTCACCCAGGGCTGAGACAGGGCCCGGCGGCGCGTTCCGTGGCCACGAACCTGCCGCAGCGCCGCCCCACGGAAACCCCAATCGAACCGGTTCCTTCCCGGCCGCGTCTCACAACGTTGGTGAGGCATTTGATCGCGCGTCCGGCTGGCGGCGCGGCGATACCGGCAGGAAGGAATTTTGATGCGCACGATCGCAAAATGTTTGGCGACGACGAGCCTGGTCCTGGTGACCACGGTTGCCGCGTTGCCGGCCTGGGCCGCCGATGTGGACGCCACATCGGCGATCGATACCGTCACCGTCTATCCCGATGGCGCGAGCGTCACCCGCGTCATCACGCTGGACCTCTCTCCCGGTGACAGCACGCTGGTCGCCAAGGACTTTCCGCTCTCGCTCGATCCGTCCTCGCTTCGGGTCG
Source organism: Bradyrhizobium centrolobii (assembly GCF_001641635.1). Taxonomy (GTDB): domain Bacteria; phylum Pseudomonadota; class Alphaproteobacteria; order Rhizobiales; family Xanthobacteraceae; genus Bradyrhizobium; species Bradyrhizobium centrolobii. Next base: position 183,391 of record NZ_LUUB01000062.1, read on the forward strand.
AAGGCGAGGCGGGCGCAAAACTCACCATCGGCACGATCGACGCACGGCCGCCACGGGCGGCGCCGCCTGTCAACCTGCCCGAGCTCGACAAGCGCATCGAAGCTCTCAAGGATCAGCGCGCCGACCTGCAAGGTGCGATCGACTCGGCCACTGCGCGGCGCAAGTTCGCGCAGCACTTTGCCGAAGCCTCTCCCGCCGGCCTCGGCGACAAGGGCGAGGCTCGGCCGATCACCGAATGGCGCGCGGCCTTTGCCGCGGTCGCCGAGGAGATCGCCACCGCCGACACCACGATCCGTGACGCTGCGCGAAAACAGCGCGAGATCGATCGCCAGATCGCGCAACTGGAGGCCGAGCGCTCCGCCAAGCCGCCGAGCAAGCTGGAGGTGCGGATCGACGTGGCCGCAGCAGCCGCAACGAAGGCGACGTTGCGGGTGACCTATGCCGTGCGCAATGCGCGCTGGGTGCCGCTCTATGACGCCCGGCTCGACACCGGCGCCAAGGACCGCAAGCCGCAGTTGGAGCTGGTCCGCCGCGCCGAGATCACGCAATCGACCGGCGAGGACTGGTCCAATGTCACACTCGGCGTTTCCACGGTTCGTATCGCTCGCGGCGGCAGCGCGCCCGAGCTGAACTCGCTGATCGCGCAATATCCGCAAGTGCCGAAGCCGCTGGCGCTGGGCACGGCATCGGACCTGGCGCGGCCTGCGCCAACCTTCCGCAATCGCTCGGCGCAGTTCGAGCCTATGTCCAAAGCCGCCGAAGCGCCCGAGCCGCGCGAGCGCGCCGACGAGCAGCAGGCCGTCGCCGAGATCGGCGACTTCCAGGCGACGTTCAGCATTCCCGGCCGCGTCAGCCTTGGCGCCGCGGAGGGCGCCAAAAGCCTGCGCATCGCCTCGACGACCGTGCCGGCCGATCTCGCGGTCCGTGCAGCGCCGGTCGTGGACCCCACCGCCTTCCTCGAAGCCAGCTTCAAGCAGACGGATGAGGCGACGCTGTTGCCGGGCAAGGTCGCGATCTATCGCGACGGCATCTTCGTCGGCCGCGGCAAGATCTCGGCTTCGGCCAGGGAGGAGACCGTGCGGCTCGGCTTCGGCGCCGACGACAAGGTCAAGATCGAACGTGCCGTGCTCAAGCGCAACGAGGGCTCGGCCGGCCTCTTGGTCACGACGTCGAAGACCGACGAGCGCGCGTTCAAGACGACCGTTCGCAACGGCCACGATTTCCCGATTCGCGTGGCGATCGAGGATCAGCTGCCGGTCAGCGAGAACGAGGACATCATCGTCGAGATGCTGCCATCGACCACGCCGCCGACCGCAAGCAATATCCGCGACAAGCGCGGCGTGCTGGAGTGGTCGTTCGACGCCAAGCCCGGCGAGGTCAAGGACATCAACTTCGCCTGGCGCATCCGCTGGCCGAAGGACAAGGGCATGGTGATCGTGCCGGCAGGCTAGGATTGCTGGCCACGAAGGACGTGCGCTCCCTCTCCCGCTTGCGGGGGAGGGCTGGGGTGGGGGTGTTTCCGCAATCGACACTCCCAATGTGGAGCGAACCCCCACCCGGCGCTTCGCCATAGCCGAGGCTCGCCTCGGCGTCCCTTAGAGGACGGCCGCCGAAGGCGGCCTATGCCTCCCCCGCAAGCGGGAGAGGTGCAGTGAGCCCGCGGTTGATCGATCGCCCAGAGTTATCGAGCTTTAGAGAATTGATCGAGATGGCGGCGCCGCGCGCATCGATTGCGGCAGCACGTAAGGCACGCCGTCTTCGGCCTGGTGGACGACGGCGTCGATCTCGAAGATGTCGCGGATCGTCTCGCGCGTGACGACGTCGGCGCGCGGACCGTCAGCCGCGAGCCGGCCCCCGTTCAGCACGACGAGCCGGTCGGCGAAGCGGATCGCGAGATTGAGGTCGTGCAGGATCGCGATGACAGCGGTGCCGGCTGTCGCGCGGCGCCGCGCCGCTTCGACGAGATCGATCTGGTGGCGCAAATCGAGGCTCGATGTCGGCTCGTCCAGCAGCAACAGGCCGGGCCCGTGCGCAACCTCGCCGCAGGCGAGCTGCACCAGCACGCGGGCGAAATGGGCGCGCTGCTGCTCGCCGCCCGACAGCGTCGGCAATTGTCGTTCACGAAAATGCGCGAGGCCCACCTCGTGCAGGGCGGCGTCCACCAGCCCGCCGGCCTCGCGCGGGCGATCCCCCGCACCCATCAGCACGATCTCCTCGACGGTGAAGGGGAAGGTGACGTTGACGTGCTGCGAGAGCATCGCGCGGTGACCCGCAAGCTCGCGCGGCGTGAAGCTCCGGATGTCACGCTGCTTCAGCCGGACCTCGCCCTGGCTCGGGCGGAGATCGCCGGACAGCAGCCTCAGCAGCGTCGATTTGCCCGCGCCGTTCGGGCCGATGATGGCGACCATCTCGCCCGCGGTGACGGTCAGGTCGACCGCATCGAGCAGCGTCGCGCGGCCGGCGCGTTTGGTCAAAGCGTGTGCCTCGATCACGGCGCTCATAGTGAGGCGAGCCCGCGTTGCCGCAGCAGAATCCCCAGGAAGACCGGCGCGCCGACCGCGGCGGTCAAAATGCCGATCGGCATCTCCGCGGGCGCCACGATGGTGCGTGCCAGCGTGTCGGCGCCGACCATCAGGATCGCGCCGAGCAGCACGGAAGCCGGCAGCAGCAGGCGGTGCGCCGGTCCGATGACGAGGCGCAGCAGATGCGGCACTACGATGCCGACGAAGCCGATGACGCCGCTGATCGACACCGCGACGCCGGTCATGGCCGAGACCATCACGATCGAGATCCGCTTCAGGCGCTCGACGTCGACCCCGCCATGAAAGGCGTCGGCTTCGCCGAGCACCAGGAGATCGAGACCGCGCGCGATGAAGGCGCAGGCAACGAGGCCAAGTGCGAGCACGGGCGCGAGTGCCGCAGCCTTGGTCCAGGTCGCGCCGCTCATCGAGCCCAGCAGCCAGAAGGTGATGTCGCGCAGCTGGCGATCATCAGCGATGAAGACCAGAAGTCCGATTCCGGCATTGGTGATGGCGGTGATGGCGACGCCGGCGAGCAGGAAGATCGCGATCGAGGTCCGTCCGGCGCGGCTGCTGATGCCGTAGAGGATCGCGGTCGTCAGCAGCGAGCCTGCGAAAGCGGCAAGCGGCAGCAACTCGGTCTGGAGGAAACGCAGCGTCCCGCCGAAGCGCGAATCAGTGAAGACGATCGCAGCCGCTGCCGCGAGCGCGCCGCCGCTGGAGACGCCGACCAGAGCGGGATCGGCGAGCGGATTTCGGAACAGCCCCTGCATGATCGCGCCGGCCGCAGCGAGCAGGCCGGCGACCATGGCGGTCGCCGCGATCCGCGGAATGCGGATCGACCACAGCACGAGCTGGTCGCGGGCTGTTACGGCGTCAACCGCTCCGTCACGGACGAAACCGAGTGCGGCAGGCAAACGACTGAGGGGAATGCCGGCCGCGCCGACGGTCAGTGCGACGATCGCGGTGGCTGCGAGGACTGCGAGCAGAAGGGGAATAGCAACGGACGCGGATCGTTTGCGCGCGCCAGCGTGTCGTCGCGGATTATGCGCCTTGGTCCCGGTCGCCACGCTCATTGCCGGCAATTCGCCGCCGATAGGGCCGAGGTGAACGTGCCGCCCTGTGCGGCCAATCCTGGATAGAGCCTGACCGACAGATCGCGCGCCGCCGCCGCGGTGCGCGGGCCAAAGCCGAGCAGATAAAGTCCGTCCATCGTGATGAAGGCCTTGTTGGCCGCGACCGGTGTCAGGGCGAAGCCGGGATGCGTATAGACCGCCTCGGCCTGGAGCGAATCCTTGCCGCGGTCGATCGATAGCACCACGTCGGGCTTCGCCGCCACGATCGCCTCGTCGCCGATGATCTTGTAGCCGTCGTAATCGTCGACGGCGTTGGCGGCGCCCGCGAGCTGGATGATCTCGTCGGCCGCGGTCTTGTGGCCGGCGACCATCGCCCGCCCATTCTGAAGCGACATCACGAACATCACCCGCACCGGCTTCGTCACCTTGGCGCGGAGCGCGCGAAGCTGCGCGAGATCGGCACTGACCGCATCGCTGAGGCACGCGGCGCGCGCATCGACGCCCATGGCGTGGCCGACCAGCCTGATCTTCTCGATCAGGCCTTCCTCCGAGAACGTTTCAGGCACCAGCACCAGCGGCACCTTCGCCGTCTCCAGGACGTCCATGGTCTCGCGCGGGCCCGAGCCCTGGATCGCCAGGATCAGCGTGGGGTTGAGGCCCAGCACGCCCTCCGCCGAAATCTGGCGCATGTAGCCGACATTGGGTTTGTCTTGCAGCGCCGTTGCCGGATAGAGGCTCGTGGTATCGACACCGACCAGCCGGTTCTCGAGTCCGAGCGCGTAGAGGATCTCGGTGATGGCGCCGCCGATCGAGACTGTGCGTGCGATGTCGTCGACCGCCACGTCGCGGTTGCGCGCGTCATGCACGGTGATGCCGGCGGCGTGCGCAGCGGAAGCGAGCGCGATCGTGCCGTTCAGCAGGAGATGGATGAGGGTGCGGCAAAATGTCATTGCAGGTTACTTCGTCAGGATCAGCTTGTTCTGCGAGGTCAGGCGGAGCCGATAGTTCTCCTCGCCATGCGCGATGATGATCTCGCGCTCCGCTGCAAAGATCTCCCGGCTGTCGATCCTGCTCCCTCGCATGGTCAAAGTTCTCGTTGTTGCGGAAGGGCTTTCCGCTCGCCCTGCCGCACCGCCGATGTCGTCTCCGGACGTTGCTGACATTGGTGTCGTGACGCGCTTTCGAAATTTCGGATGTGCTGTGTTTGTATAAGCGGCATCGGCGGCATTCCAACGGCTGCAATTTACAATCGATATAAATTGCAACCCCGTGACATTGACCGTCAGAGTGTTGCCACGTAACCAAACATGAGCGCAGGCCGCGTGCCTGCGTCTTCGAAAAATCAGCCAGCCAGTCGCTCGCCACGTGCGGCGCACGCCAGCCAACCAACAAAGTGAAGTGCAGGCTGGGGCTAATATGGCTGACGGGGCTAGGTATTCGCGCGCTCTGATTTTGGGCGCGTCGGTGGTTTCAATCGCGGCATTGATGACGGAGAGCGGTCTCGCGCAGACCGCTGAGCCGCTGGCCGAACGTGCATCGTCGGAACGGCCGAAGCAGGCCAAGCGCAAACAGGCCAAGCCGCAAGTCGCGCATCAGGCAACGCCTGAAGTCATGAACGCCCGCGCCCAGGCCGGCGGCACCGCGCCGGTTCAGACACTTGACACCATCACGGTCGCCGCAACGAAGACCGAGGAGCGCGCGATCGACGCGCTTGCGCCGGTCAGCTCCGTGACGCTCGACAAGATCCAGGGTCTCCAGCCGAACCGGCTGTCGGACATCTTCTACAACGTGCCCGGCGTGTCGTTCCAGGAGCGCGGCGACGATCCCGCGACCGTCATCAACATTCGCGGCCTGCAGGATTTCGGACGCGTCGCCGTGGTCGTCGACGGCGCGCGGCAGAACTATCAGCGCACCGGTCATAACGCCAACGGCTCCTTCTTCCTCGATCCCGAGCTGATCGGCGGCGTCGACGTCGTGCGCGGTCCGACCGCCAATATCTACGGCTCCGGCGCGATCGGTGGTCTTGTCTCGTTCCGCACCAAGGACATCGACGACGTGCTCCGCCCCGGCGAGCGCTGGGGTGTCGATCTCACAGGCTCCTACGGGTCCAACAACAATCGCGGCCTGGGCTCGGTGTTCGGCGGCGTGCGCGCCACGCCTGATGTCGATATCTTCGGCGGCGCGGTTTACCGCACGCAAGGCAACTACAAGGACGGCAACGGCACCGAGATCGGCAACACCGGCAACCAGGTCGAGGCCGGTCTGATGAAGCTCACGGTGCGGCCGGCTATCGGCCACGAGGTCAAGTTCGGCGCCGTCTTCCAGGACTATCAATACGACATCGGCCAGTTCAACACCGGTCCGGTGGCGACTGCAGCACAGCGCGCGCTCTATCAGGGCTCGTCGGTCTATGCTTCCGACGCCAAGAACTACACCGGCACCATCACCTGGAACTATTCGCTGCCGAGCGACAATTTGTTCGACTGGCACATGTCGATCTACGGCAATCGCACCGAGAACGACCAGACCAAGACCTATCACTATTCGACCGCTGGCGCGGCCTATTGCGGCGCGGGCGTTGCGGGCAACAATATCTCGGGCTGCGTCGGCGACAAGCGGGGCTATGTCCTCAATACGTTCGGCGTCGATGCCAACAACACCACGCGCTTCAACGTCGGCGATTGGCGCAATGCGTTTACCTGGGGCGTCGATGCGTTCCAGGACGACGTAATCACGACCGACAGCCGCGGCAATTCCAATATCACCACGCCGAGCGGCATCCGCACCGTGTCGGGCGGTTTCCTCCAGCTGAAGCAGAACTACGGCACCTGGTTCGAAGCTGTGAGCGCGATCCGCTACGACCGCTATGACCTCGACGCCGGCAAGACCAGCGCCGGCGGCGACCGCTTCTCGCCGAAGATCACCCTCGGCGTGACGCCGGTCGCGGGCTTCCAGCCCTATGTCAGCTATGCCGAAGGCTATCGTGCGCCCTCGATCACCGAGACCGTGATCTCCGGTGCGCATGCGACCGGCGGCGGACCGGCCTTCTTCGTTTGCCCGGACGGTACCTCCGGCCTGTTCTGCTTCCTGCCCAACCCGAACCTTCGTCCCGAGGTCGGCAAGAACAAGGAAGTCGGCTTCAATCTGAAGTATGACAACATCTTCAGCGCGTCCGACTCGTTCCGCGGCAAGATCAATCTCTTCCGCAACGACGTCAGCGACTACATCGATCTCGTCGCCTCGACGCCGGTCGCGACGGCGTTCGGCCCGTTCAGCCAGTTCTACCAGTACCAGAACATCGCCAATGCCCGCATCGAGGGTTTTGAGGCGGAGACGATGTACGACGCCGGCACCTGGTTCGTCGGCGTTGCCGGTCACTACATCAAGGGCAAGAACGTCGCGACCAATATCGGGCTTGCGACCATCACCCCGACCAAGGTGGTCACGACCGGCGGTGTCCGCCTGCTCGATCGCACCCTGATCCTGTCGGCGCAGTGGGCCTCGTTCGGTCCCAACAACGACGTGCCCGCGGGCTATCTGCCCGCGACCGGATACGATCTGGTCAATCTGTACCTGACCTGGAATGCGACCAAGGACGTCGTCTTCACGGCATCGATCGACAATCTGTTGAACCAGTACTACCGGCCTTACGCCATTCCCGGCAGTTCGACCGACGGCACCACGCAGAACGACGTACTGTGGTCGAGCCCCGGTCCCGGCAGGGTCTACAAGGCCGGCTTGAATATCCACTTTGGAGGAGCGTAGCCGCCGTCACCGCATGTCACCAACCTCCGCCGGGCCGCGCTGATGCTCCAGCGCGGCTTCGGGGCGCTTTCGTTTTGATGAGAAGGAGAGACTTTCATGTTCATCGCCATGAACCGGTTTCAGGTGAAGAAGGGCGCGGAGACCGCGTTCGAAACCGTCTGGGCTACGCGCGAATCCTATCTCGGCCGCATGCCGGGCTTCGTCGAGTTTCACCTGCTGAAGGGCCCGGAGGCCGAGGATCACACACTCTATTCGTCGCACACGACCTGGGTCGACAAGGCGGCGTTCGAAGCCTGGACGCGCTCGGAGGAATTTCGCCGCGCTCACGCCCGCGCCGACAACAGGACCGGCGAGAGCCTCTATCTCGGCCACCCCAAGTTCGAGGGCTTTGAGGTGATCCAGAGCGAGCGCAAGGCCGCGGCCGCCTGAGGCGGCGCTGGACTACGAGAGGAGCCTCACATGCTGAGCACGGATATTGCCGATCTCAAGGCGTACATGGCCGACAATCCCGGCGCGGTGATCGAGGACGTCGCGCGGGAGCGCAAGGTCTCGCCGCGCGCGGTGATCGAGGCGCTGCCCGCCTCCATGGTGCGTCTTGGTGGCGGCGAGCATTTCGCCGCGGCCATGCAGGACATCGCGGAGTGGGGCGAGGTCACGCTGATCGTCCACACCGAGGATGCGATCTTCGAATTCACGGGGCCGATCCCCGCGGGCGAGATCGGCCGCGGTTATTTCAACCTGATGCAACCGAAGGGACTGCACGGCCATCTCCGCCACGAGCGCTGTGCGGCCGTCGTCTTCGTCGAGCGGCCCTTCATGGGCAAGATCTCGGCCTTCGTCGCCTTCGTCAATGTCGACGGCGGCATCATGTTCAAGGTCTTCGTCGGTCGCGACGAGACCAGGGCGTTGCGGGCGGACCAGCTCGTGCGGTTTCGGCAGCTTGCCGACCGGACCGCGGCGCAGCCGGTGGCGTAGCCTCCTTCGTTTCTGTCTGTCGGGAGATCAGGATGCAGAGCAATTTCAGGCTTCGGCACATGATCGGATCCATCGTGCTGGCGCTTGCGCCAACGTCGGCCTTCGCCGCGACCGACGAGGCCCTGCTGCCGCGCAACCTGTCGCCCTGGGGCATGTTCGTCAGCGCCGACATCGTGGTGAAGGCGGTGATGATCGGGCTTGCCTGCGCTTCGCTGGTGACATGGACGGTGTGGCTCGCCAAGACCGTCGAGCTGCGCCGCAAGAGCGCGCTCGCCCGGCAGCGGACGCACGCTCTCGAGGGCAACACGACGCTGGCTGATGCGGCGGCGCGGACCGGCGATGCCCACGATGCGGTAGCCCAACTCATTCAAACGAGTGCGAAGGAGGCTGAGCTGTCCGGCGGCATCCTCGATGACGGCCTCCTGGAGCGCGTGGCGCTGCGGCTCGAGCGGGTCGAGGCCGCGACGTCCAGGCGGATCTCGCGCGGCACCGGCGTGCTCGCGACCATCGGCGCCACCGCGCCGTTCGTCGGCCTGTTCGGCACCGTCTGGGGCATCATGAACGCCTTCATCGGCATCGCCGAGAGCCACACCACGAGCCTTGCGGTGGTCGCGCCCGGCATCGCGGAGGCGCTGCTCGCCACCGCACTCGGCCTCGTCGCCGCGATCCCGGCGGTGGTGATCTACAATTACCTCGTCCGCGGCATCGCCAATTATCGCGCGCTGCTCGGCGATGCCTCCGCGCAATTGATGCTGATCGTCAGCCGCCAGCGCGAGCATCGTGATTTCCGCCTGGCGCGGGCGGCGGAGTAGGCCATGGCCGCAAAGCTTGGCGGACGCGCTGCGTCAGCGCTCAGGTCGCGCAGCGACGCGGGCGATCTCGACGTGACCCATGAGATCAACGTCACGCCATTTATTGACGTGATGCTGGTGCTCCTGATCATCTTCATGGTGGCCGCGCCGCTCGCCACCGTCGATATCGGCGTCGATCTCCCGGCGACCGCCGCCGATCCGCAGCCGCGGCCCGACAAGCCGGTCTTCGTCACCGTGATGCCGGACCTCTCGATCGCTGTTGGTGAAGACGTCGTGGCCCGCGATGCGTTCAGCACTTCGCTTGACACGGCAACCAAGGGCCGCAAGGACGAGCGCATTTATCTGCGCGCCGACAAGGCCGTCTCCTACGGCGACCTGATGGAGGTGATGAACACCTTGCGCAATGCCGGCTATCTCAAGGTCGCGCTCGTCGGCCTCGACGGACGCAACTGATGGCCGCGACGAACGCCTTCGCCCTGTACGAGCCGTTCGGCGGGCGCGAGACATCGCGCTGGGGTGTATCGGCCGCGGTGATCGTGGCGTTGCATGTTGCGGCCGCGCTGCTCGCCATGAACTGGCTGAGGTCTCAGCCGGAGCAAGGCGTCAGCCTGCCGGCGATCATGATCGACATGGCGCCGGTGACGTCGGCGCCGCAGCCGACGCAGGACGATGTCGCGCCGGGACCTCCGATGCAGGAGGCCGACGCCTCGCCGCCGGAGCCGGTGCCGCAGCAGGCCGTCGAGGAGATGATCGCGCCGACGCCGCCGCAGGAGAAGCCGGAGGTCGTGGCGCCGCCGGAGCGGAAGCTGGAGCCGACACCGGCAAGTCCCGAGCCGGCGAAGATCGTGCCGGTCGAAAAGCCCGCGCCGGCGAAGCCGAAGGCGGTTCGCCGCGAGGCGAAAAAGCCGTCGGAGGCGACCCCCGCGCCGCGCACCAGCGCACCGCCGCGTGCCGAGCGCGAGGGGCCGATGGCATCCGCAATGAGCGCAGGCGCGGTGGCTTCAGTGACCGCATCCTATAACCAACGCGTCCGCGCGCATCTGATGCGCTTCCACCAATATCCGTCCGGCGGTGGCGGTCAGCGCGGCGTTGCCAGGCTGAGCTTCACCCTCAGCCGCAGCGGACAAGTCACATCCAGCCGTCTCGGCGGCTCGTCCGGCGTCGCCGCTTTCGACGCCCAGGCCATGTCGATGATCCGCCAGGCCTCGCCGTTTCCGCCGATCCCGGACGAGATCAAGAACGGCTCG
>NZ_LUUB01000063.1:0-129430 GCF_001641635.1 Bradyrhizobium centrolobii
TCTGCCGTCTTCACCGGCACATACCGCATCCGCGGCCGGCTCGCCGCCTCGCACAGACCCTCCGCATCGCGCCCGTCGTTCTTGTTGCGCGGCACATAGGGCTTCGCCAATTGCGGCGCGATCAGCTTGGCCGTGTGCCCCAGCTTGCCAAGCTCTCGCGCCAGGTGGTGGGCAGCCCCGCACGCCTCGATCGCCACCACCGTCGGCGGCAGCTTGGCAAAAAACGCCAGCATCGCCTTGCGGCTCAGCCGCTTGCGAAGCACGACCGATTCCGATGCATCAACCCCATGCAATTGAAAAATATACTTCGACGTATCCATCCCAATGCGGATAATCTGGCTCACGGACGGCTCCCTTGTCTGAGATTTGCAACAACCTCATTCTGGCACACTGATGCCGTAGGGGGCCGTCCACACCATCAACCACAGGAAGTGGTTTAGCGAAGACTCGTGGTTGTCAGCTCGCGCTACAATCACTGACCGGGGTAATGGGTCCTGGCTTTCGCCACGACGACTCCGGAGAGAGCTAGCGCAAAATCCCATCCAGCGCCGGCAGGCCGACAATCACCGCCATCGCGATCAGCGCGTAGCAGATGCTGCGAAACACCTTTTCGCTGGCGCGACCGAACAGGGACGCGCCGAAGGCGACGCCGATAGCGTAGACCGGGCCGACGATCAGCGAGAGCACGAGCGATTCGCGCGAGATCAGGCCGGTCGTCGCGTAGCTCACCATCGAGAAAAAGTCCGACGCGCCGAAGAACAGCACGATGTTGGCGCGTGCGACGATCGGGGCAATCGGACGGCCGAGCCAGTAGCCGACGATTGGCGGGCCGCCGGTTTGAGCCAGTCCGCTACAGAAGCCCGAGAGGCCGCCGATGCCGACCGACAGCCAGGCGTGGTCTTTGCCGCGGTAACGCCAGCCCGAGAGCAGAAGAAGCAGCAGTGCGGCGACGAAGCAGGCGATGATCCAGCGCGTGGCGACGGGATCGAGCACGCTGAGGAAATAGGTCCCGACGGGTACGCCGACCAGCGCGCCCAGCACGATCACGGCGGTCGCCTTGCGGTCGGCCTTCTTCCACGCATCGGGCAGGAGCGGCGCTGCCGCGACGAAATCGACGACGAGGAGCAGCGCTGCGACCAGCCGCGGCGGCGCGACGCTGCTGGCCAGCGGCATGAAGATCAGCGCGGAGCCGAAGCCGGAGAAGCCGCGCGCAGTGCCTGAAACGAAAGCGATGGCGCAAAGCGCCATCGCGATGGTGATGCTGACGTCACCAGGGAGAAAGTCTCCAGGACTCATCCCCGCAAAGTGCCGCCGGTCTTCTTCGTCACCTCGGTGACGATCTTGGCGGCGACGGTCTCGATCTCCTGGTCGGTCAGGGTCTTTTCGCGCGGCTGGATCGTCACCGCGATCGCGATCGACTTCTTGCCGTCCTCGATGCCCTTGCCTTCATAGACGTCGAAGACATTCACACCGGTGATCAGCTTCTTGTCGACGCCCTGCGCGGTGCGCACGATGTCGCCCGCCTTCACGCCGCGATCGACGATGAAGGCGAAATCGCGCGAGACCGGCTGGAACGCCGACAGCTCGATCGCGGGTTTTGCGCGCGTGGCTCTCTTCTTCGCCTCGGGGATGCGGTCGAGGATCACCTCGAACACCATCACGGGGCCGTCGGCGCCAAGCGCTTCGAGCGCGCGCGGATGCATCTCGCCGAAATAGCCGAGCACGTTTTGCGGGCCCATCTGGATCGTGCCGGAGCGTCCGGGGTGCAGCCACGTAGCGCCGCCGGGGACGATTTGCAGCGCCTGCATCGGTGCGCCGGCCGCGGCCAGCACTGCCAGCGCATCGGCCTTGGCGTCGAACGCGTCGGCCATCGCTGAGCCCGACCAGTGCCGCCCGAGACCTTCGGACGAGCCAAAGCCGCGGCGGACGCCGCTTGCCGCCATCAACTGGTCCTGCGGACGATCGCCCCTGAAGACCTGGCCGACCTCGAACAGCGCGACATCGCCAAAGCCGCGATCGGCATTGGCCTGCGCGGCCGCGATCAGGCCCGGCAGGAGGCTCGGCCGCATGTCGGAGAGATCGGCGGCGATCGGATTGGCCACCTCGAGTTCGCGCTGGCCGCCGCCGAAGAGCTCGGCTGCCGGCTTTGTGATGAACGACCAGGTCACCGCCTCGACCATGCCGCGGCTTGCAGGCGCGCGCCTGGCGCGGCGCGTGCGGAGCTGAAGCGGCGTCAGCACGGATTTGCGCGCGTCCTCGCCGCGCTCGAACGGCGTCTCCGGCACCTTGTCGACGCCGAAGATGCGGACGATCTCCTCGACGATGTCGGCCTTGCCGTGCACGTCCGAGCGCCAGGACGGGACCGCGACCTTCACCACCGGACCTGCGCCCGCCATCATGAAACCGAGATGGTTGAGGATGCGCTTCATCTCCACCTGCGGCACCTCGATGCCGGACAGCCGCTTCACCTCGGTGATTGGGAACTCGATCACGCGGTCGTCGCCAAAGGCCTTGCCGACCACGATGGTCTCCGACGGCGCACCGCCGCACATCTCCATCACGAGCTTGGTCGCAAGCTCTAGCCCCGGCACCATGAAGGCCGGATCAACACCGCGCTCGAAACGGTAGCGCGCATCCGAATTGATGCCGAGCTTGCGGCCGGTCTGCGCGATGTTGATCTCGTTCCACAGCGCCGATTCGATCAGCACGTCGGTGGTGTTCTCGTCGCAGCCCGAGGCCTCGCCGCCCATGATGCCGGCGAGCGATTCGACGCCATGGTCGTCGGCGATCACGCAGATCGCGGGATCGAGATTGTAGGTGCGGCCGTCGAGGGCGAGCAGCGTCTCGCCGTCGCGGGCACGCCGCACGACGAGGTTGCCCCTGACCTTCTTGGCGTCGAACACGTGCAGCGGGCGCGCGCGGTCGAAGGTCATGAAGTTGGTGATGTCGACCAGTGCGTTGATCGGGCGAAGCCCGATCGCGGTCAGCCGCTTCTGCAGCCATTCCGGCGACGATCCGTTCTTCACGCCGCGCACAAGCCTGAGCGCGAAGCCCGGGCACAGCGTGGCGTCCTCGACCGTGACCTTCACGGGACAAGGGAATTCGCCCTTCACGGCCTTGATGGTCGGGTCCTTGAACTTGCCCATGTCGGCCGTAGCGAGGTCGCGCGCGATGCCGTGCACGCCGGTGCAGTCCTGCCGGTTCGGCGTCAGGTTGATCTCGATCACGGGATCGCCGAGGCCGGCCCATTCGGCGTAAGCAGCGCCGATCGGCGCATCGGCCGGCAGCTCCATGATGCCGTCATGGTCGTTCGAGATCTGCAGTTCGGCCGCCGAGCACAGCATGCCGCGGCTCTCGACGCCGCGGATGGTGCCGATGCCGAGCGTGATGTCCTTGCCGGGAATGTAGGTGCCGGGCGGCGAGAACACGCTGACGAGACCGGTGCGCGCATTCGGCGCGCCGCAGACGACCTGCACGGGGGCCGCGCCGTTGCCGGTGTCGACCATGCAGACGCGCAGACGATCGGCATTCGGATGCTGCTCGGCGGAGATCACCTTCGCGATGGTGAACGGCTTCAGCGCCTTCGCCTTGTCCTCGATGTTCTCGACCTCGAGCCCGATCATGGTGAGCTTGTCGGCGAGCTTGTCCAGCGGCTCGTCGGTGTCGAGATGATCCTTCAGCCAGGAGAGGGTGAATTTCATGGCTGCTTTTTCTCCACGGGGACGGTCTGCTCCCTCTCCCGCTTGCGGGGGAGGGCTGGGGTGGGGGCTCTCTCCGAGACGGCGGTCGCGATTGTTTCGAGAACGCCGACGCGATTTGTCATCACATCATGATTGCTGAAGCGGAGGACCTTGAAGCCTCTCGCTTCAATGAGAGCGGAGCGACGCGCATCCGCACTCTCGCCCTCATCGGAGAAATGCTGACCGCCGTCGAGTTCAATAACGAGCTTCGCCGCGTGGCAGGCGAAATCGGCGACATAACGCTCGATCGGTACTTGGCGGCGGAAAATCACACCGTTCAATCGGCCGGCGCGCAGCTCCGACCACAGAATTTGCTCTGCATCGGTTGAATTGCGCCTGAGCGCGCGGGCATTGGCTCGGAGCTTGCCCGAGACTTTCCAGTCCGGATGTTCAGGATCGACCATTGGCAACCCCAACGCTGAGACACCCTCACCCCAACCCTCCCCCGCAGGCGGGGGAGGGAGTCCGACCTGTCGGGCGGACAGAGGATACGTATCCATACGATGAATGCTACGCGCTCGCTCTATCCATTCCCTCCCCCGCTTGCGGGGGAGGGGCAGGGAGAGGGCTGTCTCCGCAATGGGGCCGGAGAGAGTCGTCGCAGGCTCGTGTTTGAGAGCGAGCCTCACGAGCTCAGCCCTCCTGCGAGCGTGGGGACTTCAAGCGGCTTGAAGCCGTAGTGGGACAGCCAGCGGACGTCGCTGTCGAAGAGCTGGCGCAGGTCGCTCATGCCGTATTTCAGCATCGCGATGCGGTCGATGCCCATGCCCCAGGCGAAACCCTGGTACTCGTCGGGATCGATGCCGCAGGCGCGCAGCACGTTCGGATGCACCATGCCGCAGCCCAAAATCTCGAGCCAGTCCTCGCCCTCGCCGAAGCGGATCTCGCCCTTGTCGCGGCGGCACTGGATGTCGACTTCCAGCGACGGCTCGGTGAACGGGAAGAACGAGGGCCGGAAGCGCATGTTGATGTGGTCGACCTCGAAGAACGCCTTGCAGAACTCGTGCAAAATCCATTTGAGGTGGCCGAGATGCGAGCTCTTGTCGATGACGAGGCCCTCGACCTGATGGAATTGCGGCGTGTGGGTCGCGTCCGAATCGATGCGATAGGTGCGGCCCGGGCAGATCACGCGGATCGGCGGCTTCTGGCTCAGCATGGTGCGCACCTGCACCGGCGAGGTGTGGGTCCGCAGCAGCATGCGTGAGCCGTCCTCCTTCGGATGGAAGAAGAAGGTGTCGTGCATCTCGCGCGCGGGATGGCCCTCGGGGAAGTTCAGCTTGGTGAAGTTGTAATCGTCGGTCTCGATGTCGGGACCCTCGGCGACCGAGAATCCCATGTCGGCGAAGATCGTCGTCAGTTCGTCCCAGACCTGGCTCAGCGGATGGATGCGGCCAGCCTCTGCGGCTGCGTCGCGCAGCGGCAGGGTGACGTCGATGGTCTCGGAGGCCAGCCGCGCATCGAGCGCAGCGGATTTCAGGACGTCGCGCCGCGCGGCCAGCGCATCGGTGACCTTGTCCTTGGCCTGGTTGATCGCCGCGCCTTGCGTCTTGCGCTCGTCCGGCGACATCTTGCCGAGGGTAGCAAGCAGCGCGGAGATCGAGCCCTTCTTGCCGAGGGACGAGACGCGGACGGCTTCGAGGGCCGCTTCGTCGCCGGCCGAAGCGATCTGCTCAAGGATGGATTGTTCGAGGCTCGCGAGGTCGGACACGGTCAAATCCTCTTAACTTCAAAAGGCTGCCGGTTGTGGCCGCAGCCGGGTCGGAACGTCAAGCCGTAACGGCATCAGAAACGGCCGGGGTCTTGAACCGTTTTGGCATGGCTGGCACCAACCTGTAGTCGAAGGAGAGGACGATGCGTTTGCGATCCTGCCTGGCCGCTCTGGCCCTGGTTCTGCTTGGAGGTGCGGCTCATGCCGCGGAAGAATGCCCGGCCAAATCCACGTCGATGGACGACATCATCGCCGTGCTGAACGCGGCACCAGGCTGCGATCGCGCCATGAAGCTGTTCGAAGCCTGCGAATACGGCGCCAGCGGTGACGTCCAGTTCGGCGAGATCGTCGAGAAGAAGTGCGAGGCCGACTTCCTCGGTCACCTCAAGCCACCGCAGAAGCTCAGCTATCAGCGCGAGTTGCGGGTCTGCGACCGGAAATACCGGAACAAGTCCGGCACGATTTATATCTCGTTCACAGCCTTCTGCCGGGCGGAGGTCGCCCAGCGCTACTCGCGAAGAGCGCTGAAGGCCGGCGGAGCCGGCCGTTAGCGCGTGCTTTGGCTTCAGGCAGCCAGCGCAGCCTTGGCCTTCTCGGCGATCGCCTGGAACGCGGCGGGCTCGCGGATCGCGAGATCCGACAGCACCTTGCGGTCCACGGTGATGCCCGACTTGGCGAGGCCGTCGATAAATCGGCTGTAGGTCAGGCCGAACGGACGGACAGCAGCGTTGAGGCGCTGGATCCACAGCGCGCGGAAGGTGCGCTTGCGGCGCTTGCGGTCACGGAAGGCATACTGCTGGGCCTTCTCGACGGCCGGCTTGGCGGCGCGGATGGTGTTCTTGCGGCGGCCGTAGAACCCCTTGGCGGCCTTGTAGACTTTCTTGTGCTTGGCGTGGGCGGTCACACCGCGTTTGACGCGAGACATGACAAAAATCCTTCAGAGATGACTTCGGTTTGGGATCGCCGCGCGAAACGCGGCTCGGCTGAATTGATCGTGGACGCGATCAGGCGTTCGGCAAGAAGTACTTCTTGACGTTGTCGCCGTCGGTCTTGAACAGCACGCGGGTGCCGCGGAGCTGACGGATCTGCTTCTTCGTCCGCTTGATCATGCCGTGACGCTTGCCGCGCTGGGCGTGCATCACTTTGCCGGTAGCAGTCACCTTGAAGCGCTTTTTAGCGCCCGATTTGGTCTTCAACTTGGGCATTTGGCTCTCCTATGGCCACAACAGAAATCCGCCCGCGAAGGCGGCTGGCCGTCAAAAATGCTCGTTAGAGCGTTGATTGTGCTCAGGTTTTTGCGCATACGCAGGAAACCCGCACGGACATCGCCACGGCAGCCCTTAAATCAGCCGGGCGATGAAGGTTGGGCTTATGGCAGAGCGGGAGCCAATTGGCAACGATGAACCGCCGGAACCTGCCGGTCGACTATCTTGGGTTGCCGATCCTCATGTCCACGCCTTGCCGCCCGGAGCAGGACCGAAATGGCCCATTTCCCGCAATCGCTTTTGGATCTCGCCGCGAAAAGAGACCTCATCCTGAGGAGCCCGCCAAAGCGGGCGTCTCGAAGGATAGGCCGCGCACAAAACAAAACGGCCCGCTGGATATCCGGACGGGCCGTTGAATTCTGAGCCTTCAAGAGCCCGCGTCAGCGCGGTGCCAGCACCATGACGACCTGACGGCCCTCGAACTTGGCGTCCTGCTCGACCTTGGCGAGCTCGGCGACATCGCTCTTGATCTTGTCGAGCAGCTTGGTGCCGATCTCCTGGTGCGCCATTTCGCGGCCGCGATAGCGCAGCGTGATCTTGACCTTGTCGCCCTCTTCGAAGAACCGCTGCATCGCGCGCATCTTCACGTCATAATCGTGATCGTCGATCATCGGGCGGAGCTTGATCTCCTTGATCTCGACGGTCTTCTGCCGCTTGCGAGCTTCGGCGGCTTTCTTCTGAGCGGAATACTTGTACTTCCCGTAGTCCATGATCTTGCAGACGGGAGGGCTGGTATTCGGCGAAATCTCGACCAGATCCATGCCAGCTTCCTGGGCCAACCGGATGGCCACGACGGTCTCGACCGTGCCTTTGTTCTCACCGGTCTGATCGATCAGCTGGATCTGCGCATTGCGAATATCATCATTGATGCGCGGCCCGTCTTTGCTGGCAGGGGCCGGGGCTCTATTGGGACGACGAATGGGTGGTTCTCCAAAGTTGTGAAGGAAGCGGTTATTTTGAAGGAAGATGCGTTTGCCGGCAAGCAAGTCGCCCGTGCCGCGATCGAAAAAGCCTCAAATGCGAGGCATTTTGGTCACGCCTATCGGCACGCTGCTCGACATAGACACCTTGCTTCTGTTCCGCAAGCGTCCCAAAGGGTCAATGTCGACATGGGGTCCGCGTTGCGGAACGCGCCCGAACAGCTCAAACCGCACAACCAGAGTAAACGTTCCATGACCAATGCGATTTTCGACGCGCCGAGCTTCATCGATGTGGGCGAGGGCCCGTCAGCGCGCAAGATTGCGGTGCGCAGCCGGGCAGGCCTGAGACCCGGGCTGTTTTGGCTCGGTGGCTTCAAGTCGGACATGCAGGGCACCAAGGCCGTGGCGTTGGACGGCTGGGCCAAGGACCATGGTCGCGCCTCGGTCCGGTTCGATTATTCCGGCCATGGCGAATCCGGCGGCGACTTCGCTGATGGAACCATCGGGCGCTGGCTCGAGGAGAGCGTGGCGGTGTTCGAACGGTTCTGCGAGGGACCGCAGGTCGTGATCGGCTCCTCCATGGGCGGCTGGATGGCGCTTCTTCTCGCGCGCGAAGTCAGGAAGCGGCAAGAGAAACAGCAAGAGAAGCAGCAAGCCAAGGCATCGCTCGCGGGCCTCGTGCTGATCGCGCCGGCGCCTGATTTCACCGAGGAGCTGATGTGGAAGAACTTCTCGGCCGAGGTGAAGAAGGAGATCGAGACCACGGGTCTCTGGCTCAGGCCGTCAGAATATGGTGACGGCTCGCCCTATCCGATCACGCGGAACCTGATCGAGGAGGGGCGCAATCACCTCGTGCTCGGCAGCGCCATCGATCTCGGCTGTCCTGTTCGCATTCTGCAGGGCGCCAAGGATCCGGACGTGCCGTGGCAGCACGCGTTTGCGCTGACGCATCGCCTGCCGGCCGACGACGTCGTGCTGACCATGATCCAGGACGGCGATCACCGCCTGTCGCGTCCGCAGGACATCGCGCGAATCCTTGCCGCCGTGGCGGAGTTCGGGTGAAGTCGTTGCCCAGCACTCGATGTCATCGCCCGCGAAAGCGGGCGATCCAGTATTCCAGAGACGGTCATGTTTGACTGAGAGGCCGCGGCGTACTGGATGCCCCGGTCAAGCCGGGGCATGACAGAAAATGGGGAAGGAGGAACGCCAATGAACGCAACAGCCATGCTGCGCGCCTTCTGCGACGCGGTCGAGCAGCGCAACGGCAGGGCCTTTGCCGAACTGTTCACCGAGGACGGCGTCTATCACGACGTGTTCTACGGCGCATTCGCAGGCCGCGAAAAAATCGCCGGGATGATCGACGACTGGTTCTATCGCACGGCCAGCGATTTCCGCTGGGACATGCACGATCCGGTCTCCGACGGAACCACGCTCTATGCGCGCTACACTTTCAGCTATCGCTCGACATTGCCGGAGGCGAGTGGTGCGCGGGCGATGTTCGAAGGCGTCGCGATCATGACGCTCCGCGACAGCAAGATCGTCAGCTATCACGAGGTCGCCAACACCGCGCCGGCCTTCGTCGACTTGAAGTTTGCGCCTGAGCGCATCGCCAAGATCGTCGCCAAGCAGGGCGCGGAGCTGAAGGCGCGGCCGGAGATGAAGCGGCATTTGGTGTAGCCGTCTCCTCGTCGTCGTTCCGGGGCGCGCCGATAGGCGCGAGCCCGGAATCCATTCACACGCAAACTTGAGGCCCGATGGATTCCGGGCTCGCGCTTCGCGCGCCCCGGAATGACGGCGGAGAAACTACGGCGGCGGCTTCGCCATCGGCTTGCGCTGCGCCAGCGCTGCCACTGTCGCGGTGCCGATCGGGCCCTGTTCGTCATGGAGCCAGCATTCGCCGATCGCGACGCCGTCGGTGGCGTGGTGGTTCACCACTTCGAAGCCGATCCATCTCGTCACCGGCAGGCGGTGCAGATAGATGGTTACATCGCTGTTGATGTAGCCGAGCCCCTTGTCGCCGGCATTGGCAAAGGGGCTGGCGAAATCAGCGCCGGTCGCGACATGGACGAACGGCGTCATCGGCACGCCCGCAACGAGCTCGCGCACCTCGCTCATCCAGAGCCGGCGCGGGCCGAGCGAGCCCATGTGGCCGACGATCGGACGCGTCGTCCATTTGCCGTTCATGCCAAGCCGCGGATCGGTCGGCGGTGGAATGTCGGCGGGCTTCGGCGCATCCCAATTCGCCGGCGACCAGACGTTATCGTCGGCATTTTGCGTCCGGCGCAGGAGCTGGCACGAGGCGCGCGCCATGCTGACGCCGCCGGAGGAGAACTCTGCCTCCACCACACGGATGCGCAGGCCGTCGCGCACCAGCCGCGTCGTCACTTGAATCGGCTTGTCGATGGTCGGCAGGCGAAACATGTCGACGGTGAGCCGCGCCGGCACGAATTCCGGGCCCGAATGACGCTCCTCGATGGCGAAGCCGAGCAGACCGACGATGACGCGTCCGTGCAGCGATTTTGGATCCCACGGACCATTGGCAACTTCCGTCGGATGGAATGTGTCGCCGTCGCGGGTGAAGAAAGGCATGTTGGTCATGATGCGCGACCTTGAAGGATCGCGCGGGGAAATCAAGGTGCTCGATCTTCTTGGTGAGGAGCGGCGCGCCTTTTCCTCGCTCTCCGCCGTCATCACCCGCGAAAGCGGGTGATCCAGTATTCCGGAGGCGGTGACGAATACGGATAAGCCGCGGCGTACTGGATGCCCCGCCTTCGCGGGGCATGACAGCGAGTTTTAGGAAGCGGCTTGCCACTCCTGACGCACGCTCTCGTCGGGCTCGATGCCCATCGCGACAAGCTTCATCGCATCAAACTCATCTCGCGACAGCAACTGCCCCAGCGCCCATACCGCAGCCCCGCGCACCAGCGGGCTTGCATCGTCGAGCAAGCGCCGCGCCTCTACCGCCAGCGTCGCATCACCGGAGTTGCCGATCGCGATCAGCACGTTGCGCAAAAAACGGTCGCGGCCGATGCGCTTGACCGGCGACTTCGTGAACAGCGCGCGAAAGGCCGCGTCATCGAGGCGCGCCAGCTCAGCCAAGCTCGGCGCGCGCAATTCGTCGCGCGCGGCGAGCTTTGCTTCGCGGCCCTCTTGCGCGAACTTGTTCCAGGGGCAGGCAGCGAGACAATCGTCGCAGCCGTAGATACGATTGCCGATCGCATTGCGGAATTCGCGCGGGATCGGTCCCTTGTTCTCGATGGTGAGATACGAAATGCAGCGCCGCGCATCGAGCTTGTAGGGCGCGGGAAACGCCGCGGTCGGGCAGATGTCGAGACACGCATGGCAGGAGCCGCAATGATCGATCTCCGCGTCGTCGCGCGGCAGCTCGAGCGTGGTGTAGATCGCGCCGAGGAACAGCCACGAGCCGAATTCGCGCGAGACGAGATTGGTGTGCTTGCCCTGCCAGCCGAGATGCGCGGCTTGCGCGAGCGGCTTCTCCATCACCGCGGCGGTGTCGACGAACACCTTCACCTCGGATGGCACGGTCGCAACCAGCCAGCGCGCCAGCGCCTTCAGGCGCTTCTTGATCAGGTCGTGATAGTCGTCGCCTTTCGCATAGACCGAGATCGCCGCGCGCGTGGGGTCTTGCAGGATCGCCAGCGGATCCTGGTCGGGACCGTAGTTCACGCCGAGCATGATCACGCTGCGCACGTCCTGCCACAGCCCGCGCGGATCGACGCGGCGCTCGGGCTGCGCGGCGAGCCAGTCCATGTCGCCATGGCCGCCCGAGGCGATGAATTCGAGGAAGTATTTTCCGGCATTGTCGATCGTGCCGGGTGCAGTGACGCCGATGCAGTCGAACCCGAGCGCCTGCGCCTCGCGCGCAAGCGCTGCTTTCAGTTCAGACAGATCAGAGGCAGGGTTCAGAAGTCGAGGTCCACGTAGGTCCGCGACGCCGGCACGCCGGCCAGCCATTCGCTCAGGAGCGGACGGAACGACGGGCGGGATTTCACCCGCGCGTACCACGCCTTTGCTGCGTCGTCCTCGCTCCATGGCACGTCGCCCAGATAGTCGATCGCCGAAAGATGCGCCGCGGCGGCGAGATCCGCGTAAGTCAACCGGTCGCCGGCGAGGAAGTTGCGCGTCTGCGCCAGCCAGCCGATATAGGCCAGATGATAGCGCACATTGGCCTTGGCGGCGCGCATCACGTCGGCCGAGGGCGGGCCGCCGCCATTCTCCTCGCTCATGAAGCGCTTATAGATGCGCTCGGTCACCAGCGGATGGGAGACCTCCTCGAAGAATTTTTCGTTGAACCAGGCCATCAGCCGGCGCACCTCGACGCGCTCGGCAATTGTTTCCGGCATCAGCCGCTTGGCGCCCATACCCTGCCCGTAGGCCTCATCGAGATACTCGGCGATAATGGCCGCGCCCGGAATCGGCGGCTCCCTGTCGTCCACCAGTACCGGCGTTGTGCCCGCCGCGTTGAGCAGCAGAAATGCCTCGCGCCGCTCCCAGGTGCGTTCCTCGGTCAGCCGAAGCTCGAGCCCGTATTCGCCCACGATCAGGCGGATGAAGCGCGAATGCGGACAGAACGGATGATGAAACAGCGTAAACATGTAGCCTTTGATTATTTGGTGGTGCTTAAGAATCCATCAATGTTTGTTCGGCGTCACACTAGTTCCTCAAAACCGCGAGACAACCCGCGATGCCGCATTTAGCGATTGCGGCAGCGGGACGAATAGGCGAGAAGAGCCCCCGCTTTTCCAGCCGAAATGGACCGTAAATATGTCAGACACAATACGGGCAGTGATCCTCGGCATCATCGAGGGTGTGACTGAGTTCCTACCCGTTTCCTCGACAGGTCACCTCCTGCTCGCGGAGCGCTTCTTCGGCCTTGGCGAAGGCGCTTTCTGGGACTCGTTTACGGTCCTGATCCAGCTCGGCGCGATCCTCGCGATCGTCGGGCTGTACTTCAGGAAATTGTGGGATGTCGCGATAGGCATGTTCTCCGGCGATGCCTATGCACGCCGTTTCGTGATCGGCGTGCTGGTCGCGTTCCTGCCCGCTGTCATCGTCGGCCTCGTCGCCGGCAAATACATCAAGAGCGTGCTGTTCAATCCGTGGGTCGTGTGCTTCACACTGATTGTCGGCGGTGCCATTCTCTTGTGGGTCGACCGGCTCGATCTCAAGCCGCGCGAGCACGATGCCACCAGGTTTCCGCTGCTGATGTATCTCTACATCGGCATCGCGCAGTGCGTGGCGATGATCCCGGGCGTGTCGCGCTCCGGCGCCAGCATCGTCGCCGCCATGCTGCTCGGCGCGGATAAGCGCGCGGCGGCGGAGTTCTCGTTCTTCCTCGCGATCCCCACCATGATCGGCGCGTTCGCCTATGACTTCTACAAGAGCCGCGCCGAGATGACGATGGACCATATGGGCATCGTCGCGATCGGCTTCGTGGTGTCGTTCATCACCGCGATCATCGTGGTGAAGAGCTTCCTCGAATATGTCACCCGCCACGGCTTCGTGGTGTTTGCCTGGTGGCGCGTCATCGTCGGCACGCTCGGCCTGATCGCGCTGGCGCTCGGCCGGTAGAGCACGACGAATTTCTGATTGAAACGCTGCTGGCCGGAGCACTCTGACCTAACCTCTCCCCGCTGGGGAGAGGTGAGCACCGAGGCATTCGACTGGACCCAGTCTCGTTGCGCCTTAATCCCCGCAAAAGTCGCATCACCGCCTCAACGTAATATAAGCTTTTGATCGGTAGGTAGTTTCCAAAGCGGGGCGGGGCATGCCCGGCAAAGGAGCTGAACGATGACCCTCGTCAGCGGCTGGGGGCGCTTCCCGGTCGTCGATACCGATATCCTGCGGCCGCGGTCGTTTGAGGCGGTCGGCGAGGCTGTCGCCGGTGCGTCCGGCACTGTGGCCAGGGGGAACGGCCGCGCCTATGGCGACGCCGGGATCGGCGCCATCAGGACCATCGCGATGACGGGCTTCGACCGGGTCAGGTCATTCGATCCGGCGACCGGGCGCATACGCCTGGAGGCCGGCGTGCTGCTGTCGGACCTGATCGACACGTTTGGCCCGCGCGGCTTCCTGCCTTTCGTCGTTCCGGGCACGCGGTTCGTGTCGATCGGCGGTGCCATCGCCGCCGACGTTCACGGCAAAAACCATCATTGCGAGGGCGGCTTTGGCCGCTATGTCGACAGCATCCTGCTGCGCACCGGGCGGGGCGAGACCATCGAGGTCTCGCGCGAGCAGGATTCCGATGCCTTCTTCGCGACCGTCGGCGGCATGGGCCTGACCGGGGTCATCCTGGAAGCGACGATCCGGCTCCGGCCGGTGGAGACCGGCTGGATCCGTGAGCGGGTGGTCTCGGCGTCCGATCTGGATGCGGCGATGCGCGCGCTCGATGCCGGCGATTCCGCAACCTATTCGGTGGCGTGGATCGATTGCGCGGCGCGTGGCAGCGACCTCGGCCGCTCGCTGATCTATCTCGGCGAGCACGCTGGAAGAGCCGAGCTCCCGGACGGTGCTGACGCATTTCCGCTTGGAAAGGATCCCGGGCTCGCCGTGCCGGTCGACCTTCCGTCGATGACGCTGAACCGCTACAGCATTCGCGCCTTCAACGAGCTCTACTACCGCATGGGCGCGAGGCGCGCCGGCGGCAGCCATCTGGTCTCGCTGTTTCCGTATTTCTTCCCGCTCGACAGCATCAGTGCCTGGAATCGCATCTATGGACGGCGCGGCTTCCTCCAGCATCAATGCGTGATTCCGGAGCAGGGCGCGCGCGACGTGCTCGGCGACATTCTCGAACGCATCTCCAGGCGCGGCGACGCCTCCTTCCTCGCGGTGCTGAAGAAGCTCGGCCAGGGCGACGGTATCCTGTCGTTTCCGCTGCCGGGCTACACGCTGGCGCTGGATTTCCCGATACGGGGCGACATCCTCAATTTCCTCGACGAGATCGACCGTCTCGTCGTCACCGCCGGCGGACGGCTGTATCTGGCGAAAGACGCGCGCCAGTCGCGCGCGACCTTCGAGGCGGGCTATCCGGCCCTGCAACGCTTCAAGGCGATCCGGAAGTCGCTGGATCCTGCCGGGAAAATCCGATCAAGACTTTCACAGCGTCTGTTTGATGAGGTGCAGCCGTGACTTCGCGCAAGACCGTTCTGGTGCTGGGTGGCTCCTCCGATATCGGCCGCGCCACCGCGCGCGCTTTCGCCAAGGCGGGATACGATGTGCAGCTCGCCGGGCGCGATGTCGCCGTGCTCGAGCCTGACGCCGCCGATCTGCGTGCCCGCTACAATGTCGAGGCAAGCGTCTCGAAATTCGACGTGCTCGACACGGCATCGTTTGAAGGCTTCGTCAGCGGCCTTCCGGCATTGCCGGATGTCGTCATCTCGATCGTCGGCTTGCTGGGCACGCAGGAGAACGCGCAGGGCGATCTCGACCATGCCACGACGATCATGCGCTCCAACTATGAGGGGCCTGCGCTGATCCTCGGCCTGTTCGCCGAAAAATTCTTGGCGCGCGGCAGCGGCACGATCGTCGGGGTGTCTTCGGTCGCAGGCGATCGCGGCCGCGCCTCGAACTATGTCTACGGCTCGGCCAAGGCGGGCTTTTCGGCGTTCCTGTCAGGCCTGCGCGCCCGCGCCAGCCGCGGCGGCGTTCACGTCGTCACCGTTAAGCCCGGCTTCGTCCGCACCAGGATGACCGAAGGCATGAAGCTGATCGGTCCCCTGACCGTCGAGGCAAAGGTGGTGGGCGATGCAATACTCAACGCCGTGCAGCGGCGGACCGACGTCGTCTACGTCAGCGGCAAATGGCGTCTCGTGATGCTCATCATCAAGACGCTGCCGGAAGCGATCTTCAAGAAGCTGAAATTTTGATTCTGGGCTGCGGTCGCGGCGAAGGTGCAACTCCCTCGCCCCGCTTGCGGGGAGAGGGTTGGGGTGAGGGGGACTCTCCCCGGGGACGGTGACAGTTGGACTCGCGGAGAGTCCCCCTCACCCGAATTCGAGCTTCGCTCGAATTCGACCTCTCCCCGCAAGCGGGGCGAGGTAAGGGAAGACGTTACGCGCCGTTACGCTGGAACTGCCCGGCGGAGCGGAAACGCCAGAGATATTGCGGGGCGATCGCCTCGAGCGAATCGGGCGCAATGCCGAGGCCTTCCAGCGTCAGGCCTGCGGCCTTCGCTGCCTCCGACACGATGTTGTCGCGCTCGAGCAGCGTGACCTGATCCGGCGTCAGCTTCAGTGCGCCCGGCGCGAATTGCAGGAAGGCGGCCTGGAAACGAGCGAGGGAGAACGACAGCGGGATCAGCATCCGCTTGCGCCCGGTGATGGCGAGGATGGTCTCGATGATCTCGCGCATGGTCAGCACTTCCGGCCCGCCGAGCTCGTAGGTGGCACCCTTCTTGGCCTTGCCATCGACCGCATCCGCAATCGCGGTCGCGACGTCGCCGACATAGGCGGGCTGCATCTTGGTCTCGCCGCCGATCAGCGGCAGCACCGGCGACATCCGTGCCAGCGCAGCAAAGCGGTTGGTGAACTGGTCCTCCGGGCCGAACAACACCGAGGGACGGAAGATCGTGGCCGACGGCACCGCGGCGAGCACCGCCTTCTCGCCGGCCGCCTTGGCCCGGGCGTAATGCGAGGGCGACTCTTCGTCGGCGCCGATCGCCGAGACATGCACCATTTCCGCGCCGGCTGCGGCTGCCGCCTTGGCGACGGTCTCGGCGCCCTTGGCCTGGACGGCGTCAAACGTCTGTCCGCCGCTCTCGGCGAGGATGCCGACCAGATTGATCGCCACATGCGAATCACGCAGCGCCGCCTCGACCGAGGCCGGGTAGCGCAGGTTCGCCTGCACGGTATGGACCTGCCCGACCCGGCCGAGCGGCTGGAGGAAGCCGGCGAGTTCCGGCCGCCGCACCGCGACCCGGACCCGGTAGTCGCGCTTGCACAGCGCGCGGACGACGCTCCGGCCCAAAAACCCCGATCCGCCGAAAACCGTGACGAGCGTGTCCAGATTCGTTGCCATGGCGGTCCATTCCTGCGGGAAGAGTGCGTCTTGAGGAGGCTTGTATCGGGCCGGTTTGCGATGCGCAATCCGCATCCCCACGCATGATTTGACAAGCGCGTCACCGAACCGTAGTAACCGCCTCCGTGCCCCAACCGGCATGCCCAGGTGGTGGAATTGGTAGACGCGCTGGCTTCAGGTGCCAGTGGCTTAACGGCCGTGAAGGTTCGAGTCCTTTCCTGGGCACCACTTTTCTCCCAAGCGATTGAAATCCGGGAGATTTGAACCGCTTACCCGAGAATGGCGCAGCCTCAAGTAGCAGATTCTTAGGTATGCCGCCGTGATTGAACGCTGGCTTCTCTGCCGGTCCATCCAAGTGTGGTACTTAAGCGAGATGAAACGGCCGTGGCCGCCTCTCAGGATTGGAGATGTCGCCGGTATCCAATCGTCCTTGCGGTAATCGGCATGTTCATCCTTCTCACCATCGGATAACCCGAAGTTCTCGCAGCAAGCGACAAATGCAGGATTTGGCCCCGATTGGGATTGCACCCGGACCGGGGCCAGCGAGCCGGTCTGCGTGAAGAGAATCGAGGCGGCTAAATGAGCTGTGACGTCTGCTTCGCTTGCCACCAGATCCGACTGGGAGTTGCAGGATGATAAATCGGCCAGCACGCGACCAGCTCTCCAGAAACCTCAGGCGCCTGATTGCGGGAGCGATCACCAACCACCGGTTCGAGCGCAGTACCCCGGAGAGCGAGGAGGATGCAGCGATTTTGGCGATCGCGGATATGTCGTGGCTCCTCTACAGCGACATGAAAGAGCATCGGTTGGTCGGACGTTACAGCATCGATCCAAGCTGGCGCCGGGAAGTGCTGCGCTGGGTCCTGTTTCTTGACAACGATTTTGAGTACCGATGGCCGAGGATCTCCCTGCCTGGCCTCTCGCCTATGCGACGTGCTCGCCCGGTTGTGACGAGGTGGCTGAGCGGGCCTAACACGATCTCCCACGAACGTGCGGCCGAGTTTCTGGCGGCCGGAGATTACAATGCATGGCCGTTCATTTCCCGATCAGAGTACAAGCATGCCGTGGGGCATCCGAGGCGGCTGGCCGGCGGGCAAGGGGCATCGCGAAGACCGGCTACGTGACCGAGACGAGTGGCTATTCCAATTCAGGCTACCTGCGTGAGAAGCGATGACCGGTTCGGATCTGATCTGCTCGTTTTGTGGAAAAGGGCACGATGAAGTCTTGTCGCTCATCCGGGGCGCCGCAGTGAACGAGAAGGGTCAGAAGACGGCGGCCTCGATCTGTGATGAATGCGTTCAGTTGTGCGTGCAGGCCATCGCAATGCAACGACCGGAATGGCTCGAGCAGCATCGCAGCTTTGTTGCGGCGCTTGGGGATATTTCCCGATGAACTGTCGTAGGCCCTCAGGCTCCGCCAAGCTGGACCTTCTTCTCGGCAAGTAGACTCGCCGCCCCATTTTCCTATGACAATGGCTCTCGTGCCCGTGCATATGTGGCGTCCGTCCAAGCAAACTCACTCATGCTTACCAGGTCACAGCCCTCTGCTGCGGCTATCTTTCTCGCCTCAATCGTGAAGCAGTAAGCGGCGATCAAAGTCGGGCCTCGCGGGCTTTCAATCTTCTGAAGTGCACGAGCAACGGACCGTCCGGTGGCTACATCGTCCGGGAATCTGGGAACGAACGCATACTTCGCCACATTGGGATTTGCTATGAATTGCTTACCCAACTTGGGACCAAGCGCCTTTGTCATCGAAGCGGCAACAGCCGACACGTCGCGTATGACAGCGGGCTTAAGGCTCATTGAACTCGTCGCCTCCAGTGACAGAGCATTCAAGCCCGTTACTCACCGCATCAAAAAACAGGCGCGTCCCGTCGTTGAACTCGATTCCTACTTCTCCCGGTCGGTGACGCCACACCACCTTGACTACTTTCCCTCGAAGTAGCTCAGTGAGTCTGGCCGCTTCGTCTTCTAAATTAGCATTACGGGTCATGGACGGCGATCCTCTCGACAGGGTTGACCGGGTCATGACTGCGGGTCCGCAAAACATTCGATCGCAAGGGCCACCCCAAGGTCGACCAGCTTCGCCAGGGTGGCTACGGGTAGCTCGTCACCCAAATATCCGTCACCGAAAAACTGAATGATTATGCTTGCCCTTCCGCCTGTCGATGTGAGGCTTGCAAAGAACGCTTTGTGAGGCTCGAGTCTATCGACAAAGGTCATCACCTCTCCGGCGTACCATTGATCCCTGACATTGCATCGGATGCAGTGTCTCCATCGTGTGTCAGGGTGGTTTCCGGGGAGCGGAGTGCCGGCCGGGGTCTTCCGGGGCCCGCCCACCCGGTGCGCGAAGTTCGCTTCCAACCCAAGCGCGGTGCTAATCTCTGTCGGCTCCCACGTCGGGTGCACAATGAACAGCTCAATATCGACCCGTCGCGGCGTACCCACTTCTGGGTTCTCCGCCTCACTCTGTTCCGTCACTTCCCTGTTGCTTGCGTCGTTCATGGCATCAGACCCATCGAAGCTTCAGCCAAATCCCATCGTGTCTTCGTCATCGATGCGGCGTCAGCCGACACGTCGCGAATGATCGAAGGTTCATTCCGGTGAAACCCGCTTAAGTTCGCCAGTTTTCGCAGAGGAAAATTTACTGAAGTCAAGGTTCAGAGGCACGTCGGTGTTGTTGACCACGCGATAAAGGTTCGTGATCAGGGTATTTCGATCCTTCTGTGTAATTACAAACGCCCATGTTTCGACCCAAAGCCCGTCATTGTCCGTCCCTGAGTCGATCGCAAAAATGATCATGTTGGTAGCGACTCGCTCGACCTTGAACCTCCCGGACTTGACCTCATCGTTGAAGTTTTCACCGGTGAACACTTGAGCCGCCTCATCTCGAACAATCATGCGAATCGGCAGAGGCTTATTTGACTCGGACAACCCCGGACCACTGATAGGACCAAGACTGCCCTCCCACGTCCCATTTACAGGGCCGAAGTCCTGGGCCTGCGCCTGTCGCGGCGTACTGATCGACAGGGTCCATGCGATCGCAAGAGCGCCGACCAGTGAAGATAGTGCACGCGCAATATGCATTCCTTGCCATCCCTGCCTTTCACACCAATCTGCTCGGCTCTATCGCCCGACAACCTGTAGGTGAGGCGTCGCTTCGGACTACTTAAGGAGATCGCTCAAGTGCCGTTGAAATCCCATCGGACCCAAAGAAAGCCCAGCCGAGGGCCGGGCGGCCGGCACTCTGGTGCCCTGTCAGTGCTCGGAGGGTTGAAAACGGTACACGACGCCGGTACACAAGACCCTACCGGACGGCTGAAAATCCCAGCAAATGCAGGCGTTCTGGGCGGTGGCGATCCAGTCCTTGGCACCACTTTGCGGAATTTGGATGCAAAATGGGGCTGCTTCCGATCAGTGGAGGTAGCAGGCGGCGATCCATCCATCGCTCTCGCGACGGCCCCCTATTGCGCCAAATCGGCCCGCTTGCCGTCAGACGACCCGCCTGCCGGCCCGATTCGCGACCGATTTCTGCACAAAGTACATCGCGACCAGCGAGACGATCGACGTCGCTACGACGATGTATCCGAGCCGGTCGAAATGGATCAGCGAACCATCCGGGTCTTGCGCGATGATCGCGGCGGCGAGCACCGAACCGAGCCCGCCGGAGAGCTGCTGCAGTGACGCGCTGACCGCGCTGAACGAGCCGCGCTGACTGGGATCGGGGATTGCCGACATCAGGGCCTGCGACGGGATCATACGTGAGAAGATGCCGACGAACATCAGGACGTTGACGAGGATCGCCGTCGCGAGCGAGACGCGGCCGAGATGGGTATAGATCAGCACCATGATCACCGACACCACGCTGCCAAAGACAAAGGTCGGATATTTGCCGAACGCATCGCTCGCTCTGCCGACCAGCGGCCCCGTGACGATGCTGAACAGGCCGGAGACGAGATAGATCGTCGGCAGGTGCAGGATGTCGATGCCGAGATTATGCACGGTGAAGGCGCTGGAGAAGGGCATCAGCATGAACCCGCCGGTCGCCAGCAAAGTCGTGACAGCGAAGGCCAGCGTATAGCGCGGCTGTCCGACGGTCGCTATCAGGTGGTGGAAGGGGTTCTTGTCCTGCTTGAGCCGCAGATGCGCGTCGACCGGCTCCATCGCCAGCGCGATGATTGCGATCGCGACGATCGACAGGCCGACGATCGCAACGAAGCAGAAATGCCAGCTCCAGTGATTGGCGAGAAACAGCCCGGCCGGAATGCCGAGCACCTGGCTCGCGGCGAACGCCGTCTGGACGAATCCCATCACGCGGCCGCGCAGATGCAACGGGAACAGGTCGGTGATGATGGCAAGTACGACTGAGCCGATCACGCCGCCGAACAATCCGGTCACGATCCTGCCGAGCAGCAGGACATGGTAGTTCTGCGCTGCGGCGCAGAGCATGGTTCCGAGCGTGAAGCCGACATAGAAGAACAACAGCAGGCGCTTGCGATCGAAGCGATCGGCAAAGCCGGCGGCCAGGATACCCGAAAGTCCCGCGCTGAACGCGTAGGCCGAAACCGCGACGCCGAATTGCGCGGCCGTGATGTTGAGCGAGGGCATCAGGATGGCGCCGAGCGGCGACATGATGATGAAATCGAGAATGATCGTGAACTGTGTGAACGCGAGCAACGCGATGAGGAGCGACTGGTAGCGCGAAAAGCCGCGTTGGCGTTCCTGTTGATCGTCGATAGGCGCAGCGAGCGTCTGTTCGGTCATGACACTTAATTCGCGGTGAACGGGGGCAAGGGAGCGCGAGAAACTCGCAGATAGGATGGCACGGGACGATTTCCACGGGCGCATGACCCAAGTTCCGCTGGAATATGGAGCTCGTGCCGGATTGTGGGATCCATGCAACAGCCTGACTTCCAAAGAACCGTCCGTCTCCTCTCGCCAACCTCGATTGGGCGCCGCGCGCTTGCCTGACCGGGAGCGTGACCGCCCGGCCGGATATCCCGGCGATTCGATCCGAATTCGCAGCGATTTTGCACCGATTGGACCTGGGCATCCCGCGGCGGCCGTCCCCCTTCTCCACCCGAATTAAGCTGCCCTTAGCGAATGATCCCCTAGGGTTTTGGCCGTCCATTTCCCTGCTCCCCGGCCAAGGGCCGGTCATGCCGCGGTCAATAGAGCGTTTTCGGATGGAGCAGCCTGTCTGGCAGTACGATTCTGGCACGCTCGAGCCGTCGGCGACCCCGGCGCTGGCGGGCACGCTCGTCATTGATCTCGAAGGCGCCCTGCTGCGCTCGCAGCTCGCCTTCGAGGCGTTCTTCGCCGATGTCGGTGGCGCGTTCGCCCGCCTGCGCGCGAAGGGCTCGCTGAGCCGGGCGGCGCTTGAGGATGTGCTGGCCCAGGCCGAGGTCGACTACGCCCATCTGCCCTACGACGCCGATGTCCTGAGCCAGGCGCTGGCGGCGCGGGCGCGGGGCGAGAAGATCTATCTCGTAGCTGGCCGCTTTGCTCATCATGCTGCGGGAATCGCCTCGCATCTCGGCTTCGATGGCGTCGTTGCGCCGGCCGCGCTCGTCACGGGCGATGCCCTGCCGTTCGACCGTGGCTCGATCGAGCGGATCAGCGACCGCAGCGGTAGCCGTCCGGCCAGCCCGAAGACATCCAGTCTGAAGACTTCCAGCCTGAAGATTTGGGCGAAGGCGCTCCGCGTCTACCAATACGCCAAGAACACGCTGGTGTTCGTGCCCGCCATCACCGCGCACCAGATGCACCTCGCGACGCTCGGCTATGCGCTGCTGGCGTTTCTGGCGTTTTCGGCCTGCGCGTCGGGCGCCTATCTGATGAACGATCTGCTCGATCTCGCGGCCGACCGGCAGCACCCGACCAAGCGCCATCGCGCGCTCGCGGCCGGTGACTTGCCGATCTCCTCCGCTCTGCTCGCAATTCCGGCGCTGTGGCTGTTCGCGGTCGCCGCCAGCCTCTGCATCTCCGCCGTCTTCCTCGGCGTGCTCGGCGCCTATCTCGTCACCACCATCGCCTATTCGCTGGTGCTCAAGCGCAAGATGCTGGTCGATGTCGTGACGCTCGCCGGTCTCTACACGCTGCGCATCATCGCCGGTGCCGTCGGCGTCGGCGTCGTGCTGTCGGAATGGCTGCTGATCTTCTCGCTGTTCGTGTTCACCTCATTGGCGCTGATCAAGCGCTTCAGCGAGCTCAGCATGCGCCAGGGCGCAGGGCTCGCCGACCCCTCCAACCGCGACTACAGGATTACCGACCTGCACGTGATCGCCGCGATGGCGGCCGCGAGCGCCATGAACGCGGTGACGGTGTTCTCGCTCTACGTGTCGTCATCGGCCGTGACGCCGCTGTACAGCCGCCCCTGGATGCTGTGGCTCTTGAACCCGCTGCTGCTCTACTGGTTCGGCCGTGCCCTGATGATGGCGCATCGCCGCGAGATGCCCGACGATCCCATCATCTACACCTTCCGGGATGCGGCCAGCCGCATCACGGTGGCGGCGATGATCTGCATCATGCTGGCGGCGATCTGACCGAGCCTGCAAGGCGCACCCGGCGCTTGCGCGGCCCGCCTCCAGTGGATACATCGCGGGCAATCCGATTAGCCTATTATGCCGACGCGCCAATTCGAGTGAGGTTTTGAAACGCCATGACCGTACGCCTGCATCGCGGTGATCTGCCCGACCTGTCCCGCTACACCGGAGCGGTGGCGATCGACACCGAGACCATGGGGCTGAACCCGCACCGCGACCGGCTCTGCGTGGTGCAGCTCTCGCCCGGCGACGGCAGCGCCGACGTGGTGCAGATCCCGAAGGGCCACACCGACGCGCCGAACCTGAAGGCGCTGCTCGCCAATCCCGCCATCACCAAGATATTCCATTACGCGCGATTTGACATCGCGGTGCTGTACCAGGCCTTCGGCGTGATGGCGCAGCCGCTCTACTGCACCAAGATCGCCTCCCGCCTGACGCGCACCTATACGGACCGCCACGGCCTCAAGGACCTCGTGCGCGAGGTGCTCAATGTCGACCTCTCCAAGCAGCAGCAATCCAGCGACTGGGGTTCCGACAGCCTGACTGAGCCGCAGCTCGCCTATGCCGCCTCCGACGTGCTGCATCTGCATGCGCTGCGCGAGCGGCTGGATGCCATGCTGGTGCGGGAGGGCCGCACGGCGCTGGCCCAGGCCTGCTTCGACTTCCTGCCGACGCGGGCCCGGCTCGACCTCCAGGGCTGGGAGGCCGAGGACATTTTTGCGCATTCCTAAAGGCCCCGACCGGCTGCCAAGGAAGGCCGCCGCCCCGTTTCGGACACAGTCGTACCGCCTGTCGCAGGCTGCATACTCCGCAGGTAGCGGGTACAATGGGGCGTCCTCGATCAGGAGCCTTCGACTGGAAAAGGCTAGCGACGTCCCGGAGCAGTGGTGAACTCGGCCCACAATCCAACCTATGACGCCGCGCTCGCGGCGCGGTTTGCCAGCGCGGCGCGGCACAGCCGGCTGGTGCGGATTCTGCGCATCGCGGTGCCGGGCGCGGTGCTCCTGTCCCTGGCGGCCATCATCGGGGTGTCGATCTTCAACCCGTTCCGCATGCTGATGCCGAACCTGCCGCTCGATTCCGGAAACATGGTGGTGTCAGGCACCAAGATCACCATGGAATCGCCGCATCTTTCCGGTTTCACGCCGGACCAGCGGCCCTATGAGCTCTGGGCCAAGACCGCAACGCAGGACATCACCGATCCCGATCATGTCGATCTTTCGGACTTGCGCTCGAAAGTCCTGATGGAAGATCAATCGACCCTGTTCCTCGATGCCCGCACCGGCAGGTTCGACAACAAGCAGCAGCAGCTCGACCTCCACAAGGACATCTTCCTGCGCACTTCGACCGGCTATGAGGCGCGGCTGAACTCGGCCTTCGTCGACATGGGCAAGGGCACGGTCTCCTCGGATGAGCATGTCGACGTCAAGCTCACCAACGGCACGCTGACCTCCGACCGGCTGCGAATCACGGAAGGCGGCGATGTCATCCGCTTCGAGGGCAATGTGGTGATGCACCTGGACAAGCTGAGCACGGACGAGCCGGCCGCGGCTCCGCCCGCACCCGCCGAGCCCCCGCCGCCGCCGCCAGCGAAGACGCGTGCGCCCCAGAACAAGTCTGCCAATTCAAGATGATTGCCACTTCAAGATGATTGTCATGGCCAAGTTTTTTCCGCGTGGCGAAGACAAGCGTAGCGCCATCGTCGGCGCGGCCGCGCTTGTCGCCTGTGCTGTGCTGATCGGCGCGGCGCAAGCACAGAGCACCATGCAGGGCGTGCCCAACGCGATGCAGGGCTTTTCGCAGAACCGCGATCAGCCGATCCAGATCGAAGCCGCTTCGCTGGAGATGCGCGACAAGAAGAAGGAGGCGACCTTCGCCGGCAATGTGAAGGTCGTGCAGGGCGACACCACCATGACCTCGAAGACGCTGGTGGTGTTCTACGAGTCGGGCGGTGACAAGGCGGCCACGCCGCAGCCTACGCCCGCGAAGGGCGCGAAGTCGGCGCCGATGCAGTCGGCGACGCCGGGCCCGGGCGGCAGCTCCTCGATCAAGCGGCTGGAAGCGCGCGGCAATGTCGTGGTCACCCAGAAGGATCAGGTGGTGACCGGCGAGACCGCCATCTTCGACACCAGGACCAACCTCATCACCATGCTCGGCGGCGTGGTCTTGACGCAGTGCAAGAACGTGCTGCGCGGTGACCGGCTGATGGTCGACATGACCACCGGCGTGTCCCGCGTCGAATCCGACAGCGGCAAGGTGCAGGCCCTGCTGCCGCAGGGTGGCGGAAATGATTGCGGCGGGCAGTCCAAGCCCGGGGGCGCCCCGCCCCTGCAATTGCCGGGGGCAAGTAAACAAAAGTAAATTCCAAATGTAAATTCAATGGCTTAAATTGGGCATCGGCGATCCGAGGTTGAAGCCGGCCGGACAAGACTGTATCTACCGCAACGGGCTTTCGAAGCGGGATCCGCTTAACGAGGATGTCTCCTGGGCAGGAGACATCCTTTCATTCATGCTGCGCGGGCGAATTGCAACCGCACGGCAGGTCGCGGGATCACCGTGAAAGGCTAGAAGGCGGGGATGGTCGATTTACTCAGCATGTTCCGTCGGCGCCCCGCCAAACGCGGCCGGCCAGGATTTGCGCGCCAGGATGTCCGCCACGACATTACCGCACTCGGTGACGGCGTCGGTGGTCTCATGACCAGCCCCGTGCGCGATGCGCCCCCGATCGCGCGCGAGCAGCCGCTCCAGGCCGCGGACCAGTTCCGCGCCGAAGCTCCGCGGCCGCGTCCGCAACCGGCTCAGCCGGTCCCCAGGAGCAACGGTTCCGCCGGGCCCCAGCTCCTCAAGCGGCAGGGCTTCCTGGCTGTGCATAGCGTGGAAAAGAGCTTTGGCAGCCGCCAGGTCGTGCGTGGCGTCAGCATCTATGTGCGCCGCGGCGAGGCGGTCGGCCTGCTCGGCCCCAACGGCGCCGGCAAGACCACGGTGTTCTACATGATCACCGGTCTGATCAAGGCCGATCGCGGCGCGATCGAGCTCGACGGCCACGACGTCACCAAGCTGCCGATGTATCAGCGCGCGCGGCTCGGCATCGGCTATCTGCCGCAGGAAGCCTCGATCTTCCGCGGCCTCACGGTCGAGCAGAACATCCGCGCCGTGCTCGAAGTGGTCGAGCCCTCGCGCAAGAAGCGCGAGGCGCAGCTCGACGCCCTGCTCGACGAATTCAACATCACGCGCCTGCGCAAATCGCCGTCGATCGCGCTGTCCGGCGGCGAACGGCGCCGCGTCGAGATCGCGCGCGCGCTGGCGACGCGTCCGAACTACATGCTGCTCGACGAGCCCTTCGCCGGCATCGATCCGATCGCGGTCGGTGACATCCAGGACCTCGTTCGCCATCTCACCAATCGCGGCATCGGCGTGCTGATCACCGATCACAATGTGCGCGAGACGCTCGGCCTCACCGACCGCGCCTACATCGTCTATGCCGGTGAAATACTGACCGAGGGCAGTCCGGACGAGATCGTCAATGACCCCGACGTCCGCCGCCTTTACCTTGGTGAGGAGTTCCGCCTCTAGCCCGTTTTTCCAATTCGTCAAGGCGTGTACATCGGGCTTGGAGTAGGATAAGCAAAAATCGGACCAAATTTTTGGGAACGGTTCTTGCTTCATGGCGCTGACGCAGAGATTAGAGTTCCGGCAATCGCAGTCGCTGGTGATGACGCCGCAGTTGATGCAGGCGATCAAGCTGCTGCAATTGTCGAATCTCGATCTCACGACCTTCGTCGAGGAAGAACTTGAGCGTAATCCGCTGCTGGAGCGGGCCAATGACGAGCCGGCCGGGGGCGAGGCTCCGACTGAGGCCGCCCAGTTCAGCGATTCCGACGATTCCGGCGGCAGCAATGGTGACGAAACGGGCACCGGCGAGGCCTTCGAGCCGGGCCAGGAGGAATGGCTGAGCCGCGATCTCGGCACCCGCGCCGAGATCGAGCAGACCCTCGACACCGGCCTGGACAACGTCTTTTCCGAGGAGCCGGCCGAGGCCGCCGCGCGCAACGCCCAGGATGCCGCGCCGACCGTCTATACCGAGTGGGGTGGCGGCGCCTCCGGCGACGAGGATTATAACCTCGAGGCCTTCGTGGCGGCGGAGACGACACTCGCCGACCATCTCGCCGAGCAGCTCGCGGTGGCCTTCTCCGCGCCCGCGCAGCGCATGATCGGCCAATACCTGATCGACCTCGTCGATGAAGCCGGATATCTGCCACCGGATCTCGGCGAGGCTGCCGAGCGGCTTGGCGCATCGCAGCGGGACGTCGAGGACGTTCTCGCCGTGCTGCAAAAATTCGATCCCCCCGGCGTCTGCGCGCGCAATTTGAGTGAATGTCTCGCGATCCAGCTCCGCGAGCTCGACCGCTACGACCCGGCGATGCAGGCACTGGTCGAGCATCTCGATCTCCTCGCCAAACGCGACATTGCGGGGCTTCGCAAGGTCTGCGGCGTCGATGACGAAGACATCGCCGACATGATCGGCGAAATCCGCAGGCTCGACCCCAAGCCCGGCATGAAGTTCGGCTCGTCGCGCCTGCAGACCATGGTGCCGGACGTCTATGTCCGTCCGGGTCCCGACGGCGGCTGGCACGTCGAGCTCAATAGCGACACCTTGCCGCGCGTGCTGGTGAACCAGACCTACTATTCCGAGTTATCGAAGAAAATCGGCAAGGACGGCGACAAGTCGTATTTCACGGATGCCTTGCAGAACGCGACCTGGCTCGTCCGCGCGCTCGATCAGCGCGCCCGCACCATCCTGAAGGTTGCGACCGAGATCGTGCGCCAGCAGGACGGCTTCTTCACCCGCGGCGTAGCGCATCTGCGGCCGCTCAATCTCAAGGCGGTCGCCGACGCGATCCAGATGCATGAATCCACGGTGTCGCGCGTCACTGCCAACAAATACATGGCGACGAATCGCGGCACTTTCGAGCTGAAATATTTCTTCACGGCTTCGATTGCCTCGGCCGACGGCGGCGAGGCGCATTCCGCCGAAGCCGTCCGTCACCACATCAAGCAACTGATCGATGCAGAAGAGCCATCCGCGATCCTGTCGGATGACACGATCGTGGAACGGTTGCGAGCCTCGGGCATTGATATTGCCCGCCGCACGGTCGCGAAGTACCGCGAAGCCATGCGCATTCCTTCCTCGGTGCAACGCCGTCGCGACAAGCAGAGCGCTCTTGGTAACGTCCTCTCCACCGCATTGTCCGACCGCTCCCGCAACACCGAACCGGCCTGATTGCGTCGGCGCCAAATCGCGGTACTCTCAATCTCCCATCGGGAAAGATCCAAGCTGGGCACCAACCAAGCGAGGCATCACATGACTCTCCGGATTTCGGGAAAAAGCATCAGCGTCGGCGAAGCCTTGCGCGGCCGCGTTGCCGACCGCACCGACGAGGTCTTACGCAAATATTTCGACGGCAATTATTCCGGCCACATCACGCTGAGCAAGGACGGCTTCGGTTTCCGCACCGACTGTGCGCTGCATCTTGATTCGGGAATTACGCTCGAGGCCGATTCGAACGCGCCGGACGCCTATGCCAGCGCCGACCAGGCGCTGCTGATGATCGAGAAGCGGCTGCGCCGCTACAAGAGCCGGCTGAAGGACCGGTCGGCCCGCAAGGCCGCTGCAGCCTCCGCCCAATTCGCCGGGCTCGATGCGACGAGCTACGTCCTGGAGGCGCCGACGGAGGGCGAGGACGAACTGACCGGCTACAACCCCGTAATCATCGCAGAGGCGACCACCTCTCTGAAACTGCTGTCGGTCAGCGAGGCGGTCATGGAACTCGACCTGAGCGGGGCCCCCTGCTTGGTATTCCAGCACGGCTCCTCGGGCCGGGTGAACATCATTTACCGCCGCGCGGACGGCAATGTGGGCTGGATCGACCCGCCAGGAGGTAAGTCGGACGGCAAAGCCTAATGCCCCGGACGTACCCCCGCTGCCCCTTAACAATTGACGGGGCAAAGCCGAACGCGGGAGTTGGCACCGGGATTGCGTTGGAGTAGAAGCGCCCCACATCAGGACCGGGGCTAAGTCCGCCTCCTGCTTCACCTTCTTGACAACGGTCCAGCGCGGTTCTCGCCAAGCTGGCCAATTCGGAACCTGACGGTTTAATTCACCTCGGAAAGCTCCATGCCGATTACCGATCTGGTCGCACCCGAGGCGATTCTCCCGGCATTGAAGGTCAACAGCAAGAAGCAGGCCTTGCAGGAACTCGCAGCCAAGGCTGCTGAGCTGACGGGGCAGAACGAGCGCGCGATCTTCGAAGTGCTGCTGCAGCGGGAAAAGCTCGGCACCACCGCGGTCGGTTACGGCGTCGCCATTCCGCACGGCAAGCTGCCCAAGCTGGAAAAGATTTTTGGCCTGTTCGCGCGCCTCGATCGCCCGATCGATTTCGAGGCAATGGACGGCCAGCCCGTCGATCTCGTCTTCCTGCTGCTCGCGCCCGAAGGCGCCGGCGCCGATCATCTCAAGGCGCTGGCACGCATCGCCCGCCTGCTGCGCGACCAGGACATCGCCAAGAAGCTCCGCGCCTCGCGCGATGCCCAGGCGATCTATTCGGTGCTGGCACTGCCGCCCGCGACTGCGGCGTAATTCGCCAGGTTCAATCGCTCCCGCGAAGACGGTGTGCTCCCTCTCCCGCTTGCGGGGGAGGGCTGGGGTGGGGGTGTCTCCGCTGGCGACACTCCCGACGTGGAGAGAGCCCTCACCCGCCGCGCTTTGCGCGTCGACCTCTCCCGCAAGCGGGAGAGGTTGAGCGAGCCCGCGGCCCAACTGATTCTACTTAAGGCCCACCGCGCCTTGGAAATCTAACTATCAGTCTGGACCGCAATCACGACAAGCTCATTGCCGTCAATCGTTTGCGTCCTTCGCCAAACATTATGTCGATTTGGAATGGGTTCAAAACCGGCGTACATGTTCTGGGCCGCTTTCTTTTTGAGTTCGGGAGGAAGTGTCTCAAGCCGATCGCCGAAACCTTGAAAGTTGCTGCGCCTCCTCTGAGTGACGTAACTAATGTCTTTGTAGATCGCTACATAGGTGTAGAGCGGCATCGCACCCTCTCTGATTTCTGCGAATTCCCACATCCAATTGCTGAAACGAAAACGGGCACGCCTTCGTGTGAAGGCATGCCCGTTTGAATCTCTATGCGCGTGCGAGTCGCGTCAGTGCACGCTCACCGCCTGCAACTCGTTGCTCCAGGCATTCGCGATCGCGGCCTCGCGGCTGTCGGTCAGCATGATCGGCGTGCCGTCAGCGGCGTGGAGTGCGAAGAGCTTGATGCCCGGCGCGATCTTCGGTGCCTCAGGAAACAGGTCCGGCACGTCCTCGGAGCGGATCTGCTTCACATAGGCGATATGGCCCTCGCCGAGCGTCGCCAGCGTTTCGGTTGAGACGTTCTTGGCTTCGTATTCGTACGCAACGTAACCGTCGTTCATGGTCTCGACTCCTTCAGGAGACTAAGCGGTCGAGTCCGCTACTCGTTCCATTATTCGTGTTCATTGATAGCGATTGTCTTAACGATCCTCTCCGGTTCCGGCCGGGCAAGATCGATCGACAACAACCCGTTTTTCAGATCCGCACCCAGCACCAGCATCCCCTCCGCCAGCACGAAGGTGCGCTGGAAGTGGCGCGCGGCGATGCCGCGATGGATGTATTGCCGGGTCTTGTCGTCCTGCTGCCGCCCGCGGATCACGAGCTGGTTTTCCTCAATGGTTACATCGAGTTGGTCGCGGGTGAAGCCGGCGACCGCCAACGTGATGCGTAAGCGTTCCGGCGCACCGTCGGATCGTTCACACCTCTCGATATTGTAGGGAGGGTAACCGTCGGCGCCTTTGACGACGCGATCGAGCACGCGCTCAATCTCGTCGAAGCCCAGAAGGAACGGGCTGGAAAGCGTGGGAACACGAGACATAGTTTACAAAGTCCTCTCGAAGCGACTTTGACGTTTCAGGGCCCGGAGTGGCGCCCCTTGGTCAACAATATGGTCATATCCCGTGCGGGTTCAAGCACCTAGCCGGGGTCGGTGGATTCGTCGTTCCGGCGTGGCGCGAAGCGTCGAATCCGGAATCTCGCGCCGTAACCTGTGGATTCCGGGTTCGCCCTTCGGGCGCCCCGGAATGACCGTGGAAGGCCACATCGGCTACTTTGCATGGGGTTGTTTTCGATATTTTTAATCGCCCCTGACGGAAAGCCTCACACCTCGATCCGCGTCCGGCCGTCGCCGCTGAACAGATGCAGCTTTTCGCGCACCGCGGCGACGCGGATTTTCTGGCCGATCGCCGGGGCCTCGGTTCCGGGAACCCGGACGATGACATCTCCAGGCGGCAATTCGCCGGGATTGGCGGCAACCCGCTCCTCGTCCTGCTGACGCGAGCCATAGACGAAGGTCTCGGCGCCGACGCGCTCGATCGCCTCCACCGCTAGCGGAAGCGCGACGCCACCTGTGGGGGTCTGATCGGTGATGACGAAATCCTCCGGGCGGATGCCGAGGATGCCGGCCTCGGTCGCACGGCCGTTGCTGCCGAGCTGCGACTTGATCTCGTCCGGCTGCGTCGACATCAGGTTCATCGGCGGCGCGCCGATGAACGAGGCGACGAACGTCGTCGCCGGCTTTTCGTAGATCGCCAGGGGGTTGCCGATCTGCTCGACCTGGCCGCCATTCATCACCACCAGGATGTCGGCGAGCGTCATCGCCTCGAGCTGGTCGTGGGTGACGTAGATCGAGGTCGTGTTCAGCCGGCGCTGCAATTTGCGGATCTCGACCCGCATCGCGATGCGCAGCTTGGCGTCGAGATTCGACAGCGGCTCGTCGAACAGAAACACCTTTGGCTGGCGCACGATGGCGCGGCCCATGGCGACGCGCTGGCGCTGGCCGCCGGAGAGCTGCCGCGGCTTGCGCTCGAGCATCGGCGCCAGCTCGAGGATGCGCGCCGCTTCCTCGACCCGGGTCTTGATCTCGGCCTCAGCCATGCCGCGATTGCGCAGGCCGTAGGCCATGTTGTTGTAGACGCTCATATGCGGATAGAGCGCGTAGTTCTGGAACACCATCGCGATGTCGCGGTCGGCGGGCTCGACCTGGTTGACGACGCGGCCGCCGATGTCGATCTCGCCGCCGGTGACGGTCTCGAGCCCCGCGACCATGCGGAGCAGCGTCGACTTGCCGCAGCCGGAGGGACCGACCAGCACGCAGAACTGCCCGTCGCCGACATCGACATCGACGCCTTTGATCGCCTCGAAGCCGCCGGGATAGGTCTTGCGGACGTTGCGCAGGGTGACGTTAGCCATGAAAACTCACTTCTCGGTCTCAACGAGTCCGCGCACGAACAATTTCTGCATGACGACGACGACGAACACCGGCGGCAGCATCGCCAGCACGGCGGTCGCCATCACGACCGGCCATTCGGTGAGCGCGTCGGTGGTGGTGATCATCTTGCGGATGCCGACCTGGATGGTCTGCATGTCGTCGCGCGTGGTGATCAGAAGCGGCCAGAGATACTGATTCCAGCCGAGGATGAAGAGGATCACGAACAGTGCGGCCATGTTGGTGCGCGATAGGGGCAACAGTGTATCCCAGAAGAAGCGGAACGGACCGGCGCCGTCGATGCGCGAGGCTTCCAGCAGCTCGTCCGGCACGGTCATGAAGAACTGTCGGAACAGCAGCGTCGCGGTGGCCGACGCGATCAGCGGCAGCGACAGGCCGGCATAGCTGTCGAGCATGTGCAGATCGGCGACGATCTTGTAGGTCGGATAGATGCGCACCTCGACCGGCAGCATCAAGGTGATGAAGATGATCCAGAAGATCGGCATCCGGAACGGAAAGCGGAAATAGACGATCGCATAGGCCGAGATGATCGAGATCGCGATCTTGCCGACCGCGATCAGCAGCGCCATCACCAGCGAGTTCAGCATCATGTTGCCGACCGGCTCGCGGGTCGAGCCGCTCGTGCCGATAAAGATGGTCTGGTAGTAGACCTCGAGGAAATGTCCGCCCGGCAAGAGCGACATCTGCCCGTTCGCGATCAGCGCGTTGTCCTGGGTGGAGGCGATGAAGGCGAGATAGACCGGGAATGCGACGATGGCGATCCCGATCCAGAGGATGACGTGGGCGACATAGCGCCGAAAGCCCTCTTCCTCGACCATCAGTAGGTCACCTTGCGTTCGACGAAGCGGAACTGGATTCCCGTCAGCACGATGACGATGACCATCAGGATGACCGATTGCGCTGCGGAGCTGCCGAGATTTCCGCCCAGGAGTCCGTCGGTATAGACCTTGTAGACCAGCGTTACCGTCGATGTGCCGGGACCGCCGCGGGTCATGGTGTCGATGATGCCGAACGTGTCGAAGAAGGCGTAGACGATGTTGACGACCAGGAGGAAGAAGATGGTCGGCGACAGCAGCGGGAAGATCACGGTCCAGAACCGCCGCATCGGGCGCGCGCCGTCGATCGCCGCTGCCTCGATCACG
This sequence comes from Bradyrhizobium centrolobii, assembly GCF_001641635.1. Lineage (GTDB taxonomy): Bacteria > Pseudomonadota > Alphaproteobacteria > Rhizobiales > Xanthobacteraceae > Bradyrhizobium > Bradyrhizobium centrolobii. The sequence continues at coordinate 33,721 of NZ_LUUB01000063.1, forward strand.
CTCTTCGGGATGCTCTGAAGGCCGGCGAGGAAAAACAGGAAGTTGTAGGAGATCTGCTTCCAGGCGGCGGCGAGGATGATCAGCAGCGCGGCCTGGTTGCCGTCGAGCAGCGGATTCCAGTCGACGCCGCCAGCGCGAAGATAGCGCGAGAGCACGCCGAGCGAGGGGTGCAGCATGAAGATCCAGAGTACGCCGACCACGGGCGGGGCGACGGCGTAAGGCCAGATCAGGAGCGTACGGTAGAGCGTTGAGCCGCGCAGCGGCCTGTCCGCCATCACGGCGAGCAGCAGCGCGAAGGACAGCGACGAAACGGCGATGGCGAACGAGAAGAAGAAGGTTCGGACGATCGCCTCGAAATAGGCGGGCTCCTTGAAGAGGTCGAGGTAGTTCTCGAACCAGACGAAGCTGGTCGACAGACCAAAGGCGTCCTGGAGCAGGAAGGATTGGATGACCGCCTGCGCGGCCGGCCAGTAGAAAAAGATCAGGACGATCGCGAGTTGCGGCGCAACCAGCGCATAAGGCAACAGCTTTGACTGGAAAATGGCCTGCTTTTGCATGACGTCAGGAGAGCGGCAGGCCACGCATTCGCGGCCTGCCGCTCATCGCCTCACTTCACGGCGGTCTTTTCGAACTGGCGCAGCATCTGGTTGCCGCGCTCGACGGCCGCGTCCAGCGCCTGCTTGGCGGTCTTCTTGCCGGCGAGTGCCTGCTCGATCTCTTCCGACCAGACGTCACGGAGCTGAACCATGTTGCCAAGGCGCAGGCCGCGCGAGTTCTCGGTCGGCTCCTTGTTGGTCAACTCGAGCAGCGGCGTCTCGAGGTAGGGCTGATCCTTGTAGAAGCCCTCGGCCTTCGCCTTCTCATAGGCCGCCTTGGTGATCGGCAGATAGCCGGAGGCCTTGTGAATATACACTTGGCGATCAGTGTCCGAGAGGAAGGTCAGGAATTTCGCAACGCCCTTGTACTCCTCGGCCGACTTGCCGCCCATGACCCAGAGCGAAGCGCCGCCGATGATCGAGTTCTGCGGCGCGCCCTTGACGTCCGGGTAGTACGGCATCGGCACGGCGGTGAAGTTGAACTTGGCCTGCGCCTTGACGTTGCCGAAGAAGGCCGACGAGGTCAGGTAGATCGGGCATTCGCCGGAGGTGAAGCGACCCTCGCCGGTGTTGGTGCGGCCGGCATAGTCGTAGGTCTTGTCCTTCTGGAGCTCGACCAGGTTCTCGAGATGCTTGACCTGGAGCGGTCGGTTGAACTCCAGCACGGTGTCGAAGCCGTCGAGGCCGTTGGCCTTGCTGGCGAGCGGCACGTTGTGCCAGGCGGAGAGCTGCTCGAGATTGACCCAGGTGACCCAGGAGCCGGAGAAGCCGCAAGTGGCGTGGCCGTTGGCGTGGAGCTTCTTGGCGGCATCGAATACTTCAGGCCAGGTTTTCGGGATCTCGACGTTGGCCTTCTTGAGCTCGTCGAGGTTTACCCACATGACGGTCGACGACGAGTTGAAGGGGAAGGACAGCATCTCGCCCTTCGAGGTCGAATAGTAGCCGGTGATCGCGGGCAGATAGGCCTTGGGATCGAACTTCTCGCCGGCGTCGGTCATCAGCTTGTAGACCGGTTTGACCGCGCCGGTCGCGGCCATCATGGTCGCGGTGCCGACTTCGAACACCTGCATGATGTGGGGCGCGTTGCCGGCACGGAAGGCCGCGATGCCCGCGTTCATGGTGTCGGCGTAGTTGCCCTTGTAGGTCGGGACGACCTTGTAATCGCTCTGCGACGCGTTGAAGTCGTTGGCGAGCTTGACGATGACGTCGTTGTTCGCGCCGGTCATCGCGTGCCACCACTGGATTTCAGTCACGGCCAAGGCCGGCGAGGCGGCACAGCCGAACGTGACTGCAACAGCGGCAGCCGCAGCAAATTGTCGAAGAGCCATTTGGAAAAACCTCCCCCTTTTCGGCCATCATGAAGAGCGCTTGCGCTAGCAGCGCCATATGACGTTCACATGACTGTGTAAGCGGCCGAAACGAAAGCGGCAAGCGCTGGAAAAGGGAAGCCGTCAAATAGGCGAAGGCGCTTCCGGCAGCCGCCGCCGTTCGCGGTGCACACGCGTGCCCGCGCCGCAGTGCGGCATCGGCTGTCGGATGCGAAGGGCGAGGGCCTTTTAGCGCTTGCGCTCGGGTCCGCAGACCACGCCCTTGGCGACCATCGCGTCGATCTCGGCCTTGGAGTATCCGAACTCCCCGAGCACCTCGGCGGAGTGCTGGCTGAATTTCGGCGGCACGCGACGCAGGCTCGGCTTGCTGCGATCGAGCCGGATCGGCGAGGCGACGCCCTTGTACCAATCCTTCTCGATAATATCGCCGCGGTAGAGCGTGTGCGGGTTGGTCAACGCCTGGTCGATCTTCTGCACCGGGCCTGCCGGCAGGCCCGCGGCGAGCAGGCGATTGCAGAGCGGCTCGGCCTCGTGCTGGCTGAACACGGCGGCAAGCTCGGCGCGCAGCGCCTCGCGATTGGCGATGCGGTCCTTGTTGCGGGCAAAGCGCGGATCGGTGCCGAGCTCCGCCTTGCCGATCTCCTTGCACAATTTGCGGAAGGTGCCGTCGTTGCCGACGCCGATGAAGATGTTGTCGGTCTTCGTCGGGAAGATCGCGTAAGGAACGAGATTGGGGTGCTCGTTGCCGGTCAGGCCGGGGGGCTTGCCATGCATGAAATAGTTCGCGGTGTGCGGATGCATGATGGCAAGGCCGGTCTCGTAGAGCGTGGTTTCCAGGAACTGGCCCTGGCCCGAGCGCTGCCGTTCCGACAGTGCCATCAGGATGCCGATCGCCGCATAAAGTCCGGTGGTGATGTCGACCAGCGGCACGCCGATCCGCATCGGGCCGCTCTCGGGCGAGCCGGTCGCGGCGATCATGCCGGTCATGGCCTGGATGATGGCGTCGTAGCCGGGGTTGCCGCCGCGCGGACCGTCGGCGCCGAAGCCGCAGATCCGGCAATGCACGAGGCGCGGGAATTTTTCGCGCAGCACCTCGTTGCCGATGCCCCATTTCTCCAGCGTGCCCGGTTTGAAATTCTCGATCAGGACGTCCGCGGTCTCCAGCATCTTGAGCAGCACGGCGCGGCCACCCTCGGAGGCGAGGTCGAGGCCGATCGAGCGCTTGTTGCGGTTGATGCCGACGAAATAGGCCGCGTCGTCCTCGTGGAAGGGAGGGCCCCACTCGCGCACCTCGTCGCCCGCGGGCGGCTCGACCTTGATCACGTCGGCGCCATGGTCTGCGAGGATCTGCGTGCAGTAGGGGCCGCCGAGCACGCGCGTGAGATCGATGACGCGCAGTCCGCTCATTGCGCCCAAAGCGGCTTCAGAACTCATGGCAGCAAACCTTCGCTTCAACCCTGTGATGATCGTCGATCTCAGGCCTAGCGAGGTTTGTCTGCGCCAGCAATGGCGTCCGGAGTAGGGCGGCATGCACTGCCGCGTCTCAATCCCGCGGCGTGGCAAATCAAGGGAAGTGGCTGGCCCGAGGGGGATCTCGGGCCAGCCAGCCCGCCGTCGATCAGACGACCTTCAGGCGAACGTCGACATTGCCGCGGGTGGCGTTGGAATAGGGACAGACCTGGTGCGCCTTCTCGACCAGCGCCTCGGCCTCCGCGCGGGGGACGCCGGGCAGGGAGACGGCCAGATCGATGTCGAGGCCGAACCCGCCCTCGGAACGCGGGCCGATGCCGACCGTTGAGGTGACGGAGGCGTCAGCCGGGACCTTCGGGCCGCCCTGCGAGGCCACGAACTTCATTGCGCCGATGAAGCAGGCGGCATAGCCGGCCGCGAAGAGCTGTTCGGGATTGTTGCCGGCGCCGCCACCACCACCGAGCTCCTTCGGCGTGGTGAGCTTGACGTCGAGGGCGCCGTCGAGGGTTGCGGCATGGCCGTCGCGGCCGCCGGTGGCCTTCGCGCTGGTCTTGTAGAGGACATTCACGGACATTTTCGTCTCCCTGGGGTTCCGGTTGGGGTGCGATCTGTATTGCAAACAATTCTATTGCGCGCAATTGAAATCGAGTGGTCTCACATTTAATTGTTCGCAATTGAATATGCGGCGGCCTAGCCCCACAATGCGGGCGACTCTCGTGAGGCTCTCCATGGTTCGGAAACAATCGGCGGCCGATCAGCCGCTGCGGCTCGATAACCAGATCTGCTTTGCGGTCTATTCGGCCGCGCACGCGTTCAACCGTGTCTACAAGCCGCTGCTCGACCGGCTCGGCCTGACCTACCCGCAATATCTGGTGATGCTGGTGCTATGGGAGCAGGACGACGTGCCGGTGAAGGACATCGGCGAGAGGCTGTTTTTGGATTCGGGCACGCTGACGCCGCTCCTGAAGCGGCTGGAGGCCGCCCATCTGCTCAAGCGCACACGCAGCAGCGAGGATGAGCGTCAGGTGCTGATCGCGCTGACCCCGCAAGGGCAGGCCTTGAAGGAAAAGGCGCGCAACGTGCCGCAGTCGATCCTGGCGGCGTCGGAATGCTCGGTATCAGAGCTGGTCGCGATGAAGAACGAGATCGTTGCCCTGCGCAACAGGCTCAATGCGGTGATCGGGGAGTAGGATTTCCTACATGACCGATCAGAAGTGCTTCTTCGCGAAGGCACGTCCGGAGCCAGATTTCAGATACCGTTCGAACGCGACAGCGCGTGCCATGTCGTTGAACGCAAAATAGGTCCGTATTCTCCAAGGCCCGTATTTCGACGTGTGTGGAACCTCGCCGGCATTATGCTTTGCCAATCGAGCCCGCAAATCGTCCGTGATGCCCACGTAGAAATGCTCGGAGTCGAGACTCTCAAGAATATAAACGTATTTCATTGTGCTTCCTCCCGAGCAGGCAGGATAGCAGCTTGTGAATGTCACAGAGATTGCCGGCGCCCGCCGTCGCCCTCCGGGCTATGGCGGGGCAGCCTTCGCTCCCTTCGCTACGAGGGACTTCCCGGGCTTGCCCAGCCGAAGCTCGCGAAGCGAGCGAAGGCTGGTGGAGCCAGGCGGGATCGAACCGCCGACCTCTTGCATGCCATGCAAGCGCTCTCCCAGCTGAGCTATGGCCCCTTAACCATCCGGCGCGCCTTGGGCGACGCGTCGGGAGAGACCCAGAACCACAGTTCTGGAATTATCTCAAGTCTCTTCATCACCTCCGACATCACCAATGATGTCGGTCACGTCCTCATCGCCCTCTTCCTCGTCCGCGATGAAGGTCGAATCATCGTCATCGTCGTCATCGAGGGTCTCATCGACCTCGATATCGTCCTCCGATTCGGGCACGACGGCCTTGACCTTGCCGGTGTTCTCCTCGGCATCGGCCTCCTCGAGCGAGACCATCTCTTCGGTCTCCGCCGGCTCCGGCGTGGTGTCCTGGGCCGTGCTGCGCGCTTCGGCGCCGCGGGTCGCGCGCACCGGCGCAACCGGCGCAATCGGCACCACCTCGCCAGTATAGGGCGAGATCACCGGATTCTTGTTGAGGTCATAGAACTTCTTGCCCGTGGTCGGGCAAATGCGTTTGGTTCCGAGTTCGGACTTGGCCACGGCAGGAATCCTGGGAATGTCTGAAAAGCGGTGCTTCACTTGGCTAGTTGGCGGCCCGCTGTCAATAGCGCATTACAGAAGAAAGACATGCCCGTGACGGGGCGCGGACCATGTGGTACCTGCGCCCTGTCCCCCGAGGGGCACATCCAAGGACACAATCTTGACTCATTCCGACCAACCGAGGCCGCTCCAGTCTCGCGCCAGCGGCGCCCTGACCGGGAAAGTACGGGTGCCCGGGGACAAGTCGATCTCCCACCGTGCCCTGATCCTGGGCGCGCTGGCGGTCGGCGAGACCCGGATTTCCGGCCTGCTCGAGGGCGAGGACGTCCTCAACACCGCCAAATCCATGCAGGCGCTGGGCGCCAAGGTCGAGCGCACCGGCAATTTTGCCTGGAAGGTGCACGGGGTCGGTGTCGCCGGCTTCGCCCAGCCCAAGGCGCCGCTCGATTTTGGCAACTCCGGCACCGGCTGCCGGCTGGTCATGGGCGCGGTGGCCGGATGCCCGATCTCCACGGTGTTCGATGGCGATGCCTCGCTGCGCAGCCGTCCCATGCGCCGGATCCTGGATCCGCTCGAAAAGATGGGTGCCAAGGTCGTTTCCGGCGGTGAGGGCGGTCGTCTGCCGTTGACGTTGCAGGGCGCGCGCGATCCCCTGCCGATCGCCTACCAGACCCCTGTTGCGTCAGCGCAGATCAAGTCGGCCGTGCTGCTGGCGGGTCTGGCTGCGCCAGGCACGACGACGGTCATCGAGACCGAGGCGAGTCGTGACCATACCGAGCTGATGCTGAAGCATTTCGGTGCCGACATCGCCTCGACGGTTGAAGGGACGCATGGCCGCCGTATCACGCTCGTCGGACAACCCGAGCTGCGTGGCGCCGAAGTCGTGGTGCCTGCCGATCCGTCCTCAGCCGCCTTTCCGATCGTTGCCGCGCTGATCGCCGAAGGCTCCGACCTCGTCCTGACCGACGTCATGACCAACCCGTTGCGCACGGGTCTCTTCACGACGCTGCGTGAAATGGGCGCCTCGATCGAGGAGAGCGAGGTGCGCGGCGATGCCGGCGAGCCGATGGCGCAACTCCGCCTGCGCGCCTCGAAGCTTCGCGGCGTCGAGGTGCCGCCGGAGCGCGCGCCCTCGATGATCGACGAATATCTGGTGCTGGCGGTGGCGGCCTCGTTCGCCGAGGGCACCACCATCATGCGCGGCCTGCACGAGCTGCGCGTCAAGGAGTCCGATCGCCTGGCGGCTACCGCCGACATGCTTCGCGTCAACGGCGTGAAGGTCGAGATTTCCGGTGACGATTTGATCGTCCAGGGCCGCGGCCATGTGCCCGGCGGCGGTCTCGTCGCCACCCATATGGATCACCGCATCGCGATGTCGGCGCTGGTGATGGGCTGCGCGTCCGATCAACCCGTGAAGGTCGACGACACCGCCTTCATCGCCACCAGTTTCCCGGATTTTATTCCGATGATGCGCTCAATTGGCGCGGAGTTTTCATGATTATCGCCATCGACGGACCCGCGGCTTCGGGCAAGGGCACGCTTGGCAAGCGCCTCGCCCACCACTACGGCTATCGTCATCTCGATACCGGCGTGATCTATCGCGCGGTAGCCTACGCCCTGATGCAGTCCGGTCATGACCTCCGGGACGAAGCGGCCGCGGTCGCGGCCGCCCTGGAGCTCGATCCCGAAAAGTTCGGCAATCCCGTCCTGAAGACCCAGAAGGTCGGCGAGGGCGCCTCCGTCGTCTCCGCGATCCCCCGGGTCCGCGAAGTCCTGGTCAACTTCCAGCGACAGTTCGCCGCCGACCCGCCGGGGGCCGTGCTCGACGGCCGCGACATTGGAACCGTGATTTGCCCGGATGCCGATGTGAAGATTTTCGTCGTCGCCGACCCCAAGGTCCGTGCCCGCCGCCGCACCATGGAAGCGAGAGCGCGGGGCGAGGAGGCCGATGAGGCCGCTGTCCTGGCCGACATCATCCAGCGCGACGAGCGCGACAAGAACCGGCCCATTGCGCCTTTGAAACCAGCGCCGGATGCTTACTTGCTAGATAACTCCCAACTGGATATAGAAGGCGGCGTCCGGGCCGCCATCGACATTATCGAGGCCGTCCGAGCGGGCCGTCCGCGGGGTTAAGCCGCGGCCGTCATTGGAGGAAGAGCCCGCTCCCGCTCGTTGAGGTCGATACCTCGGCTCCCTGTTTCGGGGGCCGGCGACATCCAGGCTCCGGATCAAGATTTTCCACGTATCGAACGTGCGGGCCTGGCCGGCCCGCTCCTGCTGTTCTCGGTCAACGCCCGGGACGACGAGCGGTCGCTTGAAGGTTTTGCGGACCTTCCGACACTGCACGCACGATACGCCCTTAAACCCAATGGCCGGCGAGACGTCCGCAACTGGAGAACAAATGGCTTCGATTTCTGCTGATACCTATAGCCCCTCGCGCGATGATTTCGCCGCGATGCTCGACGAGTCCTTTGCCGGCGGCAATTTGCAGGAAAGCTCCGTCGTCAAGGGCAAGGTGGTTGCAATTGAAAAGGACATGGCCGTCATCGACGTCGGCCTGAAGACCGAGGGCCGCGTCGCACTGCGCGAATTTTCGGGCCCCGGCCGTGAAAGCGATCTCAAGGTTGGCGACGAGGTGGAAGTATTCCTCGATCGCATCGAAAACGCCCTCGGTGAAGCCGTGCTGTCGCGCGACAAGGCGCGCCGCGAAGAGAGCTGGGGCAAGCTGGAGAAGGCGTTCCAGAACAACGAGAAGGTGACGGGCGTCATCTTCAACCAGGTCAAGGGCGGCTTCACCGTCGACCTCGACGGCGCCGTGGCCTTCCTGCCGCGCTCGCAGGTGGACATCCGTCCGATCCGCGACGTCGCGCCGCTGATGAACAACGCGCAGCCGTTCCAGATCCTCAAGATGGACCGCCGTCGCGGCAACATCGTCGTCTCCCGCCGCACCGTGCTGGAAGAGACCCGCGCCGAGCAGCGTCAGGAGCTGGTGCAGAACCTCGAAGAGGGTCAGGTCATCGACGGCGTGGTCAAGAACATCACCGATTACGGTGCGTTCGTTGATCTCGGCGGCATCGACGGCCTGCTGCACGTCACCGACATCGCCTGGCGTCGCGTCAACCACCCGACCGAGGTGCTGTCGATCGGCCAGACCGTGAAGGTCAAGATCATCAAGATCAACCACGAGACGCACCGCATCTCGCTGGGCATGAAGCAGCTCCTGGACGATCCGTGGCAGGGCATCGAAGCCAAGTACCCGCTGGGTGCCCGCTTCACCGGCCGCGTCACCAACATCACCGACTACGGTGCGTTCGTCGAGCTCGAGCCGGGCATCGAGGGCCTGATCCACGTCTCCGAGATGTCGTGGACCAAGAAGAACATGCACCCCGGCAAGATCGTTTCGACCTCGCAGGAAGTCGAAGTGCAGGTGCTGGAGGTCGATTCCGTCAAGCGCCGCATCTCGCTCGGCCTCAAGCAGACCATGCGCAACCCCTGGGAGGTCTTCGTCGAGAAGCACCCGACCGGTTCGGTGGTCGAGGGCGAGGTCAAGAACAAGACCGAGTTCGGTCTGTTCCTGGGTCTCGAGGGCGACGTCGACGGCATGGTCCACCTCTCCGACCTCGACTGGAAGCTTCCGGGCGAGCAGGTGATCGACAACTACAAGAAGGGCGACATGGTGAAGGCCGTGGTGCTCGATGTGGACGTCGAGAAGGAGCGCATCTCGCTCGGCATCAAGCAGCTCGAAGGCGACCCCTTCGCCGAGCCGGGCGATGTCAAGAAGGGTGCGGTCGTGACCTGCGAAGTGCTCGAAGTGAAGGAGAGCGGTATCGAGGTGAAGATCGTCGGCACCGACTTCACCACCTTCATCAAGCGCTCCGAGCTCGCCCGTGACCGCAACGACCAGCGCGCCGAACGCTTCGCCGTCGGCGAGAAGGTCGATGCCCGCGTGATCCAGTTCGACAAGAAAGCCCGCAAGGTCCAGGTGTCGATCAAGGCGCTCGAAGTCGCCGAAGAGAAGGAAGCCATCGCGCAGTACGGCTCCTCCGATTCGGGTGCGACGCTCGGCGACATCTTGGGCACCGCGCTCAAGAATCGCGACAACAAGTAAGCGAAACGCTTATTGTGCAAGCATCAAAGCCCCGGCGAGAGCCGGGGCTTTTTTGTTGCGCCTGTAGCCCGGATGGAGCGCAGCGAAATCCGGGGGCGTGCCGCGACCGAAAGACGTCCCGGATTGCGCTACGCTCCATCCGGGCTACGGCGACTTAGCCGGGACGACAAATGAGTGTGTGGCAAGGTCCTGGCCACCGCCGGGACAGGCCTTCATTTCTTCAAATTGCGCCGCAATTGATGTATTCAGATAAGCGAATGGTCACGCTGTGACGGCACAACGCGCCTGACCTTTTATTTGGAGATTTTTCGATGTCGCTCGATTCGGACATCATCGTCGATCGCCGCAGGATCCGCCGCAAGCTGACCTTCTGGCGCGTGCTGGCCGCGCTGATCGCGATCGCGTCGATTGCGGGCTTCGCGTTGATCGCAACGCCCGGCGCGCGCGGCACGTTCGCGTCCGCCGGCTCGATCGCACGCGTGCAGATCGAGGGCCTGATCCGCAGCGACTCCGAGCGCACCCAGGCGCTGGAGCGGCTCGAGAACTCGCGGGCCGCCGCCGTCATCGTTCACATCAACTCCCCGGGCGGCACCACCGCCGGCTCCGAGCAGCTCTATGACTCCCTGACGCGGCTGAAGGCGAAGAAACCGGTGGTCGTCGTGGTCGAAGGTCTCGCGGCCTCCGGCGGCTACATCACCGCGATCGCGAGCGACCACATTGTTGCCCAGCAGAGCTCGCTGGTCGGCTCGATCGGCGTGCTGTTCCAGTATCCGAATGTCGCCGAGCTCTTGAAGACCATCGGCGTCAAGGTCGAGGAGGTGAAATCCTCGCCGCTGAAGGCGGCGCCCAACGGCTTTGAGCCGACCAGCCCCGAGGCGCGCGCCGCGCTTGATGCGCTGGTGAAGGACTCCTACGCTTGGTTCAAGGGGCTCGTGAAGGAGCGGCGTGGCATGGACGACGCGCAGCTCGAGAAAGTCGCCGATGGCCGGGTATTTACCGGGCGCCAGGCGATCGATCTCAAACTGATCGATCAGATTGGCGATGAGAAGACGGCCGTAACCTGGCTCGTCGAGCAAAAGGGCGTCAAGAAGGGCCTTTCGGTCCGCGACTATAAGCTGCAGCCCCGCTTCGGCGATCTGTCGCTCTTCAAGGCGACCGCCGCCGTCACCCTGGAAGCGCTCGGCCTGGGCTCGATTGCGCATCAGATCGAGCAGAGCGGCGTCACGCAGGCGGTCGATCGGTTCGGAATGGATGGAATGCTGGCCCTTTGGCAGCCGGCAGCGTCGAATTGACCGGGAACTAGGCGTGTATTTCAGGATTTACCCGTTGAGCGGGTGCTGCGACAGCCCGCTTTTTTTGCATTTGTCACGCATTTTCAGGTCCCCCAAACTTCATTTAGCGTCTTGACAGTTCAAGGTATTTTCACGGAAATGGTGATCCGCACGCTCCCGGGTCCTTTCTCTCGATGATCAAATCCGAACTTGTTCAGCGTATCGCCGAGCACAACCCGCATCTTTACCAGCGGGATGTCGAGAACATTGTGAACGCGATTCTCGAAGAGATCGTCGCGGCCCTCGCGCGCGGTGATCGCGTCGAGTTGCGCGGTTTCGGCGCCTTCTCGGTGAAACATCGCCCGGCACGCGCCGGCCGCAATCCGCGTACGGGCGCCCATGTGCCCGTCGATCAGAAGAGCGTTCCGTTCTTCAAGACCGGCAAGGAAATGCGCGAGCGGCTGAACCGCGACAATCCGGACCCCGGCGCGGCCGACTGAGGCCATCGTCCGAACCTAACCAAGCGGTCGTGTGATGCGGCTACGGGCTTGATTCAAGGCGAGCGATCGAGATGCGAAAGTTCCTGACTGCGCTGATCGCGATTCCGCTGGGCCTGCTTCTCGTGGTCTTCGCCGTCGCCAACCGGCATTTCGTCACGGTTTCCTTCGACCCCTTCAATTCGACCGATCCGGCCCTCTCCGCCACGATGCCGCTGTTCGCGCTTTTGATCATCGTGGCGATCCTGGGAGTTGTGGCCGGCGGCTGCGCCACCTGGCTCGGCCAGCACCACTGGCGGCGTGCGGCCCGCCGGAACGAGGCGGAGGCGCGGTCCGCGAAGGCCGAGCTGGCCGATCTCCGGGCCTCGGCGGCCGCGTCGCGGCACGATCAGCGTCAAGATCCGCAGCGCCTCCCGGTCCCCTCCGGAGCCGGCCTCTACGGCCCCATCGGGCGAGACAAGCAGCGCGCGACGTTGTAGAAGCGGCCGCAACCGAAAACCCTGTTTTCCGGCCGCGGATACGCGGCCTCCACCTGCTTTGAGACCATGTCCCTGCTCGTCAAGATCTGCGGCCTGTCCACGCGCGAGACGCTTCAAACGGCGCTCGACGCGGGCGCCGACATGGTGGGGTTCGTGTTCTTCCCGCCGTCGCCGCGGCACCTCGCGCTGGAGATGGGGCGCGATCTCGGCCGGCAGGTGAAGCGGCGCGCGCTGAAGGTGGCGCTCACGGTCGATGCCGACGACGCGACGCTCGACAACATCATGGACGCGCTGTCGCCGGACATCTTCCAGCTCCACGGCAAGGAGAGCGTCGCGCGGCTGCGCGACATCAAGGGGCGGTTCGGCCGTCCGGTGATGAAGGCCGTGCCGGTCGAGACGGCGGCCGATCTTGCCGCGCTACCCGGCTACGCTTCGGTCGCCGATCGCATCCTGTTCGATGCGCGCGCGCCGAAAGATGCGACACGTCCCGGTGGCCTCGGCGCACCCTTCGACTGGCATCTGCTCGACAATCTCGAGCTCCGGCTGCCCTACATGGTCTCGGGCGGCCTGCATGCCCAGAACGTCGCAGAAGCCCTTCGCATCACCCGTGCCGGCGGCGTCGACGTGTCCTCCGGTGTCGAGAGCGCTCCCGGCGTCAAGGATCCGGAGCTGATCGAGGCCTTCATTCGCGCCGCGCGCGCCACGTAAGAGTTGAGCGTCCGATGAATACCGCCAAGCCAAATTCCTATCGCAGCGGCCCCGACGAGCGCGGCCATTTCGGCATCTTCGGCGGACGGTTCGTCGCCGAAACGCTGATGCCGCTGATTCTCGATCTGGAGAAGGCCTACAACGAGGCCAAGGCCGACCCGGCCTTCCAGGCCGAGATGAACGGCTATCTCAAGCACTATGTCGGCCGGCCCTCGCCGCTCTACTTCGCCGAGCGCCTGACCGAGCATCTTGGCGGCGCGAAGATCTACCTCAAGCGCGAGGAGCTCAACCACACCGGCTCGCACAAGGTGAACAACGTGCTCGGCCAGATCATGCTGGCGCGGCGCATGGGCAAGAAGCGCATCATCGCCGAGACCGGCGCCGGCCAGCACGGCGTTGCCACGGCGACGCTGTGCGCGCGCTTCGGGCTCGAATGCGTGGTCTACATGGGCGCCGTCGACGTCGAGCGGCAGCAGCCCAACGTCATCCGCATGGAGATGCTGGGGGCAAAGGTGTTCCCGGTGCAGTCGGGCACGCGTACGCTGAAGGACGCCATGAACGAGGCGCTGCGCGATTGGGTCACCAATGTGCACAACACCTTCTACTGCATCGGCACGGTGGCGGGGCCGCATCCCTATCCGACGCTGGTGCGCGACTTCCAGTCGGTGATCGGCAACGAGACCAAGGTGCAGATGCAGGAGGTCGAGGGCCGCCTGCCGGATTCGCTGGTCGCCTGCATCGGCGGCGGGTCGAATGCGATGGGCCTGTTCCATCCCTTCCTCGACGACCCCACCATCGAGATCTTTGGCGTTGAAGCGGCGGGCCACGGGCTCACGCAATTGCACGCCGCCTCGATCGCGGGCGGCCGTCCCGGCGTGCTCCACGGCAACCGCACCTATCTCCTGATGGACGAGGACGGCCAGATCCAGGACGCGCATTCGATCTCGGCCGGCCTCGACTATCCCGGCATCGGCCCCGAGCATTCCTGGCTGCACGAGATCGGCCGCGTCAAATATCTCTCCGCGACCGACGACGAGGCGCTCGCAGCCTTCCAGCTGCTCTCGCGCCTCGAAGGCATCATCCCCGCACTCGAACCCGCGCACGCGATCGCCAAGGTGATGGAGCTCGCGCCGAAGCGGCCGAAGGATCACCTGATGGTCGTCAATCTCTCCGGCCGTGGCGACAAGGACGTCCCGCAGGTCGGCGACATCCTGAAGGGCAAGACCAAGTGAGGCAGAGGTCGCGCTTTCTTCACCTCTCCCCGACGGGGAGAGGTCGGCTGCGAAGCAGCCGGGTGAGGGGCCTTTCCGCTCACTCGAACCTCAGTGAGGTTTCGATGAGCTCGAGCACGCCTTCAAGATTCTCGTACACATCCGTGTTCGAGACTCGAAGGACGCGGAAGCCGCAGGCTTCAAGCACTTCGGTCCGCGCCTTGTCACGTTCGATCTCGGCCGAACTGGAGTGCGTCACGCCATCGACCTCGATGATCAGCTTTCCGTCGAGCGTCGCGAAATCGACGACATATCGGTCGACCGGGTGCTGGCGGCGAAGCTTCCAGCGGGCTAGCTGCCGGTTACGCAGCGCCTGCCAAAGCTTTGCTTCGGCGCTCGTTTGCGACTCGCGGAGCCTTCTCGCTCTGGACTTGAACCTCTCCATCCCCCTCACCCGGCTGCTTCGCAGCCGACCTCTCCCCGGAGGGGAGAGGTATAACACAGCGACCGCGGAACCATGACCACGCGTATCGACACCCGTTTTGCCGAGCTGAAGAAAGCGGGCCGCTCGGCCTTCGTCACCTTCCTGATGGCCGGCGATCCCGATCCGGCGACCTCGCTCGAGATCATCAAGGCGCTGCCGAAGGCGGGCGCCGACGTGATCGAGATCGGCATGCCCTTCACCGACCCGATGGCCGACGGGCCATCGATCCAGGCCGCTGGCCTGCGTGCGCTGAAGGCCGGCATGACGCTGAAGAAGACGCTCGAGCTGGTGCGCGGCTTCCGCAAGGACGACAACGCGACGCCGATCGTGCTGATGGGCTACTACAACCCGATCTACATCTACGGCGTCGACAAGTTCCTCGCCGATGCCAAGACCGCCGGCGTTGATGGTCTCATCATCGTCGACCTGCCGCCGGAGGAGGACGACGAACTCTGCCTGCCCGCGATGAAGGCCGGCCTCAACTTCATTCGCCTGGCGACTCCGACGACCGATGACAAGCGCCTGCCGGCCGTGCTCGCCAACACCTCGGGCTTCGTCTACTACGTCTCGATCACCGGCATCACCGGCGCGGCGGCGGCCGACAGCAAGGCCGTCAGCGAGGCCGTTGCCCGCATCAAGCGGCACACAAAACTGCCGGTCTGCGTCGGCTTCGGCATCCGCACGCCGGAGGCTGCCCGCGCCATCGCCTCGCATGCCAACGGCGCCGTGGTCGGCACCGCGCTGGTCGATGCCCTCAAGCACAGCCTCGATGCCGACGGACGGGCAACCAGCAAAACCGTTAACGCCGTTGCCGAACTGACAGCATCCCTGGCCCACGGCGTCAGGGGCGCGCAGCAGGCGGCGGAATAGGCCATAATTCCGCTGCCAAGGCAGACGACACGGCGGCTTGCCGGCAAATGGCCCAGCCGCCATATATCCCTTCAGGCCATACCCGGCGCGGGATGGCTAATCGGAGCAAACCATGAACTGGCTTACCAATGTGGTCCGGCCGAAGATCCGCAACATGCTGCGGCGGGAGACGCCGGAGAATTTGTGGATCAAGTGCCCGGATTCCGGACAGCTGGTGTTCTACAAGGACGTCGAGGCCAACCAGTTCGTCATCCCCGGTTCGAACTACCACATGCGCATGGGCGCGGTGGCGCGGCTGAAGTCGATCTTCGACAACGAGACCTGGTTCGACGTCGCCTTGCCCGACGTCACTCCTGATCCGCTCAAGTTCCGCGACGAGAAGAAATACGCCGATCGCATCAAGGATGCCCGCGCGCGCACCAACCTGAACGACGCGATCAAGGTCGGCTACGGCAAGCTCGAAGGCGCTGCCGTCGTCGTCGCCGTGCAGGATTTCGATTTCATGGGCGGCTCGCTCGGCATGGCCGCAGGCGAAGCCATCGTGCGCGGGCTCGAGCTCGCGGTCGAGAAGAAGTCGCCGTTCATCGTGTTCGCCGCGAGCGGCGGCGCGCGGATGCAGGAAGGCATCTTGTCGCTGATGCAGATGCCGCGCACGACCGTCGCAGTGCAGATGCTGCGCGAGGCCAAGCAGCCCTATATCGTCGTGCTGACCAATCCGACCACCGGCGGCGTCACCGCGTCCTACGCGATGCTCGGCGACGTACAGATCGCCGAGCCCGGCGCACTGATCGGCTTTGCCGGCGCGCGCGTGATCGAGCAGACCATCCGCGAAAAGCTCCCCGAGGGCTTCCAGCGCGCCGAGTACCTGAAAGAGCATGGCATGGTCGACATGGTCGTGCATCGCCATGATTTGCGCCCGACCTTGGCGCGGCTCTGCCGCCTGCTGACCAAGTCGCCCGCGCCGGAGGGCGCATCGAAATCGACGCCGCCGGTGGTAAGCCCGGCGCAGATCGTATCGGCCCCCGAGGTGGCGCCGGCCGCGCCGCACGCGTGAACGCCGCCGCACCCAGTGCAAAGCCGTCGCTCGGTGAATTGATCGGGCGGCTGTCGGCCCTGCATCAGAAGCGCATCGATCTCGGGCTCGAGCGGATGCACCGTCTGCTCGAACGGCTCGGCCATCCCGAGCGCAAGCTGCCGCCGGTGATCCACATCGCCGGCACCAATGGCAAGGGCTCGACGCTCGCTTATCTGCGGGCAACGCTCGAGGCCGCTGGTCTGCGCGTTCACGCCTATACCTCGCCCTATCTCGTGAGGATCAACGAGTGCTTCCGGCTCGGCCGCGTCGGCGGTGGCGTGCTCGTCGGCGACGATGAACTGCGTGCCGCGCTGGAAGAGGTCGAGCGCGTCAATGCCGGCGAGCCTGCGACCGTGTTCGAGCTCAAGACCGCCGCGGCACTCCACCTGTTCGCGCAGAACCCGGCCGATGTGGTGCTGCTCGAAGTCGGCCTCGGCGGCCGGCTCGACTCCACCAATGTGATCGATACGCCGGCGGCCTGCGTGATCACGCCGATCAGCATGGATCACATGGATTTCCTCGGCGACGCCCTGGCCTCGATTGCCGCCGAGAAAGCCGCGATCATCAAGCGCGGCGTGCCCGTGGTGTGCGCGGAGCAGGCCCCGGAGGCGATGGCCGTGATCGAGGCGCAGGCCAAACGCATGCGCGCGCCGCTGTTTGCCGCCGGCGAAGGCTGGCATGTCAATGTAGAGCACGGGCGACTGGTCTATTCCGACGATCGCGGCCTGATGGATCTGGCGGCGCCGCGCCTGTTCGGCCGCCACCAGTTCGGCAATGCCGGCCTTGCGATCGCGACGCTCCGCGCCACCAGCGCGTTCAAGATCAATCATGCGGCGTTCGAAGCCGGCATCGTCGGTGCCGAATGGCCGGCGCGGATGCAGCGCATCACCTCTGGCGAGCTGCTTGGCTGGGGACCGCAGGGCTCCGAGATCTGGCTCGATGGCGGACACAATGCCGAGGGCGGGCGCGTCGCAGCCGCTGCGCTGGGCGATCTCGAGGAGCGGGTGTCGCGGCCGCTGGTCGTCATCGCCGGCATGATGGCCAACAAGGACGCGCAGGGTTTTCTCGCCAATTTCGCCGGCCTCACCCGCCACATCATCGCGGTGCCGATCCCGGACACAGAGAACGCCATGCCGGTCGACCGGCTTGCTGATGCCGCGCGCAGCCTCGGCATGCGCGCCGAGATCGCGCCCGGCATCGAGGCCGCGCTGCGCGCGCTGTCGCAGCTTGCCTATGAAGTGCCGCCACGCATCCTGATCACCGGCTCGCTCTATCTCGCCGGCCACGTCCTCGGAATCAACGGCACGCCTCCTGCATAGACGGTCTCCTGTCCCGGACAAGGTGCAGCGCGCCAGCGCTGCGTCCGGGGCACGAGCTTGAGGATGACGATGCGTTTTGCCGCGATTGCCGACGTCCACGGAAACTATCTCGCGCTGGAGGCGGTCCTCGCCGACATCCGCGCCCAGGGCATCGTGGACATCGTCAATCTGGGCGACATGCTGAGCGGCCCGCTTGACGCCCGACGCACCATCGATATCCTGATTAATCTCGACGCCGTGCATGTGCTCGGCAATCACGACCGCTATCTCCTCGACCGGCCGCCCGAGAAGATGGGCTCGTGGGACCGTCCCGCGCATGCGCAGCTGGATGTCGCGCATCTCGGCTGGCTGCGCGCGCAGCCAATGACGCGTGTATTCCGTGAGCAGGTCTTCCTCTGCCATGCGACGCCCGACAATGACGAGGTCTATTGGCTCGATACCGTGCACCCCGACGGCACCGTCGCAATGTCACCGCTCGATCGCATCGAGCTGCTCGCGCGGGGCATCACGCAATCTCTGATTCTCTGCGCCCATACGCATCTTGCCCGCGCCGTGCGGCTTCGCGACGGCCGGCTGATCGTCAATCCCGGCAGCGTCGGCAGCCCCGGTTATCGCGACAAGCATCCGTTCCCACATGTCGTCGAGGCCGGCACGCCGCACGCGCGCTACGCCGTTCTCGAGCTGGCAGGTGGTGTCTGGCAGGTGACGTTCCGCCATGTGGCCTACGATCACGAGGCAATGGCCGCGCTCGCGCGCCGCAACGGCCAGCCGGAGCTTGCGAATGCGCTTGCGACCGGGTGGATCAGGTAGCCGTCGCCGACGCGAAGCCCGGATGGCGCGAAGCGAAATCCGGGATTGTGCCACAAGCGATGAAAGGCCCCGGATTACGCTTCGCTCCATCGGGGCTACAGGCAAAACAAAACGGCCGGCATGACGCCGGCCGTTGCATAACCCTTCGTACGCGAAACGGATCAGACCGCGGACGTGATCCACTGCTGGAGCTTCGCCTTCGGCGCGGCGCCGACCTGACGGGAGGCCATCTCGCCGCCCTTGAAGATCATCAGGGTCGGGATCGACATCACGCCATACTTCGACGCGGTCTTCGGGCTCTCGTCGACGTTGAGCTTGACGATCTTGACCTTGTCGCCCATCGCGCCGGCGATCTCGTCGAGCGCGGGTGCGATCATGCGGCAAGGGCCGCACCATTCGGCCCAGAAATCGACGACCACCGGGCCGTTCGCCTTGAGCACTTCGGCTTCGAAATCGGCGTCGGAAACCTTGCTAACGGCCATTGGAGTACCTCACTCGGTTAAAAGAATCGGCGCGACGTGGAATCGCGCCCGGGATCATGGCGTCAACCTATGAACGGCCCCTTGCCGGGTCAAGGATGCTCACGCCGACATGAAGGGATGCCAGCGCCGCGTCCAGCGCGGGGGCTGAAATCTCCATGTATTCAAGGGCCTCGGTCCAGAGCAGGACGGCCCGGATCGGCTTTTGGGGATAAAGGCGGGCGAGCACCGCCCGGTACAGCGCAAGCTGCCGGACATAGGCCGCGGGCGCTTCAGTGGCGCTCCTCGGAGCCACCTGATTGGTCTTGAAATCGACGATCAGGACCTCGCTAGGGGTGACGACTAGCCTGTCGATCTGGCCAGACACCAGCGCCGGCGGCCGGCCCGGCCGCTCCAGCCGGCCGACGATGGCGACCTCCGCCCGGCTGCCGATGGCAAAGACGGGCGCGAAGCGCGGCTCGGCGATCAAGGCAAGAACCTTGTCGGCCAGCGCGGCGCGATCGACCTCCGCCCAGTCCGCGGCATTGCGCGCCATGAAGCCGAGCGCGGCCTCGCGCCGGCGCTCGGCGGCGATGTCGGGCAGCGACTGCAAGAGCCGGTGCACCAGCGTGCCGCGCTGCAGCGCCAGCGCGCGGCACTGGACCGATTCGCCGGTCCGGACCGCGCGGCCTTGGTCCGTGGCTTGCCCGGAGGGGCGCACCGGATCGTCCTCGACCAGCTCTCGGCGCGCCGGCGACCGCAGCCAGTCAGGCAGATCGATCTGCTCGGCGGTCGTCTTCGCCGGAACGCCCAGCGCCGCTGCGTCCTCCGGCCGCGCGAATCGCGTCACCGGACCATGCGGCGTCTCGACCGTCTGTTTCTGAAGGCCCGAGCCGGTGAGCCCCGTGTCGATCAGGTCGTACCAGCTGAGCTTGCGGACCGTTTTCATGTTGCCGGGCATGCAGCCGCCGACGATCAGCCGGTCGGCCGCCCGCGTCATCGCGACATAGAGCAGCCGGCGGTATTCGTCTTCGGTCTCGGTCAGCATCGCGGTGCGCGCCGCGACGACCGGCTTCGGATCGTCTGCTTTCCGTCCGGCCCAGACCACCACCTCGCCGCTATTGCCGTGCGGCACGTGGATCAGCCGCAGCCGCTGCGTGTCCGCGGGCGAGGACGTCGTGTCGACCATGAACACGACGGAGGCCTCCAGGCCTTTTGCACCGTGCACGGTCATCACCCGCACCTCGTCGCGCGAAATCTCCATGTCGCGCTTCACCTCGGTGTCGGCCGAGCGCAGCCAGGCCATGAAGCCCTGCAGCGAGGCCGGCGCCTTGCGCTCATAGTTCAGCGCGAGCTCCAGGAATTCGTCGAGCGCGTCGTTGGCCTCGTGGCCGAGCCGCCGCAGGATGCGTGCGCGTCCACCGTCGCCCCCGAGCAACCAGGCATAGAAGGCGAACGGCGTCTCGTCGCGCGCGCGGGCCTCGCAGGCCTCCAGGCGCCGCAGCGCCGTGGCGAACTTCTCGCTTCCAGCCGCGTGTTCGCCGAGCGCGCGGCGCAGCGATCCCTTGCGGTCCCAGGCGAGCGTGAACAGGTCGTCATCGTCGAGCCCGAACAGCGGGCTCTTCAGCGCGACCGCGAGCGCCAGATCGTCCTGCGGCAGCAGCAGCGCATCGGCGAGGTTCATCAGGTCGATGATCGCGATATGCTCGGTGAGTTTCAGCCGGTCAGCGCCCGCGACCGGAATATTGGCGTGCTTCAGCGCCTGGATCACGGCATCGAATGCGTTGCCGCGCCGGCGCACCAGGATCAGCATGTCACCATAGCGCAGCGGCCGGCGTTCGCCCTCGTGCCCCGTCAGCGTGCCGCTCTCCACCAGCCGCTTGATCTCGGCCTGGATACGGCGGGCGAGTTTTACTTCGGGACTGGTGACGGAGACACCGTCGAACGGCGCACGCCAGCCCTCGATGTCCTGCCTGTCGTCGGCTTCAGCAAGGTCCCACAGCTCGATCACGCTTGGACCGGCATCGCTCAGCGCATTGTGCAGGGGATGGCCGATCTCGATCGCATGGATGCTCTTGTAGATCTCGGGCTCGCGGAAGACGTGATCGACCGAGTGCAGGATCGTCGCGCCCGAGCGGAACGAATAGGTGAAGGCCACGGGATCGAATTTCAGCCCGGCGGCGGTGAACTTGCGGTGCAACTCGCGCCGGCGCGCGTCGAATTCGTGGGGTGCCGCGCCCTGGAACGAGAAGATCGACTGCTTCTCGTCGCCGACGGCGAAGATGGTGCGATTGAGCCCCTCGCGCGCGCCTTCGCCGGAGGTGAACTCGGAGATGATGTGCGCGACGATGTCCCATTGCCGCGGGCTCGTGTCCTGGGCCTCGTCGATCAGGACATGATCGACGCCGCGGTCGAGCTTGTAATGCACCCAGCCCGAGGTGACGCGGTTCAGCATCGCCAGCGTCTTGTCGATCAGGTCGTCATAGTCGAGCAGCCCGCGCTCCTGCTTCTCGCGCCGGTAGTTCGCGGCAGCGGCAGTCGCGATGTGCAGGAGCGCCTCGGTACGATCGCGCACCGTCACCGCGCGGCGCTTCTCGATCAATCCGCCCAGGCGTTGCGCCTCGGCCTCGAACAGGCGCGCGACGGACGGATTGTGATCGCCGAATTTCTTGGTCAGCACCGCCTTGCGCGGCAGCTTGTCGTCGGTGAGGAAAACGCCGAGATAGGCGTCGACCTGCGCGCTGCCCGAAAACACCTTTGCCTCGCGGAGGCGTTCGGCCTGGGTTTTGTCGGTAGAGGTGCCATCTTCCAGCGCGAAGGCGATGTCGTCCCAGCGCGATCGCGGCAGGAACGGGCCATCGAGGATCTCGTTCTCGATGTCCTCGATGCGGTCGCTCGCGTCCACGCCCAGTACCGTCGCCATCTGTGCGGCCGCGGCTTGGGCGTTGCCGGCCTCGTCGGTCCAGGCCATGAAATGATCGCGGCTCAGACAAGCCTCGCGCACGACCTCCTTGAAGGTCACGTCGGCGGCATTCGCCATCGCGGTCAGAAGCGCGCGGCCGGTGACGCTCTCCGGATCGCGCGCGGCATCCAGCAGCACCTTCAGGTTGGCGCGCTCCATCATGTCGGTTTGGTCGCGCTCGTCGATGACGGCGAAGCGCGCCGGCACGTTGGCCTCGAACGGAAACTGCTGGAGCAACCGCGTGCACAGCGCGTGGATGGTTTGAACCTTCAATCCGCCCGGTGTCTCCAGCGCGCAGGCGAACAGCTTTCGCGCCTCGCGGCGCAGCTTTGCACTGGGGTGGGGAATGCCGGCCGCACGGATCGCCGCATCCAGCGCGTCATCGTCCAGCGTCACCCAATGACCAAGTGTGGTGAACACGCGCTCGGCCATATTGGCGGCGGCGGCCTTGGTGAAGGTGATGCAGAGGATCTTTTCCGGCGGGACGCCCGACAGCAGCAGCCGGATCACGCGCTGCACCAGCACATGCGTCTTGCCCGAGCCTGCATTGGCCGACACGAAAGCCGACGCGGTCGGATCCGACGCGCGCGCCTGCGTGGCGCGCACGGCATCGGGAATGGGACGTGGGGCCTTTACCATTCCTCGATCCCCAATCCGCCGGCCGCGGACCATTCCTTGATCCGCGCGAGATCGTCATAGGCGCCGTAGCGGCTGGTCCACATCGGCAGGCTCAGCGACGTGTAGGGCTGATTCTCGTCCTCGAAGGCGCGGATCAGCGCCTCCAGCTTGGCCCTAGCGTCGGCAGCTGCGGTGTCCGGCGGCTGCGGCGTGTCGCCCGGCTTGATCCTGAGCTCGAGGATGCGCTCCTCGCCCGGCGGATTGTTGCCGCTCAGGCGGACATAGACGAGCTGGCTCACCGACGCGCCCGCGTCGATGTCGGGGAAGCCGCCCTCGCGCAGGATCGCTGCTTCCAGCGTGAGCTGCGGCGACAGGCCCATGCGCACCTGCTTGCCGGTCGGCGGCTGGCCGGTCTTGTAGTCGAGGATGGCATAGCCGCCGCCCTGGCGCCGCTCGATGCGGTCGGCACGGGCGGAGAGGCGGAAGCTGCGGTCATTGTCGAGCGGGATCGAGATCTCGCCATGGGTCTCCGCGGTGATCGCCTCGATCACGTCGCGGCGCGCCGTCTCCCATTCGCCGAACCAGCGCGCGATGCGCTGGAAGCGTGGCCACCACAGCGCCCGCGCCTCGGGGCGCTCCATCAGCGGCGCAAAATACTTTTCGCCGATCGCGCGCAGCACGCGCGCGGGATCGTCAGGCAGACGCGTTGCGTAGCTTTCGGTGAACTCGCCGAGGGCATCGTGGATCGCCGAGCCGCGGTCGGCGGCCGAGAGCGGCATGTCAACGGGATCGAGCGCATCGAGCCGGAGGATGTGCCTGGCGTAGATCGTATAGGGATCGCGCAGCCAGTCCTCGATTGCGGTGACCGACATTTTGAGCGGCCGCGTCGCGCGCGGCGGCCGCGGCTCGGGCTGCTTGATCGGCCTGACCTCGGCGGGCTGGTCCAGCGCGCCCGCGAACTGCACATATTTCTCGCCGGCCCGCTTCGCCGCCTTCCAGTGCGCGGCGCCCGCGACCGCTTCGAGCCGGTGCAGGAAGCGTGAGGCCACGGCCGGTGCTCCGCCGGCCTTGGCGGCATGGGTGAGGATGACTTCATCGGCGCCGAGCAGTTGCGCAAAGTCATGCGCAGAGAGGCCGATACGCCGCTCCGGCAGATCGAGGCCGAGCTCGTGCCGCATCGGCCGGCTCAGCCAGGGATCGATGCGCGGCGCAGGAGGCCAGACCCCCTCGATCAGGCCACCGACGATGATGCGGTCGGCCTGCATCAGGCGCGATTCCAGCGGGCCGTAGATCTGGAGCCGCGCGCCCGGCTTGTCCGGCCGCCGCACCGCGCGATCTCCGAACGCAGTCTGGAATACGTCCGCGTAGTCCGGCAGCGGAACCATCAATCCGCTCGTCGTCCCGCCGCGCAGGAGATCATCGAACGCGGCAACAAGCGCGAGTCCCTCGCGCTCCTCGAAGGCCAATGGAATGCCCTGCTCGTCGCGCGACAGCTCGATAAGGATCTCGCGGTGCCGGTGTGCGAGCTCGGCGAAGTCATACGGCTTCGACGACGCCAGGCTTTCGATCGGCGCCAATGCCGTTTGCAAGGCCGCGATCAGCGCCTGGATGCGATCGAGATCTTCTGCCTTGAGACGCGCGCGAGGCTCCGCGCGGTGCAGCGCGGAGGCCTCACCGCGCCACAGCTTTGCCAGCTCCTCGCGGAAGCGGTTGAATTCGCGTATCAGGCCGGCCGTGCCCGCTGGCGGCCGCGTGCCGCGCAACACCGCGAGCTCCAGGCCTTCGATGGCCATTTTCCACGCGCCCGTTGCGCGGCCGAGCCGGCACAGCGGGTGCTTCAGCATCGCCAGCAGCGTCGGTGGTTCCAAACCTTTGGTCGCCGCCTCCGCCGCGAGGCGCGCAAAGATGCCGGCGGAGGTTTCCATCAGCACGTCGCCGCCGGAATCGTCGAAGGCGAGATCCCATCGAGTCAGCGCGGCCATCACCCGCCGCGCCAGCGCGCGGTCCGGCGTCACCAGCGCCGCCGATTTGTCGAGATGGCGCGCCTCGCGCATCGCGATGGCGATCGCGAGCGCTTCCATCTCGGGGTTGGGTGCCTCGACGACCGCGAGATTCGTCATGCCGCCGGCGATCCTGGCGGCCACGTCAGGCTGCTTCAGCCGATCGTGCCAGATCTCCGTCTTGGCGGATGGCCGCATCGATTCGGACGCCAGGAGATCGCGGCCGCCTTCCGCCGCCGGCTGAAGGAGTTCGACATCGCTGCGCTTTATGCCGAACCGCTGCAACAGCGCGTGCATGGCATATTGCGGATGGTTCGAGGCCGGATGTTCCGCGAACTTGCCGAGCGCATCGCGCACGCCGCCGATGATCCGCCACGCGTCCTCGTCGAGATCGGTGTCGAGGCCCGGCAGCACCACCGCGCCATGCGGGAGCGAAGCGACGGCATGGAGGAATTTTGCGGTGGCCGGCATCGAGCCGGTCGAGCCGGCCGCGATCACGGGACCCGCGGGATGCGCGGTCAGCCGTTTTGCTTCCGCCGCAATCAGAAGATCGCGCCGTGCCGCGGGCTCGATCCTGTTGATTTCGGCGAGATGATTGGGCCAGGCGATGCGCGCGATGCGCAGGAATTCGAGCGAATGCTGCCAGTATTGGTCGAGCTGGTCCGGCACGAGGCCATCGAGCGCGCTCCAGTCGACGCCGCGCGTGACCATGTCATCTATCAGGCGCGCGAGATCGCCGGCGAGTGCGAGCGTCGAAGCGGGGCCGCCGACGACCAAAGGCGCCAGCACCGGACCCGTGGCCCAGGCCGCGACCAGCCGCGCCAGCGTCAGCCGCCGCTCGAGCTCGCCGAGCCGCGGTGGAATGTCGAGCGGTGTCGCGCCGGAAAACTGCTCAGCCTCGTCAGCGAAGGCCAGCGCATCCTCGTCAATATCGCCGAGCGCGACGATGCGCGGCAGGACCGCCGCGTCCGCCTTCATCTCGTCAAGGAAGATCTCACGGACGACGCGCATCGCGCGCCGGGTCGGGAGATACAGCATGGCGTCGGCAAGTCGCGCCGGCTCCTTCCGCGCCTCGAATCCCTCGACCAGCCGGCCGTCGAGCAGAGCCGACACGACCGTGCGCAGGAATGGAACTGAGACTGGAACGCTGTAAACGCGCATGGGCTGCCTGATTCGGGAATCAGGCGCCAATATAGGGAGGGAGCCTCAAATGGTCATGCGCGAGACCAAGGTGTTCCCCGTTGTTCGCAGCATCTCATGGGGTCGGCAAAGGCGCGCTTGCGCCGTGCCACCACATCTCGCGTCCGGGTTTCAGCTTAAGCGGTGGGCACGCTTCGCTTTGCCCACCCTACGATTCTGGCGCTTTTTTCCGCGCTGTCATCATCCGCGAAGGCGGATGATCCAGTATTCCAGAGACGGTAGAGATTCAATGGAGAAGCCGCGGCGTACCGGATGCCCCGCCTTCGCGGGGCATGACGATGCCACGAGCGGCGCAGCGCTAGACCACGCTCTCCAGAAACGCCTCTTCCGCCGCGTGCACGGCGTCGGGCGTGCCGACATGCATCCAGACGCCGTCGAGCCGCAGCCCGAACAGCCGCTCCTGATCATTGGCGCGGTCGAACATCTTCGTCAGCGAGAACTCGCCCTTCGGCGCGTCGGCGAAGATCGACGGTGACAGGATCGCCGCGCCCGCATAGACGAACGGAACGACCTCTTTTTCCTTGCGCTTGCGCAGGGCGCCGTCGGGCAGCATGCCGTAATCGCCGCGACCGCTGTAGCCGATGCTGGTTGCGGTTGGCGCCATCAAGAGCAGGATGTCCATCCGCGCGGGATCGAAGTTCTCGGCAAGCCGTGCGAGATTCGAGCGCACGCCGTCGATCCACAGCGTGTCGGAATTGACATGGAAGAACGGTGCGTTGCCCAGCAGCGGCAGCGCCTTGACCACGCCGCCGCCGGTGCCGAGCACCTGGTCACGCTCGTCCGAAATGGTCACGCGCGGCTGCTGGCGGCCCGCGACGTGATTGATGATCTGGTCCGGCAGATAGTGCACATTGACGACCGCTTCGGTCACGCCGGCCTGGTCGAGCTTGTCGAGCACATGATCGAGCAGGGGTTGCCCGGCCACCGACACCAGCGGCTTCGGCATCTTGTCCGTCAATGGACGCATGCGCAGACCAAGCCCTGCGGCGAGCACCATGGCTTTGGTCGGTTTGACGGACATCCCAGGCTTTCTCAGACTCTCGAATTTCGCGGTCGCAGCAATCCTAGCACGGTTCGGCGAGCCTCGACCGCCTTAATCACCCGACGTGACGTTTGTACGACGGGTGTTGCCGTCACGCTCCAACGGATGTGGAACGCACCTTTTTCTTCCTGTCGCCCAGCTTGAGGAAATTGACGCCGATCTGGTCGCCATTGACCCAGGCAAGCTCGCAGCGCCGGTACGCAAGTCCGGTCGACGACAGCAGCAGAAAGAATTCCCTCAGATGCAAGCCTTCGACGGAGCCGTCGATGGTCAGCTTGGCGCCGGTCTCGGAGACGTCCTCCATGGTGCAGTCGCGCCGCCAGGTGCCGTCGATCCCCATCATCTGGGCCGGTATCCCGCGCTCGAAGACAACCCGGTTGCCGCCGCGCTGATCGGTCCTCGCCGCCATCTGTCCTTGCTCCAGCCCCGTTCTTATCCGGCTGCCCCGCCGCCCAGACTACGGGCGCCTTGGCTAACAGCCGGTAAATCGGGCCTCTCGTCAGGATGGTGGCGGCGGAACGTTGGCGAGGTACCAGTCGCGCAAATGGGCCAGCGCAGGATGGGCCAGCGAGCGTTGCAGGTAGGTCCAGATCCGCGGCTGGTGACGCAGGTAGTGCGGCTTGCCGTCGCGGCGGTTGAGCCGGGCAAAGGTGCCGAGCAGCCGCGTGTTCCGCTGCGCCGACATGATGGCGTAGAGCTCGGCGAAGCCGGCCGGATCGAAGTTTGCGTCCTGCGTGCGGCGCGTCTTGATGTAGCGCGACAGCAGCGTCAGCTCGAGGCTTTCGGGCACGTCGATGCGGGCGTCCTGGAGCAGCGACACGACGTCGTAGGACTTCGGGCCGAGCACGGTGTCCTGGAAATCGATCACGCCGACACGCTCGATGCCGGCGCGGTCGGCAAGCCAGATCATATTGGGCGAGTGGAAGTCGCGCAGCACCCAGGTTTTCGGCGCGGCCATCGGCTTCTGCAACAGCTCGCGCCACATCGCGAAGAATTCGGCGCGTAAATCGTCACTGAGCGGAGCATTGCGGTCGGGCAGATACCACTCCGGCATCAATCCGATTTCGATCAGGAGTGCGTCGGTATCAAAGACCGGAATGGTGTAGATCGCATCTCCTGCCAGCTTCAGCGTCTCCGGCAGTGTCTTCGCGTGCAGCGCGGCCAGCATGTCGGTCGCCGCTTCATAGCGCTCGGCGATCGGCTGGGCCGGATCGCCTTCGATCACCCCTTCGCTGCCAAAATCCTCGGTGATCAGGAAGCCGTGGTCGAGATCGGCGTGGTGGATCACGGGCGCGGAGATGCCCTGCGCACGCAGGCCCTCATCGATGGCAACGAAGGGTTTGACGTTCTCGGCGAGATGCACCGCGGCGCTGTAGGATTTCCCATTGTAGATCGCGGCCCCGTCCGGCCGCTGCGGAAAATTCATGAGGATGACGACGCCGTCGTCGCGCATCAGCCGCGCATAGGAACGGGTCGAGGCGTCGCCGTTCATGCGCCGGCGCGTCGCGTCGATATAGCCGGACGCATTGAGGAATTCGCGCAGCGCCTTCAGGCGCGCGACTTGGGCGGCGCCCTTGCCGTAGCCGGTGATGTCGGCGGCGCGCGCGGTCGAGCCCTGCGCCGGCCGGTGCGTCAGCGCGATGTCAATGCGGTCCTCGGGCATCGCCGACGGCGCGCGCTCCGGCCATTCGATCAGCACGAGCGTGCCTTCCGGTAGCGGCGACAGTCCGATCTCCTCGAGCTCGCTCTCGTCTTCCACGCGGTAGAGATCGGCGTGCAGCACCGGGAAGGGCGGCAGCTCATAGCCCTGCACCAGCGTGAAGGTCGGGCTCGGCACTTCCAGCGCCTCATCATCGGCGAGATAGCGGATCATGGCGCGCGCCGCTGCGGTCTTGCCGGCACCGAGATCGCCCGACAGCGTGATGAGGTCGCCAGGTCCGACCAGCAACGCGAGATCGGCCATCAGCTGCGCGGTGGCCGTCTCGTTGACAAGAGCGACGGAGAATGTGGCC
Source organism: Bradyrhizobium centrolobii (assembly GCF_001641635.1). Lineage (GTDB taxonomy): Bacteria > Pseudomonadota > Alphaproteobacteria > Rhizobiales > Xanthobacteraceae > Bradyrhizobium > Bradyrhizobium centrolobii. The sequence goes on from NZ_LUUB01000063.1 coordinate 62,395, forward strand.
GGTATGGTCATTCGGCGGCGTCGCGATGCGCCGCCTGGTCGGTCGGGAAGTCGCAGATCACGACCGTACCCCTGCCGACGATCGAATCCACCCGCACCCTGCCGCCATGCAGCTCGACGAAGGAGCGCACCAGCGACAGGCCGAGTCCGGCCCCGCGGTGACGCGAGCCCTGCGAACGGCTTTCGAACCAGTTGAACACCTTGTCCTTCATGTCGGCAGGTATTCCAGGCCCGGAATCTGTCACTGTGAAGACCACGCTGCGCTCGGTGCGGCGCGCGCTGATGCCGACGGCCGAATCCTGTGGAGAAAACCCGACGGCGTTGGCGAGGAGGTTATAGAGCACCTGCACCACGCGTTTCTCGTCGCCGACGAAGCTGCCGACATCGGGCGCGATCTCGACCTTGAGGCGGATGCGGTCGGTGGCGAGCCGGTCCTGGATACCCTCGGCGGCGAGCTCGATGGCCTTGCTGACGTCGACCGGGCCGAGTTCCAGCTTCATCGCGCCGGCGTCGATGGTCGCGAGATCGAGGATGTTGTTGGTCAGCGCCAGCAGCGCATTGGTCGATTTGGTGACGTAGTCGAGATATTCGGCCTGTTTCGGCGTCAGCGGCCCGGTCGAGGGATCGCTGAGGAAGTGCGCGAAGCCGATGATGGTGGTGAGCGGCGAGCGCAGCTCGTAGGAGACGTGGTGGACGAAATCCACCTTCATTTGGTCGGCCGCTTCCAGCGCCTCGTTGCGTTCGCGCAGCGCCCGCTCGACATTCTCGGTGTCGGTGATGTCCTGGAACGTCAGCATGGTCGCGCCGTCTGGCAGCGGCCGGATCATGCCATCGAGCACGCTGCCGTCCTTGCGCTCCAGCTTCAGCGGCACGTCGCCGCGGTTCTCGATCGAGGTGATGGCCTCGCGGATCTGGCGCCAGACGACGGGATCGTCGAACAGCTGATGGCACCAGCCTTCGACGGTCTGGATATGCGGCTCCTCGCGCAGCGCCTCGTTCGACAATTTCCACATCCGGGCAAAGGCCGGGTTGAACAACTGCGCCTTGCCGTTGCTGCCGAACACCGCCACGCCCTCGGCGAGGCTGTCCAGCGTCTCGCGCTGGACCCGGATCAGGCCGTCGAAGCGCCGGGCAAGGTCGAGGCTCTCGGTGACGTCGTCGAACAGATAGGTGACGCCGCCTTCCGGGTTCGGCGTGGTGACGACGGAGAGCGCGCGACCGTCGGGCAGGAACCAGGTGTCCTGGGCGGCCTCGACCGCGCGATAGGCCTCGTGCAGTTTTGCCTTCCAGGCGCGGAAGTCCGGCTGCTCCGGCAGCTTGCGTGCGGCGCGGAGCTGGTCGAGCACGCTGGAATCATCGGGATTGCTGTCGAGGAAAGTGCGGTCGAGATCCCACAGTCGCCGGTAGGAGTCGTTATAGAAGGCGAGCCGCCGCTGGCCGTCGAACACGGCAACGCCCGAGGAGAGCTGGTCCAGCGTGCGGCGGTGCGCTTCCGCCATGCGGACCAGCGCCGAGCTCAGCGCATCCGCCTCGCTGGCGTCGATCGCAACGCCGACGCTGCCGCCGCCGACATTGACGGCGCGCACGTCATAGATGCGGCGCTCGCCGCCGATCACGATCGGCAGCCGCGAGGTGAAGTGAGCTGCCTCCTTCAGGCTGCGCTCCATGGCGGTGCGGTCGGCGCTGTCGAGCAGTTCGAGCTTGCGGTCGTAGGCGTCGGTGACGCTGGTTGCCTCGGTCGCGCGCACATAGGCGGGGTTGGCGTAGGCCAGCGCGCCGTTCTCGGCCTTGGCCCAGATCGGCCACGGGGCCGCCGCGGCAAAGCCGCGCAGCATCTCGGTCTCGTCGAGCAGCGCCTTGTGGTGGAGGCTGGTCTCAGCCAGTTCGCGCCGCAGGCCTGAGAGTTCGCGAATCCTGACGATGGCCTGGCCGCCGATGGCACGGCCGATGGCCTCGAGCGTGTGGCCATTGGCGGTGGTCAGGGTGAGCTGGAACCCGTCGCCATGGTCGCGAAGGGCATCGACGGCGTGATCCATCCGGAGTGCCGGTTCCGGCGGCAGCCAGGTTCCGAAAGCGAGGACGCGCTGCGGAGATGAGTCGCGCGGCAGCACCATGGAGATGTCACCGGAGATCTGCGCGCGGTTGTCGCCGGCCGGCCAGGAGATCAGGATCTGCGGCTCGGCGAACAGCAATGCGCCGAAGCGGTCGGCCTGGAGTTGCAGTTCCGCGATCCGCGCGTGCAGCCGCGCCTCGTTCTTCGCCGTGCGGACGCGCGTGCGCATCAACAGGATCGCGGCCACGACCGAGAAGCCGAGCAGCGCCAGCGCGGTGGTCAGCACCGCGATTTCCTGCCGGTTGAAGTCCAGCATTATGGAGAGTGTGTCGACGAGGTCGGCGGCCTGAGCCGGCGCAGCCGGCAGCAACGCCGCGAGGGCGCTCCCAAATAGGCCGTTGCGCGCCAGCGGTGTGCACGACAGCAGCGTCCGACGCATCGACACGATCACGCCTGACATAATTGCCCCAAGACCGCACGAATTTACGCGCGACGACTTTCCCCCGCCGCACGCGAATCAAAGGACAATATCCTTAAGCTGACTCGACCGGTAAGAGTCCAGATCGTGAACGCAAAGGCGGCCCCACAAAAATGCCGGCCGCGCGGTTCCCGCCCATGGTCCCGCGGTGATTCGGGTGGAATTGCGGCGTGTTAGCGGCCGGTCGAGCCGAAACCGCCGTCGCCGCGATGCGTCGCCGACAGCGCGGCCACCGGAACCAGCGTGGCCTGCACCACGGGCGCGATCACCATCTGCGCGATGCGCTCGCCGCGCTTGATCACAAAGGGAGCGTCGCCGTGATTGATCAGGATGACTTTGATCTCGCCGCGGTAGTCCGCATCGATGGTTCCGGGCGAGTTCAGCACGGTGACGCCATGCTTGGCGGCGAGCCCGGAGCGCGGCCGCACCTGCGCCTCGTACGCGGCCGGCAATGCGATCGCGAGCCCCGTTGGCACCAGCGCATACTTGCCGGGCGCGAGCGTCAGAGGCTCGTCCTCCGCAACCGCCGCCATCAGGTCGAGGCCGGCGGCCTCGGCCGTCTGATAGGCGGGCAGCGGCAGGCCATCGGCATGGGCCAGGCGTTGCAGTTCGACCGTGACTGTCGTGCTCAAGATGCGGGCTCCAGAGATTTGTCGGCCACGCTCTTTACGACATGCGCAATCAGTTCGGTGGCGACCTGTTCCTTGGTCATCACCGGCCAGGAATCAACCGCGATCTCACCATTCTTGCGGCTGATCAGATGAACGGTGTTGCGGTCGCCGCCCATCACGCCGGTTGCGGGCGAGACGTCGTTTGCGACGATCCAGTCGCAGCCCTTGCGCTGTAGCTTGGACTTGGCGTTGTCGATGAGGTGCTCGGTCTCGGCGGCAAAGCCGATCACGAGCGGCGGGCGTTTGCCGATCAGCTTCGAGATCGTGGCGAGGATGTCGGGGTTCTCGACGAGCTGGAGCGGCGGCATGCCGGCGGACGTCTTCTTCAGCTTCTGCTCGCCTTCATTGGCGACGCGCCAGTCTGCGACGGCGGCCGCGAAGATCGCGATGTCGACGGGAAGCGACGCCTGGACGTGCTCCAGCATCTGCCGTGCCGACTCCACATGCTTGACCGTGACGCCGTCGGGATCGTCGAGATCGACCGGGCCGCTCACCAGAATCACCTCGGCGCCCGCGGCTTGCGCGGCCGCCGCAATGGCAAAGCCCTGCTTCCCGGAGGAGCGGTTGGCGATGTAGCGGACCGGATCGATCGGCTCATGCGTGGGACCCGCGGTGATCAGCACGCGCTTGCCGGCGAGCGGGCGTGGCACCGGCGGCCGCAGCAGGCGCTCGGCGGCAGCGGCGATCTCGATCGCCTCGGACATGCGGCCGACGCCGGCTTCGCCGGCTTCCGCCATCTCGCCGGAATTGGGCCCGATCAGCACCACGCCGTCGCGCTGAAGCTGCGCCACGTTGCGCCGCGTCGCCGCGTTGTTCCACATCAGCGGATTCATCGCCGGCGCCAGCAGGATCCTGCGGTTGGTGGCGAGCAGGATGGCGCTGGCGAGATCATCGGCATGGCCGTGAGCCATCTTGGCCATCAGGTCGGCGGTTGCCGGCGCCACCACGATCAGGTCGCAGTCCCGCGCCAGCCGGATATGGCCCGCATCGAATTCGCTCTGGGGGTCGAACAGGTCGGTGTAGACGCGCTCATGCGAGAGCGCGCTGACGGCCAGCGAGGTGACGAACTGCTGTGCTGCCTTGGTCAGCACGCAGCGGACCTCGATGCGACGTTCCTTCAGCCGGCGGATCAGGTCGAGGGACTTATAGGCCGCGATCCCGCCGCCGATGATCAGGGTGACGCTGGCCTCGGGAAGGGCGCTGGTGCGCTGGGAGGTGGGGGCCGGAGCAGCGACATCGGGCGGCGCCGCCAATGGCGTCAGCGGCTCCTCGCGGCCCTCGATCAGCTCGCGGAGGATGACCCGGACCTCTTCCTCGACCGACCTGCGGTTCTTGGCCGAGCGCAGGCGCAAATAGGTTTTGACGTTCTCGTCGAGCTTGCGGATGGTCAGGCTCGCCATGACGCCCTCCAGCACGAAATGATAGCGATGCTATCATTTCTATGATTGCAGTGCAATCATAGATTCCGGACGGCGATCAGGATGCCGATGAAGGTCGCGGCGATGATCCAGAGCGCCACGGTGCGCCACCGGTTCTTGCGGCCCTCGCTGCGGCCCATCGCCGCGATGCTCTCCGGCGACAGCCGCAGGCCCTCCCGCGTCATGATCTCGAGCTGCTCCAGCACCTTGACCGAGCGGGCGGCGATGTCGGGCACGTTCATCAGGACGCGGGCGAGGTCGCCGCTGCCAGCGAGCGCGCCCTGCACCCGGCCAATGGGTCCGAGATTGCGCTGGATCCATTCGCGCACCACGGGATCGGCGGTCTTCCAGATGTCGAGCCTGGGGTCGAAGCCGCGTGCCACGCCCTCGACCACCACCATGGTCTTCTGGAGCAGGATCAGTTCGGGCCGGGTGCGCATGTCGAACAGCCCGGTGACCTCGAGCAGCAGCGTGAGCAGCCGCGCCATCGAGATTTCCTCGGCGGTGCGGTTGTGGATCGGCTCGCCGATGGCGCGGATCGCCTGCGCAAAGTTCTCGACCGAATGGTGCGAGGGCACGTAGCCGGCCTCGAAATGAACTTCCGCCACGCGGCGATAGTCGCGGGTGATGAAGCCGAGCAGGATCTCGGCGAGGAAGCGCCGCTCCTTCAATCCCAGCCGGCCCATGATGCCGAAATCGATTGCGACCAGACGCCCCGCATCGTCCAGGAACAGGTTGCCCGGATGCATGTCGGCGTGGAAGAAGCCGTCGCGCAGCGCGTGTCGCAGAAAACTCTGGATGACCTTGCGGCCGAGATCGGGCAGGTCGACCTTCGCTTCCCGCAACCGCGCATGATCGTTCAGCGCGATGCCGTCGATCCATTCCAGCGTCAGCACGTTGTGCGTGGTGCGGTCCCAGTCGACCGTGGGAACGCGGAAATCCGGATCGTCCTGCGTATTCTCCGCCATCTCGGACAGCGCAGCCGCCTCTAGCCGCAAGTCCATCTCCATGGCCACCGACCGCGACATGGTGTTGACGACTTCGACCAGGCGCAGGCGCCGCGCCTCGGCCGAATAGATCTCGGCCCTGTGCGCGACGAAGAAGAAATCGGAGAGGTCGCGCCGGAAACGCGAGGCCACGTTGGGCCGCAGCACCTTGATCGCGACCGGCTTGCGGATGCCGTCGCGCAGCACCTCGCCGCGATGCACCTGTGCGATCGAAGCGGCTGCGACCGGCGGCCCGAAGCTCACGAACACGTCCTTCAGCGGACGCTCCAGCGACGTTGCGATCGCGGCTTCGGCGTCTTCCTGCGGAAACGGCGGCAGCCGGTCCTGGAGGCTTTCGAGGTCGCGCGCAATGACGACGCCGACGACGTCGGGGCGCGTCGCCAGGAATTGCCCGAGCTTCAGATAAGCGGGCCCCATCCGGGTCAGCGCGCGCGACAGTCGCGGTCCGTGCTTGGGGCCGCGCCGCTCGATGAGGCGTGCAAGCTTCAGCGCGAGCTGTCCGGGCGGCGGCACCAGACCCGGATCGACGGAACCGAACACGCCCTCACGCGCAAACACGAACGCGGCGCGGGTCAGGCGCGCAATGTGGGTGATGGCAGAGATCACAAACGCCAGCCCGAATGCAGTGCGACGATGCTGCCGGACAATGTCTGCCAGCTCACGCGGGCGAAGCCGGCATCGCGGATCATGTCGGCGAAGGCGTTGGGCTTCGGAAACTTGCGGATCGATTCGACGAGATATTGATAGGACTCGGCGTCGCCCGTCACCATCCGGCCGAGCGGCGGGATCACGTTGAAGGAGAACAGGTCATAGAGGCGGTCGAGCCCGGGTACCTCGACGGTGGAGAATTCCAGGCACAGGAAGCGGCTGCCCGGCTTCAGCACGCGATAGGCCTCGCGCAGGGCGAGATCGATCCGCGGCACGTTGCGGATGCCGAAAGCGATCGTATACGCGTCGAAGCTGCGATCGGCGAAGGCGAGCGCTTCGGCATTGCCTTCGACGAAGTCGACCTGGGTCTCCAGATGCCGCTTCGCAGCGCGCTCCCGCCCCACGGCCAGCATGTTGGCGTTGATGTCGCAGATCGTGGCGTGGAAGCCGGGGCCCGCCGCCTTGGCGGCGCGGAAGGCGATGTCGCCGGTGCCGCCGGCGACGTCGAGCAGCGCGAACGGCCGGTCGCTCCTGGGCGGATCGAGCGTGTTGATCATGATGTCTTTCCAGACCCGGTGCAGGCCGGCCGACATCAGGTCGTTCATCAGGTCGTAACGCGAGGCAACGCTGTGAAACACATCGTTCACCAGCGTCTGCTTGTCGCCCAGGGGGACGTCCCTGAAACCAAAATGCGTGGTGTCGCCCGGCCGATCCATTACTCTACTCCGCGAGGCGGACCATAGCGCGGCCGCCGCAATGGCGCTATCACACTGCCCTCATAAGGTGAATGCCTGACCATGCCCGAATTGCCCGAAGTCGAGACCGTCCGCCGCGGCCTCCAGCCCGTCATGGAGGGCGCCAGGATCCTCAATGCCGAGGCCCGCCGGGCCGATCTTCGCTTCCCTTTTCAGCCGGATTTCGTGGCCCGGCTCCAGGGCCAGATCGTCACGGGGCTCGGCCGCCGCGCAAAATATCTCATGGCCGATCTCGCCTCCGGCGACGTGCTGCTGATGCATCTGGGCATGTCGGGCTCGTTCCGTGTCATCAAGCCGGACAACGAGGCGGCGCCGGGCGAGTTTCACTATCCGCGCGGCAAGGACAGCACGCACGACCACGTGCTGTTTCGGATGTCCTCGGGCGCCGACATCGTGTTCAACGATCCGCGCCGCTTCGGTTACATGAAAGTGATCGCGCGCAACGCGCTCGATGAGGAGCCATTGCTGCGCGGGCTTGGCCCCGAGCCGCTCGGCAATGAATTCGATGCCGCGATGCTGGCGCGGTCATGCGCCGGCAAGACCACGAGCCTCAAAGCGTCGCTGCTCGACCAGCGCGTGGTGGCAGGGCTCGGCAACATCTATGTCTGCGAGGCGCTGCATCGCTCGCATCTGTCGCCGCGGCGGATCGCCGCCACACTCGCGACCAAGAAGGGCGAGCCGACCGATCACGCCAAGCGGCTGGTCGGCGCGATTCACACCGTGCTCAATGACGCCATCAAGGCCGGCGGCTCGTCGCTGCGCGACCATCGCCAGACGTCGGGCGAGCTCGGCTACTTCCAGCACTCCTTCAAGGTCTATGACCGCGAGGGCGAGACCTGCAAGACGCCGGGCTGCGGCGGCACCGTGAAGCGCTTCACCCAGAATGGGCGATCGACCTTCTGGTGCCCGAAATGTCAAAAGTGAGGGCCCGTATTCCCGCCTGAAAAGCGCGAAGCGAAGCAATCCGGCCGGGCTGGTGGCCGGATTGCTTCGTCGCTTTGGCGCTTCGACCGGAGGGCGAAGAGTCCGACTGCCGGCGGAGCGATCGCCCCGCTCAGGACGCCAGTGCCGTGATCTCGCCCGACGCGCGTTCGCCGGCGACGTGCAGCATGCCGTCCGCGGCCGAGATCACCTGGTCGATCAGCCGATTGGTCGTGACCTCGAGGTCGAGCCTTGTCTCGATCCAGCGCCAGAGGCGGCGGATCTCGTCCGCCGACTTGCCGTTCGGCGCGAATTCGCTGACGGCGAGGCCGGCGGCGAGCGAGTCCTGGTGGTCGTTGCGCATCACGATCAGCGGGCGCGCGAGCACGTCGGCGAGATCGAGCGATGCCTCTTCGGCAAGCACGTCGGCCGCATTGTCGATGCGCTGGCCGCGGATCGGGGTCTGGTTCAGCACGAAGCCGTAGGGCCGCTTCCAGGCGCGCGCGACGCTGAGCGTGGAGACTGTCGCCTCGATGTCGGCGACGCTCGGACGGGCCGGGATCAGACAGAGATCTGAATGACGGATCGCGGCGGTGGTTGCAGCGCTGAGGCCGGCCGCGGTGTCGACGATCGCAAGCTGGAGGCCGCTGTCCGCCAGCATTTTCAGGCGCGGCTCGATATGGGCGGCGTGATAGATCGGCTCGACGACAGGGTCCTCATTGCTGCGGCGGCGCTGCCAGTTGGACAGGGTGCCCTGCGGGTCGGTCTCGATCAGGCGGACGGTGAAGCCGGCCTGCCTGGCTGCCAGCGCGAGGCCGATGGCAAGCGTGCTCTTGCCGCTGCCACCCTTTTGGGTGGCCAGTACGATCGTATGCATGGAAGATGATTCCTTTGGAATGCTTGGGTCTTGGGTAACGCCACGCGAACGCGCATCGCTTCTCGATGCTGAGCTGTTCTCGCTCAGGACGTGCCCGGCCCGATCCAAAGGGGATCGCGGATGTCCGAATCAACGGTAATGATGATGGCAGAATAGGGGATGCCAGCTAATCCGTACCAATACTGGACCCGTAGTTGTGCGTATGATGTGCTCGCCGCCGCGAATAAGAGGGACAAGCAGCATGAGCAGCAATTGGCGGGACCGGACGGCAACCACCTTTGAATGCCAGAAAATGCCGGCGGTCTCGAGCCGCGGCATGGTGGTCAGCAACCATCCGCTGGCCTCCAGCGCCGGCGCGGAGATGCTGGCTGCCGGCGGCAATGCAATCGACGCCGCCATCGCAACGCTGTTCACGCTGACCGTGGTCGAGCCGATGATGGTCGGCATCATCGGCGGCGGCATGGCCCACATCCGGCTCGCCGACGGCAGCCATCGCTTCATCGACGGCCAGAGCACGGTGCCGTCGGCTGTGCGCGAAGATACTTACACGTCCAAGCCAGGCTCGGTGCATGACGTGTTCGACACCGTCGGCAACGAGAATCTCAACGGCCCGAAGGCGGTTGCGGTGCCGGGCTCGCTAAAAGCCTGGTGCGAGACGCTGCGCCGGTTCGGCACCATGCCACTCTCCGATGTCATGCAGCCCGCGATCAAGCATGCCGCGCGCGGCTATGCGGCGACGCCCTACCTGCACGAATGCATCGGCGAGAGCGCCGCGGAGATGCGCAAGGACAAGCCGATCGCGGCGGTCTTCCTGCCGAACGGCGAGCTGCTGAAGGTCGGCGAGAGGGTGGTGCAGGCCGAATATGCCGAGACGCTGCGCTATATCGCCGATCACGGCGAGAAGGCGCTCTATGAGGGGCCGCTCGGCGACATCCTCGTCGATTACATGGAGAAGACCGGCGGCTTCATCCGCCGTGCCGACCTGACCAACTACAAGACCGTCGAGCGGCAGCCGATCCGCGCCGACTATCGCGGCTGGACCATCCTTGGGCCACCACCGCCTGCGGCTTCTGGCGTGCATATCGCGCAAATGCTGAACATCCTGGAGGGCTACGACATCGAAAGTCTTGGCTTCGGCACGCCCGAGACCATCCACTACCTTGCCGAAGTCCTGAAGATCGCCTTTGCCGATCGCGCCGCGGCAAGCGGCGATCCTGACTATGTCGGCGTGCCCGTGGAGCGGCTGACCTCGAAGGCCTATGCCGAAGAGCGGCGCTGCGCCATCGATCCGGCGCGCGCGCAGGCCTGGGGCGCCGGCGTGTCGCAGCTCGAAGGCGCGCACACCACGCACATGACGGCCGCGGATACCTCCGGCAACGTGGTCGCGACCACGCAGACCATCAACAATCTCTTCGGCGCGAAGATATTGATCCCCGGCCTCGGCGCGATCGCCAACAACTACATGAACCTGTTCGATCCGCGTCCCGGCCATGCGCTGTCGCTGGCGCCGGGCAAGCGTGTCACCACCTCGATGTCACCGATGATGGCGCTACGCGACGGCAAGCTGCGCTATGCGCTCGGCCTGCCCGGCGGCAAGCGCATCTTCCCCAGCGCGATGCAGGCGCTGGTCAATTTGATCGACCACGGCATGAGCTTGCAGGAGGCGGTCGAGGCGCCGCGCGTGTGGACCGAGGGCAATGCGCTCGAGGTCGAGCAGGCAGTGCCGGAGAGCGTGCGGGCGAAGCTCGCGAGTATGGGCCACAGGGTCGACGCCGTCGCGACGGTGGCCGGCGGCATGAATGGCATCGCCTTCGACGACGACGGCTCCATGACCGGCGCCGCCTGCTGGCGCGCCGACGGCACGCCGGTCGGCATCTCCGGCGGCCTCGCGCGCAGCGGGGTTAGGTTCAGGCTGGGCTAGCTGGGACGAAGAAGGTACTCTCCCGCTTGCGGGGAGGGCTGGGGTGCTTCCGCGATCGAGATGCTCCCTCTGGAGAGAGCCCCCACCCGGCGCTTCGCGCCGCCCCCCGCAAGCGGGAGAGATGGGAGTGCTCCGCGGCTTCGCGACTCTTCAGCGCATGACGAACGGGTTGGCCGGAACATCCTGCGCGGTCGAGATCCAGACGCTCTTTGTCTCCAGATATTCGCGCACAGCGTGGATGCCGCTCTCGCGACCGACGCCGGAATGCTTCATGCCGCCGAACGGCATCATGTAGCTGATGGCCCGATAGGTGTTCACCCACACGGTTCCGGCGCGCAGTTGCTTCGGCACCCGCACGGCACGCGCGAGGTCGCGGGTCCAGATGCCTGCCGCAAGGCCGTAGATCGTGTCGTTCGCGATGCGAATGGCGTCTTCCTCGGTGTCGAAGGCGATGATCGAGAGCACCGGACCGAAGACTTCCTCGCGCGCGATCCGCATGGTGTTGTCGACATCGGCGAAAATCGTCGGCTCGACGAACTGGCCACCGGTGATGCCTTCGCCGGAGGCCGGCTTTCCACCGAGCAGGCAGCGTGCGCCTTCGGCGTTCGCGATGTCGATATAGTCCAGCACCTTCTTGTACTGCGCGGGCGTGGTGATCGGGCCGATATTGGTGTCCGGCTTCATGGGATCGCCGATCTTGGCGGAGCGTGCTAGCTCCAGCAGGCGTTCCACGAATTTGTCCTTGATCGAGCGCTGCACCAGAAGGCGAGATCCGGCGATACAGGTTTGGCCTGTCGCCGCGAAGATGCCGGAGACCGCGCCGGCGGCGGCCGCAGAGAGATCGGCATCCTCGAAGACGATATTGGGAGACTTGCCTCCGAGTTCGAGCGACACTCGTTTCAGGCTGCGCGCGGCGGTCTCGTAGACCCTGGCGCCGGTCGTGTCCGAGCCTGTGAAGGTGATCTTGGCGACGCCGGGATGCGAGATCAGCTCGCTACCGATCTCGGGACCGAAGCCTGTCACCACGTTGAAGATTCCATCCGGAATCCCGGCCTCCTTCGTCAAGGCCGCGAATTCCAAAGTGCTGGCCGACGTGAATTCCGATGGCTTGACGATGACGGCGCAGCCGGCCGCGAGCGCTGCTGCGCATTTCCATGCGACGAACAGAAGCGGGGAGTTCCAGGCGGTCAGCGCGGCAACGACGCCGACAGGCTCATGCGTCGTGTAGGCGAAGGTATCGGCCTTGTCGATCGGCACGAGGCCGCCTTCCAGCTTGTCGACGAGGCCGCCGAAATACCACCACCATTCGGGATGATAGCGGAGCTGGCCCAGCATCTCCGCCATGAGCTTGCCGTTGTCGCGCACTTCGATCTCGGCAAGACGCTCCGCATTTGCCGCCACGAGATCGCCGAGCTTGCGCATGACCTTGCCGCGTGCCGAGGCCGTCATCTTCGACCACGGGCCGCGCCACATCGCCTCGTCGGCGGCTTTCACCGCCTTGTCGGCATCCGCGGCCGAGCCGCGCGGGATCTTTGCCCAGGGCTTGCCCTGATAGGGGTCGATCGAATCGAACCATTCGCCATTGGCGGGGTCGACATACTGGCCGTTGATATAAAGCTGATAGGTTTTCATGAATTCCTCCCGTCCAGCCGCGTGGTGCCGGCGACCGGAGGAGGCTATCATGCCTTCCGTGACTCCGTTGCGGCGAAGCCACTCAAGCAAGTTTTGGCTGCTCTGCTTGACGCGCCAGTCTACTTCCGTACGCAGATCACACGCACGACGGCCGCCTTCGCATCCGTCGACGTGCCGTTCGTCGTGACACCATTCGCCTTCAGGAAATCGCGGACAGCCTCCGCGGACACCATCACGGCCTGTGACGCCGGCACCGCTGTCGCGGGTCCCGCAACCATCGCCGACTTCAACAGCGCGATGCCGGCGAACTTGCCGTCGCCATCGATCGCCGGGCTGCCGGAAAACCCGACGGCCGGCGGCGGAGACAGTGCGGAATCGCTGGCCGTGACTGGCGCCAGCGCGGCCTTGAGGCTTGAGACGCCGCCGGCACCGCCCTGGCTCTGCGGATCCGCGATGCCGACGATGTCGACATTCGTCCTCGCCGCGCCGCCTGCGAGGCTGAGCGGCTTCAGGCCGCGCACGCCGTAGATGTGCAGCAGCGCGAGATCGTGCTCCTTGTCCTCGGCGAGACGATCGGCATTGCCGTAGCCGCCGATCGTGATCGCCAGACAGTTGTCGGTGACCAGGCGGTCGGTGATGATCGCGCCGTCGTCGCTGACGACGATGCCGGTGCCGTATTCGACCGTCTTGCGCGGCGGCGGTCCGGCCATCGGACCAGACGGAAACGCATTGAAGGCGCTCGACATCGCGATCACGACCGGCTCGACGGTGTTTTCCATGGCCTGGTCGTAGAGGATCGTCATGATGCGGACCTCGTCGCCCTTGAAGGTGCCGCGCACGTAAAATTTCTTCAGTCCCTGAAGTCCCGACAGCACGAAGAAGTCCGGCTTCACGACGGTGTAGTCGACCTTGCGCCCCGCGGGCTCCTTCTTCTCCAGCTCTGCGAGCATCGCGGTGGTCGGGTTCGCCTCCTTGCGGCGGCTGAGCAGAACCTGCACCGTGCCGGTCGGCGAGGTCCATTTCGAGCCGTTGGCATCGGTGACCTGCTGCGGTACCAGCTTGCCGGGAATGCCGAGCCGTGCGCCGCTGGTCGGTTCCATCACGATCTTCCAGCCGACGCTCTCCTGCTTGCGCCGCGCGGTCTCCGCGAGCGCGGCGCGCTCCTGCGGATTGAGCACACCGGTCGGCTTGCCGCCCTTGGCTTTCTGATACTCCTTGATCGCGTTGACCATGCGCTCGCTGACGTCGCCGGTGATGGCGCCGTTATATTCGCCGACCCAGGCGAGGTCGGACTGGAGCGACAGCCGCTCCGCCTGCGCCATGGCGTCCGCCGTCTCCGACGGCGTCTGCAATGCGGGCGGGCGGATCGGAACGGTCTGGACCGTCTTCGGCTTGGTGCCGGGGATCTGCGGCGGCGTCATCTGGGCGTTCGCGCCTGCGGCAGCCGCGAACATCAGTGTTGCCGCAAGCATCGATCTCATGACAAATCCAGCAAGCCCATTGAACGTGATGGCATTGAAGCACATCTCGTTGGTCGCGAACAATCTCGGGGTGGTTCAGGAGTAGAGAAGGTGCTGAGCCCGGACGAACTCGAACGCTATGCCCGCCATATCGTGCTGCGCGATGTCGGCGGCCCGGGCCAGGCTGCGCTGAAGCGGGCCTCCGTGCTGGTGATCGGCGCCGGCGGGCTCGGCGCGCCGGCCCTGATGTATCTGGCCGCCGCGGGCGTCGGTACGCTCGGCGTGGTCGATGACGACGTGGTGTCGCTGTCGAACCTTCAGCGCCAGGTGATCCATACGACGCCCGATATCGGCCGCCACAAGGTCGAAAGCGCCGCCGAGCGCATCGCTGCGCTCAATCCGCATGTGCGCTTCGTTGGTCACGCCACCTGGCTCAATGCCGACAACGCGCTTTCGCTGATCGGCGACTACGATCTCGTGCTCGACGGCTCCGACAATTTCTCGACCCGCTATCTGGTCTCCGACGCCTGCTTCTTCGCGAAGAAGCCGCTGATCACCGCGGCGCTCGGTACGTTCGACGGCTCGCTCACCACCATCCGCGCGCATGAGAAGACCGCGGATGGTGCGTTCAATCCGACCTATCGCTGCCTGTTCCCGGAGGCGCCGCCGCCCGGCACGGTGCCGGCCTGTGCGGAGGCCGGTGTGATGGGTGCGCTCGCCGGCGTGCTGGGCTCGATGATGGCGCTGGAGGCGATCCGCGAGATCGTCGGCTTCGGCGACGGCCTGGTCGGCCGCCTCCTGATGATCGATGCGCGCGCGATGCGCTTCGAGACGCTGCGCTACACGCGCGATCCGGCCAATCCGCTCAATGGCGATGGGCCGGTCATCACTGACCTGAGCGCCCATCGCACCTGATTGCAGCCGTTACGCTGTGGCCGGCTTCTCGCTGTCGAGATGCGCCATCTGCTCGGCCGCGTAGCGCGTGCCCGAGGCGACGTCCGGCGGGAAGGCCTTTGCCAGCGCCGCAAGCTGAGCCGGCGTCAGCGTCACCTTGGTGGCACCGAGCGCCTCGGTGAGACGGTTGCGGGTGCGGGCGCCGACCAGCGGCACGATCTCCTTGCCCTGCGCCGTCACCCAGGCGATCGCGACCTGCGCCGGCGTTGCCCCGACGTCCGTGGCGATCGCGCGCAGCTGCTCGACCAGCGCGAGATTGGCGTCGAGATTCGCACCCTGGAAGCGCGGCGTCATCAGCCGATAGTCCCTGCCGACCTTGCCGCTATCCTTCGTCCAATGGCCGCTGATCAGGCCGCGCGACAGCACGCCATAGGCGGTGATGCCGATGCCGAGCTCGCGGCAGGTCTTGAGGATGTCGCGCTCGATACCGCGGGCGATCAGCGAATATTCGATCTGGAGATCGACGATCGGATGCACGGCATGCGCGCGGCGGATGGTGTCGGAGCCGACTTCGGACAGGCCGATATGCCTGATGTAGCCGGCCTTCACCATCTCGGCGATGCCGCCGATCGTCTCTTCGATGGGAACGTTGGGATCAAGCCGCGCCGGGCGGTAGATGTCGATGTAGTCCGTGCCGAGCCGTTGCAGCGAATAGGCGAGGAAGTTCTTGATTGCGGCCGGCCGGCAATCCATGCCGGCGAATTCGCCGGCGGGGCCGCGCAGCGCGCCGAACTTGACGCTGAGCTGCACTTTGTCGCGCTGGTGGTCCCTGAGCGCCTCGCGGACCAGCATTTCATTGTGGCCCATCGCGTAGAAGTCGCCGGTGTCGAGCAGCGTGATCCCGGCATCGAGCGCCGCGTGGACCGTGGCGATGCTCTCGCCGCGATCGGCCGGCCCGTAGACCTCCGACATGCCCATGCAGCCGAGACCGATGGCAGAGACGGTGGGGCCGGTTGAACCGAGTTTGCGCTGTTCCATGATGGCTCTCCTCGTAAAGGCGGCGGGCTGATTGCGCCGCGTGACGAGGGCAGATATGCGTCCGCTCCATTGCGCCGATAAGCTGGACAATCCAGAATGGCTTGTTCATCATATCGAACAATGGCTGATCCCGATCTGCGCGATCTCGACGCCTTCGTGGTGGTCGCCCGCACCCGCAATTTCCGGCGCGCGGCGCGGGAAATTCGCGTGTCGGTGTCGAGTCTTAGCCAGCGGCTACGGGACCTAGAGGAACGCCTCGGCGTCCGCCTGATGAACCGCACAACCCGCAGCGTCGCGCTGACCGAGGCGGGTGAGTTGCTATTGTCGCGCGTGGCGCCCGCCCTGCGCGACGTCGGCGATGCCCTGGATCAGGTGCGGGGCCTGCGCGAGGTGGCGTCGGGCCGCCTCCGCATCAACGCCCCGCCGCCGGCGGTTGACCTCGTGCTGGCGCCGATGGTCGGGCCGTTTCTCGAGGCGCACCCGCAAGTCGATCTCGACATCGTTTCCGAAAGCGGTTTCGTCGACATCGTCAGCGCCGGCTTCGATGCCGGCGTGCGCTATGGCGAGCATCTTGCGCAGGACATGGTCGCGATCCCGCTGAGCGGACCGCAGCGTTATGTCGTCGTCGCATCGCCTGCGTACGTCGCGCGCCGCGGCAAGCCGAGGCATCCGAAGGATTTGCTCGACCATGATTGCATCCGCGCCCGCTACAGCAGCGGGGTCATGCACGATTGGGAGTTCGAGAAGGGCGGTCAGCTCGTCAAGGTCGATCCGCCCGCCAAGCTGATCTCGACAAATATGAGTGTTGCCATGCGCGCCGCGCTCGACGGCGCGGGCATCTGGGCAAGCCTCGATGGTTATGTCGGCGACGCCCTCAAATCCGGTGCGCTGGTGAGCTTGCTCGAGGATTGGTGCGAGCCGTTTCCCGGCCCGTTCCTGTATTATCCGAGCCGGCGCCAGGCGCCACCGGCACTGCGCGCCTTCATCGATTTCGTCGCAGATTGGCGCAAGCGCAAGACGAATAGATCTTAGAGCATGCTCGGCAGCACGCGATCCGGCGGCTTGTGCGCGTCAAGGAAAGTGCGGATGTTGATGATCACCTTCTCGCCCATCTCGACGCGGCCCTCGATGGTGGCCGAGCCCATATGCGGCAGTAGCGTCACCTTGCCGGCCTTGGCGAGCCGCACCAGTTTCGGATTGACCGCGGGCTCGTGCTCGTAGACGTCGAGGCCGGCGCCGCCGATCTCGCCGGCTTCGATCAGCTTGATCAGCGTGTCCTCGTCGGTGACCTCGCCGCGCGCGGTGTTGACGATGTAGGCGTCCTTGCGGATCAGCTTCAGCCGACGCGCCGAGAGCAGATGATAGGTCGCCGGTGTATGCGGACAGTTCACCGAGATGATGTCCATCCGCGCCAGCATCTGGTCGAGGCTCTCCCAATAGGTCGCGCCCAGCTCATCGGCGATCTTCGGCGCCACCGGCCGGCGATTGTGATAGTGGATCTGGAGGCCGAAGGCGCGGGCGCGGCGCGCCACGGCCTGGCCGATGCGGCCCATGCCGAGGATGCCGAGACGCTTTCCCCCGATGCGGTGGCCGAGCATCCAGGTCGGCGACCAGCCCGCCCAGGGTTTCCCTTCCGTCAGAATCGAGGCGCCTTCGATCAGCCGCCGCGGCACGGCCAGGATCAGCGCCATGGTCATGTCGGCGGTGTCTTCGGTCAGCACCTTCGGCGTGTTGGTGACGGTGATGCCGCGCGCATGCGCAGCCTCGACATCGATATTGTCGACGCCGTTGCCGAAATTCGCGATCAGGCGCAGCTTGCAGTCGGGCTGATTGACGACGTCGGCGCTGATGTGGTCGGTGACCGTCGGCACCAGCACGTCGGCCGTGCGCGCCGCCTCCGCGATCTGCTCCGCCGACATCGGCGTGTCGTCGAGATTGATCCGCGCGTCGAACAGTTCGCGCATTCGCGTCTCGATCGAGTCGGGCAGCTTGCGGGTGACGACGACGAGGGGCTTTTTCTTCACCGACATGTCCTGCTCTCACGAGACATTGCGGCCCGCCTCTGCCGCCAAAGGCTTACCGTTCAGGCCTCATTAACCCGGTTGTTCGACACTGCCCTTGCCGCGTCGTCCCCGGCGTTTCCTTCAAGCTCTCCCGACATTTCCGGCCGGAAAATCGGGACAAACTGGTTATTCAAGTGCCCGTCCTCTCTAGCAGAAGGCCGGGCCAAGACAAGAACCACGGGCAGGACCTCGGGAACACCCGCGTGGGGCGGGAAAAAGGGCGTGCGGCAGGGTTTTTGGACTTTGGGGTGGGGACCCGGCCTGGCCGGGTCTCCGACAGGAGACGGGTTGATGGCGTTGGGGCGTTTTTGTTCGGTGATGGCGCTCGTTTGCACCTGGTTGAGTGTCTCGGTCAGCCCCGGGCATTCGGCGAAGGACAACACCGTCCAGACCGCCAGCGGCCTGCCGGTGCCCCGCTATGTCAGCCTCAAGTCGGATCACGTGAATGTCCGCGCCGGCCCGACCAAGGACAATGATGTCGCCTGGGTCTACACCCGCGCCGGCCTGCCGGTCGAAATCACCGCCGAATTCGAGAACTGGCGCCGGGTGCGCGACTCCGAAGGCGCCGAGGGCTGGGTCTATCACTCGCTGCTGTCGGGCCGCCGCACTGCGGTGGTCACCATGAAGCACAAGGACGATCTCGCGCCGATCTACGACCGGGCCGATGCCGACAGCGCGGTTGCAGCAAAGCTCCAGGTCGGCGTCGTCGCGCAAGTGAAAAAGTGCACTGCAAACTGGTGCCACGTCACCGGCAACGGTTTCGACGGCTGGATCCAGCAGGAACGTCTCTGGGGGGTTTACGCCGACGAGCAGGTGAACTGACGCGAAGCGTCATCCCGAGGCGGCGCGCCAGCATCGGGCCCCAATTCGCAATTGCGAATTGGGGGATCTCGAGATTCTCAGGTGCGCAACTGCGCACCATAGTTCGGTGCTGCGCACCGCCCCGGAATAACAGCGCAAAACGACAATGGCCGAGACAAGCCCGGCCATGACGATCGCTCTATACCTGACTTAGGGGTTCTCAGCGCTTCTTGCGCAGGCGCACCACCATGTCGATGCGCGAAATCTCATAGCCCTCGGGCACCTCCGGCATCTTGGACAGCGCCAGATGCGGGTCCTCGATGTCGACCAGCTCGTGGCTGTTCTCGAGGTAATAGTGGTGGTGGGTCGTCACGTTGGTGTCGAAATAGGTCTTGGTGCCGTCGACGCTGACCTGCCGGAGCAGGCCGGCATCGGTGAGCTGGTTCAGCGTGTTGTAGACAGTCGCTAGTGACACAGGCACCTTGGCCAGCGTCGCTTCCTCATAGAGCATTTCGGCCGTCAGGTGGCGCGCACCCTTGCCGAACAGCAGCCAGCCGAGCGCCATCCGCTGGCGGGTGGGGCGAAGGCCGGCAGCCTGGAGCATTTCATTGACGTCGTGCCACGGGCAGCCGGTCAGCGCCGGCTGGCGTCCGGACAGAAGCGCCGCGGAATGGGCGTCGTCGTGATGGGGCGCGTTATTCTCGCTCATTTCCAATTTCGGCACGCGTGAACACTAATCCTCTGCAATATAAGAAGAGATAGATGCAGATGCAAGTTTCTCGCAACTAGAGTGGTTCTAATCAGCGGCGGAACCGGGCGACGATCCCGTCATTTTACCGTCATGAGAGTGCTTTGCTAGCCGAAAAGGCCTGTGTTAGAGAGCGCGTGGTTCCGCTTAACCGATTTTGGTGCTGCCAGGGCATTGAGGCTTGGCCTGCAGTCCATTCGGGCTCGTGGTATTCGCGCCTGACGGCGGCAATTGGCGTTGTTGTCCGAACAAAACGGGACCCATTTTCGCCAAAGAACGCCGCTCAATCGGCATTTTGAACAGAGGCTTCCGCATGCTGAACAGGCGCAACGGTTACGAATATGAAGACTTGCTGACATGTGCACGCGGCGAGATGTTCGGCCCCGGCAATGCCCAGCTGCCGCTGCCCCCGATGCTCATGTTCGACCGCATCACGGAAATTAGCGACGCCGGCGGCGAATTCGGCAAGGGCCTGGTGCGCGCCGAGCTCGATGTGAAGCCCGATCTCTGGTTTTTCGGCTGTCACTTCAAGAATGACCCGGTCATGCCGGGCTGCCTTGGTCTGGACGCGCTGTGGCAGATGGTCGGGTTCTACCTCGGCTGGATCGGCGGCGAGGGCCGCGGTCGGGCGCTCGGACTGAGCGAGCTGAAGTTCGGCGGTCAGGTGCTGACCGAGGCCCGCAAGGTTGTGTACAACGTCGACATCAAGCGCGTGATGCGGTCAAAGCTCGTGCTCGGTATCGCCGACGGGTGGCTTTCAGTCGATGACACGATTATCTATCGCGCCAAGGATCTGAAGGTCGGCCTGTTCAAGCAAGGCACGACGCTGGGCTAAGGCACATCAGGAAGAAGACAACGATTAAGGCGAGGCTGTCATGAGGCGGGTTGTGGTCACCGGAATGGGCATCGTCTCGTCCATCGGAAACAACACCCAGGAAGTGCTTGCGAGCCTTCACGAGGCGAAGTCAGGTATCTCGCGGGCGGAGAAATATGCCGAGCTCGGCTTCCGTTCGCAGGTAGCGGGCGCGCCCTCGCTCGATCCTGCGACGGTTGTCGACCGGCGTGCGATGCGCTTCCTCGGCCAGGGTGCAGCGTGGAATCACATCGCGATGGAGCAGGCGATCCAGGATTCCGGTTTAGGGCCTGACGAAGTCTCCAACATCCGCACCGGCATCATCATGGGTTCCGGCGGCCCGTCAGCCCGCACCATCGTCGAATCCGCCGACATCACCCGTTCCAAGGGACCGAAGCGCGTCGGACCTTTTGCAGTGCCGAAGGCGATGTCCTCGACGGCGTCCGCGACGCTCGCGACCTGGTTCAAGATCAAGGGTGTGAACTATTCGATCTCGTCGGCCTGTGCGACGTCGAACCACTGCGTCGGCAATGCCTACGAGACGATCCAGATCGGTAAGCAGGACGTCATCTTCGCCGGCGGCTGCGAGGAACTCGACTGGACGCTCTCAGTGCTGTTCGACGCGATGGGCGCGATGTCGTCCAAGTACAATGACACGCCCGCCACCGCCTCACGCCCCTACGACGTCAACCGTGACGGCTTCGTCATCGCGGGCGGCGCCGGCGTGCTGGTGCTGGAAGAGCTCGAACATGCCAGGGCGCGCGGCGCGCGCATTTACGGCGAGATCGTCGGCTATGGCGCGACGTCAGACGGTTACGACATGGTCGCTCCCTCCGGCGAGGGCGCCGAGCGCTGCATGCGCATGGCGATGTCGACGGTGAAGACCAAGGTCGACTACATCAATCCGCACGCCACCTCGACGCCGGCCGGCGATCCGCCGGAGATCGAGGCGATCCGCAAGGTGTTCGGCGTGGGCGAGAAGTGCCCGCCGATCGCGGCGACCAAGGCGCTGACCGGTCACTCGCTGGGCGCAACCGGCGTGCAGGAAGCGATCTATTCGCTGTTGATGATGAACAACGGCTTCATCTGCGAGAGCGCGCACATCCAGGAACTCGATCCGGTGTTCGCCGACATGCCGATCGTGCGCAAGCGCATCGACAACGCCAAGATCGGTACCGTGCTGTCGAACTCCTTCGGCTTCGGCGGCACCAATGCCACGCTGGTGTTCAGCCGGCTTGATGCGTGAGCCCAGGACGCTGTCATGCCGCGCGACCCGGCTACGCCAAGGCTTCGCCGGGCGTGAGATCGGAGGCCGCCGAAGCTTCAGTGAAGGCGGCAGTCCAGTACGCCGCGGCTTCTTGGCCAACAACAACTGTCTCGGATACTGGATCATCGGCTCCAGGGCGCAAGTGCGCACGAGGCGGGCGATGACATCGGAATGATGGGAGCCATCAGGCAATGGAAGGTTTGATGAAGGGCAAGCGCGGTCTGATCATGGGCATTGCCAATGATCATTCGATCGCCTGGGGCATGGCGAAGACGCTGCATGCCCACGGTGCCGAGCTCGCCTTCACCTTCCAGGGCGACGCGCAGGGCAAGCGCGTCAGGCCGCTGGCGGACTCGCTCGGTGTGGAATTGGTGCTGCCTTGCGACGTCGAGGACATCGCCAGCGTCGATGCGACGTTCGATGCGCTGCGCGCGAGGTGGGGCCAGCTCGACTTCGTGATCCACGCGATCGGCTTCGCCGACAAGAACGAGCTGAAAGGCCGCTACGCCGACACCAGCCGCGAGAATTTCTCGCGCGCCATGGTGATCTCCTGCTTCTCCTTCACGGAAGTGGCCAAGCGCGCCGCCGAACTGATGCCGCAGGGCGGCAGCATGATCACGCTGACCTTCGGCGCCTCGATGCGAGCGATGCCGAATTATAATGTGATGGGAGTCGCCAAGGCGGCGCTGGAAGCTTCCGTGCGCTATCTCGCCGCCGATTTCGGGCCGCGCAGCATCCGCGTCAACGCGATTTCCGCCGGCCCGGTGCGGACGCTCGCCGGCTCCGGCATCGGCGAGGCGCGCGCGATGTTCGCGTTCCAGCAGAAGCATTCGCCGCTTGGCCGCGGCGTCACGCTCGACGAGCTCGGCGGCTCGGCGCTCTATCTCTTGTCGGAGCTGTCAGGCGGCGTGACCGGCGAGATCCACTACGTCGATTCCGGCTACAACATCATCCTGATGCCGAAGCCGGAAGACCTGAAGGCGGAATAGCGCGCTCTTTTCGGGGGCGCCGTCTATCCCGCCGCGATCTTCTCCGCGCGCTGGAATGCCGGTCGCGCCATGCACCGCGCTATGTAAGCGTCGAAGGCCGGGCGCGACGGCACCATCTTGAACAGGCGCACGGCGAAGTTCAGACCCGAGCCGACGGTGATGTCGGCGGCGGAGAATTGATCGCCGAGGATCCACGGTCCTTTTTCCAGCGCAGCCTCCAACACGTCGAACACCTGCGCGGCGCTGCCCCAGGCGGCGGTTGAGGTTGGCACCTCGATCCTGGTGAAGATCTGGATGATGGCCGGCTCGATGCAGCTCGGCGAGAAGAACAGCCATTGCAGATAGCGCGCGCGGCGCGGGTCGGTCACGGCAGGCGCGAGCTTCGTCTCGGGATAGCGGTCGGCGATGTAGGCGCAGATCGCGGCGGCTTCGCCGAGCGCGGCGTCGCCGTCGCAGAGCGCGGGCACCTTGCCCATCGGATTGATCTTGAGGAAATCCGGCGCCTTCTGCGCCCCGGTCGTGATGTCGGTCAGCACACGCTCATAGGGCAGCCCGCTTTCCTCCATCAGCCAGATCGCAGAGAACGAACGCGAGCGGGGCGACCAATAGAGCTTGATCATGGTGCGTTTCCTTTGTTCTTCCACCGGTAATACTTCATCATGAAGCCGTTCGACGGCTCGATCGCTTCCTTCTCGAACACAAAGCCTTCGCGCTCGTACCAGCGCCAGGCTTTTTCGTTCTCGCGCACGCAGCGCAGGAAGATCTCGTCCGGCATTTGCGTTCGCGTGAAGGCGAGCAGTTTGCGGCCGAGCGATTGACCCTGATAGGCGGGCGCGACGAAAAGCATGTCGAGATAGAAATTTGCCAGGTGCAGCGCCAGCATCGCGGCGATCGCGCCGTCATCGTCGGCGACAAAGAGGCTCCAGCCGTTCTCGATCTCGCGCCGGACGCGCGCCCGCAAATTCGCGAGCAGGAAGCCGCTCGCCTCGGCGAGCCCCGTCGAGACCCAGCTCTCCATCCAGACGCGGGCGATCTCGTCATATTCATCCGCGCGCGCGGGACGGATGATTGGATCCGACATTGGGCCTCTCCGTTCAAACGTGCCCGACGCGGGCGCCGCTATGGATCACGAATGCGCGATCCCGGCCGAGTTAGGAAAATTCGCCGCGAGCCGAAATCGCTCAGGCCCGCGCGGCGCGCGCGACTTGTCGCGGGCGCGCCTTGCCGGCCGACAGGCAGACCACTTCGGAAATCTGCAGCAGTTGGCGCGCTAGCGGGCTGGTCTTGCGCCAGACCATGCCGATGGTGCGCGAAGGCTGCGGATCGCGGAAGGGTGCAACCGAGACCGAGGCCGATCGTGTCTCCACCGCCACCGCCATCTCGGGAATCAGGGTGACGCCGATCCCGGCGCTGACCATCTGGACGAGCGTCGACAGCGAATTCGCATCAAGCATCTCCCGCGGCGGCGCGGATTGCATGTTGCAGAACGACAGCGCCTGATCGCGGAAACAATGTCCCTCTTCGAGCAGCAATAGCCGCATCTCCCGCATCATTTCCCGCGACGGGACGGGTGTTCCCTCATCCGCGCCGGGCCGGACCAGCAGGAACTTTTCCTCGAACAGGGCGACTTCGGTGAGCGACGGCTCGGACACCGGCAGCGCGACGATGGCGGTGTCGAGCCGGCCTTCCACCAGCTCCTGGATCAGACGTGGGGTCATCGTCTCGCGCACGCGGATGTCGAGCTCCGGATGCATGCGCGTCAGATTCTTGGTGATCTTGGGCAAAAGGTAGGGCGCGATCGTCGGGATCATGCCGATGCGCAGGCGGCCCGCGAACCGGTCCTGCGAGGCCCGCGCGAAATCGCCGAGCTCATCGACCGAGCGCAAAATGTCGCGGACGCGCTGAGCGAGCTCCTCGCCAAACCGGGTCAGCGCAACCTGCCGGGCGCTGCGTTCGAGCAGCAGGCCGCCGAGCGCCTCCTCCAGTTCCTTGATCTGCATCGACAGGGCGGGCTGCGAGATGGAACAGGCTTCCGCCGCGCGGCCAAAATGGGCATGACGCGCCAGCGCGTCGAAATAGCGGAGCTGGCGCAGCGTCACATTGATCATCAGAAAATCCTATCGCAGCGATCATTAAAGTCAACTTCACCTGATAGGAGCCGGAGCTTAGAGTGTTTCTACTTGGTAAGGGGCGAAGTCTGACCGCCACCAGAGGAGGTATTCATGGATGACACTTCGAAGTGCCCGTTTTCGGGCGGAAAACGCGCGCCGGCAAACCGTGACTGGTGGCCAACTCAGCTCAGCATCGAGATGCTGCACAAGAATTCCGACCTGTCCGATCCGATGGGCAAGGACTTCGACTATGCCAAGGAGTTCAAGTCCCTCGACCTGAACGCGGTCATCAAGGACCTGACCGCCCTGATGACGGATTCGCAGGAGTGGTGGCCCGCCGACTTCGGCCATTACGGCGGCCTGATGATCCGCATGGCCTGGCACAGCGCGGGCACTTACCGCATCACCGACGGCCGCGGTGGCGCCGGCGCCGGTCAGCAGCGCTTCGCGCCGCTGAACAGCTGGCCCGACAACTCCAACCTCGACAAGGCGCGCCGGCTGCTCTGGCCGATCAAGCAGAAGTACGGCCGCAAGATTTCCTGGGCCGACCTGATGGTGCTCGCCGGCAACGTCGCGCTGGAATCGATGGGCTTCAAGACGTTCGGCTTTGCCGGCGGCCGCGCCGACGTGTGGGAGCCGGAAGAGCTCTATTGGGGCCCTGAAGGCACGTGGCTGGGCGATGAGCGCTACAGCGGCGAACGCCAGCTCGCCGAGCCGCTCGGCGCGGTGCAGATGGGCCTGATCTACGTCAATCCAGAAGGGCCGAACGGCAAGCCGGATCCGATCGCAGCGGCGAAGGACATCCGCGAGACCTTCTTCCGCATGGCGATGAACGATGAGGAGACCGTCGCGCTGATCGCCGGCGGCCACACCTTCGGCAAGACCCATGGTGCGGGCGACCCCTCGCTCGTCGGACCGGAGCCGGAGGCTGGCGCGCTCGAAGAGCAAGGTCTTGGCTGGAAGAGCAAGCATGGCACCGGCGTCGGCGTCGACGCGATCACCGGCGGCCCGGAAGTCACCTGGACGCAGACGCCGACGAAGTGGAGCAACTACTTCTTCGAGAACCTGTTCAAGTATGAGTGGGAGCTGACGAAGAGCCCGGCGGGTGCGCAGCAGTGGAAGGCCAAGGGTGCCGAGGCGATCATTCCGGACGCGTACGACAAGTCCAAGAAGCAAGTGCCGACCATGCTGACGACCGATCTCTCGCTGCGCCTCGATCCGGCCTATGAGAAGATCTCGCGGCGCTTCTACGAGCATCCCGATCAGTTCGCGGACGCCTTTGCCCGTGCCTGGTTCAAGCTCACCCATCGCGACATGGGCCCGATTCAGCGCTATCTCGGCCCACTGGTGCCGCAGGAGACGCTGATCTGGCAGGATCCGATTCCGGCCGTGGACCACGAGCTGGTCAGCGACCAGGACATCGCCTCGCTGAAGACGAAGATCCTGGCGTCGGGTCTGTCGGTGTCGGAGCTCGTCTCGACGGCCTGGGCGTCGGCTTCGACGTTCCGCGGCTCTGACAAGCGCGGCGGCGCCAACGGTGCGCGCATTCGCCTTAGCCCGCAGAAGGACTGGGAGGTGAACCAGCCGGCTCAGCTCTCCAAGGTCCTCGGCAAGCTCGAAACGATCCAGAAGGAGTTCAACGCGTCGGCCGGTGCGAAGAAGGTCTCGCTCGCCGACCTGATCGTCCTCGGCGGCACTGCCGCGGTCGAGAAGGCCGCGAAGGATGGCGGCGTCGATGTGAAGGTCTCCTTCACGCCGGGCCGCATGGATGCTTCGCAGGAGCAGACCGACGTCGCCTCCTTCGCTCCGCTGGAGCCGCGGGCCGATGGCTTCCGCAACTACATCAGCAAGAAGCAGCAGTTCATGATGCCCGAAGAGGCCCTCGTCGATCGCGCGCAGCTCTTGAGGCTCACCGGGCCTGAGTTGACGGTGCTCGTCGGCGGTCTGCGTGTGCTCGGTGCCAATGCCGGCGGTTCGAAGAACGGCGTCTTCACCTCGAAGCCAGGGACGCTGACCAACGACTTCTTCGTCAACCTGCTCGACATGGGCACGCAGTGGGCGCCGGCCGGCGCCGACGGCGCCTACGAAGGCCGCGACCGCAAGACCAATGCGGTCAAGTGGACCGGCACGCGTGCCGACCTCATCTTCGGGTCGCACTCGCAGCTCCGCGCCTTCGCCGAGGTCTATGCCTCGTCGGATGCGAAGCAGCAGTTCGTCAAGGACTTCGCCAAGGCCTGGACCAAGGTGATGAACCTCGACAGGTTCGACATCGTCGCCTGAGCTGTCTCCGCGTTCTCGCTCCACCTCTCCCATAGGGAGAGGCATAGCCGCCTTTGGCGGCCGTTCTTAGAAACGCCGAAGCCTAGCTTCGGCTACGGCGAAGCGCCGGGTGAGGGGTTACACCCCCTCGTGGGACCTGAACCCCCTCACCCGATTTGCTGCGCAAATCGACCTCTCCCCGATGGGGAGAGGTGAAGAGCCGAGCGGATAACCTATCCAACGCGTTAAAACAAAAAGGGCGGCCTCTCGGCCGCCCTTCGTGTTTCTGATGTAGCGAGACTTACTCGCCGGCCGCTTCGCGCGGAGCCTGCTGGCCTTCGGCCGGCTTTTCCTTGGCCTCGAGGTCCTCGCCGGTGGTCTGATCGACCACCTTCATCGAGAGGCGGGTCTTGCCGCGATCGTCGAAGCCTAGCAGCTTGACCTTGACCTTATCGCCTTCCTTGACGACGTCGGTGGTCTTCTGCACGCGGTTGGCCGCGAGCTGGCTGATGTGGACGAGACCGTCCTTGGAGCCGAAGAAGTTTACGAAGGCGCCGAACTCCATCACCTTGACGACGGTGCCGTCATAGATCTGGCCGACTTCCGGCTCGGACGCGATCGACTTGATCCACTTGATCGCCGCCTTCATCGCCTCGCCGTCGCTGGAGGCGACCTTCACGGTGCCGTCGTCCTCGATGTTGACCTTGGCGCCGGTCTTCTCGACGATCTCGCGGATCACCTTGCCGCCGGTGCCGATCACTTCGCGGATCTTGTCGGTCGGGATCTTGAAGGTCTCGATGCGCGGCGCGTATTCGCCGAGCTCGGCGCGGGCCGCGGTGAGCGCCTTCGCCATCTCGCCGAGGATGTGGATGCGGCCTTCCTTGGCCTGGCCAAGCGCGACCCGCATGATCTCCTCGGTGATGCCCTCGATCTTGATGTCCATCTGGAGCGAGGTGATGCCCTGGTCGGTACCGGCAACCTTGAAGTCCATGTCGCCGAGATGATCCTCGTCACCGAGGATGTCCGACAGAACCGCGAAGCGCTTGTCCTCGAGGATCAAGCCCATCGCGATGCCCGCGGTCGGCCGCTTCAGCGGCACGCCGGCGTCCATCAGCGCGAGCGACGCGCCGCAGACCGAAGCCATCGACGAGGAGCCGTTGGACTCGGTGATCTCCGACACCACGCGGATCGTGTAGGGGAACTCGTGGTGCGGCGGCAGCACGGGGTGGATCGCGCGCCAGGCGAGCTTGCCGTGGCCGATCTCGCGGCGCTTGGTGCCGCCGAGACGGCCGGTTTCGCCGACCGAGTAGGGCGGGAAGTTGTAGTGCAGCAGGAACGTCTCCTTGTACGTCCCCGACAGCGCGTCGATGTACTGCTCGTCCTCGCCGGTGCCGAGCGTGGTCACGACCATCGCCTGGGTCTCACCACGGGTGAACAGCGCCGAGCCGTGGGCGCGCGGCAGCACGCCGACTTCGGCGATGATGTTGCGCACGGTCTTGACGTCGCGGCCGTCGATGCGCTTGCCGGTGTCGAGGATGTTCCAGCGAACGATCTTGGCCTCGAGCTCCTTGAACACGTCGGCGACGCGCAGCTTGTCGAATTTCGGCTCCTGCCCTTCCGGGAAGAAGTGCGCCATCACCTTTTCCTTGGCGGCGCCGACGGCGGCGTAGCGCTCCTGCTTCACGGGGATCGCGTAGGCGGTGCGCAGCTCCTGCTCGATCAGGCCGAGCATTTCCTTCTCGATCGCCGAATTGTCGATCGCGGTGACCTCGCGCGGCTCCTTGGCGGCCTTCTCGGCGAGCTCGATGATCGCGTTGATGACCGGCTGGAAGTGACGGTGACCGAACATCACCGCGCCGAGCATGATGTCTTCGTTGAGCTCCTTGGCCTCCGATTCCACCATCAGCACGGCGTCGGCGGTGCCGGCGACGACGAGATCGAGCTGGGTGTCGGTCATCTCGTCGAGGGTCGGGTTGAGGATGTACTCGTCATTGGCGAAGCCGACGCGGGCCGCGCCGATCGGGCCCTTGAACGGTGCGCCGGACAGCGTCAGCGCGGCGGAAGCCGCGACCATCGCCAGAATGTCGGGATCGTTCTCCATGTCATGCGAGAGCGTGGTGACGATCACCTGTGTCTCGTTGCGCCAGCCGTCGACGAACAGCGGACGGATCGGACGGTCAATCAGGCGGGAGACCAGCGTCTCCTTCTCGGTCGGACGTCCCTCGCGCTTGAAATAGCCGCCGGGAATGCGGCCGGCCGCGTAGGCCTTCTCCTGGTAGTCGACGGTCAGCGGCAGGAAGTCGACGCCTTCGCGCGGCGTCTTCGCCGCAACGACGGTGGCGAGCACCACGGTCTCGCCATAGCTCGCGATGACGGCACCGTCGGCCTGGCGCGCGATCTTGCCGGTTTCAAGCTTGAGAGGGCGTCCGCCCCAGTCGATCTCGACTGAATGCTTAGTGAACATAGAGGTCTTCTTTCATGGGTTCACGAAAGAGGAACGGTGCCGAAAAACAAAAACCATGCGCAAGATTGCGGGACGCTGATCGGAGCGGGCGATCAGCGTCCTGCGATCCTGCCATGGTTTTTAGATTTCGCATGGCGTCCATCCTTTCGGGTCATACGGGCACCTTGCCCGTTGTGCCCAGCCGCCGGATTGCTGCTGGACTGGTCAGTCGGCATGAACGTCATTCCGAACGCCGAAATTGCGGCCTTCGGGATCATGCCCCGGATGCGAATCGTCATTGGCCCGCACCCGACGTACGCGTGAGCCTCGATCAAAGACCTTGAAAAAAGTGCTTTCGTTCGAAACCACGCGCAAAAACGCGCGCCGGTGGCGCGCGCAGGAACACTTAACGACGAATGTTGTGCTTCTCGAGCAGCGCCTTGTACCGCGCCTCGTCCTTCTTCTTCAGGTAGTCGAGGAGCGAGCGGCGCGTCGACACGAGCTTCAAGAGGCCGCGGCGCGAATGGTTGTCCTTCACGTGGGTCTTGAAATGGTTCGTGAGGTTGTTGATGCGTTCCGAAAGGATCGCGACCTGAACCTCGGGCGAGCCGGTGTCGCCGGCTTTGGTGGCATTCGTCTTGATGACTTCCGCTTTGCGATCTGCGGCAATCGACATCGTCAATTTCTCTCGTTGCGACCGGTGCTGGCAGTCAGGCCGGTCAGGTTGAACACACGCTTGGGGATGATTTCGCCATTGCCAACTTCGGCAAGCGCGAGAAGCCGGCCTGCCACCGTGACATAGACTGTGCCGCTACAAGTGGGCGCATCCCGTCCGCGCAACAAAACGGCCTGGCCCCGATGGAGCCTTGCCGCATCAGCCCGAGTGACGGCCAGTGCCGGGATGTCGTCCAGCGCGGTCTCAACGGGCAAAAGCGCGTCGGCGAGGCTGCCCTCGCCGGACGCGGCTCTATGGCACAAAGCCTCCAACTGATCCAGCGGAATCATGTCGTTCTCGCCAAATGGGCCGACCAGGGTCCGCCGCAGCGCGCAGATATGGCCATAAGTGCCGAGAATCCGGCCCATATCGCGGGCCAGCGCGCGGACATAGGTGCCCTTGCCACACTCGGCCTCGAATACCGCTCGGTCGTTATCCGGTTGATCTACAAGGGATAAATGGTGAATCTCGACCGGGCGGGGAGCCAGCTCCACGACCTCGCCGTCACGCGCGAGGTCATAGGCGCGCTCGCCCTGGACCTTGATCGCGGAATAGCGCGGCGGGACCTGCTCGATCACCCCTGTGAAGCGAGGCAGGAGCGCTTCGATCGCTTCCCGGGTCGGGCGCTGGTCGGAGGTCGCGGTAACCCGGCCCTCGATGTCGTCGGTATCGCGCTCCTCGCCCCAGCACACGGTGAAGCGGTAGCGCTTGCGGCCGTCCATGACGAAGGGGACCGTCTTGGTGGCCTCGCCGAGCGCGATCGGCAGGCCGCCGGAGGCGAGCGGGTCGAGCGTGCCGGCGTGGCCGGCGCGCTTGGCCTGGAACAGGCGCTTGAGCACGGCGACCGCTTGCGTCGAGGTCATGCCGATCGGCTTGTCCAGCACGACCCAGCCATGGACGTCGCGCCGGTCGCGGCGCGGCTGACTGCCCTTCTGCTGCTTGGCGCGCGGATCGTTGTTGACGCGGCGCGTCTCCTGGTGCGGCTGAGTATCGCCGCGAACTTCCGCAAAATTATTTTTCTGCGCGTCGCGTGTATCAGGCTCTTCGTTGCCGATCGTGCCGTGAGCCGGGTCCATCATCATTGGTCTTCTTCCCGATCCGAATCCGGATCTTGTTCCAGATCTTTTTGCACCGCAGGCGTTCGCAATAGCTTCTCGATCCGTTCCGCTTCGTCGAATCGCTCGTCGACGCGGAAGCGAATGTCAGGTGCAAATTTCAGGTTAACGCGCCGCGCGACCTCGCCGCGCAGGAACTTCTTGTTGCGATCGAGCGCGGCAATCACGCGCTCGGTATCGCGGCCGCCGAGCGACATCACGTAGATGGTCGCTAGCTTCAGGTCCGGCGACATCCGTACCTCCGGCACGGTGATGATGTGGCCTTCGAGGTCCGCATCATGCGCACTGCCTTGCGCCAGAATATCGGCCATCGCATGGCGAACCGCTTCGCCGACGCGCAACTGCCGTTGCGAGCCGCCGGGCGCGGAACTCTTTTTCTGATGGTGGCGGGGCATCTCTGGAAATCACCTCGGCATGCCCGTGTTTGGACACGGGCATTGTCATTTGTCCTGTTGAAACGAATGAGAGGCGATGGCCGGAAAAAATCCGGCCATCGCACTCTCGCAATTTCAGTTCAAAAAGATCCGAGCGCTTCGGTAAGATTTGGACTTACAGGGAGCGCTGGATCGTCTCCACTCGATAACACTCGATCACGTCGCCCACGCGCATGTCGTGGTAGCTCTCGAAGGCCATGCCGCATTCCTGGCCGGACTGGACTTCCTTCACTTCGTCCTTGAAGCGCTTCAGCGTCGACAGCTTGCCTTCGTGCACGACGACGTTGTCGCGGATCAGGCGCACATTGGCACCACGTTCCACGGTGCCGTCGGTGACGCGGCAGCCGGCGACCTTGCCGACCTTGGAGATGTTGAAGATCTCCAGGATCTCGGCATTGCCCAGCATGGTTTCGCGCAAGGTCGGCGCGAGCAGGCCGCTCATCGCCTTCTTCACGTCGTCCACGAGGTCGTAGATGATGTTGTAGTAGCGGATCTCGATGCCGTTGCGCTTGGCGGCCGCGGCCGCCTCCTTGTTGGCACGAACCGAGAAGCCGATAATCGCGGCGTTGAAGCCTTCCGCGAGCGTCACGTCGGACTCGGAGATGCCGCCGACGCCGGCATGCAGGATGCGGGCTGCGACTTCGTCGGTGCCGAGCTTCTCCAGCGAGCCGAGGATCGCTTCCAGCGAGCCCTGCACGTCGGCCTTGACGATCAGCGGGAATTCCTTGCGGCCCGCGGTCTTCAATTGCGACATCATCTGCTCGAGCGAGCCGCGCATGCCGGAGATCGACGCTGCCGCGTTCTCGCGCTTCTGGTGCGCGCGGTAGCTGGTGATCTGGCGGGCGCGGGCTTCGTTCTCGACGACCGCGAGGCGATCGCCGGCCTCGGGCGGGCCGTTGAAGCCGAGCACTTCGACCGGCACCGAGGGGCCGGCCTCCTGCACCGTCTCGCCCTGATCCGAGATCAGCGCGCGGACGCGGCCCATCTCGGCGCCGGCGACGATGATGTCGCCGACATGAAGCGTGCCGCGCTGAACCAGCACGGTCGCGACCGGGCCGCGGCCGCGGTCGAGCTTGGCCTCGATCACGGTGCCTTCGGCCGGGCGGTGCGAATTGGTCTTCAGGTCGAGGATTTCGGCCTGGAGCGCGATCATCTCGAGCAGCTTGTCGAGATTGGTCTTGTTCTTGGCGGACACCTCGACATCGACGACATCGCCGCCGAACGATTCGACCTGCACCTCGTGCTGGAGCAGCTCGGTGCGCACGCGCTCTGGCTTGGCGTCGGGCTTGTCGATCTTGTTGATGGCAACGATGATCGGCACGCGCGCCGCCTTGGCGTGGTTGATGGCCTCGACCGTCTGCGGCATCACGCCGTCATCGGCCGCAACCACCAGCACGACGATGTCGGTCACCTTGGCGCCGCGGGCGCGCATCGCGGTGAACGCGGCGTGGCCGGGCGTGTCGATGAAGGTGATCTTCTTGCCGGTTTCGGGCGAGGACACCTGATAGGCGCCGATATGCTGGGTGATGCCGCCGGCTTCGCCAGAGACAACGTTGGCATGACGGAGCGCGTCAAGGAGAGAGGTCTTGCCGTGGTCGACGTGACCCATCACGGTCACGACCGGCGAACGCGGCTCGGTGTCGGTCGAATCGTCGACGGCGTCGAACAGGCCCTCTTCAACGTCGGAGGCGGCGACACGCTTCACGGTGTGGCCGAGCTCTTCGGCGATGAGCTGCGCGGTGTCGGCATCGATCACGTCGGTGATCTTGTGCATCGCGCCTTGCTTCATCAGCATGCGGATGACGTCGACCGCGCGCTCGGACATGCGGTTTGCGAGTTCCTGGATGGTGATCGCTTCCGGAATCGTCACTTCGCGGACGAGCTTTTCCTTCGGCTCGTTCGAGGCATGGCCCTTGAGGCGCTGGGTGCGGCGGCGGAACGAGGCGATCGAGCGTTCGCGCACGTCGTCGGCATTGAGCGCGGTGACGACCGTCAGGCGGCCGCGCTCCTTCTGCGGGCCAGGCTTATGGGTGGTCTTTGGGGCTGCCGCAGGACGCACGGCGCCGCCGGGACCGCGACGGATCTGGCGTGGACCCTCGTCCTCGTCCGGTCCGGCCGCGACAGCGGGGGCGCGACCCGCCGGGCCGGCCGGCCGCTGTGTGGTGGTCGCGGGCCGGGCCGCGGAGGCCGTCGGCCGCGCCGTGGCCGTCCCGGGCCGCGGCGCAGGAGCGGCCGGTGCTGCCGTCGCGGGACGCGCGGCCGATTGCGGCTGCTCGCCTTCGCCAAAACGCTTCTTGGCCTCGGTCTCGGCCTTGCGCTTGGCTTCGTCCTCGTGGCGATGGCGCTCTTCCTCGGCCTTGCGGCGGGTTTCCGCGGCTTCGCGCTCGGCACGTTCGGCCGCCTCGCGGACAGCACGGCGCTGGGCCTCTTCCTCGGCCTGGCGGCGTTCCTCGATCTCGCGCTGCTTGGCATCGGCCAGCGCGCTGGCGCGGGCGGAACGTTCGTCTTCCGTCAGCGTGCGCAGCACTACGCCGGATCCGGCATTGCGCGGCGGGGACGGGGGAGCCGGGCGCGACGGAGCGGGCGCGGCCGGCGCCGGCTTCGCAACCTCAGCAGCCTGCGGCTCGGGGCCGCCGTCGCCGATGCGGCGCTTGCCGCGCTTTTCGACCACGACCTGCTTGCTCCGGCCATGGCTGAAGCTCTGGCGCACGGTACCCGTTTCGACGCGCGGCTTGAGCGATAGCGTCTTGCTCGGAACGCTCAGCTTCTTGTCGCCAGGGGTCTTGGTATCAACCATTCAGTAGTCCCAATCTTGATCTTGTTAGCGTTGTGCGTTCCCGCACCGTCGTCCGGTTGGTCGTTGTCTTCAGAAATCCTGGCCGTGATTTTCGGCAGTCTTGTCATCGTCCGCCAGCCGGTATCGGACCAGCATCTGGCTACGTGACAGGAATGTCCTGCTCGCCGGGCCCGCGAGCAGCGCAGCATGTATCACATTTGACCGGGTAAGTGCCAAATCCAATTCTGCCGATTTCAATGCGGTAATGATAGGAATCGGCGGCTGAGTACCGCGATTCCCGTCATTTTGCCGCGCCAGCGTGTCCAATTTGCGGATTCCGTCCGCGGCCCCGTCGCTGGCGTGGATCAGGACCCCGACGGTGCCTTCCCGTAGGGCGCTTTCGACCTTGCCGAAGCCGGCCACGACCTGGCCCGCCTTGGCCGCAATCGCGAGCGCCTCGGTCACGCTCCGAACCAGGAGCGTCTCCGTATCTGACGGAAGCGTCGGAGGGATGCGCAGCTCGCGCTTGAAGGCCTTGCTAAATTGGTGACGGCGCACGGCTTCCGCAACCGCCTTTCGCGAGGCGGTGATCCACATGCCCCGTCCGGGCAGCTTGCGTTTGAGATCGGGAACAATCTGCCCTTGCGGCGATACGACGAAGCGGATCAGCTCGTCGATCGGCCGGACCTCGCGACTGACCACGCACATCCGCATGGTCGCGGACCTTTCGGTCCGCGGCCCATGGTCGAGTTCGTGGGCAGAATGAGCGAGCATCCGGGCGACATCTCCTGTTGCCCTTAAGCCGGCTGATCTTCGGTCGCCTCGGCCTCCTCAGCGGGCTTGGCGAGGTCGGCCTCGGTGATCCAGCCGGCCTTGACGCGCGCCTGCATGATGATCGCTTCAGCATCGTCACGGGAGATGTCGATACCGTCGAGCGCGCCCGAATATTTGGTGGACTCGCCGCCTTCCTTGCGCTCGGTCCAGCCGACCAGATCATCGGTGGCGCAGCCGGCGAGATCCTCGACGGTCTTGATGTCGTTCTCGCCGAACTTCACCAGCATCTTGGAGGTCACGCCGGGCACGCCTTTGAGTGCGTCCTCGACGCCGAGTTCCTTGCGCCGGGCCTCGAGCTCGGCTTCCTGCTGCTCGAGATATTCACGGGCGCGGTTCTGGAGCTCCTGCGCGGTCTCCTCGTCGAAGCCTTCGATGCCGGCGAGTTCCTTGAGGTCCACCATGGCGAGTTCCTCGACCGAGGTGAAGCCTTCGGACGCCAGCAGCTGGCCGACCACCTCGTCGACATTGAGCGATTCCATGAAGACGCGGGTGGAGTTCTCGAAATCGGCCTGGCGGCGCTCCGATTCCTCCTGCTCGGTCAGGATGTCGATGTCCCAGCCGGTGAGCTGCGAGGCGAGGCGGACGTTCTGGCCGCGGCGGCCGATCGCCAGCGAGAGCTGGTTGTTGGTGTCGGGAACCACGACCTCGATGCGCTCGCGGTCCTCGTCGATGACGACCTTGGACACTTCGGCCGGCGCGAGCGCGTTGACCACGAAGGTCGCGATGTCGGGCGACCAGGGAATGATGTCGATCTTCTCGCCCTGCAATTCGTTCACCACCGCCTGCACGCGCGAGCCGCGCATACCGACGCAGGCGCCGACCGGATCGACAGAGGAATCGCGGGAAATCACGCCGATTTTCGCGCGCGAACCGGGATCGCGGGCCACCGCCTTGATCTCGACGATGCCGTCATAGATCTCCGGCACTTCCTGCGCGAACAGCTTTGCCATGAACTGCGGATGGGTGCGGGAGAGGAAGATCTGCGGGCCGCGGGTCTCGCGGCGCACGTCGAAAATATAGGCGCGCACGCGGTCGCCGTTGCGAAACACTTCACGCGGCAGCATCTCGTCGCGGCGGATGATGGCTTCGCCGCGGCCGAGATCGACGATCACGCTGCCATATTCGACGCGCTTGACGACGCCGTTGACGATGTCGCCGATGCGATCCTTGAACTCCTGATACTGCCGGTCGCGCTCGGCCTCGCGCACCTTCTGCACGATCACCTGCTTGGCCGACTGCGCGGCGATGCGGCCATATTCGAGCGGCGGCAGGGTGTCGGCGATGGTGTCGCCGACCTGGGCGCCGGGATTGGCGCGCTGCGCATCCGCCAGCGAAATCTGGTTGGAATGATTTTCGACCTTGTCCACGACCAGCATGTGGCGCGACAGACGGAGCTCGCCCTTCTTCGGGTCGATCTCGGCGTGAACGTCAGTCTCGCTGCCGTAACGGGCGCGCGCCGCCTTGGCGATGGCATCTTCCATCGCGGCGATGACGATGCCGCGATCGATCGATTTCTCGCGCGCAACGGCGTCGGCGATCTGGAGCAATTCAAGTCGATTGGCGCTGACTGCCATGGCTAGTCTCCTTCGTCAGGCTCGATCTCGCCGCGCCGCGCGCGTTCGGCGGCAAGGCGATGTTGCTTGGTATTCTTCGGTGCCGGCTTCTTCTTCGGCTTGGTATTCTTCGTCGTCTTCTCGCTGATCTTCGCGTGCGGGGCTTGCGGCGGCTCCAGCCCGAGATTGCGGCGCATCTCACGCGCCTCGGCCTTGCCGCGCCGCATGGACTCCGCGATCAACTCGTCGGTCAGCACCAACCGTGCATCGCCGATATCCTCCATGACTAGGAGAACCTCGGCCTCATCGCCAGCCTTGACGTCGTCGCGCTTCAGCCGCACGCGGTCGCCTTCGACGCCGGCGAGGGTGCCGCGGAACCGCTTCCGCCCCTCATGGGCGACGGCCATCTCGACCTTGACGAGATGGCCCGCATACCGCTCGAAATCGGAGCGCCGCACCAGAGGCCGGTCGATCCCGGGTGAGGAGATTTCCAGCCGATAGGCGCGCTCGATGGGGTCGGCGACGTCGAGCACGGGCGACAGCGCCCGCGAGATCGCCTCGCAATCCTCGATCTGCATCGAGCCGTCGGGACGCTCGGCCATGATCTGAACGGTGCAGCCGGCCTCGCCGGAAATGCGGATACGCACCAGCCGGTAGCCCATGCCCTGGAGCACCGGGTCGGCGATCGCGGATACCCGTGCCGCCACGCCCGGCTCGACCACAAGCCGCGGCTCAGCCAGCAACTCGGCATCCGTGGAACCAATGCTCGGTTCGGTCATATCCAGGGTCAAGGCGCTCGATGGTTAAGGCTTGGTTACAACGCTTCAGAGGCTGCTTCGGAACTTCCTTCGGCCCGACAATTCGTCGGGCCTTGCTTCTCCCGCCAAGCCGCGTTCAGGTAATAAAAAAGAGCGGGTCCTTTCGGGCCCACCCTCACTACGCGGATCGTATGAGAAGATTAAGTTGGCGCTGATATAGCGCTTTCCATCCTCCCGGACAAGGCCCATCGCAGCTGGCCGGGGGCTTTTTGCGCCCGATTCGCCACCCCTTGAGCAACGCTTCCTTCATCAAGGGGACCTAAATTTCCCTTTTGTGGGGCGGCTTGAGCCAATGGCGCACCCGCGGCGTGCCAGATTCGAGTTGCGTTCCATGACCGTTGCCACGTCGCTCATTCCCGGACTGGACGATATCGTCAGAGGCGGCGATCCGAAGCGTCGCGGCGAGGTGGCGCGCGCCATCGCCGAGTTGTTCTTCCAGGATTCCGCAAAGCTTCGTCCCGACCTCGTTGCGCTGTTCGACGATCTCCTGATCGACCTCGTCCCCCATGCCGAACTTGTCGCGCGCGCCGAACTCGCCGAGCGCTTCTCGCGCTTGAACAATGCGCCGCGCCATCTGGTGAAACAGCTCGCCCGCGAGAATGAGATCATGGTGGCTGGTCCCGTGCTGCGCCGCTCGCCCGTGCTCGACGAAGCCACGCTGCTCGAGATCGCGCGTCTGAAAGGGCAGGGCCATCTGCTGGCGATGACGGAGCGCCCCATATTGTCGGCTGACATCACCGATGTGCTGGTCGAGCGCGGCGATCGCGACGTGGTGCGGCGCGCCGCCGGCAATGCCGGTGCCGTGTTCTCAGCAGGCGGCTACTCCGAGCTGATCAAGCGCGCATCGCAGGACGGCGTGCTGACGCTCAAGCTCGGTCAGCGTGACGATCTCTCGGGCGATCATCTGAAGGAGCTGTTGGACGGTACGCTCGACGTCATTCGCCGCCGCCTCTCCAGCGTGGTCAACCCGGTCCGCCAGGTCGAGATCAAGCGCGCCATGGCTGCCATCGAGGAAGCGGCGTTGCCGCCCGGGCCGCGCCGCGATTTCGCGGGGGCGCAGCGCACCGTGCTCGGCCTGCATCGCGACGGTCACCTCGGCGAGAGCGCGCTGCTCGGCTTCGCCAAGGCGC
The DNA here is from genome assembly GCF_001641635.1 of Bradyrhizobium centrolobii. Taxonomy (GTDB): domain Bacteria; phylum Pseudomonadota; class Alphaproteobacteria; order Rhizobiales; family Xanthobacteraceae; genus Bradyrhizobium; species Bradyrhizobium centrolobii. Next base: position 101,076 of record NZ_LUUB01000063.1, read on the forward strand.
ACAAATACGAGGAATCGATCGCCGCGCTCTCCGCGCTGTCCGGGGTCAGGCTCTCGATCCTCGATCGCCTCATCGCGGGCGACCGCTACGATCCGATCCTGATCCTCGGCCGTGTCTTGAATCTCGGCTGGCCCACCGTGCGTGCGCTCATCCTGCTGTGGTACGGCCCGCACCGGACGCCGGCCGATGCCGACCTCGAAGCAGCGCGCGCGAACTTCACGCGCCTGATGCCCTCGACCGCCGAACGCGTCGTGAATTTCTGGCGCAACCGGCAGACGATCTAGAGTCGCCTGAACCGCAGATATGCCGCCTTGCGGCCCTCGCGCGCGGCTTTCCGGCCGTAGCGCGTCATGGTGTAGCCGGCCCAGGGCAGGCGGAAATCATCGGCGCGCTCCGCAAGCCAAAGGAAATCCGGCGAACGCGAAAGATGCGACAGCGTCCAGGCGCAGTAATCGTCGATGTCGCAGACGAAGCGGAATTCACCGCCTGTCTTCAGCACGCGCGCCATTGCGGCGATCGTCTTGTCCTGGACGAAGCGCCGCTTCCAGTGCCGCCGTTTCGGCCAGGGGTCGGGATGGATGAGATCGATCCGCGACAGCGACGCCTGCGGCAGCCAGGCGAGCAACTCGGCGGCATCGCCCGCGAACAGGCGGATATTGCCGATGTTGCCGGCCTCGATCTGCGCGAGGATTTTGGCCATGCCGTTGACATAGGGCTCGCAGCCGATGAAGCCGGTCGTGGGAAAGCGAAGCGCTTCCGCCGCAAGATGCTCGCCGCCGCCAAAGCCGATCTCGAGCCTGAGCTCACTCGCGGCCGGATCGAAGATGTCGCAGACATTCGCGGGCGCTTCGCCTGCGATGTCGAGTGCAAGATGTGGCAGCAAATTGTCGATGAGATCGGCCTGGTGCTGCCTGAGCTTGTGGCCCTTGCGGCGTCCGAAGAATGCGCGCTCGCTGTCATCAGCGCGGCGCGGGTGCGGCTTGTCCTCGTTCATCGCAGCGTCTGATAGAGCCGATAGAGCAGCCGCGCGCGCGGCTCGAGCGACGAGACATAAAGCTGCTCATAATGGGTGTGCGCGCCCTTGCCGTCGACGCCGAGGCCGTCGAGCGTTGCGGTATGGGCGGCCGTGAAATTGCCGTCGGAGCCGCCGCCGGTGTGGGTGTCGATCAGGTCGAAGCCGAGCTCGGTGGCAATCGTCTTCGCATGCTCGAACAGCGCGGCGCCCGAATTGCTCTTCTCATAGGGCGGGCGATTGAGCTCGCCCGTGATCTTGACGATGACGCCCTCGGTCTTCGATTTCAGTCCGAGGATCTTGCCGACGAATTCCTCGGCGTCGGCGAAGCCGGGGACGCGCAGATCGACTTCTGCATAGGCCTCTTCCGGCGTGACGTTGGGCCGCGTGCCGCCGCGCACCACGCCGACATTGACGGTGACGCCGCGCTTCAGATCGTTCATCCCCTCCAGTGCCTGGATCACGTTGGCGAGCTCGCGGATGGCGCTGCGGCCGTCTTCCGGCCGCGTGCCGGCATGCGCGGGCACGCCCTTGATGAAAACTTCGAATCGCCCGACGCCCTTGCGTCCGGTGACGATCTTGCCGCCGTCACGCGCCGGCTCCGTCACCAGCACATATTTGGCCTTGCGCCCCTCCGTCTCTATCAGCGCACGCGAGGTTGGGCTGCCGATCTCCTCGTCGGAGGTGAACATGTGGGTGATGCCGAGCGGCGAACGCTCTGCCGTTGCGCACAGCGCGCGAAAGGCGTGATGGGCGATGTAGGCGCCGCCCTTCATGTCGTAGATGCCGGGACCGAACGCGCTGTCGCCCTCGACCTTGAAAGGCAGCCGCTCGATGAATCCCATGGGATGGACGGTGTCGAGATGGCTGAGCACCAGGATGCCCGGGCGGTCCTGTCCCCATGCCGAGCGGACCACGAGATGATCGCCGCAGCCGTCGACGCCGGCGACGGGTTCGAGCGTAACCGGCAGATCACGATATTGCTCCGCAACTATCGAGATCAGTTTGTTGATTTGTTCAGGCGTGTCCGTCGGCGTCTCGATCTCCACCCAGCGGCGGATGCCATCGAGAATAGTTTGGGAATCGAACAAATTGGAGCTCGCCATGGACGCATCTGTGCCTTTGAACCGCATCATCGGAGAGGGCGCGCACAAGGCGCGCCCGCACATGACGACATAGGCCAGATTTGGCGCAGTCTCAAATCGGATTGAGGCGGCGCGTCAGCGCTTGTCCGGGCCTTCGCGGGCGGCGATCTGCTCGACGAGATCGACAATGGAGCGGCGCAGCTTCGAATCGGTTATTCGGGTGAACGCCTTGGTCAGGGCAAGTCCCTCCGATGTCGCGAGGAAATCCGAGACATAGGACGGCGAAGCGCCTTCGCTGAAGCCGTCGGGACCGGGCGTGCCGCTCGGTCCGCCCTCGAACAGGAACGACACCGGCACCTGGAGAATCTCGGCGATCTGCTGGATGCGACTCGCGCCGACCCGATTCGTGCCCTTCTCGTATTTCTGGATCTGCTGGAAAGTCAGGCCCAAAGCTTCGCCGAGCTTTTCCTGGCTCATGCCCAACATGATGCGGCGCATGCGCACGCGACTGCCGACATATTTGTCAACAGGGTTGGGCGCTTTCGACATTTCCTCAGCCCTCCAAACACCACCTTCAGCGCAATCGGCAAGTATGCCTCAGGTGCCAGCGCCATCAAAATCTCAACCTCATTTTGGGGAACATTGCGGAGAAATTTAGCAATGCACCGCTGTCTTGTTGCAGCGGGGTCAGAATGCGGAGGGCGCCAGCGATCTGTCAACCGTGGGACTACGGTTGTCAAAGGATTCCGGACGCGCCGGCGAGGACGGCGCGATCAGGGGTGCCGTTTGGCAACACGCCGCCGCATCGCAAGGATCACGGCCAGCGCGACGAGCATGGCCGCGGGGATGTCGCCAACGCGCGCATAAATGGTCGGTGGGATCGCGGCGGGCAGGCTTGCATCCAATATGCCTTCGATCCCGAGGCCGAGGCTGGCGATGGTTCGTCCCACCGGATCGATCACCGCCGACACGCCCGTATTGGCGGAGCGGACCAGCGGCAGCCCGAGCTCGATGGCGCGCATCCGCGCCTGCTCCAGATGCTGGTAGGGACCGGTCGAGATGCCGAACCAGCCGTCATTGGTGAGATTCACAATCCAGCCTGGTCGTTCGTTGCGCGCCGCAACGTCGCCGGGAAAGATCGCCTCGTAGCAGATCAGCGGCAGCGCACGCGGGGCGCCCGGCACCAGCAGTGCATGCCGTACGGTGCCCGGAATGAATCCTCCCCGCACCCTGGTCAGTTGCTCGAAGCCGAGCTTCTCCATCAGGTCCTGGAACGGAAGATATTCTCCGAACGGTACCAGGTGCAGCTTGTCGTAGACCGCGAGCACGCTGCCGTCGTGGTCGATCACATAGATCGAATTGTAGGCGCGCGTGATCGGCTTGCCCGGCGGCAGGTCAGGGGCACGAACCGATCCGGTGATCAGCACCGTTCCCTTGGGCAGGAGCTCAGCGATCTCTGCCATCGCGTCGGCTTCGCGGGTCAGGAAGAACGGAAAGGCGGATTCCGGCCAGATCAGGATGGTGGCATCGCGGACGCCAGTCGATTGCGGCCCGGAGGCGCGGTCCGACAGGGACAGATACTTCTTCATCACCTCCGCCTTGGCGGCGTAGTTGAACTTCGCGTCCTGCTGGAGGTTCGGCTGCATCAGGCGCAGCTTGGCGCCCGCGACCATCGTGGTCGGATGCAGCGACAGGCGGATGGCGCCGAAGATGCCCATGATGATGAGGAGCGCGATCGCGGCGGCGGGCACACGCCACGGCACGCGGCGGTCTGCGCTGCTGTCGATCAGCACCGCCGGGCTTGCGAAGATCGCAACGGTGAGGAACGTCATGCCCCACAGGCCGATCAGGGACGCCGTCTGCGCCAGCGGCAGCGGCTCCGACAGCGCATAGCCGAAGGCGTTCCAGGGAAAGCCGGTCAAGACGTGCCCGCGCAACCATTCGCTGATGGTGAGGCTTGCTGCGAGCGCAAGTACGCGCGTTGAATCCTTGGTCCAGAGCAGGCGCGCCAGCGCAAATCCGATCGCGGTGAAAATCGAAAGATAGGCCGGCAGCCCCAGCACGGCGAAGGGTGTGAGCCAGGCAAAGACGTCAGCCTCGACGAAGAAGGCATAGCCGATCCAGTAGAGGCCCGGAACGAAATAGCCGAGCCCGAACCAGTAGCCGGTCAGCGCCGCGGCGGGGATGCCGCCGAGCCGTCCGCCGCCCGCGCCGTCGATCAGCCAGACCAGTACGGGGAAGGTGAGGAACAGCACCGGCCAGGCGTTGAATGGCGCCAGTGCCAGAACCGACAGCGCTCCTGCTGCCATCGCAATGAGGGCGCGCTTCCATCCCCAGGTCAGGAGGACGGCAAGCGCGATCGTCCGCAGTCGCTGCAAGAGGTTCACGGGGTGCCGGCCCCATCGCCCGGCGGCGTGGGTGCGTCACCGGCCGGCGGTTGGCCCGCGTCCGGCGTCGCCTCACGGCGGCGGCTCTCACGTTGGGTGCGCGGTGCGGGACGTTCCTTCCGCGTCGAGATGCGCAGCCGTTTGACGCGGCGCGGGTCGGCATCGAGCACCTCGACCTCGTAATGGCCGGGGCCCGAGATCACCTCGCCGCGAACCGGCAGGCGGCCGACGAAGCTGACGAGATAACCGCCGAGCGTCTCCACTTCGTCGCCGGCTTCTCCGGTGACAAAATCCTCGCCGATCACCGAACGGACGTCGTCGAGGCTGGCGCGGGCATCGGCGATGAAGGAGTTGTCGCCCTGGCGGACGATCGAAGGCGGCTCGTCGCTGTCGTGCTCGTCGTCGATCTCGCCGACGATCTGCTCGACGATATCCTCGATCGAGACCAGTCCGTCGCTGCCGCCATATTCGTCGACCACCAGCGCCAGGTGAATGCGCGTGGCCTGCATCTGCGCGAGCAGGTCGATCGCCCGCATCGATGGTGGCACGTAGAGCAGCTTGCGGATGATGTGCGCATCGTGCAGCGGCAGTGCGAGGTCGACCGCGCGCAGGTCGAGCCCGGCCGGCAGCGGCTTCTTGCGCTTGGTTTTGGCCGCTTCCGACACGCGCGCGCGCGCGGTCATGAAGGCGAGCAGGTCGCGGATATGGACGATGCCGACGGGATCGTCGAGCGTCTCGTTGAAGACGACGAGGCGCGAATGCCCGGCGCTCTCGAAGCGGTCCATCAATTCGCCGAGCGGGATGTCGCGCTTCACCGCGATGATGTCGGCGCGATGCACCATGACGTCGGCGATGCGGCGCTCGTGCAGGCCGAGGATGTTGCGCAGCATGGTGCGCTCGACGGCCGAAAAGCCGGTATCGTCGGGCGTGGTGGCGTCGAGCACAACCTGGAGATCGTCGCGCACCGATCCCGCCTTCCAGCCGAACAGCGTCCGGATCGCGCGCAGCAGCCAGCCTTCCGCCGTCGGGCGCAGGACCTCGCCGGGCGTCACCACAGCCGGCAGGTTGCGGGTGTTGCGTGGATTGTCGTGGGTCGGTTCGGAATCCACCATCTCAATCCATCCGTCAGCGCTCTGCATAGGGGTCGGGGATGCCGAGATGCGCCAGGATCTGCTGCTCGAGCGCTTCCATCTCCTCCGCGTCGTCGTCGTTTTCGTGGTCGTAGCCGATCAGGTGCAGGAAACCGTGCACGGCGAGGTGACTCAAATGGTGGTCGAACGGCTTTTGTTCCGCATCCGCCTCCCGCCGCGTGGTCTCATAGGCGATGGCAATGTCGCCGAGCATGCGCGGCGCATCGCCTGGTTTCCACTCGCCCTCGGGCTGCAGCGCCGGAAACGACAGCACGTTCGTCGGCTTGTCGATGCCGCGCCAGTTGCTGTTGAGCGTGCGGATGCCGGCATCATCGGTCAGCATCACGGCCACTTCGGCCTCCGCGACGTCCTCATCGACCTTTTCGGCGGCAGCGGCGATCGCACGCTGGATTACGGCGTCGGCGTCGGGCTCGCTCTGCCAGCAATCGGCAACGACGAGGACCTCGGTGGTGGGCAAGTTGGGATGCGACATGGTGTTGTTCGGACCGGACGATTCTTCGCCTTTCGGATCCGGTTGTGTCTCGTTATGGCTTGCCTGCGACCGACCGCTGCGGCGACCCGTCATAGGCGGCAACGATCCGCGCCACGAGCTCGTGGCGGATCACGTCTTCGGCGGTGAAATGAACTTGCGCAATGCCCTCGACGCCGTCGAGCAGGCGGGTCGCTTCCCGCAGGCCCGAGGTCTGGCCGGCCGGCAGGTCGATCTGCGACGGGTCGCCGGTTACGATCATGCGGCTGTTCTCGCCGAGACGGGTCAGGAACATCTTCATCTGCATCGACGTGGTGTTCTGCGCCTCGTCCAGGATGATGATGGCGTTGGTCAGCGTGCGGCCGCGCATGAAGGCGAGCGGCGCGATCTCGATCTCGCCGCTCTGGAGCGCGCGCTCGACGATTCGTGCATCCATGAGATCATAGAGCGCATCGTAGATCGGGCGCAGATAGGGATCGACCTTCTCGCGGAGATCGCCCGGCAGAAAGCCGAGTCGCTCGCCGGCTTCCACCGCCGGGCGCGACAGGATGATGCGATCGACCTCCTTGCGCTCGAACAGTTGCGCGGCATGCGCGACCGCGAGCCAGGTCTTGCCGGTGCCGGCCGGGCCGATGCCGAACACCAGCTCGTGGCGCTTCAACGCGCGGATATAGGAGTCCTGCGCGGCGGTACGTGCCCGCACCGGACGCTTGCGCAGGTTGATGCTCTCGAAGGTCGCCTTGGCCGACTTGGCGTCGAACTCGAACAGCGAGCCCTGCGCGATCACGGCGCGGATCGCACCTTCGACCTCGCCCTGGTCGAGATCCTGTCCCTTCACCGCCTGGGCGTAGAGCATCTCCAGCACGCGGCGCGCAGCGTCGCAGCCGTCGCGCGTGCCACCGATGGTGATGTGGTTGCCTTTGGAGTCGACGACCACGCCGAGTCGCCGCTCGATCTGCGCGAGGTTCTGGCCGTAGGGGCCGACCAGTGCGGAAGCGGCGCGGTTGTCGTCGAAGTCGATGACGACCTGGGTCTCGGGCGGAACTTGCATGTCGCGGTCAAATTTGCGGCTGGGAGCGAAAGAAGGCGAATCCGATGCACTTTTTGGCAAGGGTTCAGGCTCCAGTGGCGATTGGCGATAAAGCGGGCTCGCGCGCAACACGCGGCGTCACGAGTTCACCCAAAAGGCTGTAGCGCTCGAGGCTGTCGATCCGCACCGGCAGAATCTGTCCGATGATGTCGGGCGAGGCCATCACATGCGCGGGCTGCAAATAGGCGGTGCGGCCGACGATCTGGCCGGCATTGCGCGCCGCGCGCTCGAACAACACGTCGACGGTTGTGCCAATCGCGGCCTTGTTGAAGGCCGATTGCTGGCTGTCGATCAATTCCTGGAGCCGCTCCAATCGCTGGTCCATCTCGGCTGGGGACACCGTCTCCTGCATATCCGCGGCCGGCGTTCCCGGCCGGGCGGAGTATTTGAACGAATAAGCCGCAGCGTAGCTGATTTGTGTGACCAGTGCGAGGGTGGCGCGAAAATCTTGCTCGCTCTCGCCGGGGAAGCCGACGATGAAATCTGATGAAAAAGCAATGTCTTGGCGTGCGGTACGGAAACGGTCGATGAGACGCCGATAATCATTGGCGGTATGTTTGCGGTTCATGGCCGCCAGAATCCGGTCCGAGCCCGATTGCACCGGAAGGTGCACGAACGGCATCAGCGCATCCAGATCGCGATGGGCTGCAATCAAACTGTCATCGACGTCGCGGGGGTGGCTGGTCGAATAGCGCAGCCGCGCGATGCCGGGCATCCGTGCCAGGTGTTCGAGCAGTTTGCCGAGCGGCCAGCTTTTCCCGTCGGGTCCCTCGCCGTGATAGGCGTTGACGTTCTGCCCGATCAGCGTCAGCTCGCGCACGCCGTTGTCGGCAAGTCGCTTCACGTCGTCGACGATCTTCGCCACGGGTCGCGAGACTTCCGCACCACGCGTATACGGCACGACGCAGAAGGTGCAGAACTTGTCGCAACCTTCCTGCACCGTGACGAAGGCGGAAATGCCGCGCGCGCGGATCGCATCGGGCTTCGGCTGCGCGAGAAAGCCGAACTTATCCTCGGCCGGGAATTCGGTCTCGATCGCGCGCCCTTCGTCGCCTGCGCGCCGCAGCAGTTGCGGCAGATGATGATAGCTCTGCGGGCCGACCACGATGTCGACCACTGGCGCACGGCGCACGATCTCCTCGCCTTCGGCCTGTGCCACGCAGCCCGCAACCGCGATTTGCATCGCGCGGCCCTCACGTGCGGCCTCGTCCTTGGCGACGCGCAGGCGCCCGAGCTCGGAATAGACCTTTTCGGAAGCCTTCTCGCGGATATGGCAGGTGTTGAGGATGACGAGATCGGCGTCCTCGGCGCTGGCCGTCTCCACGAATCCTTCCGGAGCCAGCGTGTCCACCATGCGCTGGGCATCGTAGACGTTCATCTGGCAGCCATATGATTTGATGTGCAGCTTGCGCGGCGGCTTCATGGAACCCGGATTGAGGTGGAGAACGGCCCTCAGATATAGGCTGGAGGGGCGAAAATCCAGCGATTGGGGCCCGAAACAGGCCGTCATTCCGGGGGCGCGCCAGCGAATCCGGAATCCAGAGGTTTTGGTGCGAGATTCCGGGTTCACGCGCGTTGCGCGTGCCCCGGAATGACGACGGAGGGGCCGATTCAGCCCGCCAGAGCGTCTGCCTCGACCCGCCGGAGCAGTTCCGGCAACTGCCGCATGTCCGCAAAGGTCAGGTCGGTCCCCGCCCGATGAAGGGTCTCGGCATAGCCGTCGCGGCAATGGCTGCCGCCGTGAAAGCCGAACACCGTCATACCGGCCGCACGGGCGCCGGCGATTCCCGCCAGGCTGTCCTCGATCACGACGCAGCGGTGCGGTGGCACCGCCATTTCGGCGGCCGCTAACAGGAACAGATCCGGCGCCGGCTTGCCGTTCGTCACCTGCGAGGCTGAAAAGATCTTCGGCGCGAGGCGCTCGTAGAGCCCGGTGCTTCCGAGGCTCACGCGCATGCGTTGATGCGAGCCGCTGGAGGCCACGCAGACGGCTTGCGTGACCACATCCAGCACGTCGTGAATGCCGCGGATCGCTTCGAGGTTGGCCTCGAACGAGCGGAACAGCTCGTCCTGCAAGTCGCCGTGATAGGCGTCGGGCAGCTTGCGGCCGAGCTCGGATTCGATTTCGAGATTGGCCTGCCGTGTCGAGCGGCCGAGAAAGCGCTCGAACACCTGCTCCGACGTGATCGGATAGCCGTGCCTGGTCAGGACATCCGCATGCGCGCGACAGGAGATCACCTCACTGTCGACCAGCACGCCGTCGCAATCGAAGATGATGAGGTCTATTGGCACAACTGTGTGGCGCTGTTGTCCTTACCTCTCCCGGAGGGAGAGGTCGGCGCGAAGCGCCGGGTGAGGGGTTCTACTCTCTCGTGGAAACTGAGACCCCTCACCCCATTTGCACTGGACGATGCTTCGCATCGCCAGGAGCAAATCGACCTCTCCCCGACGGGGAGAGGTGAGGCGAATCCGCGGAAAGGTCTATCTACAATCGCCATCAACTCGACGGCTTTTCGTCGTCGAGTGGGACGCAATAGAGCTCGAGCCGGTGATCGACCAGCTTGTAGCCGAGCTTGCGGGCGATCTCCGCCTGGAGCTTTTCGATCTCTTCGGAGGTGAACTCGATCACCTTGCCGTCGCGCAGATTGATGAGGTGGTCGTGATGGCTGTCGCGCATCTGCTCGTAGCGCGCGCGGCCCTCGCGGAAATCATGGCGCTCGATGATGCCGGCATCTTCGAACAGTTTCACGGTTCGATAGACTGTCGAGATCGAGATCTTGTCATCCACGGCGACGCAGCGCCGGTAGAGTTCCTCGACGTCGGGATGATCCATCGCCTCGGCGAGCACGCGGGCGATCACGCGGCGCTGCTCGGTCATGCGCATGCCGGTCGCGGCACAGCGCGCTTCGATGCCGGTGGCCTTGGTCGCGGAAGAAGGTTTCAGTGTGGTCATAGGGTTGTCTGCCTGGCGGCGCTTCCTGCCATCAAGTTTATGACAAGTCACGTCGCATCAGAAGTGCGTTCAATTGTTCCCCGTTCGGCTGCTTATAGTAGCGTTCGCGGCGTCCGACCACCATGAATCCGTTCTTATCGTAGAGCCGCCGCGCCGGCTGGTTATTCTCCTCCACTTCCAGAAATATAGTACGGACGCCGCGTCCTGCGAGGTGGCCGAGATGGGTCATCAGCAGCATGTGGGAGAGACCGCGTCCGCGATGGGCCTGGTCCACCGCGATCGAGAGGATTTCCGCTTCGTCGGCGCCGATCCGCGACACCGCAAAGCCGATCGTCTTGCGGCCCAGGCGCAGGCGATGGATGAGCGTGTTGCGCTCGCTCATCATGGTCTCGAACTCGCCCTCGCCCCAGCCGCGTGCGAAGGATGCGCCATGAAGCTGCGCCAGCCGCAGCGCGTCGCTCGCGGAAGCGGGCTCGACGGCGGCCGTGCCGCCGCGCCACCATTCCGACAACCATCGCATCATGAGGTTGCGGCTTGTGCTGCGAGCGGCGGTAGCGCTGCCGGCTTTGCATCGGGTGCGCGCAGATAGAACGGCCGCGCCGGCGTGATGTCGGGATCGGCCGCGGCGCCGAGCCATGCGACCCAGCCGATGTCGGGCGCTGCTTGCGTATCGACGGCAATGGGTTGCGGCATAACCTTCGGCCAACGCTCGGCGAGGATTTTTGCGGCATTGCCGGCCAGATGCGGCGCACCGAATTGCGAGGCCGCGATCGCCTCGTCGATGGGGGTCACTTTCGGCGGCACCAGCTGGCTGCCGTCGCCGGCGACGATCTGGAAATAGACGTGGTCATGCCGCGCATCGATCGCGGACAGCACGGGCGCCGACCCGCTCCGGCCGACGATTGCGGCAGCAAAGGCCGACAACGTCGTCAGCCCGACGGCGGGCCGCTTTGCCGCAAGCGCGATACCGCGCGCGGCCGAAATGCCGACGCGCAAGCCGGTGAAACTTCCGGGACCGACAGTGACGGCGATGCGGTCGAGCGCGGTGAATGCGAGATCGGCCGATTGCATGACGCGCGCAATCATCGGCATCAACGCTTCGGCGTGGCCGCGCTTCATGAGACGGGACTCCTGCGCAAGGAGTTCGCCCGCATCGGTATCAAGAACGGCGGCCGCGCACGCCTCCAGCGCGGTATCGATGGCAAGGATCAGCATGGCGGCAATGTAGTCGGTTCCGCGTCGATCAAACCAGAGCAAGTTTGCGCGCTCCACCAGGGCGCGCGCAGAGCGCGATCATTTGGCCTTGTCCGCAATCCTACGTACTCGGGAAAAGTATGCAATCTAGCATCCCTTTGGTCCCCCTCGTTTTGATGGTACCCGCTGCATTTGCAACCATCGGGAGGCTTAAGTGGTTGAAATTATGCGGATTAATAATGCATTAGCGATCAAATGACAGCCTTCAGTGGCGCCTCGGGCGATGCATTTTCGGCATATCGAGCCACCCCATCCGCGATCTCAACGGCAGGCCGTCAAGGTCGTGAAATATGCCTCGAACACGACGGCGAAGGTGATCGCGCGCATGCGCAGCGAGAAGGTGCGCGACATGATGGAATCGGTCGCGGCCGGCGCCGAGGGGTTGAACGCGTCGGTGTGTGAGATCGCCGAAGCCATGAGCCGCTCGTGAGACCGGATCGACCGCGGTCGATCAGGTCGAAGCCGCGGACCAGCAGGCACATCAAGGGCGCGATTCAGGGCGCGTACGTCTCGTCAACGTCTGCTGCGGGTCGAGGAGCAGAGCACGGTCACCAACAAGATGTCGGCGAGCATGCGCAAGGCTGCGGAAGAAGCCGCCAGCATTGGCCAGGCGGCTTGATCTCGTAGGATGGGCAAAGCGCGGCGTGCCCACCTCTTTTGTCCGGGTCGTATGGTAGGCACGGCGCAAGTGCGTCTTTGCCCGCCCTACGGCAGCTTACATCGGCCGGACTTCGACCACGTCGGGCACGAAGTGCCTCAACAGGTTCTGGATGCCGTGCTGCAGCGTTGCGGTCGATGACGGGCAGCCGGAGCAGGCGCCCTTCATGTTGAGATAGACGATGCCGTCCTTGAAGCCGCGGAAGGTGATGTCGCCGCCGTCATTGGCGACCGCCGGCCGCACCCGGGTCTCGATCAGGTCCTTGATCATGTCGACCGTCTCGGCATCCGCCTCGTCGAAGAACTCGCCCCTGTCGTCGAGCTCGACATCGCTCGATGCCGCACCATCGGCGAGCAGCGGCGCGCCGGACATGTAGTGCTCCATGATGGCACCCAAGATCGCGGGCTTGAGTTGCTGCCATTCACCGCTCGCCTTGGTCACGGTGATGAAGTCGGAGCCGTAGAACACGCCGGTGATGCCGGGCACGTCGAACAGCTTTTCGGCGAGCGGCGAGCGGGCGGCGGCCTCGCGGGTCGAAAACTCCATCGGGCTGCCGTCGAGGACGAGGCGGCCGGGAATGAATTTCAGCGTGGCGGGATTGGGGGTGGCTTCGGTCTGAATGAACATGGTTTTCTCCGGACGTCGCCGGTTCAAGGCCGGCGCGTGGGCTATCCACTAGCAGATGGCGACGGGGAACGCACGATCAAGGGGGTGTGGAGCCCGTTCCATTGTTATATCAGCAAGTTAGGGCCGCCCTTTTCTCCCTCTCCCCGCTTGCGGGGAGAGGGTTGGGGTGAGGGGGAGTCTCCACGGGGGCGGTGAGAGTTGGACTTGCGGAAGCTCCCCCCTCACCCGGAATTCAAGCTGTGCTTGAATTCCGGCCTCTCCCCGCAAGCAGCGAGCTACGACAATGAATCCACGCTTGAATCGGCAAGCGCGCCGGAAATGATCGTCACTGGAATCGGGAACGTCCCCACCGCGTGCGCAAGCAGGGCGACCAGAGGTCCCGGGCCTTCCGCGCCGGGATTGGCGGCCAGCACCAGCATGGCGATGTCCGGGTCCTCGTCGATGACCTCGAGGAGTTGTTCCATCGGGCTGCCTTCCCGGATCACCCGCTCCGGCGTGATCCCAGCGATGCCGTTGGCGCGGCCCGCTGCACGGTCGAGCGCGGCGTTGGCCTCTTCATGAGCCTCGGCCCGCATGATGTCGGCAACCCCCAGCCATTCCTGGCTCTGCTCTTCGGTCTCGATGATGCGCAGCATCACCACGCCCCCGCCGGCGCGGATCGCCCAGCGGCTGGCGTAATAGACCGCGCGATCCCATTCGGCGGTGTCGTCGACGATGACAAGGCATTTGGGCTTGTGACCCGGCTCGAAGCAAAGTCGCTTGCTGGTCATGCATGTCCCGGCGTGTCCCTGGTCGACATGCTGCCACACTCCCTCAGCTTTTGGGAGAGGGGGCGGCCGGCGCCGTGGCGCAGACCGTGTTTCGCATGCGCAACAATCAACGCCTGCGGATGAAGCCGACGATATCCTTCGAGAGCTTCATCGTCTCGTCGGCGATCGCGCGCGCCCGGTCGGAGCCGTCGTTCAGGATCGCATCGATATGGCCGGGATCGGCGACGAGACGCTTCATCTCGCCGGCGATCGGCGAGAGTTTCGTGACGCACAGATCGACAAGCGCATTCTTGAAGCTGGAGAACTGGCCGCCGCCGAAATCGCGCAGCACGTCGGCCTTCGAGCGGCCGGAGAGCGCGGCGAAGATGCCGACGAGATTGTCGGCCTCGGGGCGCGCTTCCAGGCCCTTCTCCTCCGTCGGCAGCGGCTCCGGATCGGTCTTCGCCTTGCGGACCTTCTGCGCGATGGTGTCGGCATCGTCGGTCAGGTTGATGCGCGAATAGTCCGACGCATCCGACTTCGACATCTTCTTGGTGCCGTCGCGCAAGCTCATCACGCGCGTCGCCGGTCCCGTGATGAAGGGTTCCGGCAGCGGGAAGAACAGGCCGTCATTGGTGCCGTGGCTGCGGATCGAGTCGCCGAAATCGTTGTTGAACTTCTGCGCGATGTCGCGCGAGAGCTCGAGATGCTGCTTCTGGTCCTCGCCGACCGGCACATGGGTGGCGCGGTAGAGCAGGATGTCGGCCGCCATCAGCACGGGATAGTCGTAGAGCCCGACGGAGGCGTTCTCGCGATCCTTGCCGGCCTTCTCCTTGAACTGGGTCATGCGGTTGAGCCAGCCCATCCGCGCGACGCAGTTGAAGATCCAGGCAAGCTCGGCATGGCCCGAAACCTGGCTCTGGTTGAACACGATGTGCTTCTTCGGGTCGATGCCGCTCGCGATGAACGCCGCGGTCACCTCGCGGGTGTTGCGCGCGAGCTCGGCCGGCCCGCCCCAGACGTCCACGCCCTGCGTGATCGCGTGCATGTCGACGACGCAATAGATGCAGTTGTGGGTTTCCTGCATCTTCACGAAGTTGACGATCGCGCCGAGATAATTGCCGAGATGCAGATTGCCCGTCGGCTGGACGCCTGAAAAGACCCGTTCAACGAATGCCATGGCAAGCCTTCCTGGAGATAGTGGGCCGTCGTTTCCAACAGCGGCGCTGCCTCGTCAAGGGTAATTACACCTCTCCCATAGGGAGAGGTGAAGAGACCCTGGGATGAGGCGCGCTAATGAGCCGGCCGCTTCAGGGCGTTAACCGCTTCCCGCCACGAGGCGACGCCGAGGACCTGCAGGAGCAGGCCATAAACAGCGATCCCCGCCGCGATCTGCAAGCCGAGCGCAATGAACTTGATGAAGCCATGGCTGTCGGCAGGCGCAAGGCCGGCCGTCAGCCAGAGCAGGGCGCCCATGGCGAGCGCGGCGAGCACGATCCGCGGCAGCCGCCTTTGGGCGGCCTCGTCGGCCTTGAAGCCGAACTCGGTCTTGCCCTTTCGGAGCAGCGAGAATGCGCTGCCCCAGGCGCCGGCCGCGATGCTCGCGGCAATCCCGGTCGCGCCGAAGAAGTGGCCGAGAACGACTGCAAGCGCGACCGCGACCACAAACCCCTTGGCCGTTGCCAGGAGCGGCGTCATCGTGTCGCTGCGGGCGTAGAAGGCCGGGGACAGCGCCTTGATCAGCACATGCGCCGGCAGGCCCAGCGCCAGCCACATCAGTGCGTGCGCGGTCGCCGTGCTGTCCTCGGCGCCGAAGGCGCCGTGCTCGAACAGCAGCCGCACGATCGGCTCCGCGAGCACGATCAGGCCGAGCGTCGCCGGCAATGCCAGCCCGGCGGCGAGCTCGAGCGCGCGCGATTCCGCATGCGCCACCGCGTGACGATCGCCGCTGCCGACCGCGCGCGTCAGCTCCGGCACCAGCACCGTGCCCATGGCGACACCGACGATGCCGAGCGGCAGCTCGACCAGGCGGTTAGCGAAATAGAGCCAGGAGACGGCGGAGGGCGTCGCCGAGGCGATGATGGCGCCGGCCACGATCAGCCATTGCGGGCCCGAGCTTGCGATCATGCCGGGGACCGCCTTGGCGAAGAAGCCGCGCATCTCCTCATCGAAGCTCACACGCAACGGTGTCGCGAGGCGCGCACTTCGTTGCGACAGCAGCATCAGCAATTGCAGCAGGCCCGCAATGCCGACGGTGGCCGCCAGCACCCACGCGGCGAAGCCCGCCTCGGCGTGCCAGAGGAGGAGCGCCGCGATCGCGGCAATCAGGGCGATGTTGAACAGAAGTGGCGAAAACGCCGTCAGGGCAAAGCGGCCTTGCGCGTTGAGCAGTCCCATCAGCACTGTGACGGGACCTGCAAAGGCGAGATAAGGCAGCATCAGGCGCGCACTCTGAACAGCGAGGTCGCGGGTCTCGCTGCCGAGGAAGCCGGGCGCGATGATCGCGATGATCAGCGGCATCACGAGCGCGATGACGATCGAGGCCGCGATCAGGGCGACGCTGACCGTGCCGAGCACGCGCCCCGCAAAAGCGGCCGCGGCTTCCTCGCCGTCGCGGTCTCGCACGCCCAGCCAGGCCGGAATCAGGGCCGCATTGAGCGCGCCCTCGCTGAGCAGGCGCCGCACCACGTTGACGAGCTGGAAGGCCGCCAGGAAGGCATCCGCCACGGCGCCGGTACCGAGCAGCGCCGCGATCAGGGAATCGCGCGCAAAGCCCAAGAGACGCGAGGCCAATGTTCCGGTCGAGACGGTCAGGAATGAGCGGATCATCGGGCGTAAATACCATAGCGTTTTCGAGCGAAATGGTCCCGGTTCGCATGAAGAAA
The DNA here is from genome assembly GCF_001641635.1 of Bradyrhizobium centrolobii. GTDB lineage: Bacteria > Pseudomonadota > Alphaproteobacteria > Rhizobiales > Xanthobacteraceae > Bradyrhizobium > Bradyrhizobium centrolobii. The sequence continues at coordinate 117,396 of NZ_LUUB01000063.1, forward strand.
ACGCGTCAAAGGACAACCCTCGTTGCTTGCCGGCGAAGGCCCGGTCGTGATAGGCCGCGAGCGAGATTTCAAGCCGAACAGGAAGCGGATTTTCCGCAGCTCTGCAATCGGGCAACAGGATCAAAGTGAATGGCTGACGCGAAATATGACGTTCTCGGCATCGGCAACGCGCTGTTCGACGTGCTGGTCAGGACCGATGAGGCTTTTCTCGCCAAACACGGCATGACCAAGGGCAGCATGTCCCTGATCGACGAGGCGCGTGCTGCGGCCATCTACAAGGACATGGGTCCGGCGACCGAGGTCTCGGGCGGCTCGGCCGCCAACACCATTGTCGGCGTGGGGAGCCTGGGGGCGCGGGCGGCCTATGTCGGCAAGGTCAAGGACGACCAGATCGGCAATCTCTATGTGCATGACATCCGCGCCGTCGGTGTCGCCTTCAATACGCCTGCCGCGAAGGACGGTCCGGCCACCGGCTGCTCCTACATCCTGGTGACGGGTGACGGCGAGCGCACCATGAATACCTATCTCGGCGCCGCGCAGGACCTGTCGCCTGCCGACATCGATCCGGCCGAGATTGCTGCTGCCGGCATCGTCTATCTCGAGGGCTATCTCTGGGACCCCAAGAACGCCAAGGACGCCTTCGTCAAGGCCGCCAAGATCGCCCATGATGCAAAGCGCAAGGTGGCGCTGACACTGTCGGATTCGTTCTGCGTCGATCGCTACCGCGACGAATTCCTGGCCTTGATGCGCAACGGCACCGCCGACATCGTATTCGCCAACGAGTCCGAGCTGCATTCGCTCTACATGACCTCGGATTTCGACACCGCGCTCAAGCAGCTGCGCAACGACGTCAAGCTCGGCGTCGTCACCCGCAGCGAGAAGGGCTGCGTGGTGGTCTCGCCGGAAGATGCTATCGCGGCGCCTGCCTTCCCCGTCGCCAAGATGGTCGACACCACCGGCGCCGGCGATCTTTTCGCCGCCGGCTTCCTGTTCGGTCTCGCGCGCGAGCTGCCCTACAAGCAGTGCGGTGAGCTCGGCGCGCTCGCCGCCGCCGAAGTGATCCAGCACATCGGCGCGCGGCCGCAGGTATCGCTGAAGGAGCTCGCCCAGCAGCGCGGGCTGGCGGTGTAGCGCGAGCTCGCCTGATTCTCCGCTGTCATCGCCCGACTTGATCGGGCGATCCAGAATTCCAGAGACGGCGGTAGAATACGGACAAGCCGCGGCGTACTGGATTCCCCGCTTTCGCGGGGAATGACACCTCCGTTGGGGCGATGCTGGCACTCTGAACGAACATGGTCGGGACGAGCCCGGCCATGACGCTTGCTGAGAGTTCAACCCTCTCCTACGCCGCCCTTTGCCCGCTTCCCACATCCAGCCCGGCATACACGCCAAGCTCGAAGCCCGCAAAGGCCTCCAGGCACTTCGCGTCGAAGAACGGCAACACCTGCATCAGGATCACGCCGGAAACATCGCGCGCCGGGTCGATCCAGAAATAGGTGTTGGCGAGACCAGCCCAGGCGAGGCTGCCGGCGCTGCGGCCTTCCGGCGTCTTGGCGGTGTTGATCAGGAAGGAGAGCCCCCACTTCTTCACGATGTCGGGGAAGAGATCGACGTCGTTGGTGTATATCGGCGCCACCGTCGTCATCTTGCCAATCGTGAGATCGCCGATGTGGTTCTCGCCCATCAGCGCGACCGTCTCGGGCTTCAGCAGCTGGTTGCCGTTGCCGCGGCCCTTGTTGAGGATCATCTGGGTGAACCTGATGTAGTCGCCGGCAGTGCCGTAAAGGCCGCCGCCGCCCATGTGGAATTCCGGATTCTGTTCGATCTCGAACGGGATCGGCGCCAGCGATCCATCCTCGCCGCGTGCATGTGTGGCGACCAGCCGCTGGCGCATGTTGTCGGTGATCTTGAAGCCGGTGTCGTTCATGCCGAGCGGTGCGAATATGTGATCGCGCAGATAGGCATCGAGACGCCTGCCGCTCACCGCCTCGACCGCCTTGCCGACGAAGTCGATGTTGATGCCATATTCCCAGCGCGTACCGGGATCGGACATGATCGGCGTCTTCAGCGCGACGTTCTGGCAGGAGAAGATGTTCGGGGTTCCGGTCTTCTCCAGATATTGCGCGCAGTCGCCGTTCCACACGTTGTAGGCAAAACCGGCGGTATGGGTCATGAGCTGGCGCAGGGTGATCGCTCCCTTCGCCGGCCGCAGCTGCGGCTCGCCCTTGGCGTCAAAACCTTCGAGCACTTGCGGACTGGCGAGATCGGGCAACACCTCACTGATCGGCGCGTCCAGCGATAGCTTGCCCTGCTCGACCAGTTGCATCGCGCCTGCGGTCGTCACCGCCTTCGTCATCGATGCGATCCAGAACACACTGTCCAATGTCATCGCGTCGGGCTTGGACAGGTCGCGCTTGCCGAACGCGCCCTGATAGATCACGTCGTTGCCGCTCGCGGCGATGGCAACGACGCCGGGAATCTCCTTGGCGTCGCTCTTCTGGCGCAGAATCTCGTCGATCTGGGCTTGGCTTTGCATCCGCGTTTCCTCCGATTTGATTATTGTTGGAAGTGCTCGATTGTCCTCCTGCAGGTCGCGTGCGGCAAGCGTCTCAACCTTCGCGCAGGTCGCGATGTCGTGACTTGACGACGAGCGTCCTGCGCAGGACGACAACGAGACCGAACTGCAACAAGTCGTCACAATCTGCGGTGGATGGCCGCACTTCGCCGTGACCCCGCAAGGGCCCAGGCGATATGTTTCGAGAGTTTCGAAGCACTTGAAACATTTTGTGCGCTGCGACGTTCGGCTCAGGGCCGGACCGATGCGGCCGAAGTTAAGACTTGATGCAAATGTTGGCGGCGAAGAGGCCGCGAGGGGACTTGAGATGATTTCGACCTGGAGCGAATGGAAGCGCTATCCCCGTCACGGACGGGGCGAGAACCTGGAGGCGCCGATTTCGCCCGGCATTTACGAGGTCCGGATCGCCGGCACCGGTGCGCTCTATTCCTTCGGCGCGGTCGACAACGTCGCGCAGGCGCTCGCGCTGCTGCCGGTCGGCTCGAAGTCCTGGTTCGGCCGCCGCGATACCACGGACGTGCCCGACCTCGAATATCGGACCTGCGCGACCTCCTCCAAGGCCGACGCCAAGGCCGCGGCCGAGCGCATGATCGGGCGGCGCGAGACCTATATGAGCGGCGCGGCCTAAAAGGGGCGGGATCAATTGAGCTGCTTCTGCGCTCACGATGCCAAACCTCTCCCGTAGGGAGAGGTCGCGCCGAAGGCGCGGGTGAGGGGTTACACTCTCTCGTGGGACCTGAACCCCCTCACCCGATTTGCTGCGCAAATCGACCTCTCCCCGCCGGGGAGAGGTGAAGAGACTCGCGGCCCAATCCACTCAGGCAAAATCATCCCGCGTAGGTTTCGCGCGGCCCCCAACTTAGCTCCAAGCAGATGTGCGTTGCGGGGCGGTGCATTGTGCGCCGCCAGTCCCTATATTCCGGGCCAATCCGATCGTCCCAAGGAGCAACGCCATGACCCCGACCGCCGCCGCACGCGCCTCGCAAGCCACCTCCACCCTGCGCGACCGGTTGAAGGACCCTTCGCTCCTGAAGGAGGCCTGCTACATCGATGGCGCCTGGGTCGGCTCGCCGGTCTTTGCCGTCAACAATCCTGCGACCGGCGTCGAGCTTGCAAAAATCCCTCAGCTCTCCGCGGACGACGCCACCAAGGCCGTTGAAGCCGCCGAGCGCGCGTTCCCGGCCTGGGCCAAGCACACCGCCAAGCAGCGCTCCAACATCTTGCGCAAATGGTACGAGCTGATCGCCGCCAACCGCGAGGATCTTGCGCTGATCCTCACCTCCGAGCAGGGCAAGCCGCTCAGTGAGGCGCTCGGCGAGGTCGATATCGGCGGCGCCTATGTGGAGTTCTTCGCGGAAGAGGCCAGGCGCGTCTATGGCGAGACCATTCCGACGCAGCGTCCTGACGCGCGGCTGCTCGCGATCAAGCAGCCGATCGGCGTCTGCGGCGCGATCACGCCCTGGAACTTCCCGAACTCGATGATCACGCGCAAAGTCTCGCCGGCGTTAGCTGCCGGCTGCACCGTGGTGCTGAAGCCCGCCAACGAAACGCCGCTGTCGGCACTCGCGCTCGCTGCGCTCGCCGAGAAGGCCGGCGTGCCCAAGGGCGTGTTCAACATCATCACGGGTGACGCGTCGCCGATCGGCAAGGTGCTGTGCGAGCATCCGGCGGTGCGCTTCGTCGGCTTCACCGGCTCGACCGCTGTCGGCAAGATTCTTTATCAGCAGGCCTCCGTCGGCGTGAAGAGACTTGGCCTGGAGCTCGGCGGCAATGCGCCGTTCGTTGTGTTCGACGACGCCGATATCGACGCGGCGGTCGAAGGCGCGATCGTCTCGAAGTATCGCAACATGGGCCAGACCTGCGTCTGCGCCAATCGCCTCTACGCCCAGGACAAGATCTACGACGAATTCGTGCAGAAGCTGTCGAAGAAAGTCGCCACGATGAAGATCGGCGATGGCACCGAGAGCGGCGTCACGCAGGGCCCGCTGATCAACATGAAAGCGGTCGACAAGGTCGAGCGTCACATCGCGGACGCGGTGAAGCGCGGCGCCAAGGTCGTCACCGGCGGCAAGCGCAGCGCGCTCGGGCGCTCCTTCTTCGAGCCGACCGTGCTGTCCGACGTCAAGCCGGACTCGCTGGTGTCGCAGGAGGAAACCTTCGGCCCGCTCGCGCCGGTGATCCGCTTCAAGGACGAGGCCGACGTCATTGCGATGTGCAACGCCTCGCCGTTTGGCCTGGCCTCCTACTTCTATTCCCGCGATCTCGGCCGCGTCTGGCGCGTCGCCGAGGCGCTGGAATCCGGCATGGTCGGCGTCAACACCGGCCTGATCACCACGGAGGTCGCGCCCTTTGGCGGCGTCAAGGAAAGCGGCCTGGGGCGCGAAGGCTCGCATCACGGCATGGAAGAATACGTCGAGATCAAATACGTGATGATGGCGGGGGTGTAGGGCGTCGGATCACCGCACGTCGTCCTGGACAAGCGCAGCGAAGCGGAGCGCAGATCCAGGACCCATAGCCACAGGACGTGGTTTGGCGAAGACTCCTGGTTATCAGCTCGCGCCAAACCACTCCCTGGGGTTATGGGTCCTGGCTTTCGCCAGGACGACATCGGATTTGCGGCGCGCTAATTCCGCTACGCAACTGCGCATTCACCGCCTTAGCACCGCAATCGTCCTGTTCGCAAAGCTCAGCCGCTCGGCCATGACCGACACGAAATAGGTCAGGAGTTTGTGGCTGAGATCGGGGTCTTCGTCCCTGATCGCATCGAACTGGTGCGTGTTCAGCACGTAGAGCACGCTCGCGACTTCCGCCTGGATGGTAGCGCTGCGCGGCGTGTGCGCCACCAGGCCCATCTCGCCGATCGTGGTGTAGCGTCCGAGGCTGCGCACGCGGGTGGTCCGGTCATCCTCGGCCGGGACCATGATGCCGACGCGTCCGTCGAGGATGAAGTGCATGGAATCGGCGGGGTCGCCGGCGTTCACGATGACCTCGCCGGCCTCGACCTCGAGGCGCTGGCAGCGGCGGATCAGCTCGTCGGCGTCGCGCTCGCTGTCGAGAATCCCTGCGAACCAGTCCCGCAAACTGGCCTCTTCCTGCGTCAGCCCCTGATGTTGCGAGATGATCTCGTTCTCGCACCACTCCAGCGCATGATCGAGCTCGGGAATGATGGTGACGCCTTCGCCGATGAAGTCGCTGGACCGCAGCACCTTCTCGGCCGCGGCCGACAGGTGCACCAGGATCAGCTCGACGCCGAGATCGCGCGCGCTGCGCTTGATCTGGGCGAAGCTGTAGGCGGCTGACGAGTCGACGCCGGTCACGAGCTTGAAGTCGAACAGCAGATAGCGGCACTCCGGCCGCTTCTGCAGCAGTTGCTTGACGTGCTGATAGAGCCGGTTGGCGGAGCCGAAGAACAAATAGCTCTGCAGGTTCAGGCCCTGGATCTTGCCGCCATGGGCGAGCAGAACCTCCTGATCGTCGCGCGAGCGGTCGAGCGAAGAGCGATATTCGGAGCCGTCAAAACTGTATTTGATCGACTCCACCCGCGCCGCGCTGAACGCGAATGTCGCGCAGCCGATGATCACCCCGATCAGGATGCCCGGCACGAAACCCCAGGCGACGATGATGACGATGATGGCAATCAGCGACAGATATTCGAGCTTCGACAGCCGCTTGCGCGACTCGATGATCCATTTGTGGAGCTGGTCGGCGCCCAGATACAGCAGCAGGCCGCCGAGCACGAATTTCGGCATGAAGCCGAGCAGGTCGGGCGCGACGGCGAGCATCAGCAGCGATATCGCTGCGACGGTGAGCCCGGAGATGCGTCCCCGGCCGCCGCTGCTGAAATTGAGGATCGAGCGGCTGACCGAAATGCAGCCGGCATAGCCGCCGAGCGCGCCGCTCAGGATGTTGGCGGCGCCCGTGACGTTCAGCTCGCGCTCCAGATTGGCCTCGCGATGCACGGCGACCTCGATACCCGTGGTGCCGAACAGCGCGCTGGAGGCCGTGACAAAGATGACGGCGACGAGGTTGCCGAGCAGGTCCGGCACGGCGAACCAGGGATAGTGGACGAAACCGTCGGTATGCCAGGGCAGCATGAAGGCCGCCGGCGGTGGAGGCTGGAAGGTCCAGCCTAGGCTGCGCGCTTCCTCCGGCGAGACGCCGGCGATCCAGAACGCCACGTGGGCGGTGAGCATGCCGCCGACCAGGATGATCGGCAGTCCGAACGGGCTGCGCGAGCGATGCCAGGTCAGGTACAGCACCAGCGCCATCGCGCAGGCCGCGGCCAGCTCCGACAACGTGATGCCGCTGGTGAAGTGCAACAGCGTCCCGAGCTGCACCGGATGACCGGCGATCACCCGGATCGCGCCCATGACGATCAGAAGTCCGGTGGCGCCAAGGAAGCCGCCGACCACGGGATAAGGCACGTAGCGGATCGCCCGGCCCATCCGCGTCAGTCCCAGTCCGCACAGGGTGACACCCGTCAGAATGGTCGACAGGCCGAGCGTGATCAGGACGGGCGAGAGCAGTGGCGTCGACAGATTCGCCGCCTCGATATGCTCGACCAGCGAAGCGGCGAGAATTCCCGTCACCGCGGCGGTCGAGCTGTCAGGCGCGGCGACCGCGAAGGGCAGCGAGCTTCCGAACGCGACGACGGCCGCCAGCACGGCGGAGCTGATGAAGGTCGCGGCGATCCCGTAGGACAGGTAGGGCGACAGCGGGCCTGCGAAGATCAGCAGCGCGTAAGAGAGGCCAAAGGTGACTGTCAGGACGCTCGCGGCGCTTCCCCCCAGTATATCATTCAGCGTACGCTTGAGAGCCGGGCTAGATCGCGGAACCGGACTGTAAGTAATTGCTGGATCTGTCACGCCCTTGCGCTCGCCCTGAAAATTCCCGTCTGAGACGTAGACGACTTCGAAGCTAGCGCAACAGAATTCTTCCGGTTGTGAAATTTCCGACAGTTCTTCGCGAAATCGTTCGCCTCAATCGGCCTTGCCGGAGACCTCCGCGCCGAACGCGCCGTGCCGTCCCGCGCCCGATGCGAAGCGGGTCGCGCCCGACAGCGTCTCGCCGGAGGCGATGACGTTCAGCCCGCCGCGCATCTCGTTCCTGATCGCCTCTTCTTCCCCCATATCCCATTGCTGGAGCGCAGAAAGCCGGTCGGCGCGGAGGCAAGTCTGCGGGAAGCGCGCGATCTCCTTGGCAAGCTGGACCGCATGCGCGCGCGCCTCGCCCTTCGGCACGAGGCGGTTGGCGAGCCCCATGCGCAACGCCTCCGCGCCGCCGACCGGACGGCCGGTGAGGATGAGATCCATGGCGTGTGAATGGCCAATCATGCGCGGCAGGCGGATGGTGCCGAGATCGATCAGCGGCACGCCGAATCGGCGGCAGAAGATCCCGAAGGTCGCGTCCTCCGCGACCACGCGCATATCGGCGAACAGCGCAAGCTCCATGCCGCCCGCGACCGCGTAACCCTCGACGGCCGCGATCACCGGCTTGGAGAGCCGCAGCCGGCTCGGCCCCATCGGCGCGATCGTGCCGTGACCGCCGATCTCGCGCATCTTCTCGCGATCGCCCTTCGCGACTGCCTTCAGATCCGCGCCCGCGCAGAAATGCCCCTGCGTGCCGGTGAACACCGCAACCGACGCCTCGTTGTCGGCGTCGAAGGCGAGGAATGCATCATAGAGCTTGCGCGCGGTGGCGCCATCGACGGCGTTGCGACAATGCGGCCGGTTGATGGAGATAATGGTGACGGGACCATCGCGCTCGACCAGCACGGCGTTGGGTTCGGACATGGGCGCTCTCCCTGATGTTTTGCAGGGAGTTTTGCACTGAGGCGCTACACGAGCAATGCTTGGAAGAGGCAAAGCGCCCGCCACATCCTCGGTGTCGTCCCGGCGAAGGCCGGGACCTCCGCGCGAGCGCTTGCGCTCGTCGCGATAACCCCAGGGAGTAGTTTGGCGAAGACGCGTCGTTCGGTACACCGATCATCCGCGATCGATAGACCTCGCGGTGTGGGTCCCGGCCTTCGCCGGGACGACGTTGGGAAGGCATGGAGCGCGTTGTCCGGCAGCCTCGCAGGCCGCTAGTCCGCAACAGCAGAACTAAATCTTCAGCTCCGTCCCCGTCACCCGCCGATACGCTTCCAGATATCGCTTGCTGGTCGCCTCCACGACACTCGCCGGCAGCGGTGGCGGCGGGGCGTCGCCGTTCCAGCGGCCGGCGTGGCGCTCGACGTCGAGATAGTCGCGCAGCGGCTGCTTATCAAAGCTCGCCTGCGGCTGGCCGGGCTTGTAGGCGTCGACCGCCCAGAAGCGCGAACTATCCGGCGTCATCACCTCGTCGATCAGGATGATGCGGCCGTCCTTGTCGCGGCCGAACTCGAACTTGGTGTCCGCGATGATGATGCCCTGCTCGCGCGCGAGCTCCTCGCCGAGCGTGTAGACCGAGCGCGTCATGCTCTCGAGCGTGTAGGCGACCTCGTCGCCAACGACCTCGCGCATCCGCGCGATGGTGATGTTTTCGTCGTGGCCGGTCTCGGCCTTGGTCGCCGGGCTGAAGATCGCAGGGTCGAGCTTCTCGCTTTCGACAAGGCCCGCCTTCAGCTTTTCGCCCGCGAGCGTGCCGCTTGCCGCATATTCCTTCCAGGCCGAGCCGGAGAGATAGCCGCGGATCACGCATTCGATCGGGAACACGATGGTGCGGCGGGACAGCATGGCGCGGCCGTGGATATCGGCGCGGTGCGGCCTCAAGGCCGGCACGGCTGCGATGATCTCGTCGGTGTCGGCGCTGATCATGTGATGCGGCACCACGCCTTCGAGCTCCTTGAACCAGAAGGCGCTGATCTGGGTCAGCACCGCGCCCTTCATCGGGATGGTCTCGCCCATGACGACGTCGAAGGCGCTGATGCGGTCGGTGGTGACGAGCAGCAGGCGGTCATCATCGACGGCGTAGATGTCGCGCACCTTGCCGCGCCCGATCTTGGGCAGGGGCAGGTCGCTGGAGAGCATGGTGGTCATCGGCAGGCCTTCAGGCAGGAGATCCCGGCCGCGCGACAGGGCGGCCGGGATCGGATTAGCCTATTCCGGCAGCGGAATGAACTCATGTTCCTGCGGAACCGCTGCGAATCGGCCGGTTTTCCAATCCTCCTTGGCCTGCTCGATCCGCTCCTTGCTGGAGGAGACGAAATTCCACCAGATATGGCGCGGGCCCTCCAGCGCGTCGCCGCCCAGGAACATCATCCGCGTTGGCCTCTAGGCCTTCACCGTGATGCGGTCGCCGGGGCGGAAGATCAGGAGCCGCGGCCCCTCGTAGCGCTCATTGGCAATCTCGACCTCACCGTCGACGAGGTAGATCGCGCGCTCCTCATGATCAGGGTCGAGCGGCACGCTCGCGCCCTGCGCCGCCGTCACCTCCGTGTAGAACCAGGGCGAGACCATCGACACCGGCGAGGCGATTCCGAAGGAGGAACCGGCGATCACCCGCGCCGTGAAATCGCGCTCCGAGATCATCGGCAGGTCGCCCGCGGCGTAGTGCTGGAACGTTGGCGCGATCTCTTCGGATCCGGCCGGCAGCGCGATCCAGCTTTGCAGGCCCAGCATCTTCTGACCCGAGGCGCGCTGCGCATCCGGCGTGCGCTCGGAATGCGCGATGCCGCGCCCGGCGGTCATCAGGTTCATGGCGCCGGGCTGGATCTCCTGGATGTTGCCCTGACTGTCGCGATGCATGATCGCGCCGTCGAACAGATAGGTGACGGTGGCAAGCCCGATATGCGGATGCGGCCGCACGTCCATGCCCTTGCCGGACATGAACTGCACCGGCCCGAAATGATCGAAGAAGATGAAGGGCCCGACCATCTGCCGCTTCCCGTGCGGAAGCGCGCGGCGCACCGCGAATCCGTCGCCGAGGTCGCGGGTGCGCGGCACGATGACGAGGTCGAGCGCATCGCATGACATGGGATCGCCGAGCACGGGATCGTTTGAGGGCAGCCAGCTCATGGTGGACTCCTGTTTCTTGCTGGTATGATCGTAGCAGGATTTGACATCGCCGTCGCGACAAAGCCGCGGTCAGACGTCACGCGTTGCAACAGCTCCATACTCCGCTGTCATGCCCCGCGAAGGCGGGGCATCCAGTACGCCGAGGCCCATCGATTCAATCACAACTGTCTCGGAGTACTGGATCGCCCGGTCATTCCGGGCGATGACAGTTGAGAGTGAGGCGGTGCTAACCCTGGCATGCGGATGGTCCTTGAATAATTGGGCGCGACGAACGATGTTCGGCTGATTTCAACCGCGACAGATCGCATCGTCCGATGACCCTTGCCGCAACCGAGCTTGCCTTTCGCGCTGCCAGTGTGGCGCTGCTGCTGGTGCTCGCCGCGTCATTGGTCTCCGATTTCCGTAATGTGCTGGCGGCTCGGCTCGGCGCGGCCTTTGCGCTTGGCTCGGCGGCGCATGCGGCGAGCTATTCGATCGGCGCGCCGGCGCTGACGTCAGCCTGGCACGCGCCGCTGATCGCGCTGTCGACCGGCAATGTCGTAACGTTCTGGCTGTTCACGCGCGCGCTGTTCGATGACGATTTTCGCCTGCGTTGGTGGCATAGTGCGATCTGGGCTCTGGTTGCCGCCTTCAGCTTCGTCAGTTGTCTCTGGATTGCGCCGAGCGGAAATGTGCGGCTCGCCGTCATCGCGACCAATCTGATCTCGCTCGGCTTCATCGCGCTCGCGGTGGTGCAAACCGTTGCCTCATGGTCGGCGGACCTCGTCGAGCGGCGCCGACGCGTTCGCGGCTTCATCGTCGTAGCGGCCGCGCTCTACGGCGGGCTGAACGCGTTGCTTCAGATCTTTGTCGGCGGGAGCGGCGGGGGCGACGTCGCCAACACGATCAATGCCGGCGTACTCGCCTTCGTCGTCGCTGCGATTGCCTGCGCGATGATGCGCGTCGATGGCGCAGATCTGTTTCCGGCGGCTGCCGAGCCCGAGCCCGAGCCCGCGCCGGCGATCGCGCCGAGCCAGCCCGTCGCCAGCGAGGACGCTGCCGACCAGAAGCTGATCGATGCCTTGATGCGGCTGATGGCGGATGAGCGGATCTACCGCCAGGAGAACATCACCATCGGTGCGCTGGCGGGCCGGCTGAAAATCCCCGAATACCGGCTGCGCCGGCTGATCAACCAGCGGCTCGGCTATCGCAATTTCAATGTGTTCTTGAATAACCACCGGATCGAGGAGGCCAAGGCCGCGCTCGCCGATCCCGCCCAGGCCGAGGTGCCCGTCATCACCATTGCGATGGATGCCGGCTTCCAGTCGCTCGGCCCCTTCAACCGCGCTTTCAAGGCCGTCACGGGCGTGACCCCGACGGAGTACCGGCGGTTGAAGGTGAACGCGGCGTGACCTGCTTTCGCCTCTCCCCGCCCGCGGGGAGAGGCCGACGCGCGCCGAGCGATGCGAAGCATCGTCCGAAGCGTG
>NZ_LUUB01000063.1:129485-195963 GCF_001641635.1 Bradyrhizobium centrolobii
CCCTCACCCCAACCCTCTCCCCGAAAGAACGGGGAGAGGGAGTGCACCGTTGCTGCGGAGGCGGCTTCCTCCCTCTCAAGAGCCAGGAATCATTGAATATTTTCAGAATCGGCGAGCCCGCGCGCAATTTCGACGAGCTCGTTTCCAAATCCGGCGAGCAGACATCGATCCGCTCCGGTTTCCTTGCGGCCACACCTCGTCCCAGCCGGAGAACGCCGTTGACCCGCCGCAAGATCATCCTCCTCACCGTCACCGTCGCCTGTGCCGGCCTCGCGCTCGGCGCGGCGCGCGCCCGCGACGTGCCGAAGGTTGCCACCGGCTTCGTCGCCGATATCCTCTGCGCCGAGACGTTCGTCTCGGGCATCGATCCCCGGCGCACCTTCACCGAGACCACCGACGCGATGCCCGGAACCGGTCTGATCACCTGGGCGATGGACTACCAGGTCGACCGCACGCGCAAGGACGTCACGGTCACGCTGTTCGGCATCGGCCGCAGCCACGCCGTCTATCGCGAAGGCCTCGGCTGCACGCTGGAGCATGGCACCGCGATCGCCGACGTCGAGGTGCCGCCCGACGACAAACAGCCCGCGCTGCTTCCCGAGATCGCCGGACCCTCGATCGTGCTGCCGCAAAGCGAAGGGCTCGCCGCCGCGCTCGACCGCGCCTTCACTGAACCCGCGCAGCCGCCATGCCGGCGCACCCGCGCCATTGTCGTCGTGAAGGCCGGCCGCGTCATCGCCGAGCGCTATGCGGACGGTGTTGGACCGGAGACCCCACTGCTCGGCTTCTCCATGACGAAATCGGTGATCTCGGCGCTGACAGGCGTGCTCGTGCGGCAAGGCAAATTGAAGCTCGACGGACCCGCGCCGGTTGCCGCCTGGCGCTATCCGGATGACCCGCGCCACGCCATCTCCGTCGATCACCTCCTGCGCCACAGCGCCGGCCTTGCGCTTGGCAGCTCGCTCCAGGCCTCGCTCGGCTAGCGCTCGAGCCGGTCAACCGCATGAAGTTCATGGAAGCCGACATGGCGGCCTATGCCGAGAGCATGCCGCTGGAATCGGCGCCGGGGACCGTCTGGAACTACCACGACGGTAATACCCTCATCCTGTCGCATCTGATCCGCAATGCGGTCGGCGGCAATCCCTCAGAGGTGCTTCGCTTCGCGCGCCGCGAATTGTTCGCGCTACTCGGCATGCGCCATGTCACGCTCCAGCTCGATGGCGCCGGCACGGTGGAGGGCTCGAGCGAGATGCTGAAATCCGCGCGCGACTGGGCGCGCTTCGGCCAGCTCTATCTCAACGACGGCGTCGCCGGCGGCAGGCGCATCCTGCCGGAGGGTTGGGTGGGCTACTCCGCGTCAGCCACACAGAACGCGTGGGTCGGCATTGGCGCCGGCTTCTGGAGCAACCAGGGCGACAGTTTTGGCGCGACCTACCGCGTCGAGCACGGCTGGCCGCGCGACGCCTTCTTCGCCAAGGGCACGATCGGGCAGTACACCATCGTGATCCCGTCGGAGCAGATGGTGATCGTGCGGTTAGGACGTTCGCCGAACTGGCCGCCCGAGGCGGATGGCGTGTTCGATCTCGTCCGCGACGTGGTTGCGGCAACGCGCGAGAAGGGGAAGGTGGCGGGCGCCAATTAGCGCGCTCTCGTCCCTTCTCCCCTTGTGGGAGAAGGTGGCGCGAAGCGCCGGATGAGGGTCTCCATCAGCGAACTCAACTGCATAAGAGGTGCTCGCGGATAGAGACCCCTCACCCGGCTTTGCTTCGCAAAGCCACCCTCTCCCACAGGGGGAGAGGGTGCACTGCCCGTGTGGCGCGAACCTATTGCCTCCCCAGCTCCGTCGCCTTCGCGACGCGATCGAATCGCTCCAGCGACAGGATCGCATCCGCAAACTTCTCCGCCCGCGCGTTCAGCACGGGGCGCGCCAGCGTCAGGAATTTCTGCTGCATCGCCTGCGCGTCGGGGAAGGAGGTCGGCTCGCCGGAGGGATCGGCGTAGAGCCGCTCGTGCACGCCGTCGTCGGTGGTGATGCTGACGCGCGCGCCGAAGGGATGGGTGCGGCCGATCTCGAGCCGGTCGTCCTGCACCACGTCGAACTTGTCGGCCAGCGCGTCGATGGCGGCATCGCCGAGGCGGTTGTAGTCGTCCCAGCCGAAGCTGCCCTGGTCGAGCGCGAGCGCGCCGGTAAAGAACATCGAGAACTGGCCGCCGACGATCGAGCGCGGGTGCCGCTTGGTCGCGGCATCGCCGGTCAGCGTGATGCCGTTGCGATGCAGCCCGATCTCGACGCGCTTGACCTGGTCGGGCGTCAGATTGTGCTCGCGCCGCATCGCGATCAGCGCGTCGATCGCGGCATGGGTGTAGCGGCAGCTCGGATACGGTTTCACGCCGATCTTCATCGTCTCATAGCTCTTGCCGAGCTCGGCGACCGCCTTGTCGGGATGCGCGTCGTCGGTATAGCCGGCGAGTAGGCCGTGCTTGCCCTCGACCGATTCCGTCGCGCCGACGAAATCATTGCGCGCGAGCGTCGCGGCGATCACGCCGTTCATCGCGGCGGCGCCGACCTGGTAGCGCTTGTTCCAGGCGCCGTTCATCAGGAATTGCAGCGAGCCTGCGGCTTGGCTGCCGGAGACGCCGAAGGCGGCGACAATCTGCTTCTCGGAGAGGCCGAACAGCTTTGCCGCGGCCGCCGCGGCACCGTAGGTGCCCGCCGTCGCGGTCGGGTGGAAGCCGCGCGCATAATGCGAGGTCGGGTCCAGTGCGTTGCCGAGCCGGCAGCAGACCTCGTAGCCCGCGACGATCGCGGTCAGCACGTCGCGGCCGGAGGCGCCGACCATCTCGCCGACGGCGAACGCCGCCGGCACTACCGGTGCGCTCGGATGCAGCGAGGAATCCGCATGGGTGTCGTCGAAGTCGAGGGAGTGGCCGAGCGCGCCGTTGAGCAGCGCCGCGACCGCCGGCGTCCAGGTCTTGGCATCGCCGAACACGGTCGATTCACCCTTGGTGTCGAGCGCCAGGGCTTCCAGCATCTTCAGGAGCGACGGGGTCGATTCCGCCTCGCTCCGCGCGCGGATGGCGCTGCCGAGGAAATCGAGGGTCAATATCTTGGCGCGATCCAGCACCTCCGCCGGAATATCAGGATATTTCAGGTTGGCGACATAGGCGGCGAGCGTTGCGGTTTCGTGGGCCATCGTGTTTCCTCGTTTTGACCGGCAAGTTAGGCGGGCTGATTTTGCCTTTCAAGCGGCCTTGCCGCCGCGGGCATCAACTATGCTTTTGGCCGGTTACGAGGAAATTGGGCCGGGATATTCGATGATGACACTCGCAAAAGAGGTGTTCGACCGGCTCCGGTCGCGACGGACGCAACTGGGGCTGGCAATCCGGGTCACGGTGGCGGCGACCGCGGCCTATGCGATTGCGACCGCGCTGCATCTGCTGCTGCCGCTCTGGGCGGTGCTGACCTCGCTGATCGTCACCCAGATGAGCGTCGGCCGCTCGCTGAAGGCGACGCGCGACTACATGCTCGGCACGGTCGGCGGCGCCATCTATGGCGGGGCTATCGCGGTGTTGCTTCCGTATTCGAGCGAAGCCGGGCTGCTGGGCCTCCTGGTGCTGTCGGTCGCCCCGCTCGCCTTCATCGCCGCGATCAATCCGAGCCTGAGCGCCGCCACGGTGACGGCGGTGATCGTGCTGCTGGTCCCCACCATGCATCATTCCGATCCCATGACCTCGGCGATCGATCGCGTCAGCGAGGTCGCGGTCGGCGCGATCACGGGGCTGATCGTCTCCTTCCTCGTGCTGCCATCTCGCGCGGTGAGGCAGATCCGTGCCAGCGCCGCGCTGCTGCTCGAACTGATCGCGGATGCCTTCGCCGAACTGCTCGCAGGGCTCACACGCGGCCGCGACAACGATGCGCTGCACCGGATCCAGGACGGCATCGGCACCGCGATGGTGGGTCTCAACGCCACCGGCGCCGAGGCCGAGCGCGAGCGCGCGGCGCGCCTGTCGAGCGGTCCCGACACCGGGCCGCTGCTGCGAACCATCCTGCGGCTGCGCCATGACGTCGTGATGATCGGACGCGCCACCGTGGTGCCGCTGCCGGCCGAGGTGCAGACCCGGCTCGCTGGCCCCCTGGCGGAAGTCTCGACCGTGATCGCGCGCTTTCTGCGCTCGGCGGCCGCGGCTTTGAGGGAAGGCGCCGGCGCGCCGCCGATCCATCCCGTGCACCTCGCGCTCCAGCATTACGCCGAGGCGGTCGCGGCCGTCCGCCACGATGGCCTGATCCGCGGCCAGCCCGCCGACACCGCGGAGCGCTTCTTCGCGCTCGGCTTCTCGCTCGAGCAGATGCACCAGAATCTCTGCGATCTCGATCGTGTCGTCGGCGAATGGTCGGAGGCGGCAGTGGACAAGCCGGCGCGGGTTGCGGATCAGCCGAGATAGCCCTTCGCTACCTACGGCGATGAGCGCCGAATCAATCGGTGCGAGCCGAGGAACGCGCTTCACCTCTCCCGTAGGGAGAGGTCGGATCGCATCGAAGATGTGATCCGGGTGAGGGGTTAAGGTCTCGCTGAGTGCTGCGGCCCCTGACCCGGATTGCTGCGCAATCCGACCTCTCCCCGCTGAGGAGAGGTGAGCACCTGCGCCGCGGAATGAGCTAGCGCCGCATCAGGCCCTTGCCCTGCATGCGCCAGACCAGGAGATCGATGCGGTCCTGGCCGAAGAACGGCTCTTTCTCGAAGACGAAGGTCGGCACGCCCCAATGGCCGGAGGCGGCGTGGTCCTTCTCGTTCCCGGCGATCACCTGTTCGTAGCGCTCCGCATCAGTGCTGATCGCCGCATCCATCGCGGCAAGATCGAAGCCGGCCTTTTCGGCCGCGCGCGAGAGATGATCGCCTTCGTTCCATCCCGTGACCGAGCCGTCCCACAGCACGCGCGCGATCGCAGAGGTGAATGCGAGCGAGCGGCCTTCAAGCTGCGCCATGGCACCTAACCGGGTCAGGCGGTGAATGTAGGGCTGCTGGGCTGCGACCTCGAGCGTCGTCATGTCCTGCACGATCGGATCGGGCCGGGAAAGCGAAACGGAATGCCTTCGTGTTGCGCCACGCGGCTGCTGTCGAGCACGACATAGCGGATGAATCGCGGATTGGTCTTCTTGAAGAAGCCGGGCACGCGGACCGCGAGCGGATAGACCGGGCGCAGATTGACCGCGAGGTCGTAGTCCTCGACGAGCTTCAGCGTCTTGGGGAGTGCCAGATAGCTGTAGGGACTGCGGAAGGAGAAGAAGAGGTCGACTGCAAGGGTCATCGCGCCGGCTCCATGATCCGTCCCATCATGCTGCGGACCACGAGCTTGTGGAAGGGCATGATCAGCGTGAGATAGGTCCGGCCGAGCGGATTATGCGTCCGCACCAGCGTGGTCGAGGTGACCTGGCGGCGCGTCGCATCGCCGGCCACGTCGACCACGATGCGGAAGTCGAGGTGATAGTCGTTGAAGCCCGCGACCAGCCGCTCGGGCGTTTCGCTGACCACCGGAAACAGGCCGATCAAGCCATAAGGCGCCGGCGCGCCTTCGCCCGATGTCTTCAGTCCGAACGGGCTCACCAGGATGTTGCGCAGACGCAGGAGCGCATCGATCCAGCGCGGCCCGTGCAGCACCATCCGGATGCAGGCCTCGCGGGCATTGATGGCGTTCGCGCCGATCTCGACGCGATAGGCGTCGATGAATTGCGCGCCCGCCAGCACGGCGCCGGCATCGACCTCGGGTGTGACTTCGCGGACGGTCCCGATCATCCCGCCAATCTGCGCGTCAGCATCCCAAAGCGCAAGATCAAGAGCCCGGCATAGACGAACGTTCCGATCGACAGCCCGGTCCAGACGCCGACCGCGCCAAGCCCGGCATTGAAAGCCAGCACCCAGGCGATGGGAAAGGCGACACACCAATAGCCGATTGCCGCGAACACCAGCGTCATGCGGGTGTCATTGATGCCGCGCAGCGCTCCGCCCATGATGGTCTGGAGGCCGTCGGCGATGAAGAAGGTCGCGCCGACCAGGAGCAGCGTCGCGGTCAGCTCGACGGTGGCCGCGCTTGCTGCGTCGCTGCCGAAGAACAGCCGCCCCAGCGCATAGCGCCCGAGGATGATTGCGATGGTCAGGGCCGAGACGAGCGCGATCCCGAGCAACGCAGCGACGAGGCCTGCGCGCCTCACCGCCCCCGGCTCGTTGCGACCGAAGGCGTGGCCGACCCGCACCGTCGCCGCCATGCCGATGCCGAGCGGGATCATGAACAGCACGGCCGTAACCTGGAGCGCGATCTGATGCGCGGCGAGCGCCGTGGTCGAGATCAGCCCCATCAACAGCGCGGCCGAGGAGAACAGGCCATATTCCATCAGCATCGAGAACGAGATCGGCGCGCCGATGACGATGAGCTGGCGCATCAGCGGCCAGTCGATCCGCCAGAGATGGGCGAGCGGGTGGTAGTCCGCGAAAGGCTTGCGCAACCCCACGATGGCGAGCGCGGCGACGAAGGTGCCGAGATTGACGAGCGTGGTCGCGAGCCCCGCGCCGAGCAGGCCGAGCTCCGGCAGGCCGAACAGGCCGTGGATCAGGCAGTAGACCAGCGCCGCGTTGGCCGGGATCGCCGCGAGCGTGATCCACAGCGGGGCCTGTGGCCGGTTCACCGCACTCATCATGCCGCGCAGCGCGACGAAGCCGAGTGCCGGCGCGATGCCCCAGGCCAGTCCGTTCAGATAGCGCTGGGCGAGCGCGGCGGAATGCGGCGCCTGTCCAAGCGCAAGCAGGATGTGCTCGCCATAGAGCGGTGAAGCCATCATCGGCAGCGAGATCAGCAGCGCGACCCACAAGCCGACGCGCAAGGAGCGGCGAATTCGCCTGACATCGCCGGCACCAAACGCCTGCGCCGCGAGCGGCGACACCGCAGCCATCAGCCCCAGCCCGAAGGTGAAGCTGACGAAATAGACCGTGTGCGCCAGCGCCGCCGCGGCGACCGCGTCCTCGCCGAGCCGTCCGATCAGCGCGAGATCGGTCGTGATCATCGCGATCTGCCCGAGCTGCGTCAGCATCATCGGCACGGCGAGCCGCAGCGTCTCGGCGAATTCATCGGCGAGATGGTTTTGCGGCACGCCGGCTTGCGGCTGCGGACGAGGTTGGACGGTGTCGAGCATGGCTGGTCAATAACACAGCCACACGTCGAAAACATGGCCCTCGCTTTTTCTCCCTCTCCCCGCTTGCGGGGAGAGGGCCGGGGTGAGGGGGAGTCTCCACGGGGTGGTGAGAGTTGAACTCGCGGAGAGTCCCCCTCACCCGGAATTTGCTCTTGCAAATTCCGGCCTCTCCCCGCGAGCGGGGAGAGGGGAAAGCCGCCTCAGCTCTTGCGCTCAGGCACGCGCTTGATCTTCGCGCCGAGCGCGTTGAGCCGCTCCTCGATGCGCTCATAGCCGCGCTCGATCTGGTCGGCGTTGTTGATCGTCGAGGTGCCCTCGGCGCAGACCGCGGCGAGCAGCATGGCCATGCCGGCGCGGATGTCGGGCGAGATCATCGATGCGCCGCGCAGGCGGCTGGGACCGGCGATGATGGCGCGGTGCGGATCGCACAGCACGATGCGCGCGCCCATCGCGATCAGCTTGTCGACGAAGAACATCCGCGACTCGAACATCTTCTCGAACATCAGGATCACGCCCTCGCATTGCGTGGCGGTGACGATGGCGATCGACATCAGATCGGCCGGAAAGGCCGGCCAGGGCTGGTCCTCCAGCTTCGGCACATGACCGCCAAAATCGTCCTGGATCTTCAGGGTCTGGTTGGAGGGCACGATCAGGTCGTCGCCCTCGACGCGGCAGACGATGCCGAGCCGCTCGAAGCCCATGCGGATCGAGCGCAGGTGCTCGACGCCGGCGCGCACGATGCGAAGCGGCGAACGCGTCACGGCGGCAAGCCCGATCAGCGAGCCGACTTCGATATGGTCGGGCTGGATGCAATAGGTGGCCGCGCCGAGCGCGGCCTGCCCGTGCACGACCACGGTGTTGGTGCCGATGCCCTCGATCTTGGCGCCGAGCGCGACCAGGAAGTTGGCGAGGTCCTGCACATGCGGCTCGGAGGCCGCGTTGCGCAAATAGGTGACGCCGTCAGCGGCGACCGCCGCGACCAGCGCGTTCTCGGTTGCGGTGACGCTGGGCTCATCCAGGAATACGTCCGCACCCGTGAGCTTGGGCGCGCGGAACTCCAGGCGGTCGGTGGCGGTCACCTTGGCGCCGAGCTGCTCCAGCGCCAGCACATGCGTGTCCAGCCGGCGCCGGCCGATGACGTCGCCGCCGGGCGGCGGCAGCATCACCTCGCCGCAGCGGGCGAGCAGGGGGCCGGCGAGCAGGATCGAGGCGCGGATGCGGATGCAGAGCTCGGGGTCGAGATCGGCGGCGCGGATGCTCTTGGCGTGGATGTGAAGCGTGTTGCGGGCGCGCCATTCGGCCGACGCGCCGACCGAGCGGATCAGCTCGACCAGCGTCTCCGTGTCGCGGATGCGCGGCACATTCTCCAGCGTGACCGGATGTTCCGTGAGCAGCGCGGCCGCAATGATCGGCAGCGCCGAGTTCTTGTTGCCGGACGGCTCGATCGAACCCGAGAGCCGGTGACCGCCCTCGACGATGTATTGGATGGGCGCCACGTCGGTTCTCGCTGTCCTGTTGGTGGGGCTGCTTTCGGGAAGCGGAAAATACAGAGAATTGAGCGCGGTAGCAATTGCGCTTGCCGCGGTTCAGGCTCGTTCCTCAGGCACGGAGGGCGGCCTTCAGAACAGGCCGATGATGCTCGCCACCACATAGAGGATGGCGATCGCGATCAGCGCGTAGATGATGAAGAACGAGATTTCGACGGCGATGGCCCCGGCACCGAGCACGCCGGCCACCGCGGCGAGCAGCTTCTCTTCGCGGAACACCAGCGAAAGCACCGCGAACAGGATCGCGAGCAGGCCGAGCGAGATCGCTGCGGCCGAAGCTGTTTCGCTCCAGCTCCGTCCAGCCGACTTTTCGGGTTTCGGCGCCTGATATTCGATGCCCTTAGCGTGCGCGATCAGGCGGTCCTTGATGCGATGACCGGTGTCGACGATCACCTGATCCGCCGGTGGCGGCGGATAGATCATCGGCACGACCCAATGCGGCAGCACCGCCGCGATCAGCGCCAGCATGCCGATGAGGCTGCCGATCACGCCGAGCCGCGGGAGGGCAGAGCAGGGGTGGTCGCAGAGCTTGCCATGGCATGACGCTTCGCGGCCGGAACAGGCCAATGGGTTCACGCCACTTCGTCGCCGCGGCGGCTGGTCAGGTTCACCGGCGCCACCCCTGAGCTTACAGGGGCCGAATGAGTTTTGGTTTAATCGGTGCCGGCCCTTGATTACCTCTCCCGTAGGGAGAGGTCGGATCGCATCGAAGATGCGATCCGGGTGAGGGGTTACAGTCTCACTGGATGCCGCGGCCCCTCACCCGGATTGCTGCGCAATCCGACCTCTCCCCGTTGGGGAGAGGTGAAGCCAGGCAGCCGACTGCACCCAATCTCATCGCGCCTTAGATATCGATCGTCGCGCTCAGCGAATGTTCCTGGATGAAGTCGCGCCGCGGCTCGACCACGTCGCCCATCAGCTTGGTGAAGATGTCGTCGGCCTCGTCGACCTCCTTGACCTTCACCTGGAGCAGCGAACGCGCGTCGGTGTCCAGCGTCGTCTCCCAGAGCTGCTCGGGGTTCATCTCGCCCAGCCCTTTGTAGCGCTGCAGCGTGATGCCCTTGCGGCCGGAGTCGGTGACCGCCTCGAACAGGTCGGTCGGGCCATGGATGACGTGCTCGGTATCCTTGCGCCGCAGCTTGCCGGAGCGCGCATAAATGTCCTGGAGCTTCGTCGTGTACTCGTCGAGCTTGCGGGCCTCGGCGGAGCCTAAGAAGGCGTCGTCGATGATCGCGGCTTCCTTGACGCCGCGCACGGTGCGTTCGAACAGGAAACCCTGGCCTTCGACGAATTGCCCGACCCAGCCGCGCTCGACTTCCTCGGCCTGATTGTCCAGACGGCTCGCGATGTATTGCGCCGCCGCGGTGGCGTTCTCGGGATTGCCGTAGATCGCTTTGTTCAGCACGCCGGTAATGGCGGCCTGCTCGACGACCTTGCGGTTATAGCGGCTGTGCAGGTTGCGCAGGATGCTGCGGACGACGCGGGCGTCGTCGACGAGCGAGCGCAGGTCGCGGCCGGTGCGATCGCCACCGGTCCCGGGAACGAACATGCAGTCATCGAGCCCGGCGTCGATCAGATAGTCCTCCAGCGCCCGCTCGTCCTTCAGATACTGCTCGGACTTGCCGCGCGAGACCTTATAGAGCGGCGGCTGGGCGATATAGAGGTAGCCGCCGTCGATGATGTCGCGCATCTGCCGGTAGAAGAAGGTGAGCAGCAGCGTGCGGATGTGAGCGCCGTCGACGTCGGCGTCCGTCATCACGATGATCTTGTGATAGCGCAGCTTTTCGATCGAGAAGTCGTCGCTGATGCCGGTGCCGAGCGCCGTGATCAGCGTGCCGATCTGCTCGCTCGACAGCATCTTGTCGGGACGGACGCGTTCGACATTGAGGATCTTGCCGCGCAGCGGCAGCACGGCCTGGAACTCGCGGTTGCGGCCCTGCTTGGCGCTGCCGCCTGCCGAGTCACCCTCGACGATGAACAGCTCGGATTTTGCCGGATCCTTCTCCTGGCAGTCGGCGAGCTTGCCGGGAAGCGAGGAGACCGAGAGCGGACTTTTGCGGGTCAGCTCGCGCGCTTTTCGCGCGGCCTCGCGCGCCGCGGCGGCCTGGATCACCTTGCCGACGATCACCTTGGCTTCGCTGGGGTGTTCCTCAAACCAGGCCTGGAGTGCTTCGTTGAGTACGTTCTCGACCACGGGGCGGACTTCCGAGGACACCAGCTTGTCCTTGGTCTGCGACGAGAACTTCGGATCCGGCACCTTCACCGACAGCACGGCGGTCAAGCCTTCACGGCAATCGTCGCCGGTGAGCGCGATCTTTTCCTTCTTGGCGTTGGCTTCGGCGTAGCCGTTGACCTGGCGCGTCAGCGCGCCGCGGAAGCCGGCGAGATGGGTGCCGCCGTCGCGCTGCGGGATGTTGTTGGTGAAGCAGAGCACGTTCTCGTGGTAGCTGTCGTTCCACCACAGCGCCGCCTCGACGCCGATGCCATTGGCTTCCGAGCGCACCATGATCGGAGCCGGCACAATCGCCTTCTTGTTGCGGTCGAGATATTTGACGAACTCCTCGACACCGCCGGAATAGTGCATCTCCTCGCGCTTCTCGACCGCATGGCGCATGTCGGAGAGGATGATGTTGACGCCGGAATTGAGGAAGGCGAGCTCGCGCAGGCGATGCTCGAGCGTGGCGAAATCATACTCGACGTTCTTGAAGGTCTCGGTCGAGGCCAGGAACGTCACCTCGGTGCCGCGCTTGCCGGGCGCATCGCCGACGACCTTCAGCGGTGCGACGGAATCGCCGTGGGCGAATTCGATGTAGTGCTCCTTGTTGTCGCGCCAGATGCGAAGCATGAGCTTGCTCGACAGCGCGTTGACCACGGAGACGCCGACGCCGTGCAGGCCGCCGGAGACCTTGTAGGAGTTCTGGTCGAACTTTCCGCCGGCGTGGAGCTGGGTCATGATGACCTCGGCCGCCGAGATGCCTTCGCCCTTGTGGATGTCGACGGGAATGCCGCGGCCGTCGTCGCGCACGGTGACGGAATTGTCGGCATTGAGCACGACGTCCACGCGCGTGGCATGGCCCGCGAGAGCCTCGTCGATCGCGTTGTCGACGACCTCGTAGACCATGTGGTGCAGGCCCGAACCGTCGTCGGTGTCGCCGATATACATGCCCGGACGCTTGCGGACGGCATCGAGGCCCTTGAGCACACGGATCGATTCCGCGCCGTATTCGCTCGCGTTGGACGGCTCGTTTTCGGCACGCGGCTGCCGAGCAGGTTCTGTCATGAGAGGCCTTCGAGGATGTCGCCGAATCAGCGGCGCAAAAGGCGCTGATTTGGATGCTATTTGTGCCATGAAAGGAGCGTTGCGCCTAGCGCAAAGTATCCTCCCGCAACCCTTTGAGCAGATAGGGATTTTTGGCCGGTTTTCAAGGCGTTCGGAGGCCGATTCTTGGGCGCGCGAAAAGCCCGATTCGAGGGCACTTTTCGGCATCGAGAATCGCCGGATTTTTCCGGTGTGGCGGCACCGGTTCCGAGGCGCCGGAGGCGCCCTGAGAAGGCTTTGAAGTTCAGTAGAGTTTAAGCGGCCGTAAACGGCCGCCATCGTGCCGGGACTCTCGCCCCGAGCCTTACCGTCCGCATTGTCACTTTCCAAGAATGTCGCGCGTTTCAAATGTCATCGCGCGATGGCTGCGACACCCGTCGGCGCGGCCTCAGACAAGCAGGAACCGGGAGGTTCTACCGCCGCGCCGTCACCCGTCCACTCTCGACGTCAAAGACCTCGCCGCCGGCACCGATTTCGGCGAAGGCGGCCGGGTCCGCGCCGGTCAGCCAGACCTGCGCGCCGAGCTTGCGCAGCTCCTCGAACAGCGCCGCGCGCCGGTTCGGATCGAGATGCGCGACCACCTCGTCGAGCAGTAGCAGCGGCACGATGCCGGTCATCTCGGCGACCAGCGTCGCATGCGCCAGCACGAGGCCGATCAGCAGCGCCTTCTGCTCACCGGTCGAGGCGTCGCGCGCCGGCATGCCTTTCGGCGCGTAGACGACCTGAAGATCGGTGAGATGCGGACCGTCGGTGGTGCGGCCGGCGATGCCGTCGCGCGGGCGGTTGTCGCGCAGGATCTGGCGGTAGCGATCCTCGACCGACGTCGCGGTCTCGGTGAGCAGCGCGTTCTCCATCCAGCCGTCGAGCGCGATCTGCGCCGACGGAAAGGCGGAGGCTTGCGCACGCGTGTTGAGCATGCCGGTGAGCCGCGCCGCGGTCTGGCCGCGGGTCGCGGCCACCGCGACCGCGAGCTCCGCGGTCTCGCGCTCGATCGCGTCACACCAATGGTCGTCGTAATTGCGCGTCTCGAGCAGGCGGTTGCGCGAGCGCAGGGCGCGCTCGAGTGCGTTGATGCGGCTGGAATGCTCGCTGTCGATGGCAAGCACCAGGCGGTCGAAGAAGCGCCGCCGTTCGGACGCAGCGCCCATGAACAGCCCGTCCATCGCCGGCGTCAGCCACACCATGCGGATGTGGTCGCCGAATGCTGCGGCCGAATTGACCGGTTCGCGGTCGATGCGGCAGCGGCGGCTGACGGCGCTGTCGGGGCGCGGCGTATCGATGCCGGTGCCGAGCGTGGCCAGGCCCAGCGCGCCCTCGACCTGCGCCGAGACCGCCCAGGAGCCGTCGCCCTGGTTGTCGGCGACGTCTTCCAGCGTCGCCCGCCGCAAGCCCCGTCCCGGCGACAGGAACGAGATCGCCTCGATGCAATTGGTCTTGCCCGCCCCGTTCGGCCCGACCAGCGCCACCATGTCAGCCGCCGTCTCGAGCCCCGCCGCCCGGTAATTGCGAAAATGCGTCAGCGTCAGGCGATGAATGCGGGAGGGGGTCATGTTAGCTCGTCATTGCCGGGCTTGACCCGGCAATCCATCGTCCGCGTCAGCGGACGATTTCATCATATAGGTCTCGCCACTCGGGATTGCTCTTCACGATCAGATCGATCTTCCACTCGCGCGACCAATGCTTGATGTTCTTTTCGGGTTGAAGTGCAGCCGCGATCGTTTCGTGCGCCTCAAAATAGACCAGGGTCTTCACCCCGTAACGTTTGGTGAACCCCTCCGCCAAGCCTTCGCGATGTTCGTAGACGCGTCTGACCAAGTTGTTGGTGACGCCGATATACAGCGTTCCACCGGGCTTGCTGGCGAGAATGTACACCCAATAGGTCATCTTGTTCGATGGATGGCCGGGTCAAGCCCGGCCATGACGAGAGGAGGAAATCTCCCCCTCACACCCGCATCGGCATCAGCACGTACAGCGCGCTCCTGTCGTCGCGGTCCTGCACGAGGGTCGGGGAGCCGGGGTCGGCGAGTTTCAGCGTTGCGACGTCGCCTTCGATCTGGGCGGCAATGTCGAGCAAATAGCGAGAGTTGAAGCCGATATCGAGGGCGTCGGAGGCGTATTCGACCTCGAGCTCTTCGGTCGCGCTGCCGGAATCCGGATTGGTCACCGACAGCACCAGCTTGCCCGCCGACAGCGACAGTTTGACGGCGCGGCCGCGTTCGCTGGAGATCGTCGAGACGCGGTCGACCGCGTTCTCAAAATCCTTCTTGTCGACGACGAGTTCCTTGTCGTTGTTCTGCGGAATGACGCGGCCGTAGTCGGGGAAGGTGCCGTCGATCAGCTTCGAGGTCAGAACGACGTTGCCGATGGTGAAGCGGATCTTGGCCTGCGACAGCTCGATCGTGATCTCGGCCTCGGTGTCCTCGATCAGGCGCTGTACCTCGCCGACCGTCTTGCGCGGCACGATCACGCCGGGCATGCCGGCGGCGCCGGTGGGCTGGACGAGGTCGAGCTGGGCGAGGCGATGGCCGTCGGTGGCGACACCGCGCAGGGTGGCGGCCGTGGGCGTGCCTGCGGCATGCAGATAGATGCCGTTGAGATAGTAGCGCGTCTCCTCGGTGGAGATCGCGAACTGGGTGCGGTCGATCAGCCGCTTCACGTCCTTGGCGGCGAGCGAGAAGGAATGCGACATGTCGCCGGCGGCGAGATCCGGAAAATCATTCTCCGGCAGCGTTTGGAGCGTGAAGCGCGAACGGCCGGCGCGGATCGCCAGCACGGCGCGGTCGCCATCGGCTTCCAGCACGATCTGCGAGCCGTCCGGGAGCTTGCGCACGATGTCGTAGAACATGTGCGCCGGCACGGTGGTGGACCCTGCGGTCGCGGTTTCCGCGGCGAGCGTCTCGGTCACTTCGAGGTCGAGGTCGGTCGCCTTGAGCGACAGTTTTGCGTTCTCGGCCCGGAGCAGGACGTTGCCGAGGATCGGAATCGTGTTGCGGCGCTCGACCACGCGATGGACATGGCCCAGCGATTTCAGGAGTTGCGCGCGTTCGACCGTAACCTTCATTGCACTACCCGCCCGATCCCCAAGATGGAAAAGCGATGGAAAAGCCGGGCGGCCGGAAGCGCGCCACGGCACCGAAGAACCCGAAAAGCCGGATCATCCAGCCGATATGACCAAAGCCGTCGAGGTCGCGCAAGGTGGCGCGGAAAGCCCTCCGTTTCAAGGGATTGAGCGATAGTTCCCCACGATTTAGGGGCATTTCGGTGTCGCCGCGTCGGAAGCTGCGCTCCCGCGCCCCGCTTGCGGGGAGAGGGTTGGGGTGAGGGGGAGTCTCCGCGAGGGCGGTGAGAGTGGGATGCGCGGAGGCTCCCCCTCACCCGAATTCGATCTGCGATCGAATTCGACCTCTCCCCGCAAGCGGGGAGAGGTGAAAGAATTAGGTGTTTATTCCTGAAGCTGGCGCTTGAGCGACTCGACCTCTTCGGACAGCGCCGTGTCCTTGGCGACCAGTGCCTCGATCTTGCGCACGGCGTGCAGCACGGTGGTGTGATCGCGTCCGCCGAAGCGGCGGCCGATCTCCGGCAGCGAGCGCAGCGTCAGCGTCTTGGCGAGGTACATCGCCACCTGGCGCGGGCGGACCACGTTGGCCGTGCGGCGCGAGGACAGGAGGTCGGAGCGGCTGACATTATACTGCCGCGCCACCACGCGCTGGATGTCCTCGATCTTGATGCGCTTGGGCTCCTGCGGCCGGATCAGGTCGCGCACCTCGCGCTCGGCCATCTCCAGCGTCACCGGCTGGTTGTTGAGCTTGGAATGCGCCAGAAGCCGGTTGATCGCGCCTTCGAGATCGCGGCCGTTATGGGTGATGGCGCGTGACAGATAGTTCAGCACCTCCTCCGGCACGTCGAAGGTCGCATGGTGGGTGCGGGCCGCTGCGACGCGCGACTTGAGGATACCAAGCCGCAACTCTTCGCCCAGCGAACCCATCTCGACCACGAGGCCGCCGGCGAGCCGCGAGCGAACGCGGTCGTCGAGGCTTTCAAGGTCGGACGGCGGACGATCGGCCGCGATCACGACCTGGCGGCCGGCGTCGATCAGCGCGTTCAGCGTGTGACAGAACTCGGCCTGCGTCGACTTGCCCTGCAAGAACTGGAGATCGTCGATGACGAGCACGTCGATGCCGCGCAGCGCTTCCTTGAAGGCCAGTGCCGTCTGCGTCTTCAGCGCAGCGACGAAGCCGTACATGAATTTCTCCGCGGTGAGATAGAGCACCTTGCGCTCGTTGCCGGAATTGCCGGCCCAGGTCACCGCCTGGAGCAGATGCGTCTTGCCGAGGCCAACGCCGGCATGAATGTAGAGCGGGTTGAACATCACGGGATCGCCTCTGCGTCCCTCCGCGACCTGGCGCGCCGCCGCATGCGCCAGCGTGTTGGAACGGCCGACGACGAAGCTCGCGAAGGTCAGGCGCGGATCGAGCGGCGAGCCGCCGAGCGCATCGTGATTGGCGGAGACCGGCGCGGTCGCCGTCGAGCGCAGCTCCGGTGCGGGTGCACGTCGTGCCTCGACCGGCGCGGGCGCTTCCTTGGGGGGCGTGGTGGGCCGCACCGCCGAGCGAACGGTCAGATCGATGCGATGCACCTCCGGCATTTCGGCCTGCCAGCACGACAGCACGCGCTCGGCATAATGGGCCTGGATCCAGCTCTTCAGGAAGCGGGTCGGAACCGAAAGCCGCACGCTCTCGTCCTGCACCCCTTCCAGATCCATGCGTGCAAACCAGCTCGTATAGACGTCTTCACCAACGCTCGAGCGCAGCCGTCCCTTCACGCGTGACCAGCGATCCTGTTCCGATGTCGTCATCGTCGAAAAACTTCTCTTGAGAGATAAAGTTGCGTTGTGAGCGCCATGCAGGGTTCCTGCCATGGCGTGACCTCACGCGATTCCATCGTCAGGCATGGCTCGACCGTTCGGCAAAGACGCCGCGGGTCCGATCAGCGATGTCAGAGATGGGGGGGTCGCGAGGTCAGCGCGTACTCGGCGCTCCGTCACACGCGGGAGGCTGGAGGTCGGACTGATCTAGAACGGCATCGTTGGAATGAGAAGCTTGGTTGGAATGAGAAGCTTGCTTCAATACCGCGTTGAGTCCGTAAGACATGGTACCTCCCCGTCCTGCCGTGATTGCTCACGGCAAGGTCCTGCGTGTCTAAAAGACAACTGCGTCGGAAACGCTCCGGTCGCGAATTGTCCTGCCCGTATGTACTAGTCGTTCACCCGGCTTCGCCTTCACGCTTGTCGGGTAGCCCTCGGCACGTCTCTCACTTGCGTCTGACGCGAGCGAGACATGTATGCCCCGCTTGGAGACATTCAGACAAAGAGCTACCGTTCCCATATTGCTATGGGTTTTGAACCGACAATCGCTTGGTAAAGCGTCGCCAACGTGCAGACCGCCGCCGATTTACACGCTCGCCTCGTTTCCTAAACCGCGCTGGTCTGAAGATCGTGGGCGCCGCGAACGACTTAAGGAATACACGATGCGGAAAGACTCGCAACGAAATTGATTCACACTTGAGGCGTCCAAATTCTTGATCTGCGTTAACGCCGCGCGCGGCTGGTTCACGGACCTGAGACCAAGTTTTTGAATCGGCGTAGAGAATCGAGAGCACAACCCGCAGTGTGACAATTTCCGGACGGCAGCCAAAAATATTTTACAAAACCTTCACGCGAGTGCCGCGTGAGCTCGTTTTCCAAATGGTTGTCCCTGCTATGTGGATAAGTGATTATCGAAACATCGTTTTTCGAGTCTCATTTTGGAGGGTAACTCCACCACGTTACGTGGTCCTGTGAATCTGCGGTGTGCAGAACCTTCGCACGCGCAAATTCATCTTAACCCCGCCCTGCAAGGGCTTTTTGCAACGCAGTGAAAGTTTCCGGTGTTGCAAAACCACCAGCGGTAAAATTACGGAACGAATGATATCGCGGACGATACCAATCTTCCCATTGAAGATCGGTCGTCACATGACCGCATGCGTGAATATGACAGGGAATAAAAAAAGCCCGGCAAGGATGCCGGGCTGATTGACGCGCGCGATGATCGATCGGATCGATCGATCAGATGACAGAGCAAGCTTACTTGGCGAGCTTGGCGATCTGCGCCGTGAGCCGCGAGACTTTGCGGCTGGCGTTGTTCTTGTGAATGATGTTGCGCTGGGCGGCGCGCATCAAGGCGGGCTCGGCGTTCGCCATCGCCTTCAGCGCGGCGGCGCGATCGCCGGTCTTGATGGCTTCCTCGACGGTGCGGACGGCGCCGCGCATCTGGGTGCGGCGTGACTTGTTGACGGCGGTGCGGCGGGCGATCTTGCGCGTCGCTTTCTTGGCGGAAGTGGTGTTGGCCATAGTCTCAAATGTCCTCTGCGGTGACCGGTCGCGTCTTGATCGGGTAGCGCCGGCTGCTTGACCGCGTAATCGACGCTCGGATTTAGGGTGTTCGGTGCAAGGCCGTTCCCGGAACATGAGCGACAGCCTTGCGGCACTAGGCCTTTCGGGCGTCGCCTTCATCTGCTCAAAGAACAGCGGCGGCGGGATTGCGCCCGCCGCCAGTTCGCGCCCTTATAGAGGGGGTCTGCCGCACCGTCAACGCCTTCGGAGGCTGCAAAACCGGCCCCCGGGCGGCCCGGATCCGGCCGTAACGTGCTGATGAGGTTGAATTTCTGCCGTCGCCCCGCTATTGGCAGGCAGCGTTTCGAGGCCGCCCGACCGGTCGGCCACATAAGGTGATGCATGATCCGCGGCTTTTTCCGACTGATTGGGCTGTTGCTGCTGGCCGGCGGTTTCATCTTCATGGTCTATGACGGCGCCCGCTGGGTGGCCGACCAGACCCTCCGCTTCACCCGTTTCGGCCAGTTCTGGAACGATATCCACCAGGCCAGCCAGCAGGCGTTCCGGACCTGGGTCGAGGCCAAGGCGCCCTGGCTCTGGACCTCGGTGATCCGCCTGATCCTGGACCAGCCGGTTTTCGCCGTCCTAGGCATTCTCGGCATCCTCCTGATGATCCTGTTCCGTCCGCGGAAACCGCTGATCGGCTATACGCGGGACTAAAGCCGCGTGCGGGGGCGCCGTAACAAGGCTGCCCCTCCAGGCGTAATTGCCTATATTCCACCCGTTACCCGCGAGCACGCCGCCCGAGCGCCTGACCTTGACGCTAGAGCCGGGCGACGAACAGCTCGTCACGGAGATCCGATCATGCTGTTCATGCGCAAGACCACCGCACTGCCGAGCGCAGCCGAAGCGCTGCCGGGCCGTGCGCAACCGATTCCGACCGCGACCACCCATTTCGTCAACGGCGCGCAGCTCAAGGCGCCTTATCCCGCGGGCCTGGAGCAGGCCGTGTTCGGGCTCGGCTGCTTCTGGGGCGCCGAGCGCAAGTTCTGGGAGCTCGGCGATGGCGTGCACGTCACCGCTGTCGGCTATGCCGGCGGTCACACGCCGAACCCGACCTACGAGGAAGTCTGTTCGGGGCGCACCGGCCACACCGAGGTGGTGCTGGTCGTGTTCGATCCGAAGAAGATCTCCTACGAGCGGCTGTTGAAGGCGTTCTGGGAGAACCACAACCCGACGCAGGGCATGCGCCAGGGCAACGACGTCGGCACGCAGTACCGAAGCGCGATCTACACTTATTCTGATGCGCAAAGGGCCGCTGCCGAACAGTCGAAGGCGCTCTATCAGAAGGCGCTCACGGCCAAGGGGCTCGGAGCGATCACCACCGAGATCGCGCCGTCCGGCGAGTTCTATTTTGCCGAAGACTACCACCAGCAATATCTGGCCAAGAACCCGGCCGGCTATTGCGGCCTCGGCGGCACCGGCGTGTCCTGCCCGATCGGCGTCGGTGTGAGCGCCTGATCCTGCCACGAACTCGGTGCACCTCTCCCGCTTGCGGGGGAGGTCGACGCGTTCCGGGCGATGCGAAGCACCGTCCCGAGCGCGGCGGNTCGCCACGTCGGGATTGTCGATCGCGGAAGCACCCCCACCCCAACCCTCCCCCGCAAGCGGGAGAGGGAGCGCACCGTGCTCGTTGCGCCCAACGTCGTACCTCGCCCCCGAAACGCTTTATTAACCATGCCGGGTGCAAGACTTGACCTATCTCGTTTGAAGGGATGGCTCAGGTGCCGGTTGCACGCGCGTTTCGATTGTCGGTGTTGGCAGCGTCCGCCGCGCTCGCCCTTGGCGGCTGCATGCAGACCACAGGACCGGTCGCAATCGCACAGCCGCGCAGCGATCTCGACGCCATGGCCTATGGCCCGCCTGGCGCGCCGCAGCCGGTTGCCGTCGCCGACAATTCCGGTGGCGGCGCCATCAGCGCGCTCCGCAATTCCTTTGCCGCGGCGCCTCGGCCCATGCCTGTCGGCTATGCCGCGCCGATGCCGGCGCCGGCTCGCTACGACGCATCCTATCATCTCGATGCCGGCGACAAGCTCCGCGTCGTGGTCTACGGCCAGGAAGGTCTCACCAACACCTATGCGATCGATGCCGGCGGCGCGATCACCATGCCGCTGATCGGCGCAGTGCCCGCGCGCGGCCGCACCACGGCGGGACTGGCCGGCGAAATCGGGGCGCGCCTGCGCAATGGTTACATCCGCGAGCCCTCGGTGGCCGTGGAGATCGAATCCTACCGCCCGTTCTTCATTCTCGGTGAAGTGGCCGCCCCCGGCCAATATCCTTACGTGCCGAACATGACGGTCGAGAGCGCGGTCGCGATCGCCGGCGGCTTCTCGCCGCGCGCCAAGCGCGACGCCGTCACCGTCACCCATACCGAGGCCGGCGGTGCGATGCGCGCCATCGTTCCGCTCGGCACGCCCTTGAGCCCCGGCGACACCGTGCTCGTCGGCGAGCGCTGGTTCTAGGTCTACCCTCCGTCATTCCGGGGCGCGCGAAGCGCGAACCCGGAATCCATTTCGCCACTAACTCCGAGGCACGATGGATTCCGGGTTCGCGACTTCGTCGCGCCCCGGAATGACGAAGGTGAGAGGGGGAGCGCCTCTCTGCTGGTCTTCCCAAAGCCAGCCTCTCACCGCCTGAAATCCAGCCGCCCATTCGGAAAGCATCCGTCGATGCGTGACGCATCGACAACCAGCCCGACCCATGGCCGCGTGATGGCGGGATTGGTCAGGTTGATGTACTTCCCGAGCAGGCGATCTCCGCCATCGCGCCTTGCATCGATGAGGCCGTGCCGGCGGCCGCCATCCCAGTCGAACCGCAAATAGATGCGCTCGCCCATGACCCGGAGCTCGGCGCGGCCGTGCTTCCACTTGTCGGGCGTATCGCCCGCGATGGTCGGATCGGCGCCGCCGTTCCAGCGGCTCGCCCAGGTGCCTTCGAGCGGATCGGAGTGTGCGGGGATCGATGCCCACTGCGCCGCATTGCCGTCGGCTGCATCGCCCACAAGCGTGGCGGTCGCAGCATAGTCAGTCACCTCCTGATCGTCCGGCGCCGGGACGTCCATGGTGCCGAACGGATTGCGGATGATGAGGTTCGTGGTTGCTTGCTGCATGATGATGTTCCGGCGTGAGCTGGCTTGATTGGCCAGCTCTATCGTCACGCACGAGGTGCAGCCCACCCGATTTCCGCCAAAGGAGGGGCGCAGCTCCCTCCTCGTCATTCCACATTGCGCAAGTGCGCAATGGGGGCGCGCGTAGCGCGAGCCCGGAATCCATCCTGCCACCAACTCCGCGGCACGATGGATTCCGGGCCTGCGCCTTGCGGCGCATCCCGGAATGACGGCGGCGAGAGTCGCGCGCTATTTCAAATGCTTCGCAAAAAATTCCAGGCTGCGCGGCCAGGCGATGTCGGCGCTGGTCTTGTCGTAGCTTGCGCGCTCGTCGCAATGGAAGCCGTGCTGGGCGCCGGGATAGATGAAGACCTCCACGTCCGGCCGCTTCGTTTTGATGGTCTCGACATCGGTCAGGGGAATACCGGCATCCTTCTCGCCGAAGTGCAGTTGCGTCGGCGCCTTCGGCGTCTCGTCGGCGAAGCGCACGATGGCGCCGCCGTAATAGCCGATCGCAGCCTTGAGGCCCGACAGCCGCGTCGCCGCGGCATAGGCGATGCTGCCTCCCAGGCAGAAGCCGATGATGCCGACCGGGCCGATGCTCTTGACCGCGTCGATCGCGGCCTGCGTGTCGCGCAGGATCGCCGCCCAGTCCGGATTGGCGACGAACTTGCGCGCCTCGGCGATTTCATCGGGCGAATAGCCCGACTGGAAGTTGGGCGAGGTGCGGTCGAAGATCGACGGTGCGATCGCGACATAGCCTTCGCCGGCGAGGCGGTCGCAGACCGAACGGATGTGGTGATTGACCCCAAAGATCTCCTGGATCACCACGATCGCGCCCTTCGGGCTGCCGCTGGGATCGGCGCGGTAGGCGCCGAGCTGGAAATTGTCGGAGGCCGCCAGTTTGATGTCTTGTCCCACGAGGGTTGTCCTTCTTTGTCAGGTGTCGATCACGAACCCCGCTCTCTCCCCTCGTCCTGACGATCGCGTAGCGCGTCTCGATGGAGGAAGGCCAAGAGGCAGCAGCGGAGGCTTTCATGGTTCGAGACGCGCCTGCGGCGCTTCTCACCATGAGGGTGAGAGTCGTATCCTCACTCCCACATCCAGTTCTCGCCGTAATCCTCCTTCCATCCTGCCAGCCGTCCGTGACGGAATTGCAGGAACAGGCGATGGCGGTAGGGGATCAGTCCGCTGCCGCCGATGTTGCGCAAGGCGAGATAGATCTCGTTGCCCGGACGGCCCCGCACATACCGCAGGGGCTGGCCCAATGCCCGCGCAGTCTGCTCGGCATCCATGCCGAATGCCAGCGGCGTAGTGTTGGATAGCGTCATAACAAAGGGCAGGCGCGGCGGAGGCGGCGCGCCGAACTGCTCGGCCCGCGCCGAGGCCGACATCGAGAGAAGCGCCGCCATCATGCCAATGGGCAACATCGCCTGCTTCATCGCCTACGTCCTTGTCTAACCGGGCTATCGCGGCAAGTTCTTCAGGAAAGGCACCACCGCGTCAACAAAAGCCTGCGGCTGATCGATGTTGACGGCGTGTCCGGCCGCGGGGATCACGACCTTTTGTGCGCCGGGGATTTTTGCCGTCATGTAGTCGGACGCCGCGAGGAAGGGCGTGTCGTCGGCCCCGACCACGATCAGGGACGGCACCTTGATGTCGGGGAGCAACTCCATCACCTTCGCATCGCGCTGGGTCAGCATGCCGCGCGCGGCAAGCGCCAATCCTTTGGCGTTGCGATGGCTGGCGGTCGCGCGTTCGCGGGTCGCCGATTTCAGCACGTCGAGACCTTCGCGATCGAGCTTGTCGGCGGTGGCGAGCGCACGCGCGTTCCAGGCATCGCGCGCATCGTCCTTCTTGAAACCGGGGCCGGTGTCGATGATCAGGAGCGCGCGGGCGCGCTGCGGGTGGGCGCGGTAGAAGCCGAGCGACATGTAGCCGCCGAGCGACAGCCCGCCGATGATCGCGCGCTCGGCGCCGATCGCATCCAGGATCGCGGCCATGTCGCCGATGGTCTGCGCTTCGCTGTAGGCCTTGGGATCGTCCGGATAGTCGGACTGGCCGTGGCCGCGCATGTCCCACAATACGAGCTTGTGGTTCGCTGCGAGCGCGTCGATCTGGCCATGCCACATCGCAGAGGTCGAGGAATAGCCGTGCGTGAGCAGCAGCGGCGGCCCCTCGCCATGGACCTCGTAGTAGATCCCAACGCCGTCCCGATCGATCCTTGGCATCGCATCCGCCCTTTTTGTTTTTACTCTCTCATCCTAGCGTATAACGAAGCTTGGTTGAGCGAGCCGCAGCGACGCTGCACCCTCTCCCCTTGTGGGAGAGGGTGGCTTCGCGACAGCGAAGCCGGGTGAGGGGTCTCTCACCGCGAAGGAATTTCGCGCAGTAAGTTTGCGGAACCAACCCCTCATCCGACGCGCTTGCGCGCGCCACCTTCTCCCACAAGGGGAGAAGGGATGCCTGCGTCGGCGGTTGCTCACACCCGGCGATAGCTCAATCTCATCTCATCATACTCTATCTAGCTCGCCGGGTTACTCAGAGGAAACCAGCTCACCGCGGTGGCTTGCATGCTTGCGGCGAAGACTGCCCATCGTGCTTGTGAGAGCGCTGTTGTCGCATCGCACAACAAGCAGAAGCAGCCTTTGTTTCGATCAATTCCAAATTGCGTTTGCGTCTGCGCGTGAACGCGACCATTCTTGCAATCAAGGCGGGCGCCGGCCCGGTGGGCGTCCGCCATACAAGTTGCCGCCGTAAGCGGCTTCATGCACCGGCAGGGGAAGACGCCTATGCCAACTCTCACCATCAACGGGCGGAGTATGTCCGTGGATGCGGCGAACGACACGCCGCTTCTTTGGGCGATCCGCGAGCAATTGCAGATGACCGGCACGAAGTTCGGCTGCGGTGCCGGCCTGTGCGGCGCCTGCACCGTGCACGTCAACGGCGAGGCCGTGCGCTCGTGCCAGACCATGGTCGGCGATGTCGCTGGCAAGAAGATCACCACCATTGAAGGCCTTTCCGCCAAGGGCGATCATCCCTTGCAGAAGGCGTGGATCGCCGAGCAGGTCCCGCAATGCGGCTACTGCCAGTCCGGGCAGATCATGCAGGCGGCTTCGCTGCTTGCGAAGAATCCCAACCCGACCAAGGAGGAGGTCGTCGCGCATATGGACGGCAATCTCTGCCGCTGCATGACCTATTCGCGGATCCAGAAGGCGATCATGCGCGCCGCAACCGAGATGCGCACCGCATCCGCTACGGCCACCGAGCGGAGGCCCACATGAATCAGTACGTGAAGAACGTCACCTCTGAGACGACCGATCTCAGCCGCCGCTCGTTCCTCGTCGGCTCCGCCGCGACCGGCCTCGTGCTCGGCTATGCCGGTGTGCCCGGCATTGGTGAGGCGCTCGCCGCAGCTCCGGCCAATTTCGAGCCGAGCGTCTGGTACGCGATCGCGCCGGATGGTCTCGTCACCGTGACCTGCGGCAAGGCCGATATGGGCCAGCACATTGCCTCTACCATGGCGCAGATCGTCTGCGAGGAGCTGGGGGCGAAATGGAGCGACATGCGCGTCGCGCTCGCCTCCAACGATCCTAAGTTCAACGATCCCGTGCTGGGCGCACAGATCACCGGCGGAAGCTGGTCGACCATGATGAACTTCGAGGCGATGAGCCGCGGGGGCGCCGCGGGCCGCATCGCGCTGACGGAAGGCGCGGCTGCCGTGATGGCCGTGCCGGCTTCAGAGCTCGTGGTGCGCGATTCCGTGATCTCGCATCCGAAGTCGAAGAAGCAGATGTCGTTCGCCGACATCGTCAAAAGCGGCAAGGCGACGAAGACCTTCACGCCGGACGAGCTGAAGGCGATCACGCTGAAGACGCCCGATCAATACACCATGATCGGCGTGTCGGTGCCGCAGCTCGATATTCCCTCCAAGACCAACGGCACGGCGAAGTACGGCATCGACGTGATGCTGCCGGGCATGGCCTATGGCGCCGTCGTCACGCCGCCGGTGCGCTTCGGCGCCACGGTGAAATCGGTCGACGACGGCGCCGCGAAGAAGGTGCCGGGCTTCATCAAGGCGGTCACGCTCGACGACAAGACCGGTACGACGTCGGGGTGGGTCGTTGCGGTGGCCAATACCTACGCCAATGCCAAGAAGGCCGCCGCGGCGCTGAAGGTCGCCTATGACGGCGGTCCCAACGCAAAGCTGTCGAGCCAGTCGCTGCTCGACGAAGCCAAGCGGCTGCAACAGCTCGACGACTCCGGCCAATTCTTCGTCAAGGACGGTGATCCCAATGCGGCGTTCGGCACGGCCGCAAAGGTGCTGGAGGCGGAGTACACTACCAACATGAACATCCATGCGCCGATGGAGCCGATGAACGCCACCGCGGAGTTCAAGGGCGACATCCTGCACATTTATTCCGGCAACCAGTTCGCGACGCGCTCCGGCGCGATCGCCGCAGGCGCGGCCGGGATCGATCCGAAATTCGTCGTCATGCACCAGATGTGGCTCGGCGGCGGCTTCGGCCGCAGGCTCGACGCCGACATGATGGTGCCGGCGGTGCAGGCGGCGAAAGCGGTCGGCAAGCCGGTCAAGGTGATCTATACGCGCGAGAACGACATGACCATGGATTTCTCGCGTCCGCTCACCTACCAGAAAGTAAAGGCCGGCGTGGACGGTGACGGCAAGCTCGTCGCAATCAGCCACGACGTGGTCTCGGCCTGGCCGACCGCGCGCTGGGGAATCCCCGATTTCCTGACGCCCTCGGTCGACAAGAAGGGTCCGCTCGATTCCTTCACGGTGAACGGTGCTGATTTCTTCTACACCGTGCCCAATCACTATGTGCGGGCGATCAAGAACGAGCTCGCGCACAATGCCACGCCGTCCGGCCAGCTCCGCTCGGTGGCGCCGGGCTGGACCTTCTGGGCGGTCGAAAGCATGATCGACGAGATCGCGGCTGCGACCGACCAGGATCCGGCGCAGTTCCGCATCGCGCTGCTCGACGGCAAGGGCAAGAACGATGGCGGCGCGCAGCGGCTGCGCAACACGCTGCTCGCCGCGATGGGGCTCTCCGGCTACGGCACCAAGAAGCTCCCGAAAGGCGAGGGCATGGGCGTCGCCTGCGTGTCATCGCAGGAACGCGCCACCGCAAGCTGGACGGCGTGCGTCGCCCATGTCGCCGTCGCGCCCTCGGGCGAGGTGACCGTGAAGAAGCTCACGGTCGCAACCGACGTCGGCACCCAGGTGCATCCCGACAACATCCGCGCCCAGGTCGAAGGTGCGGCGCTGTGGGGACTGTCGCTGGCGATGTACGAGAAGGCGACGCTGAAGGATGGTGGCATCGAGCAGACCAACTTCGACAGCTACACGCCTTTGCGCATGAGCCAGATGCCGGAGGTCGCGGTCGCCGTGATCGCCAATGGCGAGAAGGCCACCGGCGTCGGCGAGCCCGCGGTGACGGTCGTCGCCCCCGCCATCGGCAACGCCATCTTCAACGCCTCCGGCGCCCGTGTC
Organism: Bradyrhizobium centrolobii; assembly: GCF_001641635.1. Lineage (GTDB taxonomy): Bacteria > Pseudomonadota > Alphaproteobacteria > Rhizobiales > Xanthobacteraceae > Bradyrhizobium > Bradyrhizobium centrolobii. Next base: position 156,586 of record NZ_LUUB01000063.1, read on the forward strand.
CGCGCGCTGCCGATCACGGCCGAAGCCGTGAAGGCGGGCATGAAGGCGTAAGCCGGGTCGCGATTGCGAGGTCGGATGATCCGCCGGAGGACAACCTCCGGCGGATTTTCTTTGCAGAAAACCCCGCCTTTTCAACGGCCGCGCTACTTTGCATGGGGTTGTTTTCGACGTTTTGGTCGGGACCGGCCTCTATTGGGGCGGCATGGCCCTGCCGCAGACTCGCTTCACCTCTCCGGCTTGCGGGGGAGGCACAGGCCGCCTTCGGCCGCCATCCTCTTAAGAGACGCCGAGGCGAAGCCTCGGCTGTGGCGAAGCGCCGGGTGGGGGCTCTGTCCACACCGGGAGTGTCTATTGCTGAGGCACCCCCACCCCAGCCCTGCCCGCAAGCGCGAGAGGGGGCGCACCTCCTTCGCGGCGCATACCAACCAAAATCCCTAAAAGTCTACCAATCCCCGCAGGGTTCCATTGAGCACGCCTCTTAAGGGCCGGAGAACCTGATCCGGCTTAGGCTGTCGCAGAATACGCCCGTGCTCTCAGTTGCTTTGGGGAAGCCATGACCGCCTCAGCCAATCCAGCCGCCAAACGCCGGCTTCTGCTCGCTTCCGATCGGATCGACGAGAGCAGCGAACTCGCCAGCATTTTGAAGGCGGTCGGCGAGGTTTCGACGGTCTCGACCCAGGACATTCCCGAGCAGCCGTCGCGCGATCTCTCCGGCCTCGTGGTCGATATCAACCTGCGCTCGCCGGAGAGCGTGCAGCGGGTGCGCAACAAGCTGCGCGGCGATGCCTATCGCACGATGCCCCGGCTGTTCGTGCTCGCGGACGCCTTGCACCACGGCACCATGCAGGCCTGGGCGCTGGGCGCCACCGACACCATCTCGCGTCCGCTTCAGGCCGAAGCCATCCTGCAGCGCATTCGCGCCGCCTTCCCCGACACCGCGGCCTACGATGCGACCGATCGCGGCAAGACGCTCAATCGCGGCGTCGAAGCGGCGCACGCGGTGCTGACGAAGATGTTCGAGAAGCTGCCGCTCGGCGTTCCCTTGACCTTCGACGATGTCATCGCCGCCGAGAGTAAGATCCTGAAGGCGATCAAGCACTCCTCGCTGCGCGAGTGGCTTACCACCGTCGGCTGTCATCATGTCGGCAGCTATCGGCACTGCCTGTTCGTCACCGGCTTTGCCGTCGCCTTCGCGCAGCATCTCGGCATGCGCGAGGACGACCAGCGCCGGCTGACCCGCGCCGCGCTGTTGCACGACGTCGGCAAGGCTTTCGTTCCGACCGCGCTGCTTGACAAGCCCGGCAAGCTCACCGACGAGGAGATGGACGAGGTTCGCCAGCATCCGCGCCGCGGCTACGATGCGCTCGCAGCCCAGGGCGGCTTCCCGCCGGAGATGCTCGACGTGGTCCTGCATCACCATGAATTCCTCGACGGCAGCGGCTATCCGAACGGGCTCTCGTCGAACCAGATCTGCGACATCGTGCGCCTGACGACGATCGTCGACATCTACGCCGCGCTGGTGGAAAAGCGCGCCTACCGCATGCCCTTCACCCACTCCCGCGCGTTTGCGATGATGGAAGGCATGGGCGGCAAGCTGGATCAGCAGCTCTTGCAGGCGTTCCGCCCGGTGGCGCTGGGGTCGTTCTGATTCAATTCGCTGGCCGCTGATCTAGCGGCGCTGGCGCCGCATCCTCGGTGTCGTCCCGGCGAAGGCCGGGACCCATAACCCCAGGGAGTGGTTTGGCGAAGACTCGTCGTCCGGTACAAGCACCGTGCGCTATCGATAGATCACGCGGTATGGGTCCCGGCCTTCGCCGGGACGACGCTGTGGTGATAGTTGAGCTACTCCACCATCTTCCGCAGCTCCGCCTTCGCCACCTTCTCCAACGTCGAGCGCGGCATGTCGTCGACGAGGCGGATCTCGCGCGGCAGCTTGAAGTCGGCAAGTCCTGCGCGGCAGGCGGCCATCACGCTGTCATGCAGGTCAGGCCGTGCGCCGGCGACGCCGCCCTGCGGGATGATGAAGACGACAGGCACCTCGTCCAACATCGGATGTTTCTTCGCCACCACGGCCGCCTCGCGCACGCCGGGGACCACCGCGATCACCTGCTCGATCTCGGAGGCCGCGACGTTCTCGCCGCCGACCTTCAGCATGTCCTTGGTGCGATCGCCGAACCTGATATAGCCGTTCTCCTGCCGCACGACGCGATCGCCGGTGACGAAGAAGCCGTGCTCGTCAAAGCTCTCGCGCGTCGCCGTCTCGTTGTGCAGATACTCCGCGAACAGCGACAGGCCGGGAATGCCCTTGATCGAGAGGTTGCCGGTGTCGCCGACCTCTGTCGGCCGGCCATCATCGTCGGTGATGCGGATCTCGTACTCCGGCGCCGCGCGGCCGATCGACATCGGAATGTTGGGCTGATCGACCTCGCCGATGATGCCGTGGGTGATGGTCTCGGTCATGCCCCACCAACCGATGATCTTGACGCCGAAGGCGGCAAAGGCCGGCGGCTCGTTGACCGCGGTGCCCCACAGGCGGAATTTGTGGTTCCGGGGGATCTCGTGCTCGAGCAGCGCCTTCATGCAGAAGGGGATCGTCGAGGTCCAGGTCGAACCGTGCTCGTGCGCGACGGGCCAGAAGCGGCTCGCGGAGAAGCGCGGCTGGATCACGCAGGAGCCGCCGACCCACAGCGTTGCCAGCATGGAGTAGGCGAGGGCGTTGGTGTGAAACAGCGGCAGGTAAGTCTGATGCACGTCGCCGGCGTGCAAATCCTCATGTGCGGCGTTGATCTTGGCGCCCCATAGCGCATTGGCATGGGTCCAGAGCACCGCCTTGGGGCGCGATGTCGTGCCCGAGGTGTACTGCACGCTGCAAGGCGCGAGCGGATCGGTCGCGCGCCGCGGCCGGTCAGCGCTGTCGGCAAACAGCGCCTCGAAGTTATCTGCACGTGAAACGGCTTGCGCAGGCGCCACGCCGGCATCATGCGAGGTCACTGCCATCCAGCGCAGATTGCGGCAATGCTTTGCAACGATCTCCGCATAGGCCGGCTGCGTGATCGCGGCGACGGCGCCGCAGTGATCGGCGAAATATTCCATTTCGGCCGGCGCCGAGCGCGTGTTGGTCGTCACCGCGATCGCGCCGAGCTCGACGCAGGCAAACCAGGCCAGCAGCGCCTCGATGCAATTGTCGAGATGGATCAGCACATATTCGCCCGGTTTCACGCCGCGCCTGGCGAGCCCGGCCGCGAGTGCGCCGACCCGGTCGTGAAACTCGCCATAGCTCCAGTGCCGCGCCGGCGCATCGAACGGCGCCCAGATCAGGAACGGATGATCGCGGCGCACCTCGGCGCGCATCCTGAGCAGCCAGGGCACGTCGAGGCCTGCAAATGGACCCACGATTCCGGCTGCGGCTCGCGAATTCGGCATAAGTCCTCCCGTCCAGCCTGTTTTGGATTACGGCTGCTTTGTTGTCGGGAGTCTTTCTGCCATTCGCTGGGGGAAGGATCAAATGCGCGGCTATGCCTTGCTGGAGCGCCTATCCTCTCCTCCGTCATGGCCGGGCATGACGACGGAGCGAGTGGCGCCCTCGCGCTCTAATCCTCGTACGAGGAAATCTCGATCAGGCTGCCATCGGGATCGCGGCAATAGACCGAGCGCAGCGTGCCGCGGGCGCCCTGCCTGGGAACCGGGCCCTCCTCGATCGCGACGCCGTTTGCCTGCAAATGCGCCACCACCTCGTCGGGCGTGGCGGAGGTGAGGAAGCACAGATCCTCGCTGCCGGCGGTCTGGTGGTCCGCGGTGAACCATTCCACCTTGTCCGCATTGCGCGGCCGGACGTTTATCTTCTGGTTACCGAATTGAAGCGAAGTCCGCGGCGCTTTGCCGCCGCCGGGGTCGAAGACCTTGACTTCCATGCCGAGGATCTTGCGATACCACTCGGTGGTGCGTGCGACGTCCGCGACGTTGATCACGAGGTGATCGAGGGCCTCGACCTTGACCGGCATGCCTTGTCCTTTGCCTTATCCTTTCGTCGCGGCGTGCCGCGCGCACTTTCCGCGTGCGGCAAGCTTTGTTACAAGCCGGCCACGACGCTTTCAAGAACAACAAGTCGGGAGAGACCTTGAGATGATCACACGCCGTACCGCGCTGGGCCTGCTCGCTGCCAGTCCGCTTGCAGCCACCCCGCTGTCGAAGGCGCTTGCCGCCGATTATCCGGCTCGTCCGGTGAAATGGGTGGTCGGCTATCCGCCGGGCGGGGCCACCGACATCCTGGCGCGGCTGATCGGCCAGCGGCTGTCGGAAAAGTTCGGACAGCAATTCGTGATCGAGAACAAGCCGGGCGCCGGCAACAATATCGGCACCGAATCCGTCATCAACGCCGAGCCCGACGGCTACACGCTGCTGCTGGTCAATCCGGCCAACTACATCAACGCCTCGCTCTACGCCAATCTGAAGTTCGACTTCGTGCGCGACGTTGCGCCGGTCGCTTCGTTCCAGCGCGTGCCGAACGTGATGACCGTCAACAAGGATGTTCCGGCGAAGAACGTCGCCGAGTTCATCGAGTATGTGAAGGCCAATCCCGGCAAGGTGAACATGGCCTCGTCCGGCAACGGCACCTCGGTGCATCTCTCCGGCGAGATGTTCATGGCGATGACCGGCTGCAAGATGCAGCACGTGCCCTATCGCGGCGCGGCGCCCGCGATCACCGACATGCTCGGCGGCCAGGTGCAGGTGATCTTCGACAACATGCCATCGATCATCCAGCACATCCGCTCCGGCTCGCTTCGCGCGCTCGGTGTCACCACCGCGCAGCGCTCGCCGCAACTGCCCGACGTGCAGGCGATCGCGGAAACCGTTCCGAACTACGAGGCCAGCGCGCTGTTCGGCATGGGCGCGCCGAAGAACACGCCGAAAGAGATCATCACCAAGCTCAACAACGAGATCAACACGCTCATGAAGGAGCCGGACATGACCAAGCGCCTGGTCGAGCTCGGCGGCGAGCCGCGGGTGCAGACGCCGGAGGCGTTCGGCGAGGAGATCAAGGCCGAGACCGAAAAGTGGAAGAAGGTCGTCGAGTTCGCCGGCCTCAAGGTCGAGTAGCGATCTTGTGATGGCCAGGAATGGAGCCCTGCCGTATGGCAGGGCTTTTTTCTTGCGTGCCTAACCCCGTTGATCTGGAATAAAACGGTGCGCTGAAACCTGATGATATGTGGCGCCGCATCTCGCGCCATGAAGAAAGGAGTTGGGATCATGCGCAAGACGCAATTGGCGCTGCTGACGCTCGGCGCGACGGTTCTTGCCGGTTTTGTCAACGTCACTCCCGCGGCGGCGCGCGTCTACCCTTGGTGCGCGCAGGGCGGCGAGTTCGACTATCCCGGCGAATGCGCCTACAGCACCTATGAGCAATGTCAGGCCAGCGTCTCCGGCCGCCTGCTGTACTGCGGTCCCAATCCGCTTGTCGCCTATGGCCAGGCGCCTTGGCCGCAACCGCAGCCGCGCCGGCGCACCCGGCCCGTCGCGCCCTATTAGAGGCGGGCTCAGCCTGTTATTCGCGAGGCGCGAGCGTTCCGCCGGCTGACCGTACCGATGCCGATCAAGCCACACGATCTACCAAAGTGGCCACGGCACGGCGCAGAGATTTCTGTCGGACTGCTCCGGAATAAATCGGCTTCGCAAAACCTTTCTCACTGTGGGGTCGCATCTCACGCGGCGAGCATGGGAGATCGGTCATGCGCAAGACGCAATTAGTACTGGGCACCATGGTCCTTGCAGGGCTCGCCGGCATCGATCCGGCGCGTGCGGATTATGATTATCCGTGGTGCATTCAGGGTGCGGCATACGACTATCCCGGCGACTGCTCCTATCAAACCCGCGAGCAGTGTCTGCTGAGCGTGTCCGGTCGCAAGGGCTATTGCGCGCAGAATCCAGCCTTCCTGATCACCAGGCCCCCGTTTCAGCCAATACCGCGCGGCCGGCACCTTCCCCCCGCCTAGGAGTCCGAGCACGCGTGACGAGGCCGCCCGGCAGGCCGGACTTGTCATACGTGAAGCATCCTGACCTGCCTTGCTGCACATCACGCGCTTGTGCGCCTGGAGAGGCTCGCCTTCCGTCTTGACGCCATCCTGCGTGTGCCTATACTAAACCATATGGTTAAGTATCAGGACGAGACGCTGGACCGAACCTTTGCCGCGCTTTCCGATCCGACCCGACGTGCGCTGCTGGCACGCCTCGGCGAACAGGACAGCCTGTCGGTGAGCGAGCTGGCGGCGCCGTTTCCGATCTCGCTACCGGCGATCATGAAGCATCTCGACGTGCTGACGGATGCTGGCCTGATCGTGCGGGAGAAGACCGGGCGCACGGTTTCCTGCCGGCTCACCGCGAAGCCGATGGAGCAGGCAATGAACTGGCTCAATCGCTACGCGCAGTTCTGGTCCGACAATTTTGACCGCCTTGCCGCCTTTGTGGAGGAAGACCCATGGCCAACGCAGCCGTCAACGCCGATATCAGCGCCACCGAACGCCCAAGCCTCACGCTCACGCGCCGGCTCCGCGCGCGGCCGGAAAAAGTCTACGCCGCCTGGACGCAGGCCGAGCAGCTAGTGCAATGGTTCGGGCCACCGAACATGAAGCCGGCCACGCTGAGTGCGGAGCTCGACGTGCGCGCCGGCGGACGCTACCGGATCAGCTTCACCCGCGACGATGGCGAATATTTCGAGGCCGGGGGTATCTATCGCGAGGTCGTGCCGAACGAGCGGCTGGTCTTCACCTGGGCCTGGCACTCGACGCCGGAACGCGAGTCGCTGGTAACGATCTCGCTGAAGCCGGACAGCGCCGGCACGCTGATGGTTTTCCATCACGCCCAGTTCTTCGATGAAACCGCACGCGACAACCATCAGCGCGGCTGGAGCTCGTTCTTCGACAAGCTCGACGCCTTCGTCGCCTGACACCATGGAGGAAACCATGCAACAACATCAGATCGTCTCGCGCGAACAATGGCTCGCGGCCCGCAAAGCTCACCTCGCCCATGAGAAGGAGTTTTCGCAGGCCCGCGAACGGCTCGCCGAGGAGCGCCGCCAGCTTCCCTGGGTGAAGGTCGACAAGAACTACGTTTTCGACGGACCGAACGGCAAGGTGACGCTCGGCGACCTCTTCAGGGGCCGTCCGCAGCTCGTCGTCCAGCACGTGATGTTCGCACCGGACTGGGACGCCGCCTGCAAGAGCTGCTCGTTCTGGGCCGATGGCTTTGAACGCATGGTGCCGCACCTCGCTGCGCGCGACACCACCATGGTCGCGGTCTCGCTGGCCCCGGTCATCAAGCTCGAGGCCTTCAAGAAGCGGATGGGCTGGACCTTCGACTGGGTCTCCTCAGGGAGTAACGACTTCAATTACGATTACGAGGTCACGTTCACGCGCGAGCAGATCGACAAGGGTGTGCCGAAATACAATTTCGGCACCACGCCGTTCTACGGTCCCGAGCTGCCCGGAATCAGCGTGTTCTACCGCAACGAGGCCGGCGAGATCTTCCACACCTATTCCTGCTTCGCCCGCGGTCTCGACATGATGAACGCCGCCTATCAGTACCTCGACCTCACCCCGCTCGGCCGCCACGAGGAGGGCCTGCCCTATCCGATGGACTGGGTCCGGCTGCGCGACCAGTACGAGCCGGAGGCGACGAAGGCGTCGTGCTGCCACGGGTGAGGGGATCGATTTGCCTGCCCTGTACGACGCTGTCATCGCCCGACTTGATCAGGCGATCCGGTATTCCAGAGAGCCTGATGGCTACGGAGAAGCCGCGGTGTACTGGATTCCCCGCTTTCGCGGGGAATGACAGCTGAGCTTGGGGCGGCAGGGCGCCTCTCACCTCATCGCTTCGCGTCCGCCTGCTCGGTGCCGTTGCAGGAGATCAGCATCGTGTAGGCGCGGGCGTTGCCGGCGATGTCGGCGGTCTTGAGCTCGCCCTTCGGTTCGGCGGTCTGATAGGGGACCACCGAATTGTCGAGAAAGTCGCGCAACGCGCCGGTCTTGATGGCGAAGTTGATGTTCTCGGTAAGTTGTCCGGTCTCCTTGATCATCCTCAGCGCGTTGAGTTTGGACACGACGACGCCTGCCACCTGACCGGACATATCGAACACGGGCCCGCCGCTGTTGCCCGCCTGGATCGCCGCGCTGATCTGCAGGCGTCCTGTGTCGTTGCGGATGCCGCTGAGTGAACTCACGATGCCGGTCGTCACGGTCAGGTCGGAGGTGAGCAGGCCGTGCAGGGGAAAGCCGATGGCCACGACGGAATTGCCGGAGTGCATCGAGCGATCGCGGATTCTTGCAAAGTCCTTGAATGTGGCCGTCGTCGGCGCCTGTAGCAGCGCGAGATCATTGGTCGCATCGCTGGATACGACCCGCAGCACCATCGCGGCCTCGCCGGCGAGATTGCCCTTGATGTCCCCGACGCAGCCGTCAATCACGTGATGATTGGTCACGATATGCCCGCTGGGGCTGACCACGAAGCCCGTGCCGCTCATGCTCACGGCGCGACTGGATCTGCCTGCTGGCGGGGGCGCCTGCTTATCCGCCGTGGCCGCCGGCTTCGCTCCACCCTTCGTAAAATCACCCGCCTTGTCGATCCCGTCGGCCCTGACCCTGGTGACGCAATTGGCCAGTGCTGCGATCAGCGGCGCCGTCGAGGTCAGTTGGAATTGCAGCGCAGTGCGGCCCGCGGTCGCCACCATCAGGCTCGCCTTCTGTAACGCGCGGGTGACGTTGGGCGGCATGATGGCGGTGAGCATGTTCGGCGCGTTGGCGGTCGCGAACAGCCGCGCCTGCTCCTGGCCATCGAAGATGACGTCGATCGCGGCGTTCTCGCCCTTGGTGAACTTGAAGGCAGGGCTGGCAAAGCTCAGGAGCCATGAGCCGGCGACGTTCTGGCCGACCACAAGGCTGACGCCGTTGGCATAGGGTGCGGTCGCCGCACAATGCGAGAAGGCGCGGGTTTCGTCGTTGGTGAAGGCGCCGCCGATCCAGTTGCCGGTACTTACCGAGCCGAACGGCCCCGCCGCATTCGCAACTCCGATCGCAAGCGCCTGCAGTACGCACGCGACGACAGCCGACTTCAACATCTCAACGCCCCCGGAACGCCATGATCGCATCTTATCTGTCGAATCCGATGCTGCGCAACCGGCAGTTGTCTACACAGATTGTGTTTCCTCGAACGACTTTTCGGGCTTGCCATCACTTTGCGGTGCGGTATACTTTGCGATACAAAGTGATCGGGTAAGCGATCCCAGGAAACGCGGACGGAGCGAGGTTTTGGCGTTGCAGATGCGCGATCTCGACAAGGCACTGGCGGACATCGTGGCGATCCGCAGCCAGATCGCGGCCGGCACGGCGTTCCGCGGCTACGGTCCGGCGACGATGGCGGCAACCGGCGCCGTCGCGCTGATCACCGCGATCCTGCAATTCTGGCTGCTCGGCGATCCCACGGGCGAGCCGCTCGGCTTCTTTCTCGGCTGGTTCGTTGCCGCCGTGCTCTCCGGCCTGATGATCTGGGTCGAGATGCGCGCACGTTCGCGCCGCCATCATTCCGGTCTCGCCGACGCCATGATCCATCAGGCGGCCGAGCAGTTCCTCCCCGCCGGCATCGCCGGCGTGCTGCTTGCGGTGGTGATGTGGAAGTTCGCCGCCGAAACGCTCTGGCTGCTGCCCGGCCTGTGGCAGATCCTGGTGTCGCTCGGCATCTTCGCCTCCGTCCGTTCGCTGCCGCGCACCGTCGCGCTGGCCGGCGCCTGGTATTTCGTCTCGGGCTTCGTGGTGGTGGTGCTGGCGAGCCAAACCCACACGCTGTCGCCCTGGAGCATGGGCCTGCCTTTCGTGATCGGCCAGTCGGTGATGGCGGCCATTCTGTATTTCGCGTCCGGAGACCATGATGTCGAAGATTGACAGCGCGCCCTTTTCCTATGAAGGGCTCGACCGCGTGATCCACGAGAAGGCGAGGCTCGGGCTTCTGACCTCGCTGATGGCCCATCCCAAGGGTCTGGCGTTTGCCGATCTCAAGCAGCTATGCGGCCTCACCGATGGCAATCTCAGCCGGCACCTCGCCGTGCTCCAGGAAGCCGGCCTCGTCGAGGTGACCAAGGGTTACGAGGGCAACCGCCCGCACACCAGCTGCCGCCTGACCAAGGCGGGCCGCCGCCGCTTCCTCGATTATCTTGCAGTGCTCGAACGGCTGGTGCGCGATGCCGCAAAGGCCGCCGGCCGCGAGGCGCCGCCGCTTGGCGGCCGCCTCGGCATCGTCTCGACCTGATCCCATTTTTTTTGACTGGAGACTTTGCAATGCAAAGTGACGTCACGTCCCACAATGAAAAGCTTCATGTCGGCATCATCATGGACGGCAACGGACGCTGGGCGACGCGCCGCGGACTGTCGCGAGCGCGCGGCCATGAGGCCGGTATCGAGGCGATCCGCCGCATCGTCGAAGCGGCGCCCAAGCAGGGCATCGGCACGCTGACGCTCTACGCCTTCTCGACCGACAACTGGCGCAGGCCCAAGGCCGAGGTCGCCGCGCTGATGACGTTGCTCCGTTTCTATCTCGCCAACGAGGTACAGAGCCTGATGAAGAACGGCGTGCGCCTCACCGTGATCGGCCGCCGCGATCGCCTGCCGGACGGCATCGCCAGTGCCATCGCGCGTGCGGAGGATGCCACCGCGAGCGGGCGTGTGCTGCATTTGCGTATCGCCGTCGACTATTCCGCGCGCGACGCCATCCTCAACGCCGCCATAAAGGCTGCCGCGCTGACAAGTCTCACCCGCGAGGCATTCTCGCAGCTCGTCACCGGCGAAGCCTCCTTGCGCGACGTCGATCTCATCATCCGCACCTCTGGCGAGAAGCGGCTGTCGGACTTCCTGCTGTGGGAGGGCGCCTATGCCGAGCTGCACTTCACCGAGCGGATGTGGCCCGAATTCGATGCGAAAGATCTTGCCGAGGCGCTCTCATCTTTCCACGGTCGCGAGCGCCGTTTCGGCGGTCTGAAGGCCCTGCCGCTGGAGCCGGCGCCCAGTCTCTAGCGCGGCTGGACGAGCCCGTCGAAGTCTGCTGTCGTGGCGCGTCCTCAACGCGGTGACCGCATGACCCCCTTCAAGACCATTCGCGCCCGTGCCGAGAAGCGCAAGGGCGGCCCGAAGGCGCTGGAAGCGCTGATGCCGGAGAGGCCCGACCTGAAGCGGCTGGCGAAGCTCGGCGACGATCGCATCCTCGCCGAGATGACCAAGCGGGTGTTTTGCGCGGGATTTGCCTGGAGCGTGATCGAATCGAAGTGGGACGGCTTCGAGGACGCGTTCCTGCGCTTCGCGCCGGCCAAGCTCACCTTCCAGCCCGAGGATTATTGGGAAGGCCTGATGCGCGACGCGCGCATCGTGCGCAACGGCGCAAAGATCCTCTCGGTGCGCGAGAACGCCGCCTTCGTCCAGGGGATCGCAAAGGAGCATGGCAGCTTCGGCAGGTTTTTGGCGAAGTGGCCTTCGTCGGACGAAATCGGTCTGCTCGATCTCCTCAGCAAGCGCGGCAGCCGGCTCGGGGGCAACACCGGCCAGATGCTGCTGCGCTTCGTCGGCTGGGACGGGTTCGTCACCTCCAAGGACGTCGTGGCCTGCCTGCGCGAGGCCGGCCTCGATATCGCCGAAGAGGTGAAGTCGAAGGGCGATCTCGCAAAAGTGCAGGCGCAGTTCAATCTCTGGGCCGAGGAGACGGGCCTGCCCTACACACATCTGTCACGGATCTGCGCACTGTCGATCGGCGAGAACCGGAGCGAATAGACGCACCCAGTCCTGCCGGGTCCTCAATGATGGGCAGAACGTGGCGATCCCGCGCCGTCAGCGCGGCGGATGAAACCCGTCATCACGAAATGCGTGGTGCAGGAACATTTTCCCGCAGCGCCCGTTCGGAAACCTGAGCCCGGCGAACAAAGGCGCAGGGAACACTCGCCGCGGCTCCATGAAACCGGACATGACAGAAACGGAGCAGCCCATGAAGCTAACGTCCGAGCAGGTGAAGCAGACCGTCAGGCAACTGGGCGCTCAGGTGCTCCCCGATGAGCATCCCGCCATGCCTCAGCTCAACAGCATGTTCGGCGAGCACACGTTCTTCGTCGACGAGTCGGGACTCAAGGTTCTCGAGCCCGCGCAGTCGGTCGGGGCGGATCGGCAGAGCGGTGAAGTCGTCAGCCTCGCCGATTGGGGCGATTCGGACCTGACGCGCCTGATGGCGCACGAGCCCGAGCCGACCGGCGTGATCGTGGTGTTCGAGCAGATGAAGCACTGATTGCGGATCGTGATGCGAAGCGGGCAATCAGCCCCGCCGAGCATTAGCCACGAAGGGGCGCGCCACGGCCGAGGAAGATGGGGGCTATCGCCTCGCCGCGGCGCTATGACGTCGCAGCACACCACGCGCTCCTTTCGACACGTATGCGACGCCTTGCGATTTGGCACGAACGTGCAGGCTTGCTGATACCGCCAAGCGATCGAGCAGGCCTGCCGAGCACTTCCAGGATCGACGCGATGCGATGGTAAGAGCCGCGGCCGCCAGCGTACCCGCTCAAGGAAACATCACGCCAGTGTTCCCTCGAGGAGCACGTTGGGCGAGCGAGTGGGTATCACACGATCGAGTTTCAGGCCCGCTTTCGCAAATAGTTCGCGGAATTCATCTTCCGTCCGGATCCGGCCACCCTTGTTCGCGAGTAGCATGAGGATATCAAAGGTCGTGGCCGGGCCAGGCTCGCCCAACGGCGCCATGACCATCTCGATGACGAGCACTTTTGCGGTTGGCGACAGCCTGGCAGCACAGTTCTTAAGAACCCGGAGCGCATCGTCGTCGCCCCAAATCATCAGAACGCGCTTGGTCATGTAAAGGTCGGCGCCTGCAGGGACCGACTCCAGCATGTCACCGCCAACGATCGCGCAGCGGTCACGCGTTCCGGTGTCGTCCAGCGGGGACGACTCAGCCACGACGGAGGGCTTGTCGAACAAGACGCCCCGCAGCGATGGATGGCGCTGCAGCACGGCCGCTAAAGTCGAACCCTGACCGCCGCCTATATCAGCGACAAGTCCAAAGCGGGCGAAATCATAGGCGTCCACGATCGCGGCGTTGTGCTGGGCGGATTGTTTGCTCATCCAGCGGTTGAAGGGTCTGCTGAGCTCGGGTTGCGACTCGAGATATTCGTAGGTTGGCATGCCATGGGCCAGCACGAAACCGGGCGCCCCCGTCTTGACGGACTCGTAGAGATGACCCCAGGCGGCCCAGGGTGCCGAGGCGCCGACATAGAGCGCCCAATCCCGGACCGAGTTCGCCGCGTCGCTCCGCAGCGTCTGGCCGAGCGCCGTAAGCTGGAAAGTGCCATCCTTGCCCGCGCTCAGGACGCCAACGCTTGCCAACATGCGCATGAGCCGATCCAGTGCCTCGGGATGGACGCCAAGCGCGGCCGAGATCTCGCCGACTGTCCGCGGGCCGGCACTTAGCTCGTCGGCAATGCCGAGCCTCGCAGCAACATGAAGTGCCTGCGTGGTCAGGCATGCGTTGAGGAGCGACAACATTTCAGCGACCGGTTCGGTTGACGCTGCTTTGGCCTGCATTGAATCACCCTTGCAACGAATCCTGTTAGCGCTTTGCGTATGTCCTATTGCGCGCCGAGTCACCCGCAACCGCATCGGACGGGTATTGACTGATGCTCCTGGCGCGGCACCGCGCACTCCGCTAACCGACAACACCGGACACTATCGCGTCCGCGGCCGCAGGCGGCGGCTATCGCCGTGTGACATCTTCGCGCACATGCTCAAGGCGCCGAAGTCGACGCGGGAGAAGTTTGCATGACGGGGTTGAAGAGCGTGCTGCCGCGCCCGCCCATCGCGGTCGCCAGTGCGAAAACGGCAGGCTTTGGGCGGACACTGGCGCGCCACGGCCGATGAAGATGGGCACTATTGCTTCGCCGCGGCGCTATGATGCAGTGGCCGGCGATGCGGCCCAATCCGTAATACTACGACAGGCTGCGATTTTGCACTGCGCCTCGAGGGTACCTGTCTCCCGCGGCGCTTGCAGCCTGACGCGGTGGCCTATCTTGCGTTGCCCTTGGCGGCGCGCACGGCAGCGGGAGGAGCTTACCATTTCTTTATTTCTCCTCTTCTCTTTTTGCGTCGTTGAGGTAGCGTCGCGGCACCAGACGGGCGCTGAGGCCCGCTGGGGGGCAGGAACACTCAAGCATGGAGGGTTCTGCTATGGCCAAGCAAGAAAACTCAATTGAGTCGGCCCATCGCGTCAAACTCCTGGAAATTGATTGGGAAGACCTCAGCGAACCGGGCGCTTATGTTGAGCGCGGCACCGGTGATCTCTACCGCTTCCCAATGGAGTCCTTGCTCAAGGGAGGCTCTCCGGTCGTCACCAAGGAGAGCCATGGTGCGTCCAGGCTTTGCCAGATCAGCAAAGATCCGTATGTGACGAGCATGAAGGCCCGGCTCATTTGCGCCCAGCACAATATCGAGCCTAACTTCTAGCATTCTCGTCTCGTGGTGCGCCTGAGACGGCGTAGCTACTTGGCAAGGATGACATGACGGGCGCGCTCACGTAGAGGGCGTCCGTTATCTGCATCGAGCGTAGGCGGAATAGCTCCGGAAGACGAAGCTGCTCGCGCTCCATCGTGCGGGCGGCAACCAACTGGCATCCAACTACATGGGTCGCATCTGCTTCCTGCGCGTGTGGACTCACGTTGAATCTGGTGAATCTGGCTTCCGGGCGGCCGCCCGCCGAGTTCCCGCGGCGGCACCTTAGTCGAGAGGCTGACGGAACCAACAAACGAGCGATGCGTTGCACCGAAGGCGCGCACGAAAAGGCGACATGCGGGTTGGCACGAGAACGCGGCTACCCGCGGGGCTATCCCGCTAGGGATCCCCAAGCGTAGCTCTGTTTCCGTCCGCGAAATCGGCTGACATCGGCGCACCTCGCTAAGGAGGCTCCCATGTCAACTATCATCACGTCTGAACGCACCTTCCAGGAAGCTGCGACTTACGGCGGAGTGGCCGATGCCATCGGTGGCGTTGCGACCATCATTCTGGCGATTGTCGCGCTATCGGGCGTTAGCCAAATGATGCTGGCCGCCATCGCGACGATTATCTTCGGAGCAGCGCTGCTGATACAGGGTGGCACCATGCTCACCGAATTCACAAAGCTGATGGCCCCGCCTGGTGCCGCTCCGGGTACGGCCGAAGAGCTCGTCGGAGGCGGCGGACTTTCGGCTCTGTTCCTGGTGGGAGCCGCCGGTATCGTGCTCGGCGTGCTTTCTCTGGTCGGCATCGCCTCACAGACGCTGACCGGCGCCGCAATCATCGCGTTCGGGAGCGCGCTGCTTTTGAGCAGCACTTCGGTCTGGCGTCTCTACCGAGCGAAGCAGGCTTCGTACCGAGCCGGGGCCACCCGGATATTTTCGGGCGCCGAGTTCCTTGCCGGTGAAATGGCCTCTGGCTCGGCGGTTCTGCAGTCCCTTTCGGGCCTTGCCGCGATCGTTCTCGGCATCCTCGCGGTCACTGGAACAAATCCGAGCGTGCTCACGCTCGTCGGCCTGCTGGTTCTGGGAGCTACAGTGCTCTTGACCGGCAGCACGTTAAGCGGTGCGGTCATGGGCTTCATGGAGCCGGCCGTCACGCGTCGAGGAGAAACGTTGACGCAGCAGCCGTCGGGCGCAGCGGAGTAACTTAAGCAAGACACGGCTGCCTGACGAAGCAGCGGTGCTGGTCCGCTGCCGACGCGATCGGCGGCCGGACAATGATATTCACGGAATCTGTCGTGTCAGCCATGCTTCGCACGCTCGTCGCCACGTCATGCGCAAAAAACGGCGGGTTTTGAAATGGCGCGCCACGGCCGATGAAGATGGGCACTACTCATTCGCCGTGGCGCTATGATGCAGCAGCCGTCGAGACGATTCGGCCGGATTAGCAGCGACAGACTACGATCTTGCGCTACGCCTCATGGGCGGCCGTCTTCCCGATTTCGCTGGTGGTCCGGTCGCCCTTCGATAGCGGCCCTTTCGATCAGTCGCGGGATCGACGTGATGGGCCAATTCCGTAAGTTCGCCCCCGACAGGCCCCGCCAGCAACGATCTATTAATCATGAGCACTCGCCTCACGTTTCATTTACGCGAGTAGCGTTCTAAGCTCCCGATCAGTCGGATCGACGAACTGATGCCGTGGAGCTTTGTGGACCCGCACGGCTGGAGAAGGCCGGAGGAAAGCAGGGCTGATGAACGTGGATCGTTATGCCGATCTCTGGCTCACGGACTTTCCGATAGATCCCGATGAGGTCGTTCGGGCGTTTCCAATTCCCGCTTTCCTCGTCGCGCGAAAAGGTGAGCCGACCGGTTTAGGTCAACGCGCGGCTATGCGGAACGTTGTGATCTTCCGGAACGGCTTCACACGTGCCAGCTGTTGGACAGAAGCGATCGAAGCACTGATTTCGGCGCTGGGCGGTTGGGAGGAGGTCGGGCGGGTGCTGAATCAGCTTACGGGCGCCGATCGCCTCGTCCGGCTCACGCTCCCAGTTAGCAACTCGCCGCATCAGGAAAACGACTTCGTCGAGGCCGCCACGCTCGCCAAATTGGCCCGCCTCGATATTGATCTCGGTATCGAATTCACTCAGTACGCGACGGTCGAAACGGATTGACGATCAGCGGCGCTGACACGACCTCGGCCGAACGCAAAGCCTCCGCTACTAGGTTCCAACGTTTCAGATATTCGCTAAACATGATTACCATGCACCGGAGTCCGGTTAGGGTCATTCGCGTCGGCATCGCCATGTCAGCCTTCTGGTCCGCTATCGACGATACGCGACATTACCGGCACAGAGCTGGGGCGTAGATCTCGACCGATTAGGACGGCAAGGGAAAAGGGCGCGATGGCGTCTCGCTCTGGTCGGGATCGCATGTGTTTGTGTGCACTTCGATTTTGACAGTGTCGCGGAGCCATCGGCGAAAGTACCCCTGCTGGCGCTTCGAATAGGAAGGCTATCCGAATCAAAGCTCCGAGCGCCAGCGGGCGTACCTTGTCGTGCTGAAGGCTGGTTTGGTCAGTCCAATCTATGATTGCTTGGGCGAGCCCTGCCGACGAGCCGGCTCTTTGCCGCCAAGCGATCATGGCTTTCTGTGCGCGAGAGCATCCGCGCTGGTGTCGAAGGGCAACAGCCTGGATCGATGCGGGAATCATCGCGGCATTCAGTCGTGACCGTCGCAATGTGTGTCTAAAGCTGTTCAATGGCGGCGCATTGCCGAAAATGGCAGGTTGCGCCGGATACTCGCAATGTTTGCAGACTGATTGAAATCTGCGGGTGCATCCGCATCCAACCGACCGCGCGCACCTTGCGTGCTTTATCCTGCCCTCCACGATTGGTCCCGCTCGCAGCACCACGGCGGGACGTGGCGTAGACATCGGCCGTTCTGTGGATCGGCAACGCTTGCCACAGTGGCGCCATGGCTCCCCCTCACAAATCGCAGCCGCGGCATCCGCCGGACCGCGCGCCACTTGACGATTTCTACGACTATGCACGTGCACCCGCGCGCCCTGGCCGACGACGAGCGAAGCGCGCTTCGGTGACATGGGCGGTGACGGACGACTGGCCGAAGGACGTGCCGGTGACCAAAACCGAGATCGACGTGTTCGAAGCGTGGTTCGGCGAACTGTTCGACGAGTTGTTTGGGAAGGTCTAGGGGACATCACCATGGCTGCAACGGTTCGTGCTGCGCTCTACCTGCGGGTCTCGACGGGACGGCAAGCCGATAGCGATCTCTCGATCCCTGACCAGCGCCGACAGGCGAAAAGCTACTGCGCATCACGTGGGTGGGAGATCGTCACCGATTATGTCGAGCCCGGTGCCTCAGCGACCGACGACCGGCGGCCGGAGTTCCAGCGCATGATCGACGCGGCGACGGTCAAGCCGCCGGCGTTTGACGTGATCCTGGTCCATAGCTTCAGCCGCTTCTTCCGTGACCAGTTCCGGCTCGAGTTCTATGTCCGCCGGCTGGCCAAGAACGGCGTGCGGCTGGTGTCGATCACACAAGAGCTCGGCGACGATCCGATGAGCAACATGATCCGCCAGATCATGGCGCTGTTCGACGAATACCAGTCCAAAGAAAATGCCAAGCATACGCTGCGGGCGATGAAGGAGAACGCGCGGCAAGGCTTCTGGAACGGTGCGCTGCCGCCGATCGGCTATCGCATCGTTGAAGCAGATGAGCAACGCGGCCACCGCACCAAGAAGACACTGGAGATTGATCTCATTCAGGCCGAGACCGTGCGGCTGATCTATCGCCTGGCGCGCGAGGGAAACGGCTCTTCGGGGGCGATGGGCGTCAAATCGATTGCCAAGCATCTGAACGAGTCCGGCATCCGAACGCGGGATGGCGGACGCTGGGGCGTCGATGCCGTGCACAAGGTACTGACGCGAACGACGTATATCGGCCGCCATCGGTTCAACACCAAATTTTGGAAAACCCGCGAGCGCAAACCGGAGACCGACGTGGTCGAAATGGCGGTGCCGCCGATCATCGAGGCCACGGAGTTCGAGGCTGTACAGACGCTGCTCGAGACGCGCTGCCCGGCACTAACCGCACCGCGTATCGTCAGCGGCCCGACCCTCCTTACCGGCATCTGCTTTTGCGCCACCTGCGGTGGAGCGATGACGCTGAGGACCGGGAAGAGCGGAAGGTACAGGTATTACACCTGCTCGACCAAGGCCCGACAGGGCGAGACCGGTTGCAAGGGTCGCACCGTTCCGATGGAAAAGCTCGACAGCGTGGTGGCCGAGCACATCGAGCAGCGCCTTTTGCAGCCTAAACGTCTCGAGGAAGTCCTATCAGGCGTCCTTCACCGCCGGAAAGAGCGCGCCGAGCGCCGAACGGCGCATATCGCCGAATTGCGCAAGCGTGCGACCGAGGCAGAAGCCAAACTCAAGCGATTGTACGACGCCATCGAAAACGGCATCGCCGAAGTGTCCGATCCGCTGCTCAAGGAGCGTGTGACCGAGCTGAAGTCCGTCCGCGACCAGGCCCGCGCCGACGCAGAGCGGGCCGAGGGCGCGCTCGATCGGGTGGGGCCGAGCATCACACCGCAAGCGCTCAAGACCTTTGCCAGCCAGGCCCGCAGGCGCATGCGCACCGAGTCGGGCGGCTACCGCCGCGACCATCTCCGCGCACTGGCCCAGCGCATCGAAGTCGACGCGAAGGAAGTTCGCATCATGGGGTCGAAAAGCGTGCTCCTGCGCACCCTGGTCGCGGCGTCGAGCGCAAAAACGGCAGGTTTTGGAGTGCCCAGTTTTGTACCGAAATGGCGCACCCGACACGATTCGAACGTGTGACCTTTGCCTTCGGAGGGCAACGCTCTATCCAGCTGAGCTACGGGTGCAGCGAGGCCTCATTTAGCCGATTGGCGAGGGGCGGGCAACCGCTTCTCGCCGCGTCGAGCTAGGCCGATTTGCGGGCGGTGGGCGCCGGAACCTCCAGCATCTCGCGGTCGGGCCTCGCAAATTCAGCCGGGACCCCTTCGGCGCAGATGATGCGGTTACGGCCGAGGCGCTTTGCGGCATAGAGCGCCTGGTCGGCGGCGCCGAGCAGCCGGTCGGGGCTACCATCGCTCTCGCCGGGGATATGGCTTGCGACGCCGACACTGAGGGTGACGTGGTCGCCGGCCCCATTGGCGCCGTGGGCGATCCGCAAGGCCATGACGGCAGTGCGGATCTCCTCGGCGACAGTGCGGGCGCTGTCGCAATCCATGTCCGGCAGAATCAGCGCGAATTCTTCGCCGCCATAGCGGCTGGCGAGGTCGAGCGGGCGCACGGCATGCCGGCTGACGACGGTGGCGACCGCGCGCAGGCATTCGTCGCCGGTCTGGTGACCGTGCAGATCGTTGAACAGCTTGAAATGATCGACGTCGACGAACAGCAGCGCCAGGGGCTTTTGCGTCCGCTGGGCGCGGGCCCATTCCGTCGGCAGCATCTGGTCGAAGGAGCGGCGGTTGGACAGGCCGGTCAAGCCGTCCTTGGTCGCGAGCTCCTTGAGCGCCATCTCGGCGCGCTTCTGGTCGGTGAGGTCGCGCAGCGTCTCCACCACCGCGATCAAATTGCCGGCCTCGTCATGAATGGGCCCGGCGTCGATGGCGAGATAGAGCTGGCTGCCGAGCTTCGGCATCACGCACCAGTTTTCGGCGCTGAAGCCGAGCCCGTTGTGGCCGCGTGCCGCATATTCCGAATAGAGCTCCGGCAGCTGTTCCGGGAGGTCAAGCGCGACGAGGTCGGCAAGGCAATGGCGCTTCGTCTCATAGAAGGCCTGCCAATGCTTGCTGGTGCCGATCACCTCGGAGGCGGCGACGCCGGTCAGCCGCTCGCAGGCGCGATTCCAGATCACGACGCGGCGCTTCGGGTCGATCACGAAGGTCGGCACGACCAGGTGCTGCATCAGCCGCACCGCATAGGAATGCGCAACGTCGACGGCCTTGGCTGGCTTCGCCATCTCAGGCCACCGCGGCCACCGGGACGTCGCCCGGACCGAACAGCTTGCGCACCTCAGTCGCGGCCTTCGGGGCGCTGAACAGATAGCCCTGCATCTCCGTGCAGCCGAGCATGCGTAGCATCTCGCGCTGCGCCTCGGTCTCGACGCCCTCGGCGACCGTGGTCATGTTGCTGGCAGAGGCGATGTTCACCACCGCCTGCACGATGACGGGTGCGCCGCTCGCTTCCGCGATGTCGGCGACGAAGCAGCGGTCGATCTTGATCTTGTCGAACGGGAAGCGCTTCAGGTAGCTCAGTGAGGAATAGCCGGTGCCGAAATCGTCGAGCGCGATGCGCACGCCGATCGAGCGGAGCTGGTGCAGGATCGAGAGCGCCGCCTCGTCGTCGCGGATCAGCACGGCCTCGGTGATCTCGAGCTCGAGCCGGCGCGGATCGAGGCCGGAGGCGGCGAGCGCGCCCGCGATCTTCAGCGCCAGCGTGTCGCATTTGAGCTGGACCGGGGAGACGTTGACTGCGAGCCGCACATGCACCGGCCAGGTCGCGGCTTCCATGCAGGCGGTGCGCAGCACCCACTCGCCGATCTCGGTGATCAGGCCGGTGTCCTCGGCGATCGGAATGAACTCGGCCGGCGACACCATGCCGCGCTCGGGATGCCGCCAGCGCAACAGCGCCTCGCAGCCGGAGACCTCACCGGTGCGCAAATTGACCAGTGGCTGATAATGGAGCTCGAAGCCGCCGTCGACCATGGCCTGACGCAGATCCTGCTCCATCGTCAGCCGCGCCTTGGCGCTCGCATCCATGGAGGGCACGAAGAAGCGATAGGTGCGGCGTCCTTCGGCCTTGGCGCCGTACATCGCGAGGTCGGCGTTCTTGATGAGCTGGTCGAGATCGGTGCCGTCCTGCGGCGCCAGCGCGATGCCGATGCTGGCGTCGGACGAGAGCTGGTGACCGAGGCAATGATAGGGCCGGCGGATCGCCGCGTGGATGCGGGTCACGAACGAGAGCACGTCGGCGGATGATTCCACCTTGGTCTGGATGACGGCGAATTCGTCGCCGCCGAGCCGTGCGATCAGATCGCCCTGCTTGAGGCAGGTGCGAATGCGGTCCGCGATCGCCTTCAACAGCTCGTCGCCGACATGATGGCCGAGGGAATCATTGATGCCCTTGAACTCGTCGACGTCGATGTAGAGCAGCGCGAACTGCTCGCCGCCTGCGACCTTCTCCAGCTCGCGTTCGATCTGCTCGCGGAACAGCGCGCGGTTCGGCAGGCCGGTCAGCGCATCGTAATGCGCCATATGCGCGATCTTCTCGTCGGCGCGCCGCCGCTCGGTGACGTCCTCGATGACGTTGATGATGTAGCGCGGTTCGCCGGCGTTGTCGCGGATGCCGATGCGTTTCGAGATGACATAGCGGTGACCGCCGGTCCGCGTTTGCCAGGCCTGCTCATCCAGGAACAGTCCCTCGGGCGACTGGAGCAGACGGTCGTCGTCGCGGGCGACGATTTCGGCGGCGGGCGCCGGGAGAATGTCGAACGCCGTCTTGCCGACGATCGTCTCGCCCGATTTCCCGAACTGCTCCTCGGCGATCCGGTTGACCAGCAGATACTGCCGCGTTCGGGCGTCCTTCACCGTGATCTGCGACGGGATATGGTCGATGATCTCGCGCAGGAACGTGTAGTTGCGGTCGCGCTCCTGCTCCAGATTGCGCCTTTCGGTGATCTCCTCGATCGTGGCGACCCACCCGCCCTGCGCGAGCGGGGTGTTGATGACCTGGAAGGCGCGGCCGTTGGGCAGCTGATGGATCCGTGTGGAGACCTTGCCTTCGGCGACGATCCTCATGACGTCGGCGCAAAATTCCTCGACGTTGCCGTCGAACGCTCCGTGCTCCTTGCGATGGGACATCGCATCATGGATGTGGCAGCCGGGCTTGATGACGTCGTTCGACAGGCCGAACATGTCGGCATAGCGGCGGTTGCAGGTGACGATATACCCGCTGGCGTCGTACAGGATCAGCCCCTGCGACATGTTGTTCAGCGCAGTGTCGAGCCGCAGGCGCTCCGACTCCAGCCGTTCCTGGGCCTCGCGGTTCTGCCGGTTGATCTGCCGGATGATCAGAAACAGGATCAAGGCGATCACCGCGGCCGAAAGCGTGGCCGTGGTGACCATGAAGCCGGTCTGCTGCCGCCAGTCCGCGAGCGCGGCGGTCAGGGTGTTGGTTGCAACGATCACCAGCGGGAAATGCGTCAGCGACGCGGCCGAGCCGAGCCGCTCTTCGCCGTCGACGGGGCTCCTGATCCGAAGCGTTTGCTGACCGCCTTTGGCCAGCACCTTCTGCATCAGCGGCGCGTCCTTAAAACTCCGGCCGACGAGCTCCCCGACATGCGGGTAGCGCGCCAGCAGCTTGCCTTCGCGATCGAACAGCGAGATGGCCGCGCCGTCGGCGAGCGCGACCGAGGCGAAATAGCGTTGATAGCTGTCGGGATCGATCCGGCGGACCATCGCGCCGAGGAACGTGCCGTCCTGTGCGCTCAGCCGGTGCGCCACGATCGTGGTCCATTTGCCGATGAGGAAGCTGTGCACGGATTCCAGCAGCACCGGCTCCGCAAGCGGATTCGACTTGAAGGTCTGGAAATAGACGCGCGAGGAGACGTTGATCTTGGGCAACGGCTCGGCCCGCGACCAGTTGATCAGCTCGCCGTCCGCGTCGTAGATCGCGATGTCGCCGAGATAGGAGACGGCGCCGACCTTGCCGCGCAGCATCTGGTTTGCGGCAGGTCCCGACATCCGCTCGCGAAACATTTCGGGCGAGGTGATTTCCGGCAGATGCATCTGTCCGATCAGATCGGCGGCGACGAGGTCGGAGTCCTCGAACTGCTGGTCGAAATGGCGTGTAATCAGTTGAACGGTGTTTTGCAGCTCGCGCTCGCGGTTCGCCAGCGTGCGCTCACGAAATTCGCCAACGGCCATGGCGGTCACGGCGAAGATGCCGGCTACGAGCAGCGCGCCGGACAGGGTCAGCCACAGCACCGGGCCGCGCCGCAACGCTGCCTCCCAGCCGCCTCTCGCGGCCAGGGACATTCCGGTCGCGATCCCTGAAAACACCTGACGCATTCCCCCTCCCTGAGGGAACACGAATACACCGCACAAATGGCCCAAACCTTAGGAAAGCCAGTTACCTAAGGATTAATCCGGTTGCGCTGTGACGCCGGCGTGCAGCTCAGCGGGAATTTTTTCGCGGCGCCCCCAGGTTGCACAACGCTCGCGATAAGCGCTGCGCTGCATCATTAATTGCGGCTTAATGGGAGGCGGAAGGGCTCTTGTCGCCGCCGCCACTGCGCAGCCTTCCGACCACACCGGTCGGGAAGAAATAGACGCTCGCAATGAACAGCAGCCCCAGCCACAGCAGCCAGCGGTCCGGGTGCAGGAGCCCCGGCAGCAGCGGCAGGCCGGCTTCAGCCGCCGCCTTGGAGGCGACGCCCATCAGTGACTGGAGATAGTTCTGGGCGAGGATGAAGATCGTGGCGCCGATGATCGCGCCATAGATCGTGCCCATGCCGCCGATCACCACCATCAAAAGAATATCGAGCATGATCGAGAAGCTGAGTGAGGTGTCGGGTCCGGCGTAGCGCAGCCAGAGCGCATTCAGGATGCCGGCGCTGGCGGCGACCAGCGCGGCGAGGCAGTTGGCGTAGGTCAGGTGGAAGACGGTGCGGAAGCCGAGCGCCTCGGCGCGGAAGCGGTTCTCGCGGATCGCCTGCAACACGCGCCCGAATGGCGAGTTCACCACCCGCAACAGGCCGAGGATCATCAGGGCTGAGACGGCGAAGACGAGGTAGTAGGTCAGGGTGCGGCCGTTGATCTCGAAGCCCACGAGGTTCTTGGAGATCAGCACGGTGCCGGGCCGGAGCAGCTCGGGCAATTGAAAGCTGCGCCCGTCCTCGCCGCCGGTCAGCCAGGAGAGTTGCGAGGCCAGCACCTGGAAGGCGGAGGCGACCGCAAGCGTGATCATGGCAAAGAAGATCGCCGCCACCCGCAGCGAGAACAGGCCGATGGCGAGCGCGAGCAGCGCCGCGAGCGGCAGGCCGATGACAATGCCGGTTGCGACCGCGCCCCAATTGGGACCCATCGCGTACAGCGCGATCGCGATCGCGTAGCTGCCGATGCCGTAGAACATGGTGTGGGCGAACGACACCGAGCCGGTATAGCCGAGCAGGAGGTCGTAGGAGGCGACCAGCGCGGCGAAGACGCAGATCTTGGCCGCGACGTTCAGCGCCTTGGCGCCGGGAAAGAGGAACGGCGTCGCCGCCAGCGCCAGGATGATAACGACGAGAATGAGGGTGAGGACGCGGCTTCGCGGCGGGTCGCCTGACAGGATCATCATCGGCTGGTCACCGCATAAAGGCCGCGCGGTCGCCACATCAGGATGGCGACCATCAGCAGGATATTGGACACGAGAGCGAGCTTCGGCACCAGGAAGCCGCCGTAATTGGCGACCATCGCCACCAGAATGGCGCCGATGAAGCAACCGCCGATCGATCCGAGCCCGCCGATGATGACGACGATGAAGATCAGGACGGTGAGGTCGTCGCTCATGGAGGCATGGACCTGCTCGCGATAGAGCGCCCACATCACGCCGCCGAGGCCGGCGAGCGCCGATCCCGTCATGAACACGCCGAGGAACAGGCGGCGGATGCGATAGCCGAGCGCCTCGACCATCTCGCGGTTCTCGACGCCGGCGCGGATCAGCAGCCCGAGCTTGCTGCGATTGAGCACGAGCTGGATCGCGATGAAGACGGCGAGGCCGATGAGGGTCGCCAGCACGCGATATTTCGCGATCGCGACGTCGCCGATGATGAACGAGCCGCGCAGCGAGGCGGGCAGCGGCAGCGGGATGATCTGCGGCCCCCACAGCGCGTAGAGCGCCTGCTCGGCGACGATCAGGCCGCCCGTCGTCATCAGGATCTGCTTCAGGTGCTGCCCGTAGACGGGCAGGATCAGCACGCGCTCGACGACGAGGCCGAGCGCGCCCGACACCGCCATCGAGAGCAGCGCCGCCGGCGCCAGCACGGCGAGGTTCATCCAGAGCGAGTCGGCCTGCATGGAGGCGGCGAACGGCGCCAGTACCAGCGTTGCCACATAGGCGCCGACCGCGATGAAGGCGCCGTGGCCGAAATTGAGCACGTCCATCAGGCCGAACACCAGTGTCAGGCCGGAGGCCATGATGAAGATCATCATGCCCATGGCGAGGCTCGCGGCGGTCAGCGTCAGCCAGGAGCTGGTCGAGCCGATCAGCGGAATCACGACGAGCGCCAGCGCGATCGGCAGGAGGATCGGTGCGAGATCGCGCTTGGGCTTCGGCAGCGGATCGGTTGCGGCAAGTTCAGTCACTGATGCGCCTCCAGGCTCAGGCCGAGCAGCCGCTCCTGCAGCGGCACGTCGGCGGCCAGCTCCGCCATCGCGCCGCGATGGACGATGGTGCCGTTGTCCATGATCAGCACGCTGTCGCCGAGCTCGCGAGCGGCGAAGAAGTTCTGTTCGACGAGAAGAATGGTGGCGCCCTTGCGCTTGATCTCCTTCAGGCATTCGATCAGCGCCATGACGATGGCGGGCGCCAGCCCCTTGGTCGGCTCGTCGATCAGCAGCAGCTTGCGCGGCTCGATGATGGCGCGCGCGATCGAAAGCATCTGCTTCTGTCCGCCCGAGAGACTCCCCGCGCGCGACAGCCAGAACCGGCGCAGCGCCGGGAAAAAGCCAAAAATCCAGTCGAGCTGGGTGTCGTCGAGCGGTCCGTCGCGCGCCGCGAGCACCAGGTTCTCCTTCACCGTGAGATCGGAGAACACCGCCATGCTCTCCGGCACGTAGCCGACGCCGCGCCGCGCGATGTCGGGCGTGGCGCGGCCCTCGATCCGCTCGCCGGCCAGCACGATCTCGCCGCGCGAGGCCTGCCAGAGACCCATGATGGTGCGCAGCGTCGTGGTCTTGCCGGCGCCGTTGCGGCCGAGCAGCATCGTGGTCTGCCCCTGCGGAACCACGAGATCGATGCCCTGGAGGATGTGGTAGCGGCCGATATGGGTGTGCACGCCGGACAGCGTCAGAAGGTCGGTCATGCTGCGCTCTTCGGGGCGACGCCGAGATAGGCTTCCTGCACGATCGGCGAGGCAATCACCTCGGCCGGCGGGCCGTCGGCGACGAGCTGGCCGTTATGCAGCACGATGATGCGGTCAGCGAGCGAGCGCACCACGTCCATCTTGTGCTCGACCAGCAGGATGATCTTGCTCTTGTCCTGCTTGAGCTGTGCGATCAGGTTGAGCACCACCGGCACTTCGTCGATGCTCATGCCGGCGGTCGGCTCGTCGAACATGAAGACTTTCGGCTCCAGCGCGATCATCAGCGCGACCTCGAGCTTGCGCTGGTCGCCGTGCGACAGCGCGGTCGCCGGCACGCCGCGCCGGTTACCGAGCGCGACCTGGTCGAGGATGCCATCGGCGCGCGCGATCAGGTCACGTCGGACCATCCAGGGCCGCAGCATGTCGTAGTGGGTGCCGTTCGCGGCCTGCACCGCGAGGCGGACATTCTCCTCCACCGTCAGGTTCGGGAACAGGTTGGTGAGCTGGAAGGCGCGGCCGAGGCCTGCGCGGGTGCGTAAGGGTGCGGAATGCTCCGTGATGTCGGTGCCGTCGAACAGGATGCTGCCGCTCGATGCGCGCAGCTGGCCCGAGATCAGGTTGAAATAGGTGGTCTTGCCGGCGCCGTTCGGCCCGACGATGGCGGTGAGCTTGGCCGGGCGAAACGTGCAGCTCACATTGTTGACCGCGACATGGCCGCCGAAGCGAATGGTGAGGTCGCGCGTCTCTAGCGTCAGGGCCATGGTCATAACAGGTGTCGGTTGAGGGATGCACCTCTCCCCGCGGGGGAGAGGTCGATTTGCGCAGCAAATCGGGTGAGGGGCTCAGGTCCCACGGTAGAGCGTAACCCCTCACCCGGCGCTTCGCGCCGACCTCTCCCTACGGGAGAGGTTGACACCATCTGGGCGGAGTTGAGCGCCATATTGCCGTGAGCCTTATCCTCACCGCTTGTTGCGGACCGGAACGTCCATGTCCTCGATCTTCAGCTCGCGCACCGGCTCGAGCACGGCCCAGGCGACGTTCGGATCGACCTTGACCCTGAAGTGATACATGCTCTGGAGCGCCTGATGGTCCTCCTTGCGGAACACCATCTTGCCCTTGGGCGTGTCGAACTCCAGGCCTTCCATCGCAGTGATCAGCTTCTCGGTGTCGGTCGACTTCGCCTTGGTGACGGCGGCGACGACGGACATCGCGGCCGCGAAGCCGCCCGCGGTGAAGAAGTCCGGCGGCGCCTTGAACCGCTTCTGGTGCTCGGCGACCAGCCAGTCGTTCACCGGGTTCTTCGGAATGTCATAGTAGTAATAGGTCGCGCCTTCCATGCCGGGCAGGCCCTTATAGGCCGCGAGCGCCGGCAGGATGTTGCCGCCGGTGGAGAGCTCGATGCCGTAGCGCTTCGGGTCCATGTCCTGGAGTTTTGCCAGTGGATTGCCGGCGCCGGCCCAGATCACCCAGATCACCTTGCGGCCGGGCTTGTCCTTCAGCGCATCGAACAGGCGCTGGCCGACCGCGGTGAAGTCGGTAGTGTTGGTCGGGGCGTATTCTTCCGCCGCGAGCGTCGCGCCGGTCTTGGCGAGCGCCTCCTTGAAGGCGGCGACGCCGTCGCGGCCGAAGGCGTAGTCCTGCGCCAGCGTCGCGACGGTAACACCCTGCTTGCCGATCGCGACCGCGTTGGAGATCGCATCCTGCGAGGAATTGCGCGCCGTGCGGAAGACGTAGCGATTCCACTTCTCGCCGGTAATCTGGTCCGCGACCGCCGGCTCGACGATCAGGATCTTCTTGTTCTCCTCGGCGACCGGGAGAATGGCGAGCGCCGCGGCCGACGAGGTCGTGCCGATCGCGATGTCGGCCTTGTCGTCCTGATAGGCCTCGGCAAGCGCCGCCTTCGAAAGGTCCGGCTTGCCCTGGTCGTCCTTGGTGATGATGACGATCTTGCGACCGTCGAGCGTCATGGTGCCCTTGGTCGCGTATTCAAAGCCCATCTGCAGGCCGGTCTCGGTCTGCTTGGCATAGGCCTCGAGCGGACCGGTCTTGCCGTAGATCAGCGCGACCTTGAGGTCCTCTGCGCGCGCGGACGTCGCCGCGGCGAGGCCAAGAATGGTTGTTGTTATGATGAATGACAAACGCAAGACGGTCCCTCCTGATCAAATTTATTGGGCAACAGCGATTTGCACAGCCTGACGAACATTGCAATTCAACCTTCCGGCCGAGGCCGTCGCCTGCGAGCTGCGCATCATTTTAAGCCGGCCGTGCCGCGCGTTGCGAGTCACTGTCAGGCGCTGCGCCCTCGATATGACGCCAATCCGATTGCGCCTCTTCGGCGCTCTCGAAGATATGCGGCGCGACGCCGCGCCTCTCCAGCGCTTCGCCGAGCTTGATCCGCAGGAAGCCGGAGGTGGTGTAGCGCGAGACGCCCGAATAGAAGCCGTCGGTGAGGCTGCGCACCATGGCCGAATAATCGTCGAGCAGCTCGGGCAGGATCGTGAAGTTGTCATAGTTGACGATGGCGTAGACCCTGTGACCGAGCGGCGCGAGCCTGGCTTCGACGATCCGCGCGATCGCGTCGATATCGGCCTTGCTGCGCAGGGGATAGCGCTCCAGGTTGACGAAGAACAGGTTCTGCTGCTCGTCCAGCGTGAAGCGCTGGTCGAGCGGGATGGTGAGCAGCCGCTCGCGCAGGTCCATGGGGTCGTCGCGGAAGATGCGGGCATCCATAAGGACGGGATCGCGCGGAAGCAGAGGCTTGAATTCCATCAGGCGTAGAATGTCGCGCTCGATATCGATACCGGGCGCGACTTCCGTGAGCTCGAGCCCGTCGGGGCGCAGCTCGAAGACGCAGCGCTCCGTGACATAGAGAACCCGCTGTTTGCGCGCCGCCGCAACCGCGCCGCTGAAGGTGACGTGCTCGACCCCGTCGACGAATTTGCGTGACTTCGCCTCCTCGACGATCGACAGCTTGCCGTCGTTGATCGCAATGCGCTGCCTGCCCGCACCGAACGTGCCGACGAACACGACCTCCTTGGTGTTTTGGCTGATGTTGATGAAGCCGCCGGCACCGGCGAGCTTCGGCCCGAACTTGCTGACATTGAGATTGCCGGCGCAATCGACCTGGGCGAGCCCGAGGAAGGCGGCATCTAACCCGCCGCCGTCATAGAAGTCGAACTGGTAGGGCTGGTCGATCACGGCCTGCGTGTTGATCGCCGCGCCGAAATCGATGCCGCTGGCGGGAATGCCGCCGATCACGCCGGGCTCCGCCGTCAGCGTGATCAGGTCGATGATCCGCTCCTCATTGGCAACGGAGGCGATCCCCTCGGGCATTCCGATGCCGAGATTGACGACGCTGTTGGCCTTCAGCTCGAAGGCGGCGCGGCGGGCGATGATCTTGCGTTCGCTCATCGGCATCACCGGCAGGGATGCTGCGCGCACCCTGATCTCGCTCGAGAAGGCAGGGTTATATTGCGTGCCAAAAGTCTGCCAGTGATGCTCAGGCTTCGCCATGACGACGCAGTCGACGAGGATGCCGGGGATCTTGACCTGGCGCGGATTGAGGCTGCCGCTCTCGGCCACCCGTTCCACCTGGGCGATGACGATGCCGCCGGAATTATGCGCTGCCATCGCGATCGCGAGCGCTTCCAGCGTCAGCGCCTCCTTCTCCATGGTGAGGTTGCCATCGGGATCGCCGGTGGTGGCGCGGATGATCCCGACGTTGATTGGGAAGGTCTTGTAGAGCAGGCACTCTTCGCCACGAAGCGTGATCAGCTCCACCATGTCCTCGGTGGTGCGGGCATTCAGCTTGCCGCCGCCATTGCGCGGATCGACGAAAGTGCCCATGCCGACGCGGGTGGCGTGTCCGGGCCGGTGTGCCGCGATGTCGCGGAACAGATGCGTGATCACGCCCTGCGGCAGATTGTAGGCCTCGATCTGGTTGGCGATCGCGAGCTGCTGGAGTTTTGGCGCAAGGCCCCAGTGCCCGCCGATGACGCGCCGGACCAGGCCTTCATGCGCGAAATGATTGAGGCCGCGATGCTTGCCGTCGCCCTGGCCCGCGGCATAGACCAGCGTCAGATTGCGCGGCTTGCCTTGCGTATAGGGCGCATCGCCCTCGTTGGAGAGATAGAGCTCCTCGAGCGCGATCGCGATCTCCTCGGCAAAGCCGATGCCGACGAAGCCACCGGTAGCAACCGTGTCGCCGTCTCGGATCAGCATGACGGCTTCGGCTGCGGTGACGATTTTGCCCTTCTCGGCGTTGCGCAAGTAGGGCAAGGCAGGATGCTGGCTCACGGCGTTCCCTCCCATGTCTGTTGCGGACCGCATGCCCGTTCTTCTTGTTTTGCCTTAATCGTATCGCGTGGAGCGGCCGGCGACCAGCCGCCCCAGCGCCACAGGCGTTGCGATCAGCCCAATTCAGGGCTGAACGATCTTGCGTGTCTCGGTGGCGAAATAGACCGACACGACAGTGATGATGGCCAGCGCGATCATGTAGAGCGAGATCGGCCAGGTGGCCGGCGCGTAGGCCGTCATCAGGCCGGTGGCGATCAGCGGAGACAGGGCGCCGGCGAAGATCGAGGCGAGGTTGTAGCCGAGCGAGACGCCGCTATAGCGCACCTTGGTACCGAACAACTCCGACAGGAAGCTCGCCTGCGGCCCGTACATGGCGGCGTGACCGACGGCGAGGCCCAGCACGATCGCGATCCAGGCGAGGTGCGGGTTCTTGGTCGACAGCAGCATGAACAGCGGGAACGACATCAGCGCCGAGAACACCGCGCCGAAGATGTAGATCGGCCGCCGCCCGACCCGGTCGGACAGCGCGCCGAAGGCCGGAATGGTGAAGGTCTCGATCGCGGCAGCGATCAGGACGCCGTTCAGCATGTCCTGCTTGTTCATGCCGAGCGATTGCGTCGCATAGGCGAGCACGAAGGTTGCGTAGATGTAGAAGAAGCCGTTCTCCGCGAAGCGCGCGCCCATCGCGAGCAGGATGTTCTTCGGATACATCCGGATCGCGTCGACGATCGGCATCTTCACTTCCTGCTTGGTGTCCTTGACCTTCTGAAACTCCGGCGATTCAGCGATGGTGAAGCGGATCCAGAGGCCGACCAGCACCAGCGCGATCGAGAACAGGAACGGGATACGCCAGCCCCAGGCATAGAGCTGCGCGTCGGTCAGCATCGAAGATACCACCGAGAACACCAGCGTGCCGAGCACGAGGCCGAGCGGGGCGCCGAGCTGTGGCCAGCTTCCATAGAAGCCCTTTTTGTCCTCAGGCGCGTGCTCGACCGCCATCAGCACCGCGCCGCCCCATTCGCCGCCTAACCCAAAACCCTGGATCAGCCGGCAGGCGATGAGCAGGATCGCGGCCCAGATGCCAGCGGTCTCGTAGGTCGGCAGGAAGCCGATCGCCGCGGTCGCCGCACCCATGATCAGGAGCGTCAGATAGAGCATGGTCTTGCGGCCGATCTTGTCGCCGTAGTGGCCGAACACGACGCCGCCGAGCGGGCGGGCGATGAAGCCGAGCGCGTAGGTCGCGAACGCCAGGAGCGTGCCGACCATGGGGTCGAAGGTCGGAAAGAACAGCTTGTTGAAGATCAGCGCTGCGGCGGTGCCGTAGAGGAAGAAGTCGTACCACTCGATCGCCGTGCCGATCAGGCTCGCGGTGGCGACCGTGACGTGCGAAGGCTGTCGTGTCTGAAGCTGGTTGACTGTGATTGCTCCACTCATCTTGGGTGCTCCCTGTTTTTGCCAAGCGCGCACTTGCAGCATGCGTCTTTGTGCAGAGCGAAAAGCAAGCTCCGCGCCAGATGCGACGGACATGAGCAAAGTGGCTGAAAACCCGGCAATTCGCGCATCGGCACCGGGAAGGAAGCGCAACCTGCCGTGTCAGGAATCCGAGACTCCGGACAGTCCCGTGTCTCGAAACTCAGACGGAGGAGGGACCCGAGGCGAGGCCGAACTTGGCGAGCTTCTTGTAGAACGTCGCGCGCGAGATGCGCAGCATCTTGGCGGCTTCCGAGATCTGGCCGTTCGTGGCGGCGAGCGCCTGTTCGAGCGTGTGCTTCTCGAATTCGGCCTCGGCCTCGGCATAGGGCACCACGATGCCGGTCGGCCGCGCCGGCGCGGCTAGCCTCGTCTCCGCGCCGACGGGGAGGATGCGGGCGAAATCGTCGCCGGTCAGCCGTCCGGAATCGCTGAGGATCAGCGCGCGCTCCAGGATGTTGCGCAGCTCGCGGACGTTGCCAGGCCAGTCGTAACGGGAGAGCGCGGCGAGCGCGCTCGGCGTGATCTTCGCGTTGACGTAATCGCCGGAGGCGCTGATGTCCTCGAGCAGCCGCGCGCATATCTCGGGCAGATCGTCGAGGCAGTCACGCAGGGGCGGCAGGTCGATCGAGAGCACGTTCAGACGGTAGTAAAGATCGGCCCGGAACGCGCCGTCGCTGACGCGCTTGCGCAAATCGACATTGGTGGCGGCGACCACGCGCACGTCGACTTTCGAAATCTTGTCCGAGCCGAGCGGCTCGATCTCACGCTCCTGCAACACGCGCAGGAGTTTTGCCTGCAATTGCAGCGGCATCTCGCCGATCTCGTCGAGGAACAGGGTGCCGCCATCGGCGATGCGGAATTTTCCTTCGCGGCCCTTGCGGTCGGCGCCGGTATAGGCGCCCGGCGCGGTCCCGAAAAATTCCGATTCGATCAGCGTGTCGGGGATTGCGGCGACGTTGACGCTGACGAACGGCTTGTCGGCGCGGGACGAGGCGTTGTGAATCGCCTGCGCCAGCATCTCCTTGCCCGTTCCGGTTTCGCCGGTGAGAAGCACCGTGACGCTCTGCCGGGCGGCGCGGCCTGCGAGTTCCTTGGCCCCGGCGATCGCCGGCGTCTTGCCGACGAAGTCGGCGAAAGTAAATCGCGCTGCGCGGGCGTTCGACAACTGCCGGCGCGCCAGCCGCAGATCGCTCTCGAGCTGGGCGACGCGGGCGAGCAGCGGTTTGAGGCTGTCGAGCTGGTCATAGAGCACGAAGCCGATTGCGCCGATCACCGTGCCCCGCTCGTCCTCGATCGGCATGCGCGTCACCACGAGCTGCTCGCCGCCGAGCTCCATGATGTCGAGCAGGATCGGCTCGCCGGTCTCCGCCACCTTCCGCATCAGGCTGTTCGGGATGATCTCCTCGATCGGCCGGCCGATCGCCTCAATGGTGCGCTTGAGGCCGAGGGCCGCGAGATATTTCTCGTTGACGTAGACGACCCGCCCGTTGCGATCGATCGCAATCGCGCCCTCGCACAGGTTTTCCAGCCGCTCGAACAGCGTCTCCATCGCGCGCGCACGGAGATAGGCGGGATCGCTGACGGAGGAGGGGACGGACATGGCGTACCTCGGACGAAGTCCACCTGTTTATTACCAAAAGGCCAGTAATTTCAAAGGGCGAAAACGCGGGCCGGCTGGCTCAACGATCTCCGTGTCGTCCCGGCGAAGGCCGGGACCCAACCCCAGAAGGCATTTGCAGCGCAAGACTGGTAACCACGAGTCTTCGCCAAACCAATTCCTGGGGTTGGGTCCCGGCCTTCGCCGGGACGACATCGGGTTTGTGGACGCGCTGCCGGCCTCATCACCGATGTCGTCCTGGACAAGCGCAGCGAAGCGGAGCGCAGATCCAGGATCCATTACCCCAGGAAGGGGTTTGGTGAAGACTGATAACCACTATCTCGCGCCACAGCATCTCCCTGAGGTTGGGTCCTGGCTTTCGCCAGGACGACATCGAAGTTTGTTGCGCCGTCTTCGCCCCTACCGCCGGTACCCGCTTGCCCGCGAGTATCCCTGCCGGTTCTGCTGCATGGGGCGGCTTGCGACGCTCACCCGCGCCTCGCTGGAAGCGGGTGTGGCGAGCTTCAGCTCCTCCAGGAAGATCGGGCGGGCGAAATAATAGCCCTGCGCGTAGCGGATCTTGGTCGCGGCCTGGAGATACGCGAGCTCCTCATAGGATTCGAGGCCCTCGGCGATGACGGTCATGCCGAGCGCTTCGCTCAAGGATTCGATCGCGCGTAAAATGCCCTGGCTGCGCGGGCGTTTATGGATGTCGGTGATGAAGGACCGGTCGATCTTGATCTCGTCGGCGGTGATGTCGGCAAGCGCCGACAGCGAGGAGTAGCCGGTGCCGAAATCATCGATCGAGATGCCGACGCCGAGCTTGCGGAACATCGGCAGGACCTCGGCCTGGAAATGATTCTTGGTAACGAAGGCGTCTTCCGTCACCTCGATCATGAAGCGCTTGGGGAAGCCTGTCTCTTCCAGCGCCCGCGCGAAGGTGCGCATGAATTCGGGATTGCCGGCCTGCTTGGCGGCGACGTTGATGCTGATGGTGGCTTCGGCGCCGAAGGTGTCGTTGATCAGGTCGATCGACTTCACGATCTCGGCGAGCACCAGATGCGTCAGCTCGTCGATCAGCCCCAGTTCGCTGGCGAGGTTGATGAACGAGCCGGGCGCCTGGATCACGCCTTCGTCGTCGCGCAGGCGCACCAGCGCCTCGATGCCCCTCACGGCCTGCGTCCTGATGTCGACCTTGGACTGGAAGGCGCAGCAGAAGCGCTTCTCCAGGATGGCGAGCCGCAGCGACTGCTCGATCTTCATGCGCGCGAGCGCCTCGCGCTCCATGCTGGAATCGAAGAACGCCGCCGAGCCCTTGCCGTTGTTCTTGATGCGGTACATCGCGATATCGGCGTTCTGTCGCAGCATCTCGAAGCTGCGGCCGTGGTCCGGGTAGAGGCTGACGCCGACGGAGGTGGAGGCGAAGATCTCGGAATTGTCGATGAAGAAGGGCGCGGTCAGCCGCTTCAGCGCCGACTGCATGAACTCGGCAACCTCCTGCTCGCTCTCGATCGGCGACAGCAGGAGCAGGAATTCGTCGCCGGAGATGCGCGACAGCATGTCGGACTCGCGCAGGTCCCGGCCGAGCCGCTTCGACAGCTCGACCAGCAGTGCATCGCCAACGGCGTGGCCGTAATAGTCGTTGATGTGCTTGAAATTGTCGACATCGAGGAAGGCCACCGCAAACCGCTCGCCGGCCTTCTCGCGCGCAAGGATGCTGTTGGTGCGATGCTCGATCACACGCCGCGAGGGCAGCCCGGTGAGCTCGTCGAAATAGGCGGAGCGGAACAGCTGGTCCTCGAAATTCTTCTGCTCGGTGATGTCGGCGGAGGTCGAGATCAGGAGGGCGCAGCCGGCGACGCGCACCGGCCTGTGGGTGGTGAGCAGCACCTGGCGCGCAGCGCCGTCGTGGAGCGTTTCTTCGGTGACGATCGCCTGGCCGGCTCTCAGCGCCTGCTGGCAGGCGTCGCGGCGTTGCGCCAGATCGTGTGTGGGGCGGCTGCCGTCCATGCCGAGCTGGGCGGCCGCGGCATCGTTAACCAGCAGAAGGTCGCCGCGCTCGTCCTGCACGGTCAGGCCGGCCGGCAGCATTCTAATGATTTCCTTGAGAAATCCGAGTTCGGCTTCAGTCGCGCCGGAGTATTTGCTGTCGTTCATAGAATGCATGAATCTTCTTGTTCAGGCGCGGCTTTGCAATGCGCGCGATCTTGCGCAGCTCCCTCTTAGGTTTGGTTAAGGGGTCCGCAGAAATACGGGGGTGTTTTGAGAGAAACTTGCGGCGTTGCGACGCGGGCTGGCGATCGTCATTAACAGAGCGTCAACGGCGCTTCTCGAAACTGCGAGCGAAGCGCGCGAGCGGCTTTCGTTTTCAGTCGGACTATTCGCTGCGGGGGATGCGACATTGCATGATGCAATGCAGCCCGGTCTTCAGGTACGAGATCTCGCTCTTGCCGTCGAAGGCCGTTAGTGCCGACTTCAGCAGTTTGGTGCCGAAGCCGGGCGCGGACACTTTGTCGACGCTCGGGCCCTCGGTTTCGTCCCAGGTGATGGTCAGGCGATCGTCGCTGACGGTCCAGGACACCTGCAACAGTCCGCGCGGCGAAGAGAACGCGCCGTATTTGCCCGCATTGGTGGCGAGCTCATGAAACATCAGTGACAGCGTCACCGCGAGCTTTGCCGGCAGGAACAGCCGTTCGCCGTTGAGGGTGAAGCGGACATGGCCGTAGGGGCCGAGCTCCGAGATCAGGAGGTCACGGATGTCGCAGCCGGTATTGTCGATCCGCGAGATCAGGTCGTCGGTCGCGGCCAGCGATCGCAACCGCGGGTCGATCCGGGACCAGACCTGCGGCTGTTCGTGTAGCACCTGATGCAGCACGGCATGCACGGTCGAGAGCTTGTTCTTCAGCCGGTGCTGGAGCTCAGCGACCAG
This sequence comes from Bradyrhizobium centrolobii, assembly GCF_001641635.1. GTDB lineage: Bacteria > Pseudomonadota > Alphaproteobacteria > Rhizobiales > Xanthobacteraceae > Bradyrhizobium > Bradyrhizobium centrolobii. The sequence goes on from NZ_LUUB01000063.1 coordinate 193,504, forward strand.
GAGCTTGCGATAGTCCTCTTCCTCGATCAGGCGCTTGGCGATCCGGCGCTGCTCGACCAGCATCGCGCGATAATGCTCGACGCCCCAGATGGTGAGCGCACAGACGGCCCAATAGAGCGCCAGCAGGGCAAATCTTGCGCGATCCGCAAAGGCGTCGCCGAAGTTCAGGACGACGCCGAGCACGCCGCCGACGATTGCGGTCAAGATGCCGATCCGAAAGCCCCCGAACGCGGCGGCGAAGAACACGGCCGGGAAATACGGCGTGAAGTACACGTCGGGGCGCACATGCGCGAGGCCCCAGCGCGCCAGCGTTGCCAGCAGCAGGCAGACCGCCGCGAAGACGAGGCTCAAGCCGAGCGACGGCGGTGCCACGCCCTGCCAGCCCTTCCGGAATTGGTCGACCAGCTTCACCATGCGCTGCCCAACACTACTGCGCGTTCGAAAATCGAGCCGCAGGTGAGAATGTTACGCATGTCGCCACCGCAAGCATAGCTTGCCTTGCCCGCGGCGGGCAGGGATAGTGGTCGTTGCGGCCACGGCATCGACCGGTATCCGCCAATTGGCATCAAATAGTTCGAAAACGGGAACATTCCATGGGTAGGCTGGACGGCAAGGTTGCGGTGATCACCGGTGCGACGAGCGGAATCGGACTGCGTACGGCCGAAGTCTTCGTTGCCGAAGGTGCCAAAATTGTGATCGCAGGGCGGCGTATACCGGAGGGCGAGGCGCTGGCGCAGCAACTCGGCGCCGCCTGCATCTTCCGCCAGACGGACGTGACGGTCGAAGAGCAGATGCGCGCGCTGATTGCGCTCGCGGTGGAAAAATTCGGCCGGATCGACTGCCTCTTCAACAATGCCGGCGGGCCGGCGCAGACCGGCGGCATCGAGGGTCTCGAGGTCGAGCGGTTCGACGCGGCGATGGCGACGCTGGTGCGTAGCGTGATGCTCGGCATGAAGCATGCCGCGCCCTACATGAAGAAGCAGGGTTCTGGCAGCATCATCAACAATGGCAGTATCGCTGGCCGCCTCGCCGGCTTCTCCTCCTCGATGGTCTATGGCGCGGCCAAGGCGGCGGTGATCCATCTCACCAAATGCGTGGCGATGGAGCTCGGCGAGTCCAACGTGCGGGTCAACTCGATCTCGCCCGGTGCGATCGCGACCGGGATTTTCGGCAAGGCGCTGGGGCTGTCGACCGAGGCTGCGGAGAAGACGCCGGCGGTGATGCGCGAGGTCTACAAGAGCGCACAGCCGATCCCGCGTGCGGGCCTCCCCGACGACATTGCACATGCCGCCGTGTTCCTGGCGAGCGACGAGTCGAGCTTCATCAACGGCCACGATCTCGTCGTCGACGGCGCCATCACCGGCGGCCGCAACTGGAGCCAGCAGCAGCAGGGCTATGTCGCGCTGCGCAAGGCGTTCGACCAGGGGGCGTAGGGACCGCAAAGAAGGAATCCGTAGGGTAGGCAAAGGCGCGCTCTTCGCGCGCCGTGCCCACCAACGGTGCTCGAACCCGGAAAGAGACGTGGTGGGCGCGCTTCGCTTTGCCCATCCTACGAACTCATTCCCAAAAATCCGCGTGCCCCTGCGGATCGACCAGCCGGTTGATCCTGAGCGCGGCCGCCATCGCAAAGCGCACTGTCATCTGCTTGCGCGTGGGCGCGGGCAGCTTGTGCTCGGGCGCCTCGCAGTGCAGATGCGCGCCATAGGCATCCGCAATGATCAGGCCCGTGCCCTCCGGAAAGATTTCGCAAGGAAGATCCTGCGTGAAGGCGAAGAACAGCCGGTCGCAATGGGCGCGGTATTCGTGCCATTTCTGATCGGCGCGCAAATCCTCGACCGACGACTTGATCTCGACGATCCAGATCTCGCCGCGCTCATTCAACGCCACCAGGTCAGCGCGCCGGCCAGACGGCAGCGGCAATTCGCTGATGCAGGAAAAGCCGAGCGAGCGCAGCAGCCGCGCCGTGCCGCGCGCGATCGCCAGCGCCGTCTCCGACTGGCGGCGGTCCGGCGGCGGCACGGGCGCGATGTTGCGGGCGGTGTTGTCCATGGGGCAAGTCTAACCGATTCCGCGGTGCGCGCACACCTTCGAGAGTGACGGACGATATCGCCCATCTCCGCTGTCGTCCCGGCGACGGCCGGGACCCATAACCCCAGGGGGTAGTTGTGGCGCGAGCGCGTAACCCCCAGTCTTCGCCAAACTCCATCCTGTGGTTGATGGTGTGGACGGCCCCCTACGGCATCAGTGTGCCAGAATGAGGTTGTCGAAATCTCAGACATGGGAGCCGTCCGTGAGCCAGATTATCCGCATTGGGATGGATACGTCGAAGTATATTTTTCAATTGCATGGGGTTGATGCATCGGAATCGGTCGTGCTTCGCAAGCGGCTGAGCCGCAAGGCGATGCTGGCGTTTTTTGCCAAGCTGCCGCCGACGGTGGTGGTGATCGAGGCCTGCGGGGC
>NZ_LUUB01000064.1 GCF_001641635.1 Bradyrhizobium centrolobii
TAGCCCACCGGCCGAACCGGAGCTGCAAGAGCAAAGGAGATGGTGCGATCGATCGTTCAAAGATGCGAGCAAATCCGTGGGACCCATCGGCCGAACGAGGTCGCGTGGTTGATTGGAACTCGCGTCGCGGAAACCATCTTGGCCAGCGGCCCAACANGCCGCACCAACAGGCCGGACATATGGACGCAAGCGATCCGATCAAACCTCACAAAGCTCTTGTGCCACGGGGGCCGTCCACATATGGGTCCCGGCTTTCGCCGGGACGACACTGAAGATGTTGCACCGTCGTCGCGCAAGACGTCAGTACGCAAACGGCCGGGTCTGGCCCGGCCTTCATCGAGGAGATCGCGCCTGCTAAACCGGTTTCCCTGTATACGGCATCGACGCGGTGAGACCGCCGTCCACCGGAAACGCCTGGCCGTTCACATACGACGCCTCGTCGCTTGCCAGGAACAGTCCCATCGCCGCGAGCTCGTGCGGCTGGCCGGGGCGCTTCAGGGGGTTGAGCTGGCCGATCTTGTCGGAGGTGCCGCGCTCCTTGGCGCGGTCGAAGATCGGCTTGGTCATGCCGGTTTCGATCAGGCCGGGGCAGACCGCGTTGATGCGCACGCCGGTGCCGGTGAGCGAGTAGGCGGTGGTCTGCACCAGGCTGATCACGCCGGCCTTGCTCGCGGCGTAGGGGTGTCCGCTCGCGCCGGCCTTGAGGCCCGCAACGGAAGCGGTCAGCACGATCGAACCGGACTGCTGCTTGACCATGTGCGGCATCGCATACTTCACCGCGAGGAACGGCCCGATCAGGTTGACGCGCAGGATCTCCTGCCAGTGCTCCACCGTCTGCTCGGCGAGCGGAACGAGTCCGCCGGAGACGCCGGCATTGGCCCAGATCACGTCGAGCCGACCATGCGTCTTCACCGCCTTGTCGATGACGGCGACGACGTCCGTCTCGGAGCCTGCATCCGCCATCATGGCTTCCGCCGTGCCGCCGGCCTTCCTGATCTCCTCAACGGTGTCCTTCACCGCCTCGGTGCGATCGACCGCGATCAGCTTCGCGCCTTCCCTGGTGAACAGCAGCGCAGCCGCGCGTCCGATGCCGCTGCCGGCGCCAGTGATGATGACGGATTTGCCTTGCAGGCGGCCCATGCGCTTCTCCCTTGTGGCTCCCGCGCGACGCTTGCCGCGCGACGGAATTTCAAACAGAATTTCAAACGGCCAAGAAATCTTAAAACGGCAAAGTGTCTTGAGACACGTTCGCCACTCACGTACAGCGACATCAAACGGGATGGAAGGGTTTCGATGATGTCCGACTCCGGCAAGAAGGTTGTCACAACGCGGTGGTGGTGGGTCCGTCACGCGCCGGTACGCAATGACGGCGGCAACATCTACGGGCAGAGCGACATTGCCTGCGACACCAGCGACGCCTACGTGTTCGCTGCAGTCGCAAAGGTCCTGCCGCGCAACGCGGTCTGGTATTCGAGCAATCTGATGCGCACGCACCAGACCGCCGAGGCGATCTGGGCGGCGGGTTTTCCCAAGCCGGCGACGATGACGTGGGAAGCCGACTTCGCCGAACAGAATCTCGGGAAGTGGCAGGGCATGAACCGCGCGGCGTTCGTCGCGAGCCGGCCCGCCGGAACGAGCTGGTTCGCCGATATCAACGAGCCGGCGCCGGGCGGCGAAAGCTTCATGGACCTTTACAACCGCACCTGTCGCGCGATCGATCGGATCAATGACGCGCATGCGGGGCAGGACGTGATCGCGGTAGGCCATGGCGGTACGATCAAGGCGGCCGTGGGGCTCGCGCTCGGTGGTTTGCCGGAGCAGGGGCTCGCGTTTGATATCGACAATGTGTCGGTGACACGGCTCGATCATTACGCGACCGCGGAGCGGGTCGTCTGGCGCTTGCCGATGGTGAACCAGCAGCCATGGATCGCGGACGACGCGCATGCAGCGATGCATCAGCCCGCGGGACCGGAAGTCAAGAAGCTCGCCTGACGCCGTTGTCGGCGTGCGCGAGCGCGGCGTAAGCTTCAAGCCAATCCAAATCGTACATTGGGAGAGAAACATGACCTTGTTCGACATGAAGGGAAAAGTCGCCGTCATCACCGGCTCGACGCGCGGTATCGGGCTCGCGATCGCCGAGCGCATGGCCGAGCACGGCGCCAAGGTCGTGATCTCCTCGCGCAAGGCCGATGTCTGCGATCAGGTGGCCAAGGACATCAACGACAAGTTCGGCAAGAAAACTGCGGTCGCGATCGCCGCCAACATCTCGTCGAAGGAAAATCTGCAAAACCTCGTCGACGAGAGCAACCGCGCCTTCGGCAAGATCGATGTGCTGGTCTGCAACGCCGCCTCGAATCCGTATTACGGCCCGCTCGCCGGCATCTCGGACGATCAGTTCCGCAAAATTCTCGACAACAACATCGTCGCCAACAACTGGCTGATCTCGATGGTGGTGCCGCAGATGATCGGGCGCAAGGACGGCTCGATCATCATCGTCTCCTCGATCGGTGGATTGAAGGGGTCGACCATCCTCGGCGCCTACGCGATCTCCAAGGCCGCCGACATGCAGCTCGCGCGCAACCTCGCCTGCGAATACGGCAAGCACAACATCCGCGTGAACTGCATCGCGCCCGGCCTGATCAAGACCGATTTTGCGAAGGCGCTGTGGGACAATCCGGAGAACCTGAAGGCCTCGACCTTGCGCTCGCCGCTCCTGCGCATCGGCATCCCCGACGAGATCGCCGGCGCGGCCGTGTTCCTGGGATCGAAGGCCGGCGACTTCATGACCGGCCAGACCATGGTGATCGACGGCGGCGCGACGATTAGCTGAAGGGCGCGCGCGGAGTTGAAACGGGAAGGGGCGACCCCGTCGCCAATTCTCAGCTGTCATCGCCCGCGAAAGCGGGCGATCCAATATCCCAGAGGCAGTAGTTGTGCGAACGAACGACCGCCGCGGAGTACTGGATGCCCCGCCTTCGCGGGGCATGACAGTGAATGTGGGGACGCAGCGTCGCGCTATTCCACCGCCGCGTAAACCAGATCCCGCACCAGCGTGCGCGTGTAGTCGCGCTGGCCCGGGCCTTGGCTCATGAACACCGCGAACAGATCCTCCTTCGGATCGATCCAGAAGAACGTCCCCGCAATGCCGCTCCAGAAATACTGACCGATGCTGCCGGGGAACGGAGCGATGCCGGCTTCCTTGCGCACCGCGAAGCCGAGGCCAAAACCGTGGCCGGGCGCGAGCAGGGTGCCATTGGTCAGAACACCAGGACCGAGGTGATCGGAGGCCATCAGCTCGAGCGTCTTGCGGCCGATGATCCTGTTGCCGTCGAGCGTGCCGCCGTTGCGGAGCATCAGGCAGAAGCGGGCATAATCCATCGTGGTCGAGACCAGCCCGCCGCCGCCGGACTCCATCACCGGCTGTTCCAGCATGTTGAAGAGAGCGACCTTGTCGCCGGTCCAGGGATCGGCTGCGAACGGCTCGGCAAGCCGGCCGGCATTGGCCTCAGCTGTCGAGAATCCGGTCTCGGCCATCTGAAGCGGCGCAAGGATGCGTTCGGTCAGGAAGGCGCCGAGCGACTTGCCGCTGATGACCTCGATGATGCGCCCGAGGATGTCGGTCGAGCGGCTGTAGTTGAACTCCGCGCCGGGATGGCAGAGAAGTGGGAAGCTCGCCACCAGTGCGGCGTGCTCGGCATTGGTGATCTTGCGGCTGCGCAGCCGCGAGTCCTGGTAGATCTTGTGCACGGGTCCGTCGCCCTGGTGCTCATAGGTCAGACCCGAGGTGTGGCGGAGCAGGTCCTGCACCGTCATCGGCCGTTTGGGCGGAACCAGTTCCAGCTTGCCGCCATCGATCACGCCGACCTTCTGGTCGGCGAACTCCGGGATGAACTTCGCCACGGGATCCCCGAGCAGGAGGTGGCCGTCCTCGATCAGCGCCATGACGCCGACGGAGACGATCGGCTTGGTCATCGAGAAGATGCGGAAGATCGAATCACGCGCCATCGGCGCGGCACTGGCCGGGCCCTGCCGCCCCAGCGCCTCGAACCAGCCGACCTGGCCGCGGCGCGCGACCAGCACGGTGACGCCGGGAACGGTTCCCTTGTCGATCTCTCGCTTGAAGGCGTCCGACATCGCCTGGAGGCGGGGACGCGACAGGCCCAGCGTTTCCGGCTTCGCCTCCGGCAAAGGCGGCGTTTTCGGCGTGATCGTGGCGTGAAGGGCGGCGTGTGCGGTCGCTTCGGCAGTCATGGGCACTCCCGGTTGCTCTTTATTATCGGGAATGAACTGTGACCCGGAAGCCGCTGCACAAACAAGCGAAGCCAGCGCGCTTCTCCCTTGCAATCCGGCCGCCCCCTGTGCTTGAAAGCGCGCCTGACCCTAAGGCGACGCAGGGTTCGTAGGAGTGTAGCTCAATTGGTAGAGCACCGGTCTCCAAAACCGGGGGTCGCAGGTTCGAGCCCTGCCACTCCTGCCAGCTAATCCCGACAACCAGGATCAGATGCAGGGCGGAGCTCGGATGGCGCTTCCGGCCAGTCCGGTAAGCCCTTGATCCGGATCAGGTCTGCGGATGCTGGCCAAGAGCCGAACCCGTCCGGTGCGGCGTGCCGATATCTTGACCTTTGGCCCTATCCGCAGTATCTACCCCGCACCTGCTGCCGGCCCGTTAGACGCGGATTTCCGGCGCGGCTTTTAAATCCCGAACAAGCGAGCCCGGTTTCCGGCTCATCCTTCACGCGAGGGTTGGGCCAAAGGCGGCTGTTCGGATCCCTGAAATCTTTTCTCGTCTCACGACGGACTTTGGACATCAAACGATGGCAGTCAGCCCGTTCAAGTTCTTGCAGGAAGTGCGCTCGGAGACCGCCAAGGTCACCTGGCCGACCCGCCGCGAGACGACGATCACCACCATCATGGTGTTCGTCATGGTCGCGCTGGCCTCGATCTTCTTCTTCGCCGCCGACCAGATCATCCGTTACCTCGTCACCCTTCTTTTGGGCATTCACTGATGGCAACAGCCGCCGCAATTCAATCGTCCGACAAGCGCTGGTACATCGTCCACGCCTATTCGAACTTTGAGAAGAAAGTCGCCGAATCCATCCGCGAGCAGGCCAAGCAGCGCGGGCTCGAGGAGCTGTTCGAGCAGGTGCTGGTGCCGATCGAGAAGGTCACGGAAGTGCGCCGCGGCCGCAAGATCGACGCCGAGCGCAAGTTCTTCCCGGGTTACGTGCTGGTGAAGATGCGGCTGACCGACGAGGCGTTCCATCTGATCAAGAACACGCCCAAGGTCACCGGCTTCCTCGGTGCCGAGAACAAGCCAATGCCGATCTCGGAATCGGAGGCCATGCGGATCCTGAACCAGATGCAGGAGGGCGTGGAACGCCCGAAGGCGTCGGTGTCGTTCGAGATCGGCGAGAACGTGCGCGTGGCCGACGGCCCGTTCGCCTCGTTCTCGGGCGTGGTCGAGGAAATCGACGAGGCGCGCTCGCGCGTGAAGGTCGCGGTGTCGATCTTCGGCCGCGCCACGCCGGTCGAACTGGAATTCGGTCAGGTCGAGAAGGTCTGATCGGGTAACGCGTGAAGCCAAAAGCTTCGCGCGGAAAGAGGCCGTGGGAGGGAGAGGGCGGTCGCCAGCCGCAACCGACCCAGACCACGAACCTGAAACCGCCGGCAGCCTGCCGGCACAACAGGAGTGATACATGGCAAAGAAAGTGACCGGATACCTGAAGCTTCAGGTCCCGGCCGGCGCGGCGAATCCTTCGCCCCCGATCGGTCCCGCGCTCGGTCAGCGCGGTCTCAACATCATGGAGTTCTGCAAGGCGTTCAACGCCCAGACCCAGAAGGAAGAGAAGAACACCCCGATCCCGGTGATCATCACCATCTATGCGGACCGTTCCTTCACCTTCGAGATGAAGACGCCGCCGATGTCCTACTTCCTCAAGCAGGCCGCCAAGATCCAGTCCGGCTCGAAGGCGCCGGGCCGTGACAAGGCCGGCAAGGTGACCAAGGCGCAGGTGCGCGAGATCGCCGAGAAGAAGATGAAGGACTTGAATTGCGACACTATCGAATCGGCCATGAAGATGGTCGAGGGCTCCGCCCGCTCGATGGGTCTGGAAGTTGCGGGGTAAGCGGTCATGGCAATCGGAAAGCGTTTGAACAAAGCCCGCGAAGGCGTTGACCGCGAAAAGCTTTATCCGTTGGCGGAAGCCATCAAGATGGTCAAGGAACGCGCGAAAGCGAAGTTCGACGAGACCATCGAGGTCGCGATCAATCTCGGCGTCGATCCCCGTCACGCCGACCAGATGGTCCGCGGCGTCGTGACCCTGCCGAACGGCACCGGCCGTACGCTCCGCGTCGGCGTGTTCGCCCGTGGCGCCAAGGCCGACGAGGCCAAGGCTGCGGGTGCCGACGTCGTCGGCGCCGAGGACCTGGTCGAGAAGGTGCAGAACGGCACGATCGATTTCGACCGCTGCATCGCCACGCCCGACATGATGCCGCTGGTCGGCCGTCTCGGTAAGGTGCTCGGCCCGCGCGGCCTGATGCCGAACCCGAAGATCGGCACCGTGACCATGGACGTCACCGGTGCGGTGAAGGGCGCCAAGGGCGGCTCGGTCGAGTTCCGCGTCGAGAAGGCCGGCATCGTGCAGGCCGGCGTCGGCAAGGCCTCGTTTTCCGAGGACAAGCTGGTCGAGAACGTCAAGGCGCTTGCAGATGCAGTCGCCAAGGCGAAGCCCGCGGGCTCCAAGGGCACCTACATCCAGCGCGTTGCGGTGTCGTCGACGATGGGCCCCGGCGTGAAGGTCGAGCCAGGCACCATCCTCGGCTAAAGGCTTACAGGAATAGAGAGATGAGGTGAGGGGCGGAATTGGGCAACCGATTCCGCCCCTTCCGTTTGTGACGCCGAGCTCACCGGAAACAAGAACAATGGCTGACAAGGTCCTGATCTACTCGCGCTTCCCGAAGACGATGATGGCGCGTTTCGCCGAGCGCTTCGAGCTGCTCGATACCGGCGGCAAGCCGGCGCAGGACGTGTTTTCGGGTAACGAGCTCGCAGGCATCCGGGCGCTGCTTACCGCTGGCGGCAGCCCGCTCGGCGCGGAGGCAATGGACCGGCTGCCGAAGCTGGGGGCGATCGTCTGCTACGGCACCGGCTATGACGGTGTCGACCTCAAAGCCGCTGCGGCGCGCAAGATTGCGGTCGGCCACAGCCCGGGCGCCAACGCAGCCTCCGTCGCCGATATCGCGATGACCCTGATGTTAGCTGCGACCCGGCGGATCCTGATTGCCGACCAATATGTCCGCAGCGGCGACTGGGCCTCGTCAAGGCAGTCGCCGATGATGCGACCGCAGGCCGGGATGCCTGGCCGGCGCATCGGCGTCTACGGCATGGGCGAGATCGGCCGCAAGATTGCCGCACGCTGCGCGGCGTTCGAGGCCGAGGTCGGCTATTTCAGCCGCACCAAGCACGATCTGCCGTATCAGTATTTCCCGTCGCTTGAGGCGCTTTCCGACTGGTGCAGCGTGCTGATGATCGCGGTCCGCGCTGGTGCCGAGACCCAGCACGTCGTCAACGCCGACATCCTGAAGCGCCTCGGCGAGGACGGTTATGTCGTCAACATCTCTCGCGGCTCGGTGATCGACGAGAAGGCCCTTGTTGCGGCCTTGAGCGACAAGACCATCGCCGGGGCCGGCCTCGACGTCTACCAGGAGGAACCGCACGCACCCGATGCGCTCACGGTGCTGCCGAACGTCGTGCTCTCGCCCCATATCGGCGGCCACACCTTGGACTCCCACGTCGCCATGCAGAACTGCGTGCTGGCGAACCTGACCGCGTTCTTCGCCGGCCGGCCGCTGCCGCATGCAGTCAAAACTGCCTGAATCGGCCCTTTTTGGGTCGCGTCAAGGGCCCTGCGCAACTGGTGTGAATTTTGCTCTTGTTAAACCGGCCCGGAGCGGTTAAAGAACCGCTTCCGGACGTGCTGGCGGTGGCTGGCACGTTCGTGCACGCATTCCGAAAACCCGACACGATAGGAGAACATTCCTTTTCAGGACGTCCGTAAGGATTTGCCGGAAAAGGAAGGAAAATCCATCGGTTGGTGGAAGGCGAGCAGAGGTCGGGCGGTTCGCCGGCTGACCTTGTCCTGTCCAAGACTGCAGGCGCCTGCGGGGAATTTCGATTTCTCAACGGCTTAATCGCATGGCCTGCATAGACGGGTGAAGACCGGATTTCACTCCGCATCCAGCTTTAGAGCGGATTGCGGAAGGGGTTTGGTTCGGACCTCGACACCCCGTGGGCCGCAAAAGGGTTCCGGGAGGGCAGGCTTTGAATTGTCGTCTTGCCCGACGTGTCCGAAGGGTTTTGGCCCCGAGGTTCAGGTTTGGGTGGGACGATGGGTGCAACCCGGCGGTCCCGCTTTTTGCGACGACCGCCAACCGGAGAGAGCTTGCTGTGGAACGAGCGGCAAAGAAAGAAGCGGTCGAACAGCTCAACGAGGTCTTCAAGACCACGAGCGTCGCGATCGTTGCTCAATATTCCGGCCTGACCGTTGCCCAGATGCAGAACCTGCGCAAGCAGATGAAGCAGGCTGGCGCCTCGGTGAAGGTCTCGAAGAACCGTCTCGCCAAAATTGCTCTTGAAGGCACTGACGGCGTTGCCATCGGCCCCATGCTCAAGGGGCCGACCGTGATCGCGACTTCGAACGATCCGGTAGCGGCGCCGAAGGTCGCCATCGAATTCGCCAAGGCGAACGAAAAGTTCGTCGTCGTCGGCGGCTCGATGGGGAAGACCGTCCTGAATGTCGACGGCGTGAAGGCGCTTGCCTCGCTGCCGTCGCTTGACGAACTGCGCGGCAAGATCGTCGGCCTCATCGTGGCCCCGGCGACCAAGCTGGCTCAGCTCGCCAACGCGCCCGCGGGCAAGCTCGCGCGCGTCATCCAGGCTCATGCCTCAAAGGGCGAAGCGGCCTGACGCCCTTCGCAAAACTCAAACCCGAACCAGACTTACACTCAAGGAAACTGAACAATGGCTGACTTGCAGAAGATCGTTGACGACCTCTCGAGCCTCACCGTGCTCGAAGCTGCCGAACTCGCGAAGCTCCTCGAAGAGAAGTGGGGCGTGTCCGCTGCTGCCGCCGTCGCGGTGGCTGGCCCGGCTGCCGGTGGCGCTGCCGCCGCTCCGGCGGAAGAGAAGACCGAGTTCACGGTCGTTCTCGCCAGCGCCGGCGACAAGAAGATCGAGGTCATCAAGGAAGTCCGCGCCATCACCGGCCTGGGCCTGAAGGAAGCGAAGGACCTCGTCGAGGGCGCTCCGAAGCCGCTGAAGGAAGGCGTGAACAAGGAAGAAGCCGACAAGATCAAGGCCCAGCTCGAGAAGGCTGGCGCGAAGGTCGAGCTCAAGTAACGCGAGTTACTTCAGCGAAATCCTGGGCGAGCGTCAGTGAGACCGGGATCCAGCCCCAAGGCCGTGGATGGCTGGGTCAAGTCCGGCCATGACTGGCGAAGGGCAGGCTGAATGCAAAAGGCGTGCGACGGAACAGCCCGACGCAGGCCGAACACGAAAAAGTGTGGGGATTTGAGGGTTTACCCCTCGAATCTCCACTATTGTCGCCCCATATCGGGTCAACAGCACGAAAGCGCGGTGGACGGGGACGCCAAAGTTCCCTGTAAGCCGTTGGGAGAGCAGGCTATTTCGGGCTTTTGCAGTCCGTGAAGACAATCGTTGTGACGGGCGGGTGCGCTCCAGCGCCCCGCGCGTCGTTTTGCGTTTTGAAGGTCTGAAGAACAGATTCAGGACATTGCGGCCTGAAACTGGGCTTCCGGCCCCCAAAACGGGTTCGAAAAATTCAACCCGGGGAGCGGTGGCAGCCGCGTCCTGGACGGCGCGCCCAGAGCGGGCGACGAAATGAGAGGCCACGATGGCGCAGCAGACATTCACCGGTCGCAAACGCGTTCGCAAGTTCTTCGGACACATCAAGGAAGTCGCCGAAATGCCGAACCTCATCGAGGTTCAGAAGGCGTCCTATGACCAGTTCCTGATGGTCGACGAACCCACGGGCGGGCGGCCGGATGAGGGCTTGCAGGCGGTGTTCCGTTCGGTGTTCCCGATCTCGGACTTCTCCGGTACCTCGATGCTGGAGTTCGTCCGTTACGAGTTCGAGCCGCCGAAATATGACGTCGACGAGTGCCGCCAGCGCGGCATGACCTTCGCGGCGCCGCTCAAGGTGACGCTGCGCCTCATCGTGTTCGATATCGACGAGGAAACCGGCGCGAAGTCGGTGAAGGACATCAAGGAGCAGGACGTCTACATGGGCGACATCCCGCTCATGACGATGAACGGCACCTTTATCGTCAACGGCACCGAGCGCGTCATTGTCTCCCAGATGCACCGTTCGCCCGGCGTGTTCTTCGACCACGACAAGGGCAAGACCCATTCCTCGGGCAAGCTCTTGTTCGCTGCCCGCGTGATCCCGTATCGCGGTTCCTGGCTCGACATCGAGTTCGACGCCAAGGACATCGTCTATGCGCGTATCGACCGTCGCCGCAAGATTCCGGTGACGTCGCTGATGTTCGCGCTCGGGCTCGACGGCGAGGCGATCCTCAACACCTTCTACAAGAAGATCCTCTACAAGCGGACCAAGGAAGGCTGGCGCGTTCCGTTCGACGCCAACCGCTTCCGTGGCTACTCGACCATCAACGACCTGATCGACGCCGACACCGGCAAGGTCGTGCTCGAGGCCGGCAAGAAGCTCACCGTGCGCGCCGCCCGCCAGCTCCAGGAGAAGGGGCTGAAGGCTCTGCGCATGGCCGATGAGGAGCTCGTCGGCAACTACGTCGCCGAAGACCTCGTCAATCCGAAGACCGGCGAGATCTATGCCGAAGCCGGCGAGGAAATCACCGACAAGCTGATGAAGGCCCTCAACGAGCAGGGCTACAAGGAGCTGCCGCTCCTCGACATCGATCACGTCAATGTCGGCGCCTACATCCGCAACACGCTCTCGGCCGACAAGAACATGACGCGCGAGGACGCGCTGTTCGACATCTACCGGGTGATGCGTCCGGGCGAGCCGCCGACGCTGGAATCGGCGCAGGCCATGTTCCAGTCGCTGTTCTTCGATGCCGAGCGCTACGACCTCTCCGCGGTCGGCCGCGTCAAGATGAACATGCGCCTCGACCTCGATGCGCCCGACACCCAGCGCACGCTGCGCAAGGAAGACATCCTCTCCGTCATCAAGACGCTGGTGGACCTGCGCGACGGCAAGGGCGAGATCGACGACATCGATCACCTCGGCAACCGCCGCGTGCGCTCGGTCGGCGAGCTCATGGAGAACCAGTACCGCATCGGCCTCCTGCGTATGGAGCGCGCGATCAAGGAGCGCATGTCCTCGGTCGACATCGACACGGTCATGCCGCAGGACCTGATCAACGCGAAGCCGGCAGCCGCCGCGGTGCGCGAGTTCTTCGGCTCCTCGCAGCTCTCGCAGTTCATGGACCAGACCAACCCGCTGTCGGAGATCACCCACAAGCGCCGCCTGTCGGCGCTTGGACCGGGCGGTCTGACCCGCGAGCGCGCCGGCTTCGAGGTGCGCGACGTGCATCCGACGCATTACGGCCGTATCTGCCCGATCGAGACGCCGGAAGGTCCGAACATCGGTCTGATCAACTCGCTCGCCACCTTCGCGCGCGTCAACAAGTACGGCTTCGTCGAGACGCCGTACCGCAAGGTCAAGGACGGCCGCGTCACCGACGAGGTGGTGTACCTCTCGGCGATGGAGGAGGGCCGCTACACGGTCGCGCAGGCCAACGTGCCGCTCGACCCGAAGGGCCGCTTCACCGAAGACCTCGTGGTCTGCCGTCACGCCGGCGAAGTCCTGCCGGTGACGCCGGACAAGGTCGACTACATGGACGTGTCGCCGAAGCAGCTCGTTTCGGTCGCCGCGGCGCTGATCCCGTTCCTCGAGAACGACGACGCCAACCGCGCGCTGATGGGCTCGAACATGCAGCGCCAGGCGGTGCCGCTGGTTCGCGCCGAGGCGCCGTTCGTCGGCACCGGCATGGAAGGCGTGGTCGCCCGTGACTCGGGTGCCGCGATCGCGGCGCGCCGTTCGGGCGTGATCGACCAGATCGACGCCACCCGCGTCGTCATCCGCGCCACCGAAGATCTCGATCCGACCAAGTCGGGCGTCGATATCTACCGGCTCATGAAGTACCAGCGCTCGAACCAGTCGACCTGCATCAACCAGCGTCCGCTGGTGAAGGTTGGCGACATCGTCAAGAAGGGCGACATCATCGCCGACGGTCCGTCGACGGATCTCGGTGAGCTCGCGCTCGGCCGTAACGTGCTGGTCGCGTTCATGCCGTGGAACGGCTACAACTTCGAAGACTCGATCCTGCTCTCCGAGCGGATCGTGAAGGACGACGTCTTCACCTCGATCCACATCGAGGAGTTCGAGGTCATGGCCCGCGACACCAAGCTGGGCCCTGAGGAAATCACCCGCGACATTCCGAACGTCTCGGAAGAAGCGCTGAAGAACCTCGACGAAGCCGGCATCGTCTATATCGGTGCGGAAGTGCGCGCCGGCGACATCCTGGTCGGCAAGATCACGCCGAAGGGCGAAAGCCCGATGACGCCGGAAGAAAAGCTTCTGCGCGCCATCTTCGGCGAGAAGGCCTCTGACGTCCGCGACACCTCGCTCCGCGTGCCCCCGGGCGTGCAGGGCACGATCGTGGAAGTGCGTGTGTTCAACCGCCACGGCGTCGACAAGGACGAGCGTGCGCTGGCGATCGAGCGGGAAGAGATCGAGCGTCTGGCCAAGGACCGCGACGACGAGCAGGCGATCCTGGACCGCAACGTCTACAACCGTCTTGCCGAGCTCCTTGAGGGACGGCAGGGCATCGCCGGTCCGAAGGGCTTCAAGAAGGACACCAAGATCACCCGTGCGGTGCTCGAGGAGTATCCGAAGTCGCAGTGGTGGCTGTTCGCTTCGCCCAACGACAAGCTGATGGCCGAGATCGAGGCCATGCGGAAGCAATACGATGAGTCGAAGAAGGGGCTCGAGCAGCGCTTCCTCGACAAGGTCGAGAAGCTCCAGCGCGGCGACGAGCTGCCGCCCGGCGTGATGAAGATGGTCAAGGTCTTCGTCGCGGTGAAGCGCAAGATCCAGCCCGGCGACAAGATGGCCGGCCGCCACGGCAACAAGGGCGTGGTGTCGAAGATCGTGCCGATCGAGGACATGCCGTTCCTCGAGGACGGTACGCATGCCGACATCGTGCTCAACCCGCTCGGCGTGCCCTCGCGCATGAACGTCGGACAGATCCTCGAGACCCATCTCGGTTGGGCCTGTGCCGGCCTCGGCAGGCGCATCGGCCAGACGGTCGATGCCTACCTGTCGAAGCAGGACATCAAGCCGCTGAAGGAGACCTTGAAGCGGATCTACGGCGAGGACGAGACGATCAAGACGCTCAATGACGGCGAACTGATCGAGCTCGGCCGCAACCTGAGCCACGGCGTGCCGATCGCGACGCCGGTGTTCGACGGCGCCAAGGAGTCCGACATCGAGGAGATGCTCAAGCTCGCCGGTCTCGACGCTTCGGGTCAGTCGACCGTCTATGACGGCCGCACCGGCGATCCCTTCGATCGCAAGGTGACGGTGGGCTACATCTACATGCTGAAGCTGCACCACCTCGTCGACGACAAGATCCATGCGCGTTCGATCGGTCCGTACTCGCTCGTCACCCAGCAGCCGCTGGGCGGCAAGGCGCAGTTCGGCGGCCAGCGCTTCGGCGAAATGGAGGTGTGGGCGCTCGAGGCTTACGGCGCGGCGTACACGCTCCAGGAAATGCTGACCGTGAAGTCGGACGACGTCGCCGGCCGTACCAAGGTGTACGAGGCGATCGTGCGTGGCGACGACACCTTCGAGGCCGGTATTCCGGAATCGTTCAACGTGCTGGTCAAGGAAATGCGCTCGCTCGGCCTCAACGTCGACCTGCACAATTCCAAGATGGGACCGGCGCCGACGTCGGAAGCGGCCGAGTAACGCGACCATTCATGCCCGGCCCGGGTCGGCCGGGCATCGGCGCTCGGTCCGGAGCCTTGAGGGCAGGGCGCCCCGCGAAGTGAGATTTTCGAATTTGCTGCCGGGAGGCGACCGGCACGCGAGGAGAAGACGATGAACCAAGAGATTATGAATCTTTTTAACCCGACGACGCCGGCTCAGGTCTTCGACCAGATCCGGATCTCGATCGCGTCTCCCGAGAAGATTCTGTCCTGGTCCTACGGCGAGATCAAGAAGCCGGAGACCATCAACTACCGTACCTTCAAGCCCGAGCGCGACGGCCTATTCTGCGCGCGCATCTTCGGGCCCATCAAAGACTACGAGTGCTTGTGCGGCAAGTACAAGCGCATGAAGTACAAGGGCATCATCTGCGAGAAGTGCTCGGTCGAGGTCACGCTGTCGCGCGTCCGGCGCGAGCGCATGGGCCATATCGAACTCGCAGCTCCCGTTGCCCACATCTGGTTCCTTAAGTCGCTGCCCTCGCGCATCGGCCTCCTGCTCGACATGACGCTGAAGGATCTCGAGCGGATCCTCTACTTCGAATACTACGTCGTGCTGGAGCCGGGCCTCACCGCGCTGAAGGACCGTCAGCTGCTGTCGGAAGACGAGTACCTGAAGGCGCAGGACGAGTACGGCCAGGACTCCTTCACCGCCATGATCGGCGCTGAGGCGATCCGCGAACTGCTCAAGGGCATGGACCTCGAGAAGCTCGAAGCCTCCTTGCGCGTCGAGATGCAGGAGACCGACTCCGACATCAAGCACAAGAAGCTCGCCAAGCGCCTGAAGATCGTCGAGGCGTTCCGCCACTCCGGCAACAAGCCGGAATGGATGATCATGACCGTGATCCCGGTGATCCCGCCGGATCTGCGTCCGCTGGTGCCGCTGGACGGCGGCCGCTTCGCGACCTCGGACCTCAACGACCTCTACCGTCGCGTCATCAACCGCAACAACCGCTTGAAGCGGCTGATGGAGCTGCGCGCGCCGGACATCATCATCCGCAACGAGAAGCGCATGCTTCAGGAGGCCGTCGACGCGCTGTTCGACAACGGCCGCCGCGGCCGCGTCATCACCGGTGCCAACAAGCGCCCGCTGAAGTCGCTTGCCGACATGCTCAAGGGCAAGCAGGGCCGCTTCCGTCAGAACCTGCTCGGCAAGCGCGTCGACTATTCGGGTCGTTCGGTGATCGTGGTCGGTCCCGAGCTGCGCCTGCATCAGTGCGGCCTGCCGAAGAAGATGGCGCTCGAGCTGTTCAAGCCGTTCATCTACTCGCGGCTTGACGCCAAGGGCCTGTCCACCACCGTCAAGCAGGCGAAGAAGCTGGTCGAGAAGGAGCGGCCCGAGGTCTGGGACATCCTGGACGAGGTGATCCGCGAGCATCCGGTGCTGCTCAACCGCGCCCCGACGCTGCACCGCCTCGGCATCCAGGCGTTCGAGCCCGTGCTGATCGAGGGCAAGGCGATCCAGCTCCACCCGCTGGTCTGCGCCGCGTTCAACGCCGACTTCGACGGCGACCAGATGGCCGTGCACGTTCCGCTGTCGCTGGAAGCGCAGCTGGAAGCGCGCGTCCTGATGATGTCGACCAACAACATCCTGCATCCGGCGAACGGCCAGCCGATCATCGTGCCGTCGCAGGACATCGTGCTCGGTCTCTACTATCTCTCGATCCTGCGCGAAGGCATGCCCGGCGAGGGCAAGGCGTTCGGCGAGATGTCCGAGCTCGAGCACGCGCTGCACTCGAAGGTCATCCACCTCCACACCAAGATCAAGTACCGGTGGGAGGGCATCGGCGAGGACGGCAAGCCGGCGCGCCGCTGGATCGAGACCACACCTGGCCGCATCATGCTCGGCAACGTGCTGCCGAAGAACCCGAAGATCTCGTTCGACATCATCAACAAGCTGATGACCAAGCGCGAGATCTCCGGCGTGATCGACCAGGTCTACCGCCACTGCGGCCAGAAGGAGACTGTGATCTTCTGCGACCGCATCATGGCGCTCGGCTTCTACAACGCGTTCAAGGCCGGCATCTCGTTCGGCAAGGACGACATGGTCGTGCCGCACGGCAAGTGGAAGATCGTCGACACCACCCGTACGCTGGCGAAGGATTTCGAGCAGCAGTACAATGACGGTCTGATCACCCATGGCGAGAAGTACAACAAGGTCGTCGACGCCTGGTCGAAGGCGACCGAAGAAATCGCCAAGGCGATGATGAAGGAGATCTCCGCGACCAAGAAGACGGCGAGCGGAGCCGATGCCGACAT
The DNA here is from genome assembly GCF_001641635.1 of Bradyrhizobium centrolobii. Lineage (GTDB taxonomy): Bacteria > Pseudomonadota > Alphaproteobacteria > Rhizobiales > Xanthobacteraceae > Bradyrhizobium > Bradyrhizobium centrolobii. The sequence goes on from NZ_LUUB01000064.1 coordinate 16,307, forward strand.
CAACTCGATCTACATGATGGCCCACTCCGGTGCGCGTGGTTCGCCGGCGCAGATGCGTCAGCTGGCCGGCATGCGCGGCCTGATGGCCAAGCCGTCGGGTGAGATCATCGAGACGCCGATCATCTCGAACTTCAAGGAAGGCCTCTCGGTGCTCGAGTACTTCAACTCGACCCACGGCGCCCGCAAGGGCCTCGCGGACACCGCGTTGAAGACCGCGAACTCCGGCTACCTGACCCGCCGTCTGGTCGACGTGGCGCAGGACTGCATCATCACGCAGGACGATTGCGGCACCAAGCTCGGCATCAAGATGCGCGCCATCGTCGATGCCGGCACCGTGGTGGCCTCGCTCGGCTCGCGCATCCTGGGCCGCGTGGCCTGCGATGACGTGCGCGACGCCTCTGGCAAGGTGATCGTCAAGCGCGGCACGCTGATGGAAGAGAGCCACGTGGATGCCATCCACCAGGGGGGTGTCCAGGAGGTGAAGATCCGCTCGGCGCTGACCTGCGAGCTCGTCAACGGCATCTGCGGCAAGTGCTACGGCCGCGACCTCGCCCGCGGCACGCCGGTCAATCACGGCGAAGCGGTCGGCGTCATCGCGGCGCAGTCGATCGGCGAGCCGGGCACCCAGCTGACCATGCGCACCTTCCACATCGGCGGTGCGGCGCAGCTCAACGAGCAGTCGTTCGTCGAATCCAACTTCGACGGCAAGATCGTGATCAAGAACAAGGCCATCGCCCGCAACGGCGAGGGTCACCTGATCGCGATGGTGCGCAACATGGTGGTGGCGATCGTCGATGCCGACGGCACCGAGCGTGCGACGCACCGCATCCAGTACGGCTCGCGCCTGCATGTCGACGAGGGCGACATGGTCAAGCGCGGCCAGCGCATCGCCGAGTGGGATCCGTACACCCGTCCGATTCTCACCGAGGTGGAAGGCACCATCGGCTTCGAGGATCTGGTCGAGGGTCAGTCGATCTCGGAAACGCTCGACGAATCCACCGGCATTGCCAAGCGCGTGGTCATCGACTGGCGCTCGACCCGCGGCGGCTCGGACCTGCGTCCGGCCATCGTGATCAAGGGCAAGGACGGCAAGGTGCTCAAGCTCGCCCGTGGCGGCGATGCCCGCTACATGCTGTCGGTCGACGCCATTCTGTCGGTCGACATCGGTGCCAAGGTCCAGCCGGGCGACATCCTCGCCCGTATCTCGACCGAAAGCGCCAAGACGCGTGACATCACGGGCGGTCTGCCGCGTGTGGCGGAACTGTTCGAAGCACGGCGTCCAAAGGACGCGGCGATCATCGCGGAAATCGCGGGCACCATCCGGTTTGGCCGCGACTACAAGAACAAGCGCCGCATCTCGATCGAGCCGATGGACAAGACCGAAGAGGCGCGCGAGTACCTGATCCCGAAGGGCAAGCACATCCACCTTCAGGACGGCGACGTCGTCGAAAAGGGCGACTTCATCGTGGAAGGCAACCCGGCGCCGCACGACATCCTGGCGATCAAGGGCATCGAGGAGCTCGCGGCCTATCTGGTCAACGAGATCCAGGAGGTCTACCGGCTTCAGGGCGTGCTCATCAACGACAAGCACATCGAGGTGATTGTCCGCCAGATGCTCCAGAAGGTGGAGATCACCGACCAGGGCGATACGGACATGATCTCGGGCGAGCAGGTCGACAAGATCGAGTTCGACGCGCTCAACGAGAAGGCGAAGGAAGAGGGCAAGAAGCCCGCCACGGGTACGCCGGTTCTGCTCGGCATCACCAAGGCGAGCCTCCAGACCCGCTCGTTCTTCTCGGCGGCTTCGTTCCAGGAGACCACCCGCGTCCTCACGGAGGCGGCGGTCAACGGCAAGATCGACCCGCTCGAGGGCCTCAAGGAGAACGTCATCGTCGGCCGGCTGATCCCGGCAGGCACCGGCGCCTCCATGGCCAAGATCCGCGAAGTCGCCATGAAGCGCGACAAGCTGATCCTCGACGAGCGCGAGAAGCAGGCCTCGGTCGTGCCGCCGGCGCCGGAAGCCGAACCGGTAGCGCTGCCGCCTGCGGAATGATGCTTCATCCGTAGGATTACCGAGGACAATGAAAAGGCCGGCGTTTGCCGGCCTTTTTGCTGCTTTCTTTCCTTGCTGCGGTGCAGGGACGACCTTTGTTCATCTTTCCTTCAGGCTGAAAAGCGCTTTTGCTAGGGCAGCTTAGACCGGTGGTCCCGACACGGGGGGCGGCCGGAGACCACGGAACTCACATGCTTGATCTCGCAATCGTAGGCGGCGGCCCCGGCGGGCTGATGAGCGCCTGGTATCTGAAGCGCAAGCTCGGCGACCTCTGCCGCATCACCATTTTCGAGGCGTCCGACCGGCTTGGCGGCAAGATCCTCACGCGCAAATTCGATTCCGCGCCCGCGATGTACGAGGCCGGCGTCGCCGAGATCTACGACTACTCGATGACCGGGCCCGACCCGCTGCGCGAGCTGATCCAGCATTTCGGCCTGCAGACCATTCCGATGGACGCGGAGCAGGTCCAGCTCGGCGGCGAGCTGCTGAACGACGTGCCCGGCATGCGCCGCAGATACGGCGCCAAGACCGCGGCGGCGATCGAAGCCTTCCGCAAGCGCTGCGCCGACATGATGTCGCCGATCGAATACTACGAGGGCGTCGGCGCGCACGACAACGAGAACCCCTGGGCCTACAAGACAGCCGAACAGGTGCTCGACGAGGAAGTCGAGGACGAAAACGCAAAACGATTCTTCAAGGTGATGGCGCGCTCCGACATCGCCACCGAGAGCCACAACACCAACGGGCTCAACGCGCTCAAGAACTACCTGATGGACGTCGACGGCTATATCGGCCTCTACTCCATCCAGAACGGCAACGAGCAGCTCGTCGACTGCCTCCAGTCGGAGGTCAATGCCGACATCAAGCTCAACTACCGGGTGCTCACCGTCGGCAAGGCGCCGACCGGCCGCTATCAGCTCAAGATGATGAACGGCAAGGGGCCGGAGACGCGCGACTTCGATCTCGTGCTGGTCTGCCTGCCGCATTCCTGGCTTGCGACCATGGGCTGGGAAGGCGAGCAGCTCCGCAAGTCGATGGTCAAGCACGTTGCCTTTTTCGATCGTCCCGCGCACTACCTGCGCGTCTCGATCCTGTTCGACACCCCGTTCTGGGGCGAGAAGATTCCCGGCGCCTGGTTCATGTCGGAAGCCTTCGGCGGCTGCTGCGTCTACAACGAAGGCGCGCGCCACGATGTCGGCAAGCACGGCGTGCTGAACTGGCTCATTCCCGGCTCCGACGCGCTGGCCTTCGCCAACCTGTCGGACCAGGAGCTGATCGACGCCGCGCTGAAGTCGCTACCGGGCTCGCTCGGCGATGCGCGTGCGCATTTCGTGGAGGGCAAGATCCATCGCTGGCTGTCGTCGGTGAACGCGCTGCCGGGCGGCTTGCCCGTGCGTGACGTCATGACCAATCATCGGCCCGAGCCGAAGGAGCACCCGGGCATCGTGCTGGTCGGCGATTATCTGTTCGACTCGACGCTGAACGGACTGCTCGACTCCTCGGATGCGGCCACCGACATCATCGTGACCGAGATGATGCGCCTGCGCCGCGAGCGCGAGCAGGGCGGAACGGCGCTCGCCGACAAGATCGACCGTGCGTATTTCGAGAACTATCGCGGCGTCGGCCCCTATCACGAGGTGTGGCGCCAGTTCACCGACCCCGATTACCTCGCGAAGCTGATCGGTATCGTCTGGGGCAAGGCGAAGGGCTCCAAGCTGCTCGTCGCCGGCTCCGCCAGCGGTGAGCTGGTCGGCGCGCTACGCGAGCGCGGCATCGATGCCTGGGGCATCGAGAACAACCGCGCCATCCACGCCAGGACGCCGAAGGCGCTGAAGAAGTACAACAAGCTCGGATCGATCACGGATATACCGTTCAAGGACGGCGCGTTCGACTTCGTGTTCGAGACGAGCCTGTGCCACGTTTCGCCGAAGCAGGTCGTGCGCGCCGTCCGCGAGCTGAACCGCGTGGTCAAGACCGGGCTCGTGTTCGGCTCGATCACCTCGGACATGGCGCCGGCGCTGATCGACCGCTACGACCTGTTGCGCGGCGTCAAGAAGCTCGGCACCTGGTGGGAATGGTCCGAGCTGTTCTTCGGCAACGGCTTCGACCTGTCGATGCATCGCAACGACTGCGCCGATGCGCTCTGGGAGGCGACGCTCGCCGCCAACAAGGGCCCGGGCCAGTGGTACGCCGACGCCGACAGCTTGCGCTATTCCTTCTTCGACAAGGTCGAGGACGAGGACTAGTTACTAAGTCACAAAACCCTCATGGTGAGGAGCGCGAAGCGCTTCTCGAACCGTGAAGGCCGGATATCTCCGCGGCATCCTTCGAGATGCCCGCTATGCGGGCTCCTCAGGATAAGGGACGGAGTGCTTGTGACGCAGCAGAGCCGGGACAAGCGAATTCGCCAATTGCTTTGCCGAATTCATCCTGATCGCATAGAATCGGTGCGATAGCGGTTCGCCGCTCTTTCCCTGATTTCTCTGCGGTCATGCCGGCCGTCAGCATCGGTTGGTTTCATGGCATCCAGGCCCCTCTCGCCCGACAAACAGAAGCTCGCTGCGGAAGAGGCAGCCGAGCTCGAGGAAAAGCTCGCATCCGGCACCAAGCCGGACCTGGACGACGAGGACAACGAAGGCGAGGACGACGAGCTGGAGCTCGACGACGACGAGGATGAGGACCTCGTCGTCTTCACCGCGCGCGAGGCCGCAGGCGCACTCGCAACTCTCTGGGGCTTCGTCAAACCCGATCTCTCCAATTACAAGCGCATCGTGGCCTTCGTGTCGTTCGGCGTCGTCGTCGAGACGCTGTTCAACGTCATCATGCCGCTCAGCCTGAAGTTCCTGATCGACGATGCGCTCGGCGAAGAGGATTTCCAGGCGCTCTACAAGATCCTCGGCGTGCTCGCGGTGGCCGGCATCTTCACCTCGATCGTCGCGGTCTGGTACGAGCGCTGGGATGCGCGGCTTGCGGCCTGCATCATCTCCGACGTCCGCAAGCGGCTGTTCGAGCACGTCCAGGACCTGCCGGCGGCGTATTTCGGCCGCATCAAGCGCGGCGAGATCCTGTCGCGCTTCTCCGTCGACCTCTCGGCCTTCGAGAACTCGGTCAAGACCTTCTCCAACAGCGCGGCGCTGCCATTCCTGGAATTGATCGCCGGCATCATCCTGATGCTGTTCCTGAACTGGCAGCTCGCGGTCGTGGCGCTGCTGGTATTTCCGATCACGCTGATCGGGCCGCGCATTCTCACCCCGAAGGCGGTGCAGGCGAATTACGAGCAGAAGGTCAACGAATCCGCGCTGCTCGGCATGCTGCAGGAGAACGTGGCGGCGCAGGCGGTGATCAAGGCGTTCAGCCTGCAGCGCAAGATGTTCGGCTTCTTCAGTTTCCGCAACGACGAGACGCGCCACAGGATCGCCTCAGCCGCGTTCCTGTCGACCATGGTGGAGCGGACGGTCACGATCTCGGTGCTGCTGCTGCATCTCGTCGTGCTCGCGATCGGCGCGTATCTGGCGACCAAGGGCCAGATCACCATCGGCACGTTCGTCACCTTCGAGAGCGCGTTCTGGGAGGTATCCTACAACATCGCGCACGTGATGCATTTCATCCCGGTCTCGATCTCGTCGGCCGCCGCGGTGCGCCACATCCAGGAGCTGCTCGACGAACCGACGCGCGGCGCCGACCGCCCGGGCGCGCCCGACCTGCCGCGCATCACCCACGACATCACCTTCGACCGGGTCACCTTCCAATACGAGGGCAGCCAGACGCCGGTCGTGGACAATCTCAGCCTCAAGCTCAACGTCGGCAAGAGCATCGCCATCGTCGGCCCCAGCGGCTCCGGCAAGAGCACGCTGCTCAACCTGATCCTCCGGCTGTACGTCCCGGACGAGGGGCGGGTCACCATCGACGGCGTCGACGTCCGCAAGGTGACGCTGGATTCGCTGCGCCGTAGCATGGCGGTCGTGTTCCAGGAGAACATGCTGTTCAACATGTCGATCCGCGAGAACATCCGGCTCGGCAAGGAGGGCGCGACCGACGAGGAGGTGGAGGAGGCCGCCAAGAAGGCCGAGATCCATCGCTACATCATGGGCCTGCCGCAGCGATACGACACGCTGGTCGGTGAGCGCGGCGATACCCTGTCAGGCGGCCAGCGTCAGCGCATCGCGATCGCGCGCGCGATCATCCGCAATCCATCCGTGCTGCTGCTCGACGAGGCAACCTCGGCGCTCGACCAGACCACGGAGGCCGCGATCAATCGCACGCTGCTGAAGGTCGCCAAGGGCCGCACCATGATCTGGTCGACCCACCGCCTGACTTCGGTGGTGGAGATGGACGAGATCATCGTGATTTCAGGGGGCAGGGCGATCGAGCGCGGCTCGCATGCCGAACTGCTCGCCAAGAACGGCACCTATCGCAGGCTGTGGGACGACCAGATGCACCAGCCCCATGTCGCTGTCGCTCACGCCGACGACGACAGCGACGATGACGAGGATGAGGACGATCTCGACGAGGATGATGAGGACGACGAGGAGGAGTGACCGAGGAAGTTCGGCTCCTCCGGGCGCGTTGCCACCGATACCGCCTTGGCGCAGATGCGTTCGACCTGCTCCGGGATCTCGTCGCGAACCGCGTTGACCCGGGAATCGTAGCGGATGTTGAACTGCCGACTCGGCGCCTTGTCGAGGAGATGGCCGAAGCACGCGACCCGGTTCTCGCCGGAAAAGGTCGCCCGGCGCAGCACCGATTCCCCGATTCCCGTCCGCGAGAAGCGCCTGACCTGCTCGGAGCCGCTGATTTTTCGATCCGGAAATCGGCCGGATAGCTGTCATGCGGATCGACCAGCACCACCGGAAATCCCGGCGCGGCCGAGCATCGCGGCGGCGGTCGAGCCGGAAAGTCCACCGCCAATAATGGCAACGTCGGTGTGCCGCATGGCGCTTATCTCTGCGGAAGTCGGCAGATTGACGCATCAACAGGAAAAAAAGCCCTAGCGAAGGTTATAAAAGTATATATCACCCGGATATAAATTGCTTTTGGCCTAGCGGAACGGGCGCTGCGTTCCCATATCGGGAAGGCGCGGTGAGGGCGGCAAACAAGCGATTTCTACAGGCGAGAGAAGCGTTTTCTGACTGTCGTTTCGCCTTGACTTGACCGATTCTCACTTATAGAAAGCGCCTCACTTAACGACAGGCGGTGAGCATCGCCAACGTCGGAACGGGCCACCCGTTTGATCCCCAGGGATCGCGAAAGCGGGCACCAACCTCGACGAATGCCGCTCAAACGCTGTCGATTATAGCTAGGCAATGCCAGGACGATTTTAGTTCTCTTGAGCGCGTCCTCTCGAGAACGAATTCGGATGCATGATCTCGGTGCGCGGACCGCGGCTTTTGGCTGGTCGGTTCAAAAACTGCGGTCCTCTGTGGCGTCGAAGCGCTTTCCGCTCGTTGATAGAGCGGTTGGCGCAATTTCGCTTTGCGTGGATTATTCTGCGCGGGGTGGCCTCGTCGGGCGGGTAGCTCGAAACGAATTTGCGGACCCGGCGACGGGCCGCGGCAAGACAGCGGGACCGCAAGGGACCGCGGCAGAAAAAGGGTGAAGGCCAGGATGCCGACGATCAACCAGCTGATCGCACAACCGCGTGAAGTGCAGAAGTCGCGCAAGAAGGTGCCGGCGCTGCAGCAGTCGCCGCAAAAGCGCGGCGTTTGCACGCGCGTCTACACCACGACCCCGAAGAAGCCGAACTCGGCGCTTCGTAAGGTTGCCAAGGTGCGCCTGACCAACGGCTTCGAGGTGATCGGCTACATCCCCGGTGAGGGCCATAACCTCCAGGAGCACTCGGTGGTCATGATCCGCGGCGGCCGCGTCAAGGACTTGCCCGGTGTGCGCTACCACATCCTCCGCGGCGTTCTGGATACCCAGGGCGTCAAGAACCGTAAGCAGCGCCGTTCGAAGTACGGCGCCAAGCGTCCGAAGTAAGCGGGAACCACGTCCATGTCTCGTCGCCACTCAGCGGAAAAGCGCGAAGTTCTGCCGGATCCGAAGTTCGGGAACATCGTGATCACGAAGTTCATGAACTCGGTGATGTATGCCGGCAAGAAGTCGGTCGCCGAAGGCATCGTCTACGGTGCGCTCGGCATCATCGAAACCAAGACCAAGCAGAACCCTCTCGGCGTGTTCGAGCAGGCGCTCGAGAACGTCATGCCGACGATCGAGGTGCGCTCCCGCCGCGTCGGCGGCGCGACCTACCAGGTTCCGGTCGAGGTTCGCTCGACCCGCCGGCAGGCCCTGGGCATCCGCTGGCTGATCGCGGCTGCGCGTGAGCGCAATGAGAAGACGATGACCGAGCGGCTCTCGGCGGAGCTCTTGGATGCATCGAATAACCGGGGGAACGCCGTCAAGAAGCGCGAAGACGTGCACCGCATGGCGGAAGCCAATCGCGCCTTCTCGCACTATCGCTGGTAACGGCGACACGTAACGGACTCGCAAGGAACACCCCATGCCCCGCCAACATGCCATCGAAGACTACCGCAACTTCGGTATCATGGCGCACATCGACGCCGGCAAGACCACGACGACCGAGCGCATCCTCTATTACACCGGCAAGAGCCACAAGATCGGCGAAGTGCACGAGGGTGCCGCGACGATGGACTGGATGGAGCAGGAGCAGGAGCGTGGCATCACGATCACCTCGGCTGCGACCACCGCCTTCTGGGCCGGCAAGCGCCTGAACATCATCGACACTCCCGGCCACGTCGACTTCACCATCGAAGTCGAGCGTTCGCTGCGCGTGCTCGACGGCGCCGTGTGCGTGCTCGACTCCAACCAGGGCGTCGAGCCACAGACCGAGACGGTCTGGCGCCAGGGCGACAAGTACAAGGTTCCGCGCATCGTCTTCGCCAACAAGATGGACAAGATCGGTGCGGACTTCTTCAAGTGTCTGTCCGACATCGTTGACCGTCTGGGCGCCAAGCCCGTCGCGATCCAGCTTCCGATCGGTGCCGAGAACAACTTCAAGGGTCTCGTCGACCTCGTGAAGATGAAGGGCGTCGTCTGGAACGATGAATCGCTCGGCGCGAAGTTCGACTATGTCGACATTCCGGAAGACCTCGTCGACCAGGCCAAGGAATACCGCGAGAAGATGGTGGAAGCCGCCGTCGAGCTCGACGACGATGCCATGGCCGCCTACCTCGACGGCAAGGAGCCGGATGAGGCGACGCTGAAGAGGCTGATCCGCAAGGCGGTGCTGACCGGCGCGTTCTATCCCGTGCTGTGCGGCTCGGCCTTCAAGAACAAGGGCGTGCAGCCGCTGCTCGACGCCGTCGTCGACTACCTGCCGTCGCCGCTCGACGTGCCGGCGATCAAGGGCACCGACGACAAGGGCAACGAAGTCGTGCGCAAGGCGGACGACAAGGAGCCGCTGGCGCTGCTCGCGTTCAAGATCATGGACGACCCGTTCGTCGGCACCATCACCTTCTGCCGCATCTATTCGGGCATTCTGGCGTCGGGCACCGGCGTCGTGAACTCGACCCGCGAGAAGAAGGAGCGGATCGGCCGCATGCTGCTGATGCATGCGAACAACCGCGAGGACATCAAGGAAGCCTATGCCGGCGACATCGTCGCGCTGGCCGGCCTGAAGGAAGCGCGCACCGGTGACACGCTGTGCGATCCCGACAAGCAGGTGATCCTGGAGAAGATGGAATTCCCCGAGCCGGTCATCGAGATCGCGATCGAGCCGAAGTCGAAGGCCGACCAGGAGAAGCTGGGCGTGGCGCTGGCCAAGCTCGCCGCGGAGGATCCGTCCTTCCGCGTGTCGACCGACCACGAGTCCGGCCAGACCATCCTGAAGGGCATGGGCGAGCTCCACCTCGACATCAAGGTCGACATCCTGAAGCGCACCTACAAGGTCGATGCCAACATCGGCGCGCCGCAGGTGGCCTTCCGTGAGCGCGTCACCAAGCGGGTGGAGCACAGCTACACCCACAAGAAGCAGACCGGCGGTACCGGCCAGTTCGCGGCGGTGTCGTTCATCGTCGAGCCGAACGAGCCCGGCAATGGCTACGAGTTCGAATCGAAGATCGTCGGTGGCGCGGTGCCGAAGGAATACATCCCCGGCGTCGAGAAGGGCCTGGAGAGCGTGCTGTCGTCCGGCGTGGTCGCGGGCTTCCCCGTGGTCGACGTCAAGGTCCAGCTGGTCGACGGCAAGTATCACGACGTCGACTCGTCGGCGCTGGCCTTCGAAATCGCCTCGCGCGCCTGCTTCCGCGAAGCGCTGCAGATGGGCAAGTCCGTCCTGCTCGAGCCGATCATGAAGGTCGAGGTGGTGACCCCGGAAGACTACACCGGTTCGGTCATCGGCGACCTGAATTCCCGGCGCGGTCAGATCCAGGGGCAAGACATGCGCGGCAACGCCAACGTCATCAACGCGATGGTGCCGCTCATGAACATGTTCGGTTACGTGAATAACCTGCGCTCGATGAGCCAGGGGCGCGCAACCTTCACCATGCAGTTCGATCACTACGCAGAAGCGCCGGCGAACGTGTCGGCAGAAGTCCAGAAGAAGTTTGCCTGATTGTCGTCGGTCTCAAGCTGACGATTGAACGGAGAGTCAAATGGCCAAAGCAAAGTTTGAACGTAACAAACCGCACTGCAACATCGGCACCATCGGTCACGTCGACCATGGCAAGACGTCGTTGACGGCGGCGATCACCAAGATCCTCGCCGAGACCGGCGGTGCAACGTTCACGGCGTACGACCAGATCGACAAGGCGCCGGAAGAGAAGGCGCGCGGCATCACCATCTCGACCGCGCACGTCGAGTACGAGACCAAAAACCGCCACTACGCCCACGTCGACTGCCCCGGCCACGCCGACTACGTCAAGAACATGATCACCGGCGCCGCCCAGATGGACGGTGCGATCCTGGTCGTGTCGGCCGCTGACGGCCCGATGCCGCAGACCCGCGAGCACATCCTGCTCGCCCGCCAGGTCGGCGTGCCCGCGCTCGTTGTGTTCCTCAACAAGTGCGACATGGTCGACGATCCGGAGCTGCTCGAGCTCGTCGAGCTCGAAGTCCGCGAGCTGCTCTCGAAGTACGACTTCCCGGGCGACAAGATCCCGATCATCAAGGGGTCGGCGCTCGCCGCCCTCGAAGACTCCGACAAGAAGCTCGGCCACGAGGCCATCCTCGAGCTGATGCGGAATGTCGACGAGTACATTCCGCAGCCGGAGCGTCCGGTCGACCAGCCGTTCCTGATGCCGGTTGAAGACGTGTTCTCGATCTCGGGCCGCGGCACCGTGGTGACCGGCCGTGTCGAGCGCGGCATCGTCAAGGTCGGCGACGAAATCGAGATCGTCGGTCTGCGTGCGACCCAGAAGACCACGGTCACCGGCGTCGAAATGTTCCGCAAGCTGCTCGATCAGGGCCAGGCCGGCGACAACATCGGTGCGCTGCTCCGCGGCACCAAGCGCGAGGAAGTCGAGCGCGGCCAGGTGCTCTGCAAGCCGGGTTCGGTCAAGCCGCACACCAAATTCAAGGCTGAGGCCTACATCCTCACCAAGGAAGAGGGCGGTCGCCACACCCCGTTCTTCACCAACTACCGTCCGCAGTTCTATTTCCGCACCACCGACGTGACCGGTGTCGTGCACCTGCCGGAAGGCACCGAGATGGTGATGCCGGGCGACAACATTGCGATGGAAGTGCACCTGATCGTGCCGATCGCGATGGAAGAGAAGCTCCGCTTCGCGATCCGCGAAGGCGGCCGTACCGTCGGCGCCGGCGTCGTCGCCTCGATCATCGAGTAATTACGAGACTAGAGATTGGCGAGTAGCGGATGGCAGCATTCGCTATTCGCTATTCGCCACTCTGTTTGAAGAAAGACCACGGCAATGAACGGCCAAAACATTCGCATCCGTCTCAAGGCGTTCGACCATCGTATCCTCGATACGTCGACCCGTGAGATCGTGAACACGGCGAAGCGCACCGGCGCGCAGGTTCGCGGACCCATTCCGCTGCCCACCCGCATCGAGAAGTTCACCGTCAACCGTTCGCCGCACGTCGACAAGAAGAGCCGCGAACAGTTCGAGATGCGCACTCACAAGCGCCTGCTCGACATCGTCGATCCGACCCCGCAGACCGTCGATGCTTTGATGAAGCTCGACCTGGCCGCCGGTGTCGACGTCGAGATCAAGCTCTAAGATTTTTGGATCCCGTTCGCGAAAGCGGACAGAAAGAACAGGAAGCAAGCCGATGCGCTCCGGAGTGATCGCACAAAAGGTCGGGATGACGCGGGTCTTCACGGAGACCGGCGAACATATCCCCGTGACCGTGCTGAAGCTCGGCAATTGCCAGGTCGTAGGCCACCGCACCGAAGAGAAGAACGGTTACGTCGCGCTCCAGCTCGGTTCTGGCAGCCGCAAGACCGTTTACATGCCCAAGGCTGAGCGCGGCCAGTTCGCGGTCGCCAAGGTCGAGCCGAAGCGACGGGTCGAGGAATTCCGCGTCTCCGCGGATGCCATGATCCCGGTCGGCGCCGAGATCCAGGCCGACCACTTCGTCGTCGGCCAGTTCGTCGACGTCACCGGCACCTCGGTCGGTAAGGGTTTCGCGGGCGGTATGAAGCGCTGGAACTTCGGCGGTCTACGCGCCACCCACGGCGTGTCGATCTCGCACCGCTCGATCGGTTCGACCGGCGGCCGTCAGGACCCCGGCAAGACCTGGAAGAACAAGAAGATGCCCGGCCACATGGGTGTCGACCGCATCACCACGCTCAACCTTCGCGTCGTCCAGACCGATGTCGAGCGCGGCCTGATCCTCGTCGAAGGCGCCGTTCCCGGCTCCAAGGGCGGCTGGATCCGCGTGCGCGACGCCGTCAAGAAGCCGCTGCCGAAGGACGCTCCGAAGCCCGGCAAGTTCAAGGTTGCGGGCGGCGAAGCCGAGGCTGCGGCCCAGCAGGAGGGTGCGTGAGATGGAACTGAAAGTCACGACCCTTGAGGGCAAGGAAGCCGGCTCGGTCCAGCTCTCCGACGCCATTTTCGGCCTCGAGCCGCGCGAGGACATCATCGCGCGCTGCGTGCAGTGGCAGCTCAACAAGCGCCAGGCCGGCACGCACAAGGCCAAGGGGCGCGCCGAGATCTGGCGCACCGGCAAGAAGATGTACAAGCAGAAGGGCACCGGCGGTGCCCGTCACGGCTCGGCCCGTGTGCCGCAGTTCCGTGGCGGCGGCCGTGCCTTCGGTCCGGTGGTGCGTTCGCACGCCACCGACCTGCCGAAGAAGGTCCGCGCGCTGGCGCTGAAGCATGCGCTCTCGGCCAAGGCCAAGGACGGCGATCTCGTCGTGATCGAGAAGGCCGCGCTTGAGACCGCCAAGACCAAGGCGCTGCTCGGTCACTTCTCGGGCCTGGGGCTCACCAACGCGCTGATCATCGACGGTGCCGAGCTCAACGACGGTTTTGCCGCGGCGGCCCGCAACATCCCGAACATGGACGTGCTGCCGATCCAGGGCATCAACGTCTACGACATCCTGCGCCGTCAGAAGCTCGTTCTGACCAAGGCCGCCATCGATGCGCTGGAGGCGCGCTTCAAATGACGAAGAACATCGAGCCTCGCCACTACGACGTGATCCTGTCGCCGGTCGTGACCGAAAAGGCGACGATCGCCTCGGAGCACAACAAGGTCCTGTTCAAGGTGGCCGCGAAAGCGACCAAGCCGCAGATCAAGGAAGCGATCGAGAAGCTGTTCGACGTCAAGGTCAAGAGCGTCAACACGCTGGTCCGCAAGGGCAAGGTCAAGGCCTTCCGTGGCAATCTCGGCTCGCAGTCGAACACCAAGCGCGCGATCGTGACCCTCGAAGAGGGCCACCGGATCGACGTCACCACCGGTCTGTAAGGTCGTACGACGATGGCACTGAAGACATTCAATCCCACGACGCCGGGCCAGCGCCAGCTGGTCATGGTCGATCGTTCGGCCCTCTACAAGGGCAAGCCGGTCAAGACGCTCACCGAGGGCAAGCTGTCCAAGGGTGGTCGCAACAACACCGGTCGCATCACCGTGCGCTTCCGCGGCGGCGGTCACAAGAAGACGCTGCGCAACGTCGACTTCAAGCGCGAGAAGGTGGACGTTCCCGCCACCGTCGAGCGCCTCGAGTACGATCCGAACCGCACCGGCTTCATCGCGCTGATCAAGTACGAGGACGGCGAGCAGGCCTACATCCTGGCGCCGCAGCGCCTGGCCGTGGGTGACACCATCGTCGCCGGCAACTATGTCGACGTGAAGCCGGGCAACGTCATGCCGCTCGGCAACATGCCGGTCGGCACGATCATCCACAACATCGAGACCAAGATCGGGAAGGGTGGTCAGCTCGCCCGTTCCGCGGGCACCTACGCCCAGCTCGTCGGTCGCGACCAGGACTACGTGATCATCCGCCTGAACTCGGGCGAGCAGCGCCTGGTGCACGGCCGTTGCCGCGGCACGATCGGCGCGGTGTCGAACCCGGATCACATGAACACCTCGATCGGCAAGGCCGGCCGCAAGCGTTGGATGGGCCGTCGCCCGCACAACCGCGGTGTCGCGATGAACCCGATCGACCATCCGCACGGCGGTGGTGAAGGTCGTACCTCGGGCGGTCGCCACCCGGTCACTCCGTGGGGCAAGCCGACCAAGGGCAAGAAGACCCGCACCAACAAGTCGACCAACAAATTCATTCTCCTAAGCCGCCACAAGCGGAAGAAGTAAGGAACGCCGGACATGGTTCGTTCAGTCTGGAAAGGCCCGTTCGTCGAGGGTTCTCTGCTCAAGAAGGCAGATGCCGCGCGCGCGTCCGGCCGTCACGACGTCATCAAGATCTGGAGCCGTCGCTCGACGATCCTGCCGCAGTTCGTCGGCCTGACCTTCGGCGTCTACAACGGCCAGAAGCACGTGCCGGTGGCGGTCAACGAGGAAATGGTCGGTCACAAGTTCGGCGAGTTTTCGCCGACCCGGACCTTCCATGGCCACTCCGGCGACAAGAAAGCCAAGAAGGCTTGAGGATTAAACGATGAGCAAACCTAAGCGCGAACGGAGCCTCGCCGACAACGAGGCCAAGGCGGTCGCCCGGATGCTGCGGGTGAGCCCGCAGAAGCTCAATCTGGTCGCCCAGCTCATTCGCGGCCGGAAGGCGTCTGCCGCGCTCGCCGACCTGCAGTTTTCGCGCAAGCGGATCGCGGTCGACGTGAAGAAGTGCCTGGAATCGGCTATCGCCAACGCCGAGAACAACCACGACCTCGACGTTGACGATCTCGTCGTGGCGCAGGCCTTCGTCGGCAACGGCCTCGTGATGAAGCGCTTTGCCGCCCGCGGCCGTGGCCGCTCGGGCCGTGTCTACAAACCATTTTCGCAGCTGACGATCATCGTTCGTCAGGTCGAAGCCGAAGCGGCCGCCTAAGGGACGCAGGAGAATACGATGGGTCAAAAGATCAATCCGATCGGTCTGCGTCTCGGCATCAACCGGACCTGGGATTCCCGCTGGTTCGCCGGCAAGCAGGAATACGGCAAGCTGCTGCACGAGGACGTCAAGATCCGCGAGATCCTGCACAAGGAGCTCAAGCAGGCGGCCGTCGCCCGCATCGTGATCGAGCGTCCGCACAAGAAGTGCCGCGTCACCATCCACTCGGCGCGTCCGGGCGTGGTGATCGGCAAGAAGGGCGCCGACATCGACAAGCTGCGCAAGAAGGTGGCGGACATCACCTCGTCGGACGTCGTCATCAACATCGTCGAGATCCGCAAGCCGGAGCTCGATGCGACGCTGGTGGCCGAGTCGATCGCGCAGCAGCTCGAGCGCCGCGTGGCGTTCCGCCGCGCCATGAAGCGCGCCGTGCAGTCGGCGATGCGTCTCGGCGCGGAGGGCATCCGCATCAACTGCTCGGGCCGTCTGGGCGGTGCGGAAATCGCGCGCATGGAGTGGTACCGCGAAGGTCGCGTGCCGCTGCACACGCTGCGCGCAGATATCGACTACGGCGTTGCGACCGCGTTCACGACCTTCGGCACCTGCGGCGTCAAGGTCTGGATCTTCAAGGGTGAGATCCTCGAGCATGATCCGATGGCCCAGGACAAGAGAATGGCCGAAGGCGAGGGCAGTGGCGGCGGTGAGCGCCGGCAGCGTCGCGACGCGGCTGCGGCCTGAGCTGCACAGAGAATTTGAGGGCTTAAAGCCATGATGCAACCTAAGAAAACGAAGTTCCGGAAGGCGCATAAGGGCCGCATCCACGGCGTTGCGTCTTCGGGCGCGACGTTGGCGTTCGGCCAGTTCGGCCTGAAGGCGACCGAGCCTGAGCGCGTCACCGCGCGCCAGATCGAGGCTGCCCGCCGCGCGCTGACCCGCCACATGAAGCGCGCCGGCCGCGTCTGGATCCGCGTGTTCCCCGACGTTCCGGTGTCGAAGAAGCCGGCCGAAGTCCGCATGGGCTCCGGCAAGGGTTCGCCGGAATTGTGGGTCGTGCGCGTGAAGCCGGGCCGGGTGCTGTTCGAGATCGACGGCGTCAACACCCAGACGGCGCGTGAGGCGCTGACCCTGGCGGCCGCCAAGCTGCCGATCAAGACGCGCTTCGTCGAGCGCATTGCGGAGTAATGGCCATGGCCCAGATGAAGATCGAAGACATCCGCGCGATGAGCCCCGACCAGCAGGATGACGCCATCCTGAACCTGAAGAAGGAGCGCTTCAACCTGCGCTTCCAGCGCGCCACCGGGCAGCTCGAGAACACCTCGCGCCTGCGCGAGGCTCGCCGCGACATCGCCCGGATCAAGACCGTCGCCGCGCAGCAGCGCGCGAAGAAGAAGTAAGAGGCTTACGAAGATGCCGAAACGTACTTTGCAGGGCGTGGTCGTCAGCGACAAGCAGGCCAAGACCATCGTGGTGCGCGTCGATCGCCGCTTCACGCACCCGATCTACAAGAAGACGATCCGCCGTTCGAAGAACTATCACGCGCACGACGAGAGCAACCAGTTCAAGCCGGGCGACGTGGTGTGGATCGAGGAATCGAAGCCGATTTCGAAGTTGAAGCGCTGGGTCGTGATCCGGGGCGAACACAAGAAAAGCGCCTGAGCTGCCGGCATTTAGCCGACTGACTTCAGGGAAATGTTGAGCGCTGGCCAGGCTGGCGCAAAAGAGAAAGAGGACGAGGTGCATCAATGATTCAGATGCAGACCAACCTCGACGTGGCCGACAATTCTGGCGCACGCCGTGTCATGTGTATCAAGGTGCTCGGAGGCTCCAAGCGCCGCTACGCCACCATCGGCGACATCATCGTCGTGTCGATCAAGGAAGCGATTCCGCGTGGCAAGGTGAAGAAGGGCGACGTGATGAAGGCCGTCGTGGTGCGTGTCCGCAAGGACATCCGCCGCCCCGACGGTTCGGTCATCCGTTTCGACCGCAACGCCGCCGTCCTGATCAACAACCAGGCCGAGCCGGTCGGCACCCGTATCTTCGGGCCCGTGCCGCGCGAGCTGCGCGCCAAGAACCACATGAAGATCATTTCGCTCGCGCCGGAGGTGCTGTGATGGCTGCGAAGATCCGCAAGGGCGACAAGGTCGTCGTGCTGACCGGTCGCGACAAGGGCCGCACCGGCGAGGTGTTCGAGGTGCGCCCCGAGGCCGGCACGGCGCTTGTGCGCGGCATCAACATGGTCAAGCGTCACCAGAAGCAGACGCAGGCCCAGGAGGGCGGCATCATCTCGAAAGAGGCGCCGATCCAACTGTCCAACATCGCGTATCTCGGCAAGGACGGAAAGCCGACGCGCATCGGATTCAAGATTCTGGCGGACGGCAAGAAGGTCCGCGTCGCCAAGAGCTCGGGAGCTGAGATCGATGGCTGACACAGCTTACGTGCCGCGCCTGCGCGCGGAATATGACGCGAAGATCCGCGTCGCGATGACCGAGAAGTTCGGTTACGAGAACGTCATGCAGGTTCCGCGGCTGGACAAGGTCGTGCTGAACATGGGCGTTGGCGATTCCGTCAACGACCGCAAGAAGGCCGAGAACGCCGCCGCCGAATTGACCCAGATCGCCGGCCAGAAGGCGATCGTGACCTATTCGCGCATCGCGATCGCGACCTTCAAGCTGCGTGAGAACCAGCCGATCGGCTGCAAGGTCACGCTGCGCAAGGCCCGCATGTACGAGTTCATCGATCGCCTGGTGACGGTCGCGCTGCCGCGCGTCCGCGACTTCCGCGGCCTGAACCCGAAGAGCTTCGACGGCCGCGGCAACTATTCGCTCGGCATCAAGGAGCACATCATTTTCCCCGAGATCGACTTCGACAAGGTCACGGAATCCCGCGGTATGGACATCACCGTCTGCACCACGGCCAGGACCGACGAAGAGGCGAGGGCCTTGTTGACCGCTTTCAATTTCCCGTTCCGGCAGTGAGACGCTGACCTAAAGCCTCTCAAACGCGGATACCCAGGAGCCAAGCATGGCAAAGAAGAGTTCAGTCGAGAAGAACAACCGGCGCAAGCGGATGGTGAAGAACGCCGCCGCCAAGCGCGAGCGGTTGAAGGCGATCATCGCCGACAAGAAGCTCCCGATGGAGGAGCGATTCGCTGCGACGTTGAAGCTTGCGGAGATGCCGCGCAACTCGTCGGCGACCCGCATCCGCATGCGTTGCGAGCTGTCGGGCCGTCCGCGCTCGAACTATCGCAAGAACAAGCTGTCCCGTATCGCGCTGCGTGAACTTGGCTCCAAGGGCATGGTCCCGGGCCTCGTGAAGTCGAGCTGGTAAGGAGGGTCGTTTAGATGTCTACGCACGATCCAATCAGCGATCTGATCACCCGCATCCGCAACGCACAGATGCGCTCCAAGACCAAGGTCTCCACGCCTGGCTCGAAGATGCGCGAGAACGTGCTCGAGGTGCTGAAGACCGAGGGCTACATCCGCGGTTACGCCACGGTCGAGCATTCCTCGGGCCGCAGCGAGATCGAGATCGAGCTGAAGTATTTCGACGGCGAGCCCGTCATCCGCGAGATCGAGCGGGTCTCCAAGCCCGGGCGTCGTGTCTACGCCTCGGTGAAGGCTCTGCCGCGGGTCAACAACGGGCTCGGCATTTCGGTGTTGTCGACGCCGAAGGGGATCATGGCCGACCACAGCGCGCGCGACGCGAATGTGGGCGGTGAAGTCCTCTTCACGGTGTTCTGAGAAGGATTTTTGATCCATGTCACGTGTTGGCAAAAAGCCTGTGACGGTGCCGTCGGGCGTTACCGCGACCGTCGACGGGCAGACCGTCAAGATGAAGGGGCCGAAGGGCCAGCTTCAGTTCATCGTCCATGACGACGTCGAGGTGAAGCTCGAGAGCGGCCAGGTCAAGGTCAAGCCGCGGCTCGACACCAACCGCGCGCGGGCGCTGTACGGCACCGCACGCGCCCAGGTCGCGAACCTCGTCGAAGGCGTCACCAAGGGTTTCGAGAAGAAGCTCGAAATCACCGGCGTCGGTTACCGCGCCGCGATGCAGGGCAAGAACCTGCAACTCGCGCTCGGCTACAGCCACGACGTGATCTATCCGATCCCGGAAGGGATCACGATCACCGTGCCGAAGCCGACCGAGATCACGGTGGCGGGCAGCGACATCCAGCGCGTCGGCCAGGTCGCGGCCGAAATCCGTGCCTATCGCCCGCCGGAGCCCTACAAGGGCAAGGGCGTGAAGTATGTTGGCGAATTCATCTTCCGCAAGGAAGGCAAGAAGAAGTAACGGAGCCGGTCATGTCGAAAGCCAAGGTTACGAATGCCCGGCGCAAGCGGAGTGTGCGGTTGAAGCTGCGCCGCTCCGGTGGCGGCCGTCCGCGCCTGTCGGTGTTCCGCTCGTCCAAGCACATCTACGCCCAGGTCATCGACGACCTGAAGGGCGAGACGCTGGCGTCTGCCTCTTCGCTCGAGAAGTCGATGCGCGACGGCGGCAAGACCGGCGCCGACATCGATGCGGCGAAGGCGGTCGGCAAGCTGCTGGCCCAGCGCGCCGCGCAGAAGGGCGTCAAGGAAGTCGTGTTCGATCGCGGCAGCTATCTCTATCACGGGCGCGTCAAGGCCCTTGCCGACGCGGCGCGTGAGAGCGGGCTGAGCTTCTAACAGAATTTGAGGATTGAGGCGTAAGCCTCTGAAGGATTGGAAAAACCATGGCAGCTGAACGCGAACACCGCGGCGGACGCGAACGGAGCAGGGAGCGCGAGGAGCGCGACAGCGAGTTCGTCGACAAGCTCGTCCACATCAACCGCGTCGCCAAGGTCGTCAAGGGCGGCAAGCGCTTCGGTTTCGCAGCGCTGGTCGTGATCGGCGACCAGAAGGGCCGTGCGGGCTTCGGTCACGGCAAGGCGCGCGAAGTGCCTGAGGCGATCCGGAAAGCGACCGAAGCCGCCAAGCGCAACCTGACCCGCGTCTCGCTGCGCGAGGGCCGCACGCTCCATCACGACATCGCCGGCCGTCACGGCGCGGGCCGTGTCTACCTGCGTGCCGCTCCGGCCGGTACCGGCATCATCGCCGGCGGTCCGATGCGCGCCGTGTTCGAGACGCTCGGCGTCCAGGACGTGGTGGCGAAGTCGATCGGCTCGTCGAACCCGTACAACATGGTGCGCGCGACCTTCGACGCGCTGAAGCACCAGGATTCGCCGCGTTCGGTCGCAGCCCGCCGCAACATCAAGGTATCCACCCTTCAGGCCCGTCGCATCGGCGGCGATGCCGAGGCGGCTGCCGACTAACGGAAGCTTTTCGGAGTAGACTCCCATGGCCAAGGCCGCAAAGACGATCAAGCTCGAGCAGACCGGCAGCGCGATCCGCCGCCATCACTCGCAGCGTTCGACGCTGATCGGGCTCAAGCTCAACAAGATCGGCCGCGTCAGCGAACTGCCGGACACCCCGGCGGTCCGTGGCATGATCGAGAAGGTTCACCATCTCGTCCGCATCGTCGACGAGAAGTAAGACAAGGAGAAGGGCGATGAAGCTCAGCGATATCGCCGACAACGCCGGCTCGCGCAAGAAGCGCATGCGCGTCGGCCGCGGCATCGGTTCGGGCAAGGGCAAGCAGTCCGGCCGCGGCGGCAAGGGCCAGACCGCGCGTTCGGGCGTCCGCATCAAGGGTTTCGAAGGCGGCCAGATGCCGATGCATCGCCGTCTGCCGAAGCGCGGCTTCAACAACATCTTCCGCGTCGAGTTCGTCGAGATCAATCTCGACCGGCTCCAGGAAGCGGTCGATGCCAAGAAGATCGACGCTGGCAGCGTCGTGAACGTCGAGGCGCTGGTGAAGGCCGGCGTGCTGCGCCGCGCCAAGGCCGGCCTGCGGCTACTCGGCCGCGGCGAACTCAAGGCCAAGCTCAACATCGAAGTGCATGGCGCCTCGAAGTCCGCGATCGCGGCGGTCGAGAAGGCCGGCGGCTCGGTGAAGATCCTCGCGCCCGCCAAGGAAGAAGGCGAGGCGGCGTAACAACTGCGTCATTGGCCCGCGGCTCGCGGGCCTTTACGCATGCGGGATGTTGGACTTATCGAAGCCGAGCACCAGATAATGTCCGGCGTCCGCCCAGTAGCCCGGCCGCGGGCATGACGGCGCAAAAGGCGGCGGGAGAAAGTCCAAGATGGTCTCAGCAGCGGAACAACTGGCAGCCAATCTCAATTTCGGCGCGTTTGCCAAGGCCGACGAACTGAAGAAGCGCATCTGGTTCACCCTGGGTGCGATGCTCGTTTATCGGCTGGGTACCTACATCCCGCTGCCCGGCATCGATCCCAACATCTGGGAGCAGGTGTTCCGCTCGCAGGCGGGCGGCATCCTCGGCATGTTCAACATGTTTGCCGGCGGCGGCATCCACCGCATGGCGATCTTCGCGCTGAACATCATGCCGTACATCTCGGCCTCGATCATCATCCAGCTCCTCACCACCGTCTCGCCGCAGCTCGAGGCGCTGAAGAAGGAAGGCGAGGCGGGCCGCAAGACGCTAAACCAGTACACGCGCTATCTCACCGTGATCCTGGCAGCGTTCCAGTCCTACGGTATCGCGGTGGGCCTCGAGGGCGCCGGCAATGTCGTCAGCGACCCCGGCATGTTCTTCCGCCTCTCCACCGCCATCACGCTGACCGGCGGCACCATGTTCCTGATGTGGCTGGGCGAGCAGGTCACCTCGCGCGGCATCGGCAACGGTATCTCGCTGATCATCCTCTCCGGCATCGTCGCCGAGCTGCCCTCGGCGCTCGCCAACATGCTGGAACTCGGCCGCCAGGGCGCGATGTCGACCGGCCTGATCCTGGTCGTGATCGTGATGGCGGTCGCCGTGATCGCCTTCATCGTGTTCATGGAGCGCGCCCAGCGCCGCCTGCTCATCCAGTATCCGAAGCGCCAGGTCGGCAACAAGATGTTCGAGGGCCAGTCCTCGCATCTGCCGCTCAAGCTCAACACCTCGGGCGTGATCCCGCCGATCTTCGCATCCTCGCTCTTGCTGCTGCCGACGACGGTTGCGAACTTCAACGCCGGCAGGGGACCGGAGTGGTTCCAGTGGATCACCACCCAGCTCGGCCACGGCCGTCCGCTGTTCCTGATCCTGTATCTGGCGCTGATCGTGTTCTTCGCCTTCTTCTACACCGCGATCGTGTTCAACCCGACCGAGACCGCGGACAATCTGAAGAAGCACGGCGGCTTCATTCCGGGCATTCGTCCGGGCGAGCGCACCGCGGAATACATCGATTACGTGCTGTCACGCATCACCGTGATCGGTGCGATCTATCTCGCGATCGTCTGCTTGATCCCGGAGATCCTGATCTCCTACGCCTCGGTGCCGTTCTATTTCGGCGGTACATCGCTGCTGATCGTGGTCAGCGTCACCATGGACACCGTGGCGCAGGTGCAGGGCTATCTGCTGGCCCATCAGTATGAGGGGCTGATCCGGAAATCGAAGCTGCGGGGTCGCCGTCGCTGAGAGTGAGGCGCGGCGGCCGATCAGGGTGCCGGCTGATGTCACCGATTCGCTGCGCACGCAGATGCGCAGCGTCTTTCAGGCGCGCTGCCGACCGCTCGATTGCATCGGCAGAGCTGTTCTCACCGCCACGCTATCCCTGATTTCACAGGCTTTCTTGGCCTCCGGGCGCCAGCTCCCCTATGATATGGGTAGCGGTGCGGCGCTGATTATGGTTTGCACGGTTTCTTGATCTTCAAACACAGGTGCGCGACGTATCGCTCACCAATCCGGGGGGCGTACGCCGATGAGAATTATACTTCTGGGACCGCCGGGGTCGGGCAAGGGGACCCAGGCGCAGCTGCTCGTGCAGCGCTACGGCATCGTCCAGCTCTCGACCGGGGAAATGCTTCGCGCTGCGGTTGCGGCAGGAACGCCGGTCGGGCTGAAGGCCAAGGAGATCATGGGCAATGGCGGTCTGGTGCCGGACGACGTCGTGGTCGGAATCATCTCCGACCGGATCGACCTGCCGGACGCCAAGAACGGCTTCATCCTCGATGGCTTCCCGCGCACCGTGCCGCAGGCCGAAGCGCTGGATGAGCTCCTCAAGCACAAGCACCTCAAGCTCGACGCGGTCATTGAGCTGCGGGTCAACGAGAGTGCGCTGCTCCAGCGCGTGGAGACTCGCGTGGCTCAGATGCGGGAGCGCGGCGAGGAGGTCCGGGTCGACGACACGCCGGAGGTCCTGACCAAGCGGCTCGCCAGCTACCGGAGTCTGACGGAACCGCTGATTCACTACTATTCCGAGCGGCGGAAGCTCTCGACCATCGACGGCATGATGACCATCGAGGAGGTCACCCGCGCGATCCACCGCCTCCTGCTGGCGCTGGGGGCGGTCGAGCCCAAGACGCACGCCAAAACCACTGCCAGGAGCGCCGCCAAGAGGGGAACCAAAAAGGCTGCCAAGACCGTCAAAAAGCCGGCGAAAACGGCCAAAAAGGCTGCCAAAGCCCCCAAAAAGGCTGCCAAAGGGGCCAAGAAGAGCGCGAAGACGGCCGTGAAGAAGACCGCCAAGAAGGCTGTCGAAAAGGCCGCCAAAAAGGCCCCGAAGAAGAGCCCAAAAAAGGTCACGAAAAAGCGAGCTAAACGCTAGCAGCGGTTGACGAAAGCCCCCTGAATCCCTTAATAAGCCCCGCATCCAAGTCGGATAGTTTCAGACGATGCCGGGCCCCAGGAAGACCGGGGGTGGGCGTCGTGTTCGCGTTTGTGAACACCTGCCCGAGAAAGCAAGCACTTAAAGCCCGATTCCTGACGAGGGATCGGCAACAGGAGAGAAGGCCGTGGCCCGTATTGCCGGCGTAAACATTCCCACCAACAAGCGCGTGCTGATCGCGCTGCAGTACATCCATGGCATCGGCCCCAAGATCGCCGGTGACATCATGGAGAAGGTGAAGATTCCCGAGGATCGTCGCGTCAATCAGCTCAGCGACGCCGAAGTGCTCCAGATCCGCGAAGTGATCGACCGCGACTATCTCGTCGAGGGCGACCTGCGTCGTGAGGTCGGCATCAACATCAAGCGTCTGATGGACCTCGGCTGCTATCGCGGCCTGCGTCATCGTCGCGGTCTGCCGGTGCGCGGTCAGCGTACTCACACCAATGCGCGTACGCGCAAGGGCCCGGCCAAGGCCATCGCCGGCAAGAAGAAGTAAGTTTTCGAATTCAGTCGCGGCACGTGGCGAAGAGGGGCTCTCCCGTTCGCCATGCGCCTTTCGTTCCACAGGTGTAGCCGCTGGCATTACGGCGGCGTTTGAGATCTTCAGGAAAGGGACTCAATGGGCAAGGAAGCCACCCGCGTTCGCCGTCGTGAGCGCAAGAACATCGCCTCCGGCGTCGCGCACGTGAACTCGTCGTTCAACAACACGACCATTACCATCACCGACGCGCAGGGCAACACGATTGCCTGGTCGTCCGCGGGCACCATGGGTTTCAAGGGATCGCGCAAGTCGACCCCGTATGCAGCGCAGGTCGCTGCGGAGGACGTTTCCAAGAAGGCGCAGGAGCACGGCATGCGCACGCTGGAAGTCGAAGTCGCCGGTCCCGGTTCGGGCCGCGAGTCGGCGCTCCGCGCATTGCAGGCCGCGGGCTTCACCGTCACCTCGATCCGCGACGTGACCACGATCCCGCACAATGGTTGCCGGCCGCGCAAGCGTCGCCGCGTTTGATACGAGGTTGCGGGCGCATTGTCGCCCGCAATGACATTTTGCGAAGCCGCGGGAATGATCTGCGGCCTTTCTCCAACGCCAGTATTTTGAACTGTCAAATTGACTGGCCTGTATGGGTGAAACAGTGACGATCCAGAAAAATTGGCAAGAACTGATTCGGCCGAACAAGCTCCAGGTCACGCCTGGCGGCGACCCGGCCCGTTTTGCGACCATCGTCGCCGAACCGCTCGAGCGCGGCTTCGGCCAGACGCTCGGCAATGCGCTCCGCCGCATCCTGCTGTCCTCGCTCCAGGGCGCGGCCGTGCAGTCGGTGCACATCGACGGCGTGCTGCACGAGTTCTCCTCGATCGCTGGCGTCCGTGAGGACGTTACCGACATCGTGCTCAACATCAAGGACATCTCGATCAAGATGCAGGGCGAAGGCCCCAAGCGCATGGTCGTGAAGAAGCAGGGCCCGGGCGTCGTCACCGCCGGCGACATCCAGACCGTCGGCGACGTCACCGTGCTCAATCCGGATCTCCAGATCTGCACGCTCGACGAGGGCGCCGAGATCCGCATGGAGTTCACGGTCTCGACCGGCAAGGGCTACGTGCCCGCCGAGCGCAACCGTCCCGAGGACGCGCCGATCGGCCTGATCCCGGTCGACAGCCTGTACTCGCCGGTCCGCAAGGTCTCCTACAAGGTCGAGAACACTCGCGAGGGCCAGATCCTCGACTACGACAAGCTGACCATGACGATCGAGACCAACGGCGCGATCTCGCCGGATGACTCGGTGGCCTATGCCGCGCGGATCCTCCAGGATCAGCTCAACGTGTTCGTCAACTTCGAAGAGCCGCGCAAGGAAGTCGCTCAGGAGATCATCCCGGACCTCGCCTTCAACCCGGCTTTCCTCAAGAAGGTGGACGAGCTCGAGCTGTCGGTGCGTTCGGCAAACTGCTTGAAGAACGACAACATCGTCTACATTGGCGACCTCGTGCAGAAGAGCGAAGCGGAAATGCTCCGTACCCCGAACTTCGGCCGCAAGTCGCTGAACGAGATCAAGGAAGTGCTGGCCCAGATGGGTCTGCACCTCGGCATGGAAGTGCCGGGCTGGCCGCCGGAGAACATCGACGAGCTCGCCAAGCGCTTCGAGGATCACTACTAAGAATTCGTCGTTCCGGGGCGGTGCGTCAGCATCGAACCCGGAACCTCGAGATTCCGGATCGTCGCTTCGCGCCGTCCGGAATGACTGACTTGGGCGAACGCAGGCAGCCCACCTGAGCAACATGTCCGACGAACCGTCGCGGCAGTTTTAACGTAAGGAATAGTCACATGCGTCACGGCAAGGTTCATCGGAAGCTCAACCGCACGGCCGAGCACCGCCGCGCGATGTTCGCCAACATGGCGGCCTCGCTGATCAAGCACGAGCAGATCGTCACCACGCTGCCCAAGGCCAAGGAGCTTCGCCCGATCGTCGAGAAGCTCGTCACCCTCGGCAAGAAGGGTGGCCTCTCGCTGCGCCGCCAGGCGATCGCCGAGCTGCGCGACGTCGACATGGTCAAGAAGCTCTTCGACACGCTAGCGACCCGCTACAAGGACCGCCAGGGCGGCTACACCCGCATCATCAAGGCAGGCTTCCGCTACGGCGACAACGCCGCGATGGCCGTGATCGAGTTCGTCGATCGCGACGTCGATGCCAAGGGCCAGGACTCCGGTCCGGTGCAGGAGAAGGAAGCCGAGGCGGCGTGAGCCGGACGGCATGAAGTCTTCAGAAAGCGGCGCCTTTGGGCGCCGCTTTTTTGTTGGCGGTTGTCGAGCCTTTCGCGACGCTCAAGGTGTCGTCCTGGCTTTCGCCACGACGACGATGTGAGGGGCGTTCTGCTCACGCGTCAGTGAGTGCGGATTGCGGCTGCTTGTGCAGCGACCGATATCTCCATCGACATCAATGGAGATATCGCATGAAGATCGACCTTTCCGGCAAGACTGCTCTCGTGACCGGCTCGACCGCCGGCATCGGCCTGGCCATTGCCAAGGGGCTTGCTGCCTCCGGCGCGAACGCCGTGATCAACGGGCGCGGCCAGGACAAGGTCGATGCGGCCGTCCGCAAGCTCGAAGGGACAGGCGCCAAGGTGCGCGGCATCGCCGCCGACGTCTCGACGGCCTCGGGCTGCAAGGCGCTGGTCACGGCACTGCCCGAGGTCGACATCCTCATCAACAATGCCGGCATCTTCGAGCCGAAGGATTTTTTCGAGATCCCCGACGAGGACTGGAGCCGCTTCTTCGAGGTCAACGTGATGAGCGGCGTGCGGCTGTCGCGCGCCTATCTGAAGGGCATGCTCAAGCGCAACTGGGGCCGCATCGTCTTCATCTCCTCGGAGTCCGGTCTCAACATTCCCGTCGAGATGATCCATTACGGCATGACCAAGACAGCCCAGCTCTCGATTGCGCGCGGGCTTGCGCTGCTCACCCGCGGTACCGGCGTCACCATCAATTCCGTGCTGCCCGGCCCGACCATGACCGAGGGCGTCGAGACTTTCGTGAAGGATCTCGCGAAGCAGAACGGCCAGTCGGTCGATGAGGCCGCTGCCAACTTCGTCAAGCAGCATCGCCCGAGCTCGCTGCTGCAACGCTTTGCCAGCGTCGACGAGATCGCCAACATGGTGGTCTATGTCGCCTCGAAGGAGGCCTCCGCCACCAACGGCGCGGCGCTGCGGGCCGAGGGCGGCATCGTCAACACGATTGCCTAGCGATGAGCTCGTAGCTCGTAGAGCCTGTGAAGCTATTGGATCTGCGGAGATTGGCCGGCAGGGAAATGGCGAGTTGAGTTGATCCGAGGGCTGTGACGAGGCGGACTGTGGGTGCCACTATGGTTTGGCGAGATGGTGGCCCTGCAGGATGTTGTTGGTGAGCGCGTACCAGAGGACGACGGCGCGGACCTTTTCGATACCGCGGACGGTCAATTGCCGCAGGTCCCAGTTGCGCCAGCGGGCATGTATGCATTCGCAGATCGTACGGGCTCGGTACTGAGCTTTGCCGTCTTCGCTGGCCATGCGAGCACGCCAGGCCAACACGCCCGGACCGTCGCCATGCCGGGGCAAATAAGGATCGACACCGCTCCTGGACTGCGTTGGTGGACAGTAGATGTCGATGCCTTCGCTATGCGCCCACTCGATATCCTCGGCGCTGCAGAAACCGCCATCGACGAGGTGGCGGCGGGGAAAGCGGCCCAGCAGTGATCGCGTTCGTTCCAGCATCGGCCGCATCAGGCCGCGATCCGATCCATTGTTGTCGACGTCGACCGTGACCACGATCAGCTCGCCCGCCGCGCTGGCCACCTGCACGTTGTAGGCTGGACGAAAGCCGGCATCCGCCATCTTCATCACCCGCGCCTGCGGGTCGGTGGTGGAGGCCCGCGCCTCCTTCGGCTTTTTGCCATTGCCGCCCTTCTCGTCGAGCTGCTTTCGCTTGCGCTTGATCTCGGCCAGCGCCGCTTGCGCCGCCTGCACCCGCTCGCTGCGTTCGCGCGCCGCGCGCTCCCTCGCGGCCCGAATGCGCCGATTGCTGGCTTCCGGATCCGCATCGACCTCGCGCTTGAGCTCCTCCACCACAGCCTGGGCCTGCGCCATCTGCCGATCCAGCGTCGCCTCCCGCCGGAACGATCCGGTCCCCGCATTGGCCCGTATCCGCACCCCGTCCTGGGTCAACTTCTCCAGATCGACCAGCCCCGCCTTGCTCAGCGCCGCCAGATGCTCGCTCAGCAGGCGGTCGAGCAGGTCGGCACAGCCGACCCGGAAGTCCGACAGCGTGTGATAGTTCATCGACACTCCGCCACATAGCCAGCGATAGACGTCATGGCTCTCGCAGAGGCGGTCCAGCGCACGCGCGCTGCCCACGCCATCGCTCGTGGCGTAAAGCCAAAGCGCCAGCAGCAGTCGTGGCGATGGCGGCGGATGACCGGGCGTATTCTCCCGCGCCTTGACCCGATCCTCAAGCTCGCTCAGGTCCAGCCCCTCAACATAGGCCCAGATCACGCGCGCCGGATGCTCTTGCCCGATCAGGCTCTCGATATCCACGGCACGCAGTTCGATCTGGTCACGCATCGGCTCGCGCAGCCGCGGCGCTCCAACCGGCTCTGCACCTGCTCGCGGCTTCGCCTGTTCCGGCAGCTCTCCAAATAGCTCTTCGTCAGCCATCATCCCCTCCGCCGAATCAAGGCACACAGAGAATCACGACGGCCTTGATCTCCGCTACATCCGCCCAGCCGAAATGAAAGATTCACAGCCTCGTAGGGTGGGTTAGC
>NZ_LUUB01000065.1:0-118397 GCF_001641635.1 Bradyrhizobium centrolobii
TAGCCCACCGGCCGAACCGGAGCTGCAAGAGCAAAGGAGATGGTGCGATCGATCGTTCAAAGATGCGAGCAAATCCGTGGGACCCATCGGCCGAACGAGGTCGCGTGGTTGATTGGAACTCGCGTCGCGGAAACCATCTTGGCCAGCGGCCCAACACGCCGCACCAACAGGCCGGACACATGGACGCAAGCGATCCGATCAAACCTCACAAAGCTCTTGTGCCACGGGGGCCGTCCACATATGGGTCCCGGATCTGCGCTCCGCTTCGCTACGCTTGTCCGGGACGACGAACTGTACGTACCGGCGGATATCTGAATTGCTTCGCTGCGCTCGCAATGACGGAGTCGGGCCGCTATGCTGCCGCCAACACAAGCGTTGAGGAAAATAGCCATGCAATACCGCCAGCTCGGCCGCAGTGGTCTTAAGGTGTCGCCGATCTGTCTCGGCAGCATGATGTTCGGCGGGCCGACGGATGAGGCGGCCTCGAAGCGCATCATCGCCAAGGCGCACGAAGCCGGCATCAACTTCATCGATACCGCCGATGCTTATTCGAAGGGCGCGTCCGAAGAGGTCGTCGGCCGGGCGATCGCCAACAACCGTCATGCCTGGGTGCTGGCGACAAAGCTCGCCAACCCCATGGGCGACGATCCCAATCGCGGCGGGCTGTCGCGGCGCTGGGTGTTGCAGGCGGCGGACGAAAGCCTCAAGCGCCTCGGCACCGATCACATCGACATCTACTACCTGCACAAGGAAGACCATGCGACGCCGCTGGAGGAGACAGTGCGCGCGATGGGCGACCTGATCCGCGCCGGCAAGGTGCGCTATTTCGGCGTCTCGAACTACCGCGCCTGGCGTGTCGCCGAGATCTGCAACATCTGCGACCGGCTCGGCATCGACCGGCCCGCGGTCAGCCAGCCCTACTACAACGCGATGAACCGCATGCCGGAGGTCGAGCACTTCCCGGCCTGCGGCTACTATGGCCTCGGCATCGTGCCCTACAGCCCGCTGGCGCGCGGTGTGCTCACCGGCAAATACCGGCCCGACGCAGCGCCCGACAAGGAGACGCGTGCTGGCCGCAACGACACCCGCATGATGCAGACCGAATGGCGGCAGGAATCGCTTCTGCTCGCGCAGGAGATCAAGAGCCACGCCGAGAAGAAAGGCATCACCGCCGGCCAGTTCGCTGTTGCCTGGGTGCTGAACTCGGCTTTCGTCACCTCGGTCATCGCCGGCCCCCGCACCGAGGAGCAGTGGGACGACTATATCCGTGCGCTCGACTACCGCTTCACGGCTGAGGACGAGGCGCTGATCGACGCTCTGGTAACACCAGGCCATCCGTCGACGCCGGGCTACAACGATCCGGCCTATCCGATCGAGGGACGGCGCGCACGCACCACTTGAGACCGGGAGACGACGATGGCGCATCAGGATCGTTACGGACTGCCGCTCTCCACCGCATCCGATGCGGCAGCATCCGCCTATCGCGACGGCGTCGACCTCATGCTCGCGGGCTGGACTGGCACGGCGGAGGCGCTGGAGCGCGCGATAGAGGCTGATCCCGATTTCGCGCTGCCGCACATCGCGCGGGCGCGGCTGCACGCCTTCTATCAGCAGGGCGATCTCGCGCGGCGGAAAGCAGCCGTGGCGCGCGAGATCGTCGCCAGGCGCGGCACCGAGCGCGAACGTTCGCATGTCGAGACGCTGGCGCTCGCGGTCGAGGGACGGCTGCCCGAGGCGCTGGCCGCGACGCTGAAGCATATCGACACATGGCCGCGCGATGCGGTGGTGCTGTCGCTGCCGCTCGGCGCGTTCGGGCTATTCGCCTTCTCCGGCATGGCCGATCACGACCGCGCGCGGCAGGAGCTGTGCGAGCGCGTCGCACAGCATTACGGCGAGGACTGGTGGTTCCTGACGCTGTACGGCTGGGCGATGACCGAGAACGGCGACGTCGCCCGCGGCCGCCCCGTCATCGAGCGCGGCTTCTCGCTGCGGCGGCAAAACGCCCATGCCGCGCACGCCGTGCTGCATGCGATGTTCGAGGACGGCTCGATCGACGAGGCCGATCGTCTCGTCGACGAATGGATCCCCACCTATGACCGCGCCGGCATCTTGCACGGCCATATCCGCTGGCACCAGGCGCTCGGCGCGCTGGAGCACGGCGATGCGGCGCGGGCGCTCGCGATCTATGCCGACGTGCTGCAGCCAGAGGTGACGCGGGCGCCGCCGCTGAATGTGATCACCGACGGCGCCTCGCTGTTGTGGCGGCTTGCGGCTTACGGTCACGCCGTGCCGCAGGCGCTCTGGGCCGAGGCCGATGCGGCCGCGCAGCGCCTGTTCCCGAAGTCGAGCATCCCGTTCGCCGACGTCCACATGGCGCTGTTCGCCGCGGCAACGCAAAACCGCGAAACGCTTGCCTCGCGCCTCGCCGTGATCGAGCAGCGGCTCGCCGACGGCAAGCTGCCCGCCGGCCCCGTGGTGCCCGCGATCTGCCGCGCGATGACCGCCTTCGCCAGCGAGGATTATGGGACTTGCGTGCAAATGCTCGCGCCTGTCATCACCGAAGTCGTGCGCATCGGCGGCAGCCACGCCCAGCGCGAGCTGATCGAGGACACCTTCATCGTGGCGCTGATGCGCAGCGGTGACCTCCCTCGCGCCCGCGCCCTGCTCGATGCCCGCCTGCACCGCCGCCCCTCCCTTCGCGATACGCGCTGGCAGGCGGCGATGGCTTGAGGCAGGATAGCGAAAACAGGCCGGAGGACGTCCATGACCGAGATCGTTGCGCTGGAGGCGCTGGCCGCACGCGTCGCACCGGGACAGTCGCTGGCGATCCCCGTCGACAGCTCCGGCGTGGCGATGGCGGCGACCGCAGCGCTGCTCGAAGCCGGCATCCGCGATCTCAGGCTGATCTGCGTGCCGATCTCCGGCTTGCAGGCGGACCTCCTGATCGGTGCCGGCGCGATCGCCTCGCTCGAGACCAGCGCGGTCTCGCTGGGTGAAGCCGGCGGCGCGCCGCGCTTCACCGCGGGCGTCAAGAGCGGCGCCTTCACTTTGCGCGACTCCACCTGCCCCGCGATCTACGCCGGCCTCCTCGCCGCGCAGAAGGGCGTGCCGTTCATGCCGATCGCAGGCATCATCGGCAGCGATCTCTTGGGCGTGCGGCCGGACTGGCAGGTGATCGACAGTCCCGTCGGTGAGGCGCGCAAGGTGGTCGTGGTGCCCGCGATCTCGCCCGACGTCGCGCTGTTTCATGCGCCCGAGGCCGACCGCGCCGGCAATGTCCGCATCGGCCGGCATCGCGAGCTCGCCAACCTCGCCTATGCCGCAAAGCGCACGCTGGTCACCGTTGAGCGCATCGTCGACCGCAACCTGCTGGAGAGCGAGGACTCCGCCGCCGGCGTGCTGCCTTCGCTCTATGTCGACGCCATCGCGATCGCCGCACGCGGCGCCTGGCCGCTCGCGCTATGGGACGAGTATCCCGCCGACGAAGCCGAGATCGCGCGCTACGCGGCGATGGCGCGCAGCGAGGAGGGTTTTAGGGCTTATCTCTCGACCTTCCTGTCGCATCGCAAGCAAGTGGCCTAAGCGATGTCATCCGAACGCGAGCGTCGCGAAATCCTCATCGCCACCATCGCCGACCTGCTCGACGGCATCAGTCACGTTGCGGTCGGCGCATCGTCGCCGATCCCGGCGGCCGGCGCGATGTTGCTGCGCGCACGCAACGCGCGCGACGGCAAGGCGCCGGTGCGCATCTCGATCCTGGGATCGCAACAGCACAATTTCTTCACCAATGGCGGTATCGAGCTGTTCGACTGCGCTGCGCAGGGCCGCGTCGATGCCTTCTTCCTCGGCGGCGGCCAGATCGACGGCCAGGGCAACATCAATCTGGTCGGCACCGGCGACTATCCGAGGACCGGCGTGCGCTGGCCCGGCTCATTCGGCTCGGCCTATCTCTATCACCTCATTCCGCGCGTGATCCTGTTTCGCGAGGAGCATTCGCCACGCGTGTTCGTGCCGAAGGTCGATTTCGTCAGCGCCCGGGCGATCACGCCCGAAGTCCGGCGCCGCGGCGGGCCCTACGCGCTGTTGACCAACATGGCGCTGTTCGACTTCGACCGCGAGGCGGGCGGCTTCGCCTTGCGCTCGGTGCATCCGCCCTTCACGCCGGCCGATATCCGGGAAAACACCGGCTTCGCCTACGAGGAGCCGGAGGTCGTGCGGGAGACGCCACGGCCGGACACCGCGACGCTGGCGCTGCTGCGCGGACGCATTCTCGATGAGCTCGCCGAGACCTATCCGGCCTTCGCGCGGACAATGAAGCAGGCGGCATGATCCTACCCATCTCTGCCACGAAAAAAACATGGCCCTGGCGACAAGTGCCCGCCGGGGCAGGTTGGGGCGATTTGGCAAATCGCCTAGGGGGTGGTGCGGTGGTATTCCAGACTGGCTTGGCACGAACAACGGGATGGCAACCAATTCGTGGTTGGCTGGTTGGTGGACGGAACTCGTCCGCTTCCGTGGTCTCCTGGCATGCGAGCCTGACGATGCGCCTCCGCCGACCGGTTCTGGCCGCGACCCTCGTGGTGTTCGCAAGCCCTTGTTTTGCCGAGACTTCCGCCCCCATCCCGGTCAACAATCCGCCCGCGCAGCAAAACGCCCTGATCGACCTGCTGGCGCTGATGTCCGGACACTGCAAGACGCTGAAGATCGCGGGCCGCACTTTCGGCTGCAAGACGGTGGCCTACGCCCATGGCGACAAGGGCCGGGTCAATTTCGCGGTCGCGATCGACGATCCCGCTGACGATAACCACGTCGTGTCGTTCTCCGGCGAGAACGGCAAGCGGGCCGACGACAATTCCTACGAGCTGCGGATCGACCGCATGCTGATCAACTCCAAGAACCGGCCCAAGGTCGACGGCCTGCCGGTGCCGGCCGAGCAGACCTCCACCGGCGTCTGCCGCCAGACCGGCAATTTCGCCGCCAAGCAGGTCTCCGATGTCACCTGCTCCGCGACCGACAGCGAGGGCCGCAGGTACGAGCTGCTGTTCGTCTCCGACGGCAAGCCGGTAAGCGTCCGCCGGATCAGGCAGTCGGCACCGTCGATCCAGGATCCGTTCAAGTAGCGGTTCGTGGCGCTGCCGCCGGCTTCTTCGCATAGATCCGCTCGATCTCGGCGGCGAAGCGATGCTCGAGCGCGGGGCGCTTGTTCTTCAGGGTCGGCGTGAGGAGCCCTGCTGCGATGGTCCAGGGCTCGAGCGTCCACCACACCGCGCGCGGCGTCGCGTAGGACGGATAGGCCTTCACGGCTCCAGCGATCCGCGCAAGCAGATCGGCCCGTTCAGCGCCCTCGCCCTGCTTGCCCCCAGCGGCAAGCTTCTGCCGCTCCTGCTCCCAGGCCTTGGCGCTGAGCACGACCAGCGCGGTGAGGAACGGCCGCTGCTCGCCGATCACCATCGCCTGCTCGAACAGGGGATCGGCGAGGATCGCGGTCTCCAGATCCACCGGCGCGATCTTCTCGCCGGTAGAGGTGACGAGGATGTCCTTGATGCGGCCGGTGATGGTGATGCGCCCGTTCTCGATGCGCGCCTGGTCGCCGGTATGTAGCCAGCCATCGGCCTCCTTGACGCGGCGCGTCTCCTCCGGCCTGTGCCAATAGCCGAGCATCACGCTGGGCCCACGAACCAGCAGCTCGTCATTCTCGCCGAGCCTGACCTCGATCCCATCGAGGACGAGGCCGACCGAGCGCGGGTCGTTGTCCTCGGCCGTGTTGACGCTGACCACGGGTGAGGTCTCGGTCATGCCGTAGCCCTGGAGGATGTCGAGCCCGAGCGACAGGAACAGGCGGATGACCGGCTCGGCGATCGGCGCGCCGCCGGAGACCGCGACCCGCAAGCGGCCGCCGAACTGCGCCAGCACCTTGTCGGCCACGAGCCGCTTCAACAGCGGCCACGCCAATCGGTCGAATGGCGACGGCGAACCACGCCCCTGCCGCGCATCGAAACGCCGGCCGCCGACGGCTAGCGTGAGAGCGAGCAGCGCGCGCTCGACGCTGCCGGCCGCGTTGCGGTGCTGCATGATCAGCGCGTAGAAGCGCTCATAGATCCGCGGCACGGAATTCAGCACGGTCGGGCGCACATGCTTCAGATCCTCCGACAGCAGCGACACCGAACGCGCATAGGCGACGCAGGCGCCGGCCGCGATCGGATAGTAGTAGCCGCCGGTGCGCTCGAATGTATGCGAGAGCGGCAGGAAGGACAGGAAGACATCGTCCGGCTCGGCCGCGATGCGCCCGGCGATCGCCTTCACATTGGCCACGATGTTGTCATGCGACAGCATCACGCCTTTCGGACGGCCTGTCGTGCCTGAAGTGTAGACGATGGCGGCGAGATCGTCCGGCCTCACCGCAACGTCCGGCATCGGCGCGGCCGCGCCTGGTGCGGCATCGAGCCAGCGGTCGAGCGCGACGATGCGCACGTCGCTTGCGACGAGGCCCGCCGCGTCGGCACAGACGATGCGCTTGAGATTGTCGAGCGGCTGGCCGGTCGCAACGATCCCCTGCCAACGCTCCAGCGTATCCACGAACAGCAGAAGCGCGCCGGAATCGGCGAGGATGTAGGCGATGCTGTCGGGATTGTCGACAGCATGCATCGGCACCGGCACAAGGCCGCGCGACAGCGCCGCCTGGTCCATCGCGATATGCGCAATCCCGTTCGGCATCAGGATCGCAACACGCTCACCGGGCGCAAAGCCTTCTGCGGCGAGCGCCCGCCGCCAGCGCTCGAACTCCGCATCGATCTCTTGCCAGGACTGGCTGACCCAGCGCCCCGCGGCGTTATCGAAATGCCGATAAGCCTCCGCCGCCGGCGTCAGAGCGACACGCCAGCGCAGCAGCTGCGGCAGCGTCGTTACCTCGGCGAGCGCGCGAGGGGCTCCTTGCGGTTGACTGATCGGCCCTGACATGGCGTCCTCCCGCAACGATCGATTCCCGGAAAGATTTACTGCCTTGAGGTTAGGCCGGCCAGCCATTGATACCTTGATCCTCAGCAAGCCGGCCATGTTTCGGAGCGGCCCATGACGCGCGACCGTCTGTTTCTGATGCGCCCCGGTTTCGAGGACCCGGCCTTTCCGGGCCGACGTTTCTATTGCTGGCATTGTGCGCTGATCGAGGGCGTGCTGGCCTCGTTTCCGGCGCTGGCGGGCAGGCTCGACGTCGAGCGCATCGCATGGCCGCGGCCGAGGCACGCCGTGATCGCGCTCGTTGGCGAGGAGAACCAGTCGCTGCCGCTCCTGGTGCTCGCAGACGGCGCGACGTCACCGCACCAGACCGGGCAGCATCAGGGCCGCGCCTTCATCGCCGACAAGGACGCGATCCTCGCCGCACTGTCCGAGCGCCACGGCTTCCCCGATCCGCATCCGTGAGGGTGAAAGCACCTGTAGCCCGGATGGAGCGCAGCGAAATCCGGGAAAGCCTCAAGTAGGATGCAGCGGTCCCGGATTACGCTTCGCTCCATCCGGGCTACAGGAATTCCCGATCCGCATCCGTGAGTGGCGCCCCGCGCACCGCTGTATTCCCTCCCCCCTTGCGGGGGAGGGTTAGGGAGGGGGTGCCACACGGCACACTCTCTCGATTTGAGCAACGGCGCCTTGCATCGCCGATTTCGGACACACCCTTTCCTGGGCTCTGCCTCCCCAGCCCTCCCCCGCAAGGGGGGAGGAGGCGCAGTGTGCGCTGTGGCCGCACCAACTCGTCACTGCGAGTCCTTCGTCTGGGACACGAGAGCGTCTCGAAACGAGGGAAAATCGGCATTGCCTGCTCTCGCGCCCGCCTCGCATACTCGCATCCACCTAATCCGGAAGCCGCCGTCCATGACCAGCCCGCGATCCCTCACTGCTCTCATCGTCATCGACGTCCAGCGTGCGTTCGACGAATGGGAGGCGGCCGGCAAGCGGCGCAACAATCCGGACGCGGTTGCGCGGATCGCGGATCTCCTGAAAGCATTCAGGGCGAGCGGCGCACCCATCTTCCACATCCGCCACGAGGGCACGCGGCCGACATCGTCGTTTCGCCCCGAGAGCTCCGGCTACGCCGTCAAGGACGAAGCACGCGAAGCGCCGGGCGAGCCCGTGATCGTCAAGCGCGTCAACAGCGCCTTCATCGGCACTGACCTCGAGAGCCGGCTGCGCGCCGCCAGCCTCACCACTCTCGTCATCTGCGGCGCCACCACCAATCACTGCGTGGAGACGACGACGCGGATGGCTGGCAATCTCGGCTTCGACACGCACCTCGTGCGCGATGCGACATGGACGTTCGATCGCGTCGGGCCCGATGGCGATGCGCATTCGGCCGAGGCGATCCATGCGATGACGCTGTCGAACCTCAACGGCGAATTTGCCCGCATCGTCTCGACGGATGAGGTCATCGCGGCGTTTGGCGCGGCATAACGCCGACGCGGCGATTGTGCGGCGAACGCGCGGTCATGCGACAATACATCGCGCGACACTCGATCATTCACACGCGTTGATCGGAACTGAGGTCTGCGTCGTTTCGACGCCGGAACGCGGCGGACGCACGTCAGTTGTCACACGACATCTCAACTGGAGTGATGACATGAAGTATCTCTTTGTCGCGATGGCTGTCGGTGCTGCGGCGCTTGCCGGCGGATCCGCGGCCTACGCGGCCAACAACGGAAAGGCCACGCAGAACGCGCAAGGCAGCCAATCGACCGACATCAGCGCGCAGCACCGGCATCACTGGCGCGGCCACCGCCTCCATCACCACTGGGGTCATCACGGCCATTATCGTCCCTACTACCGAAGCTACGGCTATTATCCGCGGCACGGCTATTATGGCGGCCGACCCTACGGCTATTACGGCGGCGGTCCCGGCGTGACGTTCAGCTTCGGCACCGGCGGCTATGGCTGGTAGACGAAAGGCCCGCGACAATGCGGGCCTTTTTTCCTGGCTGTTGCCGATCGTCATGGCCGGGCTCGTCCCGGCCATCCACGTTCTTCTCGCGCGAGAGCCAAGACGTGGATGCCCGGGACAAGCCCGGGCATGACGAATTTGCGGAAATGATTACCCGCCAAGGGAACGCTGACCCGCGGCTATCCACATCTGAGACTACCCGTCACCGCGTGGACTATCCGCGCAGGATCATCTGCGCCGTCTCAAGCCCGCTTGCCAGCGCCGCCTCGACCGTTCCCATGTCGCGGCCGCGATAGAGGGCTTCGCCGGAGAAGAGGACCGCGCCATCCGCGCGCGACAGGATCGTTTGCGCATCGCGCGTCTGCGGCGTCGCCCAGGAATAGGCGCCGCGCGCGAAGGGATCATGCGCCCAGTTGCTCGCAAAGCCCGCAACAAGGCCACTTTCGATGTCCTTGCGTGACAGGGCGAAGATGGCGGCGAGTGAATCGAGCCCGGCATCGATCAGCCCCTGCGGATCGAGGCTCGACAGCTCCGCCGTTCTCGGACCGCCGAACCAGCCGCTGAGCACGGAATGCTCGGTAGGGCGTTGTGTCCACCACACCGGGATGGTCTGGTCCGACAGCAGGAAGGTGAGATCGCTGAGATCCTCTTGCCTGTCGCGCCACCATGGCCGCTCGAAGCGCAGAAGGATCTTGATGACGTTGCCGAAACCGATCTCGGCTGCGGCGGCAGCCTTGTCGCGCGCAGCTTGCGGAAGCGCGATTCCCTGCAAGAGCGGAAGCGGCACCGTGAGGATCACTCTGCCGCAGGCATGCCCCTCGCCATTGGCGCAGCGGACGCTCACCGTGCCGCCGGTCTCCTCGACCGCCGCGACAACGGAGTCGAAGCGGATAGCGACGCCATGCTTGCGGCACTCCGCCGCGAGATGGTCGACGAGGCCGCCATAGCCGCCGACGATGCGCGCCTGCGTAGCGTGTCCGCCATTCATCCATTCCTCGCGCAACGCCAGCGTTGAGGCGCGCTCGGGGTCGGCCGCGTCGTAGCCCTCGATCATCCGCGCGACGGAGTGCCGCAGCCGCTCGTATTCGTCTCCCGCAAAATGGCGGCGCAGGAAGTCCGCGACGGTCATATCGTCCTTCAGCTCGCGCAGCACCGCATGAAGCTCCGCCTCATGCCGATCATAGCGGTCCTCGCGCGAGAGCGTTTGGCCGTCAAAAGTCCACTGCGTGCCTTCGATCTCCTGCAGTGACAGCCCGGCCTCGCGGACGAGGCCGCGCGTGACCGGCGCATCGCCATGGACGAATTCCGCGCCGCCATCCGCACGGTATCCGAATTGCGACGCGGGCAGCGGATGGATGCGCCCGCCGCAGCGGTCGCGCGCCTCCAGGATCGTCACCCTTCTCCCCGCGCGCGCGAGCTCGCGCGCCGCCATCAGGCCGGCCGCGCCGGCGCCGACGATGACAATGTGCTCTGACTTGTCCGACATGCTGGAGCTTTACTTAGCCCGCTCTTTGCGGATCGTTCTGAAGCAGATAGCGCAGCAGCAGGACGCCACCACCGAGTGGCCGCGTGCTCTCCAGTGTCATCGCGGTGACGGGCGCGCGCTGCTGGCTCTCGGCGTCCGTCGAGTCGAACACGATCGGCGCGCCCCTGGCGCCATCCACCGCCGGGCACAGGATCAGGTTGAGCTCGTCGACGAGGCCGGCGCGCAGGAACGCGCCATTGGCGGCGCCGCCGCCCTCCAGCAGCAGGCGTTTGACGCCGAGCTCGCGATTGAGAATCTCGAGCGTCAGCGCCAAGTCGATCTCGGATTTGCCCGCGAAGATGTAGGACACGCCCTCGCCGCGGAGGCCCGCGAGATGCGCGTCCGACACGCTCTCGGTCAGCACCACGACGATCGGATCGCCGCCGATGTCCGAGCGGCCCCAGCCGATCTTGCCGTGGGCATCGAGCACGACGCCGTAGGCTTTCGCATCGCGCCGCGCGAACCAGTTTTCGCGCGGGAACGTCGCGTTCGTCGTCGCAGGATACGGCTTGCCCTTGGCGAACTCCGAGCCGGTGACGCGGCCGATCAGCCAGGCATCGCCGCCGAGCTCATCATGGATCCGCTCGAACCAGTCCGCACCCGCTCCTTTCGGACGCCAGCGGCTGTGATGCGTGCGGCCATCGACGCTCGAGGCCATCAGGCAGATGACGTGCGGTTTCATGCAATTCTCCGGAGTGCGCTCAAGCCGCCGTTCCGCCGCCCTTGGCGCGATCGTTCACGATCACTGCGAGCGGATTGAGCTTTGGCGGCGCGACCAGCTTGAGCGTGTTGGTGTCGTGATGATTGAACGGCGCGCCTCTTACAAATGACTTGGTCTGGATGAGATAAGTCCAGCTGCCATCATCGTTGAAGGTGATGTCGCAGCGGTAACTGTCGGTGCGGAACGCTTGTTCCAAAAAGTCGGTCGAGCAGATCCCATAAGCCGTGTCGCCGCGCTTGGCCATGACGGAGATATTCCTGTCATCCGGCCTGGCCTTGCCCGATGCAAGCAGCACCTGGCCGCGCGGTATAGCCAGCGTCTGCATGATCAGCCCGGTCGCCGGCTCCCAGAGCCAGTAGCCGACCTGGTCGTGGAAGGTGATGTCCTCCTCGGGCGTGTTGATGTGGATGTGATAGCGCAGCCCATAGAAGAGCTGCGGCCCGTTGGCCTGCGGATCGATCGGATCCATCCGGATATGCTCGATGAACACCCGCCGCTCCGGCCCCTCGGCCTTCGGATTGATGTCGATCCCCTTGTCCGCCTGCCACACACCGGCGAGACGGCGGAGCGGGCCGAGATTGGCGAGGCCGTCGGGAGAGACGTCGTCGGGCTCGGTGAAGATATCGGCGGGAATGGGGAGCATGGGGGCCTCGCGGGGTGTGGGAGCAGCAATAGCACGAGGGCTGGCGCGTGGCTCAAGTGCGTGTTTCACAAACGCGAGTGGGCGTCGGCGCAACGGCCCGGGGCATTATGGTCAGTGATGCCCCTCTTCGGGCTCGCCGAACCATCGCAACGCGGCCTGAGCGGCTTGCTCGTGGTCAGGAGCGGCGTCGGCGGTGCGTGCAACACGCCATCGGGGCGCACGATGGCGGTAAGGCTTGCGAACCAGCGCGCCTGTATTTGAGACAGCGACCACCGCATTCCCGTCGGGACAGGTGAGGACGCTAAGGACAACCCACCAGAGGGGGAAAAATTTCGACGTAGGCGAGTAGTAGCGAAGCGACATGCGGGGATTGGCACCACCCCAACCCGGATGTCGCTTCGCTATCCGGCTACGCCGCTGTCTTTGCGAAAGAAAGCTGATATGTCTTTCTCATTGGTCTGATGGAGGATCACTATGTGGGGGGCGCGGTGTCAACCAACGTCGTCGTCAAGTGTCTGATGGTCCGCATTCCCCGGGTGTTATTGCCGTGGTGCATAGCATTTGCGCTCGGCTCGGCGACTGTAGCCGTGGCTGGCCCTGCGGAGGACCTGTTTGCTGCGGCGACTAGCGGCGATACGGCGGCGGTGCAAGCACTCCTCGCCAAAGGAACCGAGGTCAATGTCAAGGTGAGCAATAACGCGACCGCGCTGATGGCGGCCTCTCAAAACGGCCACCTCAATGTGGTGCAGGCACTGCTCGCCAAGGGAGCCGATGTCAATGCCGAGACAAGCAACGGCTTCACCGCGCTGATCTACAGCTCCGTCAAAGGCCATCTCGACGTGGTACAGGCGCTGCTCGCCAAGGGGGCCGATGTCAATGCCAAGTCAAGTGATGGCCTGACCGCGCTGATCGGGGCGTCACACTACGGTTACCCAGATGTGGTGCGGGCGCTGCTCGCCAAGGGAGCTGATGTCAATGCCGTGGGCAACCACGGCCAGACGACCGCGTTACATGAGGCGATATTGGAAGGACACTCCGATGTCGCAGGCTTATTGATCCAGGCAGGCGCGAAATAAGCAGACAACGCCAGGACCTAGATGGGGTAACGGGCTCCTTGGGCCGTCCAACCAAGCAGCGCGCGCTACGGCGCTTTTGATGGCGCGCGTCGCGCGGCTTGATTGGAAGGCAAGCAAGTAGCCCGCATGAGCGAAGCGACATGCGGGGTGCCATCACCCCCTGAGGTGATGTTGGCGGTCGATGCGCTCGTTGAGTAAGGTTGGAAACCGAACCGTGTTTTATCGAGAAATGCTGAATCAAAGAAGGTGAACTGTGCAGGAGCCACTTCAACTGCTGACTGATCTGGGTCAGA
Organism: Bradyrhizobium centrolobii; assembly: GCF_001641635.1. GTDB lineage: Bacteria > Pseudomonadota > Alphaproteobacteria > Rhizobiales > Xanthobacteraceae > Bradyrhizobium > Bradyrhizobium centrolobii. Next base: position 13,182 of record NZ_LUUB01000065.1, read on the forward strand.
TCCGCGAAGCCTTTTCCATCTGGCGCAAGGCGATGGAGCAGCACGGGTACAGGCTCGCTAGCGTTTGGTGGCTACCTGAATCGAAGATGTACTTTCGCAGCAAGGGAAACGATTTCAAACTCGGCTTAGACTCTACTGGTGAGAACTGGACTGTTGAGTTGAATGAGCCAGAGCAAGGAACGGAAAATCCACTATCGGGCATCGCACGAAATTCAATCGGGCAACGTTATTTGCTCAGACAAGGTGTCTTGCACAAAAATGCGCAATCTCTCCGCATAGAGAGCAACGAGTTTGAAGAACGAACCGGCCTTAAACCCGCTGACGTAACGATAGACGGCAAGCCAGCAAAACGCTCGTGGTTCATCGTGACGGCGCTTGACCTCCCGACAGCGGAAATCTGTCAGAACACGGCAGCGTTCGTGGAGGGGTGCGGTCTCGCTAGGAACCCAGATGCTGCCGCGGTGGCGAAGCAGGACGATGAACGCCTCGCCCAACTCTTCGGCAAGCCGGAGCAAGGTGGTCGAATCACCGGACACCCGACCATCAATCACAACCAGCGGCATCGCATTCAGGGCGAGGTTTGGCAAAAGCTGCAGGCGCTTCTCGCGGCCGATGGTCGCCGTCTCGATAAGCCCAGGCACGCCCGTGGCTATGAGGTTGATGGTGAAATCGAAACTCCAACCGAGAGGCTGCTCCTTGAAATTAAGACCGATACGACAGCATCGGATATCTACGCCGGCATAGGTCAGCTAATCGTTTTATCAGAAGCTATTACCGCGGCTTTCCGGCCACCGTCGGGTCCTTCTTCCGGGCTCGCCATCAGGCGCCCTTATTGAAGCGATCCACGAGTGCGAGGTTGAGCTACATAGCTACGATCTAAAAATAGACGGCGAGGAGGTGCATATCCGCTTCTCCGAGCAGTTTCTTCGGCTATGCAATTTGGGCTCATAGCGCGCACCAACCCAAAAACCCAGATGTCGCCTCGATCATCCGGGCTGCACCCAAGGCGGGCCTCGTCAATTCCGGACGCGACCTTTGCTACTTCAGCGCCAGGCTGCTGCAATACCAGGAGGTTTCGCCGCTCCTCCAGCCGGTGATCCGTCCGGCCTCCTTGCACTCGTCATAGGTCTTGTAGTTGCCGACGTTTCGGCACATCGGCGAATACGAGCCACCGGAAATAGAGCATCCGTGCCAGGGCGCGTTGCCTGTCCTGAAGCTTGACTGGCATCCACCGGCGCAACTGCTCGAGATGCTCGCGATGTGCGCGAGCTTCGCGGCATCCGACGTCGGCGCCGCCGATGGCGCGGGAGCGGCCGGCGTTGTCGGATGGGACGTGGCGCTGGGGCGACCGCATGATGTACCGGCTTTGCTGGCCTCGCCGCCTGCTTCGGCGCGTCGACCACGACGCCGGGGAGAGCAGTGGCGGCGTCGGTTTGCGACAACGCCGGGCCGCTTGACCCGCACAGCAATGCAATCGATTGCGACCGCCGAGCTTCCAAGGAAGAGTGACGAAAACCTCATGGCCGTGTCCTCCCAATGCTGGACAATCAATTCCATCCCGGAACGCGAAGCTATCATGTTCCCATGAAAGTAGAACCACATCCGAGTTGCAACCAGACATTGGCTGCCATTCGGCGCGACGTCGGATTCAGGCTGTCTCCGCCTCACGCGATGTTCTGGAAAAGGCCATCAGGCTGGATGGTGCCCAGGGAGGGAATCATACGCAACCACCGACACGACGAACCGCTGTTCGTCCTCAGCATGGTGGCGTGAGCGCTTTGCACAGTGGCGGCCCGCCTGTTGCCGACCGCTTAGCGCAATTCGAATCCGAAAATGCCGAGCTACGCGCCGTGCCCCGAACGGGAGAATCCCAATGAATACTCAGCGCCCTACTTTTCCCGCCTTGATCCGCGCCGAGTTGGGCGACCTTGTCGATGAAACTAGCGGCTGCCGTGCGCGTAATCAGCGAGACGCGCTCGAAACTGAGATAAACCAGCGTCAGGCCGACGAAAAGCACGACGGCGATGAACACCGTGATGATCGAGGTTCGAAAGCCGATGCTGAGGGGAAGCCGGCTCGCGAAACGGGGGTCGTCCGAGATTGTGTCGTCGCTGTCCCTAGTATTTCCGCACGATCGGTTTTGCTGAGGCTGGTTCGGGCGGCGCGGGCGATACCGCGAACGTCACCCAGGCCGTCCATCCTTGGGGCCGGTTCTCGACATCAAGATCCCTGTAACCCTTCAAATTGAGATACCCCTGATAGCCCTCGGCGACCGGAAAGATGAAACCGACCTGCGGACCGATACCGATTGTGCGTCCTCTAAAACCGCCTAGCTTCGCGCCGGCGCCAGTGTCGTCTGTAAGCTGCTGATAGAAATAGCCGGCAAGCCCTATCTGGACATTCTTGCTGAGGAATTGCGACGCTCCCCAGTCCAGGTGAAAGTCGATGCCGTTCTGGTACTGGAGAAAGGGATTGATGAGGCTGTAGGTGAGGCCGCCGACAACCGAGAACTCATGTCCCGTCTTCGGATCGAAATAGGTGTAGCGGGCACCGGCATCGTATGCGACGTAGCCGAAACTGAGATTGGCAAGACGATTTGGATCGTAGGTGCCGCTCGGGATGTAACCGCAGATCAGGATGATCCGGCTCGCGACCGTCACCGCGTCCGCGTAAGGGTACCCCGCGTGCTTTCGCGCCCCCGCTCGCCGGCGGGCAAGGACTTCACCGCAATCGCAACGCCGGGTACCTCCTCCCTCATTGCGGTCAGTTTTGGTTCGATTTACCTACCGTGATCTTTTCCATCGCATCGCTGGCGGTGAAGCTCGCCGCCTTGGCGCGTGGCGGGAAGTCTTTGAAGCTCTCGAGATAGCGCGCCACGATGGCCTGCGCCGGCACCAACATGAACATCCGGTGCGACTGCCAGTCGGCGTAGTAAATGCTTGTGGTGGCCCTCTCGAACGGATCGGATCGCAGGTTATAAAGAGCTGGCGCCCGCAGCTTGTTGAATTGGCCTTGCCAGGGACCGAGCGGGGTCTGGGGATTGACCTCTGTGTTTTGCTCCAGGAACGCAATCTTCCAGTCGCGGACGCGGATCGCCATCAGGTCGCCGTCGTCGCTCCAGTAGAGAAAATCCTCGCGCGGCGACTGCTTGGCCTCACCCTTGAGGAAAGGCATCAGGTTGTTTCCATCGAGATGAACCTTGAAATTCTTGCCGTTCAGCGTGTGGCCTTGCACCACCTTTTCCACCAGGTCGGGCTCGCCCGCCGCGGCAGCGAAGGTCGGCATCAAATCCTCGTGCGCGCAGATGTCGTTGACGATGGTCCCGGGCTGAATCACACTGGGCCAGCGGATCAGACAAGGAACACGGAAACCACCCTCCCAGTTGGTATCCTTCTCGCCCTTGAACGGGGTCGCACCGCCATCAGGCCACGTGAAGACTTCGGCGCCGTTGTCCGTCGTGTAGACTACGATCGTGTTGTCGGCGACGCCGAGATCGTCGACCAGCTTCAAGAGTTCTCCGACGTGGCCGTCGGTCTCCGCCATGCCATCTGGATAGAGCCCAAGGCCTGTCTTGCCTTGTGACTCCTTCTTCAGATGCGTGAAGACGTGCATTCGCGTGGTATTGAAATAGCAAAACCACGGCGTGCCGGCGCGCTGTTGGCGCGTGATAAAATCCTTGGCTGCGGCAAGAAATTCGCCATCGATTGTCTCCATGCGCTTGGTATCGAGAGGACCGGTGTTCTCGATCACCTGCTTGCCTACGCGCCCGTAGGCGGGATCGATAGCCGGGTCGTCGCGATCACTCGCTTTGCACTTCAAGACGCCGCGCGGCCCGAATTTAGCGCGGAAGCGTGGATCCCTCGGATAATCGGAGTTCTCGGGCTCTTCCTCGGCATTGAGGTGGTAGAGATTGCCGAAGAACTCGTCGAAGCCATGCATCGTCGGCAAATGCTCGTTGCGGTCACCAAGATGGTTCTTGCCGAACTGTCCGGTGGCGTAACCGTAGGTTTTCATGACGTCCGCTATGCTCGGATCGTCCGGCCCCAATCCGAGCGTCGCACCGGGCAGGCCGACCTTCGTCAAACCAGTGCGGATCGGCGATTGCCCGGTGATGAAGGCGGCACGGCCTGCGGTGCAGCTCTGCTGGCCATACCAATCCGTGAAGACAGCGCCTTCCCTGCCGATCCGATCGATGTTGGGCGTGCGATAGCCCATGATCCCCATGTTGTAGGCGCTGATGTTGAACCAGCCGATGTCGTCGCCCATGATGAAAAGGATGTTCGGCTTGCGGCCAGACGGCGCGGCAGGTACCGGCGCAGGCGCCGAAGGGGCGGCCTTCTGCGCCTGCGCCAGCGCACTGGAGGTCAGCGTCGCCGCTGCAACCAGCGTTGAGGTGCCGAGCAGCAAATTCCGGCGATCGATGGCTTGCTGGTCGCGACTGCTGGCCTTGATCTGGTCCTTGGCTTTCGACTCGTTGCTCATCGAACACTCCCACTTTGCTTGAAAGTTGCTTACGGTTTTGATCTGACGACGCACCTGAATCCGACATGGCTCATGGACGAGTCGACAGGCTCGGCATGGCGTGCGGCCGGGCGGTAGCGGCGGCAATAATTCGGCGCGCAGAGATGCGAGCCGCCCTTCAAGACCTTGCGTGGAATTCTGACGTCCGGCAGCGCCGGGTCGTAGCTTGCGTCCTCACGGCCGCCGTGCGGATTTTGCGGGATGCAGCACGCCTTCGGCACATCGGGCTCGTACTTCGCGGACCACCAGTCGGAGGTCCACTCCCAGACATTGCCGATCATGTCGTAGAGACCGTACCCGTTCGGCGGAAATGCCATCACCGGCGAGGTGCGCTCATAGCCGTCGTCACACAAATTCTGGATTGGAAAATTCCCCTGCCAGATGTTCGCCATCTGCTGGCCGCCCGGGGTTAGCGTATCGCCCCAGGCGAACTCCGCGCCGTCGAGGCCGCCGCGCGCCGCGAACTCCCATTCGGCCTCGGTCGGCAGATCCTTTCCCGTCCATTTCGCGTAAGCAAGCGCATCGCTGCACGAAACATGCACCACCGGATGGTCGTCGAGTCCCTTGATGTTGCTCTTCGGCCCGTAGGGACGCCGCCAGTTGGCGCCCTTCATGAAGGTCCACCACTGGCTCCAGTCGCGAAAATCATCGACCCGCGGCGGTGGAGAGAAGACCAGCGATCCCGCGTAGATCATCTCAGGTAACGCGCCGGGATAGTCCTTCGGGTCGGGGACAATCTGCGCTGTCGTGACATGGCCAGTCGCGTTGACGAACGCCTTGAACTGCCGGTTGGTCACCGGCGCGCGGTCGATCCAGAAGCCGTCGACGGAGACTCGATGGCTCGGCGCTTCCTCGGCGTAGTGGTTGTCCGAGCCCATGCGAAACGTGCCGCCCGGAATGCTGACCATGCCGGAGATGACATCGTCCTTTGGTCCTTCGCCGCGCTCGAACTCTGCCCGCAACATGACGCACATTCCCGGGGCGCACTTCACGATGGGTCAGCCCGGCTTCCCATTCCGGTGCACGCGCTACCGCTCGTGAATCCCCTTTTTAGGAATCACGCCGTCGCTATCGCCCAAGTTGTGATGCTAGCTTCACCCGAGGCGGTTGTAACGTCCGGTTTGTGCCAAAATCAGGGTTGTCCTGCGACGCGGGGCCGCGCCGATTGTCTGATAATTGAAGATAAATGCTGCACGCCCCATCGCATCACGAGCGGGCGAGCAAACGCTGCAATTTGAGGTCGATATGGTAATATATGGGCATCATGGTCAACAAGCGAAGTCCCGTGGGTCGATACACCTCGCTGCACAGCCATCGACTTGTGAGCTTTGAGGACCTCAGCGAGCTTGTCCTTGGCGCGCAGACTGAGGTCATGCAGATCGGACGCGGAAGGATTGAAGGACACTTCATCCACGCATCGATCGGCGGCCTTCCAATCAGCGCCGGCTCCTTTTCCCTCGGAATAAGATCCAGGGGAGTTCACAGCCGAGACCGGATCACCATCGGGATGCTGACAAGCTCCACGGAGAGGGTTGTCCGTTCCCCGTCGTATGAAATGTTTCCAGGAGACGTGCTGGTGACGCCTCCCCGTGGCGAGCATGATGGCCGATACTTTGGCGGAGCGTCTCTCTTCCTGATCTCCCTCTCACCCACTGAGATCGAATCGATATTTGGAACGGGTTCGAAGCTGGCCGAACCGAGCGCGTGGCGCAGAAATCTCTACAAGGGAAATCTGGACACCGTTCAGCGAGTCATCCCTCGTCTGCAAACGCTGGTCGCGACATTGGGCAAGGGCGATCTGGTGCTTACTGAAGCTGCAGCCGAATTCTGGAAACGCGCGGTGGTCGAGGCGATGACGGCCGACCTGTTGCGCGGGATGCCATCCGAGCTCGATGGGCCTCTGCCTTCCGCCTGGCGCCTTGTCAGACGAACTGAGGAATATCTCGACGCGCACGAGAGGGGACCGGTTCATATTTCTGAGCTTTGCAATCAACTGCACGTTTCGCGGCGCTCGTTGCATCGAGCTTTCCACGAAGCAATTGGAGTTGGCCCTGTCGCTTTTCTCCGCTATCGGCGGCTGTGTGCTATTCACACCGCTCTTCGTTTTCACCACGCGGACGATACGAAGATATCCGATCTAGCCATTCAGCACGGATTTCTGAATATGGGGCGGTTCGCTGAGTATTACCACAAACTGTTTGGCGAATATCCTTCGCAAACGCGGAGACTGGAGATGTCGGATGACTCCATCCAGTGAAGCCAATCGTAGGAAGTCGTAGGAGAGAGCGCTCTTCGCGCCGATCATCTAGCGAACGCAATCGTACAAGATCATGCTCCAGCGTGGAAAAGCGTAGTAATGGTGCCCAGGGGCGGAATCGAACCACCGACACTGCGATTTTCAGTCGCATGCTCTACCAACTGAGCTACCTGGGCATGCTCCAAGAAAGGGGCCGAGGCCCATCGGGCGGGCCGTTTATCGTGGGCTCGGGGATGGGCTGGTACTGCACCTGGCGGCCCCTCGCCGGCCGCGGCGGCGGCGGGCATGATGGGTCTCGCCAAGCGCACTGCAGAAGCCAGGAGCCGAAAGGGCGCACGCGGCGCCCTCCGATCTCGCCGCATGTTACGACATTGCGGCAACTTCCGCAGCCGTGTCGTAATATTCCTGGAAGAACACCAGCTTTCCCTTGCTGTATTTCAGCACATGGGCCCATTCGTTCTTGCTGATCTTGCCCGTCTTCTTCATTCGACCCGACGACGAGCCCAGGACAACGACGGTATCGCCCTGCTCGATCATTTCGCGCGGCGCAAACTCGCTGAAGTCGATATTCTCGGCGACCTTCGCGAAGAAGCCGGCAATTTCCTGCTTGCCCTTGAAACGACCAGCCCACGGCAACTTGTCGCTGGGACCGGGCGTTATCCAGGTGCAACCGTCATCGATAAGGTCGTTGACGAGCGTCGGAATGTCGCCCAGTTGGAAAAGCTCGTAGCCCTTCTTTGCGATCTCAAGATTGGATGCCATGAACTTGCTCCTTGAGAAATGGAATGCGGTGGGTTGCTCGATGAAAATCCGCAATGACCGGCGTCCTCAAATTCGTAACGTCACCCCCTCTCAGTCACTGAAAAACCGCCGCAGGCGGTCGATCTGGTTGATGCCGCGTCCTTTCGCATCTCACATCCCGCGGCCAAGCGCGACCGCGCCGGACAGGATGAGGGCCACGCCGGCCGCCTGGCTGAGCCTGCGGCCGAGCGGCAGCAATTTCTCGCAGGCGACATAGAGGGCAATGCCGACGATCCAGATGAGATTCATCACGCCGCTGACGAACAGCAGCGCCATCAGAAACCAGCAGCAGCCGACACAATAGCCGCCGTGGCGAAGTCCCATGCCGAACGCCCCCATCGTGCCGGGGCGCCAGTGCTGGCTGAGGAACAATAGCGGGCTCTGACAGTAGCGAAGGCAGGCGGTCTTGAGCGGCGTGAACTGGTAGAGCCCCGCGGCCAGCAGGATGACGCCGCCCAACATCGCGCTGGTGCTCGCCATCGCCATGGACAGGAGCCCGGCGTGCTCGAGCAGCCATTGTGCCAGGACCGCAACGAGGCTGAACCCAGCCCATATCGCGAGATAGCCGGCGAGAAAGACCCAGGCCTCCACTGCAGCAGCGGGCGCCCTCTCCTTGTGCTTGACGGCTGCGTACAACAGGACGGTGGGCGCCGCACTCGGCACCATCATCGCGATCATCATCACCCACCACATGACGAACAGGAGCGCGGCATAGACCGGCGTCCATGGCATCGGCTCCATGTCCGGCATCTCGGCCATCATCTCGGTATCCATGCCGGCGCCGATGGCCAGGTACGTCCAGGCCAACGTCACCACCGCGACAAGCGCGACCACAACAACCAGGCGATCGCGGCGCAGCACATGTTCCAGCAGTCTCAGCTCGGTCATGAGCCCACCTGACTGACAGCGGGACAAATCCGACGGCGAATTCAGCCCATCAGGCGGCAACACCCTCCGGCGTCTGCACGACGGTGGCGAGCGAGCTGTGCGTGCCCTTCGTTTCGAACTTGATCGCGCCGGTCGAGTTGATGTTGGCAGAGGCGACCTCGGCGCCTCGGTGTTCGAAGCCCTCGGGCATCACGACCTGAATTCGATGGGGAGCGCCCGTCACCGGATTCTTGATCGGCTCGACCTCCGTCTCCAGCACGCCCTTGGCGACGAGCTTCGCGACGCGCCCGTTCTTGTCGAAGGAAAATTCGAACGGCACAAAGAGCGGATCGTGAATGGTGGTCACGATCAGGCTAAGAATCTGGAACATCGTGCCTTCGGCCGAATACTTGCCGGAGAAGATGTTGAACAGCGCCTGGCGTTGCTCCGGCGTCGCACGCTCATCGATGATGGGCTGCATCTTCCCGTTGCCTTCATGCAGCGCTCCCGGGAAGTCGACAGTGGCCGCGAAACAGAGGCCGTCGAGCTTGATGCCCTCGAAATGGCCTTCGGTGATCCTCATGCCGACCAGCCCTTTGCAAAAGCCGTTCGTCGGCCGGGCATTGAAATCGCAGGGGCAGCCAAACGCGCAATTACAATTCTTGATCCATTCGCCTTCGAGACGCCAGTCCGGTGCAGCCATGGCACATCTCCCAATATGAGAAGGACGAAGCAGCCGCTTGATAATTGCAACAATGATTTTGAGCGTTGAATTCGTTTAGCCAGGAAACTGCGAGCGAGATCGATCGTCGATCAGAAAGCCGGCTCGCGCCGAAGTCTGTCTTGCGGACTGCAATCTACTGTCCCAATCAAAAAAGCATATCAGCCGCTGCGTGGGGCGTACAGTGAGGCTGCTGCCCGGGCAGGTGCGGCGTCACCGACGGCGATGATGATCTCGGCCATGCGCGCCGGAAGATTGGGCAAAATCAGCGGAATGGTGCGCCATTCGGAATAAAACTGCGAACTCTTATGTTATTGAAATACCGATACAATCCTGCAACGTGAGTTTCCTTGAGGGAGGATCGTCGATCTCAATTGGCGTTGAAAAGTAACGTCCGTTGCTGGCTGTCGGGTTCCATCACGCAAACCAGATTAGTCGCCGGGAGCGTCCGTGTGAGAGGCTGTCGAGGGCGCGGTTGGGATCTTTGCCAATATTCCCCGCAACTGCCGCTCCGCGCTTAGTTGCGGCTTTGAGGGCGCTGCATTGCAGTAAGCTCCACCTCACGTGTGCGAGGGGGAGGGAGGAAGCCTCGCCAAGTCGACCGAAACGATTTAAGCTTGCTACCGGCTCGTAACGCCCCTGCTGGGCGTTGAGCATCAATCGCGCTCCCGCCACGGCTTGGGGAGTGCCGGATGGTTGAATTTCTTCGACATGAATTCTTAAGACGGCCTCGCGCTGCGAGCGCCGCCAGCGTCCCTCTGCGCGAGAGCACCACGCGGCCCATGTGATTTCGAGGCTACGCGATAGCTTGGGAGACAGCGTATGTCGCAAAGTACAGCAGAAGTGTCGGAAGCCGAGATCGCAGTCCACTGGCAGGAAGAGAACTACGTCAACCCGCCAGACAGATTTGTCGCGCAGGCCAACCTGACAGACAAAACGGTGTTTGATCGGTTCAGTCTCGATAACGTGCCGGACTGCTTCAAGGAGTACGCCGAACTTCTTCACTGGTACCGACCCTGGGACGTCACGCTTGATACGAGCAATCCGCCGTTCTGGCGATGGTTCGTCGGCGGCAGGATCAACGTCAGTTACAACTGCGTCGATCGCCATCTCGCCAAGCACAAGAACAAGACGGCGCTCCACTTCGTCCCGGAACCCGAGCAGGAAGCGATCCAGCACGTCACCTTCCAGGAGCTCTATGTGCGCGTGAACGAGGTCGCCGCATTGTTGCGAGATGGCTGCGGTCTCAAGAAGGGTGACCGGGTGACGTTGCACATGCCCATGGTGCCGGAACTTCCGATCACGATGCTCGCATGCGCCAGGCTCGGGGTCATTCACTCGCAAGTCTTCAGCGGCTTCAGCGGCAAGGCCACGTCAGATCGCATCGTCGATTCCGAAAGCCGTGTGCTGATCACGATGGACGCCTATCACCGCGGCGGCCAGCTTCTCGATCACAAGGAGAAAGCCGACGTCGCAGTCAGCGAGGCGGAGAAAGAGGGCGTCAAGGTCGAGAAGGTGCTCGTGTGGCAGAGATACCCGGGGCGATATTCAAGCGAAACGCCGCTGGTTGGGGGCCGCGATTTCGTCATGAACGAGATGTTGTCGGCCTATCGACGGCGCCGGGTCGACCCTGTGGAAATGCCTGCGGAAGATCCTCTGTTCCTGATGTACACCAGCGGCACCACCGGGAGGCCGAAGGGATGTCAGCACTCTACCGGTGGATATCTATCCTACGTCGCGGGAACGTCGAGATACATTCAGGACATCCATCCGGAGGATGTCTACTGGTGCATGGCCGACATTGGCTGGATCACGGGTCACTCCTACATCGTCTATGGGCCGCTGGCGCTTGCCGCATCGTCGGTAGTGTACGAGGGGCTTCCTACCTATCCCGACGCGGGACGTCCGTGGCGCATCGCCGAAGAGCTCGACGTCAACATTTTTCATACCTCGCCAACAGCAATACGGGCGCTTCGGCGCGCCGGCCCGGACGAGCCGCTAAAGTACAATCACCACTTCAAGCATATGACCACCGTGGGCGAGCCGATCGAACCTGCGGTATGGAAGTGGTACTACGAGGTGGTTGGCAAGGGCGAGGCGGTCATTGTTGACACCTGGTGGCAAACGGAGAACGGCGGCTTCCTGTGCAGCACAGTACCGGCTCTCTACCCGATGAAGCCGGGGAGCGCGGGGCCAGGCGTGCCCGGCATTCACCCGATCATCTATGACGAGGCAGGCGCCGAAATTCCACCGCGCTCCGGCCGCGCCGGAAACATCTGCATCCAGAACCCCTGGCCGGGCTCATTTCAGACGATCTGGAAAGACCCCGATCGCTTCGTCCAGCAATACTACGCGCGCTATTGCAAGGACCGATCGAGCCGCAACTGGCGCGATTGGCCGTACATGGCCGGCGACGGCGCTCTGCAGGCGGCCGATGGCTATTATCGCATCCTGGGTCGAATCGACGATGTCATCAACGTGGCCGGGCATAGGCTTGGGACCAAGGAGATCGAGTCCGCCAGCCTGCTCGTTGAGGAGATCGCCGAGGCGGCAGTGGTTCCTGCCAGGGACGAAATCAAAGGCAAGGTCCCTGATCTCTACGTATCGCTGAAGCCTGGGCTTGCCCCCAGCGAGGACATCCGCAAGCGAGTGGAAGACTCCGTGGTCCGTGAGATAGGGGCGATCGCTCGTCCGCGCCGTGTCGTGATTGTCCCCGATATGCCAAAGACCCGTTCCGGGAAGATCATGCGCCGCGTTCTCGGGGCGATTTCAAACAACGAGGATGCCGGCGACATCTCGACGCTGGCCAATCCCGAGATCGTCGATGAGATTCGAAAGATGAAATTTTAGCCCGCGGTCTTCGCGGCTTGTCCCGCGAAACGCGTCAGACAGAACACGGAGGAGCGATGGAAACAAACGAAATCGTGGAGTGCATCCGGCCGTTGCTGACAAGGTTCTCCGAGGATGAAGAGGTCGTGCGCCGGTTAGTGGCGACCGATGGAACCTTCGACGCACTTTGCCACCAATACCGCCGCGTCACTGATCTCCTGAAGGTTTACAAGGCGGAAGCTGATCAGGAGGCGGAAATTAAGTGGCTCGAGAAGCGCCGGGCTGGCCTGGAAGAAGAACTGCTGACGCGCATTGAGGGATATCAGCCGCAGTAGTGCTAATCCTGCGAGGCTCGGAGCGCGCAGCAGTCGCGGATGGCGAGAGCTGAGTGTCCGGCGGATAATCGGCACGTTTCAGCAAAGCAGAGTTGTGATGCGAAATGACCCGATTCGAATACGGTGGTGGAACAAGATGCGCTCATTGTCCCATCCGCCAGATAGAGTGTGCCCTTAGCTGAAGGAACCGCGAAAATTCCGGGCGTCCACCTGCTTGCGGTACGACGCGCAACGCTTCGACTTAGCCAATTTGCGCCTGAACAAGCTTCATTCTTAATTCACGCCGCTTCCTGCCGCCGTAATTGAGCGCTGAGCGCGGAATGGTGCCCAGGGAGGGAATCATACGCAACCACCGAAACGACGAACCGTTGTTTGTCATTAGTATGGTGGCGTGAGCGCTTTACATAGTGGCGCAGGTCGGCTGCACCACCATCACAGGAGCCCTGTTTTCCTATCGGAGGGTAGCCTAACTCGCGAGGCGGAGCCGGGCTTTTTGGCCGACTTTCACGCAAACGACTTTCAAGTCGCCCCCTTGGGAAAGGCGTTTCACTCCGGACTGTGCTGCTTACGCGAGCGATCGTGCCCGGAACGAAGGAACGTCATGGTTAAGATCACAAAAGGGGCCTCGACGCGGCAGCGGCCCGAGAGAAGGACTATGAGTCCATCCGTCCGATTGGCCGGCCTGTCGTCGAATATCTCGAGCGACGGCGCACCGGCCATGTTGGCACATATGTCTTCCGGGGACAGTGCGAGGACAACGCGTTCGGCTGTTTCCGAACCATTGGAAGCATCTCTTTGAGGACTCACCGCTATCAAATGTAACGCCGCACGTTACGCGTCTTCGATGCGGCCTGCGCGTTGCATCTCGCAAAGGAATACGGAAAATTTTCTGAAGACTCCGCGACGATATTGTTCGATCACGTGAGCCGCGCGCGCATATCTGGATTTCTTTGCGAAGAGTTGCCGACCCTCTGGTCCTTGCACTGATTGTTCCTTACATGAGTGAGCGTGCTCGATGACGAATCTCCCGAGCCGCAACCAGGCGCGACAATGAAGAATGCCATGCACCAGCACGACTATCGCAGGAACCGGCATCCGCCTCAGGAGCGGCCGGCGTAAGCAGGGGGATTCCCACATCCCAGCCTCCTTCGTCGATCTTAAACTCGCCTGCCTCTCAAAGGTCGGCGACGCAACCCGAGGAATGCGCTTCCGTTGAGCGTTCGTCGTTCGCGACAACGGGAGCGAACGTGCATGCAACAAGACGACAATACATCGGCGCGCGCGGCGAAACTCCTGGAACAGGTTCCGCTTCCACGCGCGCCGCGGGACATCAGGGACAGAACCCCGACGCCACCCCGGATCTTCTCGACGCGGCCCTATGCGCCGCCGGAGCAGTTCGACGTCTGGAAGGCGCGCATGGCCCCGCTGCTCGACGTCGCGCTGCCGGAGGGCCGCAGCCCCACGCAGGGGTTCGAGGTTGAGTACCTGACCTGCAACATGGGCGAGGTGGTGCTCTCGTCCGGGCATTTCGCGGCTCAGACATTTGCACGCGCGCCCGGGGCGCCAGTCGACATCTGGTCGTTGTTCCGCGTGCGCTCCGGCGAAGCCTGGTTCGAGACCGGCGAGCGAAAGATTCACGCCGAGCCGGGCGCGATGTTCCTGATCTCGCTGGATGACGACTTCCGCGGCCGCATCACCGATTATGACGGCCTGCTGCTCAACCTGCCGCGCAGCGCGTTCGCGGGCGTGGCCGAGCAGTTCGACCGCGCCTGCAACACCATCCTGTCCGGCAATCTGATCGAGCTTTTGGCCGATTATCTCGACACGCTCGAAACGAGGGTGGTCGGCATGTCGTCGGACGAACTGCAGCGCGCGGGCCGGGCGACCGCGGAGATGATTGCCGCATGCATCCAGCCGTTACCCGATCGGCTGCAACAGCCACGGGGTTCCATAGAATCGATGCTGTTCGAGCGCGCGCGTCTTTATATCGCGTCTTTATATAGAGACTCACCTTGGTGATATAGAGACTCACCTTGGTGACTTCGACCTCACGCCGGACCGCGTGGCGCAGCAACTGCGGATCTCGCGCTCGAATCTTTACCGAGCATTTGAAAGCGTCGGCGGTGTCGCCGGTTACATCCAGCGCAAGCGGCTGCGCGCCGCGCATGCGGAGCTGGTCGGAAGCGCCGACAGGCAGGTGCAGGAGATCGCCTATCGTCACGGCTTCAAGCTCGCGTCCGATTTCGCGCGCGCGTTCCGTCGCGAATTCGGCGTCAGCCCACGCGAGATGCGCGAACGCACGCGCAGATCAACTGGTGGTTGAGCGGCAAGTGTGAACCTTGTTGTGCGTCGTACTGATCGTTCAAGTTGTGAGACGATCTGCCAGCTATTTGGACGTCCTGCTGAGTGACGCTAGCGAAATTGTGTCTATTGTTTTCCAACATGACGACTCGGGGACATTGTGATGGCGGCCGAGCGAGCGCGGGGTGGCAAGATGCGCTCGCTCAGCTCGACGTATCATTGGCCAGGACCGGAAGATGATCGCGCGCCGCGTCTTCATCTTCATCCATCCACATGCATGGCTGCGCGTTGGTGCGGCAATCCCCCGCGTCTGGGCAAAATCCGGCAAGGGGGCGAGCTATGGCTGTCACACGGAACTCAACCGCAGCGGTGAGATCGCAGGGCGTCGTTCGGAGCTGGGTCGCGTCGGGTGACGCGGGCAGCTATTCGCTGCGGCGCCGGCTGCTGACGGTGTTGCGTCAGGCGCACCGGGTGCTCGGCATGAGCCGCGATCGGCTGGGGCTCGGCACACTCGGCGCCGGCGGCGCGCTCGGCGCGCTGCTTGCTGTGATGGCGATCATGGCACCAGAGACAGCGTTCGCGCAGGTTGCCATCGGCAATGGGGTTTTCAGCAATCCCGCCAACTGCAGCAATCCCAGTGCCGCAACTGCAGGCAGCACTGCTATGGGTTGTGGCGCCAACGCGGCCGGTGCCAGCGCAACTGCCATTGGCACTGGCACCAATGCGAATGGCCAGAACTCCCTGGCGATAGGCGATTCGAACAGCGCAACCGGCGATGGTTCGATCATCGTGGGCTATGCCAACTCCGTGAATGGCCTCAATGCGATAGGCATGGGTGTCTTTGCGAATGCGACCGGCGTCAATGCCCTCGCCGTAGGTGGGAACGCGCACGCCACAGGCGACGGATCGAGCGCATTCGGCGTCAACACCACTGCAAATGGCGCAGCCGCGACCGCCATCGGCAACGGCGCCAGTGCCACCGGCACTGGCGTGATAGCGATGGGATTGGGCGCCGCCGCATCATCATCAAACGGTGCAGCCATGGCCTTGGGCTCCGGCGCCAAGGCAAACGCTGGGACGGGCGGAGGCTCCCCGATTGCCATCGGCGTGAATGCCAATGCCAGTGGGACCGCTCCCACTGGTTTCACGTTCGAGGCTGTTGCGCTCGGCACCGGTTCAAACTCCACGGGGCCGTGGTCGACCAGCGTCGGTCCGGACGCGTCTGCGACGGGGACCGGGGCCAGCGCCTTGGGGACGTCGGCCAAGGCGACGGCAAACCAGGCGACCGCGATTGGCAACGGCGCGACCGCTTCCGGTGTAGGGACAGCAGCCGTGGGATACCTTGCCAATGCGAGCGGCGCCAACGCCGCCGCTGTTGGTATCCAGGCTGCGGCGTCGGGCACCAGTTCGTTGGCCGCTGGCAACCTTGCCAGCGCGTCGGGAAGTTTCGCGGTTGCCTTGGGTAATCAGGCGCAAGCGCTGGGTTCCGCCGGCGCGGTTGCGGTTGGATCGGGCGCAATCGTCGGCAGCACGGCGACCGGTGGCGTCGCACTCGGCAACAATGCGAACTCGGGCGGCGCCTATTCGGTGGCCGCCGGCGTCGCGGCCAATGCGAGCGGTGCCAATTCGATCGCCATCGGCTCCGGAAACACCACGTCTCCAGCCGCCCAGGCATCGGGCGTCAGCGCCATCGCCGTCGGCACCAACGCCGTCGCCAATTCCGGCAACGCCGTCGCCATCGGCACCAACGCGTTGGCGACCGGCGGTCAGGCGGTCTCGATCGGTGCGGGCAACGTCGCCAACGGCAACGGCGCGGTCGCGCTCGGCGATCCCAGCACCGCCACCGGCAATGGCGCGATTGCAAGCGGCCTGAACAACACGGCAACCGGCGACGGCACGGTCGCGATGGGCAACACCAACATGGTTGGCGGTGGCGGCCAGTCCGTGGGTACGCCCGGCACGGCGGCGCAAGGCGCGGTCGGTATCGGCTATCAGAACACGGTCACCGGCCAGGGCGCCGTCGCGATCGGCGACCGCAACATCGCCAATGGCGCCAGCGCCATTGCCTTCGGCAGCCGGGCCAACGCCTCGGCCACGAACGCGATTGCGCTGGGTGCCGGCGCGACCGCCGGCAATGCCGGCTCCGTCGCGCTCGGCTCGGGCAGCGTCACTGCCGCGGCCGTCGGCACGCCGAACACGGTGATCAACGGCACCACCTACACGTTTGCCGGCACCGCCAACCCGGGCTCGACGGTCAGCGTCGGCGCCGTTGGCGCCGAGCGAACCATCACCAATGTCGCCGCGGGACGGATCAGCAACAGCTCGACCGACGCCATCAACGGTTCGCAGCTCTGGGCGACCAACCAGGCCGTCGACGCGATCGGCACCACCCTCAACAACATCAACACCGGCGGCGGCATCAAGTACTTCCACGCCAATTCGACGCTGGCTGACTCCTCCGCAGTGGGAACGGATGCGGTTGCGATCGGACCGGTCTCGACCGCAACCGGCAGCGGCTCGGTGTCGATCGGCAATGGCGCGACGGCCGCGAATGCCAACGATATCGCGCTCGGCTCCGGCAGCCAGACCACTACGGCGGTTAAGACGCCGGGCATCACCATCGGCGGCACCGCCTACACCTTCGCCGGCACGACCCCGACCTCCACGGTCAGCGTCGGCACCGTCGGCAACGAGCGCACCATCACCAATGTCGCCGCGGGGCGGATCGGCAACAGCTCGACCGATGCGATCAACGGCTCGCAGCTCTGGGCCGCGACGCAGGCGATCGACAGCCTCACGACCACCGTCACCAACGGCCTCACACATTATTATAGCGTCAACGACGGCGGCACACCGCTGGCGAACTATGCCAACAATGGCGCCACCGGTGCGAATTCGATGGCGGCCGGCATTGCCGCGTCTGCAACTGCCGCGGGCGCGACGGCGCTCGGCTTCAACACCCAGGCGACGATCGCCGACAGCGTCGCGATCGGTTCGGGCTCGGTGTCCGACCGCGCGATCGCACCTGGCTCCGGCAAGATCGGCGGCACCATCATTCCCTACAACACCACCGATCTTGCGCTGCTCGGCGCGGTGTCGGTCGGCAACGCCACGAGCTATCGCCAGATCACCAACGTGGCCGACGGCACTGAAGCCAGCGACGCCGTCACCGTGCGGCAGCTCACCGGCGCGCTGACATCGTTCGCGACCACGACCTCGAAATACTTCCACGCCAGCTCGACGCTGGCGGACTCGCTGGCGGTCGGCAATAACTCGGTCGCTGTGGGGCCGCAGACCGTGGTCAATGGCGACAATGGCATTGGCATGGGCTTTGGCGCGACCGTGCAGCAGACCGCGCCGGGCGGCATTGCGATTGGCCAGAATTCGCTGGTCAGCTTCGCCGACTCGGTCGCGCTTGGAACCAATGCGCAGGCGAACGGCATCCAGTCGATGTCGCTCGGCGCAGGGGCTCAGACCTCCAACCCGACCAGCGTCGCGCTCGGTGCCAACGCCAAGGCGACCTCGCAGGCCGGCGATGTGGCGCTCGGCGCCAATTCGACCACCTCGACAGTGGTTAAGACCACCAGCACCACGATCGGCGGTACCACCTACAGCTTCGCCGGCACGGCGCCGACGTCGACAGTCAGCGTTGGCAGCGCCGGTTCGGAGCGCACCATCACGAACGTGGCCGCGGGCCAGATCACCTCGACCTCGACGGACGCGATCAACGGCTCGCAGCTCTGGGCCACCAACGTCGCGCTGGACAATCTCTATACTACCGTCAACAACATCAACGGTGGCGGCGGCGGCATCAAGTATTTCCATGCCAATTCGACGGCGGCGGATTCCATTGCGACCGGCGCGGAGAGCGTCGCGATCGGACCGCAGTCGGTCGCAAGCGGAGCGAACGCGGTGTCGATGGGCAATGGCTCAGCCGCCTCGGGCGACAACTCGGTCGCAATCGGCGCCGGCGCCAAGGCGACCCAGGCCAACTCGCTGGCGCTCGGCGCCAACTCCACCACCACGGCCAATCTGAGCGATGCGGCTTATACGCCGGTCGTCGGCAAGGCGGTTGCGGGCGTGGCGACCGGCGAAGTGTCGGTCGGCTCGTCCGGCGCCGAGCGCCGCGTGACCAACGTCGCCGCGGGCGCAGCGCCGACCGACGCGGTCAATGTCAGCCAGCTCCAGGCGCTTGCCTCGAGCACGATCCACTACGACACCGACGGGTCCGGCAACACCACCAACAAGCTCACACTGAACAGCGGCAACGGCGCGCCGGTGACCATCAGCAACGTGGCGGCCGGCGTCAACGGCACCGACGCGGTCAACGTCAACCAGCTCAACAGCGCGTTCGAGCAGCTCAATGGCCGGATCGGCGAGGTGCGGCAGGACGCCTGGCGCGCCGCGG
Organism: Bradyrhizobium centrolobii; assembly: GCF_001641635.1. GTDB lineage: Bacteria > Pseudomonadota > Alphaproteobacteria > Rhizobiales > Xanthobacteraceae > Bradyrhizobium > Bradyrhizobium centrolobii. The sequence goes on from NZ_LUUB01000065.1 coordinate 32,222, forward strand.
CGATCGGCATGGCCGCCGCATCGCTGCGCTATGACGACCGGCCCGGCAAGATCAGCGCGTCGGCCGGCGGCGGCCTCTGGCGCAGCCAGGGCGCGCTGGCGTTCGGCCTCGGCTACACCAGCGAGAACGGCCGCCTGCGCACCAACGCGGCGGCGACCACTGCCGGCGGCGACTGGGGTGTCAGCGCCGGCGTGAGTCTGACGCTCAATTGATCTTGCGTTCGACGAGACGGCTGGCGTGTCTGGCTTTGGTGATGGGGCTCTGGCAGGCGGCGAGCGTGGGCGCGCAGCCTGCGCCGTCGTCGGGCTACGCCGTCAAGCCGTCGGACGTCGCGATTCCGCAAGGCGAGACGCTCGGCGAATTCAGGCGGATGATCCAGCCGTTCCGGAACTGGACGCTGATCTGCGACGAGAGCCTGAAATCGAAGCGTCGCGTCTGCAACATCACGCAAACCATCGTCGACGCGCAGGGCGCCGTCGCCTTCAACTGGTCGCTGGTTGCGACCGCGGATGGCAAGCCGCTGATGATGATGCGCGTTCCGGCGGCCGCCGGTGTCGGCGCGCAGATCGAGCTCGCCATGAGTGACGCGCCGGATCGTATCATCGCTCAAACCGATCATTGCGATGCCGGCTTCTGCTTCGCCACGATCGCGATCGGCAACGTCCTCAAGCGGCACATTCGCGCGGGGACGCCATGCCGGGTGTCCTATCAGCTCCCGCAGGTCGGGTCGGTCATGCTGGAGGCGCCGCTGGACGGACTGTCCGTCGTGCTGTCGAAACTGAAATGACGAAAGGCGCAGCATGCGTATCGGGAGTTCCGGCTCGAGCACGCCGATATCCGCCGCGAGACGACGGTGCCAAAACAACAGGATGAATGGACGATGCGACTGAACCGGCCCCCCACATTGATATTCGCGGCGATCGTGGTGGCAGCGCTCGGTGCTGCCGGGGTCGTGGGATATGCCCAGACCTCGACGCAGCCGATGCCACTGCAGCCGCAGCCGCCAGCCACACCGGCGCCGGCCAAGAAGCCGGCGGCGAAACCGCCTCAGAAACCACAGGTGCAGTCCGGCGCCGCGGCTGCTGCCCAGCCGCAACAGGCTGCGCAGCAGCAGGCGACGGTGTTCGACGACCATGCAAGGCAGGGCAACATCGTGACCTGCGCCAACGTGTTCGGCACCCTCGGCCGCGGACTCGCGGCGAACTCGAACTACACGGCCCAGTCGCAGTGGGACCAAAAGGCGGGCAATGCCCATTCCGTGCAGTCGCTGGTTGCGCTCATGCCAGGCCAGAACGCACAGAACGGCGCCGCGCAACGCGCCGCCGGCATTGTCTTTGCCGCACCCGTCGGATCATCCTGCGAAGGCAATCTGGTGCGGGTGACGCCAAGCGCGGAGAGCTGCCCGACCGTTGCCGCTGAGCTCGCCAAGCTCAATGGGCAGAACGGTGCGGTGGGCGATCTGGCGACGGTCGCGCTGCCGAACGGCGCACAGGTGATGCTCATTCCCTTCGGCAACGCCTGCGTCGCGGTGACGGCGCTGCGGATCGCAGGGTGACGCTGAAGTGGAACGAAACGAGGCGTCGCCGGCTTGCCCCGGCCGGCGTCGAATGCCGGCGGCGCGTTAGCGCCGTGCCCACCACAATCACGGTGACATGGCGGGCACGCTACGCTTTGCCCACCCTGTACCTACGAAGCTCCGCTGTGACAGCGGAGAAGCTGTTTGAAAGACGAAGATCAGTCTGCGAGAGGGCTGGCGCCGCGTCCGCCGAAGCCTTGGCGAAGGCAGACGGCTGCGCCAAGCGTGGTGCCCAGGGAGGGAATCATACGCAACCACCGACATGACGAACCGCTGTTTGTCCTTAGCATGGCGGCGTGAGCGTTTGGCATGGTGGCGGGGGTCGGCTGCACCGCCATCGCAGGAGCCGTGTTTTCCTATTGGAGGGCAGCCTAGCTCGCGAGGCCGAGCCGGGCTTTTGGCCGACTATCACGCGGACGACCTTTAAGTGGCCCCTTGGGAAAGGCGTTTCACTTCCGGACTGTGATTGGCCGAATTTCGCTGCTGGCCGCGTGGGATGACCCTTGCCCTCCGAAGGCAAAGGTCACACGTTCGAATCGTGTCGGCGGCGCCATTTCGGTACAGAACTGGGCACGCCAAAACCAGCCGTTTTTGCGCTTTCAGCGACGACGAGCGTGCGCAGGAGCACGCTTTTCGATCCCATGATGCGCAATTCTTTCTGATCGACTTCGACCCGTTGGGCGAGCGCGCGGAGGTGATCGCGGCGGTAGCCGCCGTTCTCGGTTCGCATGCGCTTGCGGGCGGTCCTGGCAAACGTCTTAAGGGTCTGTGGCGTGATCGTCGGGCCGGCGCGATCAATCGCGTCCTCGGCCCGCTCTGCGTCAAGGCGGGCCTGGTCGCGTGTGGCCTTCAGCTCGGCGATCCGGTCCTTCAGCATAGTGTCCGAAAGATCGGCGATGCCGTTCTCGATGGCGTCGTAGAGCCGCTTGAGTTTGGCGTCTGCCTCGGCCGCCCGCTTGCGTAATTCGGCGATGTGCGACTTTCGTCGTTCGGCGCGCTCGGTGCGACGATCGAGTACGTGCGATAAGAGTTGCTCAAGACGCTTGGGCTCCAACAAGCGCTGCTCGATGTACTCCGCGACCAGGCTGTCGAGCTTTTCCATGGGTACCGTGCGACCCGGACAGCCGGTCTCGCCTTGCCGGGCCTTGGTGCAGCAAGTGTAGTAGCGGTAACGGCCACTCTTGCCGGTGCGCAGCGTCATCGCTCCACCGCACGCGGCGCAGAAGCAGATGCCGGTAAGGAGCGTAGGGCCGCTGACGATCCTCGGTGCGGTCATCGCTGGGCTCCGGCTCTTGAGCAGCATTTGGACGACCTCAAATTCATCCTTGTCGACGATTGCTGGCACCGCCATTTCCACGATTTCAGTCTCCGCTTTGCGCTCGCGGGTCTTCCAGAACTTGGTATTGAAACGGTGCCGGCCGATGTAGGTCGTTCGGGTCAGCACCTTGTGGACGGCATCGACGCCCCAGCGTCCGCCGTCGCGAGTGCGAATTCCTGATGCATTGAGGTGCGTGGCGATGGATTTGACGCCCATCGGCCCCGAGCTTCCGCCGCCCTCGCGCGCCAGGCGGAAGATCAGGCGCACCGTCTCGGCCTGGACCGGGTCGATCTCCAAGGTTTTCTTGGTCCGGTGGCCGCGCTGCTCAGAGGCCTCAACGATGCGGTAGCCGATCGGGGGCAACGCGCCATTCCAGAAGCCTTGGCGCGCGTTCTCCTTCATGGCCCTGAGCGTGTGCTTGGCGTTCTCCTTTGACTGGTATTCGTCGAACAGTGCCATGATCTGCCGGATCATGTTGCTCATGGGATCGTCGCCGAGCTCCTGGGTGATCGAGACCAGCCGGACACCGGCTTTGGCGAGTCGGCGGACGTAGAACTCGAGCTGGAATTGATCGCGGAAGAAACGACTGAAGCTGTGGACCAGGATCATGTCGAACGCCGGCGGCTTGGTCGTCGCCGCGTCGATCATGCGCTGGAATTCCGGCCGTCGGTCATCGGTGGCGGACAGGCCAGGTTCGACATAGTCGGCGACGATCTCCCATCCTCGCGACTTGCAATATGCTTTGGCCTGGCGGCGCTGGTCCGGGATGGAGAGATCGCTGTCCGCTTGCCGGCCGGTCGAGACCCGCAGGTAGAGGGCAGCGCGAACCGGCATCGTCATGGCGATCTCCAAAGCAAAGGGGTCAGTGGCGGGTCGAAAATAACTCGTCGAACAGGTCGCCGAACCAGGCCTCGAACACCTCGATCTCAGCCTCCGTGATCGGGACCTCGTCAGGCCAGTCGTCGGTCACGGTCCACCCGGAACGATCCTTCCTTGCCGGGCGGCCCTTTCGTCGAACTGCTGGCTGCACATAGTCGTAGAGGTCGTCGGGCAACGGTCCGAGCGACCGCGTTCGCCTTGATCGAGATTTTTGATGATTAGCCATGGCGCCCTGCGGCAGGCAGACTCCATCGAGAGAACGGCGCAAGTTTGTCCGCCGCCACGCGGTGCCCCTTTAACGAGAGGAGCGCATATTGCTCGCGCTGAGCCATCAGCGCGTGGCAGTGAAACGCCGGGGCAGACGACGCTTGTCAAGGCCGCCAGCCGGCCGAGCCGGGCGCGCAAGGCGCGAGCCTTGACTGGCGTNNNNAGCGCTGCTGGCGGGACACCGTCATGATCAGATTGAGCCAGGACGGGTCTACGGTTGGTACCAGCCACACATTGCGCTGACTTCTTGAGCGCAAAGGAGAACTCAGATTCTCGCAAGGTGCGGTCAAACCAGCAAAGTGCGCTAAGCTTCTGGAATATCTCTCGACCGACCGCGGCGCACCTTGCCCTTTTATCCTGCCATCGAGCCGTTGCCGAACTGCGCCCTTCCGTTCCTGCGCCGTCCTTCGCCAAATTGCGATCAGGCAAAATCCAGGCGAAGCGCCCAGGCAGCAGCCTCCGTGCAGACTCATTGCAATCGTTATGCCGACCGTTTGGTCGATCGCCCGTGCGTCATGCTCGCCAAATCGGCCGAAGCCAGGATGCAGGAGCTGCGGCGGCCGTGCCGGTTGTTTGCAGCTCGGACGCAGGACGGCGACAGGCAGACGGCTGTCGGTCCGACATGGTAATGACGTGAATGACCCAAAGTGGACTCGGTGCCATTTCCTTCAAAGTTGAACATTTATTGGCGCGGATGGTAGATAAACTCACATTACGCAACCACGGTCCGCGCACATCCGCAGCGCGAGGCCAAGATGCCGAAAGATAACAAAAAGACCCGACCATGCACCTGCGCTTTTAGCCAGCAACTGCATTGCATCAGATTTAAGGAGGGCGAATGCAACGAAAAACCGATTCCGGGTACCTTCGGCGACCCTAACGTCAGGTATGGGCACACCAGGCGGCCAGCGCCGGTAGCGAAAAAAACGAAGCCGCCGCGCACTCGGGATTGATGGGCTGTAGTGTTAGTGGTGGGCGGCCGCTGGATGATAGGCAGATCGCGATAGACCATGATTGTCCCGGCCTCGTTCGTAGCCGTTCTTATTCCAATGATAGCGTCCCAAATCATGCGCTTGCATCAGCACGATGCGGGAAGTTGGATTTTTTGGGACTACGCCGGGCGGATCGGCGGATTGGCGGTGCTGGCCGCGATTCCTTCCGCGCGAGCCGTCGCATTCCAATGGGGCAAACGTCGAATGCCCCTTTGGAAGATCGCCTTGTGGATCGTCGGCATTGTATCGTTCGACGTCTATTTAGGCCGATGGATAAGCTCGATCGTCAACGCCGCCTTTCCAGCGACAGTCCTTGGGGTGTATTTTCGGCCAAGCGGCTGGCTCTATTTCGTCGATCTCGTCTTCGGCATGGCGTTGGTAGCCGGCAGCGAGGAGATCGTTTTTCGACGCTGTGCGCGCGATGCATTTCAACCCTATCTCGGCAACGGTTATGCCTCGGTCGTAGCCACGTCCCTGTTGTTCGGATGCTATCATTGGTGGGCAGGTCTCGGAACTATTGTTGGGGCAACTATGATTGGCATCCTGTTGATGCTGTTCCTTCAGCGATCCGACGCCCTGTGGCCGGTGGCTCTTGCCCACTATCTGATAGATGTCATCGACTTCGCCTAATGCAGCATTACAGTTGCCCAAGTCGCTTCGCTGCCCTCTGCTTCTCCTTCAAATGGCGGACACGGTTAAGCGATTTGAAATTTACGACTTCCCTAGTCTCGACGATCTCAAAAGGTCCGTGCTTGCCTGTGTGGCGATGGCGTGCTGATTGCCGCGCGGGCTCAGTGACAGAGGAGGGTTAGGTTGAACGAGCATGACGAAACTGACGCCGACGCAAATACGTCCAAGCGGTTCGACGTTGAGTTGTTCATCGTCCATCCGACCATGGATCCTGTGGAAATTAGCACCGCACTTGGATTGGACGCAAAATTTGCGCATCGTGTCGGAGACCCAAGGAAGACGCCAAAAGGCACGCCGCTGTCAGGCACGTATCAAGACACGCGATGGAGATATAGCCGCCGGCACGAAACCCCAGACCAATGGTTTGCCGGCAAGATTGCGGAGCTGATCGATTACATTGAACCACACAACGCATTTCTCAAAGAACTGAGATCGACAGGCGGAAGGGCCTGTTTAATCCTCCAATTCCTCGGGGACGGGTATTTCGGCGACGAAATTCCGCAGGCCATTCTAGCAAGGCTGGTCGACCTCGAACTGGACTTCGGCATTGAGTGCTTGGCGGACGCTCGGCCGCGAGGCGGAATGAAAAACATTCAGGTTATTGATGGAGCTTTGAACTGCACGTTCAGCATCTTCCAGGCGACGGAAGAAGAGTTTGCGTTGCTGTTTCCCGAAACTCGACAGGATATCCAATATGCTGAGGACTTGGCGCTCTTGCCACGGCAAGAGGAGGTCGAAGCCGCCCTTGGCAGAATATGGGAGCGGCCGATCCGGAAGCAGGATGCACTCGGAATTGATGGAACGCTGTTGTACGGCCTTGAGCGGTACAAGACCTATTATCGCGCGAAGCGAGAAGATGCCGTTGATCCTTCTGCGGTGAACCAGGCCCAACGCCGCTTATTCGGAATTGACTGACCAAACGGCACCGACGGTTCGAACCAGAATCCCTTTCGAGATTGGATCATAGGCCATCGCAGATTAGCCGGTTGGAGCGCGCGGCGGGCTGCTGCATCATAGCGTCATGGCGAAGCAGTAGTGCCCATCTTCATCGGCCGTGGCGCGCCGGCAAATTCAATAACTTGCTCTGGACGCCGGCGCCGTTCGAAAATCGAAACTCACCATAGACTCACCAACGAAATTCATTTGGGCCGCTGTCGATAGCCACGCGGCTCGACAGCGCTGCAGGGTTCCACCCATCATCGATTGTGAGCACCCTCGAAGCGCAGCGGAACGGCGAACGTTAGTCCGGCGCGGACTTCGTTAACCGGATGCCGGTTGGTAAGCGCGTGACGAAAGGCAACATCGAAAGAGAGCTTGTCGCTGACCTGCCAGATCAATCCAACTAGTCCCGAAACCGTCTCTTCCAGGCCGAACTCCTTCTCGTAAAAGAACTCCGCGACCGGCCGCACCTTCCATTTCGAGGGACCTTCGATGATGGTGCCGACAAAAACATCGGCATGATGGTCGCGCGTCAGTGCCGTCTCGGCGTTGAAGTGGATCGTTCCCCAATCCCAGCGCTGCGAGACGATTCCGGCCCAGCTTGCGCCAACGCCACTGTCGCCGGTGCTGTCCGGCAACAGCACGCCGAACTCGGTCGCGACGCTCGGCCCGTCTTTGCCCTGAAGACTGCCCGGTACCACGACGTGCTTGAGGAACGCGCCTCCCATCATCAGCTCCGTCGGACCCGAAGGCACCAGCGGCGTTTCGCCTCGCCCCTCGAAAACCGCCTCCCATTCCTCGCTCAATCCGAAATTCAGCACCGTCCATGGCGCAATCAGGGTCCGCGTCCCCTGCTCTTGCTGAACGCCCGCAGGCTGCAGTTCGACTTCCAGCTCCCCTGGCTCGGCCACGGCCGCGTCCGTGCCGTCGAACGGCCGGTACGCGAAAGCGGAACCGGAGCATGTCGCGATAGCGAGAAAGATCAGTGATGCCACGACGCATCGGACTGGAAGAGACTCACCGGTGAGCATGTTCGCTCCTTCGGGGGCGGCACCTCAGGGCAATGGGCGAAAGATCCAGATCGCGGCTACGGCTTCGCCCCTCTCAGGGACGGCCAACAGCAAATGGTCCAATTCGGGTACTAAAGCGAGCAAGCATGACTATTTCTGGTTAGGCGGAGATTGATTTCCGTATTGGCGTTGGGCCACGACAGTTTTTGGATCGCGGACAAACGCGGCAAGTCCGATCGTGACCGCAACGATGATTGCGGCAAGGACATCGAAGGTAGCCGCATAGCCGAGGCCGCCGATCAGAAATCCAGCGAGCATGGGCCCAGCCGCTTCGCCGATATCCAAGACAGTGCCGAATACGCCCATCGCCGCGCCCAGTCGACGGTCCGAGGCGAGATCGGCGGCGAGCGCATTGGTTACGGGCGTGACCGCGCCGACGCCAAGCCCCAGCAGTGGCGCCACAAGAAGAAAAACCATCAGGTTTTCGCTCCGGAACATCAGCGGAAGGGCGCTTGCGCAAAGCAGGAGTCCGATGATGATGACCGGTATGCGCCCTACGCGATCGGACAGGCTTCCCGCAATGGGTTTTGACACCACCGCGAGTGCGAGTTGCACGCCGAAAATGAACGCGATCTCTGCGTCGTTGCGGCCCACATGCTTGGCATAGAGCGGCAGGAATCCGAGAAAGGCGCCATAGCCGAGATACATAATGGCTTCGATTCCGGCCGCGACAAAGATGGGTGGTGTCCTCAACACCTCGACCAGGCCCTGCCGGAATTCCGCCGCTCGCGCGCCGAGAGTCTTTGCCTTGACTGGTAGGCTATCAACATCGGGAAGCCGCAGCACGAGCAGCAGGCCGATCACACCGAGTGCGCCGACAAGGAGGTAGGTCAACGAGTAGCTAGCGGTAAAATAGAGTACCACTCCTCCGATTAGCGGCCCGGCTGTCGCGCCAATGTCGTTCGCCGATGAAAACCAACCCAACCGGGCGCCACGGCCGCTCTCGGTGAGGCTCGCCACATAGGCCGACGCGACCGGAGAGAAGATCGCAGTGGCGAAACCGTGCACGAAGCGAAGCGCAAGCAGCGACCAAGGCTCTTGGACCGACGGATAGAGGAATGGCGGGGCTGCAAAGAAGAGCGCACCGATCACCATCATCCGCTTACGCCCGAGCACGTCGGAAAGCGCCCCGGATGGCAGCTTGAAGAAGATGCCGGTGATGGTGGAAGCAGCAACGATGACGCCGATGAACTCAGGAGAGGCGCCGAGATTAGCGGCAAAAGTCGGCAGCACCGGACTGCGCGCCATTTGGTAGCTCGTGCGCGCAAGCAAGCTGGCGACAACGACGGCGACGAATGCGTTCATGACCGTGCCTCGACCTGAGGCGCTCCAACTAATTCGATTGGCCGTAAACGATCGCGTCGAACAGCGTTACGCTGTCGGCTTTGGTCCACAAGCCCACCATTCCAGCTTCGGCAAACGTTTGATCATCGACCTCGAACAGCTTCCTGCCATTATAGATCGTCGTGAAATGGCTGCCTTTGAATTCGACGCGCAGGCTGAGCCACTGGTTGGAAGGCACGGAAATGTCGACCCCATAGCCGCCTTTATCAAGAGCTCTCCGAACGCCGTTGACGGTATTGTGAAGAACGACATTGTCCTCCAGCGCATTGGCGCGGACTATGTAATAATTGTTTGCGTCCTTCGCCCGCCAGACGAGACCGGCGGCGCGGTCCTCGGCACCGGCAACGGCCTTGAACTTCATCTCAATGAAGCCGTCCTTAATGTTTGCGTCGTTCTTCAACAGGATCGGATAGGATGCGCGCCCGGATTGTTTGACGATCTTGGAATGCGACGGAGCGGTTTCATCCTGCTCGACCGTCCATTTCGGATCGCCCGTACCGGTCTTGGTTGCTGTCCAGCCTTTCGGCGGAGCGCCGACCGCATCGGCTTCGAAATTGGCTATGTTGTCTGCCATGGCACTCACCTCCACAAAGCAAAGAGCCGCGGCTGCGGTGAAAAAGGCGTCCATGCCGGGCGTTTTGGCCATTGTCACCGCGCGCGTGATCATTCGACGTTATTTCCGTCGACAAACGAGATCGGTACTGGACACCTTAACCGGCTAGCTGAGCGGTTCCGAAACGGTCGAGAACCGCTTTCCAGCCAGCAGGACAACCGCGGCCACCGGACTGTCGCCTTTCAGCTCTGGGATGGCGCTCACGACCAGCGCTTCCCCAACGATTCCCTTCGCTTTCTCTGCAGCGTCCGCCAGCTTGACCTTTGCCCTGTCCATCGCAGCCTTTTGCGCCTTGGCGTGGGTAAGGTCTTCGCCTTCGGTGATAGGCTCGACCTTGGCGATATTTCCGGTCATGTGATCGACGATGACTTCGAAGAACTTTCCTTCCTTTGCGGTATAGACGGAAAGCTGGAGTTTCCCGTTTTCGACCTCAAATTTTCCGGAAATCGGCTGACCTTCGCGTTCGCTAGCGGTAAAACCCTGCTGCAGACTTACCTTTGCGTTACCCATTGCGTTCGCCAGTTCGGCCTGTTGTTCATCCGGGCCAATCGCTAGAGCTAAGCGAGGGCCAGCAAACGATCCCGCCAGAGCGACGATCACGAAGCCGCGGGCGGACGCAAGTAGGATTTTTCGTCTGGTCATGGGGTACCTCCTCACATTCATCGAGATGCCCCCTGCCCTTTATCAAAGCTGCTATTTCACCATCACCCATGCCGGCTGCAGCAGCGGATAGGCGATCAGGCCAACCACCGCCGTTCCCGCAATCAGGACCGGGTTGCTCACCTTCCAGCGGAACAACACCCCAAGCGAGACGATACCGATCGCTACGGTCAGCCAGTCGCCGATCGCGATCCTGCCGAGCAGGATGCACGCGCCCAAGATCGTTCCGATCGCCGCCGCATATGCACCTTTGACGAACCCCTGGACGTTGACGTTTCCCCGATGGCGCGCCAGAAACGGCGCAACGATCAGCACCAGCAGGAACGACGGCAGGAAGATGCCGATGGTTGAGACAAGCGACCCCCAGAATCCCGCGACCAGATAGCCGACGAAGGTCGCGGTGATCACCACGGGTCCCGGGCTGATCATGCCGACCGCAACCGCGATGAGAAACTCCCGTTCGTTGAGCCAGCCATATTGCTGCACGAGGCCCTGCTCGAGGAACGGGACGATGACGAGCCCGCTGCCGAAGGTGAGCGAACCAGCTTTCAGGAAGAACAACAGAAGCTTGGCAAGTGTCGACCCTGTTGCGACGGAAGCGATCGGGGCCGTTGCCGCAGGCACGATGGCAACCCCCGACAGGGTGGCAGGCGTGCGCTTGAACAAGCTGCCGTAGTAGAGAATCCCGACAATGCCGGCGCCGATAAACAAGATCGCGACTTCGGCCTGCAAAATTACCGTGACCACGAGGCAAACGGCGGCAATTGCCCATTGCAACCAATCCTCCATGCCTAGCTTGGCCAGCCGGTAACAGGAATGCAGGATCAGTGCGATCACGGCGGGACTGACGCCGTAGAAGATCGCGGTTACCGGCTGCAGATCGCCCAGATAAACGTAGAGCGCTCCTAGCGCGGCGACGATTACGAAATTGGGCAGGATGAAGCACCATCCGCCGAGCCAGGCGCCCCAAAAGCCGCCGCGAAGCCAGGCGATGTAGATGCCGACCTGGATCGCGAGCGGACCGGGAAGCGACTGGCAAATGGCAATGGACTCGCGCATCTGCTCCTTGCTGAGCCACTTCTTATCGTTGACCAGCTCGCGCTCCATCTGACCAACCAGCGCGACCGGGCCACCGAAGCCGAGAAAACCGAGGCGCAGGAAATAGAGTGCAAGCTCTGTCATGCGGCCGCGCTCGGGGATTGACGTCGCTGTCATCTCAAGCTCCTGAAGTCGGTTTTCTCCTGGGAGACCCTTTCAACGATTGGCGGCGACATCTGCGTCCTCACTGTGGATCGGAGATAGGTTGGAGAATGCCGTCCAGAGGCGATCCCAGTCCGGTAGGCGTCAGTGTGAAGGTCTTGCCAGAAAGCGCTACGTCATAGCAGCCGTCGTCCGGCTCCTGGAGATAGAGGCAAATCTGGTCCTTATCGATGACCCACTTGCCGCGCTTCTTCACTCCCATCGCAAAACTTCTCAGCGTCCCGTCACGCTCGTAGGCAAAGCGATAATGCACCTCATCGGTGAGCTGCATCCCCGCGAACCTTGCCCGGATTTGTGCGCCCGATAATTTCCGCAGGTTTTCCGCGGCGACAAAGCCGGCATCGAGGGCAATCAAGCCCCCGATGCCGGTAGCGAGTGTCGCGATGAGGCGGTTCACCCGGAAGCCTCTCAATCCAATCGTTCCTACTTTTTGCAAGACTTCAGACACATCTGATACTCGGTCTTGCAGGCTGGCCCGGCGTAGTTCTTCATGCACGCGGTACGCTGCTCGGCGCAGACCCTGCACGTTTGTCCCAAGGCTGCCTGATCAGCAGCAACGAGACCGACGAGCATTGACAGAGCGAGAACAACTTTTTTCATTACGATTCCCCTCCTCGGAAGTTTGACCTCGCGCACGGGCCTGTTCCGGCGCGCGATTGCGTCCTGCTAGCTCTTCGTGCTCGCCGTCTTGTCGATGGCCGAGCGCAAGCCCTTGGCGAGCTTCAGGGCGTCGTCATTGGCCCAGAAGTGCAGGAAGAACAGCCGGGGCTGCTCGTCGAGCATGTGACTGTGGACCGCCGTCACCTCGATGCCGCTTGCAAGCAGTGCGTTGATGACGGGATTGACTTCGTTGCCGGTCAACACGAAATCGCCGGTGATTGCGGCCTTGCCGCCGCCGGTCGGCTGAAAGTTGATAGCTTGTGCAACGCCCATCGGGCCGACGGGCGCCATTTCCATCCCGCCTTCGCTCACGGGATCGCGTCGCGGCACAGCAAAGGCGTAGACGCCGCCATTGTTCTGGCCCTTGACGCCGATGATCTGATCGAGCTGAGCGGTGTCGAGATCGATCGCCGGCGGCGGCGATGCCGTGGCCGTAACCGTGAGCGGCGTCTTGCTGGCGGCGAGCCCGTCATGGATTGCGCCGGCGAGCTTCACCGGATCGCCATGGCCCAAGACGTGCAAATAGAACGTGGCAGGGTTGGCACGCAGCAAGTGATTGTGAATGGCGGTGATCTCGAAACCGCCCTCGGTGAGCTTGGCGACGACCGGAGTGACCTCGGTTTCCAGCAGCACGAGATCACCCATTGCCATGGCCCCGCCGCGTGCAGGCTTGAACGCGATCCAGCCGCCAAGTGCCAAGGATGGCTTGATGGTGACGCCGTCCAGCGTCACTGTCAGATCGGTCCGCGGGAATCCATATCGATGTACATCGCCGGACACGGCCGGCTTGCGGCCGAGCGTCTCGTCGACCTTTTGCCAGTCGATCGCTTGCGCATGTGCAGTTGAGATGAACGGCTCGCTAAAAATCGTCCAATCGGACGCCATCGCCGAGCTGGCCACGCCAGACAACGACGCTGCGAGAATCGAAATACCCAGCGTAAGGTTAGTCCGCATCGGATCCTCCTTGATTAGACCTCTTGTCCCAGTAGTCCTGCCCGAATTGGCTTAACCTCCACAGCCGGTCATAGTGCCGCTGCACCGCAGGCCAATTGATCGCCGCCATGAAGACGTCGACATAGTTGGCAGCCTTGGCCCCGTAATCGATGTGATAGGAATGCTCGTACATATCGAGCGCCAGAATGGGCGTGCCGCCGGCCATCGTGTGGCAGTGGTCGGAGGCCCACTGATTGGTGAGCTTGCGATCCCGTGGCGACCAGGTCAGCAGCACCCAACCGGAGCCGCCGCCAAGCGCCTTGCCCATCGCAATGAATTCGGCCCGCCAGCGATCATACGAACCAAAGTCGCGCGCCATCGCATCCTTCAGAGTCGGTCCCGGCTCGCTCTCGCCGCCGAGCCCGTCAAAGAACACTTCATGAAGGACCATTGAATTTGTTGCGATCAGCTGTTCGCGCTTCAGCCCATTCACCAAGAAGCCGGGCGCGCTTGCGTAGTCGAGTTCAGCCAGCTTCTCGTCGATCAGGTTGAGTCGTTTCACCGCGCCGCCATAGTTGTTTTCGTAGTGGCTGATGATCATCCGCTCCGACATGCCGCGAATGCGGTTCGGGTCGCAGGACAGCGGCTTCATGGTATAGGTCATGGCAGTCCTCCCTTAGATCGCTGACGATTGCCGAATGAGCCGAATGGCGGCGCGCCGGCTCGAATTGGCGAGCCAGGGAGGGAGCCAGCGCCTGTGCGCACAGGCGGCATCGATCGACGGACGAATTTTTGGGGGAAGAGCGCGGAATTGGCAGACATGCAGCGTCCTTTCGAAAAACCGGACGCGATTCTTGGGCATGTCGCCTCACGGGGAGATCGCTTCCCCGTACGCGCAAATAAGAGCGCGACAGACGGGTTTGTCAACGGTTCCGAAGCTTGGCTTTGTAAGGCCGCGAAACGTTTTGGGCCGGAAGCCAGAGGATCGCGGGCGTGAGACATCGCGCACGTGGGAAGCGTCACGCCCGTGACCTACCGCCCGCTCTCGCGCGGGCTGCTACGTGAGGCCGAGTCCGAGACCTTCAAGGTGACGGAGCGGCGCCTGATGCGGGCGATCATCAACCCCGCCATGATCGTGACATGGCCGCCTCCGGCCAAAATCCACCTTCGATCCATGGGAGTTCTCCTCTTCGCATCAAGTTGCGAGAACGTCAGCCGGACTGACTCTCGTCATCCCTTTCTTTGGTCGCGATGGTGCAATCCGAGGAGTTGATGTTGCCGTCGACTGCAGCGTCCAGATCGACGCCGCAATGCGAGACGATCGTCGATCAATCAGACTGATACGTCGTCCGGCGAAAGCCGCGCATCTTGCGCGAGCTTCTCGCCAGGATGATCAACCTGCTTGAGAACGATTGGGGCTATCGGCGGCAGATGCGCCCGGTGCTGGCCGCATTTCATAGAGGCTGTGCGCGGCCACAGTTGACCAGACACACTGCCCGGATGGTGCGCCACGCTCCGCGACGAACGAGCAACGGCTTCCGGGACACTCGCCATTTGGATAGCCGAGCCGGGCGTAAAGCGGATGGCCTGCCCAAAACGACGGACCAAGGGCACACCTGTCAGCCCTTTCGCTCCAGGAGGAGGCAAGCGTCGCGAGGCGCGCGGCGGCTTGGTTGCGGGGGCTGGATTTGAACGTACGTGAACTTAGCGAGCCCCAGGGAGAGAAATCCGCAAGCGCCCTTCGCGCCGATCATCTAGCGAACGCAATCGTACGAGATCGTGCTCCAGCGTGGAAAAGCGTTATGTGGTGCCCAGGGAGGGAATCATACGCAATCACCGACAAGGCGAACCGCTGTTTGTCCTCAGCATGGTGGCGTGAGCGCCTGGCACGATGGCGGAGGTTCGCTACATCGCGAAACCCACAATCGCGGGAGCCCTGCGCAGCCTGGCTCGCTGGGAAGCATCCTAATGGCGTGCCGGAACCCGTCGCTTGTTCGAACCCCCCGTAGGTTTCACATCCTGGAGGCGCAACACCCCATCTCTGCGAAATGGTTCTTTCGCGCCGTCATTGGTAAATTAGCGGTGGTGCTTGAAGCGGGCCCACCCTCGCCCCGCCCGTACGAGTATGAGGGGTACAAACTAGGCACCTTCCGTTAACGTAGTCGGACACGATCTGTTCTAATTGAATTGTAACGATCGTTGCATTAATATAGAGCAATGGTTTCTCCATCGTGGCTACTCCTGACGTACAAAGTGCCCTCTGAGCCTACCACCAAGCGCATCGCGCTATGGCGCCGGCTGAAGGGGATGGGAGCGGTCTATCTACAGAACGGCGTCTGCCTCCTGCCGAAGACCGACGACCATGTTCGCCGACTGAAGATGCTGGAGAACGACATCTCGGGGATGGGCGGTGAGGCTGTGATCCTGGAGACGATCGCTCTCGATCATGCCCAGGAAGAGAAAGTCGTGGCGCGCTTCAAAGTCGACCGTGACGAGCAATATCGCGAGTTCCTGGGGCGGTGCGCGGATTTCGAGAAGGAGATCGCCAAGGAAATCGCAATCAACAAATTCACCTATGCGGAACTCGAGGAGGAGGACACCGACCTGAAGAAGCTCCAGGGCTGGCTTGAGAAGATAAAGAAGCTTGATTTCTACGGTGCGCCCTTGGCCGAGGAAGCCGCAGCGCGCTTACGCGCCT
The DNA here is from genome assembly GCF_001641635.1 of Bradyrhizobium centrolobii. GTDB lineage: Bacteria > Pseudomonadota > Alphaproteobacteria > Rhizobiales > Xanthobacteraceae > Bradyrhizobium > Bradyrhizobium centrolobii. The sequence continues at coordinate 48,121 of NZ_LUUB01000065.1, forward strand.
GCGAGGCGCTGCTCGACAGCTACGCCCAGCGCGTCTTCGACGCCCACGACGAGAACCGATGAAGGGCACAGAGTGGGCGCGACGACATCCGAGACAACCGTACCTCAGCGACACGCCACGGCATTCCGGCCAGCATCTGGGCGCCACTCATTGAAGGCTGCATGGGGGTCGCACTTTGAAGCCAGAATCCGGATTTTCCGATGTACGAACTTGACGCTGCAGCCACACACGCAATCAACAACCTCGCTGGAGCGAGCACCGCAATCGATTTTCTGATGGTGTGGGTCTCGGCGATGGGCGTCCCGCTCCTCGTGCTTGCTGTGGCCGGACAATGGTGGCGGAGAACCGGCCGGCCGCAAACCCGGCACGTCCTGGTCGCGGCAGGACTCTCCTTTCTCCTCGGCCTGGCACTCAACCAACTCATCTTGTTATTTGCGCATCGCATGCGTCCATACGACAGCGGCGTCACTCACCTCCTGGTCGCCCCAAGCAACGATCCCTCTTTTCCTTCCGATCACGCGACGGCCACGTTCGCAATTGCGGCCGCCTTCCTGTTGCATGGGATGCGACGCCCTGGCCTCTGGTTCCTGGCCGCCGCCGTGCTGGTGACGGCCTCCCGCGTCTATATTGGAACCCACTACGCGAGTGATGTTCTCGGCGGAGCCTTGACCGGGATCGTCGCGGCTTTCCTCGTCCGCGCAGTCTACTGGGAGGGAACGCGAGCCGACCGGTTGATCACAAGTATCTTGTAAAATGGCGATCTGCCTGCCCTCGGGACTTACTACGATGGGATCGAACAATAGTCTCGCCGTCCGGTGTAGGAGTCTGGTCAAGAGCTACGGCAGCGGTGACGCCAAGGTAACGGCGCTGCGCGGTGTCGACCTCGATGTGCGCGAGGGTGAGCTTCTGATGGTGGTCGGCCCCTCCGGGTGCGGCAAGACGACGCTGATTTCGATTATCGGTGCTATTCTCAGCCAGGATTCCGGTGAGTGCATCGTGCTGGGCCATGACCTCCAGCGCATGAATGAGACGGAACGCGCTACGCTCCGGGGCGGACAGATCGGGTTCGTATTCCAGATGTTCAACCTCCTCCCCAGCCTCTCTGCTGTCGAAAACGTAGCGATACCATTGCTGATTAATGGAACTCCGCAAAAAATGGCGGAGAGCAGGGCGCGCGAGGCGATCGAGGCGGTCGGTCTCGGTTCGCGCCCGAATGTGCTGCCAAGCGAGCTGAGCGGCGGCCAGCAGCAGCGCGTCGCCATCGCCCGTGCCCTGGTTCATGACCCGAAACTGATCGTCTGCGACGAACCGACCAGCAATCTCGATCACGACACCGGCGTTGCAGTCATGGATGTGCTCCGCGGTGCAGGCAAAAAGCACGACCGTGCGCTTATCGTCGTCACCCATGATCCGCGCATCTTTCAGTTCGCCGACCGTATTGCGCATATGGACGACGGAAAAATCATCGAGGTAACCAACGGGGCATCCGCGCTATGACTCGTCGAATGCTTCTTCCGCTCTTGGCGGTCGTCGGGTTAGGCCTCGCCATTGCTGCGGTCATGCTCGGTGAGCGCACGCCTCGGGGCGCGTCCACGGTAGTCAATCCTGCGGTGTCACCGTTTGCGACCTCCGTGGCCGGCGCGGGCATCGTCGAAGCGAGTTCCGAAAACATCGCCATCGGGACGCCCGTCTCTGGGATCGTCACGGCAATCGCCGTGAAATGGGGTGACCGCGTCAAGAGCGGAGATGTCCTGTTCAAGATCGACGACCGCGACGTGCAAGGCCAACTCCTGGTCGCTCGAGCGAAAGTCCGAGAAGGCGAAGCGACGCTGGCGAAAGCCAGGAATCTGCTTGAAGTTGGCGAAGGCCTCACCAGGGGCAGTTCGATCAGCGCTGTGGACCTGGCCAACCGCCGGTTCGACGTCGGCATCGACGACGCTATTCTCGCATCTGCAAACGCTCAGGTCGAACAGCTGAAGGTCGAGATCGAACGGCGCATCATTCGCGCCCCTCTGGCCGGCCGTATCCTACAGATCAAGATCCATCCCGGTGAATACGCGCAGAGCGGCGTAGTGAACCCGCCGCTCATGCTCTTGGGCGACGATACGCGCTTGCACGTGCGTGTAGACGTCAACGAGAACGACGCCTGGCGGGTGAAGCCTACGGCAGCCGCAGTTGCATACGTGCCAGGCAATCCGGACCTGAAGGTACAGCTCAGGTTTGAACGGATCGAACCTTATGCAGTTCCGAAAGTGTCGCTGACCGGGGAGAGCACCGAGCGCACCGATACGCGCGTGCTGCAAGTGATCTACAGCTTCGAGCGCGGCGAATTGCCGATCTACATCGGCCAGCGTATGAACGTCTATATCGACGCCCCCGCCGCGGCGGTTGAAGCTTCGCCCGGGCGTACGACTGCGGCGAAACCGCGGGAGGCAAGCCGGTAGATGCTGCGGGTTGCCGTCAAGATGCTCATGGGCGACCGCGCCAAATATGCCGGGCTGGTGTTCGGCATCGCCTTCACGTCCTTCTTGGTTACATTTGCTGCGTCTTACTTCACCGGCTTCATGACGCGGGGTTTTGCCCTCATCAGCGAGAACCCGACGGTCGACGTGTGGGTCATGGATCCGGCGGTGCGCTCCGTCGAGAAAACAACCAACATGGCGGCTTCCGCGCTCGACCGCGTGCGCAGCATCGAAGGTGTACGCTCGGCCGTCCCGATGGCCTTGGGCACTGCCGAGGTGCGCTTCGCGAACGGCCAGTTTCAATCCTTCCAGGTCATCGGGGTCGATGACGCCACCCTCGCCGGTGTTCCGCCTCCGAAAGACGGCGTGGTGCCCGCGGCGTTGCGTACGCCGGATTCGGTGATCGCCGACCCTGGAGGAACCAGCGGCAAGTTGCAGACCCCGCTTCGCCCGGCCGACCAGTGGCCGGGAGGCGGACCGCGTCTGGATGTGCCGACCCGGTCGCTCACTGTCGGCGACGAGCTCCTGGTCAACGATCACCATGTGACGGTTGTCGGCAAGTCCGAGGCGCTGCCGCGCTTCCCGCCGAGGCCGTTGCTGTACACGACCTATTCCAACGCTTCTCGCATTCTGTTGCCGGAGCGCCGCCGGATGACCTTCGTGCTTGTGAGCGCTGCGCCGGGCGTTGCGGCAAGCGATCTCGCTGCCCTGATCGAGGCCAGAACCGGACTGCGGGCACGAACTTCGGACGACTTCAAGGCCGACACGGTGAGTTGGTTTCTGGAAAACTCCGAAGATGTCGGCGATATCGCGGCGATGCTGACACTCGCAATGTCGGTCGGATTCGGAGTGACCGGCATCATGCTCTACATGTTCACGACGGAAAACCTCAGGCAATACGCAGTGTTCAAGGCAATGGGCGCGTCATCGCGAATGCTCCTTGCGATGATTTTCGTTCAAGTTGCCCTGAGCGCTTTGCTTGGAACGGGCCTAGGCCTCGGCCTGTGCGCCATTGCCAGTCAGTTTGCGGTGGAAGCCGAGTATCCATTCCGAATGATGTGGTTCACCCCGCTCGTCAGCAGCGTGATGGTCGTCATAGTCAGCGTGGTCGCCGCAGCAATCAGTGCGCGGCCTGTCCTTACGCTCGATCCCGCCATCGTCTTTACGGGCCGTTAGGCATTCAGCTCTCGAAAACAAAACCTAGCAATCTATTGAGATTGCTGGGTTCTTCACATCGTGTTGGTTGCGGGGGCTCGCAACGCCCGATTCTTGCGATTGGTGGAAAGAGTTGTTCCGCGATTGGTAGCATAGGACCGCTGCCCTAGCAAAGGTCACACGTTCGAATCGTGTCGGGTGCGCCAGATTTTCCTTATTTTACAGCGCGATATGCGCGCGCGGATCGAAACTCCAGCTTTGCTTCGTTCAAGCTAGCCCAACTTTCCCAACTGAGGGGTAACGCACGGGCCGGGCTGCTCCGCAGCACCCGCGAGGGACGCACTATCATCTACCGGTCAAACGTCGAGGGCATGCGGGCGCTGATAGGTTTTCTGGTCAACGAGTGCTGTGACAGCCATCCGGAGCTCTGCAATCTGGTCGTAGCGGACGTGAGCAAAGCCTGCTGTCCGCCGGACGGCTCCAAGGCTCAAGCAAAGGTCAAGAGGGTCTCTGTCAAGCGGAAAGGCTGACTGGCAACTCGTATCGTCCGTGACTGAAGATCAGGTGCTTTTTAAGCCGAGCGCCGGAGCTGAACCAATAGGGCGCGGTGCCGCTTCGGTGGCGCCGTGACTTCGCGTCGACCCTCCGATAGGAGCAGCCTTTCGGGGCAACAGATTTTTCGCCATTTTTGCCCCGCGACAGAGATGCGCCCCCGGGGATTATGGATACACCTTCACCGGAGAGGGCAGCCTTTCGCGAAAGAATCCAATCACTTCGTCGACAGCCGCGCGCGTCGGCTGCCCCGCCGCGTCAATGAGTTCGGTCGTGAACAGGCTGTGCGGCGGCTTCCGTCCCTTTGGATTGGCCGCACTGTCCGGCAAGGTGGTGCCGACGAAACCCTTGCCCAGCTCCCGCTGTAGCGTCTCGAACCGCTCGGCCCGGCAGAATTTGTCGCCTTCGAACCGGTAGCCGCGCACGAGGAGGCCCTCCCTTTCAACGCGACCGCGGATAATGGTCAGGTCGGCGGCCGACACGTCGATCGCCGCGGGTTTATGCGACGGCAGGCCGGGCTGGGCGACCACGGGCGCAAACACGTCCGGCTCAACAGCCATGGCCAGGGCCAAAGTGCCGGTGAGACACATGCCAATGGCGCCAACGCCAAGTTCGCCGCATTCGCGATGCGCGAGCCGGGCAAGCTCCTTCAGCCATTCGACGACTGGACTGCTTTTGCCGGCCGCAAACAGATAGAACTCCCGCGAGATGCACAGGCCAAACAGGCGGCTCGGTAGGATCCGCTCGGGGTTGCTCGCGTCGACGCTTCCGAACAGCACCGGCGCATAGACGCAAAACCCGGCGTCTCGAACCCAGCGGCAGAACCGCGCCAAGGTAGGGGTGAAGCCATAGACCTCATGGATGACGATCACGGCCGGCCCGACGGTCCCGGTTGTGAGCACCGGCCTAGTCTTGCCGAGAAGCGCAAGATCGCGCCGTGTGAAATCATCGATATCAGAGCGAAGCTCGGCCACTTGGGCGCCTCTGCAAACTTCCTCATTTCTTCATTGCGTCGGACGTTGAGCCACTCTGGTCCTGTCGCTAACCCTGTCGCTTGGATGCACCACCACCTGGGTTCCGGCCGGCAGCCCCGCTACGCCCTCGGCTATGCGATTGTTCCGATGTCCGATCTTCACGATAGTCGTCTGCGCGCGCCCGTTCTCGATCACAAACACTGCCCAGTCATCGCCCTTTCGAAACAACGCACTGACCGGCACGGTCAATGCATCGTCCCCGCTCCAGGTCACGATATGCACAATGACCCGATAGTCATGGCCAAGTCGCGACCAAGCTTCCGGCGGATCGACGAAGTCGATGGTGACGCGGACCCGCTGCTCCTCGATGCCGAGCGCGGACACCTTGAGGAAACCTGCCGGATCAACTCGGACCACCTTCCCCTTTATCGTTGAACCACCCCAGCCATCAATCCGCACCAGCGCGCCTACCTTGATCTGCACCGCATCGGTGGAAAGCAGATCGGCGACTATCTCAAGATCGAGGGGATTACCGATCTCGACCAGCGGCGCTCCGGGCAGGACCGTCGCCTCGCTATCCTGCACGATCTTCAGCACCCGCCCGCTTGCCGGCGCAAGCACCCGAACGCAGCACGTGGGCTCCGCCGACGGCGGGACGCCGGCGGGGTCGATCAAGCGGGCGGCCAAACTTGCGCGTAAGGCGCGCCGGACTTCGACCTGAGCGCGCGCGCTCGCGAGACTCGCGTCATTGGTCGCCACGTCGAACTTGGCCTTGTCGAACGCCTGGACAGAGATGGACTGCGTCCGGGAGAGCGTCTCGGCGCGCTGGAATTCTGTCCGGGAGAAGTCGAGCGCGGCCTCGAGCCGCTTCACTTCGGCTTCCTGTTGCTGGATGGCGGCATCGGCAGCCAATACCTCGGCCGCGAGCTGATCGTGCGAGCGCACATCAATGAAGCTGGGAAGGGCCGGCTGCATCAAGGCGATGACCGTCTGATTGGCGACCACTTCGTCGCCAACATGGAGGGAAGGCCCCTGTTCGCCCGTCGGATGCGAGATCCTCAAGACCTTTCCGGCGACGGGCGCCGAAACAGTGTAGACGTGGCGCACGTTGGTCTTGCCGTCGTCATCGACCGTGACCTCCATCGGTCCTCTGGCTACGGTCGCGACATCCACAAGGGTGGGTCGCGGCCAGGCAAACCAGACAAGGCCGGCGAGACCAACGCCGATCGCTCCGCTCCATGCCGCCCGCTTGATCCAAATGTTGCTCATGGTTCAGTCTCGTGTCTTGAGAACCGCAACAAGGTCGAGCTGATTGACCCGATTACGCACGACCAATGCTGAAATCACCGCTGCGGCGAGCACGATTCCGCTGGCAAACGCGTAGCTCGAATGTTCGATGATCAGGCGCCCCCGCATGACCTCGCCTGCAAGATTGAATCTCATGAACCACGCCAGCAGGTAACCGGCGCCCCAGCCAAATGGCTGCGCGAGCAGCGTAAGCAGCCCGAGTTCCATCAGGAGGATAACCAGCACTTCACCACGGCCGAAGCCAAGCACACGGAGGCTGGCGAGCTCACGTGCCCGTTCCGAAAGCAAGATTCGCGAGCTGCTGTACACCACGCCGAACGCGATCAGCGCGGCAAACCCCGAATAGATCGTAGCCATGCTCGTCTCGATCGGGGCGAGCAAGGTTCGATAGTTCACCAACGAAAGCCGCTGTACGCCCACGCCGCTGACGGCCGGCATCGACTTGACCGTCCTGTAGAAGAGATCGCTCTTGTCATCGTCGAGCATCACGCTGACGGAGGTCACAGTTGGCGCCTCGCGCATCAGCCGTGCGAGGCTCTCGAGGTCCATCATGCCCTGAATGCCAAAGAAATCCTCGATCAACACGGCAACCGGTAGAGACTCCGTGCGCCGCTGTCCTTCCAGGAGATCCACCTCGACGAAATCGCCAACATGCACCCCCAGGATCCCGGCGAGCCAGGCCGAGATGGCAATCCCGTTCTTCGGCAACGTAACGGCATGCAAATCGGCATTGATGATTCGGCGAAGGTCAGCATCGCGCGGCCGGCCGCTGATCAGAATCCGGCGTTCGACGCTGCCGTTTCGGATGCGCACGGGAAGCTCCCGGTAAGGTTCGGCTGTCAGCACGCCGGGAAGCCGGGCGATCTGATTGACAACGTTGAGCGGGCGCTTCTCGGCAAAGCTGACCGACGCCGCCTGCCGCTCGGAAATGAAATAGGTCACGTTGATCAGGTCTTCGGTGGTGTCGATCAGGAACTGCGACACGATGATGATCGCGGTTGCGAGCGCCATGCCCAGCATGGTGAAGACAGCCCGGACCGGATGATGGGAGACGTTGCGCAACATCATCATGGTCCGCTGCGAGGCGAGCCTGTCGATCGCCAATGCTGCCGGCAACACATGTCGGAACCGTTGCGGCGCCGGCGGTTGCATCGCAACGGCCGGTGGCAGGGTCGTGACCGCGCGCAAAGCGCGAACGGCACCTGCGATCCCGGCAACCAGGCTGAGAGCGCCGCCCAACACGTAGAGATCCGGGCTTCTGATGAAGATCAGGAACGGAAGGTTGAGCAGCCTTCCATACATCCCGGTGACGTAGGCCCCCAGCCAGGTGCCAGCGATGCCGCCGATCACCGTACCAATAGCGACCAGCACGAGCACGAACTTCAGGTAGTGCGCGGCAATGCTGATATTCCGGTAGCCCAGCGCCTTCAGGAGCCCGATCTGCTCGCGGTCCAGCGTGACGATGCGGTTGAGCCATTGATTGATGAGGAAGATTGCGACGACCAGAAATATTGCAGGCAACGTCCTGCTCATGTTGCGGAGCATGTCGAGCCCGTGTTCACCCCATGCATGAGATGGGAGGTCTTTCCGCCCGTAAGCGGCTTGGCCGCCATACGGGTCTAGCAATCCATCCAGACGCTTGATGACCTCGGATTCCGAAGCATCGCGCAGGAGCTTGACCGTCACCGAAGAGAATGCGCCGTCCAGGTTATAAACGTTGGCGAGAGCCTTTTCGGACATCCAGATGATGCCGAAACGGCGGTTGTCGGTGATGGTCTCGCCGGGACCTATCGTGTAGATGAATTCCGGCGACAGCGCCGTGCCGACGACGATGAGTTCTTGCTTGCGGCCATTGAGAATCGCAGAGAAGCGGGATCCGAGCCCCAAGTCGTGGGCCACGGCAAAACCGTCATAGACCACGACCTCTTCAGCCCTTCCAAGCTCGGGCGTCCGGCCTGAACGCAGATAGATGCGATTCAGATGCTGTTCGGGCTCGTCGGGAAGCGAAATGAATTGTCCCGTCACCGGCTCGCGGGAATCCGGCATGTCCAGTAGAGCAAGCTTGACGATGCGAGCTTCGGCAGTGGCGACGCCAGGAATTTCCTCGATCTGTTCGAGGAGCTTCTTCGGCGCGCGTTTGACCTGCGCAAAGACATCGGCAAATTGATTTCGTTCGTAATAGGCGTCGCGCGTTTCCACCAGGGATCGAATCGAGCCGACCGCGAGCACCAGTGTTGCCACAGCGCCCGCAATGACGAGTGAGATCGCAAGCGCCTGGGCCCAAAGCCTGGTCAAATCGCGAAACAGCTTGAGATCGAGGGCTCGCATGACATTCACCAGGCAAGTTCGGCTGTCGCAGCGCGTTTCTCGTTCCTGCGTTCGCTCGAAATGCGACCATCTGTGAAGAACAGCACACGATCGGCGACGGTCTGAATGCTGGCATTATGAGTAATGATCAGTGTGGTGGTACCGAGCTGGCGGTTGACGCCGAGCAGCGCTTCGATGACGCGAATCCCTGTCTTGGAATCCAGCGCGCCGGTCGGCTCGTCGCAGAGCAGCACGGCGGGACGTTTAGCGATCGCGCGGGCAATAGCGACCCGCTGCTGCTCGCCGCCGGAAAGCTGGGCGGGAAAATTGTGCATCCGTGCTTCGAGCCCGACCAGGGAAAGCGCCTCGTCAGGGCGCATCGGACGGTCGGCGATCTCGGTGACCAGCGCGACGTTCTCATAGGCGGTGAGGCTGGGTACGAGATTGTAGAACTGGAACACGAAGCCCACGTGCTGGCGTCGGTAGCTTGTGAGTTCGCGGTCGTCGAGCCGGGTGAGCTCGAGGTCCCGGAAAAACAGCCTGCCACTCGTCGGATGGTCGAGCCCGCCCATGATATTGAGCAAGGTCGTCTTGCCGCTCCCCGACGGTCCGAGAAGGACAACGACTTCCTTCTCAGCAATCTCGAGGTCGACGTTGGTCAGAGCATGCACCTGCATCTCGCCGGAGATGTAGGTCTTCGTCAAAGCGTTTGCCGTGAAGACAGAGCTTGTCATGGCGATTGCTCAACGCCGCACTCAAAGCGCACGCCCCGACGGTTGACGCTAATGATCCCTAGCAGACTCCCAAGTCTTACCAACCAGGTTGTGGCTATTCTCCTGGTGAGGAAAACGCACGTTCGTTGCGGACGTAAACGCTGTATCCGAGGTCTGCTGCCAACTTCCATCGAGGATGTACACCGCTGCAATCGCGATTACAGCCGCAGCCGCAATGGACATCCAGAAAACGCGCATTATGTCCTCCCCCGCCTGGAGGGTCATGCAATTAATGCTCCGTTCGGATGACTCTGGATTGATTTAGATCAGGCCAGTCCTTTAGATTGGCTCGGTTTCATGGATCCGCAGTTCAGAAAACGGCGATTTTCCCGGCGACGAGTTCGCCGACCAGTTCCGGAATCCGGCCCAGATGATCCGACGCGACCTCCGCAGTCGCCTCTCTTAGCCGCTCCAGGGCGAAGCCGTCCGGCGTTGCCAGCTTGAGATGAACTAGAGCTGGCGTTGACACCGGCGCGCCGATGCGGCTGACGATGAGGCACTGCGCTGCGAAAACTTGCGGAATGGCGGTTACCACTGTCTCGGCTATTCGCTTTGCCAGAATATTGTAAATCTTGCCGACATGGCTGACGGGGTTCTTGCCGGCGGCAGCTTCCAAGCTCATCGGCCGCCACGGGGTGATCAGACCATTGACGCGATTTCCCCGACCGACCTGCCCGTCGTCGCCAGCCTCCGCGGAGGTCCCGGTCACGGTCAGATAGATGCTGCCGGACGCCGTATCGTCGGCGGCGTTGACGGCCACCTCGCAATCCCCAAATCCCTGCTCGCTTGCGCGTTCGCGAGCGTACTCGGCGAGCGCGGTCTTTTGTTGCAGATAGCTGTCGATGTCCGTGAGGAACCGCCCGATCATGGCGCAGGCGATTGTGAGCTTGAGGTGCCCTCCGCTTCGAACGGCCATGATCTTGATGTCTTCGCCCCAAGCCGGATGGTCATGCGTGCGATCGCGCTCATGCAGTCGCTGCTCGATGTTGAGTGCGAGCCGTTCAAGAGGGCTGAGCGGGGCGTGGCCGACGCCGAACGAGGTGTCGTTGGCAAGCGGAATTGGCTGTGCGTTCCCCCGAGTGAACAGCGATTGCAGATCTTGCGAGCCTTGATGAACCAGAGCCTCGATACGGACGTGACGATCGGAGTCCAGAGCATGGAGATTGGCCTTCAGCCAGGCTCGAGAGCCCTCAATGGCGATGTCCTCGACTGGAATTGTCTCGTTTCCGACGTTGGTGATAGCACGTCCGGCCAGGAAGATTCTGACAGGGTCGGTCACCTCGCCGCCGCCGAAGGCCGGCATCGCCCGGCCGCCGCACAGGAGCGCCTTATCGACATTATGATGCAGCACATGGCCGAACCTGCCCTGGTATTCGCGACAGAGACTGTGGGACAGCGTCTCGGCAAGGGCATCGCAGATCGTGTCCGGATGGCCGGCCCCCTTACGCTCGACGACCTCTACGTCATCGCGATCGTCAAGCTGCGAAAGGACGAGATCAAACATGGACGCAACCAGTTGGAACCGAAGAGACCATCGTCCCGGCTACTTGCCCTCGACGGGAATTCTCTTGTGCTTTCTGACGGCTTCGGGGGTCTTGGCCAGTTCGATCGTCAGCACACCGTTGGCGAATTGCGCCGCGATCTTGTCGGGGTCGACTCCGATTGGCATTTCGATGAATCGTTCGAACGAGCCGTATTCGCGCTCGCGGAGATAGTAGCTTTGAGCCTGCTCTTCTCTGTCGTTCTTCTTTGCTGCCTTGACGACAAGCGTGTGGTCGGAGACTGATACCTCGATGTCCTTTGCCTCGGCACCCGGCAGCTCCACGCTGACCCGGAACAGCTTGTCTTCTTCCACCACATCGACGGCCGCGACAATGGAGCTCAGCGGCATGCCGTGATGCAGCCGGCGCTCGATGTCAGCGATGCGGTGCAACGGATGCAATGTTGGAAACTCTTCAACGCGACGGGAAAATTGATCAAAGACCTCGTCTAATTCGGAGCGAAGTCTCCGTAGCAAGCGGTGCGTCAGCGGATGGGTGGTCTCTGCCGGTTGCGCTGGCTTGTCTCTGAGCACTTTGACTGCGGAATGTGCCATGGCACCTGCTCCTTGCCTGTCGCCTCCCGGTTAGAAGCATTGGGCACGCGTCGCCCAAGGCTTTGATCTAGAGCAAACTCCGGAGCCGGATTGAATAATTTCCTTTCAACTTGATCGGCATGAGAGCGTCGACCGGAACCCGACTAAAATGCCCCGATGGGTATGGTCTCGCTAAAGCCGCCCTGACCGGGAGATGCCGCGAGCCAGCCGAAGAGTGAACCATAGCGCCAAGGCATAGGCCACCGTTGCAAGAGCGGGAATGTCGTCGTAAAGCCGCGGACCGACGCTATGCAGCATGAGCAGCGATCCGGCAATATAGAGACCCAAAGTGACGACTGCGAGCGCAATGCGGTTGCTGCTGCGGTCGAGGTGTGTCTCCAAATCCTCAAGACCGTGAAGCCGCAAACTCAGCCCCAAACCCTCCCCTTCCCGGTTCAGCCGCCGAGTCCACGAGCTCAATAAGACCGGCAGTTCTTGCACAGCGGCCAGGGTGCCGTGTTTCAGGCGATCGATCATGGTGTCCCAGTCGGCCTGCTCCATCGCGGCCTTCAGTACCTCGGGCCCTTTCGTCTGCAGGCTTTCCAGCAGCTCGAACTCCGGATCCAGCGTGCGCACCGCATGCTCGGCATTGAACATGGCACGCATCAGCACGATGAGCTCATAAGGGACGAACACGTTTTGCGCCTGGCCGAGGCGGCTAATCCTCAGGAACGCTTCGGCCATCGACCAATCCTTGACTGGACGTGCCGCATAATCGGCAATGATTTCCGCCAGTCCATGGCGGAATTCAGCGCGATTCATCTCCCCGCCCAGCACGCCGAGATCAATCGCGGCGTCGAGGAGCCAGTCTGCGTCCTGGTGAATGAAGGCACTGGCGAAAGCGGCAAGCTCGCGGCGTGCGGCCCCGTCAAGAATTCCAACCAGCCCGAAATCGTGGAGACAGATTTTTTTCTCGGCCGTGATGAAGATGTTGCCGGGATGCGGATCGCCATGGAACACGCCGAGAACAAAGACTTGGTACAGGTACGCGTCGACGAAGTTTTGGGCCAGCTGCGCCCCCTCCGTCCTGATCGCGGGATCGTCGATTCGGCAGCCGCTGCTGCGCTCCTGGACGATCACGGTCTCGCTGACAAGGCCATCGATAGCGCGCGGGATGTGGATGGTCGGCCAATCGGCGAAGGCCACCACGAAACGCTTGATGTTGCGCGCTTCCTGGCGGAAGTCGATTTCCTTGCGCAGGTTGCTCCAGATCTCGTCGATAATCCGCAAGGGCTGGTAATGCCGCAGGCGCGGGATCAGGGCGATGGCGAGCCGCGCCACCGCGCCGAGCGCGTGCATGTCGCGGTCGATCTGCGTCTTGATGCCCGGGCGGCGCACCTTCACGATCACCTGGCGTCCATCGTGGAGCGATGCGCCATGGACTTGCGCGACCGAGGCGGCAGCAAGCGGCTTCTCGTCGAAACTGGAAAAGAGTTCCTTGATGGGGCGGCCAAGGCCCCGCTCGATCTCTACGATCGCGGTCTTTGTTGGAAATGGTGAGATATGGTCTTGCAGCGACTGCAGGGCAGTAACGTATTCGTCGGGAAGAATATCCCGCCGCATGCTCAGGGCCTGCCCGAATTTGATGAAGGTTGTCCCGAGCCGCGCAAAGCTCAACCAGAGTTGCTCGGGCGGACTGAACGGCCCGCGCGTGAGGTGCAATCGCGCAAGAGCGAAGCTGCTTGCGAAGCGCAGTGTCTCGAACGCGATGCGGAAGAGCCGTAGCAATGAGCTCATCCTCGGCTAGTTCCTATCCCGCGCCCACTGCCCCGCGACGGGGGCTAATCCGTTGAGCTGGATGGCCGATTACCGGCGGTGATCGTACTTGAACTGAAGAGCAGCCGCACTGGCCCCGCTGCGCTCGACAGTGAGTTTCACCGTGTAGAGATCAAAGCCGGGTAGATCGAAGAAGCCGCCGTAAGTTGTGGTACCCGCGATCTGCATCGGCTCCAGCTTCTTCTTGCTGCCGGACAACCCGAGACCAGCGACCTCCGCAGTCACAACCGCATCCGAAACACGCGCGCCGTTCGCCGCATCGAAGACCGCGGCAACGAAGTGATACTCATGCGGACCCTTCGGAATGCCGCCGTGCATCGGCCGCTCCGTCGCACCGCTCGCAGGCAGCCCTTTTACAATTTCTGCCGGGACGACGCCGAGATAAACCGTCACTCCCCCAGCGGTTTTCGATTGGTCGGTTTCCGCGGCAACACCGCCGCTGCTCAAAGTGCCGGCGACGCCAAGCGCGCTCAGAAGAGCGGCTATCGTTCGCCGGCTAGCCATGGCGGTACCCACCGCTCGATTCCTGCCCGAAGAGCCGGCTGAGCTTCGGAATAAATCCCGGCACCTCGGACGCGTACTTGTCGTAGGCATCGCCGAACTCCGCTCGGGCGTCCTGCTCTTCGGTGTGCGCGAGCTTCACGTACATCACGGTCAGGACCGGGAACATTGCCAAGGTAAGGATCGTGGGCCACTGCAGCAGGAACCCGAACATGATCAGGATGAAACCCACGTACTGCGGATGCCGCACGTAACTGTAGGGCCCAGTGGTCGCGAGGCTTCGCGTCTGCTGGGCGTCGTAAAGCACCTTCCAGGCCGCGGAGATCAAGATGAACCCGCCGGCGATGAAGATGAAGCTCAGGATGTGGAACGGACCAAAATGGGGATTGGTCTTCCAGCCGAAGATCATTTCCAGGATGTGGCCCGCGTCATGCGAGAACCAGTCGACATCGGGAAAACGAGACTGCAGCCAGCCTGACAGGAAGTAGATGGTCAGCGGAAATCCGTACATCTCCGCGAAGAGTGCCACCAGGAACGCGCTGAAGGCGCTGAACGAACGCCAGTCGCGGGGCGTCTGCGGCTTGAAGAAGCTATAGGCGAACAGGATGAAGACCACGGAGTTGACGATGACCAGGCTCCAGAGGCCATAGGCGGGCGCTGTGTCGTGCATCACGCTCTCCCATCATTGCTCTGTTGACCATGGCTTCCGTGACCATGCCCACCATGCATGAACATGTGCATGAGCGGGCAAGCGAGCAGCGGCAACCAGATCAGGAGGCCGAGAACGTGGGCCCTATGCTCGGTAAACAGCAGTGCACCGGCGATGATCAAGAACCCCACCAGGACCAGCCCGACGCGGGATTTCATCGACAACCCCCATCGGACGTGTTCTTGATGGCCGGAATGGTCTTGCGCCGACATCGCACGCTCCTCATTGTCAAACGATAAACCGCTTGCCGATGAGCCTTTTGACCCAAATCAAGGCCCGAAGCGCTCTGGTAAAGCCTGCTATTCCACAACGAGCTTGCCGCGGAACATGCCCATCGGGCAGCCAAAGCCGAACTCACCCGCGGACTTCGGCAGCAACTCGACGGCGACTGTCTGGCCCGTCGGCAGATCAGCACTCTTCTGGAAGTCAGCAAAAACCACCTTGTCCGAACAGGAGGCCGTCTCCTCCCGCCGGAAATTCAACTGGACGGGCCGTCCGCTTTGGACGATGACGGTGTCGGGCGTGTACCCGCCCTTCACCAGGATCATTGCCTCCTGGTAGCCACCGCTCGTTTCGCTGGCGCGAAATCCCGTCGAGCGCTTGAGCCAGAAGAACCAGATGATGAACCCGATCAACGCGAGCCCGGTGACGGTGACGATCCAACGGTCAGGGGTCATGACGCAATCCTCCGGGGCTGAAACAGGCGAAGCCGGTTGGCATTGGTGACGACCGTCACCGAGCTGAAGGCCATGGCGGCAGCAGCGATCAGCGGCGACAGCAACAGGCCGATGAACGGGTAAAGCACGCCCATGGCGACGGGAATGCCGAGCGAATTGTAGCCGAAGGCGCCGACAAGGTTCTGGCGCACGTTGCGCATGGTCGCCCGGCTGATCTCGATCGCCGTCACAACTCCGACCAGGCTGCCTTTGATGAGAGTGACATCGCTTGCCTCGATTGCAACGTCGGTACCGGTCCCGATTGCGAAGCCAACGTCGGCCTGCGCGAGCGCGGGCGCATCGTTGACGCCATCACCCACCATTCCGACGGCCTTGCCTTCGAGCTGCAACTTCTGCACCTCATGGGCCTTGTCGTTGGGGAGCACCTCGGCGAGGACCCGCTCGATGCCGACCTGGCGAGCAATCGCTCGTCCCGTGCGCTCATTGTCGCCGGTCAGCATGACCACTTCGATCCCGAACGCCTTCAACGCGTCGATGGCGGCTTTCGAATCGGGCTTGACGGTGTCGGCGACAGCAACCAGGCCGGCTGCCTTGCCATCGATGCCGACGTACATCGGCGTTTTGCCTTCCTCGGCAAGGCGCTCCCAATCCTTTTGCAGCATATCGATGGCAATCCCGCGGTCCCGCATCAATTTGGCGTTGCCGAACAGCACCTCGCGTCCATCGATCCGGCCGCTGACGCCATGGCCGGGAATGGCGGCAAATCCTTCGGCGTCCGACAGCTTCAGGCCGCGCGCGTCCGCGCCCTTGACGATCGCTTCTCCGAGCGGATGTTCGGAACCTCGTTCCAGCGACGCAGTGAGGCGCAGAACCTCTGCCTCGGCGTCGCCCTGGGTGACGACGACATCTGTCAGCGCGGGCTCGCCCTTGGTTATCGTGCCGGTCTTGTCCAGAATGATAGCGTTGAGCTTCTCCGATGCCTGCAAGGCATCGCCGGAGCGGATCAGGATGCCGTTTTCCGCCCCCTTCCCAATGCCGACCGTGAGCGACGTCGGGGTCGCCAAACCAAGCGCGCAGGGGCAGGCGATGATCAGAGTGGTCACGAACACGATGGTCGCATAAACCAAGCGCGGCTCCGGACCGAAATTGTACCAGGCTATGAACGCCAGGATCGCAAGGATCATGACTGCCGGCACAAAGTAAGCGGAAACCGTGTCGACCACACGCTGGATCGGGGCTTTCGAGCCCTGTGCATCCTTGACCATGCGAATGATGGTTGCGAGCGCGGTATCCTTGCCGACCTTGGTTGCCTTGAATTTGACACTACCCGTCTTGTTCAGCGTACCGCCGATCACTTCGTCGCCAACTTGCTTCTCGACCGGAATCGATTCACCAGTGATCATCGATTCATCGACCGCACTCGCTCCGGCTATCACCTCGCCGTCGACCGCGATCTTTTCGCCGGGGCGGACCACCACGACGTCTTCGACCAGCACCTCTTCCACCGGAATATCGCGCTCCGCGCCTTCACGAACGACCCGCGCCGTTTTGGCCTGCAAGCCGATGAGCTTCTTGATGGCCTGGGAAGTCCGGCCCTTCGCCTTGATCTCAAGCGCAAGTCCAAGGACCACCAACGCAATGACGACGTCGGTCACGTCCCAGAACACTTCGGCAAGCGCCATGCGCGGGAAGAATTGCGGCCACGCCACGGTGACGACCGAATAGGCAAAGGCGGCGCTGATGCCGATCGCGATCAGCGTATGCATGTTCGCCGCGCGATGCTTCAACGCATCCCACATTCCCGTATAGAATTGCGAACCGGCCCAGACCATCACCGGCAAGCTCACCACACCTAACAAGCTCCAGACAATCCGACGCGTTTCGCTTCCCATCGGCATCCAGTCGCGCAAACCCGGCATCAGATCCGGGTAGCTCAACGCCATGACCGGTATCGAGATTGCGGCCGCGAACCAGAATTTTCGCATCAACGTGCGGTATTCCTGCTCATTGGCAGCCTCGGCAGGATCGAGCACCTCCGCGTTGGGTTCGATCTTGGGTTCGGCTACATCGTAACCAGCAGATTCGATCGCCTTGCCGATGGTCGGGAAATCGACCTTCTCCGGCTGGTACTCGATATCCGCAGCGTTGGTCTCGAGACTAGCTCGGGCCGCGACAACGCCCGGCACCATCTGGAGAGCGAGCTCGATACGCATCAGGCACGAGCCGCAATGCATGTTCTTGATCGGCACGCGCATGGTGGCGGTTCCGACCGTATAGCCCACCGAACGGATCGCATGCGCGATGTCGGCAATCTTGGTCCGCGTGGGGTCGTAGTTGATTCGCGCAATCTTGGTGCTCGGATTGACGCTCGCCGACGTCACTCCGGGCACTGCCGCCGCCGCTTTCTCGATCGCCGGCGGACAATGGGCGCAGGTCATGCCGCCGATGCGAAGCTCGACATGCTCAGTCCGCAGCGGTTGCTGGGGCGGCGCGTCCGGACGGCGCGCACGCATGTCTACAACTGCGCTCATGCTATCCTCCCGGAAGCAGGTTGGAGTGTTGGCCGAGACTCAGGATCGCCCGCCGCGGAGCCTGCAGCGGCACCTTGTCCGTAAAGCGCCTCGAACCAGAATTCGTAACCTTGGTCGCGCAGTTCGCGCGTCCGCGTAATGAGTTCGTGCACCGCGTCGAAGGCCTCGATCTCGCGAGCCTTGAGCGGGTTAGTGTCAGGGACGATGTGGCGTTCCTGCGCAACCGAAGCTGCAGTGGGCGCTATTGCGCGAAGCCACGGATTGAATTCGGTTGCGAACATATAGCGGCTGACGCGCATCGGGTGCAGCCATTCCAGCCACTGGGCGGACAACGGCGTTGCGGCCGCCTCGATCCATTTTCCGAGCGTGGTTGAATACAAGCGATCCAATTCAGCGGAGACCTCCGCGACGCGGCGGAATGCGGGCCGGTTCTCCGGAAACTTGAGATCTTCGACGCGGCGCTCCTCGAAGCGCACCGCATAGGCGTCATGCCCGCAATCGGGATTGCCGGTCGGATTGTCGATCTTCATCTCGTAGAGGCCAGGCGCCAGCGCTTCGATCTTCTTCAAACTGTCCAGAATCGCGCGATGCTCAAGGCGCGCGACGCTCGCGGACACGAAGATACCAAGATGGCCGACATGCGGATTGATCAGGTAGACGATGCGCTGGCCCGCCTGCTTCAGATCGTCTGTGCTGGCGTAGATGGTCGGGATCCAACCCAACGCCTGATGCGGCGGCGTGATATTGTCGCCATAGGAGGCGAAGATGACGAGTGGATTGTGAATCCGGCGTAGATCGACGACGCAGTCGGGACAGATCCTTATCCCGCCCTGCTCGAGACTATTTCCGATGAACAAATTCTCGACAATAGCGAGCATCTCCTCGCGGCTGAGGAAATAGAAGCCGATCCACCAGCGCTCGAATTCGAGAAATCGCTCTCGCTCCGTGTCCATGTGCGAAAACAGGTTGGCGTATTTCTCCCAGACGCCTTCCGGCTTCAGGTTCTCGAAGTTCTGCACCGGCCAGGCGCCGTCGAATCGGCCGTCGCCGAGATCGGATGTCAAATGGGTAAGCCAAGCTCCGCCCAACAGGCCACCGGAAACCCGCGCCGGATTAACCCCGGACTCTCCGGCCCAATATGAGAGCGGCGAGCCGTTAAGAACGGCCAGCCCCGCAAGCCCCTGGCAATCAGCGGCTAGGATCGCGATTGCCCAGCCCGCCTGGCAATTGCCGTAGAGAACGGGTGGCTTGCCCCCGTGGCGACTGGAGACTTCTTTCACGAACCGGCGCAACGTGTGGAGTACGTCCGCCATAGTCTGGCCCGGCGAAGGCTCAGGAAAGAACACGACGAAATAAACCGGATAGCCCTCATGCAGGGCGATCCCGACCTCGGACTCCCGCTTGAACCCGCCGATGCCGGGCCCGTGTCCCGCGCGCGGATCGACGATCATGACCGGCGGTTTTGCCGGATCGAGACAATCCTCCAGGCACTTGTCGCCGTAACGCGTGATGCGCAGGAGCGCGTAGTTGACGGGTCGCTCGAACCGGCGTGCGTCGAGGATAAGCTCGTAGTCGAAATCGAGCAGCGGCGGCTTCCCTGCCCGTTCGTGCGCGATCATGTTGTCCGCACGCTGCCGCAGCGTATGCCAGAACAGAATCGTTCGTTCCCACAGGTCGCGCTGATAGGACAGGACGTCATCCACAGCCAGTGAGTTGGATGACCAGCCCCCGGGCCACACTCCGATTGCGGCCGGCAGATCGCCATCCTTGGCCAGTTCGTTGGACTCTGCCTGCGGCTTGACCACAGGATCAGCCTGCGACCCGCGTTCGCGGATGAGCTCAGGGAGAACGGCGAGGGTCATGGTAGACCTCACACTGTACGCGGAGTTAGAGCCCTACCGCCCCTGGCCCTGCGTCATCATTCCCGGCTGCATCTGACCGGGTCCCATCACCCCAGATTGCATTCCGGACATCATCGCCATCATGCCTATATGGGGCGCGAGGAGTTCATCGGCCGTTTTCTTCTGTTCGTCGGAAAGAGTGCCGACAAGGTTCGTCAGCGCCGATTTGATTGCGCGGGTGCCTTCCAGCCGTGCAGTCAGCCATTTCTCCTGCAGCGCAAGACGATCGACCAAGCCCTGCTGTGCCGCACCCGCCTGTGGCATCATCGAGGCGCGCACCTCGCCGAGGCTCTTTGCGTTGGCCCGCAGCGCATCGGCGAAGGCGTTCCAGCCAGCATTTTGCGGCTCAGTGATCTTCAGTTCGGTGCGCAAGAAAGCGATCCGGCCTTCGACCCGGTCGATGGTGGCCATGCCGCTCATGCCGGCGCAGCCAGTTTCGGCGCCTGACTGCCCCGTCATCCCCATCATCTGCATCATATTCGCCATGGGCATGTTGCCGCCCATCATACCCCTGCCACCCATCATGCCTTGTGGGCCGCCCATCATCCCCTGCCCCATTCCAGGCTGACTAGAAGGCGGTGCAGGCTGTGTTGCAGCAGGCGCCCCTTTTTGATCCGGATGGTGGGCTTCGTGATCGGCGGGCGACTGTGCCCAAGACGAAGAGCCCACCGTTGCAAGCAGCAATGCAGCAGCCAGTGTCAGAGGTTTCATGAGACTTCTCCCGATGAACGATGGCCGGCTGCTATTAGTGCCGATTTCCGCTCGCGGCCGGTTGACGCAAGTCAATCCCGGAAACCAAATTGCTCATATATTCCTATCGCCACCACCGAGCGGTTCGGGATGTGGAATTTTTCAAAGCAGAAGCGGGCTCGCTCTTTGCTACCTGCCTGCTCCGGATCGATGCAAGCGAACCCGACATCCCGTCGCCGTCGTCACGTGTCACAATGGAGTAGCAAATATGACAACCGACAAAATCCTTATTGCCATCGCGGCAGCATCGTTGATCGCGTTGCCCGCGATGGCACAGACCAGCTCTGATACCGAAAAGAATGGCCACCACTACTCGGGGGGTCCGAAGACTGAGGTTCCTCACCATATGGGCAAGAAGGAGACGGTTGGCGTCTCGAGCAAGGGCAAGTCCGGGGGGCATCACTACACCGGCGGGCCTGGTACGCCGACTCCGCATCACATGGGCGAAAAGCAGCAGTAAGTTTCCAACATAACCTTCGTGCGGCGGCCGATGCGGCCGTTGCAGCATAGGTCTTCGTTGATTTCTAGACATCAGCATACAATCATTCCAGACGGCCGCCGCGCATGATCCAATTTCCAGGCCGGCGCCGGGAGATGTCAGCGGATGTCGAAGCCAGCAAAGACGCGAACCCCAGATACAGACGAGCCAAAGGGCTACCGCGCCGCGCTACATGACCTGCAGGTCGAACTCGTCAAAGTGCAGCGGCACGTCATCAAGCACGGTCACAGGGTCCTGGTCATTTTCGAGGGCCGCGATGCCGCCGGCAAGGACGGCACGATCAAGCGCATCGTCCAGCATCTGAGCCCGCGCGAGACCCGCGTTGTCGCACTGGGCACCCCCTCGGACCACGATCGCGCATCGTGGTATTTTCAACGGTACGCCGCTTACCTTCCGTCAGCGCAGGAGATGATCCTGTTCAACCGAAGCTGGTACAACCGGGCCGGCGTCGAACATGTCATGAAATTCTGCACTCCCGACGAATACGAAAGCTTTCTCGGCGAAGTGCTTCCGTTCGAACACATGCTGATCGGCGCCGGCATCCAGATCATGAAATACTACCTGGACATCAGCCGGGAGGAACAGAAGGCTCGACTGGAGGATCGCAAGACCGATCCGTTGAAGCAGTGGAAGACGAGTCCCATCGACGCCGTAGCGGTCAAGCATTGGGACGACTATACCAAGGCACGCGATCGGATGCTCGCTGCGACGTCAAGCAAATTGTCGCCCTGGATCGTGGTCCGCGCCGACGACAAGAAGGCCGCGCGTCTCAACGTGATCCGCGATCTGATCTCCCGGCTGGCATGCCCGGAAACCGACAAACATCAGGCATCGCCTGATCGGAGCATCGTGTTTCCCTTTGATCCGAGGCACGCCACTAGCGGTCGGCTTGCCCGATAAGCTATGCTCTCCAACCGGGACTTTGATATTAATCAACGCACCCAAGCAGCTCTCATTGCGGTGATTGATCTCAACCCGGTAGCCGTTTTGGCCGAAAGGAAGCATGGTCGATCGGCATCCACCTTCTTCACCTCATCTACCGTTGTGGTTCACAACTGCGCCCGGACAAACCGACGTGCTGTTGGTTGTGATGGGGGTGTTTTTGGTGCTGTTCATATTCACATTAGGGGTTCTTTTTTTGCGGCTACACCACTTGCCTGACCACATCGCGGGTAAGAGTCAAAAAGTACAGCACGAGATCGTTGCCGTCTTGGTTCTGCTTGCCATGCTCACTCACGTGAATGCCTTCTGGATAATTGCGCTGTTGCTGGCACTGATCGATCTTCCGGACTTCGGCGGTCCTCTTAATCGAATAGCGCACGCCCTTGAAAGATTCGTTTGGAAGAAGCCCCGGGAGCAGAAGCCTGGGACATCAAGCGAAAATCCACCTCACAACGTGCGCGGATGAGAGGTCGCCGTTCGGTCGATCCTGGCAAGCAGCCCGGCAATTGCGGCCATGACAGCAATGCCAGCGACGCTGACAAGGGTTTGTGATGCCAGACTATTCCAGCCCATATTTAAGATCGCGTGCGCGGCGAACGAGAGAAGCACGCTGACACAATAGATCGGGAGCGAATACTCACCACATTGCACCAGCGGACGAAAGACTCGCGTTCTCAGTACGGGCAGGTTGCACGGAAGCAGGCGCCAGCATAGCAACGCCAATGCCAGAAAATGCAGCAGCCGCAGGATGTCGAGATCGCCTTTGTCGATCGGATAGATCGCGCGCACGATCGCAGCCGGCACGTATGCCTCGAGCGAGTGAAAGTGCCAGCCCAGAGTGATGAATAGGGAGAACAAGAGGTAGATCGCTGCAAGGCCGGCGATAAGCCGCGATTTGAGGATAGCAGGTTGTTCCTTGACGTGCTTCATCCCCCACCAGACGCCCATCACGTACAGCAGCTGCCAATCCAGCGGATTGAAATAGATCACGCCTCTCGGATAGGCCGGAATTGACCAATCAAACCAGTGGGCAAGAAAGTAGATCACTGCCGAGGCGACCAAGACCGGCGTCGGCCAGCGGATCATCACAGGCAAAGCCAGCACAAGCCCGAAATGAAGAATGGCCATGAGCAGCAGCGGATCGAGATCGACGGGCGTATATCTCAACATCATCGCCTGGAACATGGTCTCGGCCGGCCTAGCAACAAAAACCGCGAGATTGGCGTGATCCAGCAGGCTCGGCTGGCGCACGGCAAGGAGGCTGATCTGGGTTAGGAGGACAACGACCGTGATGATCTGTGCAAGGTAGATTTCGAACGCACGCCGCAACACCCGTAGCGACGCGGTTACCGAGCCGGATTGACGGGCAACGCTGCCATAGACGCTTCCGGAAGCAAGCCCAGAGAGAAATACAAGGATCTCGGCGGCGTCGCTGAGCCCGAAGTTCTTGGGAGTAAAGTGGTTGAGGTATGTCTCGGGGACGTGGTCGAGAAAAATCCACCACAAGGCAAGGCCGCGGAACAAGTCGATTCGAAAGTCGCGGTCGGCAGGATCCAGAATGGCTTCCGCATCGCAGTGTCGGTCGTGATCACCACAGGCCATCTGCGCGCCCGCCGTTATGGCTGCATCTAGTTGGCCCTGCGCGCTCATTAGATGAAAATGCTCCATGCGGCGGCGACGACGAAGCGCCGGCCGCCATTCTGCGAACCTTCCGTCACCGCGCTATCTGCAAGGGCCGCTGTGCACCTACACTGCCCTCCTGCCTGGCCAATCAGTGAATGCGAGAATCCAAAGCGCGATCAGATTGACCAATGGAATGAACATCACGATCGACCACAGCGGTGAGAAGCCAATGCGACTGAGAATACGGCCTACCGGATAGATCACCACCGCGATCATCACGATGAACCAGAGCCAATGGGCGGGGCCGTACCCATACATCCAATATTCCATCATCAGCGCCTCCTCACCGGATTTGTCAGCTATCCTGCCGTGGCCGCGCGCCTGGCCGGTTGATCCAAATCAGTCTTTTCTCGCGATGAGCTCCTATTGTTGGCAAATGCTAGGTTTCTGAAATCCAACAAGAGCAGCAGACATGTCCTATTACTTTTCAAAGTCGCTGAATGTGCCTCTTTCCCAAGCAGTAGAGAGGGCGACCGAGGCCCTGAAATCGCACGGGTTCGGCATATTGACGAGGATCGATGTTCAATCTGTCCTGAAGGAGAAGATTGGGGTCGACTTTCATCCTTATGTGATCCTCGGCGCCTGCAATCCAAGAATGGCCCATCAAGCGCTCCAGGCCGAAGACAAGATTGGCACGATGCTTCCCTGCAATGTCATCGTCCAGGAACTGAATGGTAAGACCGAGGTCGCCGCCGTGGATCCAGTCGCTTCAATGCAAGCGATTCAGAATCCCGCGCTTGAAGCTATCGCCGTCAAAGTTCGGGAGGAGCTGAAGGCTGCTGTTCAAGCGATTTGACGCTTGAAAGTGGTGATCCACACGCAATCGCTTGGACGTCGTCCGATAGCCTTGGCGGCGCAGCGCAATTCGTGGGCCTTGAATCGCGGAGCCTAGTGTCCCTAGGAAGCTGACAACTCCCACGACGAGAGCGCCAAGGATTTGCTCGGCAGCAATATGACGACGAAGCCTCCCGAGCGTGAGGTCCGACTGGCCAGGGGCTTTCGCCAAGGCCGGAGCGAGCCAAGACCAGTATCGCGGCGGACCGCGGTCGATCCACTGACTGGTAACGTGACCTGGCGCAAACGCCGTGCCGCTCGAATCAGCGGCACGACGTTTGCGAACGGCACATTCAGCGAGCGAATGGATGATCGCGTGAGCGAAGTGGACAGGGCGGCAGCCCACGAGCCCCGCTCATTGAGCAACCTTGAACGAGAAGTGACCACTCACCTTGTGGGTGTCGACGGAAACTGCGTGCCAGTCAACATTATACGTTCCGGGTTGGAGCGGATTTGACATGGGCACGATGAGCTGGCGCTTCTGGTTCGGGTCAACAGTGGGAGTGGCCGTTTCAACGAGACGCCCGCTTTGGTCCTTCACGGTCAATCCGGAGAATTTGGCGACCAGATCCTCGCTGAAGGTTAATCGGATTTCCTTCGGTGATGAAACCGTGGCGCCCTGCGCGGGGTCAGCCGTTTTGAGGGCGGGATGGGCGTAGGCCACCCCGCCGATTAAACCGGCGATGAGGATCGCAAGGGTTTCAGTTTTACGTGGCAGCATTGGCTCCTCCTATTCCGTTCGTGCCCTTGCAAATGCGTTCTCATCGCATTGGCAGAGAGGTCGCGATTAGTCGTCGTGATCACCGCCGTACCATCCATGGTGCGTGCCGCCGTGCCAGTCGTCATGTGGTCCCGCATGGGGACCATAGTGCCTGCCGTAATGCCAACCGTTGTATGGATCGTAGTGGAACCCGCTGTGCGGGCCATAGTGTGGGCCCGAGTGCCAATCGTGGTGCCAGCCAGAATGCCAGTCGTGCACACGGGGCTGATACCATCCGCCCTCATCATCATCATGGGCGCTCGCAGCCTGCGTAAATGTCACGAGCACTGCCGCAGCAGCAAGGACCTGAGCCAGCCGTGCGATCCGCAGCTTTTTCGTCATGATCTTGGTTTCCATCGTCGTCCTCCACAATGCGCTCGGAACCGATCGAAGCTGTGATCGGATCCGATCCCAAGTTTGAGATTGTGCAAGCGTTAATTTGAACGACGCTGGAATAGGAAGTTTATCTTGGGTTCATGGTCGCGGCAGATTGCGGTCGTCTCAATGGCGATATGCAGACAGTGCTGCAGTCGTCAGACGCCGAAACATGACGTCGACCTGTTGCGGCGGCAGCTTGGCGCCGCCATCAAGCCACCAGACCAATATCGCCATATACGCGCCGATTACGTATTCGACCACTAACTCTCGTGGAGGGAAATCCCCAGAGTCCATATGCTCCGTCGCGGCGAGTTCGCAGTAAAGGAGCTCGGACAATATCTGGCGAATGATTCCAGGCACCCAAGCGCCACCGCGATTGCCGGACAATGCCCGATAGTGATCAATATGCTCGCGTGCGTGTTCGAACATTGGAAGGCTGAATCGTGGAGCTTCGCTCAGGACTTCTTTCGAACTGGTGCGCTGCTGTGCGAGAAGCTGCTTGCGGAGCTGCTCGAGTCCTTTCCGCTTAAGATCATCTTTCCCACTGTAATGGGCATAAAACGTCGAGCGACCGACGCCCGCGGCAGCGCATATGTCCTCGACGGTGATTGCTTGGTAGTCCTTGGCGTGGATCAACGACACCAGAGCTTTGTGCAACTTTCTCTGCGTCCGGACAACGCGGCGATCGACTGATCCTTCAGCCATTCGACCTCTCCATCGCTTCTGACTGCCACCTCAAGAAGGCCATCCCTGCCGTGCGGGACACACGTCGCGATTCTGTCCGGCAAAACTGTTTGCGGACGCCAGTCCCGTTACCATACCGTCTTCTCCAATTTTGCAACAGCGCGCCGGGAGATCACGACCATGGCCGATCCAGGTGTCTACGAGCACACAGGGGCGCGAGCGTTCGCTCACAATCCGACGAGCCGAACCATCGGGCTGGTTCTGCATGCAGCGGCGCGCTACGACCTGCTGCTCCGGCTTGCCACGTTTGGTCGAGAGAGCGCGTTTCGAAAAAAAGTTCTTGGCCTAGCGCACCTTGCACCTGGCGAATCGGTCCTGGACGTTGGCTGCGGAACCGGGACCCTTGCCATCGCAGCCAAGCAATGCGTCGGACCGACAGGGACGGTCCACGGGATCGACGCGTCACCGGAAATGATCGCCAGAGCAAACAGGAAAGCGAGCAAGGCGGGTGTCGCAGTCATCTTCCTCATCACTGCAGCCCAGGTGCTGCCGTTTCCCGACGCTCGCTACGACGTCGTCCTAACCACGATCATGCTGCATCATCTGTCTCGCAATGCGAGGCAGCAATGCGTGCGAGAGATCGGCAGGGTCTTAAAGCCCGGCGGGCGCATCCTTGTAGTCGACTTTGCAACTTCGACCCAACAGAAGCCGGGCTTCCTTGCTCGCCTTCACCGTCATTGCGCCGTCAGTCTCGACGAAATCACCGCCATCCTTGGCGAGGCTGGTCTGCATGTCATCGAGACCGGCGCGGTCGGATTTCGTGACACGCGGTTTGCATTGGCCCGACCGCTCACACTCAATGGCGCGCAGAAGGCATACGAATGAGTCCTGATCACAAAGCGAACGGTCGGCCCCCACGTTGGGTAAAGGTGGCTGGCGCCATCGCCCTCATCCTTGTCTCGATAGTTGCAGCTCTTCATCTGGCGGGCAGCGGAGTGGGATATCTCGGCCATGCCAGCGCTCCACTTGAGGAGCACGATTCACACGCGCCGCGATCATGACGCCTGGCCTGCGCAAATTCCTGCTCACGCTGCATGTCGTGGCTTCAGTCGGCTGGATGGGTGCGGTCGCTGTCTTCCTTGCCTTGGCCGTTGCCGGCTTGCTCAGCTCGGATTCTCAGATCATACGTGCGAGTTATATCGCCATGGATCTGACCTACCGAACGGTTGTCGTCTCGTTGGGCCTCGCCTCCTTGGCAACAGGTCTGGTTTCGTCACTCGGCACCGACTGGGGCCTGTTCCGTTATTACTGGATCATCGTGAAGCTTCTTGTGACGGTACCCGCAATCATTTTGATGCTGGTGCACGTGCGGCCCGTCAGCCACCTCGCCAGCGTAGTGTCGACAATTGCGCTGCCGAACTCCGATCTTGCGCGGCCGGGATTCCAGCTTCTTATGTATGTTTGTGCCGCGCTGTTCATCCTCCTCGTCGCCACAGTATTGTCGACCTACAAGCCGCGAGGAAAGATTCGGGCACGGCGCGCAGACGTGACGAGCGCTGGTGACAATCTTGGGACGACCTCCAGCCTCGGTCATTGACCGATCGCCGGTTTCATAGTGCCGAGAAGGCTCACGATCAGAAGAACCATCGCTCCCAGAAATTGCTCACCGAACACATGGTTGCGCAACCTGCGCAGCCAGGACATCGATTGCTCCGAGGCGTCAGGCCGAGCATTGCTCATTGCCGGGACAAGCCAAAATCGATTTGCAGCAGCGAGCGCCACCATTCCAGCAAACAAGCCGAGCTTCGCCAGAAGCACTTGGCCGTACGGGGTCGCTAACAAGTTGGAGACAGAACCAACCAAAAAACAGCTATTGACGAGTCCTGTTCCGACGAGCGTCGCGACGGCGACGTAGCCCATCCCAGAGAATCTCAACAGGACCTGATCGATCAGCCCCGCGTCACGACTCGTGGTCGCATGAGAGGCGAGTATATAGGCGAGAGGAACGAGCCCTCCGAGCCACGCTCCCGCGGCAAGAAGATGCGCGGCATCTGAAAGCACGTGCACAACGCTTGCTCGTCCCTCCTCGACCTGGGCATGACCAGCTCCGGCCAAGGAGGCCAAGAATACGGCCGCAAGAATCAGAAGGAGGACGTCTCCACTGGTGCTCGGGTTGCGGAACAGGTATGCCGCAGTCGCCACGACAATGGCGACGGCCAGGACCATTCGCGCCGTCCACACGTTGCCGAAACCGGTGTCGCGGACGACTGCCCACAGAGTCTCGGCATCCGCCAGATCAGAAAGGCTGCCGGCCATGTTCGCAGCCGCGAAGAGAAACCAGATTGGTCCACTAATGGCGGTTATGACAGCGGTCACCAGAAGTAGCCGGGAGCGCCAGGATCGCGATGGCGCCGGTTCCGAATTCGCATACGCATAGAGCGGAAACAGCGACACTCCGAAAAGCACCGCTGTCGCCGCATAATGAACGAAGCGAGCGAGGATGAGTCCGACATCGATCATCAGGGTTTCACGCTGAAAGAATAACTGCCCTTGACGCGA
This sequence comes from Bradyrhizobium centrolobii, assembly GCF_001641635.1. GTDB lineage: Bacteria > Pseudomonadota > Alphaproteobacteria > Rhizobiales > Xanthobacteraceae > Bradyrhizobium > Bradyrhizobium centrolobii. The sequence goes on from NZ_LUUB01000065.1 coordinate 76,970, forward strand.
TGGGTGTCCGCGGAGACGGCATGCCATTCGACGTTGTAGTCGCCGGGTGTGAGCTCTCCCTTAACCGGCACGACTAGTATTTTCTTGTTGGCCGGATCGTTCTCAGCCTTGCCGGTCGCAATCAACTTTCCCGCCTGATCCTTCAGCTCGACTCCGGAGAATTGTGGGATCACGGCTTCATTAAATGTGATCCGGATTTGCTTGGGGGACGCGGTCGACGCATCAGCGGCAGGTTCGGCCGATTGAAGCTGGGGATGGGCATAGGCAACACTGCCAAAGAGGACGGCTGCAACCAATGCGAACGCGAATGTGCGAGTTTGGGACATCTGGTTTTTTGCTTCGTTCCTGGATCAGGAGACCGGCTCGACGCTGCCCGCTTCAGCGGCGTCGAGCTTCAATTCTTCACTTGCTCTTTTGAATCTTGGTGACCGTGTAGCCGTTGTCGCCGCTCTCGGCCTCGAACTGGACCTTGTCGCCGACCTTGACCTGCTTGAGCATCGCGGGATCCTTCACGCGGTAGGCCATGGTCATGCCTTCGTCCATCCCGAGGCTCTTGGCTGGCCCATGCTTGAGCGTGATCTTTCCCGCGCTGTCATCTATTTTCTTGACTTCGCCGTTGATCGGCGGGCTCTGTGCAACCGCTGCCGTCGCAAACAAGGCTGCCATCAGCGCGGCTCCCGCCAAGCGTTTGAATTGATTCATCGTGTACTCCTTTTCGTCGGCTCTCATTTCACGGTGATGTGGCCGACATTGTGTTCGGTAGTTCGTTTTGCTCAGGGATCTGCCTGCCTCAATGCTCCATCTTCATCCCTTTCATCTGCGTTGGCTTGCCGCCCCTGTCGCTTGCTGGAGGCTTTGCCGCCGGCGATGGTTGCCGCGCCGGCTCGGCCGCGGGCGTATCCACCTCGTACGCCACGGTGCCCTGCGGATGTTTGTAGGGACCAGGGTCGCGATAATCGTCGCGCGCCAGGCCTTCGCGTATCTTCATGACGGTGAACATCCCGCCCATCTCGATCGGCCCGAAGGGGCCGCTGCCGGTCATCATCGGCAGCGTGTTATCGGGCGCCGGCATCTCCATGTCCATCGCCATCCCGGTCGAGCCCATTACCATGGCGTCGGGCGCAAGCTTTCCGACAGCTTTGGCCAAATCGTTGCGCGACACGCCGATGAAATTGCGCATGTCGTGACCCATGGCGTTCATGGTGTGGTGCGACTTGTGACAGTGGAACGCCCAGTCGCCCGGATTATCGGCGATCACGTCGAACACGCGCACGGCACCGACGGGTACATCGGTAGTCGTCTCCGGAATCTGGGCGGACTCTGGAATCCATCCGCCATCTGTGCACGTGACTGCAAAGCTGTGGCCGTGAAGGTGGATCGGATGGCTCGTCATGCTGAGATTGCCCATGCGCACGCGGACCTTGTCGCCCAGACGAACCGGCAGCGGATCGATCCCGGGAAAGACGCGGGAATTCCACGTCCACATGTTGAAGTCTGTCATCTCGTTGACCTTTGGCAGATAAGTGCCGGGATCGACGAGATAGGTGCTCATGATGAAGACGAAGTCGCGGTCGACGGCGCGGAACGCGGGATCGCGCGGGTGGACCACGACCATGCCCATCATGCCCATCGCCATCTGCACCATCTCGTCGGAATGCGGGTGGTACATGAAGGTCCCGCTCTTCTTCATTTCGAATTCGTAGACGAAGGTCTTGCCCGGAGGGATGTGCGGCTGATTCAGGCCGCCGACGCCGTCCATGCCGCTCGGAACGATCATGCCGTGCCAGTGCACGGTCGTGTGCTCGGGCAATTTGTTCGTGACGAAGATGCGAACCTTGTCGCCTTCGACGGCCTCGATGGTCGGCCCCGGCGCCTGGCCGTTGTAACCCCACAGGTTGACTTTCATGCCTTCGGCGAATTCACGCACGACCGGCTCGGCGACCAGATGAAACTCCTTCCAGTCGCCGTTCATCCGCCACGGTAGCGACCAGCCGTTCAGCGTCACCACCGGCCGATAGTCGGGGCCGCTCGTTGGATGCAGCGGCGGTTGCATGACGGCCTTGTCCATTGTCGGTGCTTCCGGAATCGCTGCCGCTTGCACCCGGCCGCTGACCGCACTTGCGCCGACCATTGCGGCAGTGCCGAGAAATCCTCTGCGTGAAAACATCTTTCGTCTCCGCTCAGTGATCGCTGGACGTCACGGCCGCCGTGGCAACGGTCGCTGCACTCTCCCCGCCGCCCCCGCCAGATCCGCCACCGTTGATCGCCGTCTGCAAATCGGACTGCGCCAGGTAGAAGTTGCGCTTGGCGTCAATCGCCGCGCGCTGCGAGGCGATGCGTTGGCGCGCTTCCATCACCAGCGCGAACACGTCCACCTGCATGCTTGAGAAGCGCAACTGCATTTCCTCGGTGATCGTCTTACGTAAGGGGAGTATCTCGCGCTGGTAGTGGCCCGCGATGTCGTAGGTCGATCGGTAGGTCCGATAAGCATCACGAGCTTGCGAGCGCACGTTGACCGCTTTTTCGGTGAGGCGGTTGAACGCCTGGTTGTAGGTTTCGGTCGCCTGTCTCACCCTTACCTCGCCGCCATCGAAGATCGGGATCTGGAATGCAACGTCGAACCCGCGCTCGCGGAACGGCGGCGTATCGGGATCATGTGTGCGCTTGTCGATGCCGGCGACGTCGAGCAGTGTTACAAACCGCGTCGCTTGCGTCAGATCGAGCGACTTTGCGAGCGCCACAAGCTCCAGTCGCGCGATCTGCAGGTCGATGCGGTGGCCGACGGCGTCGGCCTCGATAAAGGGAAGCGTTAGCGGACGGCGCGGCAGCGGTGGCAGCTGACTGGGAAGACGAAAATCGAGATCGCCACCCCAGAGGCCCATCAGCCGCGCAAGCCGCTCGCGCGATGAAGCGGCCTCTTGCCGCGTAGTCGCCAGATCCGCGGTCGTTTCTGCATAAAATACCTGCTCGCGGGCCTGGTCGAGCTTGTTCATCGACCCGGTCTGACCAAGCTTTGTTGCAAGCCGGGCCGTTGCTTCCGCTGTCGATTTCGCGTCGGTCAGGAGCCCGACCATTTCATTCGCGGCGACCGCGCGGAAGTCGGCCCGGCGCACATCGGTCGCCAGTCGCAGCGTTTCCAGCGCGGCCTTAAGCTGCGCCTGCCGGAAACGCTCCCGCGCAATGTCCGAGCGGAACGGCAGGGTGGCGAGTGCCAGGATGTCGCCGACCACTTGTCGCTCGATTTCGCTCGCCCCGTCGCCGGAGATGCGCGAAATCGAGAACACCGGATTCGGCGGCAGGCTCTGCTGGACCAGTTCCGCTTCGGCCAGCGCCAATTCGTTATAGGCCGCCTGCAGGCCCTTGTTATTGAGGAGCGCAACCTGCACGGCGGCATCGACGCTAAGTGTGCGCGAAAGCAGACGCTTGACCGCGTCGCTTGCTTGCGTGGCATCCTCCGCGGAACGCACGAAGGCGACATCCTTCTTGATGGTCAGGCCTGTGATATCGGACACAACCGTCATCCCGCTGTCCGGTGAGAACGTGGCGCAGCCTGACAGGCCAACCGCGGACGCTAACAATAGGGATCGGAGCGACCACAGACTTGCAGGGGTGGTTCTCATCGTGTGCTCCTACTGGTCAGATTTGGGCTGGGGAGCGACGGTGTCATTGCGCTCGCGCCAGGGCGCGGGCGTCGATGGGCGCATGCTGGTGTAGGGCGCGATGGTCGATCTGTAACCCACGCCGGCGACTTTCGCTGCAGGGTCGGCGGGGTCCCTGCCCACGAGTGGTACAGTTGCTGGCACGCAGGCCGACAGGACTCCGGCCGCCACCATCGCCGCCAATGCCCTTACGTTAAATTTGCAATGCCGTTCACGCGCCGCATCAGCGGCGGCGAACTTCGCCCCAAACAGCGCAAGCATGAATCATCCCCGATCCGTCCATTGACCATAGGCACGTGCGCGCTTTTCGCGCGCCAATGCCATACAGTTTATGTCAGGATCAGACGATAGGGGGACGATAGAGCAATGGAGGCGCCCTGCCGGGCAGACTAACATATACTTCGGGAACGCAAAGCGAGACCGGCTGAGAAGGCTTGGCGATCGTCGGCAGGTCGGCCGGGAGAGCCGTCACACAAAGCATCGCACAGCAGGGGCCAGGCGAGGTCTTGCCATTATGGTCGTGCTGGTGTGGTGCACCCGACGCATCGGCGTGGTGATGCACATGCATTCCGCTATGATCGTGCGATCCGCCCATGAGCATTTGCGTCGAAGGCACCAAGACAACAGGAGGTTCATCTCCAAAGCAGGGCGTAGGACCGATTCCGAATCCAAGCGCTGCGCCCGGCGCAAGAACGCAGAGCAGGTAGGCCATGGCGACAAGCCAGCCCATCTTGATTCGAATCGATCTCGTCAAGCGCAAGAGCATTCTTCGGGATTTTGCGGGTCCAAACCGCGCAAGTGTTACCGGCAAATGCCGGTTTCGCCAAGTCGTTTAGACACCCTCGCTAATCACGTTCTTACATGTACATGGCTTGCCTTGCTGAACAGCGCTTCGATCAGTGGGCATTCCGGCAAGGTGCCGTCGCCGCACTGGGCAACCACCGTTTTGAGCACGCGCTCCATGCGCTTGAGATCAGCGATCTTCATTCGCACATCCTGAAGGTGGGTCGCGGCGACGACACGCGCCTCTGCACATGGTTGATCGCGCTCGTCCACCAGACGCAGAAGTGTCCGGATCTCGTCCAGCGAGAACCCCAGTTCGCGCGCCCGCAAAACGAAGCGAAGGCGGCGCTCATGCGTCGTGTCATACGTCCGATAGCCGCTGGCGGACCGCGGCGGTTCGGGCAACAGCCCCACTTTCTCATAGTAGCGCACGGTCTCCAGATTGCTGCCCGTCTGCCGGGCGAGTTCAGCCCGCTGCATGCCCTTCACGGCAGCTTGATCGCGCATCGCAAGGTTCCCCTTGAGCCTGTAGCAACTACAGACCTCATGCTAGGCCTCGCGATCGGTTTCGGCAATGAGGGAGTGAGGATGGATATAAAAGCTTTACGTTCTGGACCGGTTGGGCTGCCTCCCCTTGCGAGCGAGGCGAACGCTCGCGAGCGTGGCGAGATAGGGCGACAACGTCTCGTCGCTGCCGGCGGCATTATCGGCGCGCTCGCCGCATCATCCTGCTGCATTGTGCCGCTCATCCTGTTCAGCCTGGGCATCGGCGGCGCCTGGATCGGCAACCTCACGGCACTCGCTCCCTACAAGCCGCTGTTCGTGGCGGGAACAGCCGGAATTCTGGGTTACGGCTATTACCTCGTCCACTGGAAACGAAGAGAAGGTTGCGCCGATGGCGCGGCCTGTGCACGGCCGATTCCAAACCATCTCGTGAAACTCTCGCTGTGGCTTGCCACCATCCTGGTGGTCGTCGCCTTCGCGTTCGACTACATCGCCCCGCTGCTGCTTGGCGCTTAGAGAGGAGACCGTCAGATGACGAGACTTGCGACTGCACTTATCTTTGCTGGTGCCCTTGTGGCAGCGCCCGAGGCCTTTGCCGCCGAGCGCACGACTACCTTCGCCATCGACAACATGACCTGCGCGTCCTGCCCCTACATCGTGAAATCATCGATGGCGGCCGTGCCAGGCGTCGCCAAGGTCGGCGTTTCCTTCGAGACGAAGACCGCAACTGTGATCTTCGACGACGCCAAAACGACCGCTGAAGCCATTGCCGCCGCCGGCACTGATGCCGGCTATCCGGCGCATGTCCGGCAACAGGGCGGGTGACATAAACGATCGCGCCGCCACCTGCTTCGGCGCGCCCAAAGCCGCCGTGTTGCGGCGCCACGTCATTGTTCAATGTGAGCAAGGTCTGAGGTCATGAATAGCTGCTGTGCGCCCGGATCGAACCGACGTCGCGTTTCGCCCCCCACATTGCCGAGCTTTGCGTTGCGGCCTGGCGTGAGGTTTCCCGACTGGTCCGCGGTGACGTCGCCGGTGGTCGAGGACGCCCTCACGACACTCGCCCAATCCGATCACGTCCTGCATCGCTGGAGCGACTATTCGCCCGCGGCCGACCGCGTGCGCGTCGCACTGCTTCAACTCTACGCCGCGGAGGGTCAGGCGCCGACGCTCGGCGACCTTGCTGCACGAACAGGTTTGACCGAAGCAAGGGTGCGCCCCCTGCTCGAAGACCTCCGGCAACGCGACCTGGTGGTCCTGGAAGGCGAGCGCATCGTTGGCGCCTATCCCTTCACCGACAACGATACCGGCCACCGGGTCCGGCTGGACACTCGAACCATCCGCGCAATGTGCGCGGTCGACGCCTTGGGCGTCGGCGCCATGCTAGATCGCGACGTCGAGATTTCCTCGCGCTGCCGCCACTGCAACGCGCGCATCCGGATCGCGACGGAAGACCGAGGCCGGGCGTTGGCCGACGTCGAGCCGCGCACGGCCGTCGTCTGGCTGAGCCTTCGCTACGAAAGCGGATGCGCAGCCAACTCCCTCTGCTCGGTCACAGAATTCTTCTGCTCGGACGAGCATCTCTCCGCCTGGCGCCGTCATCGTCCCGGGGACGAACCGGGTGTCCGGCTGTCGATGGATGAAGCGCTTCAAGCAGGCCGCGCCATCTTCGGGCCGAGCATCGCGGGCTTGCAGGATCAGTCAGGCGTCGAGCGTCGCGTTGCCCGCCGCAGCGGAAATAGCGGTGCCTACGATCTTGCTGTTGTCGGCGCCGGCTCGGCCGGCTTCTCGGCCGCGATCACTGCCGCCGAGCAAGGCGCGCGGGTGGCGCTCATCGGCAGTGGCACGATCGGCGGCACTTGCGTCAACATTGGTTGCGTACCGTCGAAGACCCTGATCCGGGCCGCGGAGACGCTGCACAATGCACGCGTCGCCGCCCGTTTCGCCGGCATCACGGCCGAGGCCGCGGTCAACGACTGGCGGGCGACCGTGCACCAGAAGGACGAACTCGTCAGAGGTCTTCGGCAGACCAAGTATCTCGATCTGCTGCCGGCCTATAGCGGCATCACCTACCACGAGGGGCCGGCGCGCCTCGTCGACGACGGCGTGGAAGCAGACAGCAAACGGATTGCGGCCGACAAGATCATCATCGCGACCGGCGCCCGGCCGGCCGTTCCCGCCATCCCCGGGATCGAGACGGTGCCGTATCTCACCAGCACGACTGCACTCGAGCTTGAAGAACTGCCGACATCGCTGCTGGTGATCGGCGGCGGCTATGTCGGCGCAGAGCTTGGGCAGATGTTCGCACGCGCCGGTGTCAAAGTGACACTCGTTTGCCGATCGCGGCTATTGCCCGAAGCCGAGCCCGAGATCATCGACGCGCTGACGGCATATTTCCGTGATGAGGGGATCAGTGTCGTTTCGCGCATTGCCTACCGCTCAATCTGCGCGAGCAAAGCGGGCATCACGCTTACGATTCGGCGCGACGATGAGGATCTGACGCTCGAAGCAGACCGGGTGCTCGTCGCCACCGGGCGCGTGCCGAACACGGAAGGCCTCCTCCTTGCTGAACGCAGCGTTGCCCTCGCGGCGAATGGTGGCATCGTGGTGGATGAGCGGATGCGCACAACAGCACCTGGCATCTATGCCGCGGGTGATGTCACCGGCCAGGATCAGTTCGTCTATATGGCCGCCTATGGCGCCAAGCTTGCGGCGAAGAATGCGCTCCACGGCGACAGTCTCCGCTACGACAAGGCCGCCATGCCGGCCGTCGTGTTCACCGACCCGCAGGTAGCGAGCGTGGGCCTGACCGAAGCTGCCGCGCAACGCGCCAGCCGCCGGGTACGCGTTTCGACTATTGGCCTCGATCAGGTGCCGCGCGCGCTGGCTGCCCGAGATACTCGCGGCCTCATCAAACTCGTCGCCGATGCAGATGGCGGCAAGCTCCTCGGCGCCCACATCCTGGCGCCGGAAGGTGCCGACAGCATCCAGACCGCGGCCGTGGCGATCAAATGCGGCCTGACGGTGCAGCAGCTCGCCGATACGATCTTCCCTTATCTCACCACGGTCGAAGGCTTGAAGCTCGCCGCGCTCGCCTTCGACAAGGAAGTGGCAAAGCTGTCGTGCTGCGCCGGGTAAATCCGAGCAACGTCGCACTACACCCAGATCGCGGTGGCGTGACGCACCGCCCTTGCCTCCGCTACCTGGGCGCTACCACCGGGCGTGCCAAATCGTAGAAAATCGTAGGCTAGCGTATAAGATCGTGGCGCGGGGGAGCGACTCGAACCCCGAAAATGTTTTTGTCGTCACTATAATCCGCAGAACTTTTCGCCGTAGGCCCAGCCCGAGCGCTACTGGTCACGAGCACAAATCAATCCTCTGCCAAGCGCTCACGCAATGCTAACGCACAAAATCGTAGTTTAGCGCACAAAAGCGTAGTTTTGGTGCCCAGGGAGGGAAACATACGCAACCACCGACACGAGGAACCGCTATTTGTCCTTAGTATGGTGGCGTGAGCGCTTGGCATAGTGGCGAAGGTCGGCTGCGCGGCCATCGCAGGAGCCCTGTTTTCTATTGAAGGGCAGCCTAACTCGCGAGGCGGAGCCGGGGCTCTTGGCTAACTTTCACGCAAAGGCGTTTCACTTCCGGACTGTGATTGGCCGAAAGAATATTTCGCTGCTGGCCGCATGGAACGACCATTGCCGTTGGCTCCCCCGGAGCAAGCGTCGGGCTGATTGAACAGGACCGGACGAGGGCTTGGCAGACCGGAGACTCTGGCTTCCGCATAGGCGACGGCCCCTGAAACATGTCTTGACATTCCGGTGTATTTCAATAATCGTTGAAATATGGAAAAGACAGATGCTGTGGCCGCTTTGGGCGCACTCGCTCAACACAATCGTCTCGATGTATTCCGGCTGTTGGTGCAGGCTGGGCCGCAAGGCATGCCGGCGGGCGCAGTGGCCGACGCGCTTGAACTCGCTCCCAACACGCTGACCTTTCATTTCGACCGGCTGCGCATGGCCGGGCTCGTCGCGGCGCGGCGCGATGGTCGCTCAATCATCTACGCGGCGCGGTACGAGCTGATGAACGCGCTGATCGCTTTCCTCACCGAAAACTGCTGCAGGGGTGCGTGCGCGCCCGCCGCAGCGCGCAAACCCGCGCGAAAGAGCGCGAAAGTGCCTGCATAAAGCTCCAACACAGCCTCGGAGGTCCGCATGTCAGACATCAAGGAAGCCGTTCGCCAGAAGTACAGCCAGGCCGCCTTGCGCGCGGGCTCTTGCTGTGGGCCGGATGCGTCGGCCAGCCCCATCACGTCCAACCTCTATTCCGAACAGGAAACGGGAGCGCTGCCAGAAGCGGCCGTGCTTGCTTCACTCGGTTGCGGCAATCCGACGGCGCTCGCCGAGCTCAAGGAGGGAGAAACCGTGCTCGATCTTGGATCGGGCGGCGGCATCGACGTTCTGCTCTCCGCCCGTCGCGTCGGCCCGTCTGGCAAAGCTTACGGCCTTGATATGACTGACGAGATGCTCGCGCTTGCCCACGAGAACCAGAAGAAGGTCGGTGCTCAGAACGTAGAATTCCTGAAGGGAGAAATCGAGCACATTCCGCTGCCGGACAATTCGGTGGACGTCATCATCTCGAACTGCGTGATCAATCTGTCGGCAGACAAGGATCAGGTTCTGCGCGAAGCATTCCGGGTGCTGAAGCCCGGCGGCCGTTTCGCCGTTTCCGACGTCGTCACCCGAGGACCAGTGCCCGAGCAGCTGCGGCGCGACATGCTGCTTTGGGTCGGCTGCATAGCGGGCGCACTTGAGGAAAACGAGTACAAGTCCAAGCTCAACGCGGCAGGTTTCGAGCAGGTCAGCATCGAACCCGCCCGCATCTACGAGGTGGAGGACGCGCGCGAATTCCTGGCAGGCAAAGGCATCGACGTCGACGCCATGGCGAAAGAGGTCGACGGGAAGTTCATGGGCGCATTTATCCGCGCCGTGAAGTCTACTCGTGGCGCCCCCTGCTGCGCTCCCACATGCTGCAACTGAGGAGGCCCGTTCACGCATCGTCTTTTCGTTAGCGTGGCAGACGAGCGTGGTGCATTCGCTGACCTGCGACCCAAATACGGCCGTCTCAGGCGTAGGGTTATGCAACGCGTCTACGTGGCCGGCGGCAGCGTCCAGCTTCATGACAGTTGTATGACGCGATGGCTTCGGGTCCGACTAACGGGCTCACGTTGACCTGTGGCCAATATTTCGATAAGTCTGGACAGATCGAAAGGGGACCTGTGAAAGCGGGGACGCCTCATGCCCGACAAGATCTACAATGTCCTGTTTCTATGCACCGGCAACAGCGCCCGCTCGATCCTCGCCGAATCCATCATGCGGAAGGATGGTGCCGGTCGGTTTCGGTCCTTTTCGGCAGGCAGCCATCCGAAGGGCGCGATCAATCCGTTCGCCCTCAAGGTCCTGAAGGCAGCGACCTATCCAATCGACGGCATGCGCTCGAAGAGCTGGCTCGAGTTTGCTGCGCCGGACGCGCCGGCTCTGGATTTCGTCTTCACGGTCTGTGACGCCGCTGCCGGCGAAGCTTGTCCGGTGTGGCCGGGACAGCCAATGACGGCGCATTGGGGCATCGAGGATCCCGCGGCTGTCCAGGGCACTGACCTCGAGAAGGAGGCCGCCTTCGTGGCTGCGTTTCGGTACCTCAAAAACCGTATCTCGATTTTCATGAACTTACCCCTCCGCTCGATCGACTCCTTGTCGCTTGGAGCCAAGCTGCGTGAAATCGGCAAGCTGGAGGGCAGCACCTATCCTCACCCGAAGGCCGGCTGATGGATAGTTTCGATCTCTCACGCCGCCTCGCGGCCGAAGCCCTCGGAACGGGAATCCTGGTCGCTACCGTGGTGGGCTCCGGCATCATGGCCGAGACCCTGACCAAGGACGTGGCACTTGCTCTCCTCTGCAACACCTTGCCGACCGGGGCGATCCTCGTGGTCTTAATCACGGTCCTAGGCCCGATTTCCGGCGCGCATTTCAATCCCGCAGTAACGCTTGTCTTTACGGGCAAACGCGAGTTGCCGGTTCAGGAAGCTGTGCTCTATATCATCGCGCAGATCGCGGGCGGCATCGCAGGGACCATCGCGGCCCATCTGATGTTCGGATTGCACGTGCTCGACATCTCGATGAAGGCGCGAACGGGCGGCGCGCAATGGTTCGCCGAGGCCGTCGCGGCTTTTGGCCTCGTTGCGACCATCTTGGGCGGCATCCGGTTCCAGCGGAACGCGGTACCGTGGCTGGTCGGTCTCTACATCACCGCCGCTTATTGGTTTACCGCCTCTACGTCTTTCGCCAACCCGGCCGTGGCGATCGCACGGTCACTCACCAACACGTTCGCCGGTATTCGCCCGATCGATCTGCCCGGCTTTATCGTCGCCGAACTCTTGGGCGCCATCCTCGCATCGCTGCTGATGAATTGGCTGCTCGGAAGACCCGAAGTTCGCGGGCCAGTGCGCATCGCCCAGGAGCCCTCGCCATGAGCATCATCATCTATCACAATCCTGCCTGCGGCACGTCGCGCAACACGCTTGCGACGATCCGGCAGAGCGGAGTTGAGCCTACCATCATCGAATATCTGAAGACGCCGCCTTCCCGCGAAAAGCTGGTCGAACTCATCAAGGCGATGGGTATCCCCGTGCGAGCGCTTCTGCGGGAGAAAGGCACGCCGTTTCATGAGCTCGGTCTCGCCGACCCGAAATGGTCCGATGACCAGTTGATCGGTCAGATGCTTGCGCATCCAATCCTGATCAACCGTCCGATCGTGGTGACACCAAAAGGGGTCAAGCTGTGTCGCCCCTCGGAAGCAGTATTGGAGCTGTTGCCCAATCCGCACATCGGCCGCTTCGTCAAGGAGGACGGCGAGGTCATCGAAAACTGATCCAACGCTGGAAGGGCGCGCGTCATCTGGTCCGGCCCGGAAAATGTCGGCGTTCGCCAGCACAACGGCTCTGGCCCCGACTGGACAGTCGGGGCCGCAAGCCTCAGACCCTGTAGTCGAGCGGCTTGAAGCTGAGATGCTTCACGCCCTCGGGTGCATCCGCGAGCTTGCGGATATTCGCCCACGTCTGCTTGTAGTTCGGGATGATGAGCTCGTTCACCCCGGGTGAGACCACGTTCCCTTGCACGCCGGTTGCTTGGGCGAAGAGCATGAACGTCTGCTTCGGCTTGGCGGTCGGCGTCGGATAGACCATGGCCTGAGTCGAGCCGTTGTCGTTGTAGACTTCGACCAGATCGCCTTGCTTGAGCCGCAGCTCGTCCATGTCTTGCGGGTTCATCTGAAGGTAGGGATAAGGCATCCGATCCGTGACGAACTCGTTGTCCTGGTCGAGATAGGAGCTCTGCCAGGTAACGTTGGCGCGGCCGTTATTGATGAGGAACGGGAATTTCTTCATCTCGGCTTCCTTGCCGGGCGCCTGCAAGCCGCGCCACTGCGTTTCCATGAACTTGGCCTTGCCGTCCTTGCTGTTGAACTTGCCGTCGGCGTAAAGCCGCTTGGTGCCGACGATCCGCTCTGCGCCCGCTGCCGCCCCCGTCGTTGTGCCGGTCGGCGCGCCGGCCACGGCGCCGGGGGTCTCGAGTCCAACAGCGGGCTCCTGGAAGCCGTTCGTACCCATGGCCCGCAATCGGGCATAGGTGACGAACTCACCGCCTTTTTCATGCTGGTGATAGCCGTCCATAAAGGCATCTTCCTCGGTCTTCCAGTCGAAGCCCTTGAAGTGGTCGGCAATGTCAGACTTGCCTTGCTCACGCAGCACCCGCTCCATGTGATTGGCGATGCGCGCCGCGATCAAGCAATCGGGCATAGCCTGCCCTGGCGCATCCATGTATTTCTCAGTGAGCCGCATGCGGCGTTCGCCGTTCATTGAGGTGAGATTCGCTTCCCCTGAGGTAGCCGCCGGCAGCCAAACATGGCTGGCCTCGCCTATCTTGGTCGGCACGATGTCGACGTCGACCGCAAAGAGCCCGCCCTTCTTGATCGAGTCGACGATCGCGTTGATCATCGCCGGCCGGTCGCCATAGGGTGCCGTCATCATGGCGTCCTTCACCAGGTCCGTGCGCTTTTTGTAGGCCTGCTTGAACTTGAATGCGTTCAGTGTGGTCTTGTAGTGGTCGCATCCCCAGATGTGATGGACACCGCCCTTGCCTTCGATCAGGAGTTGGTCGACGTACGCGGCGGGCCGTCCCACATGCGCATCGGACGGCCGGGAGTAGCCTTCCTGGTGCCCGCCCATGCGCACACAGCCACCGCCTGGCCGACCGATATTGCCGGTTGCGAGCGCGACATTCACCAGGGCGCCGTTGGTGCGGTAATTGTCGTTGCCCCAGATCAGGCCCTTCTCATAAGCAAACATCGTTCGCCGACGCGCATTGGCTGCCTTGGGCTGCGCAATCCACTCGGCGGATTTGCGGATTTCATCAGCGGTAAGACCTGTAATCGTCGCGGCCTCTTCCAAGCTGATCTTGTTGGCGGCCTTCATCTGGTCGAAGTTGGTCGTCGAAGCGTCGACAAAAGCCTTGTCGACCCAACCCTTGTTCGCGATGTACGTCGTCCACGCATTGAACAAGGCGAGGTCAGTGCCGGAGTTGATCGCCAGGTGCATGACGTTGTCTTTGCCGGCTTCAACCTCGCAGGCATTGACCGTCACCGTCCGACGCGGATCGACGATGATCACCTTGGCGCGCTCCACCGGCTCCGAGCCGAACTCGGCCTTCTTCTTGTCGAGCGAGGTTCCGCGCAGGTTCGGGACCCAGTGATTCAGGAAGTAGTTGGTCTGGGTCTCGAGCGCGTTGGTGCCGACGGCAACGATCGTATCGGCGAGCTCGGCATCTTCGTAGCAGTTGTTGAGCTCGCCCACGCCCATGTCGCGGGTGGCGTGGACTTCCGAGTTGTACGCCGGACGATTGTGAATCCGGATGTTCTTCACCTTCATGGCGCCGAAGTAGAGCTTGCCGGTGCCCCAGGTGTTCTCATATCCGCCGCCGGCGCCGCCGTGGTCGAACGCCGAGACGAACACGCCGTCTTCGCCCATGTCGTTCATGACGGCGACCGTCACGCGCGCGACGAGGTCGAGCGCATCGTCCCAGCTTGTGGGCTGCATCTGCCCGTAGCGCCAGACCATGGGGTCTGTAAGGCGCTGCAACTGCGTATTGCGCTGTTGGGAGTAGCTCATCTCCGCCATGCGCGCGCCGCGGACCGAGCCCAAGCCCGAATTCACGACGCAATCTTTGTCAGGCTTGATGACGATGTGCACATCCTGGCCGTTCTGGCGAACGATGTTGTACATTGAAGGCGAATACCAGGCGACGGTCTCCGCGCCCTGCTGCTTGCTCAGATCGGCACCGAACTTGTTCTGATCGGGTGCCGTACCGCCCTGTCTACTGGTGGACCAAGTGTATGCCTTGTAGCCGCATCCGACGATGCAGTAGTGGCACGTCACGTTGGATTCCTTGGCGTCTGCAGGGATGATCGGGAGCCGGTCGATTTGACGCTTGTAGGCCATGGTCGTTCCTCCCCGTTAGAGCACGTTGGAAAGGCGGCCGTAGAGCAACTCGTCCACGCCTTCGGCGTAGATGTCGCCCTTGTCGTCGACACGGAGCACGTATTGCGGGAGATTTTGCGTTGCCTGGCCCCAGATCTGCTGGCCGCCCGCCTCGCAGTCGAAGCGGGAATAATGGCCCGGACAGTTCATGGTCCGATCGGCCGCGCTGTAATTGAGGGTGAATCCCTTGTGCGGGCAGATCGTCGTGAAGCCGACGATGTCGCCTTCGGTCCCCACCCCGCCCGGCACTTTCATACCCAGCTTTAGGAGCACGCCAGGAGCCTTGTCATCGGGATAGGAGACGTTCAGCGGCTCGTTGAGCTTGAGATCCTTGACGTTGGCCAAACGGTTGACGGGATAGTCCACCCTTGCGGCAGCCGGCGCAGCCTTTGTGGGAGAAGGCGTTAGCGAGCTGACTGCCACTCCGGCGGCGGCAAGACCCGCCCCGCTCATGAAGCGGCGGCGGCCGACGTCGACCATACGATCGCAGCGCGACATGGTAATTGCTCCTCGACCTTCGCCAGTACGCCTACTGGCGGGTGTTTCCTCGAGATCGGACCGGTACGCCTACCGGCCGGGGCGCTCGTTATTCTTGTGCCGCACGCCTGTCACATCGACAGGTTACGATATGTCGAGACGTCTCGACATATTTAATAGTCGAAATGTTCTGGCTTGTCACCGTTCCTGTGGGTTAGACATGACGCAGCTGGATGAGTCGCGCGGAGGCTACGGAATGCGGAAATCGATGCTGGCCGTCGCCAGCCACGCCAGCACCGGGTTGACTCAGGAACGCCTCTCCGAGCCCCATGCGATTTCCGCCCTTGCGGCGCTTGCTCAGCCCACACGTCTGGCGATCTTCAGGCTGCTCATCAAGCACGAGCCGGTCGGGATCACTGCCGGCGTGATCGCCGATACCATTGGCGCGCCGCACAACACGCTTTCGTCCCATCTGGCCATCCTGGTCCGCGCAGGCCTGCTCCGTAGCACCCGCGAGGGACGCACCATCATCTACCGGTCAAACGTCGAGGGCATGCGGGCGCTGATATCCTTCTTAGTCAGCGAATGCTGCGACGGTCATCCCGAGCTCTGCAATCTGGTCGCGGCCGACGCTGCGGCTTGTTGCGCCCCGGCCCCGAAAGCCCGCAGTCCGAAGAAGGTCGTCAAGCGCAAGGATTGACCGCGGGGGCCGCCGATGTCTTGGACCTTGAGGGGTCTGGCCGTTCACACCATCGCGGGCTTCATCGGCGCGCATGTGCTACAGCGAGCGCCGCCCATGAGCATCGCTTCGGCTTTGTGGGCCACAGCATCGCGGGGCTGGTCGGGGGCGCCCTGAGCGGCGCTTTCCTCCAAGATCGTAGAAGATCGCAAAATATCGTAGTTTTGGTGCCCAGGGAGGGAATCATACGGAATCACCGACATGGCGAACTGCTGTTTGTCCTTAGCATGGTGGCGTGAGCGCCTGGGAGGGCGACGCGTTTTGCTGCACCGCGAAACTCCACAATCGCGGGAGCTGTCTGTTATCGCCGGGGCAGGCTGGTCCAAAGTATCTTTGTGGCCTGCTGAAGCCACCCCTTGTCCGCCTCCCCTGGCTGTTCAACTTGGCGTGGGAGTGGCTGACCATCCCCAAACCGCGGCTGACACAATTGCAAGCGTCGCCTTGGCGCCGTCGGCCTCGCCCTTCTCGAAGTCGCCTTCTGTCTGCGCCATCGCGTTCGTGACGTGTGCGAAACAGATGATGGGACAGCTGCTCGTCGCGCTGAAGGCGTAGAGAGCGGCGGCTTCCATCTCGACGGCGAGCATGCCCAGATCGCGCGCCCGTGCGATCGCGGCCTCGGTTTCGCGGTAGGGCGCATCGGTCGTCCACGTCGCACCCCGATGCAGCGTGATGCCCGGCAGAGCCCGCCCCATCTGCTCGACACGCGCGAGAAGCGGCGCGTCGGCTGCTTCGGCGAACGTGGAGCCGGGCAGATAATGATAGCTCGTCCCCTCGTCGCGCAGTGCGCGGTCGATCAGGACGAAGTATGGCGTGGGTCCGATCGGAGTAATTTGTCCGGCTGAGGTGACGCTGACGAGCAGCCGGCAGCCGGACGCGAAAAGCTGCTCCGCGACCAACACCGCGAACGGCGCGCCGACGGCGCAGCCGACGATCCCGACCTCGCCGACGCCGTCGAGATCGAAGGCAAGAAGCTCGGTGTGATAGCAGGCCCAACCTTCATGGATACGGCCGGCACCGGTCCGCTTAAGGTGACGGACGACATCACCGTCCGGATCAAGCATGCAGATCTCGGGGACAGCGACGAGCGCCAACTGCCGCTGCCGCCGCGCCTCCCTCAACAGGGCTTCGGGTCTGAACACCGAGGACGCTTTGTGGTCCTTGAGGCCGACAATCGGCCAGGCAGATTCTGAGCGATGAGGCTTATCATCCATGATGCACCAGATTCGCGTGGCTCAAGCGACGGATTCGACCGGCAGGCCGGCGGCTTTCCATTCCGGGTAGCCGTCCTCGAGCCGACGGACGCGATAGCCTCGCACCCGAAGCGCTGCGACCGCTTCGAACGAAAGTACGCAATATGGCCCACGGCAGTAGGCGATCACCTCGCGCCCCTTCGGAAGTTCGCCGAGGCGTCGTTCCAGTTCGGCAAGCGGGATGTTGAGCGCGCCCGGCAGATGGCCAAGAACGAACTCGTCTTCGGGACGGACATCGAGCACCGTGACGAGATCGTCGTGCAATCTAGCGACCAGATCATCTCGGGAGACCGGTTCGAGCGCGTCGCGGGCGTGGAAGTAGTCGGTCACGACCCGGCCGATCTCGGCGATATTCCGCTCGCCGACGCGACCCAGGGCCTTCATCAGCGCGACCACTTCAGCATCCCCGGCCAGGCGATAGAGAACGTGTTTGCCACGACGCTCCGTCTCGACGAGGCGCGCACGCCTGAGGATCTGCAGATGGCGGGAGGTGTTGGCGAACGTCAGATGGGCGCGGGCCGATAGCTCCTCGACGCTGCGCACCCCTTGGGCGAGGTGCTCCAACAGCTCAAGGCGGTGCGGATGGCCCAGCGCCTGCGCCACCTCGGCGAGGTTTTCATAGATCGCGTGTTTCGGTCCGGTACTTGACACGGCAGCTCCTGAATATATCATTCAGCAGATCGATTGAATATTATCTAGCCGCTCTGAGAGAGGAGTGCAAGTCCATGATCCTCCGTCAGTTCTTGCATAGCGACCCCGTCGGCATCTCGTACCTCTTCGGTTGCGGCGGCAAGGCAACCGGCGCGGTCGTCGATCCCGTCGGCGATATCCAGCCCTATCTGCAAGCCGCCGACAATGCCGGCATGCGCATTCACTTTGTCATCGACACCCATGTCCATGCCGACCATCTCTCGGCGGGGCGGGCTCTCGCCGACGCAGCAGGGGCGGCTTATGTGCTCTCGTCGGCCGCAGGTGTGTCGTTTCCGTTCAAAGGTGTGCGCGACGGTGAAGTCCTTCCGCTCGGCAACGTCACGGCGACCGTTCTTCACACTCCGGGTCACACACCCGAGCACATCTGCATTCTTGCAACGGACCGGACGCGCGCCGACGAACCCTGGTTTGTCCTGACCGGCCACACCCTGATGGTCGGCGATCTCGGCCGTACTGAACTCGCCGCCAGCGCCGAAGAAGGCGCAAGACAACTGTTCCGCAGCGTGCGCAAGCTGAAGGGCTTGCCGGACTACGTCGAGGTACTGCCCGGCGCCTATGCGGGGTCGGTCTGCGGTCGCCGGCTGAGCGGGAAACCATGGTCGACCATCGGCTTCGAGAAGCGGCATAACCAGGCATTCGCAATCGAGGACGAAGCCGAGTTTGTTCGCTTCATGGTCGCCGAGATTCCGCCGGCCCCGCCGGAAGCCGCAAAGATCAGAGCCGCCAATTCAGGCATTACGGCCGCAGCGGCCTGATCCCATGAGCGAAGCGGTATCCGCTCCACAAGGTCCCGCTGTCAGGTTGGGGTTGAAGGAGAACTGGCCGCAGTTCGCTCTCCTCGTCGTGATCAACGCCTTCGTGGGCGGGATGGTCGGGATCGAGCGAACCGTCGTGCCGCTGATCGGCGCCGAGGAGTTCAAGATCGGCTCGACGACTCTGGTCGTCTCCTTCATCGTCAGCTTCGGCGTCGTCAAGGCGTGCGCCAACTTGATCTCCGGCCAGCTCGCCGACAAGTGGGGGCGCAAGCGGGTGCTGATCCTCGGATGGCTCGTCGGCCTTCCGGTGCCCTTCATGATCATCTGGGCGCCAAGCTGGGAATGGGTGATCGCCGCCAATGCCCTTCTCGGGATCAATCAGGGCCTCGCCTGGTCAATGACCGTGATCATGAAGATCGATCTCGTCGGGCCGAAGTCGCGCGGCTTGGCCGTGGGCCTGAACGAGTTCGCCGGATATCTCGCGGTCGGCGTGACCGCCTACCTCACCGGATATCTTGCGTCGGAGCACGGGCTGCGGCCGGCGCCCATCTATCTCGGCGTAGCCTATGCCATGCTCGGCGCCGCGCTCTCGATCCTACTGGTGCGCGACACGCGTGAGCACGTCCGGCTGGAGACTGCGGCGCATGCTCGTCAAGCGTCTCCGATCAGCTTCCGGGAGATCTTCGTCCTCACCTCGTTCAGGGACCGCAACCTGTTCGCCGCATCGCAGGCCGGGCTGGTGAACAACCTCAACGACGGCATGAGCTGGGGCATCTTCCCGCTGTTTTTTGCCTCATTCGGTCTAGCCGTCGATCGCATCGGCATATTGAAGGCCGTCTATCCGGCAACCTGGGGCATCCTCCAGGTCGCCACGGGCCCTCTGTCCGACCGCTGGGGCCGCAAGGGCCTGATCGTCGCCGGCATGTGGGTCCAGGCCGCCGGTTTGTTCCTGACCGGAGCGACGAGTCATTTCGAGTGGTGGCTCGTCGGCAGCCTGCTGCTCGGACTTGGCACCGCCATGGTGTACCCGAGCTTGATCGCCGCAGTATCTGATGCCTCGCATCCAAGCTGGCGCGCGCGCTCGCTCAGCGTCTACCGCTTCTGGCGCGATCTCGGCTACGCGATCGGTGCGCTGTCGGCCGGCATCATCGCTGACAGATTCGGACTTTCAGCGGCGATCGTGTCCATCGCTGCCCTGACGTTCATTTCCGGCGCTGTCGTAGCGGTGTCCATGCGGGAACGAAGTTCGGTTGACCTCGCGCAAAAAGCGAGCCGGCCGGCGGAGTAGAGTTGGGTTTCCTCGATGCTGGAGCAAGCCGATGCAGAAAGTCTTGGTCCAAAGGGTCGCTGCTCTCTGCCTCCTACCGGGGGCAGTATGGGCGCAGGCACAGGCGCCGTCAGACGCCGAACGTTACTATGGTTGGGGTCCACACATGATGGGCTGGGGCGGAGGATGGTACGCCATGATCTTCGGTCCGTTGTTCATGATCCTCTTTCTCGGGGTCCTTGTTGCCCTCGCGGTTGTTCTAGCTCGCTGGCTGGGCGGCCCATGGCCAGGGACTTATCCACCACACCAATTGCCGCCTAGCCGCACGCCGCTCGATATCCTCAAGGAGCGATTTGCACGCGGCGAAATCGACAAGGCGGAATTCGAGGACCGGCGGCGCGTTCTCGGCGAGTAACCGACGCGCCCACCCTCAAGCTCGCTCAGTTCGAAAAGGGAACGACCGTGCAGATTCTGCTGATACTGAACAACCCGCCCTACGGCACCGAGCGGACCTACAACGGCTTGCGCCTCGCGCTCGCTCTCGCCAAGAGCGATCCAGCGATCACGATGACGGTATTCTTGATGGCCGATGCGGTCGTAGCCGCGAAGTCGGGCCAGAAGACGCCAGACGGCTACTACAACGTGGAGCGCATGCTGAAGGGCGTTCTCGCGGGCAAAGGACAAGTCCTGCTTTGCGGCACCTGCATGGACGCCCGCGGGCTCACTGATGCCGAGATACTCAGTGGCGTGAGACGCAGCACCATGGCCGAACTCGCGACCCTTACCGCTTCCGCCGAGAAGGTCTTGGTATTTTGAACTGCCCGAGGAGCCGGCATGCCGCCGATTTATCTCGACTACAACGCGAGCACGCCCATCGATCCAACAGTCGCTGCGGCGATGCAACCCTTCCTGAAGGGGGCCTTCGGCAATCCATCGAGCGGGCATTGGGCGAGCACGCCGGCCAAGGCCGCCCTGGAGCGCGCCCGCGGCCAAGTCGCCGCGCTGATCGACGCCGCGCCCGATGAGATCGTGTTTACTAGCGGCGGCAGCGAAGCAAACAATCTGGCAATCAAGGGCACGTTCTTCGCGCCGAACCGCCACGGGGCTCACATCATCACGTCGGCCATCGAGCATCCGGCTGTTCTTGCTCCCTGCCGATTTCTTGAGCGGTTCGGCGCCTCGATTACCTATGTCCCGGTGGACCGAACAGGCTGCGTCGATCCTGATGACGTGCGTCGCGCTATCACTCCTCAGACGACCCTCGTCAGCATCATGCATGCCAACAACGAGGTCGGCACCATCCAGCCGATCCAGGAGATCAGCGAGATCGCGCGGGAGCACGGCATCCGCTTCCACACCGACGCAGCGCAGTCGGTCGGCAAGATCTCGACCAAGGTCAGCGAACTCGGCGTCGACCTCTTGTCGATCGCCGGCCATAAGCTCTACGCGCCGAAAGGTGTCGGCGCACTCTACGTGCGCGGCGGCCTCGAATTGGAGCCGTTGATCCACGGCGCTGGTCATGAACTGGGCCGCCGTGCCGGGACGGAGAGCGCATTGCTCGCAGTTGGGCTCGGCGCAGCGTCCGCTTTGGCGGAGGACCTTGCTCCGATGAAGCATGTCCAGGCTCTGCGTGATGGATTTTGGCAGGTGCTACGGGATCGTCTTGGCGATCAGGTCGTGCTCAATGGACATGCGACACATTGTTTGCCCAACACCCTCAACGTGTCATTCGTCGGCAAGATCGGCGCGGATATCCTGGGACAACTCAGCGATGTCGCGGCATCGACTGGTTCGGCGTGCCACTCGGGTCGGATCGAGCTCTCGCCCGTTCTCGCCGCGATGGGCGTGCCCGAGAGGATCGGCATGGGAGCGATCCGTTTCAGCTTGGGAAGGGTCACCACATCGGACGAGATCGACGATGTGGTCGCACGTCTGGCTGGGATCGTATCGGCCTGATTACTTGAGCGGAGCTGATCATTGGCCGTTATGAACGCGTCGTTTCTCCGCCAACAGGAGGACAGGCTCGTTCGTGCATCGCTTGCGGCGTACAGGGTCGTGCTCTAGCGTGGAAAAGCGTAGTTTTGGTGCCCAGGGGCGGAATCGAACCACCGACACTGCGATTTTCAGTCGCATGCTCTACCAACTGAGCTACCTGGGCGTGCTCCAAGAGAGGGGCCAAGGCCCATCGAGCGGGCGGTTTATAGTGGGCTGGAGGCGGCCTGTCCACCCGGCTTCGCCTGAAGGTTTCGCCGGAGGCGACCCGGCTGTGCACAATCTGGGGCGGGGCTGGGATGGGCCGGCCGGGGGTCCCGCCAACGTCATTTAACTACATGATAATATTGCTTTATTCGACATCATCCTCCTCGTCGTCGCGGCCGGGGATGACGTAGGAGCCCTTCAGCCAGCGGTTCAGGTCGACGTCGCGGCAGCGCGAGGAACAGAACGGGCGGGTGGCATGCTCGGCGGGCTTGCCGCAGATCGGGCATTTTCGCTGCGGGGTGGCGGGCTTTTTGACTTGGTCGTCCATGGGGGCGGCAGCTTACACGAGGTTAGAGAGTTCAAGAGCTTGTCGGCAAACGAGTTCCTCAGCCGGCGGCGCATGCGCCCCAGCCGGCGCCCTGCCGGCCGCTTCTACTTTGCATGGGGTTGTTTTCGAGATTTTTGTGGGCGCCGCTTCTGGCGCTCACACGCCGGCGGCGTTGAGCCAGCCGAAGCGGATCGGAAAGCCTTCGCCGCCGAGCAGCGTGGTGGTCTCGTAGAGCGGCAGGCCGACGACGTTGGTGTAGGAGCCGACCATCTTCACCACGAAGGAGCCGGCGATGCCCTGCACGGCGTAGCCGCCGGCTTTGCCGCGCCATTCGCCGGAGCCGATATAGGCCTGGATGTCGTCTTCCGACAGGCGCTTGAAGCGGACGCGGGTCTCGACCAGGCGCTGGCGGAAGGCCTCGCGCGGCGTCACCAGGGTGATCGCGGTGTAGACGCGGTGGTTGCGGCCCGACAAGAGTCGCAGGCACTGCGCGGCTTCGTCCACGAGGTTGGCCTTGGGCAGGATGCGGCGGCNCGCCACAACCGTGTCGGCCGAGAGGATGAAGGCGCCGCGCAGCTCGTCGTCGAGCTGCACCGACTTCAGCGCCGCATCGGCCTTGGCGCGGGCGAGGCGGTTGGCGCAGGCGCGCGGCAGCTCGCCTCGCCTCGGCGTCTCGTCGACGTCGGCGGGCCTGAGCGCGTCCGGCTCAATGCCGGCCTGGTTGAGCAGCGACAGGCGTCGCGGCGAACCGGAGGCAAGAACGAATTTGGGGCGGCCAAGCATCAGGTGATTGTGGGGGACGAAGCAGGGGGTGAATTGCGCGCGGAACCTATCGGAAGGGGACCGGTTTCACAACCCGGGAACCCGGACTTAACTGATTCGACAGTGCCAAGATGCGTGTGCCTGCGGTCTGTGACGGGGGTGTTACGCAGGGCTTGCGCTTTCGGTTCGCCTCTCCCCGCTTGTGGGGAGAGGCCGACGCGCGGAACGCGCGGCGGGTGAGGGGGAGCCTCCGCGAGTCCTGCTGCCACCGTGTTCGTGGAGAGAGCCCCCCACCCCTGCCCTCTCCCCGTAAGGACGGGGAGAGGGGGAAGATGCGCTGCGTCCGGGGCACGAGAGAACTACCCGTTCGCCGCGCCCGCCTTCGCGAACCGCTTGCGGATACGCAGCAGGAGCTGGTCGCAGACCTCGCGATAGGCAGCCAGCTTCTGATCGCGGCTGCCTTCGGCAGTGGTGGGATCATGCGTCGGCCAATATTCGACGTCAGCGGCGAGCGTGCGGGTCAGGTCCAGCGCCTTGTGATGCGCTTCGGGCGAGAGCGTGATGATGAGGTCGAAATTGAGCCCCTCCCAATCCTCCAGCTCCTCGAAGGTCTGCGGCTTGTGGGTCGAGATGTCCTGCCCGAGCTCGGCCATCACGGTGACCGCGAACGGATCAAGCTCGCCCTTCCTGGCACCGGCGGATTTGACGTAGAGGCCCTGCGGAAACATGTGCCGCAACAGGCTCTCGGCCATCGGCGAACGCACGCTGTTCATCGCGCAGGCGAACAGCACCGATTGCGGATCGCGTGCGCGTGGGGGCGCAGCCATCCGCTTTTATCCTTCTTTGATAGAGGGCATGGCCTTATCGGAAAACCGCTGCACACTTTTCCGGGCCATGCCCTAACCCTTCCAGTGCAGGACAGTGATGAGCGTGAACAGCCGGCGCGAGGTCTCGAAGTCGACCCGCACCTTGCCCTTCAGCCGCTCCTGGAGCGTGCGCGAGCCTTCGTCATGGATGCCGCGGCGACCCATGTCGATGGCCTCGATCTTGTCCGGCGTCGCCGTGCGGATCGCCTGGTAGTAGCTGTCGCAGATCATGAAATAGTCCTTCACGATCCGCCGGAACGGCGTCAGCGACAACAGATGCGCGACCACGGGCGTGCCGTCCTCGCGGCGAATGTCGAACACCAGCCGGTTGCCGGTGATGCCGATATGCAGCGTGAACGGTCCCTTCCCGTCCGCGCCGTCCGGCGCGAACAGGTTCTGCTCGATCAGATCGTAGATCGCGATCGCGCGCTCATGCTCGATATCGGGCCCCGAGCGGCCGATCGAGTCCTCGTCGAGGGTGACCGCGACGATACGATTGTTGGAGTCGTCCTGTTCGGGCGAGCTGGTCATGACAGATTGAGGCGCAGTCCGATCGAGCGCGAATGAGCGTCCAGCCCCTCCGCCTTGCCGAGCGTCATCGCGGCCAGCCCCAGCGCACGGAGCTGATCCGGGCCGCATTTCAGGATCGAGGTGCGTTTCATGAAGTCGTGCACCGACAGCCCCGAGGAGAACCGCGCCGAGCGCGCGGTCGGCAGCACGTGGTTGGAGCCGCCGACATAATCGCCGATCGCCTCCGGCGTATGCGCGCCGAGGAAGACCGCGCCGGCATTGCGGATCTTTGCGGCGAGCGCATCCGGGTCCGTCGTCATGATCTCGAGATGCTCGGCGGCGATAGCGTCCGCGAGCGGGATGGCTTCGGCGAGATCCTTCACCATGATGATGGCGCCAAAGTCGTTCCACGAAGTGCCGGCGATCGCGGCGCGCGGCAGCGTCTTCAGCTGCGCCGCGACTGCAGCTTCGACGTCGGTGGCGAGGCGCGCGGAATCGGTGATCAGGATCGACTGCGCGCTGGCATCGTGCTCGGCCTGCGCCAGGAGGTCGGCGGCGATCCAGTCGGCATTGCCGGTGTCGTCGGCGATCACCAGCACCTCGGAGGGGCCGGCGATCATGTCGATGCCGACCTTGCCGAACACCAGCCGTTTGGCGGCGGCGACGTAGGCATTGCCGGGGCCGACGATCTTTGCGACCGGCGCGATCGTCGCAGTGCCATGGGCGAGCGCGGCCACGGCCTGCGCGCCACCGACGCGGTAGATCTCGCTGACGCCGCCGAGCTGGGCCGCCGCCAGCACCAGCGGATTGAGCTTGCCGTCGGGCGCCGGCACCACCATCACGAGGCGCGCCACGCCGGCGACCTTCGCCGGCACCGCATTCATCAGCACCGAGGACGGATAGGCGGCGGTACCGCCGGGCACGTAGAGGCCGGCGGATTCGATCGCGGTGTAGCGCCAGCCGAGTTCGACGCCGAGGGGATCGGTGAAGCGCTCGTCCTTCGGGAGCTGGCGAGCGTGGTAGGTCTCGATGCGGTCGCGCGCGAGCTTGAGTGCATCCAGCGTCGCGACATCGCACGCTCTCACCCCAGCCTCGATCTCGGCGACCGTGACGCGCAAGGAGGCTGCGTCCAGCGTCAGCCGGTCGAACTTTGCCGTCGCCTCGATCAGGGCGGTATCGCCGCGCTTCGCCACATCCTCGACGATGGCGCGCGCGGCGGCCTCGACATCGGCCGAGACCTCACGCTTGGCGGCGAGAAAGGCCGCGAATCGCTGGTCAAAATCGGCGCTGCTGCGGTCGAGACGAACGGGCATTTTGGCTTGGCTTCCGGCTGGTCTTTTGGGGCGGATTGGCCCACCCGGCCCTTGCTCAATGGCGCGGCGGGGAAGCGGCGTCAACCCTTGGGAGATGTCGCCGTTTTCGATCGTCGTCCTGGCGAACGCCAGGACCCATTACCCCTCTTGGTGCGATGGGACGAAATGTGGCCACATCCGTTTTCAACAACCAAACCCTGGGCTTATGGGTCCTGGCGTTCGCCAGGACGACAGCCAGGACGACGCGGGAGCATGCGGCGACGGCATCACCACCCCTCGCCCTTCCCGCCCACCCCCGTTCCGAGCTCGTCGGTGCCCAGATCAGTCAGCTCGCATTCCAGGCATTCGACGTCGAGGCGGATCGCGCCGCCATGGGCGAACATGAGCAGGGCGCTGCCGCCGGGCTCGTCGGCGCGGCCGTCCTGGGGGTGAAACTCGATGCCGACGAGGTCCAGAACCTTCTCCAGCGCGGCGAGATCGATATTGCGCGACTTGCAGGCCAGCACGCGATCGAAGCGGAGCGCTGCAACCAGCCGGCGCGGCGCGGCCTGGCCTTCCAGCGTCTGTTCCCAGTCGAGCCGGCTCATGCCAACCACGAGCCGCTTCTCGCCCTGCCGCCAGATGATGTCCGAGGTCTGCACGCGGGCATCCTGGACATGGGTCGAGATCACGGCGAGATCATCGGCGTCGAGTGCAATCAACTTGAGCTGGGGAGACATCGCCGGCACTTCTCCTTCGACGCAGGATCAGCTCAACGCGCGCGGGCGCCAAGATTTCCGCGGAAAGCTACCGGGCCGCCTGGCTAGAAGCCATTGATATCCTCCATCTCCAGCACCTTCCGCGGATAGCCCTCCCGGGCGACACGGATCATGGCGCGGCCGATCTGCCCGGTCGAGGTCACCAGCCTCGGCGCGAGGCGGCGCAGCACCGACCAGAGCGGCCAGGTCACGTCGTAGACGGCCTGCACCCAGGCCGTCTTTGAACGCGCACCATGCAAGGGCTGGATGGCGCCCGCGCCGAAAATGATGACTTGCATGCGGACGTCCCCCGAGGGGACCGCGCTCAGGCGGCGGCCGCGATCTCGTCGAAGGATACGCCGGTCAGCGTCGCCGAGACATCCCACAGCATGGCGGCGGCCGCGAAATCCTTCGCCTGCGGCACGATCTTCGCCGGCATTGGCGCGCCCTTCAATTCGTAGAACCCGTTCGGACCGTAGTAGCCGCCGGGCTCCGCGGCCGGCGAGGTTGCGGCAAACAGCGTGGGCAGCGCGCCTTCGGCGGCGGACTGGCTGATCAAAGGCTGCAACAGCCGGCCAACGCGCCACGACAGGGTATTGGTGCCCGGGCCGTTCGGAATGAGATCGGTGCGCGCGTAGCCGGGATGCGCGGCGAAGCTGTGCACGCCCCAGCCGGCGGCATCGCTGCGGCGCTGCAACTCGAGCGAAAACATCAGCATCGCGAGCTTGGACTGACAATAGGCGCGCCATGGACGATAGGAGCGCCGGCTCTGCAAATCGTCAAAGTTGATCGCGCCGGAGCGGTGCGCGAGGCTAGAGAGATTGACGACGCGTGGCGCCTTCGCGCGGCGGAGCATCGGCAACAGCCAAGCCGTCAGTGCGTAATGGCCGAGATAGTTGGTCCCGAGCTGCATCTCGAAACCATCCGTCGTCTCCTGCCGTTTCGGCAGCGCCATCACGCCGGCATTGTTGATCAGGAGGTCGAGCTGCTCGTTGCTGGCGGCAAAGCGCCTTGCAAAGTCGGCGACGGAGGCAAGGCTTGCCAGATCCAGATTCTCGTACGCAATCAGGGCGTTGGGAAAGCGGTTGCAAATGCCCTCGATCGCCCGCAGGCCCTTTGCGTCGCTTCGCCCAGTGAGTATGACGATGGCTCCGGCGCCCGCCAGCGCCAGCGCCGTCTCGTAGCCGAGACCGCCCGTGGCCCCGGTGATGACGGCGGTCTTGCCGCTGAGGAAGGGAATGTCTGCCGTGGTCCAGTCGGTCATGCCATATCTCCAGGCGCTCGGGGGTTGGATGTGCCCGCGACCGGTCTAAATGTGCACTTGGTGCAAATTTGCAAGAGGTGAAATAATTTGAAGACATCCAAGGGCGCACGCCGGCGCGCCAAGCCATTGACTTCAGGAGGCAAATCCGAACCCAAGGCGGGTCTGCGGCAGCGCAAGCGCGAGCAGACCCGCGAGCGGCTGACCCGCGCGGCGATGGCGCTTTTCCTGGAGCGAGGCTTCGAGGCCACCACCATCGACGACATCGCGGCTGCCGCAGAGGTGTCGCGCCGCAGCTTCTTCCATTACTTCGCGTCGAAGGAGGACGTGGTCGCCGCCTGGCAGGAGAATGCCGCGACCGCGCTGGTCGACGCGATCATCGCTCGGCCGGCCGCGGAATCCATGCTGACGGCGGCGGAGAACGCGATCGCTGCGGCAATCAAGCGGCTCGATCCGGCTGAAGCGGCTGCGATGTCGCGGCTCAAGCGCGACAATCCCGCGCTTCAGGCGCGTGATCAGCTCAAATACGAGAAGCTCGAGCGCGCGCTCGCCGAAGGGCTCACCCGGCGCTCCGGCCGCAAATCGGACCGGCTGAAGGCACGGCTCGTCGCCATGATCGCCACCGGCGTGATGCGCGTCGGTGGCGAGAGCTGGGTCAGCGAAGGCACGCGCGAGAAGCCGGAGGCTTTCGTGAAGCGGACGTTCGATGCGATCAGGGGGATTTTGAAGTGAGAGTCTTGTCCTTCTCCCCTTGTGGGAGAAGGTGGCATAGGCGGCCTTCGGCCGCCGTCCTTAAGAGAACGCCGAACGGAGCTTCGGCTATGGCGCCGGATGAGGGGTTGTCTCCGCAAACTTCAACGCGAGAGATTCATACGCGGAGAGAGACCCCTCACCCGTCTCGCCGCTACGCGGCGTAGCCACCCTCTCCCACAAGGGGGGAGGGTAAAAGCAGCGCGGATCGTGTGATCCAACGAACGCGGCGCTCTCACCCCTTGAAAAACGCGAGCAGGTCCGCGTTGATGGTTTCGGCTTCCGTGGTCGGCATGCCGTGCGGAAAGCCCTTGTAGGTCTTCAGCGTGCCGTTCTTGAGCAGCTTGGCCGACAGCGGCGCGGAATCGGCGTAAGGAACGATCTGGTCGTCGTCGCCGTGCATCACCAGGACCGGCACGTTGATCTTCTTCAGGTCCTCGGTGAAGTCGGTCTGCGAGAAGGCGACGATGCCGTCGTAATGCGCTTTCGCGCCGCCCATCATGCCCTGACGCCACCAGTTCTGGATCACCGCTTCCGACGGTTTTGCACCGGGACGGTTGTAGCCGTAGAACGGGCCGGCGGCGATGTCGCGGTAGAAGCTCGAGCGGCCCGCGGCAAGCTGCGCCTGGAAATCGTCGAACACCTTCTTCGGCAGGCCGCCCGGATTGGCCGGCGTCTGCACCATCAGCGGCGGCACCGCGGAGAGGATCGCGGCCTTCGCCACCCGGCTCTCGCCGTGGCGCGCGATGTAGTGCACGACTTCGCCGCCGCCGGTGGAATGGCCGACGTGAATGGCATTCTTCAGGTCGAGATGCGCCGTGACCGCGGCGAGGTCGTCGGCATAGTGATCCATGTCGTGACCGTCGGCGACCTGCGTCGAGCGGCCATGGCCGCGGCGGTCATGGGCGATGACCCGATAGCCGCGGGTCACGAAGAACATCATCTGCGCGTCCCAGTCGTCGGACGACAGCGGCCAGCCATGGCTGAACACGATCGGCTGACCCGAGCCCCAATCCTTGTAGAAGATATCGACGCCGTCTTTGGTGGTGATGGTGGGCATTGCAGGGCTCCTTTAGTGAGATGTCATTCCGGGGCACGCGAAGCGTGAAGTGCGGAATCCGGAGATTGTTTGCGCGAATTTCCGGGTTCATCGCTGCGCGATGCCCCCGGAATGACGGGCGCGTGGCGCGCCCGCCTGCGATAGATCAGGCAAAGGCCATCGGCCTGAAGCGGCGCCAGGCGCCGATGATGACAAGTACGAAGAACACGAGCACGATGCCCTGCACCACGGCGAACACCGGGCCTGACGGCGGCGCCGGCGGCACGGCGGGGGCGAGTGCGGCAAGCGCCGGCACCTTCAGGAACGACTGGATGACCAGCACGAAGACGTTGAGATAGAGCGAGGTCATCGCGGTCACGATGTAGATCGGACGCCATGCGCCCGATAGCTTCATGCCATACAGCGCGATGCAGGCGATCGCGAGCAGCACCAGCGAAAGGATGCCGATCATGTGCGACGGCAGAAGCTCCTTGAACGGAAACAGGAAGCCCGTGACGCTGGTCAGGATCGTGAAGAGGAGGAAGATCGCGGTGAGGCCCGGCATCCGCTTCGAGCCGAGCAATCCGAACATCACGACAAGGCCGCTGACGATCGCGATCAGGCTGATGATGACATGGACCAATGTGAAGGCGGGCAGGCTCAACCCAAGAACCACGGCATCTCTCCTACTCTCTGCACTGAGGTCAGAAGAATGGTATTACGGTCCTCATCGGATTGCTACATGCGTTAGCGCTACGCATGCGCGCCACGCCATGCGCAGTCGTGCGAATTGACAAACGCATGCTCGAACTATTTGCATCGCTGTCACAAACGATAGCAAACTTTCGGCGAAAGCTGAATTGGGTTTGGCAAGAACGGCCCACCGCATGCGGGCCGTCCTTGCGTGTGCCTCACACCTCCTTGGTGTCGAAGATCTGCATCTCGACGCCACCGCTGGCGAATTTCGGCACGTCGGCCGCCGCCGCCTTGCCTTCAGGCGTGCCGAACGCCTTCTGGATATCGCCGACACTGTCGAAGGTCAGAATCGCGATGAGGTGGAATTGCGAGGGACCTGCGGGCGTACCGACCGGCCCTTTGCTGATCGCGTACTTCTTCAAGCCGGGAAGTTTCTTTGCAAGCGGGATGTGCGTTTCGGCATAATATTTGTCGAAGGCCGCAGCATCCTTGGGCGTCTTGTAGAGCACGACGAGTTCAGCCATTTAGTCCTCCCTTGAAATCTTTTTTCGTCCCTCATGGTGAGGAGCGTGCGAGCACGCCTGCGGACGATGCTTCGCATCGCCGCGCGAACCATGAGGCCCCGATGTCCGGGCCTTCATCCTTCGAGACGCCGCTGTCGCGGCTCCTCAGGATGAGGGGATAGTCCGCAGTTAGCGGCAAGATCGCAAGTCACATTCCGCTTGCCGTCTGCTTGTTTTATCCTTGATTAAAGCGCCGGTTTTGCGGCGTCGCCGAGATAGCCGTGCAGGGAGGCCACGACCTGTGCGCCTTCACCGATGGCACCGCCGACGCGCTTGACCGAGCCGGAGCGGACGTCGCCGACGGCGTAGACGCCGGGCACGGATGTTTCGAGCGGGGCCACCAGCCGGCCGAGGTTCTGCTCGGATTGTGCGCCGGTGACGACGAAGCCGCCACGATCGAGCGTGACACCGCAGCCGTCGAGCCAGCCGGTGGCGGGGTCGGCGCCGACGAACAGGAAGAGATTGCGGATCTCGGCGGAATCCTCGTCGCTTGACAGCCGGCTCTTCCAGCGAATGCGCCGCAGCAGCGCGGTGTCGTCGCCCTCGAGCGCCGTGATCTCGGTGTTGAACAGCAGTTCGATGTTCGGTGTCGCCTCGATGCGCTCGATGAGATAGCGCGACATGCTGGCGCCCAGGCCGCCGCCGCGGATGATCATCAGCACCCTTTTTGCATGACCCGACAGGAACACGGCGGCCTGTCCCGCCGAATTGCCGGCGCCGACGAGGGCCACCTCGTCGCCGGAACAGAGCCGTGCTTCCACCGGAGACGCCCAGTACCAGACGCCGCGGCCTTCGAACTTGTCGAGATTTTCGATCTGCGGCCGGCGATAGCGTGCGCCGCTCGCGACCACCACCGCGCGCGAGCGCAAGGTGTCGCCGCAATCCAGCGCCAGCGCGAAGGTACCACCAGCGCGTGAGCAATCCAGCGACTTCACCGACATCGGAATCATGATGTCGGCGCCGAATTTTTGCGCCTGAGTGAACGCGCGGCCCGCCAGCGCCTGGCCGGAAATGCCGGTCGGAAAGCCCAGATAGTTTTCAATACGCGCGCTGGCGCCGGCCTGGCCACCAAAGGCGCGGGTGTCGACGACGGCGACCGAGAGGCCTTCGGAGGCCGCGTAGACGGCGGTCGCGAGCCCCGCCGGTCCACAGCCGACGATCGCGACGTCGTAGATGCGATCGTTCTTCGGACCGCCGATCATGCCGATGGCGCGCCCGAGCTCGATCTCGCTCGGATTGCGCAGCACGGTGCCGTCGGCGGTGACGACGAGCGGCCAATCCTCCGGCTTCGGCGAGTAGCGCGCGATCACCTCGGCGGCGTCATGCTCGCTGTCGGGGTCGAGCAGATGATGCGGCTGGCCGTTGCGGGTGAGGAAGCCCTGCAATCGCACCACACCTGCGGAGTTCGACGGCCCGATCAGCACGGGGCCGCCGACGCCGCCCTGGATCAGGTTGACCCGGCGCAGGATCAGCGCGCGCATGATGCGTTCGCCGAGGTCGGCCTCGGCGACCAGCAGCGAACGCAGGCGGTCCGGCGGGATCAGGAGCACCTCGACATCGCCCTCGGCGCGTCCATCGACCAGCGCCGGCCGCCCCGAGAGCTGGCCGAGCTCGGCCAGGAACTGGCCGGGCCCCTGATCAATCACCGGCGTGACGTGACCGAGCCCGTCACGCTCGGTGATGGCGACATGGCCCGACAGCACCACGAACATGCCCGGCCCGCGCTTGCCGGTCTCGAACAGGAGCTCGCCGTGACGATAGGTGCGGAGCTCGCCGAACAGGCGCAGCCGCTCGATCTCGGCAGCGGTCAGGGTCGGGAATGTCTGTTCGGGGCGCGAGAACCGCGCGATCTGCGCGCTTCTGTCAGTTCGTTGCGATTCGTCCTGCCCCATCGTCGCTCTCACTCATTCGAGAAGAAAATCTAGCCGCCGGTCTTGCCGTCGATCCCCTCATCTAGGGAGGGTTCGTCATCCTGCGAGGGGCCGGCCGCGCTTGCGCGCTCGCGCGCCTGCGCCTTCCGCCGCTTCAGGTTCTCGCGCAGCGCCGATTTCAGCCGGTCCTGCCGGGACCCGACCGTCGATCTTGCGCTCTTTTCGTTCTCGTCCGTCATCGTGGGCCCATTACATCGATCAGTGGCAGGATGCCATCGAACGACGACAGCTCAAGGGCGCCGGCCAGCCGGCACAACGAAGCGGGCACAATCGGTCGAATCCGCGGACATGGCCAACTGGCCAGTTGGCCGGGATACGGAACCAAATCGCGCCCAAATCGGTCATTTCGGGACAAAAAGGCCGCCTCCGGCACACCACGGGGCCGATTTTATCGATTTCCCGGGCCCGGCAAGCTTGCACATGAGGGGGCCTTGTGGCATCCATCGCCCCGCTTGGCGGGCCCATGTCGCGGCCCGATTCTTTGCCAGCATTTGCTGCCGTAGCTCAGTGGTAGAGCACTCCCTTGGTAAGGGAGAGGTCGACAGTTCAATCCTGTCCGGCAGCACCAGCATTCCACGCATGAATCAGCGGTCTCGCGGCACGAAGCGCCCGAGTTTTGCTCGTTTCCTTGACCCTCTCTCAGTGAAGAGGGCGCAGGGAAGACCGGGTGCCGGCTGG
The DNA here is from genome assembly GCF_001641635.1 of Bradyrhizobium centrolobii. Classification (GTDB taxonomy): domain Bacteria; phylum Pseudomonadota; class Alphaproteobacteria; order Rhizobiales; family Xanthobacteraceae; genus Bradyrhizobium; species Bradyrhizobium centrolobii. Next base: position 110,337 of record NZ_LUUB01000065.1, read on the forward strand.
CACCCGCGGTCCACTGTGCGCGTGTAGCGCAGAGGAAACCGCACAGCAGCATACAGGTGTAGCCAGTCACTCGGCCTTCCCTGCGCAGTGGTTGACGGCTTATGCCGTGCTCTCCCCGGCGACGAGTTCCTTTTGTCACCGTCGCCTTGCGAATTGACAATGCTTCGAGACCCGGTTGAGCCCCGATCCATCTCCGCAAGGCTTGACCGTAGCAACGACGGCCGGGACCACACGGTTTTGCCGTACGCAGCCATCCGGCTCCGCCCAAAGGCTTCGCCGGACACAGGCGCCGTTCGTCCGCACGCAGAAGGACCTCACGAGGTTCATCTCGCCCTGGTCCCGCATTCGCATGCCCGACGCTGCCGCGTCCACCGCACCCCGGCCCACATTCGTGACGACGTACGATCGCCCCTCTCCTCGGACCGAGATGGCGAACAAATAACGCAATTCCGAATTTCGGCAAAGTGGAATATTTTTGCGGCGGAGAGTTGACAGGGTTTCGCGTGGGGCTGGTGTTTTGCCCGACGGGTCAAATCCGTGCTGGCGGTTTATGAAAGTGGTAGGGCGCAGCGGCACGCATCGATGCCGGTTCAACAAGGTGATGGGCTTCGCTACGCTCGCCCCTCCTCCGAGTGCATAATATGCGGTGGCCACTGACGAAGAGATCAGGCGGCTTCCCAGCGAGGCCCTCAACGCATTCGGCGACGGAGGCCGCGTCCTGCCCGATCTCCTCAAAGATCCGCGTGGAAAGACATGACCACAAGCTCTGCCCGTTAGACGAGGCCTGTCGAAGGGCCCGCTGACGCTCGCCATAGCTGGCGAATCGACGCAATATCGCTACTACCTTCATTCATCGAGACTAGGATTGCAGGTTATGCCGTTTATGGAGTTCTATCCACGAACTACTTTGTACCAATATTGCTCGGCAGACGCATTCCACGGCATTCTCCAATCGAAGACCCTTTGGTACACCGACCTTGCCGGAGCGAATGATCCCCGAGAAATTCACCTTGGCTATGAGCACGTCCTTGAGGCTATCAAATCCGTCAGCAACGAATCCAAAGGTAGCCTCCGTCGCGCATTAGGCAAGCTCAGCGAAGGACTATCTCGTGCTCGACAAGATCAGCAAGCATTCTGCTGTTGCTTTTCTTTAGCCAAAGATGAGCTACCAATGTGGGGAGCATACGGCGGCAACCATTCGGGTCTAGCTATCGGATTTCGTCCCACCGCAATTTTATCGATGCCTGGTCGTTTGCAGCGAGTGACTTACTTAGATGAGAGCACCGGCGAAGGATTTAGGGACCTCGTTCGGACCATGGCAACAGAGATTGATCCAGATGTTGAAGACGAAATCTATTGGATCAATGCGACTGCTTCAGTTTTTGCGGCAGTTACAGCATTGAAACACAACACATGGAACTACGAGCGAGAGGTGCGGTTGGTCTACATGCAGGTAAAGGATGCCCCAGAAGGCGAAGCAGCATCGATCCCCATGGACTACTTTGACGACGGAACAGAATTGTTTTGGAGAAAGCCTCTCGAACGTCGCGGAATTTCCGGTGGTGTTTGTTACGTGGCATTTCCGTTTGGACGGCGCCTAAACGATTCTGTTGAACACAACGGAGCGATTGAACGCGTGATTTTGGGATCGGATTGTAAGTTGACACGCGATGAAGTCGATGCAGCTCTAAAGTCCCACGGATTTGTCAGGTATGAGATCATAGATTCTAACTGCAGGATCCGCGTTGCGTAGTGAAGTCGGCGGGAGGCGCACTAGCATTTCCACGGCCGGTCCCTAAATATGAGAGCCCGACGCGCGTCTCTCGCTTCCCTCCCGGTGCCCTCGCATGATCCCATTCTCCGTGCTCGACCTCGCACCCATCCGGCAGGGTGGCGATGCGGCGCAGGCGTTTCGCAATTCGCTCGATCTCGCCCGGCATGCCGAGACTTGGGGCTACAAGCGGTTCTGGCTGGCCGAGCATCACAACATGACTGGCATTGCCAGCGCCGCAACGTCGGTGGTGATCGGGCATGTCGCGGGCGGCACGAAAACGATCCGCGTCGGCTCCGGCGGCATCATGCTGCCAAACCATTCGCCGCTGATCATCGCCGAGCAGTTCGGCACGCTGGAGTCGCTTTATCCGGGACGGATCGATCTCGGGCTCGGGCGCGCGCCGGGCACCGATCAATTCACCGCGCGGGCGCTGCGCCGCGATCTCGCCACCAGCTCCGAGAACTTCCCGCATGACGTGCTGGAATTGCAGGCGCTGCTCGGCGAGGTGCAGCCGAACCAGACCATCCGCGCCGTTCCCGGCATGGGACTGAAGGTGCCGATCTGGATCCTCGGCTCGAGCCTGTTCGGCGCGCAACTCGCGGCCATGCTCGGCCTGCCCTTCGCGTTCGCCTCGCATTTCGCGCCGACGATGATGATGCAGGCGCTGCGCGAATACCGGTCGCGGTTCGAGCCGTCGGCGCAGCTCAATCGGCCCTATGCGATGATCGGCGTGAACGTGTTCGCCGCCGACAGCGACGTCGAGGCACAGCGCATGTTCACCTCGCTCCAGCAGCAGTTCATCAATCTGCGCCGCGGCACGCCCGGCCCTCTGCCGCCGCCGGTCGACGACATGGACGCGCTGTGGTCGCCCGCGGAAAAGGCCGGCGTCGGCGAGTCGCTCGCCTGCTCGGTGGTCGGCTCGCCCGCGGTCATCGAGCGCGGGCTGAAGGCGCTGATCGCCGAGACTGGCGCGGATGAGCTGATGACAACGGGCCAGATCTACGATCACACCGCGCGGCTTCGCTCGTTCGAGATCGCGGCCGAGGTACGCGACAGGCTGGCGGCGCAGCCGGCCGCGTGATGAGATCGCGCGGCCGATAAGGCGGCATCACGCCGCGCGGATCGAGCTCATGAAGCTGGCGACGCCGCGCTTCAGGCGGACGCTCTCGGTGGCGAGCGATTGCGCTGCCGACTGCACCTGGGCAGAGGCGCCGCCGGTCTCGGCTGCACCACGCTGGACATCGGCGATGCTGGTCTCGACCTGCGACGTGCCCGCGGCGGCGCGCTGCACGTTGCGGGAAATCTCCTGCGTGGCGGAGCCCTGCTGCACGACCGAGGTCGAGATCGCAGCCGAGATTTCCGAGATGCGCCCGATCGTCGCACCGATCTCGTTGATCGCCGCAACCGAATCCCGTGTCGCCGACTGGATGTCGGCGATCTGCTGGCTGATCTCGTCGGTCGCTTTCGCGGTCTGCTCCGCGAGCGTCTTCACCTCGGACGCCACCACGGCAAAGCCCTTGCCGGCATCGCCGGCGCGCGCCGCCTCGATGGTCGCGTTCAGGGCCAGAAGATTGGTCTGGCCGGCGATGGTCTGAATGAGATCGACGACGTCGCCGATCCGGCTCGCGGCCTGCGACAGCTCGCTGATGCGCGTGTCGGTCTTCTGGGCCTGGTTGACGGCTTCGCCCGCGATTCGCGCCGAGGTCTCGACCTGGCGGCTGATCTCGCCGATCGAGGATGCAAGCTCCTCGCTCGCCGCCGCGACCGAATGCACGTTCGCCGACGCTTCGCCCGACGCCGTGGAGGCGCGGTTGGAGACCTGCGCGACGGTATCGGCCGTCTTGGACAGGGTCGTCGACGACGTCTCGAGCTGGCCGGCGGCAACCGAGACGAGCTCGATGATCTCGCCGACCTCGCTCTCGAACTGGTCGGCGAGGCGGTTCATGTCGATCTTGCGCGCTTCGATCTGGCGCTGCTCGGTGATCGCCTGTTCTTCGCGCAAGCGATTGGTTTCGATCATGGCGTCGCGGAACACCTGGACGGTGCGGGCCATCTCACCGATCTCGTCGCGGCGATCGGCATGGGCCACGGGCGCGTCGAGCTGGCCGGCGCTGAGCGAGGCCATGCGCTCCTTCAGGCTCGTCAGCGGCTTCACCACGCTGCGGCCCACGGCCCAGGCGACCGCGATCGAGATCAGCATCAGCACGGCAATGACCACGGATGCGGTCTGCACCATTGACCAGAAGGAGTTGTCGACCTCCGACATGTATTCGGCCGACGCGATCATCAGATTCCACGGCGCGAAGCCGCGCGTGAAGGCGACCTTGTCGAGCGGGGTGGCATCGCTGCCGCTGCGGCGGAAGGCGTAGCGCAGGGTGCCCTGGCCTTTCTTCGCGATGTCCATCAGCGTAACGGCGAAGAGATTGCCATTGGCGTCCTTGTTGGGACGCATGTCCTTGCCGACGAAATTCGGGATGCCGGGATTGGAGACGCAGACCCCGGTCTCGTAATCGTAGATATAGGCGTAGTTGGAGTGATCTTCGTACCAGACGAGATTATTGGCTTCCAGGAATCGCTTCTTGGCCTGCTCTTCGGTCATCTGGCCGGCCTTGTAGGCCTTGTAGTAGCCATCGGCGAGGTTCCAGACCACGTCGACGACGGCATGCGCCTTCTCGACCCGCTCCGTGACGAGCTGGTTGCGCGCGATCCACAAAATCGTGGAGGCGACCAGGGCCATGCAGATGGCGCCGACCACGGTCATGAGGGCGAGCTTGGCGCCGATCGAGCGAAGGGAAAACAGGTTCTTGAGAGAGCGCATTCTGCCTCTTCGGTGTTTTTGGGCGCTGCGCCGGGACGTCAGGCGACAGGCCGCTCACGAGGTGGGAATGCACAAATTAGAGGCAATTGGTTAAGAACTCAGTTACGCCACGAAACCGCCGTCGCGCGCCTCCGGTCTTAACAAAGGCTTAATTCGGGCCCGCCGATGGCAGGGTGGCTCCTCAGAACCCTGCGCCCGCCGTCCCTGACCGTCTCGCGCGCGGGGTCATGTTGCAGCGCTGGCGCGTAAGACGCGGGTTGAAAGCCGGTCTGTCGCTTCAACTGGGGGGCCATGACGGCGAAGCACTCACGCATCGCGCGGGCAGGAAATTCTCGCGCAGATTGCGGGCGCCGCACCGCCGTCCTACACTCGATGTCCGGAAAGGTAGCGTAGCGCCGATCCTTCAAGGCCTGATCGGAGGATCGTCGATGGATGTGATCCGCAGCCGCGCGTTCGAATTCGTCGAGAGCGTACAAAAGCTTCCCGACACCGCGGGCGTCATGGACGCAATGGGCCACATGCTTGGCCAGCACGGCCTCGACTATTTCTGTTGCGCCTATGTCGCCCCTCTCTCGACCGAACCCGCGCGCGACGCCGTTCTCGCCGACCGGCTGCCGGCCGGCTTTCTGGACATGTATTCGGAGGGGCAGTTCGTGTGGGACGATCCGGCGCTCCGCTATTGCAAGACGACGCTGCGGCCGTTCCGCTGGCTCAGGGATGCGCCGTATGATCCGAACCGGGAGCCGCGCGCCATCGAACTCGTGCGGCGCGCCCGCGACTTCGGTATGGTCGACGGCGTGATGGTCCCGGTCGCCTCGCCCGCGGGCCGCATGGGTCATGTGTTCTTCGGCGGCAGCGAAATCGATCTGCCGGAGCGCGAGCTGCCCGCCCTCCATCTGATGGCGCTTTATGCCTTCGACCGGGCGCTGAGACTGCGCGGCCAGCCTGAGGCGCCGAAGCTCGCCTTGTCACTGCGTGAGTGCGAGGTGCTGACACTGGCCGCCATCGGGCGATCCACCGAGGAGATCGCCGGCGCCTTGACCATCACGGGGCGCACCGTGAAGGCACACATCAAGAGCTGCTGCAGGAAGCTCGGCGCGGCGACCCGCACGCAGGCCGTGATGATCGCCATGCGCGATCGGATCATCTCGCCGTAACCCATCCGGTCATTCCGGGCGCGCGTCAGCGCGAGCCCGGAATCCATAGCCGCGGGCGGAAGTTCGTCGGGCGGTATTGTGGTCGATGTCTCACCGCACGACTGCTTCCTGGGCTCATGGGTCCTGGCTTTCGCCAGGACGACGATGGTGCGGGCGCGCTCAGTCGGTGAAGCCGAACAGCTTTGCCGGATTGTGCACGAGGATCTTCTCCAGCGTCGCCTGGTCCGGCGCGTAGCGGAACATCAGTTCGAGCAGGTCGGCGTCGTTTGGCGGCTGCTTCACGGAGACCGGATGCGGCCAGTCGCTGGCCCAGATGCAGCGGTCGGGCGCGGCCTCGATATAGGTGCGTGCGATCGGGATCACGTCGTCCCAGGGCGGGCCGGCCTTCGAGGTCTTCTCGCCGAGCGACAGCATGACCCAGAAATTGCCCTTGGCGAGCAGCTCGAGCATCTTGCGCAGGTTCGGATCGTCCTTGCCACGCTCCGGCTCCGGCCGCGCCATGTGGTCGATCAGCACGGGCACGTCAAGATTCTCGTACTTCGCGACACTGGAGACGATGCCGTCCTTCTCGGGCTGGATCTTCGCGTACCAGCCGAGCTCGCGGATCCGCGCGATGGCGCGGGCGAAATCCTGATCCGACAGCACCGCGCCGAGCTCCTGGCGGAAGCTGAAGCGCGCGCCGCGGACACCTGCGTCATGCAGCTTCGCAAGATAGGCGTCGCTCGCCTCTGCGAACACCAGCGCGTTGGCGCAGCCGCGATAGTTCGGGCCCATGGCGGCAAGGCCGTCGAGCACGACGGAATGGTCGGCGCCATAAGTCGTGGTCTGCACGATGATGCCGCGCTCGATGCCGAGCGTCTTGTGCATGCGCAGCGCCGCCTCCCAGGTCGCACTCGGCATCTGATAGGCCGCGCCCAGGCGGATTGGATATTTGTCCAGCGGGCCCAGAACGTGGAACTGGCTGTCGACGGCCTTCGGCGGCGGCGACTTGACGGGGCGGCGCGGATTGGGGTCGAACGGCAGATAGGTCGGCATGGCGAATCCCTCTCAGTCGATCACGGCAGTGAAGTCGCACTGCACCAGCGCGCCGCCGTCCATGTTGTCCATCGGCAGCGCGTGACGCGCGGGGCGCGAATGCTCGTCCGGAAACATTTTCAGCCATTCGACATTCACCGGGCCACGCTGCGAGCGGTCCTTCAGCCACACCGTCATCTTGATGATGTCGTTGGTCGAGCCGCCGGCGGCTTCCACCGTCGCCTTCATATGCGCGAACATGTTGGCGCACTGGGCGTCCAGGCCTTCCGGCATGGTTCCGGTCGCGGGATCGCGGCCGAGGATGACGCCTGACATCACGAGATTGCCGATGCGGCAGGCGTTCGGGATCGGGTTGGCATGCTTGAAGCCGCCGATGTGGATGCTCTTGCGCTTCGTTTGTCCCGTCATGGTTCGCTTCCTCTTTCTTGTTGGTTCAGACGAACTGGCACGACACCGAGCCGAACCCGCCATAGTCGGCGTGGACCGTGTCGCCGCGACGGATGTCGACCGGCCGCGTGAATGATCCCGCCAGCACGACCTCGCCGGCGCCGAGATATTCGTCATGCGGCGCGAGGCGATTGGCGAGCCAGGCGATGCCGTTGGCGGGATGGTTGAGCACGCCGGCGGCAAGCCCGGTCTCCTCGATCTCGCCATTGCGGAACAGCAGCGCGCCGATCCAGCGCATATCCGCGTCCAGAGGGCGGAACGGCCGGCCACCCAGCACCAGCGCGGCATTCGCCGCGTTGTCCGAGATCGTGTCCATGACCTTTCGGGTCTTGCCGGTCTCGGGATCGACGCGATGCATGCGCGTCTCCAGGATCTCGAGCGCCGGCGTCACGTAATCGGTGGCGTTGAGCACGTCGAAGATGGTGCAGTCCGGCCCGCGCAGCGGCGCCTTCAGCACGAAGGCGAGCTCGACCTCGATCCGCGGCGCGTGAAAGCGATCGAATGGAATGGGACCGGCGTCGGCATAGAACATGTCGGCGAACAGCACGCCGTAATCGGGCTCGGATATGCCGACCGCGTTCTGCATCGCCTTCGAGGTGAGGCCGATCTTGTGGCCCTTGATGACGCGCCCGCGGCCGAGCTGAAGCTTGGTCCAGGCGCGCTGGATGGCATAGGCATCCTCGATGGTGATGCCGGGATAGTCCTTCGAAAACATCGGGATCAGCGCCTTGGTGCGCTCGGCTTCGTCGAGGCGCGCGGCGAGACGTTCGATCGTGGCGGTGTCGAGCATGCTTAACTCTCCGCCGCCACTGTGTTGCTGAGCACGCCGA
>NZ_LUUB01000065.1:118424-144946 GCF_001641635.1 Bradyrhizobium centrolobii
TCGCCCACCTTGAGCCATCGCGGCGGTGAGAAGCGGGCGCCGGCCCCGGTCGGCGTGCCCGTCACGATCATGTCGCCGGGCTTCAGCGTGGCGAAGGTGGAGAGATAGGAGATCAGGAAGTCGAACGGGAACATCAGCCGTTCGGTCGTGTCCTGCTGCCGCACCTCGCCATTCACGCGCGTGACGATATCGTGCGGACCGCGCGGATCCAGTTCGTCCGCCGTGACGATCCACGGGCCGATGCTGCCGGAGCGATCGAAATTCTTGCCCTGCGTGACGTTGAACTTGCCGTGACGCAGCCAGTCCCGCACGGTGCCCTCGTTGCACAGCGTCATGCCGAAAATGTGCGACCAGGCTTTTTCGCGCGGAATGTGACGGCCGCCCTGGCCGATCACGATCACGAGCTCGCCTTCATAGTCGAGCTGCTCCGACACGTTCGGCTTCTCGATCGGCTGGCCGGAGCCGGTCATCGAGGACGGGCTGCGCACGAACAGGCTCGGATATTTTGGCAGGTCCGAGTTGTCCTTGTATTCGGCGTTGCGCTCGGCGTAGTTGACGCCGATGCACCAGAGCTTTTCCGGCGCGAGCACCGGCGGAAACAGGACCAGGTCCTTGAGCGCATAGTCCGGCTTTTGACCGGCCGCCGCCTCCTGCGCATCCGCGAGCGCATTGGCCGCGATCAGCGCCTTCACATCGGAAAAGTCTCGACCGATCCGCCTGGTCAGATCGACGACGCCGCCTTCGACGGCCGCGCCGTAGCGCGGCTCTCCGTTCACCAGATAGCTCAGCAGTCGCATTGTCGTTCTCTCCAATACTCTTCAGGCTGCGTGACCGGCGCGATGGGCATCGTCGACCGCGGCAAGCTCGCGCCCGCGCGTCTCGGGCAGCGACAGGGTCATTGCCAGGAACAGGATGATGGCGGGCACGACGATCAGCATGCCCATGGCAAGCTCGCCGCCGAAGGACGCGGCCGCGAGCGGCACGACTATCGGCGCAAGGCTGCCGACGCCGCGGCCAGCCATGTAGATGAAGGACACCGCGGTCGACCGCACCTCGATCGGATAGATCTCGGACAACCAGGTTCCGACCACGCCGAGCGCGGAATTGCCGATGACGAAGGCGATGTAGGTCCAGAACATCGGGAAGCCGAGCAGGTGTCCGCCGAACCTGCCGTGCGCGAAGACATACAGCGCGCAGGCCATCACGCCCCAGGAAAGCCCCGGCAGTAGCGCGCCGAAGCGGCGGCCGAAGGCGTCGTTGAGAACGCCCATCGTGAGGTAGGAGCAGCCGCCGACGACCGAAGCGATGACGGAGATGTTGCGCACGACATCCGGCGGCGCGCCCAGCGACTTCTGCATCAAGGTCGGCATGAAGACGACGATGCCGTAATAGGCGAACATGTAGGCCATCATCCAGGCGAGGCACATGATCGAGACAGGCAAAAGCCGGCCCTGGAACATCAGGAGCAGCGTGTTGGCGGTCTTCGCTTTCCTCTCGACAAGGCCGCTCTTGCGGGCGCGGTCGAACTGGAGCCAGGCCTTCGATTCCGGCATGAAGAAGCGGATGAAGATCATCAACACGATCGGCGAGCCGCCGGTCAGCAGCGCGACGCGCCAGCCCCATTCCGGGGTGAACGACGTGGTCGCCCAGACGCCGACGATGGAGGCGCCGGCGCTCGCGATGACCGCGCTGCCCTGGATGAACGCGCTGCCGAGCCCACGGCGATCCTTGTTCCAGGCTTCGTTGAACAGCACCATGCCAGCGCCCCATTCGCCGCCGAGGCCAACGCCGGTGATGAAGCGCAACACCGCGAGGCTGGCATAGTCCCACGCGAAAGCGGATGCGATCGATCCGACCGCGAATACGCCGAGCGTGAGCTGGAGCGCCTGCTTGCGGCCGATGCGATCGCCGAGCCAGCCGAACAGCGCACCGCCAATCACCGAGCCGATCAGCGTCAGGCTGGTGACGCTCGCGACCTGCGTCAGCGATATCCCGAGCGAGCCCTGGATAGAGCTCATCAGGAACGGCATGATCAGCACGTCGTAGAGGTCGAGCGCGAAGCCGAGCATGCAGGAGAAGATGATCGCGGCACGCTCGCCGGTCGAATAAGTCCCGAATTCGGCGGTCGGAGAGTGATCGGTCATTGCGAGCTCAGTCGGTCGATTTCGGGGTCTGGAAGACGGCGCGCAGCGTCACGATCTCGCCGAGGCGGGCGTAGCGCGGTCCCCCAATGCGGGCGATCGGATCGAGCGCCTCGGTCTCGACCTTGCCGTTGTTCACGAGGCCGTCGCGGATGTGGAACATCACGACCTCGCCGACGATGAGCCGGCTGCGGGCGTCACCGAATTCGAGGCACTGCCGAAAGCGGCATTCCATCGCGACCGGCACGGCCGCGAGCCGCGGCACCTTGATGCGCTCGCTGGCGAGCGTCTCAAGGCCGAGCTCCTCGACCTCGCTGACCTCGGGCGGATGCTCGACGGAGCTGTCGTGCACCGCATTCATCAGCGGCGTATCGGCGATGTGGATGACATATTCCTCGGTATCGAGGATGTTGTGCGCAGTGTCCTTGTAGTCGGCGCCCTTGCGGCCGACGCTGATGGCGAGCATCGGCGGCTTCTGCGAGACGAAGGTGAAGGCGCTGAACGGGGCGAGGTTGAGCACGCCGCTCCGCGACAGGCTGGTCACCCAGGCGATCGGGCGCGGCACCACGATGCCGGTCATCAGCCGGTAGATGCGCTCCGCGCCGAGCCCGGTGGGGTCGATCTGCATCGATCAGTCAGCCCTAATGTTGGCCTTGCGCACGACCGGAATCCACTTGGCGTCCTCGCGCTCGAGATAGGCCCTGAATTCGTCCGGCGTCATCGCGACGGCTTCCGCGCCGAGCTTGTCGAACTTGTCGACCACGCCGGGGTCTTTCAGGATCGCGACCAGCGCCTCGTGCAGCCTGTCGACGATCGGCGCTGGCGTGCCGGCGGGCGCGAACAGGCCGGTGAAGGTCTGGCCGTCGAAATCCTTGTAGCCGAGCTCGGCGAAGGTCGGAACGTCCGGCAGTGACTTCAGGCGATGCGGGCTGGTGACTGCCAGCGCGCGGAACAGGCCGGCCTTGATGTGTTGCAGGCTGACCGACAACTGGTCGAATGCGAACTGAACCTGCCCGCCGAGGAGATCGTTGATGGCCGGCGCATTGCCGCGGTAATGCGCCGTGACCCACTGCAGGCCGAGGCTGGACTGCATCAACTCGCTGAGAAGATGGTTGGTGGTGCCGGGGCCGGGCGAGGCCATGGTCAGCTTGCCGGGCTCGCGCTTGGCGAGATCGATAAATTCCTTGAAGTTCGTCGCCTGGACGGAAGGATGGACCTCGAGCACCAGCGGTGTCATCGAGATCGTCGAGATGGGGAGGAAATCCCGCTTCCAGCTATAGGCGTCGCGCTTGTTGATTTCGGTCGCGAACAGCACCGGGCCGTTGGCCCCGACGAACAGCGTGTAGCCGTCGTTCGGCGATTTCGCGAAGGCCTCACCCGCGATCATGCCACCGGCGCCGGCCTTGTTCTCGATGATGAAGGGCTGGCCGAGGCGCTCCTGGAGCTTGTCGGCGATGATGCGCGCCGCGCTGTCGACATTGCCGCCGGCTGGATAGGGCACGATCAGCTTGACATTGCGCGCCGGCCATTGCTGGCCCGACGCAGGCCCCGCCAGCATCGCCGCCACCGCAGCCATGGCTATCCAGAACAATCTCATCTCAGCCTCCCGCGGGCGGATCCGGGGCCGCCCTACTTTTCTTGATGCTCACCGGCGCCACGCACGGCGCTCCGATCAGACCGCAATCTGTCGATTCCGGGCTTTACCTGTCGACGGAATTGTGCGGTTCTTGTCCATATTATGGACAAGACGCCTTCATCAAGATCTGCCCGGAGCACGACGGAACCGCGACAGGGCGCGCAGGCAATCCGGCGCGCGCTCGCGGTGCTGCGCATTCTTGCCGCAGGCCGCGAGACCGGTGTGCCGCTGGCCGAGGTGGTGCAGGCGACCGGCCTCACCCGTCCGACCGTGCATCGCATCGTTCACGTGCTGATCGAGGAAGGCATCGTCGAGCGGCACGGCAAGAGCGGGCGCTACGCGATCGGCAACCAGGTGCCGGAACTGGCGCTCGCGCGTCCCCGGCCCTCGCCGCTGCTGGTTGCGGCGAACCCTTCGCTGCGGCGCGCATCCGCCGATATCGGCGACACGCTATTCCTGACCGTGCGGACCGGAAACGACACGCTATGCGTCGACCGCAGGATCGGCGCGTACCCGATCCAGGTACTGTCGATCGAGGTCGGCGCGCGACGGCCGCTCGGCGTCAGCAGCGCGGGCGTCGCAATCCTCGCCGCAATGCCGGCGCAGGACGCGCGAAAAATCGTCGCAGCCAACGAGAAGCGGTTCGAGGCCTACAGGACCGATGCCGGGACGGTGCTCGCTCAGGTCACCGCCGCGCGGCGCCGAGGATACGGCATGAGGGAGATCGGCCTCGTGCAGGGCACGAAATCGATCTCCACCTGGATCAAGACCCCGGACGGACGGCCGGCCGCGGCGATGACGGTCTCCGCCGTGCGAACGCGGCTCGGCCCCCGCCGCGAGCAGGAGGTCGTGGACGTCCTGCAGCGCGAAGCCCGCGCCATCGAGCAGAACATCCGGAGCGGTCTTGGCTAAAGCGCGTAGTGGATTGGTTTGAGCCGGTGCCACTTCGCCTCTCCCCGCTTGCGGGGAGAGGCCGGATTGCATCGAAGATGCAATCCGGGTGAGGGGGACTCTCCGCGAGTCCGACTGTCACCACCCCCGCGGAGAGTCCCCCTCACCCCAGCCCTCTCCCCGCAAGCGGGGCGAGGGAGTGCACCTCCGTCGCGGTTGCAGCTCAACCTAAGACGCTGTCAATGGGCTGACGCGACGCGGCGATTTGTGGCACAACGGCCGCCCCAGCCGACCGACCAACGAGGCCAAGCATGCCTGCGCCCAAGCCGCCTGCCTTCGAGACCCTCAGCCTGCATGCGGGCCAGCATCCGGATCCCGCGACCGGCGCCCGCGCCGTGCCGATCTACCAGACCACGTCCTACGTGTTCCAGGATTCCGATCACGCCGCCGCGCTGTTCAACCTCGAGCGCGCCGGCCACATCTATACGCGCATCTCCAATCCGACCACCGGCGTGCTCGAAGAACGGCTCGCGGCACTGGAAGGCGGCGTCGGCGCGATCTGCACCGCGAGCGGCCAGGCGGCGATGCATCTCGCCATCGCCACCCTCCTCAGTGCCGGCGACCACATCGTGGCATCGAGCTCGCTCTATGGTGGCACCATCAACCTTTTGGCGCACACACTGCCGCGCTTTGGCATCACCACGACTTTCGTGAAGCCGCGCGATCTCGCTGCGTTCCGGTCGGCAATCTCGCCGAACACAAGGCTCGTGATCGGCGAGACCATCGGCAATCCCGGCCTCGAAGTGCTGGACATTCCGAAGGTCGCGGCCATCGCGCATGATGCGAAAATTCCACTCCTGATCGACAACACTTTCGCCACGCCCTATCTCAGCCGCCCGATCGAACTCGGCGCCGATCTCGTGATGCATTCGGCGACCAAATGGATCGGTGGCCACGGCATCGCGATCGGCGGCGTCATCGTTGACGGCGGCCGCTTCGACTGGCGCGCTTCGGCCAAGTTCGGCGTGCTCACCGAGCCCTATGGCGGCTATCACGGCATCGTCTTCGACGAGCAGTTCGGCACCGCCGCCTTCATCATGCGCGCACGCACGGAAGGCCTGCGCGATTTCGGCGCCTGCCTGTCGCCGACCAACGCATTCCAGCTCCTGCAGGGCGTCGAGACGCTCGGCGTGCGCATGGACCGCCACATGCAGAACACGCATCTCGTGCTGGAGGCGCTGCAGGCCAACAAGGCCGTTGACTGGGTGCTGCATCCCTCGCTGGAGACCCACCCAGATTATCAGCTTGCCAAGCAGCTGCTGCCGCGCGGCGCCGGCTCGATCGTCTCCTTCGGCATCAAGGGCGGGCGCCCCGCGGGCCGCAAGTTCATCGAGTCGCTGCGCATGATCAGCCATCTCGCCAATGTCGGCGACGCCAAGACGCTGGTGATCCATCCCGCCAGCACCACGCATCAGCAGATGGACGCCCAACAGCTCAAGGCCGCCGGCGTCGGCGAGGAGCTGGTGCGGCTGTCGGTCGGCATCGAGACGGCAAGCGACATCATCGACGATCTTGCCCAAGCCCTGCGCATCTCGCAAAAGGTCTGAAGCCATGAAGCTCTCCGTCAACGGCGCCGAGGTGTTTGTCGCGACCGGCGGCCGCGAATTCGACAAGTCCCTGCCCGCAGTGGTGTTCATCCATGGCGCAGGCTTCGATCATTCGACCTGGGCGCTGCACACACGCTGGTTCGCGCATCATGGATTTGGCGTGCTGGCGCCCGACCTGCCCGGCCACGGCCGCTCGTCCGGCCCCTCGCTCTCAACCATCGCGGAGATGGCCGACTGGATCGCGGCACTGCTCGATGCCGCCGCCTCGCCAAAAGCGCATCTGATCGGCCACTCCATGGGCTCGCTGATCTCTTTGGAGACCGCGGCACGGCATCCCGACAAGGTATCCGCGTTGAGCCTGATCGGCACGGCCGCGACCATGACGGTTGGCCCGGATCTCTTGAAGGCCGCCGAAGCTAACGATCAGGATGCGATCGACATGGTCTCGATCTGGGGCCTCGGCTTCAAGGCCGAGCTCGGCGGCAGCCTCGCGCCGGGCCTGTGGATGCACGGCGGCGCGCAGGCGGTGTTGAAACACTGCGAACCGGGTGTGCTGTTCAAGGATTTGTCCGCCTGCAATTCCTATGCGAACGCGCTCACCGCCGCCGCGAGCTTGAAGGTGCCGACCACGCTCATCCTCGGCGAGCGGGACATGATGACACCGGCGAAGGCGGGCAAGGCACTCGCGGCCGCGATCCCGCATGCGAAGACCGTCGTGGTATCCGGCGCAGGCCACATGATCATGGCCGAGCGGCCCGACGAACTGCTGGCGGCGCTGAGGAACTGAAGAGGATCAATCTTCCGCCTGATGCGTTGCGGTCAGATATCCCCGTGAATCCATGAGGGAACTTGACCCATGCCAAGACAGGAAGTCATTCGCAAAGCCAGGCAGGACAAGCGCGCGGGCAAATCGCCGAGCACGCAGACAGGCGAGTTCGTCAAGGACGAGATCGACAAGATTCGCAAGGGCAAGCATGGCGCGCGCTCGACGCGCCAGGCCATCGCCATCGGTCTTTCCGAGGCACGCCGCGCCGGCGTCGACCTTCCGCCACCGCGCAAAGGACGAACCAAGAAGGCCACGCGTCGCAGCGCCAAATACGCCTATGAGGCCGGCCAGGGCAAACGGCATCCGAAGCGCCGGCCACGCGTATCGCGCGCGGTGGAAGGAGTCCTGAAGAAGGAGCCGCGCAGCGCGGCGTCGCGTCGCGCGCTGTCAAAGCAGGGCAAGCGTGGCGCGAGCCATCGCAGCGCCGCGTCCCGTTCGGCCGCTGCGCGCAAGGCAAGTCACACCAAGGGCGCCAAGGCCCGCTCCGCCGCCGCAAAGAAGGCGGCACGCACAAGGGCGCGCCGCCGGAGCTGATTCCACACGCTGCCTCGCGTTCAGACAGCGAGAAATAGAGAGTTTGCCCGCTGGCTCCGTTCGGAGAACACCGCGCGCGCGGCGCGCTCGGCCTCGCGCGCCGAGCGGAACTGCCGGCCCTCGAGGCTGTCGAACAGGCGCTCGGACGAGAAGAAGCGGAAGCCGCGCTCGTCTCTTGTGATGATGCCGGCGGCGCGGTCGTGGATTTCGATGATGTAGGCTTGCCTATGGGCTTGGGACATGGCTGCTCGTTCGCCGCGATGCGGCGTCCCTGTGTGAGATTTGCGGTATGGGATGCTGCTAGGACGCGGTCAGCAACAACAACAGGCGCCCGTCGCCGCCGAGAAACAGCGTCGCGTCATGCGCTTGTGCATGTCGCCCAAAATACGCTGGTGATCGGTTCTCATGTCGCGGCTTCGGCTCGAGGAGCAGTTTCGATACCTTGAATATCGAGCGATCGGCGTCATCGGTCAATGAAATGGCCATCCATATTTACCGTCGGCGCACATCGGCGCTTCTCCCGGCACAAGCGGCGGCAAATGGATTCATCTCGCGATGAATTCAACCCGACCGAACCGCCGGCGTGGTAGTGTCCGGCAGGCAGGAGACGACCGAGAAGAGAGGTCAGGACATGGCAGCCGATTTGAAGGGACGTACCGCGCTCGTCACAGGCGGCTCGCGCGGGATCGGCGCAGCCGTCTGTCGCCTGCTGGCCGGGGCCGGCGCGGCCGTGGCGATCAACTGCCGCGAGCGGATCGGACAGGCAGAGCAATTGGCGGACGAGATCGGCAAGCGCGGCGGCAGCGCGATAGCCGTGGCCGCCGACGTGTCGCAGCGCGAAGCCGTTGCCGCGATGATCGAGCGCGTCACGGCCGAGCTCGGCGCGATCGACATCCTCGTCAACAATGCCGGCATCGCCATCACACGCGGCGTCGACGATCTCACCGAAGACGATTTCGACCGCACCATCCTGGTCAACCTCAAATCCGTCTTCCTGTGCACGCAGGCGGTTCTGCCGGCGATGCGTGCGCGGAAATGGGGCCGCATCGTCAACATCTCCTCGGGCGCCGCGCGCGGCGCCGGCTCGATCGGCCCGCACTACAATGCCTCCAAGGCCGGCATGGAGGGGCTGACGCGCGGCTATGCGGCGCGCCTGGTGAAGGAAGGTATCACCGTCAATGCGGTGGCGCCCTCGCTGATCGAGACCGACATGATGAGCGGACAGCCACAGCTCGTCAGCCGCATCCCGCTCGGCCGCTTCGGCACCGCGGAGGAAGTGGCGAAGGCCGTGATGCTGCTGGTCGACAATGCCTACATGACCGGGCAGACCGTCGCGCTGAGCGGCGGGATGGCGTTTAACTAGCGAGACGATCGCCATCTCGCTTCCCTTCTCCCCTTGTGGGAGAAGGTGGCGCAAAGCGCCGGATGAGGGGTATCTATCGGCGTGCACCAACTGCAAGATGAGTTCGCGGAGACAGACCCCTCACCCGTCTCGCCGCTTCGCGGCGATCCACCCTCTCCCACAAGGGGAGAGGGCAAGAGACCTTACCACATCGTCGCGGCCGCACGCTCGGGCCAGATGCGGTCGTACTCCTCGCCGCCGACCTTGTTCTGGCTCATCTCGGCGAGGATCTGCCCCGGTGTCGGCAGCGTCTTGGGATCGACGCGCTTGTCGGGATTCCAGAGATCCGAGCGCACGATGGCGCGGGCGCACTGGAAATAGATTTCCTCCACCGTCATCACCATCACGCTGCGCGGCGCCTTGCCGTCGACCTTGAAGGAGGCCAGCAATTCCGGATCGACGGAGAGATGCGCGCGTCCGTTGACGCGGATCGCGTTGCCCGAGCCGGGGATCAGGAACATCAGCGCCACGCGCGGATCGCGCATGATGTTGCGCAGGGAATCGACCCGGTTGTTGCCGCGGCGGTCCGGCAGCATCAGCGTCTTGGGATCATGAATGCGGACGAAGCCGGGCAGATCGCCGCGCGGCGAGCAGTCGATGCCTTCCGGCCCGATGGTCGCGAGCGCGGCAAACGGGGCCCTCTCGATGAAGATGCGATAGAGCGGCGTGACGTGGTCGGCGACTTTCACGGTCGAGGCGTCGTTGGTGGCGCCGTAGATGGCTTCGAGTTGTTCGACCGTCGTAATCACCGACATTCCGTTCTCCTTGTCGCGCCAGCCGCTAATCGCGCCAGCATTCGTTCCTGATCACACGCACGAGATGGCGGCCGTGATACTCGGCGCTGCCGGCATTGACGATGGTGACATCGGCCTGCGCCGCCGCGTCATCGACGCTGCGGGCGAGCCGTTCCGCAATATTGCCGTCGCTGTGCCGCGCCCGCGCGGCGAGCCGCTGGGCCAGCACGTCCGGCGGGGCCGTGATCGCGACCACCACCACATTGGCATAGGCGCCACGCAGCGCGCCGATCACCATGCGCGAGACGTTGACGACGACCGTGCGACCCGCACGGATGTCGTCGTTGATTTCGAGCGACAAGGCGTAGGAATGCCCGTGCGCTTCCCAATGCACGGCGAAATCGCCATGGTCGAGCGCGCATCGGAATTCCTCGGGGCTCACGGCCACATTATCCTCGGCCGCAGACGATTCCCGCGTCACGAAGCGGCGCGGAAAGACAACGTCCTGATCGTCGATGCAGGCCGCCTGCGCGAGCCGGAGCAGCGTGTCCTTGCCAGCGCCGCTGGGACCGACCACGAGCACGAGCCGCCCCGGCCCGATCGCCGCTGCTGGCTCCTGCGCGATCGTCACGGTCTCGCTCATGCGACCCGGCTCCCCTCGCGCCAGACGCTACGAACCGCAGGAACGCGGCCGGCGACGTGCACGCGGATCAGGTCGGCGCGCTTGCCGACCGCGATCTCGCCGCGGTCGGAGAGGCCCACCGCATCCGCCGGGGCCTTGGTCACGGTGCGGATCGCCGCCGGCAGATCGATCGCCGGCACATGCTCCGGCAGCTGCAACGCGGCCATCAGCAGGCTGGAGGGGATGTAGTCGGACGACAGGATGTCGAGCAGGCCTTCGCGCGCAAGGTCGACCGCGGCGATGTTGCCGGAGTGCGATCCGCCGCGCACGACGTTCGGCGCGCCCATCAGGATGTCGATGCCGGCCTGATGCAGGCCGCGCGCGGCCTCGAGCGTGGTCGGGAATTCGGCCACCGCGACGCGGTCCCGGACGGCATCCGCAACATTCTCCTCGGTGGTGTCGTCGTGACTGGCCAGCGGAATGCCGTGCCCATGCGCCAGAGCCACGATCGCGCGCATGTTGGTCGCGGCGTAGGCCTTCTGATACTCGAAGCGCCGCGCAAACAACTCGTCGAGCTCGGCGTCGGTCTTGCCGCCGCCCTTGCCGCGATAATAGTCGCGCAGCTTGACCTCGTCGCGGAACTGGCGTTGGCCGGGGGTATGGTCCATCAGCGACATCAGCCGCACGTCGGGACGGTCGACCAGCTCCTTGGCTTCCTCGACCACGCTCGGCATCGGAATCTCGCAGCGCAGATGCAGGAAGTGATCGGCGCGCAGCAGATTGTGCTCGCGCGCGACCGAGATCGCTGCGGCGAGCGTTCCCGCGCGGCCGTCGACTTCCTCGGCACCGTCCTCGCGCCAGACCCGCAGCGAGTCGAGCACGGTGGTGATGCCTGACGTCGCGAGCTGGCCGTCATAGGAGAGGACGGCGGCGACCGGATCCCAGAACACCTTTGGGCGCGGCACGTAATGCGCTTCGAGATGGTCGGTGTGGAGCTCGATCAGGCCGGGCGTGAGCAGATCGCCACCGGCGTCCTCGGCGCCCGCGGGCGCCTTGCCCTCGCCGATCTCGGCGATGCGCCCGTCCGCAATGGCGACCCAGCCCTGCTCGATCACCCGGTCGGCCAGGACGATCCTGGCATTGGCGATCACGGTTTCCCTCGACTTGGCGTTCATGTCCTTCTCGTCCTTCAGGCCGCGGCGGCAAAGCTGGTGACGTCGACGATGCGGTCGGCGATCAGATGGCGGATTTCGTTGTCATGGACAATCGCGACCATGGCGACGCCCTGCCGCTTTTTCTCGCCGATCAGCTCGACCACGACGGCGCGGTTGGCGGCATCGAGCGAGGCGGTCGGCTCGTCGAGCAGCAGGATCGGCAGGGCCGAGATGAAGCCGCGCGCGATGTTGACGCGCTGCTGCTCACCGCCGGAGAAGGTCGCAGGCGGAAGCTGCCAGAGCCGCTCGGGGATATTGAGACGATGCAGCAGGCTGCCCGCGCGCGCCTGCGCATCGGCCCGGCTCATGCCGTTCACGATCAGAGGCTCAGCGACGACGTCGATGGTCGCAACCCGCGGCACCGCGCGCAGGAACTGGCTGACATAGCCGATAGTCGACCGGCGGACATTGAGCACCTGCCGTGGCTCGGCGATGGCCAGATCGATCAGCGCGCCGCGATGGCGGATGCCGATACGGCCGGAGTCGCAGCGGTAGTTGCCGAAGATCATCTTCAGGATCGACGACTTGCCGGCGCCGGACGGGCCCGACAACACGACGCATTCGCCCGGGTTGACGTGGAAGGTCACGCCGCGGACCACCGGCAATTCGATGCCGCCCTGCAGGTGCATCGTGAAGGTCTTCTTCGCATCGGCGATGTCGATCATGGCAGTCATCGGCGGGCTCATGGCGGCAGAATCGAGGAGACAAGGAGTTGCGTATAGGGCTCGCGCGGATCGTCGAGCACCTGGTCGGTGAGACCGGTCTCGATGACCCGGCCACCCTTCATCACCATCACGCGATGCGACAACAGCCGCGCGACCGCAAGATCATGGGTGACGATGACGACGGCGAGATGCAGCTCGGCGACGAGGTTGCGCAGGAGGTCGAGCAGGCGGGCCTGCACGGAGACATCGAGGCCGCCGGTCGGCTCGTCCATGAAGACAAGGCGCGGCTCGGTGACGAGGTTGCGCGCGATCTGGAGGCGCTGACGCATGCCGCCGGAATAGGTGCGCGGCGCATCGTCGATGCGTGCGACATCGATCTCGACGCGCGTGAGCCAGTCGGACGCGGTGTCGCGGATGCGGCCATAGTGGTTCCAGCCCACCGCCATCAGCCGCTCGCCGACATTGGCACCGGCCGAGACCGCCATGCGCAGGCCCTGGGCGGGATCCTGATGCACATAGCCCCAATCGGTGCGGAACAGGAAGCGCCGCTCGGCCTCGCCGAGGGTCGAAAGGTCACGCGTGATGCCGTCGCGCATCCGATAGGACACGCAGCCGCCGCTCGGCGCGAGCTGGCCCGACAACAATTGCAGCAGCGTCGACTTGCCCGAGCCGGACTCGCCGACGATCGCCAGCACCTCGCCCGGATAGAGCGCGAAGGAGACGTCGCGGCAGGCGGCGATCCTGCCGTAGGATTTGCTCAGGGACTCCGCGATCAGCAGCGGCTGATCGTTCTCGATCATGTCCTGGTCAGCCATTTGAGCCCCCATGCGCCCTCTCCTTGTATGGCGCGGCGCTCAGGCTGCCGTGATGGCCGGCGGCCTGACGGCCCTCGCAATAGTCAGTGTCGGAGCAGACGAACATGCGGCCGCCCTTGTCGTCGGTCACGATCTCGTCGAGATATGAGTTTTCCGCCCCGCAGAGCGCGCAAGGCGCGTTGAAGCGGTAAGGCTCGAACGGATGATCCTCGAAATCGAGCGACACCACCTGTGTATAGGGCGGGATCGCATAGATGCGCTTCTCGCGGCCGGCGCCGAAGAGCTGCAGCGCCGGGCAATTGTCCATCTTGGGATTGTCGAATTTCGGCGTCGGCGACGGGTCCATCACATAGCGCGCATTCACCTTCACCGGATAGGCGTAGGCGGTTGCGATATGGCCGAAGCGGGCGATGTCCTCGTAGAGCTTCACATGCATCAGGCCGTATTCGGCAAGCGCGTGCATGCGCCGCGTCTCGGTCTCGCGCGGCTCGAGGAAGCGCAGGGGTTCCGGGATCGGCACCTGATAGACCAGCACCTGGTTTTCGTGCAGCGCCGCCTCCGGGATGCGGTGACGGGTCTGGATCACGGTCGCGTCTTGCGTCGCGGTCGTCGTGGCGACGCCCGCGGTCTTGGCGAAGAATTTGCGGATCGAGATCGCGTTCGTGGTGTCGTCGGAACCCTGATCGATCACCTTCAGCACGTCCTGGGGCCCGAGGATCGCGGCGGTCACCTGCACGCCACCGGTGCCCCAGCCATAGGGCATCGGCATTTCGCGGCTGGCGAACGGCACCTGATAGCCGGGGATCGCGATCGCCTTCAGGATCGCGCGGCGGATCATCCGCTTGGTCTGCTCGTCGAGATAGGCGAAATTGTAGGCAGGCGCGTTCATTCCGCGGCCTCCTTCATGGGCTCGGCGGTGTTGGCCTCGGCGAATTCCTGACGCAGCTTGCGCAGCAGGCCGAGCTCGGACTGGAAGTCGACATAATGCGGCAGCTTCAGGTGCTCGACGAAGCCGGTCGCCTGGACGTTATCAGAATGCGACATCACGAACTCCTCGTCCTGCGCCGGCGCACCCACCTCCTCGCCGAGTTCCCGTGCCCGCAGCGCGCGGTCGACCAGCGCCATCGACATTGTCTTGCGCTCGCTCTGGCCGAAGGCGAGGCCATAGCCGCGGGTGAAGCACGGCGCTTCGGTGGCCGAGCCCTTGAACTGGTTGACCATCTGGCACTCGGTCAGCTCGATGGCGCCGAGCGGTACCGCGAAGCCGACGTCCTCCGTGAAGAATTCGACCTCGACCTCGCCGAAACGGATTTCGCCGGCGAAGGGATGGTTGCGGCCATAGCCGCGCTGGGTGGAATAGCCCATCGCCAGCAGGAAGCCTTCGTCGCCTCGCGCAAGATTCTGCAGGCGCAAGTCGCGATCGGCCGGAAAATTCAGCGGCTCGCGCGTGAGATCGCCGACGCTTGCGCCCTCCTCGGCCTGCGGCGACGATTCGATCAACCCGTCGCGGCCCAGAATGTCAGTCACGCGCGGCGTTGCCGCCGTCGAAGCCTCGCCGGTGGCGGGCTCCTCCGGCACGAAACCTTCGGCGAGCGTCGGATCGAGCAAACGGTGCGTGTAGTCGAAGGTCGGCCCGAGGATCTGGCCGCCCGGAATATCCTTGAACGTCGACGACACCCGCCGCTGCACCCGCATCGCGCCGGTGTCAACCGGCTCGCTCGCGCCGAAGCGCGGCAAGGTGGCGCGGAAGGCGCGGACCAGGAAGATCGCCTCGATGAGATCGCCGCGCGCCTGCTTGATCGCGAGCGCCGCGAGTTCGCGGTCATAGAGTGAGCCTTCGCTCATGACGCGGTCCACGGCAAGGCCGAGCTGCTCCGAAATCTGATCGAGCGTGACTTCCGGAACGCTCTGGTCGCCGCGCCGCGCATTTGCGAGCAGGCGATGGGCGTTCTCGATGGCGCGTTCGCCGCCTTTGACTGCGACATACATGCTTCTAGCTTCCCTTGTTCGCGACGCGCGTGGTGCGCGGGATCGCAACGACGGAGTCATCGGACACCAGCACCACATCGATGCCGCGCGGAAACAGCGCCTCGTTGACGCTCAGCCGCTCGAACAGATCGGCAGGCCGGATCGTCGCCTGAAGCGTCGCGACTCCATCGATGCCCGGGCCGCGCAGCTCGAAAGAGCGTCCCGCGTCGAGACCGTCGACCTGAAGGATCAATGTGGTCGAACGATCCGGATATTCTGAACTGCCAAGCGCAAAGCGCTCGAGCGGCGGAAGTGCTGTGCCCTCTGCGATCAGCGCGAAAGCGGCAATCGAAGAATCCTGCACGACCGGCGCGCCAGTGTGGAATTTCAGCCACTTCACCACGTCGGAGCTCTCCGACATCCCCGCATCGAGCCAGAGCGGCGTGTCGTGATCGAACAGCGTCAGCGCGATCGCGGCGGTACCGCGCATCATGGGCCCTGGCGTTCCCGCCACCGGCACGATGCGCTGGACCGAGCCCGGACGCGCCATCGCGTCCATGACCGAACGAAAGGTCGATTGCGCCGACAAGACCTTGTCGGCAAAACCCGGCGGCAATTCCGCAATCGTGGTCATGGCCTCACCCCTCACCGCGCACCATGGTGTAGAAATCGACCTTCGTCGCGGCCGTCTGCGCCGCCGTTTGCTTGCGCCGCGCCAGCAGCTCTTGGCGCAGCGGCGCGATCACGTCCCGCTCGACCGCTGCGCCAAAATCCCGCGACTGCGCCAGCGCGTCGCACAGCGCGATCAGCCTTGCCTTCTCGCGGTCGCGCCCGAGCGTGTAGCCGAAGCCGACCTCGCCGCTCGCAAGCCGTACAGCGGCGCGCGAGACCGTCGCCTCGCCGAGGTTGAACGGCGCGCCGTCGCCGCCGACCCGGCCGCGCAGCATCACGAGGCCGCTTTCGCCCTCGCGCAAATCCTGATGGCCCGGCAGGGCGAGAATGCGGAGGCGAGCGGCGATCTCGCCCGCCTCCGCGTGCGCCAGCACGGCCATCGCGGCCTTGCGCTGGGCTTGCTGGTCGTTGTGCTGGGTCACGAGATCCACCGAACTTGCCGAATTCAAGTTGTCTATGATAATAGACAACTTGATACGGAAGCGCCATGACCGTTTCGTGACAAACGTATGATTTCTGGGGTAGCCTACCCGACGACATGAGTATGCAGGACACCGCCTCTTCCGGCGTCGCGCTGTGGCGCCTTGTCGCCGATGGCATCGAACGCGGCATTGCCGATGGCCGCTTTGCGGCCGGCGACAAGCTGCCGGGCGAAATGGAGATCGCCGAAACCTATCGCGTGAACCGTCACACCGTGCGGCGCGCGCTGGCTGCACTTGCGGAGCGCGGCCTGGTGCGCGCCGAGCGGGGCAGCGGAACCTATGTCGAAGCGCAGCGCCTCGCCTATCCGCTGCGCTCGCGGACGCGCTTCTCCGAGATTGTCGGCGCCGGCGGCCGCGAGCCGCGCGGCCGGTTGATCGAGGCCTCCGAAGACGTTGCGACCCGTGAGCTCGCGCGGGAGCTCGGCCTGAAGGTCGGTGCACCGCTGGTCCGGATCGAGGCGATTCGGCTCGCCGACCGCACGCCGATCTGCGTCTCCACCACCTGGCTGTCCGCCGAGCTGTTTCCGGGTGCGGGAGCTGTCTTCGCAGCGACGCGCTCGATGACAAAACTGCTCGAGCATTACGGCGTCCGCGACTACCGCCGCGGCGCGACCCGGATCACGGCCGGAATCGTGGACGCGACCGACGCGGCGCGACTCGACCTCCCACTCGGCCGGCCGATCCTGGTGGTCGACGCAACCGACCTCGACCTCGACGGCAAACCGCTGGTGACCAAGCATTCCCGGTTTGCAGCAGAGCGCGTGGAGTTTCTGGTGGAGAACGGGTAGCCCTTCGCCACGCAGCCGTTTCCCCTCTCCCCCTTGTGGGAGAGGGTGGCTCGCCGCGTAGCGGCGAGACGGGTGAGGGGTCTCTCTCCGCGAATCCAGCTCTTATTGAGTCCGTGGACAGAGACCCCTCATCCGGCGCTTCGCGCCACCTTCTCCCACAAGGGGAGAAGGAAAGCAGAGAGTTCGGGGAGAGGCGAAAGAGCTGCTATGCCACCGCCCGCCGCCCGATGATGGCGAAGCGGAGTTTTCCGGAGATGAAGTCGATCGCGGCGACCGCGACCAGGATCATCAGGATTAGGAACGACACCTTCTGCCATTCCAGCACGCGGATCTGCTCGGCGAGCTGGAGCCCGATGCCGCCGGCACCGACGATGCCGATGATGGTGGCCGAGCGCGTGTTCGATTCGATGAAATAGAGCACTTGGCCGGCGATCACGGGCAGCACCTGCGGCATCAGGCCAAACCTGATCTCGTGCAGCGCGCTGCCGCCGGAGGCGCGGATGCCCTCGACCTGCTTCTGGTCGGCGCCCTCGATCGCCTCCGAGAACAGCTTGCCGAAAGCGCCGAAATCCGACACGGCAATCGCAAGCACGCCGGCAAACGGTCCGAGCCCGACGACGTTGATCCAGACCAGCGCCCAGATCAGCGTATCGACGCCGCGGATCGAATCGAGGAAGCGCCGCACCGGAAAGCGCAGGATATTCGAAGGCACGATGTTGCGCGCCGCGAGCAGACTGACCGGAAGCGCGAACAACGCAGCGAGCGTCGTGCCGAGCAGTGCGATCGAGAGCGTCTCGCCGAGCGCCTTCAGATAGATCGGCAGCGACGAGCCGGGATCCGGCGGGATCATCATCAGGCTGATCCAGCCGAGCTGACTGAGACCGGCAGCGAAGCGCGAGGGCGAGAAATCGAGGTCGACGAGGCCATAGATGAGGAGCGCGAGTGCCGCCGCGATCATGGCCGGCGTCGCAAGACGCGCTGAGGCCGGCCGCTCGAACACATCGGGATAGCGCGCGCGTAGCGCCGCCGTGTCGACCTCCCGAGGCTTGCTCACGTCGGCGCCTCCCTGCCGAACAGACGGCTGCGCAGCCAGCCGGTCGTGATGTCGATGATGAAGACCGTCACGATGATGGTGAGGAGGATCGCGCTGACGTCCGAATAGTAGAACTTGCGGATGGCGACGACGAGCTCCTGCCCGATACCGCCGGCACCGACAAAGCCCATCACGGAGGCTTCGCGCACGTTGATCTCGAAGCGCAGCAGCGCGTAGCTGGCATAGCCGGCGGTGACCTGCGGCACGACGGCGAAGCGCATGCAGGAGAGCCAACTCGCGCCGGTCGAGCGGATGCCTTCAACCGGCTTCATGTCGGCGTTCTCGACGATCTCGGAGAACAGCTTGCCGAGCGCGCCGGTGGAGTGGATTGCGATCGCGAGTACGCCCGCCATCGGTCCAAGCCCGAAAGCGATGACGAAAACGAGCGCGAAGACAATGCCGGGGACGGTGCGGGCGAATTCGAGCAGGCGCCGCACGACGAAGCGCAGCCAGGGTCCGGGCGAGGTGTTCTCGGCGGCGAAGAAATTGAGGACAAAGGCGAAGATCGCGCCGGTCAGAGTGCCGACATAGCTGATCAGCAGCGTCTCACCGAGCATCTTCAGCCATTTGCGCCAGCCCCACAGCCATTCGCCAACATCGGTCCAGACGCGCTGGCCGCTGTCGAGCGTGAGGATGCGGTCGAAATAGCTGACGAAGTTGCCGAAATAGGTGAAGAGGGTGCGCAGGTTCACTTCTGCGCCGATCGCGGCGAGAACCAGCGCGGTGGCGAACAGCACAACTCCGAACAGGAGACGAAGCCGCTTGCGCGTCACCGCCTGGCGATAGGCGGCATTGAGCGCGGCCAATTGCTGTTCGGGAAGGATCGAAACCGCGAGCGTCATCGGTCGATTAAAGGTCCGTCAAAGAAAGAGCCGGGTCCATGGACCCGGCTCGAGTGCATCGTCCCGAAAGCTCAGGACGCCTTCTTTTTGCGCAGCGCATCGACGAACTTGATCAGCTCGATCGTGCCATCCCAATCCTTGGTGGTCGCGGGATGAAAGCCCTTCTTCTGGCCGTCGGAGAGGCGCTCGAAGGCGGCCTTGTCGTTGGTCGGCGCGTCGAAGAATGCCTTGGCGATCGCCAACTTGGCGTCTTCCGGCAGGTCGGAGTTATAGGCATAGGGGCCGTTGATGATCGGCGCCGACTTGTGGATGATGCGGAAATCATCCTTCTTCATCGCCGAGCCGTCGGCATTCTTCAGCATGCCTTTGGTCAGCATCTGCGCCAGCGTGGAATCGTCGTCGCTGGTCCACTGGTTGGCGGCGACGTCGACCGTACCCTGCGCGAGCGCGAGCATCGCGTTCTCGTGGCTGCCCGTGAACACGACCTTGCTGAAATAGCTGTCGGCATCGGCAATGCCCATCTTGTCGAGCTCGAAGCGCGGCACGTTGTTGCCCGATGTCGAGTTCGGGTCGACGAGGCCGAGATTCTTGCCCTTGAGCTGGTCGACGCTCTTGTAGGGGCTGCTCGCCTTGACGAAGAACACCGAATAGTAGCCGGTCGAACCGTCGGCGTTGATGTCGTTGGCGAAGGCGTCGGTCTTGACGCCGGTCAGGCGGGCGCGCGCGAACGAGGCCGAGCCGTAGCTCGCGATGTGGATGTTGCCCGCGCGCTGGCCCTCGATCACCGCGGCGTAGTCGTTGGCGATACGCAGCGTGACCTTCACGCCGAGCTGCTTCGACAGGTATTCCACGAACGGCGTCCAGCGCTCGGTGACGCCGGAGGCATTCTCCGCCGGAACGACCGCGAAGGTCAGCTCGGGATATTTGGCTTTCCAGTCGTCCGCGGAGGCGGAGCCTGCGAAGGCGAGCGCGGCAGCGCCGGCAAGAACTATTCTGCGAGTGATCATGATACCCTCTTCATCCGTTGGGTCGGTTGACGCAAAACTGGCAAGTACTGAGGCGGCGCGGCTCATGCCGCCGCGGCCGTTCCCAGCGCCGGGACACCGTCGGGCGTCGGCACCGGCGAGCCGCCCATGACGTCGGCGGCTTCGAGATCATAGAGCTCGCGCGCGACGTGATCGGTCAGCGCGGCCGGCGCACCGTCGAACACCACGCGGCCCGCGGCCATGCCGATCAGGCGATCGCAATAGGTGCGCGCCAGATCGAGCGAATGAAGGTTGCAGAGCACGGTGATGCCGAAGTGCTTGTTGATGCGCAGCAGCGCATCCATCACGATCTTGGTGTTGCGCGGATCGAGCGAGGCGATCGGCTCGTCGGCGAGAATGATGTCGGGCTGCTGGACCAGCGCGCGCGCAATCGCCACGCGCTGCTGCTGGCCACCGGAGAGCTGATCGGCGCGCTGGGCGGCGAGCGAGGCGATGTCGAACTGCTCCAGCGCCGACATCGCCAGCGCCCTGTCTTGCTCGGGCCAGACCTGCGTGAGCGAACGCCAGGCGGGAATCGCGGCGAGACGCCCCATCAGCACGTTGGTCAGCACATCGAGCCGGCCGACCAGGTTGAACTGCTGAAAGATCATTGCCGATCGCGCCCGCCACTGCCGCAGCTCCTTGCCGCGCAGCGCGGTAACGTCGATGCCGTCGAACAGGATGCGGCCCTGCGTCGGCGTCACGAGACGATTGATGGTCCGCAGCAGGGTCGACTTGCCGGCGCCGGATCGTCCGATCACACCGACGAAGCCGCCGGGGGAAATTTGAAACGAAGCGTCGTCTACCGCGGCTTTTGCGCCGAAGCGGCACGTCAGACCTTCCACCACCAGCATGCAGGGCTCCAGAGTAGCTGGCTGCCACCGCTAACGCTGGCGCTTGACACTTGTGTGACACGCGCGTGGCCGTGCGGCGATCCTACGCACCTGATCCCCTGTCATTGCTTCGTCATGACGCTGTCATCAAGCCACTCGAAGAGGTACGCCCGCCCTCGAGCTTTTCGGATGCAACATGGCCGCCAAAGCGCTCTCGGTCCAACCGACCATCGATCCTTCGGCGAAGCTGCATGAGACTAGGCTCGGCGCCTATACCGAAGTCGGCGCGCGCACGATCCTGCATGAAGTGACCATGGGCGATTACTCCTATGTCGTGAACGACGCGCAAATCACCTACACGACCATCGGAAAATTCTGCTCGATCGCGGCGATGACGCGCATCAATCCGGGCAATCATCCGATGCATCGCGCCACGCAAGCGCATTTCACCTATCGTTCGAGCGCCTACTTCCCTGGCGAGAGCGACGATGCCGAGTTCTTCGACTGGCGGCGTCAGCATCATGTCCATATCGGCCATGATGTCTGGATCGGCCACGGCGCGATCGTGCTGCCGGGTCGCAACATCGGCACCGGCGCGGTGATCGCGGCCGGCGCCATCGTCACCAAGGACGTGCCGGCTTATACGATCGT
Organism: Bradyrhizobium centrolobii; assembly: GCF_001641635.1. Classification (GTDB taxonomy): domain Bacteria; phylum Pseudomonadota; class Alphaproteobacteria; order Rhizobiales; family Xanthobacteraceae; genus Bradyrhizobium; species Bradyrhizobium centrolobii. The sequence goes on from NZ_LUUB01000065.1 coordinate 139,866, forward strand.
CGCCGGCAATCCGGCCCGGATCGTCCGGCGTCGGTTCTCGGAAGAGATCGCCGGACGGCTTGCCAAGCTCGCCTGGTGGGATTGGGATCACGACAAATTGCGTGAAGCCCTGCCCGATTTCCGCAAGCTCGGGATTGAAGATTTCCTGTCGACATACGAAGCACGGGCAAGCTCCCTTACCAGTTCTCTTGCCGGCAAACGAAGCGCGGTCGCGTGACAGACATTTTTCTTGAAGGTGGCCGGACCCTGATCGGCTCCGAGCTCGTCGAAACTTCACTTGCGGTATCCGGACAGGACATCGCACGGGTCGATACTTCCCGCGATCGCGCCCGACTTGCGATCGACGCGCGCAACCTGCTGGTCCTGCCCGGCATCGTCGATCTGCATGGCGATGCCTTCGAGCGGCAGATGATGCCGCGCGCCGGCGTCGACTTTCCGATCGACGTTGCTCTTGCCGACAGCGACCGCCAGGCAATCAGCAACGGCATCACCACAGTGTTTCATGCCACGACCTGGTCGTGGGAGCCGGGCCTGCGCTCGGGCGACAACGCGCGGCTCCTGGTGGAGGCGATCGAACGCCTGCGGCCGCAATTTGCGGCGGACACTCGCTTCCATCTCAGGCACGAGACCTACAATCTGGACGCCGAGGGCGAAATCGGCCAATGGCTCGCCGAGGGCCGCGTCGACCTGTTCGCCTTCAACGACCACATGGACGGCACCGTTGCCGACATGGCCAAGCCGCGCAAGCGCAACCGCATGGTGGAGCGCACAGGGCTGTCGGATGCGGCCTTCGATGAGTTGGTCGCGCGCGTTGCATCTCGCACCGCGGACGTGCCGGCCTCGACTGCCCGGCTTGCAGCAGCCGCACGCGCCGCCGAGGTGCGGATGCTCTCACACGACGATGCGACACCGGCGATGCGCAAGGCGTATCGCGACCAGGGCGTCACAATCGCCGAGTTTCCGATCAACGAGGAGACGGCGCGGGACGCCGCGGATGCCGGCGACGCCATCGTCTATGGCGCGCCGAATGTGGTGCGCGGCGGGAGCCACACGGGTTGGACCAAGGCCTCCGACATGATCGCCAAGGGGCTCTGCTCGGTGCTGGCGTCGGACTACTATTATCCGGCACAGCTGCTCGCCGCGTTCCGGCTCGCCGCCGATGGCCTTCTGCCGTTGGCGCAGGCCTGGAAGCTGATCTCGGAAGCGCCGGCGCAGGCCGCGGGCCTGTCCGATCGCGGCGTGATCAAGGAGGGACGACGCGCCGACATCCTGCTGGTCGACGACACCCTACCGCTGCGGCCGCGGATCGTCGCAGTGATCGCTGCGGGCAGGCTGGTCCATCTTGCCGATGCAACGCGCCTGCTCGGCTCAGTCGCAGCGCCGCGCGCCGCTGTCGTCGCCGCCTGAACCCGCTATATTGAGAGGCGATGATGGAATTCCCCCGCTACGCGATCTACTATGCAGCCACCGCCGACAGCGCACTTTCGCGCTTCGGTGCCGAGCTGCTCGGCTATGACGCCCATACCGGCAATGAGTTGCCGTTCCCGAACGACGCTCTCCGCGTCGCGCCGGATTGGCGCGATGTCAGCTCCGATCCCCGCAAATATGGATTTCACGCCACGCTGAAGGCGCCGATGTCGCTGGCGCCGGGTAAGACCGAAGCCGAGCTGCATGCGGCCTGCGCCGCATTTGCCGAACGAGCACGGGCCATTCCGGTGATTCGCCCAGTGGTCGATTCCATCAGCGGTTTTATCGCCGTCATTCCGACGGAGCCGACCCGAGAGCTTGAACAGCTTGCCGCCGATTGCGTGCGCGACTTCGACGTCTTTCGCGCGCCGCTGACGGTGGAAGATCGCGCGAGGCGCAATCCCGCAAACCTGAGCGCGCGACAGCGCGATCATCTCGATCGCTGGGGCTACCCTTACGTGATGGACGAATTCCGCTTCCACATGACGCTGACGGGACGACTGGACGCGGAGCGACGTCGGCCGATCATCGATATGCTGCGGGCAAGGTTTGCCGGGCTCAATCTCGACGCACTCGCGATCGATCGGATCGCGCTGTTCCGGCAAGAGCGCGGCGCTGCACGATTCCACATTATCGGCGAATGGTCCCTGAAGACGCAGCGTCCTCCGGCAACATTGGGAAAAAACGGCAAGCCAGGGTAGAGGCATGGCGACGATACCTGTGACCTTCCGGCCACTCTCGAAAGTATTCTCGGAACGCGTCGCGTTTTCGCTCCGGTTTGGGACAGATTCCGGACATCTTTTGAAAGCATCGGGAAAAACTGGAAATACCCGGTCAACAAAAGAGGCAATGAATGACCAGAATCGTATCGTGCGCCGCAGTGCTTGGTTTGCTCGTCGCATCATCGTCGACTGTATTTGCGAAGGGCCCCGGCGGCGTTGGCGGCGGAGCTTCGTCGTTCTCGCCGGGACAGCAGTTCAGGACCGACGGCCCGGTGACGAGCGGCCCCACCGCTGGTCCGGGAGCGTCCGGCTACGCACCGGGTCGACTGTACAACAGCGGCAGCTCCGTTTCGGGCTACCCGGGCGCGTCCGGCTATGCTCCGGGCCATCGGAAGTAATCAGCGAAAAACCGGACAACAGAGGCCGCCTCAAAGGCGGCCTCTTCAATTTCGACGTGCCACCGGCGCGGCCGCGCTCCGCCTCAACGCCAGTTTGCAAGATTGAATGCAAGCGCGATGGCGCCGACCAGAATCAGGCTGACCGCCCAGACTGCATCCAGATTGAACCAGCTTCGCGAGATGAATTTCAGACCGAGATAGCGGTAGACCATCCAGGCAAGACCTCCGCCGGCGGCGACCATCGCAGCGAGATGGACGATCGATACCATCAGTGCCATGGCAAGATTTGCCGTGACGAGGGCGCCGGCCGCCTGATGAGCGGCGTCGAGGTCAGCGGCCTGGCACAGGCCGAGATAAATCGGCACCAGCATCAACGCCGCGCCGTGAGCGATGGCGACGGCGAATGACCACAGCGCCAATTGTGTTGGCGGTATCCGCGTCAGCGCCCGCGGATGGCGCCGATCGATCAGACGAAAGACGCCGAATCCGATCACGAGGAGGCTTGCGCCGAGCTGGATCGGACGCTGCCATTCGGCCAGCGCCAGCAACAGCGCGAATGGCAACAGCACCAATAATGTTGCCAGGAGATGTCCAGCCGACAGAGCCCACAACGTACGGACGAGCGCGCGCGGACTCTTGGCCATGAGCCCGGCCGAAACGGCGAGCGGCCATCCCATTCCCGGATTGACCCCGTGATAGAGACCGCTCGCAACAAGAGCGAGCCACAGCCAACCGAGCGTCCGGCTCGCGTGCTCCCAATCTAGACCGACGGGTAGCAAAAGGAGTCCGTCGAACAATCGCCGCCCTCCAACCTGATCTGGTGCGCACGATACCCGTCGGGGAAGCTCACGAAATAATCCTTGTCGAGCTCGAGGCCGCCGTTGCGACCGACATTGGCCATGACTTCCACACCAGGTACCCCATCGGGATAGAACTGGTCGTCCCAGGTGGAATAGAGCGAATTGGTCCAGTACACCCGGTTGCCGTCGCGGCTGATCTCGACCATCTGCGGGCCACCTGCATACGCCTTGCCGTTCGGATGCGGCGCGCGGCGCTCGATGCCTCCGGTGTGCACCGAGCCCGCAAGCTTGGGCTTTCTGGGATCGCTGACATCGTACTGGCGCATCTCGCCGGTGCCCCAACAGGAGACGTAGAGGAACCTATCGTCCATCGACAGATCGATGTCGGTCACCAGTGGCGGGACGGCGCCAAAGCCCTGCAAAAGCGGCGGTAGCTTCTCTTTGGCTGCGGGCTCCGGCGGGATGGTCGCCGTCTTCTCGGCATGGAATTTCCCGCCCTCGCGCCACCAGGTCCAGATCGAGCCTTCGAGATTGGTGGTGTCGACCACCACGCCGGCAAAGCCGTATTCGCGAACCGGATCGTGCGCGGGACGCACCTCCAGCGCCATCTGATGATTGGCGCCGAGGTCGATGGTCTGCACGTTGCGCCGGGCGCGGAGATCCCAGAAGTGGAGACGATGGCCATATTTGTTCGACAGCAGATCTTCCGGGACGATCCCGTTCTCGAACTGCGGCGGCAGCCCCCATTCGCTCGTCACCATGTAGTCACGCGGCAGGTTCCACCAGAAATCATAGTGCAGCGTCTGCGGGCCGCGGTCGATCTCCCATCGTCCAAGGACCTCGAACGTCTCGCAATCCATGATGAAGACGCCTGGAGGCCCGTTGGTGCCGTCTTTGCCGCCACCGCCCAGCGTGCTCACATAGACGCCGTCCGGCCCGCAGTGGATGGTGTGCGGCCGCGAGTAGCCGGTCTTCTTGAAGACTTGCTCGGGTTCGATGATCTTGTGGATCTTGGCTTGGGTCGGATCGGGCTTGGTATCGATGATGTAGATCCGTGACGAGCGCAAGCCGGGGATGATGAGATAGCGCCGCTCGATGAAGGCATGTCCGGCGAGCGGCGACAAGGCCGAGGAGCAGGCATTCCAGCCGAAGTGATGAAACTCATCGCCCTTGTTGGGCATCGTCACGGTGTGGACGATCTGGCTGTAGGTCGGCGATCCCGGCTTGACGTCGATGACCGCGAGAGCATCCGGCTTTGAGAAATCCGGACTGAGCAGCAACGTGTAGGCAAAGTTCTCCGCAGGTGCTTCCATCGCGAGCTTGGGCGATGCGTGAAAGGTCGGATCCGGCCTCATCGTCATGGCACTGCCTCCCTGTTTCGTCGGTTTGCGCCAACCTGGCTCGGGATAACGGCATAATGAAGAGGTGTTGCGCGATGTCTTGAGATTGCTCCGCGGGCCTGATTGACCGGCATACGATACGTGATCGCCGGGCTCCGGGAAACCGGCCGAACCGCGCCAATTCGACGCTTTCAGCCGAAATGTACCGGCGGGATGGGGCTAGAGTGCGCACCTCACCCTCGGTGTCGTCCCGGCGAAGGCCGGGACCCATATGTGGACGGCCCCCGTGGCACAAGAGCTTTGTGAGGTTTGATCGGATCGCTTGCGTCCATATGTCCGGCCTGTTGGTGCGGC
>NZ_LUUB01000065.1:144968-145099 GCF_001641635.1 Bradyrhizobium centrolobii
GGTTTCCGCGACGCGAGTTCCAATCAACCACGCGACCTCGTTCGGCCGATGGGTCCCACGGATTTGCTCGCATCTCGGGTCGATCGATCGCACCATCTCCTTTGCTCTTGCAGCTCCGGTTCGGCCGGTGG
>NZ_LUUB01000066.1 GCF_001641635.1 Bradyrhizobium centrolobii
AGAAACTTCTTGGCTGCCGTCCACATCGCAGCCATCGTCGCCTATTGGATCAATTGAGTCTGGACCCTAGTCCGCGGACTAGCTAGGGCGTGTACTCATCACTCAAGCGCTTAATTTCGGCGGCCCAGATGTCCGCTCATCCCTCAACAGCGGCACAGGAGCGGACATCGCCGGAGGTCGCCGGTGGGCCAGTGCACTCTACCTATTCCATCGCCTCGCCGGCGCAATGCGCTCCGCTGACTGACTCATGCCGAGACTGAACTCGCCCATAGGCCAGCTTCTTGGTGCTATACTGCTTGCGCCTTACATAGGAGGTCCCCTATGACAAACCGCACAGTCGTTGCTGCGCTAGTTGGGTTGGGTTTTGCCTTGCCCGTCGTTGCACTGGCGCAAGACCAGCCCCTCGAGGAACAGCTCGTCAATGCAATGAACAAGGTATTCGGGGTACATCCCGGATTTCGTGCCAATCATGCTAAAGGCATCGTGGTCGAGGGTAGTTTCAAAGCATCTCCGGAAGCCGCAGAGCTAAGCCGAGCGGCCCTTTTCAACGGCGGCACGATCCCCGTGACGGTGCGCTTCTCGGATTCCACGGGGTACCGAACCTGCCGGATGGGTCCAAAGACGCCAACCCGCACGGGATGGCTGTGAAGTTCCATCTGCCGGACGGCAGCGACACCGACATTGTGATCAATTCCCTCAAGTTCTTCCCTGTGTCTACGGGCGAAGAGTTTCGCGACCTGCTATTGGCGCTGTCGGAGAGCCCGCCGAGTGCTACCAAGCCGACGAAATCCGAACAGTTCGCGGCGAGCCACCCCTCGGTTCCTGCCGCCTTCAGCACCGTGGCCACGCCAGACAGCTTCGCCGACGAAGAATACTTCGGCATTGATGCGTTCGTTTTCGTCAACAAAGCGGGTGAGAGGCAGGCGGTCCGTTATCAGATGCTGCCCGAGAACGTCGTTCATCTGGATAAGTCTGACGCTGCGAAACGAGCACCGGACTTCTTGATGGAAGAGTTGCCAGAACGCCTGAAGCGGGGACCGGTGATTTTTCACTACAAGGCACAACTCGCTGCGGCGGACGATTCCACGAAGGATCCGGCGAAGCCCTGGCCCGACAATCGTAAGGTGGTAGAGCTTGGAGTGCTGACGATCGACAGGGCAGCAGCGAACAGTGTCGAGGCCCAGAAAAGATTACTGTTTCTACCGGGACAGCTCACCGATGGAATCGAGCAGTCCGATGATCCGCTGATTGACATCCGCGGTGCCGCATATGCTGTTTCGTTCTCGCGGCGCAATCCCTGACCATCAGGGTATGCCGTGGTCAGAACCATGGAAGTAACGTCGTCACGTTCGCGTTCGGGGTACCCGTTCTGTGCCTGTCCTCTCCAATGATGCAGGATCTTCATCAAGAACTAATGTTCGCCTGAGCAAACCAATCGACTGCTCTGGATCACTAGCAGCAATGCTCCAACCGATCAGAAGATTTCCGCTCGGCCCCCAGGAGCCGACATTGTCTTATGAGTACACGCCCTAAACTAGCTAGGGGCGTGTACTCATAACTCAAGCGCTTAATTTGGGCGGCCCAGATGTCCGCTCATCCTCAACAGCGGTACAAAAGCAGACATTGCCGGGGGTCGCCGATGGGCCAGAAGCGGTGACGCGCCGGTCATACCGTCTTCCAAATTGCAACGTAATCCATAGAAATGCGACCACTGCGTCCTGATTACGGCTTCGACGCGACACTAGTGTCGGTTGGCAAATCAGGAACGACTTGCTTTATCCAATCCGTAAATGCCGAGACGCGAGTATAGACGCCATACTTATTTGGCTTTGCGCAATCTTCACCCCAACTCGTAATTCCAATCTGATACTTGCGGCCCGCTTTATCAACGGCGGCGAGCGGTCCTCCGCTTGACCCCTGGCAAGAGTCAACTCCGCCAGCTGCAAAGCCAGCACATACGTTGCTAGTCGGATCAATATCCTTACTCATACTCGCCAAGCACACCTTGTCTTCAACAATGGGAATTTGGGCTTCTAAGAAAGCAAAGTCCTTTGAGGCTATTGCTGCAACCATCACTACAGTCCCAGGGGCTGGGTCAGTTGCTTTCGCTCGCGATAGCGTCACGTATGGGGGCGGCAATGACTCTTTTAGGTCGAGGATAGCGATGTTGTTCCGCGGTACTGGATCCGTCGAGAACGACGGATGCACAAAAACCTTCGCAACCTGTACCTCTTTTTTGGTTCCCTCTGCGTTTGCAAGCACTATCGAAACCGCAGGGGTTGACCCGTTAAAGCCAGAAACGCAGTGGGCAACCGTTAGTACCGTGTGCGGACCAATTACCGTGCCCTGACAAAAGAGCGTGGCAACGGGAGCTCCGGTCAATTTTAACCCAACTAACCAAGGCCAAGCCACGCCAGAGTTTAGGGTTCCGCCGATCACCGGAGGACGCGGCTCAGATGTAGTTCCTACCTGGGGGGCGGCATCGGGATTATTCTTGAGGTACGCACTGATTTTCGCTGCATAGTCCGGCAACAAGCCAGCGTCGACCAGGAATTTAAGATTGTCTCGTACCGTTTGGGTTTTCGGACTTTCAACAAACTTTTTTATGAGATCAGCCTGAAGCGCCTGCTTTGCGGCTTGCGCTGCCGCCTCTGCTTTGGCGGTCTCGGCCCTTGCGGCGAGCTGTGCCTTGGTACCTTCAAGCTCAACGTTTGCAGATGCGGTGAGATGATTTGAGATAATTGTACTCATGACGGTGATGAAACCACCCACGATCGCGAGGGTGAATGGGTTGGCAAGCAACTCTTTCCATTCTTTGTCTCGAGCGCCCGCCAGTTCTTCACGTTTCAGCCGAAACTCTATCGCGGCTTTCTTCCGGTCGAACCGAAGGCGCTCCCAATCCAGCGCGAGCCTCTCCGTCTTAGTCTCCCTGTCGCCGCTCGTGTTGCTGGCTTCTTGCTCCATCGCAGGTCATCCCAAGGTGCGGATAACAAATCTTGGTCGAAGATAGGACCCAGTTCAACTACCGCTTTGAGCGCACCTCAAGCTCAATTCGATGTCGGCAGAAAATCCGCTGCGGGTCACTAGCAGCAATGCTCCAACCGATCAGAGGATTTCCGCTCGACCCTCAGGAGCCGACATTGTCTTATCAGTACACGCCCTAATTCAACCCCGCCACGATCACCACCACCACCACCGGTAACGTCGCCGCCGCCAGCAGCGTGCCCAGCGCAACCGCTCCCGACACCGGGTTCACCAGCCGCTGATACTGAACCGCAAAGATATACGCGTTCGCACCGGTCGGCATCGCCGCGAACAGCACGACCACGCCGGCCGCTAGCGGCGGCAGGTCCAAGAGCTTTGCCAGCAGGAAGGCGGCCGCCGGCATCGCCAGCTGTTTTAGCGCGCACATGACGACGATGCCGAGCTTCTCGCCCTTGACCTCGAAGCGGAACAGATTGATGCCGAGCGCGATCAGCGCTGCGGGCGATCCCGCCTGCGCGAGTAGCTCGATCGTCCTGTCGACGACGGGATTGAGGCCAAAGCCGGTGAAGCGCCAGACGAGGCCGAAGCCGATCGCCAGCATGATCGGGTTGCGCGAAAGATCCAGCAGCACCGGCAGAATGATCGACAGGGCCGAGCCCGTCTGCTTGCGACCGGTCCATTCCATTTGCAGCGTGCCGCAGAGCCAGAGCAGCGGCGTGTTCACCGACAGGATCAGCGCCATCGGCCCCGCCGCCTCGTTTCCCAGCGCCGAGAGCGTGAGCGGAATGCCGAGCATCACGATGTTGCCGTAGACCGACCCGATCGCGAAGACCACGCCGTCCTCACGGTCCTCGCGCAGCAGGGCCGACAGCGCCAGCGCCGCGATCCAGGTGATCGCCAGCGCCCCGTAATAGGCGCCCCACATCCGGAAGGCGCTCAGGTGCGGGAATTCCGAGACGACGATGGTGCGGAACAGCAGGGCCGGGATGGCAATGCTGAAGGCGAATTCGGAAATGCCCTTGTGCGCGGTCTCGGAGACGAAGCGAAACAGCACCGCCGCATAGCCGGCCGCGATCAGGGCAAAGACCGGCGCGACGATCAACACGGTGGCCATGCGGTCCTCACATCATGGGGATATCCGCTGACCACCCCCACGCGCCCTCGATCATGGCATCATGCCGCTGTTTTGCCCGACATGTCAAAGGGGCTTCGTAAAATCCGCAAAAAGCCGCTTCGGTCCCATTGGCTACTTTGCATGGGGTTGTTTTCGCATTTTTTGTCGGACGGTCACCGAAGCTCTAGGCCCCACCCGATCTCGCCAGTTCTTCCAAAGGGTTAGCCGCGCACCGCGGAGTCTTGCCCGGGATGGATCGATCGGCTACCGGGCATCGCTTCACTTTGTCCCCGCACACAGCTGTCATCCCCCGCGAAGGCGGGGGATCCAGTACGCCGCGGCTCCTCGGGGAACTTCAGGCGTCTCTGGAATACTGGGTCACCCGCCCCAGTGCGCATCCGCGCCAGGCGGGTGACGACAGCGGAGAATGCGGTGTGACCCACCAGCCTCGGCGCGTTGGTGCCGCCGGTCTGGCCGGTGCTGGGCTGACTGCCTGTTGCCCGGAGCGCACAGGTCGCGGTTTTCGCATCAGGGCTCGGTTGCCAACGAACGGGCGTTCACCCACTATTCCCTCCGACAAGACAATTTGGGGGGATCAATGCCGGCGTTCCGCTTTGAGAAGTCCCTGGCTGCTGCAATCTCCGGGATTGCCCTGGCCATCCTGATCCAGCCCGGCGCTGGCTTCGCCTACACTCCCGAACAGCAGCAGGCCTGCTCGCCGGATGCGATGCGGCTGTGCGGCGAGTTCGTTCCAAACGTCGATGCCATCACCGCCTGCATGGTCCAGAAGAAGGCGCAGCTCTCGCCGCCATGCCGGGTGTTCTTCCGGCAGGGGCCGGAGCCGGGCGAGGTCCGCGCCGGCCGGCCGGCCGACATCAAGCCGCATACCGCGAGGAAGAGCACCAAGCCGGCGTCGAAGGCGAGCAAGAAGAAAAAGGCCGACGAGACCTGAGCGCCCTGCTGCACCGCTCATCCGCAGACACATGCCCGGGCCTGTCCCGGGCATTCGCGTTTTGGTGTCGCTTGCGCGGAGCCTGGTCCTGACGGCGAGGAGATGCCTGCACCCCGAGATTCAACGTGGGACCTTTCATCCGATTGTGGAGAGGCGGAGGACCCTCAGTCAAAATGACTCAGGGCATCAGCTTCGCGACAGCCTAAGGACTCCTTTTGTTCACGCCCCACGCGGGTGGCTGCAGCAATTACCCATTGCGATCGGCGGAAAAGAGCCGCATCAGGATTTGCGCGGCGAGGTTGCATTCCACTCTTTCCCGCATTGCTGCTCAAAAAGCGCACGAAATGCTGGTGTGACAGGCGATTCATTGCTGTTCGTATCCGCGTCGCGCGAAGCAGTGTGACTCAAAAGCCAACACGCCTTGTTATTTCGTGGCGGCGACGCAACTCCCGGTAAATTTTTCTTTCACGAATCAGCGCGGTGATTCATTTTCGTGGTCTGGGGTCAATCTGGAGGCCAGAGGTATGAACGTTATTGTTTTTGCATCGCGTAAAGGCGGCTCGGGCAAGAGTACCCTGGCTGCTCATCTTGCCGCGCAGATCAAGGCGACCAAGCCCATTCTGCTCGTCGATGCCGATCCGCAGGGGTCGCTCACGCTGTGGCACAAGCTGCGTGGCACCAACGAGCCGCCGATCAAGGCAGCAGTGAACTCCGTCAGCGGCATCGTCTCCGCTGCCAAGCGCGACGGATATGAATGGGTGTTGATCGACACGCCGCCGAATCTGTCGGCCGTCGTCGACGACGCGATCAGGAACGCGACCATGGTCATCATTCCGGCGCGTCCCGGCGTGTTCGACGTCAACGCGGTGCAGGAAACGATTCAGATGTGCCGCGCGGCGCGCAAGCCCTACGCGGTCGTGCTGAACGGTGCGCCGGCCCGTCGTGATGACGCCGAGAGTCCGATCGTCACCATCGCCCGCGAGGCGCTGGCGAAGTTCCGCGCACCGGTGTGGGGCGGCCAGATCACCAACCGTTCCGACCTCCTGATGGCGCTGAGCCATGGCGAGGGCGCGCGGGAGTATCAGGCCGAGAGCCGTGCGGCTCAGGAAATTGCGAGGCTGTGGGCGGCGATCGAGCGTTCAGTGAAGGCTATTCGCGGCACGGCGTCGGCATCCGGCGCAATGCACAAGCAGGCGGCTTAGTTTCATTATTGCGTTTCCCGGACGAAAAACGCGCGGACAAGCCGCGCGTTTTGCGTGTCCGAAGTCCGGTGGAGGCGGGTTACGCCACCATCAGCATGTAGAACACGATCACCGGCGACAGGGTCAGGATCACCGACCAGATGCCGACGGACCAGAGAATGTCCTCGGTGGTAAAGCCTTGCTGTCCGGCGTCGTAATGCGACGCCATATCGTTCTGACTATTCACAAACGCCCCCGCGATTTCTTCGCTTATGGGCCCAGGTGATACGCGAGAGGTTTTAAGATTCCGGATCGCAACTGCGTTGGCATTTGAACACAGATGCTACCCGCGGATTAACCATCCGCGCTGGGCCTTTGTCAGCCCACGAGCCAAACGCGAAACAGCAGGACCGACAGCAGGCCGAGCATCACGGCCCAGAAGCCGAACGACGACACCACCAGAATTCCCTGCAAGAGATCGGCGGGCGCGAATTGGCGCGCGGCCGTAGGCCGGGTTCGATGCCCCATGGTTTTTCCCCCTTCGGAAGGTCTTCGGTGAAGACGATAGGCGCGGTTGCGCAAACGGGACGTGGACGCGCCATGCCGCGGCTGCGAAGGCGGTTGGGGTGGGGTTAACCAAGAGCGCTTCTTCCCCTCTCCCCTTGTGGGAGAGGGTGGCTCGCCGCGGAGCGTCGAGACGGGTGAGGGGTCTCTCTCCGCGAACTGATCTGCTGCAGTGAGTGTGCGGAGCTAAACCCCTCATCCGGCGCGCACGATGTGCGCGCCACCTTCTCCCACAAGGGGAGAAGGGACGGCAGCGTGCGCGGTGGAGAGGCGAGGGAAGAGCTACGCCGCGACTTTCACCCGTCGTTCGATCTCGTGATCGAGTGTGGCGGCGAGCTCGCTGCTCACCTCCACCATCGGCAGGCGCACTTCGGGGCTGTCGATCAGACCCGTTCGCCATAGCCAGTACTTCGCCGGCGCCGGACTCGGTTCAGCGAACAACAGGCGCGTCAGCTCCGCGACGTCTTGCCAGCGCGCCAGCGCCGCGCTGGCGTTGCCGCGCTTCAGCTCAGTGTAGATGGCGGCGAAGGCTGCGGTCTCGAGATGGGCGGAGAGCAGGATGCCGCCGTCGGCGCCGTCGGTGAGCGCCTCGTGATAATTGGCGTCCTCGCCGGTGAGCACGCGGAAGCCCTTCGGCCGGTCGCGGAGCAGCGCGATCGATTGCTCGCGGCTCGCGCCGCAATCCTTCAGGCCGACGATGTTCGGATGCTCGGCAAGCCGCAGCAGCGTCTGGTTGGTGACGTTGACCGAGGTGCGATAGGGGATGTTGTAGAGCGCAAGCGGCCAGGCGGCGTGATCGGCGAGCGCTTCGAAATGCGCAAGCAATCCGCGCTGCGACGGCCGCACGTAGTAGGGGCTCGCGATCAGATAGCCGTCGATCGGCCAGTCCGCGGTCTCGTCGAGCCGATCCTTGAGCCGCGAGGTGTCCGCGCCGGAGAGGCCAAGGCAGATCGGCACCGTGCGGCGGCCGGCCGCCATCTCGTCGCGCACGGTAGCGACGAGGCGTTCGAGCTCGGCGTCCCGCAGCGTCATGCCTTCGCCGGAGGTCGCGCCGAGGATGTAGCCGTCGACCGCTTGCGCCGTGTAGTGCCGCGTCAGCCGCCGCAGCGACGTCTCGTCGAGACGGCCGTCGCGAAACGGCGTCACCAGCGGCAGCCAGAGCCCTTGCAGATGTTCTCGTAGACCGGTCATGTTCCATCTCCTTGTCAGATTGACCTGAGACGGAGGGCACATGAAAAAACCCCGTCCAGGTGGCGGGGTTTTCGGGATTGCGACGATGACGAAGCTTGGCTAGCGCGCGCAAAATTCCGAGGTCCCCGGATGGGGGCCTTTTTTCGAGACAACTGCGCACGACTTCGTGATCATTGGCAAATGATGCGGGGTATGCCTGGAACTGTCAATACACGCGGAGGGCGAATACCCAATTTGACGAAAAAAAGCCGGGCCCAATGAGCCCGGCTTAGGTATTGGCCACGTGAGGCCGACACAATCACCTTCCAAGAGGGATTACTGAACTCCCGCGCCACTGGAGGAGGGGGACAAATGCGCAACGCGAAGGCTCAGCGTGCAAACATTATGGGCTTGCCCTGAGCCTTGCAGCAACCGCCGAGGTCGCATGTCAGACATGCGGAAATCAGGACGGCCAGCGCTGCGCCTTGCTCACCACGAAGTCGCGGAACACCTGCACGCGCGCGACCGTCTTCAGCTCTTCGGGATAAACGAAATACGTATCAAGCTGGATCGAATCCGACTCGCCGAACAGTTGCACCAGGCGGCTGTTTTCCTCGACGAGGTAATCCGGCAGCGCGGCGATGCCGAGGCCCTGCTGACAGGCGCGCACGAGGCCCAGGATGTTGTTGACCTTGAAGTACGCTTCGCGCGGACCGCTGCCGTTGCGCCCGGCTTCGATCAGCCAGTTGCGGTTCTGAAGATGCGGCGCGAAGTTGCCGTCGCTGAGCGTGATGATGCGGTGGGAGTCGAGCTCCTCCAGCGTGCGCGGCGTGCCGAAGCGCTTGATGTATTCCGGCGAGCAATAGGCGTGGAAGCCCATCGCGAACAGCTTGCGCTGGATGAGATCGGGCTGCGTCGGCTTGCGGGTGCGGATCGCGACGTCAGCCTCGCGCATCGACAGATCCAGCTCCTCGTCGGTGACGATCAGCGAGATCCGGATCTCCGGATAGAGCGCGGTGAATTCGCCGAGTCGCGGGATCAGCCAGTTGATGCCGACGCCGGGCGTGGTGGTGATCTTGAGATCGCCGCTCGGCCGCTCGCGGCTGTCGGTCAATTTCGCACGCGCGGCCTGGAGCTGCATGAACACGTCATGCGCGGTGCGGAACAGCAGGTCGCCCTGCTCGGTGAGGATCAGGCCGCGGGCGTGGCGGTGGAACAGCGAAACCGAGAGCTCCTGTTCCAGCGCGCTGACCTGCCGCGAGACCGCCGATTGCGACAGGCCGAGCTGTTCTCCCGCATGCGTGAAGCTGCCCGCTTCCGCCGCCGCGTGAAACACCTTCAGCTTGTCCCAGTCCATGTCCGTAAATCCGTCGCGTGTTCTAGCCATGGTCATCATTCCGCTGCCGCGCGCTCACTGGCGCGCAGGGCCAAGAAACGTTCGGCTTCGAGCGCTGCCATGCAGCCGAGGCCGGCGGCCGTGACGGCCTGGCGATAGGTCTCGTCGGCGACGTCGCCGGCGGCGAACAGGCCGGGCACCGAGGTGGCGGTCGAGTTCGGGGCGACCTCGACATAGCCCGACGGTTTGAGCTTGACCTGATCCTTCACGAGCTCGGTTGCCGGCGCATGTCCGATGGCGATGAACACGCCGTCGGCTTTCACCTCGGTGAGCGCGCCGGTCTTGACGTTCTTGAGGCGGACATGGGTGACCTTGCCCGGATTGGCCTCGCCGCAGATCTCGTCGATGACGCTCTCCCAGACCACCTTGATCTTGGGATGCTTGAACAGGCGGTCCTGAAGGATCCGCTCGGCGCGGAAGTGGTCACGGCGGTGCACGAGCGTGACCCGGGAGGCGAAATTGGTCAGGAACAGCGCCTCTTCGACCGCGGTGTTGCCGCCGCCCACCACCATCACTTCCTTGCCGCGATAAAAGAAGCCGTCGCAGGTGGCGCAGGCCGACACACCAAAACCCTTGAAGGTCTCCTCGGACGGGATGCCGAGCCAGCGCGCCTGGGCGCCGGTGGCGAGGATGACGGTATCGGCGAGATAGACGTCGCCGGAGTCGCAGGTGAGCCGGAACGGACGGTGGGAGGTCTCCAGCTTGGTCACCAGATCGGTCTTGATCTGGGTGCCCATGTGCAGCGCCTGTTTCTCCATCTGCTCCATCAGCCAGGGGCCCTGGATCACGTCGGCGAAGCCGGGGTAGTTCTCGACGTCGGTGGTGATGGTGAGCTGGCCGCCCGGCTGGATGCCCTGGATCAGGATCGGCTCGAGCATCGCACGCGCGGCGTAGATCGCCGCCGCGTAGCCGGCGGGGCCGGAGCCGATGATGACGACCTTTGCATGGACAGGGGCGGGCATTTTCACGGACGCCTTTCTTGGGGGATTCGCAGCGCGGGCGCGGAAAGTGCCAAGAGGGCGTCGCGGAGGCGCTGAAATATCAGAGCTAATCTAAGCCTTCTGGTGAGCTATGCAAGAATTGCATTCCCAATCGGCGGATTTTTCCAACAGGGAACAAAACTCGATTGCGTTGCACGCGCAATAAAATTGCGCACCCGATGCGGACTCGGCTATGAGGATTGCGACAGACCCACCCGATACCGCCGCTAGGCCAGGAGTTCCAATCACGTGTCGCGGAACCTAGACGAGATCGATCTCAAAATTCTCGCCGAGATTCAGGCCGACGGTCGAATCACCAATGTCGAACTGGCCAAACGGGTCGGAATTTCGCCGCCGCCCTGCCTGCGCCGCGTCCGGGCGCTGGAGGAGGAAGGCTATATCCACGGCTATCGCGGCCTCCTGGACGCCCGAAAGCTCGGCTTCGACGTCACGGTGTTCGCCGCCGTGCACCTCTCCAGCCAGGCCGAGGCCGACCTGCGCGCCTTCGAGGAGTTCGTCCGCGCCGAGCCATTGGTGCGCGAGTGCTGGATGCTGTCGGGCGAAGTCGACTTCATCCTCAAATGCGTCGCGCCCGACATGGCGACCTTCCAGGATTTCGTGACGCACCTGACTGCGGCACCCCATGTGCGCAACGTGCGGACCTCGCTCGTGCTGCACAATTCGAAATACGAGGCCGCCGTACCGCTGGATGTGAAGGGGCGGAGATAGGACCTGCTGTCTTCTCCGTCTCCCCGTTATTCGCCGTTCCTCTCCCTCTCCCCGTTCTGACGGGGCCGCGACGAGCTTCGCTCGCGCTGAGAGGGGGAGGGGCTCTCCCGAACGAGTTGGCCTAGCCGTCTTCTCCATCATTGCGAGCGTAGCGAAGCAATCCAGACTGTCTCCGCGGAAAGATTCTGGATTGCTTCGCTGCGCTCGCAATGACGCGTGGTGAGGGCGCAAGCTCGCCTCACGACGCGAAACACGCCGCAACAAAAAGGCCGCGCGATGCGCGGCCTTTTCAAATCATCGTCAAACGTGACGGCAAATAATTACCGCCACTCCACCTTGGTGATCTCATAGGCCTTGGCGCCGCCAGGCGTGTTGACCTCGACGGTGGCGCCCTTCTTCTTGCCGATCAGCGCGCGCGCGAGCGGCGAGGTGATGGAAATGCGGCCCTTCTTGGCGTCGGCCTCGACCTCGCCGACGATCTGCCACACCGCCTTCTTCTCGGTGTCCTCATCGACCAGCGTCACGGTGGCGCCGAATTTGATGGTGTCGCCGGACAGCTTCGAGATGTCGATGATGTCGGCGCGCGCGAGCTTGTCCTCGAGCTCGGCGATGCGGCCCTCATTGTGGGACTGCTCTTCCTTCGCGGCGTGGTATTCCGCGTTTTCCGACAGGTCTCCGTGTGAGCGCGCCTCCGCGATATGTTCGATGATCCGCGGACGGTCCACGGACTGGCGCTGCTTCAATTCTTCCCCGAGCGCGGTAAAACCGGCCAGAGTCATCGGAACCTTTTCCATCGCTTCTCTCGTTCTACGGCTGCGCGCCCTCGAAAAGAAAGGGCGTCGCAGCCATGATTCGACACTATTTCCGGGACTGAACACGCAGCCACCGGAACGTTATGTGGGTCTGGCGCCGGAACAGAACAACCACATGGCGGGACAGTTCCTCCGGCCATTGTGGCTGCATTGCCAATCGCTTAGCGGAAGCTTCGCCCCACCAACGATCAGGTTTCCGAAAAATAGCTCTGCAGGGTACGAACCTCAAGGTCCCCGCCCAGATAGGCGCGGATGCCCTGCGCGGCCGCCACGGCCCCGGAAAGAGTGGTGTAATACGGCACTTTATGCAAGAGGGCCGCGCGACGCAGCGAACGGCTGTCGGCGAGCGCCTGCGGGCCTTCGGTGGTGTTGAAGACGAGCTGGATGTCGCCGTTGGTGATGGCGTCGACGATGTGCGGCCGGCCCTCCAGCACCTTGTTCACCTTCTCGGTCGGAATGCCCTGGTCGGTGAGGAAGCGCTGCGTGCCCGACGTCGCCAACACCTTGAAGCCGAGCGAATGCAACAGGCGCACCGCCTCGGTGATGCGAAGCTTGTCGCTCTCGCGCACCGAGACGAATACCGTGCCCTTGCCTGGTACCGGCGTGCCACCGCCGAGCTGGCTCTTGGCGAATGCGACCTCGAAGGAGCTGTCGATGCCCATCACCTCGCCGGTCGAGCGCATCTCGGGGCCGAGCACCGTGTCGACGCCGGGGAAGCGCGCGAACGGGAACACGGATTCCTTCACGCCGACATGCTTGAGCTCGCGCTTCCTGAGCTTGAAGTCGGCGAGCTTCTCGCCGGCCATGATGCGCGCGGCGATCTTCGCGACCGGCGTGCCGATCACCTTGGCGACGAACGGCACGGTGCGCGAGGCGCGCGGGTTGACCTCGAGCACATAGATATCGCCGTCCTTGATGGCGTATTGCACGTTCATCAGGCCAACGACGTCGAGGCCAAGCGCCAGCTCACGGGTCTGCCGCTCCAGCTCCTCGATCATCTTGTCATCGAGCGAATAGGGCGGCAGCGAGCAGGCGGAGTCGCCGGAATGGATGCCGGCTTCCTCGATGTGCTCCATGATGCCGACGATGAAGACGTCCTTGCCGTCGCAGAGACAATCGACATCGACCTCGGTGGCGTCGGAAAGATAACGATCGAACAGCAGCGGGTTCTTGCCCAGCACGGTGTTGATCTGCCCGGTCTTGTCGTTCGGATAGCGCGCCTTGACGTCGGCCGGCACGAGCTCCGGCAGCGTGCCGAGCAGGTAGTCGTTGAGCTGGTTCTCCTCACGGATGATCTGCATAGCGCGGCCGCCGAGCACGTAGGACGGACGCACCACCAGCGGCAGGCCGAGATCCGCGGAGACGAGGCGGGCCTGCTCGACCGAATAGGCGATGCCGTTCTTCGGCTGCTTCAGCCGCAGCTTGTCGAGCACGCGCTTGAAGCGGTCGCGGTCCTCGGCGAGATCGATCGCGTCGGGCGAGGTGCCGAGGATCGGCACTTCGGCCGCCTCCAGCGCACGCGCGAGCTTCAGCGGCGTCTGGCCGCCGAACTGCACGATCACGCCATGCAGCGTGCCCTTGCTGCGCTCGGTCGCGATGATCTCCAGCACGTCCTCGGCGGTGAGCGGCTCGAAATAGAGCCGGTCGGCGGTGTCGTAGTCGGTCGACACCGTTTCCGGGTTGCAGTTGATCATGATGGATTCGTAGCCAGCGTCATGCAGCGCGAAGCAGGCGTGGCAGCAGCAATAGTCGAACTCGATGCCCTGGCCGATGCGGTTCGGGCCGCCGCCGAGGATGATGACCTTTTTCTTGTCCGACGGCGCGCTCTCGTCCGCAACTGCGCCCGCGAATGGCGCCTCATAGGTCGAGTACATATAGGCGGTGGGCGAAGCGAACTCGGCCGCGCAGGTGTCGATGCGCTTGAACACGGGACGAACGCCGAGCGCGTGGCGCTTCGCCGTGACCTCGGCCTCCGTGGTTTCCGAGAGCACGGCGAGCCGCGCGTCCGAGAAGCCCATCGCCTTCAGGCTGCGCATGCCGAAGGCGTTGGACGGAAGGCCGTTCTTCTTGATCTTGGCTTCCATGTCGACGATGACGCGCATCTCGGCAAGGAACCACGGGTCGATCTTGCAGGAGTTGAAGATATCCTCGTTGGACCAGCCGAGCCGCATCGCCTGCGCGACCTGCAACAGCCGGTTCGGCGTCGGGGTGCCGAGCGCCGCGCGGATCGCATTCTTGTCGTCGCCGTGGCCGAGGCCCTCGATCTCGATCTCGTCGAGGCCGGTGAGACCGGTCTCGAGCCCGCGCAGGGCCTTCTGGAGGCTCTCCTGGAACGTGCGGCCGATCGCCATGACTTCGCCGACCGATTTCATCGAGGTGGTCAGCGTGGAGGAGGCGCCCGGGAATTTCTCGAAGGCGAAACGCGGGATCTTCGTCACCACGTAATCGATCGTCGGCTCGAACGAAGCCGGTGTCGCGCCGCCGGTAATGTCGTTGGCGATCTCGTCCAGCGTGTAGCCGATCGCGAGCTTGGCCGCGACCTTGGCGATCGGGAAGCCCGTTGCCTTCGAGGCCAGCGCCGAGGAGCGCGACACGCGCGGATTCATCTCGATCACGACCATGCGGCCGTCGGCCGGGTTGATGCCGAACTGCACGTTGGAGCCGCCGGTCTCCACCCCGATCTCGCGCAGCACCGCCAGTGAGGCGTCGCGCATGATCTGGTATTCCTTGTCCGTCAGCGTCAGCGCCGGCGCGACGGTAATGGAGTCGCCGGTGTGCACGCCCATCGGATCGAAGTTCTCGATCGAGCAGACGATGATGCAATTGTCCTTCTTGTCGCGCACCACCTCCATCTCGAACTCTTTCCAGCCGAGAACGGATTCCTCGATCAGGACTTCGTTGGTGGGGGACGCATCGAGGCCGCGCTCGATGATGTCGAGGAATTCTTCCTTGTTGTAGGCGATGCCGCCGCCGGTGCCGCCAAGCGTGAAGGAAGGCCGGATGATCGCGGGCAGTCCGATCTCGGACAGTGCCATCAGCGCTTCGCCGAGCGCATGCTGCTGATAGTGCTTGCGGCGTTCGTTCTCGCCGA
Source organism: Bradyrhizobium centrolobii (assembly GCF_001641635.1). GTDB lineage: Bacteria > Pseudomonadota > Alphaproteobacteria > Rhizobiales > Xanthobacteraceae > Bradyrhizobium > Bradyrhizobium centrolobii. The sequence continues at coordinate 14,975 of NZ_LUUB01000066.1, forward strand.
GCGACCACTGTCGGTCGAGCTCCTCAAGCGCGTGGCCCGACAGCTTCTCGCGTTCGGCGACGTATTTGTCGCGATAGGACTTCTTCAGCGCCGAGGCGTTGGCGAGCCGCGACTTCGGCGTCTGGAGCCCGATCTTCTCCATGGCGTTGCGGAAGAGCTGACGGTCCTCGGCCTTGTCGATCGCGTCCGCGGTCGCGCCGATCATCTCGACGTCGAACTTGTCCAGCGTGCCCTGCTTGCGCAGCGAGAGCGCGCAGTTCAGCGCGGTCTGGCCGCCCATGGTCGGCAGCAGCGCGAAGCCGCCGGGGACGACGTGGCGTTCCTTCTCGATGATCTTGGCGACGATCTCCGGCGTGATCGGCTCGATATAGGTCGCATCGGCCAATTCCGGGTCGGTCATGATCGTGGCCGGGTTGGAATTGACGAGGACGATGCGGTAGCCCTCTTCCCTCAGCGTCTTGCAGGCCTGGGTGCCGGAATAGTCGAATTCGCAGGCCTGGCCGATCACGATGGGACCGGCGCCGATGATCAGGATGGTCGAGATGTCGGTTCGTTTGGGCATCACCGCTCGCGGGCTGGAATTTAGGCACAAAAAAAGGGCGCGCTCGCCGCGCGTCCCCTTGAGCCGAGAGCGCGGGGGTTCCCTCGCGCGCGGGTGGGTCATAGACCAGTTTTTGGGGCGGCGAAACCCCGAAAAATGCCCATCAACCGGCAATTTTCACGGGTTTTGGCCGGGCCTGCCAGCTCCGGGCGAGATGCACCAGAAGCGACGCCGCAACGCTCGATCCGCCGACCCAGCCGAGATCGGTTGGCGAGAGCGCCGCAAGCACCACGCCGCCGAGCGCTCCGCCGATGGCGAAGCCGAGATACATCGCCGAGGCATTCAGCGAGAGTGCGATCATCGAGGCCTGCGGTTCGATCCGGATGATGCTGGCGAGCTGAGCCGGATAGAACGCCCAGCCCGAGATGCCCCACAGGAAGATCGCGCCCAGCACCGCGTAATACGCCTGGTCAGGCATCAATTTCAGGACCACCGAATGCAGGATCAGGGCTGTCGCCATGCCCGCGAGCCCGAGCCCTGCGGTGGCCAGCGTGCCGAGCCGGTCGGCCAGGACGCCGCCGAGCATGTTCCCGATCGCGGCCGCCCCGCCGAACACCAGCAGCGCAAGACTGATCCTGGAGGCGTCGAAACCGAGGCTTTTCAGCGGGACAGCGAAATAGGTGAAGACGGTGAAGCCGCCGAGCGCCCACAGGATGGTGATGACGAGCGCAATCAGGACGTTGCCGTGACGAGCCACGGCCAGCCGCTCAGTGAGCGAGGCCGTATTGCGCGGCAGCCCGCGGGGCAGGCCGAGTAGCAGGCCTGCGAGCGCGACGGCGCCGAGCAGGGCGACCATGGCAAAGGTCGCCCGCCAGCCGAACAGGCTGCCGACGAGGTTGCCGAGGGGAACGCCGACGACAGTCGCGACCGAGATGCCGGAGGTGACCAACGCCACCGCCCGGCCGCGCCGCTCGGGCGAGGCAACCGCAACGGACACGGCGAGCGCCGTCGGCATGCAAAGCCCGGCACCCAGTGCCATTAGCATTCGCGATGCCAGCAGCAGGGCGTAGCCCGAGGCCACGACTGCGGCGAGGTTGCCGGCGATGAAGGTCGACAGCGCGAGTGCCAGCACCGTGCGGCGGTCGATGTTGTTCAGCGTTACGGCGAGGATCGGCGAACCGACCGCATAAGTGAGGGCGTAAGTGGTGACCAACTGCCCGGCGGCGGAGACCGAAATCCCCAGATCAGTGGCGATCGCCGGCAAAAGCCCCGCAATAACAAAGCCTTCCGTGCCGATCGCGAATGCGGCCAAGGCCAGCCAGAGCACGCTCATGGGATATATTCCTATGTTCAAAGTTTATTGAACTATTGTTCGAGCAGGTTTCAGTGTCAATTGGTTCAAGAACTATTGAACATCGTCGCCGTCGCATTATGATCCCGGATATGAGCCGCACGCCCCTCCACCCCACCCGTGAGCAGATCGAGCTGCCGATGGTTCTGGATTGCCTGAGCGATCCGATCCGGCTCGCGATCGTCTACCAGCTCGCCCAGCAAGAACGTGTCAGCAGCGAACTGCGCTGCGGCGACTTCAGCGGGCTCGGGGCCAAGTCGAACCTCGCCTATCACTTCGCCAAGCTGCGCGAATGCGGACTGACGCAGACCCGTATCGTCGGCACCAGCCGCATGACGAGGCTCCGCCGCGAGGATCTGGACGCGCGCTTCCCGGGCTTGCTCGATGCCGTGATCAACTCCGCAGCCAGGGATGCCGATCGGCTTCAGCTTGTTCCCGAGTGCGATGTGGCCGGCGTGGATTGAAGCTTGATGAGATGAGATTCGCCTGATCGTCGGCGAACTTGCGCGTCGGCCGCTGATTTGCCCGTCGTTTCAATGCCTTCGCAACATGCAGCGAGACATCACCCGGCCGTAGCAGGCTACTTTGCATGGGGTTGTTTTCGAGATTTTGGTTGGACGGCCGCGAAAGCCCTCGAGCTACGGCGAGATCCAGTCCGTCTACGCTTTCGCTTCGCTCAAGCTACGCCGGACACGCTTTGCCGCGTCGGTCTAGCGTGGCTGCGCCACGCGTAGCCCCGTCGGGGCGAAGCGTGGAGACCCGGCCTGGATTTGAACCAGGATAAAGAGCGATGCACCGCCCTCGCGTAGACGCTTCCGCCACCGGGCCGTCTCGATCATCGCCGATCGCGGGGCGGCAAGCCACCGCAGCCACTCGTTAACCCTAACCGCGCACCAATGGCGGCCGTGCGACGAAGGTCATGCGCCAGCGGTTGTGGCCGATATTGGTGTGGGCCCGCTGGACAGCGAACCCCGCCGCACTCAGCTTGGCTGTGATTTCATCCTCGCTGTAGCGCTGTAGCCCGATGCGCGATCGCAGATGACGGTAGTCCGACAGTGCGGTGCTGATCAGCCCGATCAGCGCGTCTTTCAAGAAGCCGTGACGTAGCCCGAAGCTGAGCAGTGCCATCACGTCCCGTCCCATGCCGACATTCGGCTGAAGGATGTCGCCGAGCACCAGCCTGCCGGATGGCTTCAAGAGCCGCCGGATGTTGAGAAGCGCGGAATCGAGCTCCTCGGGCGACATGTATTGCGCGACCGAATTCATGACGGCGAGGTCGACGGATTGCTCCTGCATCTTTTTCACGTCCTCGAGCGAGCGGACGCGGATCTTCGTGTTCGGGGCAAATCGCGCGATCAGCCGGCCGCGGACGCCGGGCGCGGGCTCGGCCAGGATCAGCTTGCCGCAGGCGGATGCCACCTGAGCGGCCGACAGCGCCTCGCCGCAGGCATAGTCCAGCACGGTCGCCTCGGGCGAGGAGATGTAGCTGAGGATGTCGCGCGCAATGATCTGGAAGTGCAAATCGCGATGCAGCTTGCTGACATAGATCGTATGCGTGGAGTCGTAATAATCGATCCAATCGTCCATGGTATCTGAAGGTCCCGGCCAAACGGTTCCTGCGCAGGAACCGGCGCTGCCCGCCTTGCGTTAGGGGTGCGACGGCGCGCCGTCAATGTCCGCGTCCTAACAGGAAGGTTTCCCGTGAGCAAAGCCAACAACAAGGTCTCGCCCGACCTCGACACTCCCACCGATCTGTCGCCCCAGGCGGTCAACAAGGTTTCGCAGGCGCTCAACGTGCTTCTGGCCGACGCGTTCGCGCTCTATCTCAAGACCAAGAATTTCCACTGGCACATCAGCGGGCGGCATTTCCGCGACTACCACCTGCTGCTTGACGAGCAGTCGGACCAGATCTTCGCCACCACCGACCAGCTTGCCGAGCGCGTCCGCAAGATCGGCGGCACCACGCTGAAGTCGATTGGCCAGGTCGCAAAGCTCCAGACCATCAAGGACAACAACGAGGACTACGTCCCGCCGCGTGAGATGCTGCGCGAATTGATGCAGGACAATAAGCACGTCGCCGCCGCCATGCGCAAGGCGCATGAGGTGTGCGACGAGGCCGGCGATGTCGCGAGCGCGAGCATCCTCGAAAACTTCATCGACGAGACCGAGCGCCGCACCTGGTTCCTGTTCGAAGCCACCCGCCAGGAAGGCAGCAACGCGGCGTAGTTTCTCGTCGCTTCAACAATGTCGTCCCGGATCAGCGCTCGCTACGCTTGCTTGTCCGGGACGACACCGTGTATGAGGCGCGAGTTGCGGTTACCGCCACAGCCGCATCAGCGCTCCATCCTTGCCGGTGACGGGATCGGCAGGCGGTAGCTTCACGGCGGGAATCGTCTTCAGCGCCTTGGCGTGGTTCTCCGGCGTTGCCCGCGTGATCTCCATGTTCGCGCCCGGCGGATAGGCACCGATCACGCAGAAATCGTCGCTGGCCCCGATGCATTGATGCCCGGTGCCGGCGGGAAGGATCGCGACATCGCCGGCCCTGATCTCCAGCTCCTGGCCGTGATCGCCGCCGAAGCGGACGCGGGCGTGGCCGCGCGCAACGCCGAGCACCTCATGCACGGTCGAATGATAGTGCAGATAGTCGTAGACGCCGTTGCGCCACGTGCCGCCCCAGCCGTTTGCACCGAACAGATTCTCGATGGTTTCCTCGGGATGCTTCGGGTCGAGCGTGACTGCGCCCTGATAGACCAGGAAGGGGAGGATGTTGTTCGGCACGAGCCCGTCGTCCTCGAAGACGATGGCGAGTGGTTCGGCATTGTCGCGGACGACAGGCATCGCGGGGCTCCTGCGTGAGAGTAGCAGAGATCAACCGATCGCGAGAGATGACGTTCCTTCCGTTGCCACTCCATCACTCCGGGGCGCCTTCGCTCTTCGAGCTTCGGCGGACAAGTCGCGCGTCCCGGAATGACGGCCCGCAACCAAAAACGAAAATGCCCGGGACGAGCCCGGGCATGACGTTGTGGAATCGACTTATCGAGAGAGCGCCTTACGCGCTCTTCTTCTGCCGCATCAGGTCCGCGAAGCGCTGGAACAGATAGTGCGAGTCGCGCGGGCCCGGCGACGCTTCGGGGTGATACTGCACCGAGAACACCGGCCTGCCGTCGAGCTGGATGCCGCAATTGGAGCCGTCGAACAGCGAGATGTGTGTTTGCGTCGCGCCCTCCGGCAGCGTCGCCTGGTCCACCGCGAAGCCGTGGTTCATCGAGGTGATCTCGACCTTGCCGGTGGTCTCATCCTTCACGGGGTGGTTGGCGCCGTGGTGGCCCTGATGCATCTTCTTGGTCTTGGCGCCGACGGCGAGGCCGAGCATCTGGTGACCGAGGCAGATGCCGAAGGTCGGCGTGCCCGACTTGATCACGTCCTGGATCACCGGCACAGCATATTTGCCGGTCGCAGCCGGATCGCCCGGTCCGTTGGACAGGAACACGCCGTCGGGCTTCATCGCCAGGATGTCTTCGGCCGAGGTCGTCGCCGGCACCACCGTCACCTTGCAGCCGACGCCGGCGAGCAGGCGCAGGATGTTGCGCTTGATGCCGTAGTCGATGGCGACGACGTTGAACTCCGGATTCTCCTGCCGGCCAAAACCCTTGTCCCACAGCCAGGGCGTCTCGTCCCAGGTGAAGCGCTGGCCGGAGGTGACCATCGGCACGAGGTCCATGCCCTCGAGCCCAGGCCATTCGCGCGCCTCTTCCTTGAGGCCGTGCAGGTCGAACGTGCCGCTCTTCGAATGCGCGATCACGGCGTTCGGCATGCCCTTGCTGCGGATCAGCGCGGTCAGCGCGCGGGTGTCGATGCCGGAGAGGCCGATGATGCCGCGGGCCTTGAGCCAGGCGTCGAGGTGCCTGGTCGCACGATAGTTCGAGGGATCGGTGATCGCGGTGCGCAGGATCACGCCGCGCGCGCCGGGCGTCGCGGCCATGTTCACCGTCTCGATGTCTTCGTCGTTGGTGCCGACGTTACCGATATGCGGGAAGGTGAAGGTGATGATCTGGCCGGCATAGGAGGGATCGGTCAGGATCTCCTCATAGCCGGTCATCGCGGTGTTGAAGCAGACTTCACCGACGGCGTGGCCTTCGGCGCCGAGACCAAAGCCTTCGAGCACCGTGCCATCGGCAAGCACCAAGAGCGCGGTCGGCTTGTGGTCCGGCCAAGCGGGATCGTTGTCAGGTTGTGTCATGAGCCCGCTTCATAGTCTGGCAAGTGGCGCCCGTCAAAGCGGGAAAGGGCGGATTCACATGCGTTTTTGCATATTTGACAGGCCCTCTCAGGCACTTAAGCTCGGCAGAATAATTTCCGGCAAATTACTGGGCTTGCGAGGCAATAATGGACCAGACGACCCCGATTGTGCTGGTTCCGGGACTGGCCTCCTCGGCCCGGATCTACGCGCCGGTGATCCCGGCACTCTGGCCGTTCGGCCCGGTGACGGTCGCCAACCACATCCGTGACGACAGCATGACGGCGATCGGCGAGCGCATTCTCAGCGAAGCGCCACCGCGTTTTGCGCTCGCTGGCCACTCCATGGGCGGCTACATCGCCTTCGAGATCATGCGGCAGGCGCCCGAACGGGTGGTGAAGCTCGCTTTGATCAGCACCCAGGCGCGGCCCGACACGCCGGAGGCGACTGCACGCCGGCGCGGCCTGATGGAACGGGCGCGGCGCGGCGAACTGCGCGCAGCGCGCGAGGAGATGTTTCCTGAACTGGTGCATCCTTCGCGTCGCGACGACGCCAAGCTGCGCCAGCTCGTGCATGCGCAGGGCGAGGACGTCGGCGTCGACGGGTACATCAGGCAGCAGACCGCGATCATCGCGCGGGTGGACTCGCGGCCGACGCTTGCAACAATCCGATGCCCGACGCTGGTGCTGACCGGCGATCAGGACAACACCATCCCGAACGCGCTCTCGAAGGAGATGGCGGAGGGCATTGCCGGTGCCAAGCTCGTCGTGCTCAGCAATTGCGGACACCTGCCGCAGCCGGAACAGCCCGAGGCGACGGCGCAGGCGCTGGTCGAATGGCTGAGGGGCCCGGTTGTCTCGGGGGCGCGAACGGCCTAGATCAGGCGACAGATATTTGAAGGGATCACGGCCATGATGCGCGACGACATCAACAATGCGGTCAAGGAGGCCATGAAGGCCAAGGACGAGCGCAAGCTCTCGACGCTGCGCATGGTCAACTCGACCATCAAGAACGCCGACATCGAGGCGCGCGGCAATGGCAAGCCGCCGCTATCGGACGCCGACCTGCTCGGCGTGCTGCAGAAGATGATCAAGCAGCGCCAGGAGGCGGTCGAGCTCTACGACAAGGGCGGCCGCGCCGAGCTCGCCGCCCAGGAGCGCGAGGAGATCGCGGTGATCTCGGCATACCTGCCGAAGCAGATGTCGGATGACGACGTGAAGAAGGCGATTTCGGACGTGATCGCCGAGACCGGCGCGGTCGGCATGAAGGACATGGGCAAGGTGATTGCGGCGCTGAAGGCGAAGTACACCGGCCAGATGGATTTTGGCAAAGCCAGCGGCCTGGTGAAGGCGGCGCTCACCGGATAGCTCGTCATTCCGGGGCGACGCGAAGCGTCGAACCCGGAATCCATCGCGCCGCCGAATCCGTTGATCAATGGATTCCGGGCTCGCGCTTCGCGCGCCCCGGAATGACGAAGACACTGGGAGGCAACCGATGATCATCACGCCGGTCCGGCGCTGGATGGAGCCGAACTTTCCCAACATCACGTATTGGCGCGAGATGGAGAAGGGCGGGCATTTCGCCGCATTCGAGCAGCCCGAGCTGTTTGTCGGCGAGGTCAGGACGTTCTTCCGGACGGTGCGATAACTCTCGCGGTCATTCCGGGGCCCCAAAGGGCGAACCCGGAATCTCGAGATTCCGGGTTCGATGCTTCGCATCGCCCCGGGATGACGCCTTAGAGGCGAGATGCTTCCCCATCGTCATGCCCGGGCTTGTCCCGGGCATCCACGTGCTTAAACTGGCGGTCAAGCAAGAAGCGCGTGGATGGAGGAAGCTCCGGCCGTCCGCGCAAGAGGGAAACGCCCGCAGCCATGCTGACCGAAGCCGCAACCTACGACGAGCTCTACCGCAACTTTCGCTGGGACGTCCCGTCGCGTTTCAACATGGCGGAGGCCTGCTGCGACCGCCATGCCGACGGCACGGGCCGCCTTGCGCTGATCTATGTCGACGAGAACGGCACGACGTCCCGCACCTCCTTCGACGAGGTCGCGGAGATGTCGCGCCGTTTCGCCAACGTGCTGAAGGCCGACGGGCTCATCCGCGGCGACCGCGTCGCGGTGTTCCTGTCGCAGTCGCTGGAGCTGCCGATCGCGCACATGGCTGCGTTCCGCTCCGGGCTGATCTCGATCCCGCTGTTTGCTCTGTTTGGCGAGGACGCGCTGGAATTCCGCCTGTCGAATTCGCAAGCAAGAGCCATCATCACCGATGAGGCGGGCTGGGAGAAGCTCACGAAGATCCGCGATCGGCTGCCCTATTTGCAGGACATCTACGTCACGAGCGGCGCCGTCCACGCCGGCGCCAAACCATTCTGGTCGGCGATCGAAACCGCGTCCGAGGACTTCGCGACCGTCGACACGTCGGCCGACGATCCCGCGCTGATCATCTACACCTCGGGCACGACCGGCAATCCCAAGGGCGCGCTGCACGCCCATCGTGTCGTGCTCGGCCATCTGCCGAATGTGGAGATGTGTCACAACTTCCTGCCGCGCCCCGGTGATCTGATGTGGACGCCGGCGGACTGGGCCTGGATCGGCGGGCTCGTCAACGGCCTGTTCGCGTTCTGGTATCACGGCATTCCGCTGGTCGGTCACCGCGCGCGAAAATTCGAGCCGCAGGCGGCGATGCAGATGATGGCCGATCTCGGCGTGCGCAACGTCTTCCTGCCGCCGACGGCGCTGAAGCTGATGCGGCAGGCCGGCGTGAAGCATCCGGGCGTGAAGCTGCGCAGCATCTTCACCGGCGGCGAATCCCTCGGCGGCGAACTGCTCGGCTGGGTGCGCGAAACCTTCGGCATCGATGCGCACGAGGTGTTCGGCCAGACCGAATGCAATCTCGTGATCGGCAGCAACTCGAACCTGTTTCCGATCCGACCGGGTTCCATGGGCAAGGCGACGCCGGGCTTCGATGTCCGCATCGTCACCGACAAGGGCGAGGAAGTGCCGCGCGGTCAGCGCGGCATCATCGGCGTGCGCCAGCCGTGCCCGTGCACGATGCTCGAATACTGGCGCAATCCCGAGGCGACGGCGAAGAAATATGCCGGCGAATTCCTGCTCACCGGCGATCTCGGCGTGCAGGATGAGGACGGCTATTTCTGGTACGTCAGCCGCGAGGACGATGTCATCACCACCGCCGGCTATCGCGTCGGCCCGTCCGAGATCGAGCATACGCTGATGAAGCATCCATCGGTGGCGATGGCGGCGGTGGTCGGCATTCCCGATCCGATCCGCACCGAATCGATCAAGGCCTGGATCGTGCTGCGCCCTGGCTTTGCGGCAAGCGACGCACTCGCGCGCGAGATCCAGGAGTTCGTCAAGGTGCAACTTGCCGCTCACGAATATCCGCGCTTCGTCGAATTCGCGGAGACGCTGCCGATGACCGCCACCGGCAAGGTGCTGCGGCGCGAGTTGCGTGCGAGGGGATAGGTTCTTTCAATTCGACGCAGTCAGATCATGCCAAAGACGTCTCAAGCCGCGGGGCTTCACCGCGCCTCACTCAAGAAGCTGCACGATCTCGATGCGGCGCTGGAGCTCATGTATTACGGCTGGCGCGGGATGACGCTGGAGGCCGACGCGTATCTTGCGAAGCTCGGCCTGTCGCGCCCGCACCATCGTATCCTCTACGTGGTGGCGCGCCGGCCCGATATCGCGATCGGCTCGTTGATCGAGATCCTCGGCATTTCCAAGCAGGCCTTGAACCGGCCGCTCAATCTGTTGCTGGAGCGCAAGCTCCTGACCTCGAAGCGGTCGCCCGAGCAGCATCGCTCGAAACTGTTGCGCCTGACGGAGGCGGGGCAACGCGTCGAACAAAGGGCATCGGACCACGAGCGCAAGGCCCTGCGCGAGGCGTTCGATCGCGTCGGGACGTCGGGTGCGGCCGCATGGATGGCCGTCATGGAGACCATCGCCGACAACAACTGACGACTTCTCAGGTCAATATAGTTGACATGAAAGGCGAGCTTTGCCACTCTCCCTGCAACAAAGTAAGGGGAGGGTCCACGTCATGAGCGGACAGGTCATGAATCGCGCAGCCGCCGAACGCTTTGTCGCGGCGTGGTGCGCGAACTGGTGCAGGGTCGATATCGACGCGGTCGTCGCGCACCTTGCCGACAATGCGGAGGTGCGCAGTCCTCTGGCGCTGAAGCTGACCGATTCCCCCATCGTCACAGGCGCCGAGAACATCCGCGTCTACTGGCGGAAAGCCTATGGCGGTGTCGAAAGCGCCGACCTGAAGATCCTCAATTGGAGCTGGGACGACACGATCGCGCGACTGACGGTGTGGTGGCAACTGGACGACACCCGCGCCAGCGAGTTCATGGACTTCGACGATGCCGGCCGTGTGGTGCGCAGCGAAGCCTTCTACGGAAAATAGCCATGCACCTTTCGGACTTCGTTCTGCTCCTCAACGCGCTCTGGTTCGGCGGCGCCTTCATCCAGTTCAGCGTTGCCCAGCGCAATACGTTGAAGATACTGCTGCCGGGCGAAGAGCGCAGCAATCCGATCGCGCCGACCTTGGCGGCCAGCGTGGCGTTCCTGGGTGGGATCAATCTGCCGATCGGGCTCTTGTCGCTCTATCTTCTGGCCGCTCGTCCGCCCTTCTTCCAACCGGTCGAGGCGCAGCTTGTACTGTTCCTGTTTTTTGCCGCCTGCCACTTCAGCCAGTTCGCCTATAACCTTCCGGTCCTGATGCGCGGCGGACGTGTCGGGGTGGCGTATTGGCCGGTGTTGAAGGGCCCGATGCTCAGGATCTTCGTCATCGACGCGGCTCTGTTCGTGGCCAATCTTGGCGTGGCGCTTCTGCTCGCGTGGCGCTCCTGACAAGCGCCGGCGCTGCCCGTGCTCGGGCATGCGACCTGGCATCTCTATCGCCGCTTGGTGGTGCCAGTGCCGTAACAATCTCCAGCGTCGTCCCGGCGAAGGCCATAACCCCAGGGAGTAGTTGTGGCGCGAGATCTGGGTTGCGAGTCTTCGCCGAACCACTCCCTGTGGTTATGGTTCCCGGATCGGCGCTCACTTCGTTCGCTTGTCCGGGACGACGACTCAGCTTGGAGCCGCTACGGCGTCTTGATCCCCATCGCCTTGAGCGCATCCAGCATCCGCTGCGGCGGGCCGAGCTTGACGACCAGCGGCTTGCCGGTCTCGAGCACGCTTTTGAGGTTGGAGAGGATCGCAGGCCAACCCGAGCGGCCGCCGGCCAGGATGTCGTCGCTGAGCGGCCGGTCGTGGCCCTCGCTCATGGTGAGCCGGACCGCGTCGCCGACCTGCTCGATCTCGTAGGTCACGAGCGTCGGTCCAAGCTTCTCGATCAGGTCGGGCCAGTTGACGTTGAAGGTGACGGAGAGTTTTCGCGGCGGATCGTATGCGAGGACTTCGCCGCTGATGTGCAATGCTCCGTCCGGCGTGCGCACAATGAAGGCGCCGCCGAGCCGCGGCTCGACCTCGACCGCATTGCCGAAGAAATACTTCCGGCTGAACTCCGCCGTGGTCAGCGCCTCCCAGACCTTCTCGGGTGTGGAGGCGATGTAGATGGTGTAGACCGTCAGCGGCTTGAAGTGGTTGATGTCCATGGTCGTACAGACTTCTGAGTTGTTTCGGTTCGGCGGCGAGGTGATTTCACCTCGCCCCGCTTGCGGGGAGAGGTCGGATTTTACGCCAGAGGCGTAAAATCCGGGTGAGGGGGACTCTCCGCGAGTTCAACTGTCATCGTGTTTGCGGAAGCAGCCCCTCACCCCAATCCTCTCCCCGTAAGAACGGCGAGAGGGGGCGGCGGGCAGCTTACTCAAATCCCTTGATGCCAAGCGCAGCCGGTGGGATCGCGAAAGCCTTGCCGGTCTCCAAAAGGCTCTTGAGCCCGGACAGAATCGCGGGCCAGCCCTTGGAGATGCCGTCAAGCAGCTTGCTACCTTCGACGAAGCCTTCATGGGTCACGGTCAGCTTCACGAGTTTGCCCCAAGGCTCGAGCGTGAAAACGACCTTGGTCGGCCGTTCGTTCCGCATCTCTTCATTCACTTCGTGCTTGAAGCTGTAGGACAGCCGCCGCGGCCTGTCGGCCTCGAGGATCTCGCCGGTGTCGGTGGTCTTGCCGCTCATCACCAGCGCGAAGGACGAGCCGACCTTCCAGTCGGACCTGACCTCGGTGTCGAACCAGTACTGCCGTGTGAATTCGCTGTTGGTCAGCGCCTCCCACAGCTTGTCCGGCGTGGTTTCGATATAGGTGACGTAGATGAATTCGGGCCGGGCCATCACGCAGCATCCTTCGTTGAGTAGCTCGGCGGGACGATTCCAATGGTGTGGCCGGTCTCGAGCATGCTCTTCAGGTTCGACAGCACCATCGGCCAGCCGCCGGAGATGTCGCGCAGGGTCTTGCCGTCCTCGCCGAGCTCGTCGTGCGTGACTGTCAGCTTGACGACCTTGCCGCGCGCCTCGAGATCGAAGGTCACGCGCGAGATTCCTTCGCCCGCAGCTTCAGGCTTGCGATTGTGCCAGCTATAGGCAAGCCGCCGCGTCGGATCGAAAGTGATGACCTCGCCCTCCACCGTGGGGTTGCCGTTGTTGGTGAAGCGGTAGGGCGCGCCTTCCGTCCAGTCCGAGGTGATGCGGTGGCCGAACCAGTAGCGCTCGGTGAAATCGCCGTCGGTCAAGGCCTGCCACAGTGCCTCGGGCGAGGTCTCAATGTAGGTCACGTAGACATAGTTCGGTTTACTCATCGCGTTTCTCCAACTGACGTTTCAACTCGCTGAGCGCGGCAAGCTTGCCGCGCTCAAATTTCTTGATCCAGCGTTCGCCGATCTGATGGATCGGCACCGGGTTGAGGTAGTGCAGCTTCTCGCGGCCATGCTTGAAGGTCGTGACCAAATTGGCCTCTTCGAGAATGGCAAGGTGCTTCGTGACGGCCTGGCGCGTCATGTCCAGGCCCTCGCAGAGTTCGTTCAGCGTCTGCCCGTTCCTGGCGTGAAGCCTGTCCAGAAGCGACCGTCTCGATGCGTCGGCCAGCGCTTTGAAGACTTCATCCATACCGGCAATAATATGCAACCAAATGGTTGCATGTCAAGCGCCGTCGTCATTCCGGGGCGACGCGTTAGCGTCGAACCCCATTGCGCAATTGCGCAATGTGAAATTCGAGATCCCGGGTAACCGCTGCGCGGTTTCCGGAATGACTCCCGCGAAATCGTGTTTTTGGCGCACGCGAAAGCCTGTGCTAGCCTGCCACCTCAGCCAACGCAGATTGGTTCCGGGAGGATCAATGATCAGCCGAGTTCAACTTGCTGCTTGCCTTGTCCTTTTCGTCAGCAGCACCAGCGTCCACGCCCAGAAGCAGCAGGTGATCGGCGCCCCGCCGGAAGCCTCCAACATGAAGCTGGTCGGCAATAGCGACCTCCAGGCGCGCAGCGCCTATCAGCCGACCATCCATCACCAGGGCGATCGCTGGATCGCCTATATCGGTCATCACGGCGGCACCGACGACGTGCCCGCACCCCTCAATCCGATGACGGGACAGGCCGAGCCGAACGGCACCTCGATCGTCGACGTCACTGACCCGGCGCATCCAAAATATCTGCGGCACCTGCCGGGACAGGAAGGCAAGTATGAATCTGGCGGCGCGCAGATGGTGCGGGTCTGCGACGGTAAGTCGTTGCCGAAGGGCGATCCCAATGCGGTCTACATGCTCCGCACCTTCGGCAGCGAGGCGCACGAGATCTGGAACGTCGCCGATCCCGCCAATCCCGTGCTCGTCACCCGCATCGCCGGCCTGAAGGACACGCACAAGAACTGGTGGGAATGCGATACCGGCACTGCCTATCTCGTCTCGGGCGCGCCGGACTGGCGCACGCGGCGCATGACGCAGGTCTACGATCTCTCGGACCCTGCGCATCCTCAGAAGATCCGCGACTTCGGCCTGCCCGGCCAGGAGCCGGGCGCGACCGGCGCGGTGCCGACCGAATTGCACGGGCCGATCTCGACCGGCCCCGCCGGCAACCGCGTGTTTTTCGGCTACGGCACCAACAAGGGTGGCATCCTGCAGATCGTCGATCGCGAGAAACTCCTGAACGGGCCGAAGGAGCCGACGCCGGACAATCTGCGCTATCCTGAGATTTCGCGGCTGCCGATGTCCGCCTTCAACGGCGCGCACACCACATTCCCGATGCTGGACATGCCCGTCGCCGAGTTCGCCGAGGACAGGGACGGCAAGACCCGCGACATCGTCATGATCGTTGATGAAGCGATCCTGAACGAATGCGGCGAGGCGCGTCAGATGGTGTGGTTCGCGGACGTGACCACCGAGGCACGGCCGATGATGATCTCGAGCTACACCGTGCCGGAGGCGAGCGGGCAATTCTGCCAGCGTGGCGGCCGCTTCGGCTCGCATTCCTCGAATGAAAGCATGGCGCCGGTCTATTACAAGAAGATGGCCTTCATCGCCTTCTTCAATGCCGGCGTGCGCGCGCTCGACATCCGCGATCCCTACCATCCCAAGGAGGTCGGCTACTTCATTCCGTCGATCACGAGCGCGACCGACAAGCGTTGCATTCCGATCGAAGGCGGCGAGCGCTGCAAGGTCGCGATCCAGACCAACAATGTCGAGACCGACGATCGCGGTTACATCTACATCGTCGATCGCGCCAACACGGGGATGCATGTCCTCGAGCTGACCGGGCCCGCGCGCGCCGTCGCCGGCCTGCCGAAGAACTGACGATGCGCCGCGTGGCGACGATAGCGCTCGCGCTGATCGCGCTCGGTGCATCGGGCGTCGGAGCCTATCAGCTCGCGCCGTCGCCGACGGACAGGCCCGCGCATTGGCGGGAGATCGCCTGGCCTTTCCCGCGCGATGGCTGGCCCGCAGGCCGCGCGTTTCGTTGCGTCGGGGCCTGCGAGGGCGCCGAGCTCTACGTCCGCGCAAAGCTCGGCTTCTGCAATTGCGACCGCGGCGTTGCCGATGACGATGAGGTCGACCGCGTCACCGACCTCGATCTGATCAGCCCGCGCTTTGCGGCGACAGCGCCGGGCGAGAAGGTGGGCGTCGGCGAGATGCATGGCCGTGCCCGGCAGTACGATCTCGACATGGCCGATGGCACGCGCCGCGTAGCCATCGGCATCGCCCTCTCGCGCCGCTGCGATCTCCTGGTCGCGGTCGCGCAAGGTGCGCGCGAGGCGATGGCCGTCCGAAGCGTGGCACTGGAGTTCCTTGAGACGCAGGAGATGAAGTCATGGATGACGGCGGCGCTGGATGGCAGGTGAGGGAGGCGCGACGGCGCCGCCTCCAACGCTGTCATCACCCGCGAAAGCGGGTGATCCAGTATTCCAGAAACGGTTGTGGGATATGGAGGGGCCGCGGCGTACTGGATACCTCGCTTTCGCGGGGTATGACAGCAGTGTTTGAGGTGGCATCTTCCTCATAGTCTCAGCTTCCGTTCCCGCCTCCGCCATGCATTAATGAGCCAAAACGCCATCAGCGAGTCCTCCCCATGATGTCCCTGCAAGCCTATCTCGCCTTCGTCGCTGCCAGCATTGCGCTGGCGCTGCTGCCTGGTCCGATCGTCACCCTCGTCATTGCCAATGGCCTGCGCCACGGCACGCGTGCGGCGCTGACCAATGTCGCCGGCGCGCAGGCCGGCCTTGCGATCGTGATCGGCGTCGTCGCGATCGGGCTGACCTCGCTGATGGCCACCATGGGCTACTGGTTCGACTGGGTGCGCTTTGCCGGCGCGGCCTATCTGATCTGGCTCGGCATCAAGCTGATCTGGGCGCCGGTCGAAGGCGTCAATGTCGACGAGCCGCCGGCGCCGCCGCGCGGCGGTTTCTTCCTGCAAGGTTTTCTGGTGCTGCTCTCGAACCCGAAGGTGCTGGTGTTCTTCGGCGCCTTCATCCCGCAATTCTTGGACATGAACCGCGACCACTTCCCGCAGGTCGCGCTGCTGGGCGCGACCTTCATGGTCACAGCAGCGATGACCGACGCGCTCTACGCCACGGCCGCCGGCCGCGCGCGAAAATTCTTCTCCGCGCGCCGGACGCGGATGATGTCGCGCGTCTCCGGCGGCTTCATGATCGGCGGCGGTATCTGGCTGGCGTTGACCCGGGCGAAGTGAGCGCTGGTCGAAAAGCTGTTCGAGATAGGTTGCCGTCCTCTCCATTGGCTCCGCTCTGCTCCCTCCCCCCTTGCGGGGGAGGGCAGGGGAGGGGGGTAGCCCAGGAAACGGTGTAGCCGTCGTCGAGAAAGAGTCTTGCTCCATTGGGAGAGTGTGCCGCGTGGCACCCCCTCCCTAGCCCTCCCCCGCAAGGGGGGAGGGAACGCGGCGTGCGTTGTCGCTGCACCGTCTGATGCGTCGAGAAGATTTGCGTCGACGACGGTCGGGACGCAAGGCGCTACACCAATCCCTCCGCCCGCAGCTCCACCTCGATCGCGGCAAAAATCCGCGCCAGCCGGTCGGCCCATTGCTGCTGGCCGGATTGATCGGTGATCAGGTCCTGGCGGATTTCGATGCCGGTGTTGATCAGGCCGCGGGCTTCGCCGTGCACGGGGATGGTGTAGTCGGTGAGATCGCTCACCGGATAGGGCTCGTTGTTGCCGACGACGAGATCGCTCTCGGAGCGCAGATGCCTCAGCAGCAGGTGCGGCAGCACCGTATCGCGGTGATAGAGCGTGCCGATGTGCCAGGGACGCGCGACGCCGGCATAGACTGGCGTGAAACTGTGCAGCGACACCAGCACGGTCGGCCGCTTGGCGTGCACGCGGGCATCGATCACGGCGTGAATGCGGCCGTGATAGGGATCGAAGATCTCGCGCCGCCGCGTCTCGCGCTCCTGCGCCGATATCCCCTCATTGCGCGGGATCGCGGTTGCCTCTGAAATGGCCGGGATCGAGCTTGCGACGCCGGGTGGACGGTTGCAGTCGATCACGAGCCGCGAATAGTGTTGCGCGATCAGATGCGCATCGAGCATTTTGGCCAGCCGCTCGGCGACGCCGGCAATGCCGATGTCCCAGGCGATGTGCCGCGTGAGCTCGCGATCGGCGACGCCGAGATCGCCGAGCGCGCGCGGCAGCACCCGTCCATGGTGATCGGAGGTGAGCAGGAAGGGCGATGCCCCCTCTGCATTCGCCTCATGCACGGGAGGAATGTCGCCTTTGCCGAGAAGTTGAAACGTTGCGTCCGTCGTGTCTAAAGCCATTCCGATGCCTATGGAAAAAGCGCGCCGCCCCTCAAAATCGGGCAGCGAACGCTATAGAATAACCGGTCTAAAATCACCATGATCGCCTGACGATGCCGCTGCTCACGATTCATCACAAGACCGAGTATCGCTACAACCGTCCCGTGGCATTCGGCGAACATCGCATCATGCTGCGTCCGCGCGACGGGCATGATCTGCGCGTGCTCGACAGCCGGCTCGACATCGTGCCCGAGCCGATGTCGCTGCGCTGGATCCACGACGTGTTCGGCAATTCGGTCGCGATCGCTAATTTCGACGAGCGCGCGGACAGGCTGACCTTTGACTGGCACGTCACGGTCGAGCACAATCCGGTGGAGGAGTTCGCGCTGACGCCGGACGATCCCGCTTTCTTCTATCCCTTCGTCTATGACGACGAGGAATTCCCCGATCTCGTCCAGTACATCACGCCGCAATATGCCGATCCCGGCGGCGAGCTCTCGGAATGGGCGCGCGGCTTCCTCGACGAGGACGCGCCGACGCCGACGTTCAAGATCCTGAGCGGCATGACGCATGGCATCCGCGAGGCGTTCGAGTATCGCAAGCGCCACGAGCAGGGCACGCGGCATCCGCGCTCGACACGCTGCGGTCGGGCAGCGGCAGCTGCCGCGATTACGCGCTGTTCATGATCGAGGCGCTGCGCCAGCTCGGCATCGCCGCGCGCTTTGTCTCCGGCTACATCTTCGTGCCCGAGGATATCGAGCAGCGCCATGTCGGCGGCGGCTCGACGCATGCCTGGGTGCAGGTCTACCTGCCGAGCGCGGTGGTTCACCTTCGACGCGCGCCATAATGTCCCCCGCATCGGCCGCATCCTGATGGCGACCGGGCGCGACGCCGCCGACGTCGCGCTCTCGACGAGTTTTGGGCGGATGGAATTGAAGAGGTTCGAGGTGGTCAGCGAGGAAGTGGTGAAGGCGGGGTGAGCTGTTGCTCTACGCAATGCCGGCGTTGAGCGAATGTGCGATGCCAACCCAATGTCGTCCCGGCGAAGGCCGGGACCCATACCGCGTGATCTAACGAGGGCGCGCGATGCGTATCGCGGGCGGACAACGCAACTGGGCGTCTTCGTCAAACTACTCCCTGGGGTTATGGGTCCCGGCCTTCGCCGGGACGACGGCGGGTGTGTGGCGCTGTCGCTCTGTCAAATTGACCGCTATAGAGAGCCCATGACCTCCGATCTTCTTTTCGTCTACGGCACCCTGATGCGCGGCTTCGATCATCCGATGGCGCGGCTGCTTGCCATGCATGCGGATTTCCTGGGGGAGGCGACCTGCCGCGGGCGGCTGTTCCTCGTGAAGCACTATCCCGGGTTGCTGCTGTCGGATGCGCCGTCCGACCTCGTCCATGGCGAGCTGTTTCGCCTGCGCGCGGGCGACGAACTCCTGCGCGAGCTCGACATGTATGAGGCCTGCGGCGAGGGCTTTCCGGAGCCGACCGAATATCTGCGCGAGCGGATCGATGTAACGCTCGCAGATGGCGCGATCACGAAAGCGTGGACCTACGCCTACAATTGGCCCGTGACACACCTGCCGCGCATCGAGTCGGGCAAATTCCTTCAGCACTAGCCCGCGAGTACCTCCCGCACCAGGCGCATGTCGATCTCGCGCTCGACGTAAGTCCACTCCTCGGTCTGCCGCAGCATCGCGACCAGCTCCTCGAAAGCCGAGGCATCTGCCGGTGCGAATTCGAACCAGGTGAGGAAATCGAAGGGCTCGCCGAGGTCGCGGCAATGGTAGAGCTGCCGCGCGATTGCCGGCAGGAAGCGCAGGCTGCTTGCAATGTGGTGCGACTTGTCCTCGAAGATCTTGCGTCGCTCTTCCGGCGTCAGCTCCCACCAGGCTTGCGACTTGCGGATCGGGATCAACGCCGCGCTGGTCGCCTCGGGTCGGTCGAGCCCGGCCTGCACGGCCGTGAGCTGCTCCGTCTCCGCGCGCTCGGTGTAGCGCAGGTAGCTGGCGACGCCGACCAGCCGCCACGAATTGCGCGAGGGCACCAGCGGCAATGAGACGGCGTCGCTGTCCGTCACCGACAGCGCCGGCACGAAGGGCAGGGGTTCGCCCGTCACGGGCGACATCGAGGTGATGCGCCAACCCCCGCTATGGCCGCCTCGAAACGTCCTGAACATGACCATATGGAAGCGTGGAAGCGGCCCAGGTTCAAGGGGCCATTGCCGTTATTCCGGGGCGCCCGAAGGGCTAATCCGGAATCCACCGCGCCACCGGGCGGGGCTGTGAATAGGTCGAATAACCCGGATAAGGCGGACAATTCTGACTTTTCGGCAGGCCGCACCTATATCCCTAACCTTTCGCCCGACTCACGCGGTTTCGCGCTAAACACAGGCCATGCGCTTCACGCCTCAGTTCCTCGACGAATTGCGTGCCCGGCTTCCGGTTTCGGAAGTCGTGGGCCGGCGCGTGAAGCTGAAGAAGGCGGGCAAGGAGTGGAAGGGGCTGTCGCCGTTCCAGCAGGAGAAGACTCCGTCCTTCTACGTCAACGACCAGAAGGGTTTTTACCACGACTTCTCCTCCGGCAAGCACGGCGACATCATCACCTTCGTGATGGAGACCGACGGCGTGCCGTTCGGCGAAGCGGTGGAGCGGCTTGCCAACATGGCGGGCCTGCCTTTGCCGGCGGTGACGCCCGATGCGGCGCGGCACGAGCAGCGCCGCAAGTCGCTGCATGACGTCATGGACCTCGCCGCAAAATTCTTTGCGGAGACGCTGGCCTCGCGCGTCGGCGCGAAGGCGCGCGGCTATCTCGCCGATCGCGCGATCTCGCCCGCGACGCAATTGCAGTTCCGCCTCGGCTACGCATCGCCCGAGCGCTTTGCGCTGAAGGAGCATCTCGGCAAGCAGGGCGTCTCCGTCGACGACATGGTCGAGACCGGCCTCCTGATCGCCGGTAACGATATTCCCGTGCCCTACGACCGCTTCCGCGATCGCGTGATGTTTCCGATCACGGACTTGCGCGGCCGCGTCATCGCCTTCGGCGGACGCGCGCTGGAGAAGGACGTTCCGGCAAAATACCTGAATTCGCCGGAGACGCCGCTCTTCCACAAGGGCGACAATCTCTACAACCACCAAGCTGCGCGTGCAGCCTCCCATAACGGCGCGCCGCTGATCGTGGTCGAAGGCTATGTCGACGTCATCGCGATGGTGACCGCCGGCTTTGCCGGCACCGTCGCGCCGCTCGGCACCGCGCTCACCGAAAGCCAGCTTGCGCTGCTCTGGAAGATGGCGGACGAGCCGATCCTCTGCTTCGACGGCGACCGGGCCGGCCAGAAGGCGGCGTATCGCGCTGCCGACCTTGCCTTGCCGTTCCTCGCGCCAGGAAAGAGCCTGCGCTTCGCATTGCTGCCGGAGGGGCAGGACCCCGATGATCTCGCCCGCTCCGGTGGTCGCGGCGCGATCGAGGAGGTGATCGCGGCGGCCCGCCCGCTCGCCGACATGATCTGGTCGCGTGAGCTCGAAGGCGGCAGCTTCGTCACGCCCGAACGCCGCGCCGCGCTGGAGGCGCGCATCAAGGAGCTCTCCAACGGCATCCGCGACGAGGTGGTGCGGCGCTATTACCGCGACGACTTTGTCCAGCGGCTCCAGCGCGCCTTTGCGCCCGAGGGCGGAGGCGGCGGCTTTGCCGGCCGGGGTAATTTCCGGGGTGGTGCCGGCCGTCCGTTCCAGCCGCGCGGGGCGGGTGGCGCGAATCGATTCGCCGGGCCCGGCCGCCGTGGCGGGCCGGTCCCGACCTTGCTCCCCTCCGGCCCCTACCAGGCGGCGAGCCCGCAACTGGCGGCAAGCCCGATCATGCGGGGCCAGCGCAGCGCCATGTCCCGCCGCGAGGCCCTGATCCTGCAATGCCTGATCAATCACCCCTGGCTGCTACACGAGCATCTGGAGGAGGTGGCGGCCCTCGAGCTGGCTCATCCCGAGGCCCACAAGCTCCGGGCCGGCATCATCGCCGCCTTCGCCAACGATCATCACCACAGCCCTGACCCTGGCGAGCAGGCCGAGAAGATGCACGCCGACCTGGAGAAGGGCGGATTTATCCCGTTACTTCAAAGGGTTGAGCGCGCCATCACAACCCAGGCCGTGTGGGGCGCCCGCGAGGGCGCTGCGCGCGACGATGTTCTCGCCACCTGGCACCAGCTCGTTGCCTTGCATCGGCAATGGCATTCACTACTTAGAGAGCTGAAAGACGCTGAGCTGGCCTTGGGGGAAGACCCCAGCGAGGCCAATTTGGCGTGGCTGCGTGACGTCAAGGCCCGGATGGGCGAGGTCGACGGCACCGAGGCCCTGATCGAGGGTTTTGGCGAGCTGTCGGGCCGGTTCCAGAAGAGCGTTTGATGAAGAATCATGCGGACGGCCGGGGCCGCAACCGCTAAAAGACTCGCCAAATCCAAGGTTTGGCGGCAAAAACAGGGTTAATCGAGGCTTAACGGTCTTGTAGCACTTTGGCCCACAGGCGGCCGCAGGCAGAACAGACGCGTCAGGAATGAATCCGCGCAACACTGTTGGCACTTTACCTGCATCCGCCGCGACAAAGAGGCTCACGAAGCGTTAGGCAAATCCGGCGAGAGAAGTTTCGGGGTGGCGATAAAGGTTTGCGCCGCCCTTTCCGTGTCGAGAGCTGCCGAAGCGAGAGCGTCGAGCAACAGGTTCAAGTGAATTCAGGCAGACGCGGCGAACGTCTGTATGAAGCGCGTTTAGGAGCAATGGATGGCCACCAAGGCAAAGACGCTGCAGGCGAAGGACAAGGAAAAAGACGACAAGGCAGCGGACGCTCCGGAGAAGGATTCCCAGGACGCGCCCTCGCCGTTGCTCGATCTTTCCGACGCGGCAGTGAAGAAGATGATCAAGCAGGCCAAGAAGCGCGGCTTCGTGACCTTCGATCAGCTCAACGAAGTTTTGCCGTCCGACCAGACCTCGCCCGAGCAGATCGAGGACATCATGTCGATGCTCTCGGACATGGGCATCAACGTCACCGAAGCCGACGACAGCGAAGGCGAGGACGAGAAGGACGAGGGCGGCGACGACGACACCGATAACGAGCTCGTCGAGGTCACCCAGAAGGCCGTCACCGAGGTCAAGAAGAGCGAGCCGGGCGAGCGCACGGACGATCCCGTGCGCATGTATCTGCGCGAGATGGGCACGGTCGAGCTGCTCTCCCGCGAAGGCGAAATCGCGATTGCCAAGCGCATCGAAGCCGGCCGCGAGGCGATGATCGCGGGCCTCTGCGAAAGCCCGCTGACCTTCCAGGCCATCATCATCTGGCGCGATGAGCTGAACGAAGGAAAGATCTTCCTTCGCGACATCATCGATCTCGAAGCGACCTATGCCGGCCCTGACGCCAAGGGCGGCATGAACACCGCGATGATCGGCGGTCCCGCTGGGGAGAACGGCGAAGCGCCGGCTGAAGGCGGCGAGGCCGCTCCGGCAACGGCCGCTGCGCCCGCGCATGTCGCGCCGCCAGCCGCGCCGCCGTCGCCGACCCCGTTCCGCCCCGCGCCCGCCGCCGGTGACGGCGAAGGCGGCGAGGAGAAGGATCCGGGCGAGGCCGCAGCCGAAGCCGACATGGACGACGACGAGTTCGAGAACCAGATGTCGCTCGCGGCGATCGAGGCCGAGCTCAAGCCGAAGGTCGTCGAGATCTTCGACAAGATCGCCGACAACTACAAGAAGCTGCGCAAGCTTCAGGAGCAGGACATCGCCAACCAGCTCCAGAACGAGTCGCTCTCGCCGCACCAGGAGCGCAAGTACAAGAAGCTAAAGGACGAGATCATCGTCGAGGTGAAGTCGCTGCGCCTCAACCAGGCCCGTATCGATTCACTCGTCGAACAGCTCTACGACATCAACAAGCGCCTCGTCTCGCATGAGGGCCGCCTGATGCGCCTTGCCGACAGCCATGGCGTCGCGCGTGACGACTTCCTGCGCAACTACACCGGCTCGGAGCTCGATCCGCGCTGGCTCAACCGGGTGTCGAAGCTGTCGGCCAAGGGCTGGAAGAACTTCGTCCACCACGAGAAGGACCGCATCAAGGACCTCCGCCACGAGGTGCATCAGTTAGCTGCCCTCACCGGTCTCGAGATCGGCGAGTTCCGCAAGATCGTGCACTCCGTGCAGAAGGGCGAGCGCGAAGCACGCCAGGCCAAGAAGGAGATGGTGGAAGCCAACCTCCGCCTCGTGATTTCGATCGCCAAGAAGTACACCAACCGCGGCCTTCAGTTCCTTGACCTGATCCAGGAAGGCAACATCGGCCTGATGAAGGCGGTCGACAAGTTCGAGTACCGCCGCGGCTACAAGTTCTCGACCTACGCCACCTGGTGGATCCGGCAGGCGATCACCCGCTCGATCGCCGACCAGGCGCGCACCATCCGCATCCCCGTGCACATGATCGAGACGATCAACAAGATCGTGCGCACCTCGCGCCAGATGCTCAACGAGATCGGCCGCGAACCGACCCCGGAGGAACTCGCCGAGAAGCTCGGCATGCCCCTGGAGAAGGTGCGCAAGGTTCTGAAGATCGCCAAGGAACCGCTCTCGCTCGAGACGCCCGTTGGCGATGAAGAGGATTCACATCTCGGCGATTTCATCGAGGACAAGAACGCGATCCTGCCGATCGACGCGGCGATCCAGTCGAACCTGCGCGAGACCACCACGCGCGTGCTCGCCTCGCTCACCCCGCGCGAAGAGCGCGTGCTGCGCATGCGCTTCGGCATCGGCATGAACACCGACCACACGCTGGAAGAAGTCGGCCAGCAGTTCTCGGTCACCCGCGAACGTATTCGTCAGATCGAGGCGAAAGCGCTGCGCAAGCTGAAGCATCCGTCGAGGTCGCGGAAGCTGCGATCGTTCCTGGATAACTGATCGGGGATTGATCGGCCGGCGAGGTCCGGCCTCAGCCTCAATAAACGGCGGGCCGAAAAGCCCGCCGTTTATTGTTGGTCTTCAGCGTCGCCCGGGGCTGGCGGGGCAACAACCTAGAATAGAAGGCTATCGCCTGCGTCACGCGATGGCAAGGTAAATCGTCGCGGCGTCGATGTCGCAGCGAGCGGAACAGATATGCGTTGATTGTGAGCGTAGGTTCCAGTGTGTTCCTGAATCAACTGTTTGGATGATCGAAGTACTTTGTTCATGCTGTCCGCATCTCGCGATGTAGCGCGAGCCGCGCGTCCTGTTCGGAGGTGCGTCGAGCTGCATGTGTTTCCGCGCGCGTGCAGAACTCTCTTGCGACGAGTTCATCTCGCGGTGCACACGTCAGCGCCGGACGAACTTCAATCTTACGGCGGCCATCTCCGCTCGTCATTCCGGGGCGCGCGTAAGCGCGAATCCGGAATCCATCTGACCGCATCGTCGGTGGCGCAATGGATTCCGGGCTCGCGACTTCGTCGCGCTCCGGAATGACGACGAAAAGTGCACGCCGCTTGTCTTCACACGGCTCGCAGCGCGAAGTTGATGCGGATCAAGCTTGCGGCGCTATCGTTGCCGCGGTTCTGCGAGGTCTTGCTGCTTTGACGGGAATCCTGCTCCCGGGCATGATCCCGCGCTGCTTCGCGTCCGCTCGTCATTCCGGGGCGCGTGTAAGCGCGAACCCGGAATCCATCTGACCGCATCGTCGGTGGCGCAATGGATTCCGGGCTCGCGACTTCGTCGCGCCCCGGAATGACGACGAAGAGTGCATGCCGCTTGTCTTCACACGGCTCGCAGCGCGAAGTTGATGCGGATCAAGCTTGCGGCGCTATCGTTGCCGCGGTTCTGCGAGGTCTTGCTGCTTTGACGGGAATCCTGTTCCCGGGCATGATCCCGCGCTGCTTCGCGCAAGGATTCTTTGGGGGCGTTCCATATGCTGAGATTTGCACTGGCCACCGCGTTCGTCGTTTGTCTGGGCGGCGGCTCGGCTGAGGCCGCGCGCTGCGGCGGCGACTTCAACAGTTTTGTCGCCAACATGGCCTCGGAGGCGCAGGCCGCCGGCGTCTCGGCGAGCGTGACGAGTTCGGCGTTCGGTGGCATGACGCAGGATGGTGCCGTGCTCGCCTTCGATCGCCGCCAGCGCTACACCTTCAACAAGAGCTTTGAGCAGTACGTCTCGACGCGCGTCGGCCCGGGCCGCATCAACGGCGGCCGCGCGCTGCTCCAGCGCCACGCCGCGCTGCTCTCGCGCATCGAGCAGCAGTTCGGCGTGCCCCGGCAGATCCTGGTCGCGATCTGGGGACTGGAAAGCGATTTCGGCAAGGGCGACATGGGCAAGCTGCCGGTGATCCGCACGCTGGCCACGCTCGCGCATGACTGCCGCCGTACCGAGCTGTTCCAGGGTGAGCTGCTGGCGGCGCTCAAGATCGTGCAGCGCGGCGACCTGCCGCTGCGCGACCTCATCGGCGCCTATGCCGGCGAGATCGGCCAGACCCAGTTCCTGCCGTCGTCCTACATCAAATACGGCGTCGATTTCGACGGCGACGGCCGCGTCGACCTTCGCCACAGCGCCGCCGACGTGCTCGCCTCCACCGCGAACCTGCTGCACACCAACGGCTTCAAGATGGGCCAGCCCTACGGCGAAGGCACCGCTAATTTCGAGGCCATGCGCGAGTGGAACAGAGCGCTGATCTACCGCAAGACCATCGGGTATTTTGCCGATCGGCTGATGGGGCAGTGAACCAGCGCTGCCAAGAGACGGAGCGCTCGCGCCACATATGCTGCGTCATCACCCGCGTAAGCGGGTGATCCAGTATTCCAGAGGCGGTGACGCGATACCGAGAGGCCGTGGCGTACTGGATGCCCCGGTCAAGTCGGGGCACGACAGCGAAGTTGCGGTCCTCACGTCCCCTTCGCCATCTTCTCCAGCTTTTGCTGCAACGGCGCCCAATATGTCCCCGGGCGGAAGCGCTGTAGAATGCCCATGAAGCGGGCGGGATGTGCGGTTTGTTTCGCTCGATGCCCTTGATGATGCGCCGCGCCGCTTGTTGTCGCGTCGTCAGGAAAAGGGAACTTCCATGTACATTTTTTCAGTTTGGAACCGAACCATATCGCGGTCGCGCCCTTAACATACGTTAGTTCAACGAGGACGATCATTTTTGGAGCGGCCACATGGGACGCGCAAAGCCATATCGAGCGACCGCGTTGATTGTCGAAGACGATGCCATGCAGCGCGAGATGCTGAGCCTCCTCCTGGAGGAAAGCGGCTTCGAGGTTATCCAATGCGAGAGCGCCGAGGCGGCCGAACGCGTGTTGGAGAGGAACGCGGGGACGCTGTGCCTGATGCTGACCGACGTTCAGCTCGCCGGCCGCATGAACGGCGTGGATCTCGCCTATGTCGCCAAGGACCGCAATCCGAAGCTCGACGTCGTCGTCACTTCGGGCCGTCCGCTGGTGCAGCCGCTGCCTGACGGCGCGAAATTCTGGCCAAAACCCTGGGCGCCGCTCGACGTGCTGCGCGAGGCCGAGATCGCACAATTGTCGTGATGGCGCATCCCGGGAGCTCGCTTTCTCGGCGTGAAAGGCGGTGATAGGGTCCATCCATGACCTTGTCCTTCCTGCTCACCTCGCTCATCGTCGTCGCGTCCCCCGGCACCGGCGTGCTCTACACGCTGGCCGCGGCACTGACGCGCGGCTCGCGCGCCAGCATCGCAGCGGCCTTCGGCTGCACGCTCGGGATCGTGCCGCACATGACGGCGGCGATGCTCGGGCTTGCCGCCGTGCTGCATACCAGCGCACTAGCCTTCGCCGCGCTGAAATGGTGCGGCGTGGCCTATCTGCTCTACATGTCCTGGCAGGCGCTGCGCGAGACCGGAGCGCTCGCGGTCGAGGGCGAGATCAAGGAGCGTTCGGGCGGCCGCGTGATCGTGACCGGCTTCCTGATCAACATCCTGAACCCCAAACTCTCGATATTCTTTCTCGCTTTCCTGCCGCAGTTCATCGCGGTGGACGAGCCCCATGTGCTGGCGCGGATGCTGGAATTGAGCGGCGTCTTCATGGCGATGACGTTTGCGGTGTTCGTCGTCTATGGCCTGTGCGCGGCCTCGGTGCGCGAGCGCGTCATCTCCCGCCCCCGCGTCATGGCGTGGCTGCGCCGCAGCTTTGCCGCCGGCTTTGCGCTGCTCGGTGCGAAGCTGGCGTTCGCGGAGCGGTAGAGGTCGCAGCGATCTCCTCTTCGCCTCTCCCCGCCTGCGGGGAGAGGCCGCATCCCATCGCAGATGGGATGCGGGTGAGGGGGACTCTCCGCGAGTCCGATTATCACCGTCTTTGTGGAAGCGGCCCCTCACCCCAACCCTCTCGCCGTAAGAACGGGGAGAGGGAGTGGCTGCAGCATTCTCTCGGCAACAAAAAAGCGGGCCTCGCGCCCGCCACCTTCAAACTTTCAACCTTACCCGACGCCCGGGCGGAGCGAGGCTCCACCCGGGCAAAGAAAAAGAAGCTGCGTTACTTCTTCTTCGCCTTCTTGGCCTTTTTCGCCTTCGCCTTCTTCGCCTTCTTCGCTTTCTTAGCCATAGTATCCTCTCAAGGGTTAATGGTGAAACGCGACACGAGGGATGCTCGGCGGAGGGCCAGCCTCGCAACATCCTCGATGACAAACTCAGCAGATTCGCGGGCACCTGCCCCGTGCTGTCATATCTCCGTCATTGCGTTATCCACAGCTCAGACGCATTTTCGGGTGATTTTTGCCCGCGAATCCGCATTGGCGCGCTGCGCCACGGCCATCCCCCGCGCATCAAGCCTTGCTTAACGATGCCGGATTCCGATCGTGCAATTCATCAATCCAAAACCAAAAGCCCGGTTTGCGCGATCGCGGTGAGACTCCATTAAGCGCGCCGCGCGCATTGTCGTCCGCAAGAACGCGGGGGCGATTATGGACGGACGGGTGCCAAACGAAGGGGGCGGGACGCTGCATGTCCCGCTGTCGCCATGCTGAGCGTGCCGACACTCTGGACGGTCATCGTCATCAACTTCCTGGCGCTGGGCCTGATCTGGGCCTATGTGATGCGCTCCTATCCGAACTTCGAGGCGGCGCGGTACTGGACGGCAGCCGCAGTGCTCCAGGCGTCCGGCGCGGGCATCTCCATGCTGCGCGATTACATGGATCCGGCCTTTCCGCTGGTCGGCGGCGGCGGGCTGATGATTTTTGCGTCCTGTCTCGCCTGCATGGGCGTGACACGCTTCTACCACAAGCCGGTCTCCTGGCCGGTCGCGATCGCCATCTCGATCGTCAGCTCTGCCGGCCTTGCCTGGTTCCTCGTCGTTGTCGACTACATGCCGGCGCGGGTGTTGATTTATTCGATCGCGCAGTCGACGCCGGTCCTGATGGCGTTGCCGCTTCTGCTCGGCAAGCAGGACGGTCGCGAAAATCCCGGCGCGCGCCTTGCCGCGATCGTGGCCTTCATGATCCTCGGCGTTCACGTGGTCCGCTCCGGCGCCGCGCTCACCGGGCTCGGTGGCGGCATCACCGCGGTCAATTTCAACGGGCTGCAGGCGCTGCTGACCCTGATCCTGGTCTTCCTGGCGATGGCCTGGAATTTCGGCTGCCTGCTGATGGCGATCGAACGGCTGCGCAACGAGGTCGCCGACCTCGCGCTGCTCGATGACCTCACTGGTGTGGCCAACCGGCGACATCTGTTGCAGCGCCTCACCGAGGAATGCGCTCGCTCCGAGCGCAGCGGCAAGCCCTTCTCGCTGCTGCTGATCGACATCGACGGCTTCAAGACCATCAACGACACCCACGGACACGCGGCCGGCGATGCCTGCCTCCAGCACTTCACCCTGATGGCGCAGACGCGGCTTCGGCCCGGCGACATGCTCGCGCGCACCGGCGGTGACGAGTTCTGCGTCGTGCTGCCGTCGTCGTCCCTGCACGAGGGCGCGCTGATCGCCCGCCGCGTGCTGGAGGTTTGCCGCCAGGACGCGGCCGCCTGCATCGGCAACGATATCCCGATCGCGATCTCGATCGGCGTCGCGCAATGGGATCGCTGCATCGGCCAATTCCCGGACCGCCTGATGGCCAAAGCCGACGAGGCGCTCTATGCGGCCAA
Source organism: Bradyrhizobium centrolobii (assembly GCF_001641635.1). Taxonomy (GTDB): domain Bacteria; phylum Pseudomonadota; class Alphaproteobacteria; order Rhizobiales; family Xanthobacteraceae; genus Bradyrhizobium; species Bradyrhizobium centrolobii. Next base: position 44,372 of record NZ_LUUB01000066.1, read on the forward strand.
GAAGAACGGCAAGAACGATTTCGCGGTCTATGAACCGGCGCCGCCGCTCACGCCCGAACTGCCCGGTCCGGCTGCGGCCGCGCGCAAATTCGCTTGAAGCCGTGCTAGGCTCGGGTCCGCATTGGACCCGCACGATGATCTCTCGCCTGTTCGCGGTGGTTCTCGCCGCCCTCGCTCTTATAGCTCCCGCTGCTGCAATGGACGCCGACCTCGCCAAGGTCGCGCGCGTCTCCGGCACGCCCGACATTCCAGGCCTGAAGATCGTCTGGCTCGCGCCGTGGGGCGACGTCGCGGAGGCCCATGCTTGGCGCAACATCATCGTGCACCAGACCGAGGGACCGGCGGGCTCGGCGCGGGGTGGCGCGCTGGAGCAGTCGAAGAACCCGACGCGGCGCGGCGTCACGGTCTGGGTCGAGACCGACGGCACGGTCTATTGGGCGGTCGCTGAAACTCTCGTGCCGACCCATGGCGACGGCGCCAATCGCAACGACAACAAGTACATCGACAACAGGGCGACCTATCGACAGGTCGTGCGCGACAATTCGATCGGCGTCGAGTTCGCCGGCAACTATCCGGACGTTGCAGCGGGCCCGACCGAGGCGCAGGTCGCGTCCTGGCGGATTCTCGTCCGCGTGCTGCGCACGCGCTACGACATCCCGCTCGATCACGTCTACGCTCACAACTGGATCGACTACAAGGACGCACGCTATTGCGAAGGCTGCTGGCTCGCGACGCTGGCCCGGACGTGGGCGGAGTGACGCCTTGGCGCATCGTCATTCCGGGCGCGCGACCTCGTCGCGCCCCGGGAGTGACGAGCTAAATCGGCTGCGCCATCCACCCGAACAGACGCCGGATCAATCCCGGCCGCCGCGGCACCTCCGGCGGCGCCGACTACAAGACACAGGCGGGCGCGCTGCTCGACGAGACACCGGCGCAGCTGGAATCGCTGGTCGAGCCGGAGACGCTCGCGGATTATTTCCGGGCGCTTTATTGAGCCGCACTCTCTCCGCGAACTCCGCTGAACCCTTTCCCCTTGTGGGAGAGGGTAGCTTCGCGGAACGCGGAGCCGGGTGAGGGGTCTCTCTCCGCGCGTGAACCGCTTGCAGTAGATTTGCGGCATCGTCGATCCGAGCGAGCGACGCCCGCGTACCCGCCCCCGCTCAGGGGAACCACCACAATCTCATTACGCGCTTCCAGAGCCGCAGGGATACTGGATCTTCCTCCCGGCCAGGAACGATCGGGGGCGCGCCGCCGTCCAATTCGGTAAGCCTCTCTGCCAATCCTTGCAGCCGCGAAGGTACCGGGGAGGCATCGTGCGCGAGGGTATCGCGAAGTCGATCACCAATCTCCTTGCGGATCGCCCGGCCATGCTCCGGCTCTAAGTCGGACGATTGACCATGGTCGTGGGTCGGAAGGGATTTCACCATGGCTGCCACCGTTGGGCTTTGTGCGCAGCCTCCTTGCGTGTGCGCGACTTGCTTGCCGCCGCTATGAGAACGCGCGTCAGACTTCACCGATCCGGCGGAACCGAAATCTCTTTATCATAGGTGAATTTATCGTGGATGCTCGCAGCCCTTGAGGCGAGTTGCCCGAACTTGCTTAGCAACCTTTGCCCTGTGGAGGCGTTGCCCCAGCATCATCGGCCAAGACAGATTTTCTGTAGGCGCCGGTGCCAGAGAGAGCGATCGCGCTCCCGGTTGCATTCCAGGGAGCAAACGTGATGCTGAGAAGACTTCGTTTCAAGAACACCACTTTGGAAGAACTGCTCGTGGAGGAGGCGCAGCGTCTGCGGGAAGAGACCCAAGGCATTCCGCCCGGCAGAGAGCGGCTTATTCGCCAAGCCCGACGAGCTAAGACCGCTTCTCACCTGAGAGAATGGCTGGCCTCACCGGGCCTAAAGTCGCCGAAGTAAGAATCAGGCCGCCCCAGTTGGCGGTCTTCTCATTTCCTGTGGTCGAAGCTGAGCGAGCATCTGCCCATCCGGGGCAGGACCAAAGCGCCCCCCCCCCCGGGCTTGGCACTCACGCGGCTCTCTGGGGGTCCGTAGTTATCCGATCGCCAACTTGGTTCCCGTGGTATCCAACTGGGTTCCCGTGGTATCATGTCCTTGGTACCTGCGTGGGCTTGGGAGGCTAAGAACATGTCCACCTACCTAGGTTCGCATACCCACGATTTGGACGCGGAAATGGTCAACCGCATCACGGCGGCCTACGACCAAGCGCTCCATACCCTTTGCGTGGAGGATCGCGACGACCCCCTTACGGAAATGGTCGCGAAGAAGATCATCAAGATCGCCCAAAGCGGTCTCCATCACCCGGCGGAAATCGCCGCTTTGGCGATCAAGGAGCTCGAAATGCGGTAATGGCGGGCAACGCCCGCACCGCAACCCGCAAGCATATCGCCATCGCGGTTGTTTATGCCCCAAAGTACACGGCTCGACGAAGCTGCCCGCTTACATGCCGCGTTCGCTGCGTCGGGCTTCCTCCTGAGCCGCCACATAGCGACCGCCGCTGTCGCGCGGCCAATCCAGCGCCAGTCCATGGCGCACGAGCCATTGGGCAAGATCCTCACAGCCGACCGAACACGATGCGACCGCGCGTAACGATCGACCGCAACCGGCTTGCAGGGTCACCGTCTGAGCTCCAATGAACTCCATAGAGCGAGTTGGTGGCCTTGGCGCCGCACCGATATTGGAGGCTGTCCTCGGCCCGGCATAGCTGGTTGCTTTCGGATGCGTCGATGCCCCAGAGCCGGATGCGCATGCGACGTCGCGAGTTCGACCAAACTCGAGAGCGCCGGTTCTGGCACTACGAGCGCACTTCCGAAGCATTTGCAGCCGAATGGTGACACCTAGACTATGGTCTCAGGCTCTCGGCTTAAATTTAATTGGCGCAGGGCAATCCGAGTTCGATAGTAGGAACCAAGAGCGACACGACCGGCAATAGCGCCGGACGAGAAGGCGCTGCACTACCAAGAAGATCAACAAGCAAGCACAGCCACTTTTCGTCCGCGCGGAGAGATAGTTGCCCGGCATTATCCATGTCGTGGACGACGATGCGTCGTTCCGAACAGCCACCCAGCGTTTGCTAGAAGCAGCCGGTTATCGCGTGATCACGTACTCGTCCGCTCAACAGCTGCTGGACGAGCAACCAGACGACAAAATCGCGGGCTGCATTCTTCTCGATGTCCAAATGCCTGGCTTGAGCGGCCCCGAGTTACAGAGCCGTTTGGCCGAAATGGGCTCGACATTCCCTGTTATTTTTCTCAGCGGCCACGCCGACGTGAGCGTCACCGTGAAGGCGATCAAGGCGGGGGCGGACGACTTCCTGATCAAACCCGTAACGTCGGATCAGCTACTCAGCACAATTGAGAAAGCGATAGCTCGGCACCGGATAGCACAGAGACTGGCGAAGGACATCGAAGCTCTCCGAGACCTTCTTTCGAGCTTAACCCCGCGCCAGCGGCAGGTACTCGATCTGATTGTCAGGGGAAAGCCAAACAAACAGATCGCGCATGCATTGGGGTCGACAGAGCGCACGGTCAAGGCGCATCGACAGGTGATTATGGAGAAAATGAAAGCTCAATCGTTGGCGCAACTCGTCGTAATCGCCGAGCGGCTCAGCCTTCTGATCAAGTAGGTCGCCTCATGGAGCGAAGACGTGCGTCAATTTACCAAACCCAACGCAAGCTACTGGTTATTCGCGAGTGGCGGCGTTGGCATACAGTTTTTCTGGCTGAGTTCCGTCTCGAACCAACTGCGACCCGAGTTCGTTACCCCGCATCACCGGTTGAGACGCCGTAGGCGCCGGTGGCTGAGAGACCGGTCGCGCTCTCGCCTGCACAATGAGAAGCGCGCCAATGCAGGACGATCAGCTTCTCCAAAGGGCCGACAAGGCCATCGCAGAAAGTGAACGGCTTGTAGTCGAACTGCTCAGCACGATACATAGAGCACAGCAACTGGACGACCAGCTAAACTTTCTCCATCGGCTGCGCATGCAGGACAAGCGCGCCAAGCAGTAAGGCCGCCTCCGTCTCTGGCAGATCCGACGCCACCGATCACGGTATGAGAACCGCAGCGAACGCCATGGCGATGGGAAGCAACCCGAGACCGATCACGCCGGCCCTGTAAGCAATCCCGTTGTCGAGTAGCGGTTTGGATCGGTGACGCATGACCAAGCCCTCCTCACGGCCCGACTGGCAGCCTCCGCAATGGGGCAACCTCGGCAACGGCAGCATGCACCCGCTCTAGGAAATGTGCTAGGGCTTCTGCAATCGTTTGGCAGTGCACACGCTGCCTCGTCGGTGCGTTCCGGTGGCGCCGCGACCAGACATCCCACTCGAAGCCTCGCGAGCACCAGCGACCAAACGGCGCGTTTCGCGGTGTTTCAAAAGAACAGCCCGATTCCGGGTCGAGGGGCAGGCGACGAGACGAAGCTCGGTTTCAACAGGCTGGCCGATGTTGCGCCGCATCTCGTCCGCCACGCCGTCCAGGACGTGCGCGCTTCTCCTTCATGCAATTGGAGTCGGATTGCTGATCGGCGGACAACGTCGCCGCCGTTGTACACATCCTGCCGGAATGGTAGCAATTCATCCATGGCCGAAGGCGACCCCATCCGCATCATCCCTCACCGCGGCGCAGACGATGACTGCGGAAGTTTCGAGGTATGGTTCGCCGACGGACGGAAATCGGTCAGGTTCTATTGGGATAACCTTGTCTCGCGCCGGTTGAACCCCAACACCCTCACGCGTGAACAGGCCATCGAGAAAGCCACGGCCCTGGCGAGGGCTGAGATGGACAAGCTCGACAACCCCGAGTGAAGGTTCGCGATCTACCCCCGCTGAGCGCCAGCGGCAGATCAGAGAGCGTCATCCTGATTTTTGGGTTCTCTCGACGCTTTTGGCGTTGAAAGATGTCCCACAAGGGAGAAGGGGGGCAGCGAACGCTTGGCGGACACCTCCGCAACAAACAAAAAAGCCGGCGTTGCCGCCGGCCTTTCTGTCTTTTCGATCCGCCAATTTCTGGCGCCGAAACGCTGCGCTTAGTGCGCGGCTTCCAGCGCAGCCTGTTCCTGCTTCGCGATCGCGCCCTTGACCGCAGTCTGCACCTTCTCGAAGGCGCGGACCTCGATCTGGCGGACGCGCTCGCGCGACACGCCGAACTCGGCGGCAAGGTCTTCCAGCGTCATCGGCTCATCGGCGAGGCGGCGGGCCTCGAAGATGCGGCGTTCGCGCGGGTTGAGCACGCCCATGGCGCCGTTGAGGGCGTCACGGCGGTGATCGTACTCCTCGTGCTCGGCCATCATGGCTTCCTGGTTGGGCGTATTGTCGACCAGCCAGTCCTGCCATTCGCCGGCCTCGCCGTCGTCGCGGATCGGCGCGTTGAGCGACGCGTCGCCACCGAGGCGGCGGTTCATGTCGATCACGTCCTGATCGGTGACGCCGAGGCGCTTGGCAATCGTCCGCACCTGGTCGGGGCGCAGATCACCCTCGTCCAGCGCGTTGATCTTGCTCTTCGCCTTGCGCAGGTTGAAGAACAGCTTCTTCTGGTTCGCGGTGGTGCCCATCTTCACGAGCGACCAGGAACGCAGGATGTACTCTTGAATCGACGCCTTGATCCACCACATGGCGTAGGTGGCGAGACGGAAGCCCTTCTCGGGCTCGAAACGCTTCACCGCCTGCATCAGGCCGACGTTGCCTTCCGAGACAACTTCGGAGATGGGTAGGCCGTAGCCGCGATAGCCCATGGCGATCTTGGCCACGAGCCGCAGGTGACTGGTGACGAGTTGATGTGCTGCCTCGCGATCGTCGTGCTCGCGCCAGCGCTTGGCGAGCATGTATTCCTGCTGGGGTTCCAGCATCGGAAACTTGCGGATCTCGGCGAGGTAGCGGGAAAGGCCGGATTCTCCATTGAGGACCGGCAAAGCAACGGTACGGGCCATAGTGCGCCCTCCAAAGGTTCAGGCCCCCGATAGCGGCGGGCCAGGCAGACGACCGCTTGGTTAAAGCCGGCCGGACTGCGATGTTCCGCGTTGGTCTTTCAACGCAGCCGCAATATACCCCATCGGGGGTCATTTAGGGAAGGATTACTGACGTCACGTCCCCGTGTGCCAGCTATAACTTTTTGTAAGGTAAGGGTTTTCTGAAGCCGCCTGCGTCATAGCGCCGCTTTCAGAGCGCTTTCAAGGAGAAGCAAATCCTCCGGCAAAGGCGCTTCCCAGTGAAGAAGTTCTCCCGTCCTCGGGTGCTCCAGTACCAGCAAATAGGCATGCAGGGCCTGCCGTCCAAGGGCCGCCAAAGCCGCCTGCGCTTCAGGGCCGAGCTGGTTTGCCTTGGTCTTGAAATGCGGGCCATAGAGGGCATCGCCCATCAGCGGATGTCCGATATGGGCGAGGTGAACGCGAATCTGGTGGGTGCGTCCGGTCTCGAGCTCGCAGGCGAGCAGCGCCGCCACGCCCTTGCCGTCGCGCCCGGCAAAGCTCTCCAGAATCTCCCAATGCGTCACCGCCTCGCGGCCGCTCTGGCGCACCGCCATCTTCTCCCGCGCATACGGGTGGCGGTCGATCGGCGCATCGACCGTGCCGCGCTGCCGGTTCGGCAGCCCCCAGGCGAAGGCCATGTAACCGCGCCGCATTGCACCTGTCCGCCCGTGATCGGCGAATTGCGCGGTCATTGACTGATGGGCGAGGTCGTTCTTGGCGACGACCATCAGCCCGGTCGTGTCCTTGTCGAGCCGGTGCACGATGCCGGGCCGGCGCACCCCGCCGATGCCCGACAGCGAGGTGCCGCAATGGGCGATCAGCGCATTCACCAGCGTCCCGGTCTCGTGGCCGGCCGCGGGGTGCACCACGAGGCCCTTCGGCTTGTTGATGACGATGATGTCGTCGTCCTCGAACACGATGTCGAGTGCGATGTCTTCCCCTTGGGGCTCCGCGGGCGCCGCCTCCGGCACGTCGATTATGATCGTATCGCCCGTTCCGACGTGATAAGCGGGGTCGCGGACCGCGGCGCCCCTGTGGCTCACCGCGCCCGCCAGAATCAGGGTTTTCAGCCTTGATCGCGACAGGTCCGGCAAGCGCGCGGCCAGCACCCGGTCGAGCCGGGCCGAACCCTCGTCGCCGGCAACGACAACCTCCAACCTTTGCGCTGACCCAGAGCCCTGCATGACGACCGAAACCGCTGTTCCCGAACCGACCCCCGAGCAGGCCGCGCTGTTCGCGCGGGTGCGGCGGATGATGCTGATCGCGGGGTTGACCACGGCGCTGGCGATCTGCGCCGTCCTGATCGCGGTGGGCTACCGCCTTTTCAAGTCGGAGGGAAGGGTGGCCGAGGCCATGAGCGACGTCACCGCCACCCTGCCGAAGGGCGCCAGGATCGTCTCGACCGCGGTGGCTGGCGATCGCCTGGTGGTCACGCTCGATGTGGGCGGGGCGACCGAGATCCGCACCTTCGATGTCCACACCTTGAGGCCGGCCGGCAAGCTGAAATTTGCCAATGAGCCATAAAAGGCCCGTTCGGTCCTTGCGGCGGACAAATTTCGAGGCTATTCGGTACCCCTCACGCTCCCTTCGTCTAGCGGTTAGGACGCGGCCCTCTCAAGGCTGAAACAGGGGTTCGATTCCCCTAGGGAGCGCCATGTCATGCTAAAGTACGATTTTGTGCGATAGCGTCCGCTGCGAAATCGCTTACCCGCACGGCTTCGTCAGCGACGCTCATTTCAGCCATGTCTTTCGCCAGAAATTCGCGTTTAGCCCGCGCGATGTGCGCATCGGCTTGCCCGCGGCGATCGAAACTCCGGCAGACGACAACGAAACATCCATGTTCAGGCGCAGCGGCTGAGCCGACCAGCTCCTCGCCTCGTCCGATTCCACTTTGTTATCGGTCGCTTTCACCAATTGTACCGCAGGACGCCGGTGCCGGCATAAGTTTGCGCGCCAGCGGCGAACTCGCCGTCGAACTTGGCAGCAAGCGACCAGTTGGCAGTGACGTGCAGTTCGGCGCTGACTGAAGCGAGTGCGGAATCCCGCGGCGCCGCTGCGCCCTGGACCGTGAAGCTTGCGCCCGGCAGTGTCTCGAACATCGCCTCGAGCGAGGGATTGCTGACCCAATCATGGGCCCATGCGGCGCGGGCCCGCAGCACCAATGGCATGGCCGCCAGAGTGGTGAGTTGGTCGAAGCGGCCCCGCGCGGGTCGCGGCGTAGAGACCTGCCTGGAATGCATCGCTTCGGCCGCCGCCAAGCCCCTGGTCGAGTGCCCGGCTGGTGCCGCCGCCAGCAAGCGCAAACCCGTAAACCGTGTTCGACGAAACGTGATAATCCATGCCGGCGGCGTAACCATAGTCGCGCGCCGTGACATCGGTCGAGCCGTTGGCCGGATCGCCGGGGCTGGGAGCCGGGTTACCGCAGGTCGGGCTCGGCGTCGATTGAAAGGATGCTGAAGGTTACCATGAGCCGGAAGAATCGAGTTCCACTTGGCGATCGCGTCGCGAAGGCAGCTGAAGAGGCACCTGCCTCCCGGCACTTTGTGAGCGCCACCGACGTCCTCATCGGAATCGGCTGGCTTGATCCCGGAGCGGTCGGGCCCTGGCAGCGCGGGCAGGTCGATTGCATGGAGGAAGTTGTCCGGGTCGATCTGCCGCGCATCCTGGAAGCCATGCAGCTTTTCCAGTCCTGGGCGATCAAGAGAGGGCTGATCGCGAGCCCGACAGCCTATGTTGATCGTACTCCGCAACGCCGGACACTGCATTTCAGTCGAAGCGGAGATCCTAAGATCGAGGCGTCATTTCGGACGCATTGGATGCCGCCGGAACTCTCCGAGGCGAAGCGCGAGCGCCTGGCGGAAAAGGCAAGCCGCGGCCCGGAACTGGTAGTGGTCCAGCCATTGAACAGGGAGTGGACATGCCATCGCTGCGGCGGCACCGGTGATCTCCTGATGATGGAGCCTCCCGGCCCGGCGTGTCTGCGCTGCATTGGCCTCGATGATCTCGAGTTTCTGCCGGCGGGCGATGCCCTGCTCACGCGGCGCGTCAAGGCGAACAGTACCCGATATGCCGTTGTCGTACGCTTCAGCAGAACTCGCCGCCGTTACGAACGGCAGGGCCTGCTGGTCGAGCCGCGGGCCCTTGCGGATGCGCGGTGACCGAGCATCGATCATTGCGCTTTGTCGAACACCATTGGAATTTCAATCACATACGAGTTCGCAGTTTTATTCTGCGGTGGCGCGCCAAGCTGCGATATTCCGCGGTGTTCTGCGACATTTTACGATGCCGCCCCCGTCGGGTAGCGCTATGTGATTGCTCACCGCCGACTGCATCAGCGAAGTTTTCTGACTTGGCGGCTCAATTCGCATAATGAGCGATTACAGAATGTCCGCTCCTGCGGGCAAGGCAGACCTGGCTTAAACCTTCCAGCATAGCCGTGACCCCGTTCCGGGCCATTTGGTTTAGCTCGCGCTCTTGAGGGAAGATCGGCTTTGGAGCGCGAGACAGAGAAGGCGGAGTTCGGTTCGTCGCGGCCAGCAAAGCGGTTCTGAATCACGGCTGCCGCCGACCAGACGAACAAGGGCTCCTGTGCGCGCGGCCTACCTTCTTGCCGAATCTCGTCGCTAGTCCCGCACCCAGGAAGGCGGAAAACGAGCGCAGTCATGGCACGATTTCCATCACCAGGATCATCGCCGCCGCGTGCTCTGTTCTTGGATGAGTGTTGAACTTCCGCGCGGCAGACGCTTGTCCCGTCTCACCTTGCCGACAATGGGACGAGGCGGGACTGGCTGAAGCACTCTGGACGGAAGCCTTGCGTTGCCTTGTGCCAATAGTTTGCGTTCCCAAGCGAGCGCATGGCGGACAATAAGGGAAAGATCATCCCATTGGGGTTGCCAGCCCAGCAGATTGCGTATCCGTTCCGCTGACGCCACGATCTTCGCCGGATCGCCAGGCCGGCGCGCGGCAAGTTCGACGGGAAAGTCGTTTCCGGATTCGTGCCGCATGGCGTCGATCACCTGCATGACCGAAAAGCCGCGGCCGTAGCCGCAATTTAGCGTCAGGGGCTCTCCACCACCGCGCAGGTATGAAAGCGCGTGACAATGAGCGTTTACGAGGTCGCTCACGTGGATATAGTCGCGAATGCAGGTCCCGTCAGGCGTGGGATAATCGGTGCCGAAAACCTGCATCTTCTCTCGTAGACCCACGGCGGTTTCCGCTGCAACCTTGATAAGATGCGTTGCCCCTCGCGTTGCCTGCCCAGTGCGGAGGGCAGGATCGGCCCCTGCTACGTTGAAATATCTCAAGATGACGTAGCGTAGGCCATGAGCGCGTGCAGCATCACGCAGCATTGTTTCGGCCATCAATTTGGATGAGCCGTAAGGTGATACAGGCGCAACGGGGGTGTCTTCCGTGACGGGATTTGCCTGCGGATTCCCGTAGACCGCAGCCGTCGACGAGAGGATGAAACACTGCACTCCGCTCCTGATTGCGACCTCGAACAGGCTTCGGGAATTTTCGGTGTTGTTGCGATAATATCGAAGCGGTGCGGCAACCGACTCCGGGACAACGACAGAAGCCGCGAAGTGAATGATCTCCGAAATCCCATACTTGGCGATCAGCGACGCAACTCGCCTCTGATCCCCGATGCCCTCAACGAAAAGCGGGGCCCCGGATGGTATTGCCCATTCGAACCCCGACGAAAGATCATCGATCACGACGAGCTGTTCGCCACGATCAACGAGTTCGTACACCATGTGGCTCCCAATGTATCCGGCACCTCCGGTGACAAGGATCGCCATTGTTAATCTGCCTTGGGATGCCTGAATTGAAACTTCGGAACAAAGTTCCCTTCAGGCGTGTTATCGGAGCCCAGCCAAGGACAACACTTGAGATGCGCTGGGGGTTCGCTCGCGATTGAGCGGGGTGTCGCCTGATGTGATGCAGGCGGCAGGGCAGAGCCGCTTGCGTCATGATCCGCCGCTTGAACTCCTCGGGCAGCCGCTCGATCGCAGGACAATGTATGGCGCTTGAACGGGTGGATGGCGAAGGTTCTGGGTTTGCGAGGCCGAAACTCGGCCTCGCATTTGCTGCTCGCCATGCCGAGACGTTGCTGGTGCTCCTTGTGCTGGGCGTGGCCTTGGTCATCGGGCTTGCGACCGCCGCGGATTACGGGCCATCCACCGACGAATTCAACACCGACGAGTACGGCCCCAAGGCGCTTGCCTGGTACACGAGCGCCTTTGCGGATCGGTCTCAGTTCGAGACGGTCGAAGAGTATCTGTGGATGTATGGACCGTGGTTTCAGATGCTCGTCGCGGCCGTACAGTCGCTTGAGCTCGCGAACCCGATCACGGTCCGGCACGCGATGACCTTCCTGTTCGGCCTCGCTGGGCTCGCCGCCTTCGTGCCGATGGCACGGCTCACGGTCGGATACTGGGCTGGGTTGACGGCGCTCACCCTGTGCCTGCTGACCGGCTACCTGTACGGCAACCTGTTCTTCGCCCCTATCGACGTGCCGTTCATGTTCGCTATGAGCTGGTCGACGCTCTCGATCGTCATGATGGTGCGGCAGGTGGTGCCGAGCTGGCGTCTGACCCTTGTGACAGGCCTCGCCACCGGCCTCGCCATCGCGACGCGCACCGGCGGGGTGATCACGCACGCTTACCTCGTCGGCGGCATGAGCCTGTGCCTGCTCGAGGTGCTGCTGCGCCATGGCCGCGCGGGCTATGCCCAATTGCGCCAGATCGCCCTGCATACGTTGCTGGTCATCCTCATCGCCTGGCTGACGGCGATTGCGCTGTGGCCGTGGTTGCAGATTGGAAATCCGCTCATACAATTCCTCGAGGCCTACAGGCACTTTGATACGCTCGACACCTCGTTCGAATTCCAGAACTGGGGCCGGCTCACATTCACCGATAACGTGCCCGCCTGGTACATCCCCGGACAGCTCCTGGCGCGTCTGCCCGAAGGCTTTTTGGCTTTGCTGTTGCTCGGCATGGCGGTCTGGTTCGGTGCTGCAGCGTCGTGGACCCGCGCCACCCTCGGCGCCGTGCGCCGGTCCGGCATCATGGGACTGCGACCACTCGCGGCCGAGCTTGCGGGATCGCGCGCGGTGCTGGTCGTCAGTGTGGCGGCGTTCGGGCCTGTCGCGGTGCTCATCCTGCAGGGCTCGACGCTCTATGACGGTGTCCGCCACGTATTGTTCGTGATCCCAATGCTCGCCATCGTGGCCGCGCGCGGGCTCACGAGCCTCTTGCCCGTCTTGCGACGCCTCCCGATTGTGCCCGCGGCCCTCGCGGTCGCGCACGCGGCCGCCATCGTGCTGATGCTCGTCATCCTGCATCCGCTCGAATATATCGCGATGAACAGTCTGGCAGGCGGCGTCGCTGGCGCCTACGGCCGTTTCGACCTCGATTATTGGAGTATGGCGGCTCCCGAGGCGCTGCGCCGCCTCGAGGATCGAATTGACGCCGAGGGCCGGTTCGCGGGCGATCCACCGCGCGTGCTGGTCTGCCTGGCCTGGCGCGAGCAACTGGCAGGCGTGATGTTCCGTCGCAACTGGATTGCCGAAACACATCCGGAAGAGGCCGACTACCTGATCGCCACCGAGCGCTGGCCTTGTGCCCACGGCACGACGGCCGTACTGGTTGATGAGATCAAGCGATTTGGCCGCCCGTTCGCCCGGATCTACGCCAATCGTCGCGGGCTCGGTGAGTGACGCGCCAAGTCCAGGCGCGACTTGGCAATGGCATCTACTTCTTCGCCTGCGAATCGATCGGGGGCGCCTCGGCCTTTCGGCCCAACACGACCGGGCGACGTTTTCGCCGAGGGACTGCCTCACGCTGGCTCTCCTTGGCGCGATCGATCGCCACGGCGCGCGCCAGCCGCGTGATCATGTCGAGCTGGAGCCGCAGCTTGAGATGCAAGTTGAGCATGATAAGCAGGCTGATCACGACCCAGATATAGACGATGAGGTCGGAGCCGCGGCCGATACCCACGAGGGCCGCAAGCGCTGTGGCGTGCTCCTGCACCCAGACGAAGTAGAGGCCGGCGAGCGCAGCGCCGCTCGCGAGCAGGCCGATGATCGGCACCGTCCGATGCGCCGACCAGGCGTAGACCAGAACAAACGTCAGAAGGGCTGTCAGCAACAGCTGCGCGATCATCGGTAGAGCCTCCGCGCAAACAGATCGATCAGGATGGTCAGCGCATCGGTGATGCGTTGACCCTTGCCCAGCGAATAGGCGCTGTACTCGATATTCACCGGCACTTCGACAAAGCGCAGGCGGCTCTGCGCGATCTGGTGCAGGATCTCGGACGCGTGCGCCATTCGGTTCTGTCGCAACGAGATCGCGCGGGCGCCGCGCGCGGTCATCGCCCGTAGGCCATTGTGGGTATCGGTGACCGGCAGTCCGGTGTTCGCGCGCGTGAACCAGAGCGCCGCGCTGAGCAGGAGGCGGCGCGACATCGGCAGATTTGCGGTCGCGCCGGTGAGAAAGCGGCTGCCGAGCGCGAAATCGATGCCGGGCTGCTCGATCGCCGCGAGCAGCGCCGGGATGGCCGCGGGGGAATGCTGGCCGTCGGCGTCGAACGTGACGAGCGCATCCGCACGCTGCTCGAGGGCGTAGTCGATGCCGGTCTGCAGCGCAGCGCCCTGTCCGAGGTTGATCGGATGCCGGACGACGACCGCGCCTGCGAGCGACGCGACGTCACCGGTTCGGTCGCCGGAGCCGTCATCGACCACGACCACCGCGTATCCGGCGCGGCGAATGCCGGACACGACGCTGCCGACCACCGGCGCTTCATTGTACGCCGCGACAACGACCCAAGGATTGCGAATCCGGCCGGTCATGTCTCGTCCATCCGCAACGAGGATAACCCATGGGAGGCTCGTATCATGGGGGCGCCTTGCTCAAGACCACGCGCATCGCGTCGAACAGGTTCACCGGAATGGCGAACCGGTTGCCGGTCGGGCTGGCCGCGATCTTGCGGCCGAGCATGCGACCGACCTGGAAGGCGATCAGGGAGAACGGCACGAATTTCCAGGGGCGATCGGAACTCTCGACGCGAAGGCCGACCGAATGGGCCAGAGACGCGATGCTGTCGCAGTTGAAGAACCACAGGTGCTGTGGAGGCGTCATCAGGCGCCAGTGCGCGCCGGTTGACCGCGCCGCCAAGGAACCGAAGTCTCCGGTCGTCAGCACGATGATTCCGTCCGGCCGGAGATGGTCCGTGCACAGCGCGAGCGCTTCCTGCGGGTCGGGCAGATGCTCGATGACGTCGAGGAGGACGATGACATCCAGGGTGCCAAGCGAGTTGAGAGTCGCTTCGCTCAGCAGGCCGCAGACGACGTTCAGGCCGAGATCGCCAGTATGGGCAACAGCCGCCTCCGCCGGCTCGATGCCGCTCACCTCAAATCCGGCGCGGCGGGCTTCATCGAGAAAAAAGCCGTAGGCGCAACCGATCTCGAGCAGGCGGCCCTGTGGCTTGCGGTGCTGGATGAACTCGACCGTGCGGGCGAACTCGCGCCGCAGCACGGGTTCGGCGCCGCGATAGTCGGCGTAGCCGTCGGACTGACGGCCGGAAAAATAGCCATCGTCATAATAGGCGAGGGGATCGAAGCTCGATGCCTCGGTGCGTCCCAGTCCGCAGTCACGACATTGGAAGATGTCGCAACCGTTCTTAGCGTAAAGAAACCGATGCGGCGTCGCCCGACTGCACGCGGGACACTCAAGTGTAAGCGCAGTTCGGTCGTTTCGCATCAGCACATGCGTCGCGCCCCTAGCCTCTCTTCAATGCAAAAAATGCGTCGGATGCCGAATTGTTCCTCTCGGCGAACGTCCACGCGGCCGCAGGCGCCTGGCCGGCAGCTGCGAAATAGATCGAGGATGGTTCAGACTCTCGCCGGTGCGGCACTGTGAGACGGCGGTCATCCGAGGGTACTAGGCGCCAGCCTCGCCACGCTGGCGCCACGTCAGCTGAGGCTGATCCTGAGAGCAGCTTGGCCGCGTCGTCGCCCAGGATGCTGGCGCACTGCTTGTCCGTGAGCTCCGGCGTCTTCATGACGGGCTCGATCGGATAGGAGGGTACGGCGTCGGCGCAGTCTGGAATTCGATAGCAATCTCAATCGCATAAGAGTTCGCGGTTTTATTCTGAGTGGCCGCGCCATGACTGCATCATCCCAATCAGTTCTGCCTCTATCGCAGCACTCACCCGCTGGTTCATAGCGCCTGAAGAGCGCTGCGGGACGGTGCGATCGTCAGCCAATCCGGAATGCGGCGCTTGGCGATCCAATATGGCCGCCAGACCGATAGCCACGTGGCGCGGTCGAGCGGCGCTGTGCCCCAGCGCCGCTGTCCCGTGTTGATCTGCAACAGATCGTGCGTCTGGAGCCACTGCTGCGCGGCCCACCAGAGTTCGCGCGGTGCCTCGGTGTTGCCAGCACCTTCAAGCTCGACGATGCTCGGGAAGGGATCACGAGGACCACAGCCAACTCTCAGCGTGGCGACGCGCTCGCCATTCCTCCGGACGCTCCAGAGCCGCGAGCGATTGTGTGCCACGTTGTAGCCGTAAGTCTTGAGGCAGTTCCTCATCGCGTCCGCCTCCTCTGCGATGGCAGAGACCGAATTCAACGGAAGGAAATCGTAACCGGCCACGTGACCAGCTCGAAGCCACATGTCGGCGATCACCTCGCGGCCGAGGCTCACATGCAACGCGATCCCCACTCGCCAATCATCCGCGGCCGCAAGGGCCGTACCCATGCGCATATCGGGCGTCCATGGCTGCGTGATGAGCTCGCGTCCGAACGTTGCCCGTTGCGTCGAAAACCACGACCACAGGCAGATGAGCCGCAGCCGAGCCGGGGTCACTCCTCTCGGCTCGCGGACGAGTTCGCGCGCGATCCACAACGCCGCCGGTTCATGCGCGAGGGAGGCGACGTCAGCCACGACCTGAAGCCAGATCGGCGCGAGTTTTGGTGAGCGCGGAAGATGGTTGGCGATCTGGCGGCGAAAGAACTCGCTGTCAGGCAACCTCGCGATCGGGCCTGCGAATGCCTCTGGAGGCAGCCTGCGCAGCCACAGGGGCAGATCGGCGGCGGCCGCCACCTCCGCGAGGCCAAGCCCATCGATCACGCATGCGAGCGCGGGCGCAGGATCGAACGCAGGCCGCGGCACGGCCAGCGCGAACAGAAGCGCAGGAAAGCTCGCAGCGAGGTCCGCAATGCGCGAGTGCCGCATTGCCAGAGTATACACCGCTCCCCGGAAGCGGGGATGATATCTCCGCAGCCGACGCTCGAACACGTCGGTACGCTCGGCGTCCCGGCGGGAGGCCAACAGACTTGAAGTCATGACAATAATTCCGCTCGTGCGAACGCGAGGCCCGCAAGCAGGTTCAATCGATTTGAGGGCTTGGAATCTCACCCGGGGTTTCAGTCCCGGGGTATGCGTCAAGTATCGCGCATCGAACCCGGGAAGCGCGCAATCGCAAACATGGCCGCCTCCAGCAATGGAATTTGTGGGCACGCCATTAGCTTGTTTCGCGGCAAGACGCAACTCGAGACTGCATCGCCCGTAGGATGGGTAGAGCGCAGCGAAACTCGTCCGGCGTCACGCCGAGCGTTGGCGATGGTGGTGCAGTACTGTACGCTCATCATCGAGAACAAGCGTAGTGTCACGCCGGCAAGGCGGACATCGAAATGCGCCGTAATTTGTGGGGCCCACACCCTGGAATTCGTGCCATGACCGCGTTGAGCCGTCCCGACCTCAGCGACATCCACCCCGGCGACTGGGTTGACCGGCGGTTGCCTTTAACATGGCGGCCGTATGCACGGCTTGCGCGCCTGGACCGGCCCGTCGGGATTTGGCTCACGCTGTTTCCGTGCCTCGCCGCGCTGATCCAGGCCTCGCACGGATCTCCTGCGCTCTGGCAGTTGATCGTCTTCTCGCTCGGCGCGCTGCTGATGAGAAGCGCCGGCTCAACCGTCAACGATATAGCTGATCGCAAGTTTGATGCGCACGTCGAACGGACACGCTTCCGACCGCTGGCCAGCAGTCAGCTCGAACTCCGCCAAGCGATCGCGTTCCTGATCGTGGAGCTCGGGCTCGCGGCGTCACTGCTGGTTTTCTTGAGTCAGTACACACGCTTGATGGCAATCTGCGTGCTGCCGCTCGTCTTCATCTATCCGTTTTGCAAGCGATTCACCTACTGGCCACAGGCCGTCCTGGGGGCGGCGTTCAATTGGGGAATGCTGATGGTCTGGGCTGAGGCGGCCGGGCATATCCCGCCTGGCGCCATCGTGATGTGGATCGGCGCCATCAGCTGGCAAATCGGCTACGACACCGTCTACGCTTACGTCGATGTCAAGGATGACATCCGCCTCGGCTTGAAGTCGACGGCAATCCTGTTCGGCGAGAGGGGACAAGCCTGTATTGGTCTCGTCTACGCCCTTACGGTCGTATCATGGTCGCTGGGCGGCTGGCTGCTGGGCATGTCGTTGTCCTACGCTGCCGGAATGGCGGTGATCGCCGCGCACCTCGCCTGGCAGGCCTGGCGCATCGACCTCGAGCGCCCGAACCTGAGTTTCAGCCTGTTTTTGTCGAACATTTTGACCGGCGTGTTTTTGGCAATCACGGCGCTCATGGGGACTTGGTGAGCATTCGATCCACCGGGTGAGCTTTATGGCATTGGCGATCAACATCCGTGCTGACAACAGCTCAGCAGACGACATCGAACGCCTGTGGGACCAGGTCAGCGTGTTTGAGATCGAGCCGTCGATGCGCAAGCTTGGCTACCGACCTCATTTTACATTCGCAATCTACGACTCGCCCGAAATCGACGAAAAGACTGCCTGGAGTGCGATGCTCGAGGCCGTCGCTGGCCAAGCCCAAATTGGCATCGAATTCAGGCGTATCCGCTGGTTCGAAGGCAGTCCTCTTGTGCTCTGGGCAGAGCCAACCGCCAACGACATCCTCACCCGACTCCACAGCTCGATCAGCGCCGCAATCGATCCCGCGTATTGTCGACCTCACTACCGGCCCGAAGCGTGGACACCGCACTGCACGCTCGGCATGCACATCTCCGATGAACGGCGCGACGACGCTCTTGCGTTTGCACGATCGTTCGATCGAAAGATCGAAGTGCTGTTCGACGTCGTCGATTGCGTCGCTTTCCCACCTGTGCGGATCATTTCAGAGCGGAAATTGCTGCCTTAGATCTGCGCGTCAGTCCTCGACCGGTAGCCCGTTCCCATGCACATACCAATCCGCGCGTGACGACCACTGCGCATGTCGGTCCGGCGTCGCGCCGAGCGGCTCATCGAACGCGCCGGCGTGAATGATCGCCTCGCGGCCGCTGCGGGTGAGGTGGGGCATGGGGCTGCCGCAGATTTTGCAGAACGCGGTGGCAAAGCTCCGCGCCGTCGGCAGGTCGTAGCGCGCGACCGAAGCCTCGCCACGCAGCCATCGCAGCGCCGCGGCCTGCACGATTACCTCGGAGGAATGCGACGACCCGGTTGCCTTGCGACAACGCGAGCAGTGGCAGTTCAGGAAACGATCGAACGGGCCTTCGACCTCGAAGGCGACCTCGCCGCACAGGCAGCTTCCCCTGAATGTAGTCATTTCGGCTTTCGCCCGCGGTCGATTATGATCACGGCGTCACTCCCCTTCCGGCTCTGGCGGCTTCTCGGCCACCTCGTCGGCGTGGACCTGCGGACCGCCTTGCGCGCCGCGCAGACGGATCATCGTGTCGATCACATCGACGTCGATCTTCAGCATGTCGAGATCGCGGGTCATTTCGCGCACCTCCTGGCCCTTGCGCGCCAGCTCCTCCGAGACATCGACCGCCATCTTGCGCTCGGTCACGTTGCCCGGCGTGTTGACGAACAGTTTTGCCCGCATCCATTCGAGCCGTGCCCGCTGGGTGTCGCGCTCGAATTTCTTCTCTGCATAGCGGCGGCGTGCCTCGGCGTAGGCGCCGATCAGCGCGGTTTCCGGCAGGCTCCACAATTGCTCGACCGACATGGTCATGCCGCTTCGGGTCCCAAGGCTTCGGATCGGTGGGAGATTTTACTCCGCCCCCATCAGAGCCTTCCAGCGGTCAATTCTCAAGGGGTACGTCGGACGTGCGGTGGCATATTGCGATGGCCGTCATCGCCGTTGCGGCGGGTCCATGCCCGCGGTCTCACGCAAACTGCGCGAGGCCGTGTCCGACAGACCAGTTCTCCTTCGGAGCATCAAGGACGTTCACGAACACGTCTTCCGGCCGAATGCCCGGGCTTTCGCCGAGCAGGTCCGCGACCCTCCGGTACAGCGCTTTCTTCTGCTCGGCGGTGCGCGTGTCGAATACGGTGATCTGGATCAGCACGGCGTCGTCGCTGCGTGTGACGCCGTAGGCGTTGCCGCAGCGGAAGTTTGCAGGCTCAAGCTCGGTGATGGTCATGAACTCGTCGCCCTCGGGCACATTGAGTGCCTCGCGCATGGCGCGGTAGAGGCTGTCGAGAATCGCCTGCCGATAGGCGTCCGGCTTTCCAGCGCGCAGCGAAATATGAAGCAGAGGCATCGCAAATCTCCTTCCATGCCGGCCTGAACCGCTGCGGCGCTTGCCCCACCGGTTGGTTTTTGACATTCTGTCAAGAAATCGCATTCTTGACATCATGTCAAATACATTTGAGCCGCCCCGGCGGACCAGGATGCCACTTGTCGGGCAAAGGAGAGACGCTTGAGGCCGCGCGAGTTCGACAACGACGACGTCCTGCGCATCGCCCTCGACCGGTTCTGGCGCAACGGGGTGCGTGGCACGTCGCTCTCGGATATCGCGCGCGATGCCGGCGTTCAGCGCGGCAGTCTCTACAATGCCTTCGGCAGCAAGGAGGCACTGTTCCTCCGTGCCTATGAGCGCTACGCGGGCGACTATGTCGGCGCCGTGCAAGCGGCACTCGGCGCCGGCAGCTTGCGCAAGCGCCTCACGGCCTTCTTCGATCTGACGATCACGAACTTCCGTTCCGGGACACCGCCTCGCGGGTGTCCGACCACGCGCGGATTGATGGAGCTCGGGTCGGCCGAAGGCGAGGGGTTGGACGAGGATGCCCGCTGGGCCTTCGCCGACCTGGTGACACGCATCACCGGGCTGGTCGAGGACGCGTTGGCCGCCGGCGCCAAACGGGGCGAGTTCAGCGGCGCGCCCGAAGCCGCAGCATTGCACATCGTCACCGTGACGCGCGGCCTTGCCGTGCTCGAACGCGCCTTCGGCGACGAAGCCCAGCTTCGCAAGATAGCCGCCCACACGATCGATCTCGTGCTCGGCAAGAAGAGCCGCCAGGCCGAGCCGCGCTCACACGAACGCTAGGTCGATCCTGCCGTCGGCCTTGGAAATCACCTGGCAGGTGCGCGTGCTACGGCACCATCCGGAACGACGACCCCAGTGGTGATGCTCCCTGGGGTCGTCTGGAGGTTTCATGGAGGGCATCGAGTTCTGCGTCTCCATGGCGATGTTGATATCGCAAGACCGGTCCGTATGCGACTAGAACCCATCAAAGTGACG
Organism: Bradyrhizobium centrolobii; assembly: GCF_001641635.1. Taxonomy (GTDB): domain Bacteria; phylum Pseudomonadota; class Alphaproteobacteria; order Rhizobiales; family Xanthobacteraceae; genus Bradyrhizobium; species Bradyrhizobium centrolobii. Next base: position 64,885 of record NZ_LUUB01000066.1, read on the forward strand.
GACCAACGCAGCAATGCTCTGCCTAACAGAATGCAAGCGCGTTGACCGCCCGCGTCGCTGCATCCTCCTTCTCGGTGCCGACCAGCTTGCAAACGACGGATTCAAGCTCGCCGGGTCTTCTGCTGCGGGCGACCGCCAGCAGCCGCATCAGTTCGGCTTCATCTTTCGAAAGGCGGCTGCAGGATGGCGGCATGAAACATAGATTGCATGCCCGGCAGCTCCGAAGGATTCTGACGAGCGCAGCAACTCGCGCGACCAGGAGGGGGCTGTCGGATACGTCGGGTGTCTCCTCGGCAAAGCGATAGGCCGCTTCCCAGCAATCGGACGCGCCCGTCGCATAGGCAGCGCCAATGAACCGGAACAGCGACAGCGCCACGCGCGAAAAATGATCATAGCATTCGATGCTCGGTTGCCGTGGAAGCGCATCGAGCGGGCAGGATTGCGATCGAGGCGCTAACGGATGCGAAGCCGGCTCCGAGCCGGACGTGTCCTGGATCATGAATGATCTCATCAGTGCAATGTATGGCTTCCCACGAGCCAGCTCTTCATCATCATGACCTGATCATGCCTGGGAGACCGAATGTGCCGGTCCGGCAGGATCAGTCCGGCCATGCGGAATATCGTTGCAAGCCCTTGAACGGGAGCCAGAGCCCAATCCGCGGCGACAGCCGGCAGCCAGCACTCGAATTGATCGCGCGCGACATCGGTGCGTTCGTTTTGTGCCGCCGCGATGCCCCGCAGAATTCCATGTTCGCTTTCGGACATGCGCGGACAGGTGGGGCAGTGAAGTTCGATGGCGGTGTGGGCTGAGCAAGCGAAGATCTCGATCAGGGATTCCAGAGAGGGCACTGCATCTCCCACGCGGAAATGGTCGTAGACTTGCTGGACGTCCGCTGCGGTCGGTACGGGGCGTCCGCTTTGTGCCCTCGACCTGAATCCCCAGATGAAGAGGCGTTCCGCCGCGCTGAGCGCGGGAAGCCCGGCGGACCCGGCATAGGTAGGTTGCTGCATTGAGGTTGTGACCCTTGGCTGCGCGCGCGCTGCGTCTGGCGCTCCATCTCACGGTCGATCGTTCTGCCAGAGCCTTCTGCAAGTCAACGTCCGGAAGGTCGATATCGAGGTCTTCTAGATTCGAGGTCGTGGATTTGGGTGATGGCTCAGCATGCTTCGCAACATGCAGAAGCACGCGTAGCGTGCAGTGCGTTGAATGAGCTTTTCGAATTATTCCAATCTCGAGAGCGTCCGCACGACAATCATGGAGGCCAACGAGATCTCCTCGTCGATCGCAGTCGCCGCGCGGAGCAGGGCGCCGCGACGAAAGCGATCGCCCGCAGCGTGCATGAGGCGGCCTCCGGCACCAACCAGGTCTCGCAGAACATTTCCGGCGTCACCGACGCGACCTCGGAGACCGGCCATGCCGCCGGCCTCGTGCTGCAATCAAGCGGCCGGACGCACAGCGCCTTCGTTGACGGCGTGCGCGCGGCGTAACGGAAGAGCTTGCCGCAACTCGTTGCTTTTTCCGCGTCGCGGCATCCGCGCGTGACGCGAAAGCACTGTTTTTCTTGACATGAAGTCCGCCGTGCTCGACGTGTAACGACGTCGGGCGAGGGCACGCGCGTGCCCTCGCGAAAAGAAAAGCAACACGGGAAGACGTCATGAGCGCAGGCCTCAACGAGAAGGACTACCTCGCCACCTTGCGGGGCCTGTGGGACAAGGCCTGGCCGGAGGGCATGCCGCGTTCGCCGAGCTATCTGCACGGCGAAGTTCCCCTGACGGAATATCTGCGCGCCTGGGCGAAGCGCAGCCCGGAGCGGCCCGCGGTGATCTTCTACGGTCACGTCACGACCTACGCGGATCTCGACCAGCAGAGCGACCGCTTTGCGGCATTGTTGCAGGCGAAGGGTGTGCGCAAGGGCGATCGTGTCGCCGTCTTCCTGCCGAACTGCCCGCAATTCCACATCGTATTCTTCGGCATCCTGAAACTCGGCGCGATCCACGTCCCCGTCAGCCCGCTGTCGCGCGCCTTCGAGCTGTCCTATGAGCTGAACGACACCCAGGCCGAAGTGATCGTGGCGTTGGACCAGCTCGTGCCGATCATCGAGCAGGCGAGAGGCGAGCTGCGCCTGCGCGAGATCATCGTCACGAGCTTTGCCGATGTCGTGCCGGCAACGCCGGCATTCCCTACGCCGGACTCGATCCGTACGCCGCGCGTCGCAGTGCTCGGCGCCACCGACCTGTTGCCTGCGCTCGCCGCAATGCCCGCACCAACGCCACTGCCGCCGCCGGGCCTCGATGATATCGCGGCGCTCAATTACACCGGCGGCACGACGGGCATGCCCAAGGGCTGTGTCCACACCCATCGCGACATGGTCTATACGGCTGCCGCCAATTACGGCATCTCCGTCCTGTCGGATGAGAGCAGCGTGTTCCTGTCGTTCTTCCCGGAGTTCTGGATCGCCGGTGAAAATTTCGGCCTGATCTTCCCGCTGTTCTCCGGCGCGACGCTGGTCCTGCTGGCGCGCTGGGATGCCGTCGGCACGATGGCCGCGATCGACAAGTACAAGGTCACGATCACCGCGATGCCGGTGGACGGCGCAGTCGAGCTGATGGACCATCCGCGCTGGAGCGAGTTCGACCTGTCGTCGCTGAAGCAGGTGCGCGTCGTCTCCTTCGTCAAGAAGCTCAACGCCGACTATCGCAGGCGCTGGAAGGATCTCACGGGCACCATCCTGATGGAGGCGGCCTGGGGCATGACGGAGACCCACACCTCCAACACCTTCACCGCCGGCTTCCAGGACGATGATTTCGATCTCAACAATCAGCCGATCTTCGTCGGCCTGCCGGTCCCCGGCGCCGAGTTCATGATCACGGATTTCGAGACCGGCGCGCTGTTGCCGCTCGGTGCGGAAGGCGAGATCCGCGTCCGCGCGCCGTCGCTGCTCAAGAGCTACTGGAACAAGCCTGAAGCGACTGCAGAGTCGCTCGTCGATGGCTGGCTGCGCACCGGCGATATCGGCACCATCGACAAAGATGGCTTCCTGCACTTCCTCGGCCGCCGCAAGGAGATGCTGAAGGTCAAGGGCATGAGCGTCTTTCCGCCGGAGATCGAGGCGCTGCTCGGGCAGCATCCGAAGGTGCTGGGCTCCGGCGTGGTCGGGCGCGACGATCCCGACAAGGGGCAGGTGGCGGTGGCCTACATCCAGCTCAAGCCGGAAGCGGTCGGCACCATCTCGGCAGAGGATTTGCGCGCCTGGTGCGCCGAGCGCATGGCCGTCTACAAGGTCCCGGAGGTGCGCATCATCGATGCCTTGCCCCTGACGGCGACGGGCAAGGTGAAGAAGCAGGACCTCAATCCAAACCTGCCTGCTGCAGTCTGAGTGAGAGATCTCATGTCGTTCAAAAAGCTCCTGATCGCCAATCGCGGTGAGATCGCCATCCGTATCGCGCGCGCGGCGGCCGATGCCGGAATCGCGACGGTCGCGATCCATCCCGCCGACGATGCGCTGTCGCTGCACGTTCGCGTCGCCGACGAGGCGATCGAAATTCCGGGCCGCGGCGCGCGGGCCTATCTCGATATCGACGCCGTGGTGAAGGCGGCCAAGGCGGCGGGCTGCGATGCGGTGCATCCCGGCTATGGCTTCCTCAGCGAGAACGCGGCGTTTGCGAAGGCCTGCGCCGCCGAAGGCATTACCTTCGTCGGGCCGAAGCCTGCGGCGCTCGAACTGTTCGGCGACAAGGTCGCGGCGCGCCAGCTCGCCAAGCGCTGCGGCGTGCCGATCATTGCCGGCACCAGCGGCCCGTCGTCGCTGGAGGAGATCACGGCGTTCTTCGCATCGCTCGGCAGCAATGCGGCGATCGTGATCAAGGCGATGGCCGGCGGCGGCGGCCGCGGCATGCGCGTGGTGGAGAGCGCAGCCGATCTCGCGGAAGCCTATGCGCGCTGCCAGTCCGAGGCCAAGGCCGCGTTCGGCTTCGACGGCGTCTATGCCGAGCGGCTGATCCGGCAGGCGCGCCATATCGAGGTGCAGATCATCGGCGACCGCCATGGCGCCGTCTCTCATCTCTGGGAGCGCGAATGCACCATCCAGCGCCGGCACCAGAAATTGATCGAGGTGGCGCCGAGCCCTTCGCTGAGCCAGTCCTTGCGCGGCCGCATCATCGAGGCGGCGAAGCAGCTTGCGGCTGCTGCCTCTTACGACAATCTCGGCACGTTCGAGTTCCTGGTCGACGGCAGCGCTGATGACAGTTTTGCGTTCATCGAGGCCAATCCGCGGCTCCAGGTCGAGCACACCGTGACGGAAGAGGTGCTCGGGCTCGATCTCGTCCGCTCCCAGCTCGCGGTCGCCGCCGGCGCCTCGCTGGCCTCGCTCGGCCTGTCGCAAGATGCGATCCCGAAGCCGCGCGGCCATGCCCTGCAGCTTCGTGTCAACATGGAAACGCTGGACGAGCTAGGGGCGACGCATCCGACCGGCGGAGTGCTTGCCGTGTTCGAGCCGCCGTCAGGGCCGGGCGTCCGTGTCGATAGCTTTGGCTATGCCGGCTACAAGACCAGCGCTGCCTTCGACTCGCTGCTCGCAAAGGTCATCGTGCAGACGCCCGGTGAAGCCTGGCACGATGTGGTCGCCAAGGCCTCGCGTGCTCTGCGCGAGTTCCGGATCGACGGCGTCGTCACCAACATCGCTTTCCTCCAGGCGGTGCTCGCGCACCCCGATTTCAGGACCAACCGCATCGCGACCGATTTCATTGATCGCAACATCGCGAAGCTCGTCGAGGCGGCCGATGGCGCGGCGAGGCCGCTGTACTTTGCTGCGACCGAACGAAGCGCTGGCTCCGGCGCTGAAGCGCCCATCACGCAGGAGGTGCCCGAAGGGACGGTGATGGTCGCTGCGCCGTTGCAGGGGACGGTGGTCACCATCCAGGTGAAGCAAGGCGAGATCGTGCGGCCCGGCCAGCAGCTCGCCGTGATCGAGTCCATGAAGATGGAGCATCTCGTGATGGCCGAGCAGGGCGGCCGTGTCATGAAGCTCGTCGCCGGCGACGGCGTGACGCTGATGCATGGCGAGCCGATCATGTATCTCGAGCCGCTCGACGTCGCGGCCGATACGTCGACCGCGGAAGCCGATGTTGATCTCGACCATATCCGTCCGGATCTGGCTGAGCTGATCGCGCGCCAGGCCAACACGCTCGATGAGAACCGCCCGGCCTCGGTCGAGCGCCGCCGCAACACCAACCAGCGTACCGCGCGCGAGAACGTCGCCCAGCTCGTCGATGATGGCTCCTTCATGGAATATGGCAGCCTTGCCATCGCGGCGCAGCGCCGCCGGCGCAAGCTCGACGATCTCATCAAGAACACGCCGGCCGACGGCCTCATCATGGGCGTTGCCACCGTCAATGCCGACAAATTCGGCGCCGACGGCGGGCGCTGCATCGTCGTGGCCTATGACTACACCGTGCTCGCGGGCACGCAGGGCCACATGAACCACAAGAAGATCGACCGCATGCTGACGCTGGCGGAAGACTGGCGCGTCCCGCTGGTGTTCTACGCCGAGGGCGGCGGCGGCCGGCCCGGCGACACCGATCGCCTCGGCATGACCGGCCTCGACGGTCCATCGTTCGTGCAGTTCGCAAGGCTCTCCGGTCTCGTGCCGGTGATCGGCGTCGTCTCCGGTTATTGCTTTGCCGGCAACGCCGCGATGCTCGGCTGCTGCGACGTCATCATCGCGACGAAGAACGCGTCGATCGGCATGGGGGGCCCTGCGATGATCGAGGGCGGCGGCCTCGGTGTCTATCATCCCGCCGAAGTCGGTCCGGTCTCGTTCCAGGCGCCGAACGGTGTCATCGACATTCTCGTCGAGGACGAGGAGGAGGCGACGCGGGTCGCGCAGAAATACCTGTCCTATTTCCAGGGCGCGGTAACCGACTGGCAGGCTGCCGACCAGCGCCTGCTTCGCCGCACGATCCCCGAGAACCGCCTGCGCGTCTACGACATTCGCAGCGTGATCGACCTCGTCGCGGACAGGGACTCCGTGCTGGAACTTCGCCGCGACTACGGCCTCGGCATGATCACCGCGCTGATCCGCATCGAGGGCAAGCCGTTTGGGCTGATCGCCAACAATCCGCGCCATCTGGGCGGCGCGATCGATGCCGATGCCGGCGACAAGGCCGCGCGCCTCCTCCAGCTTTGCGACGCCTTCGATCTTCCGATCGTCTCGCTCTGCGACACGCCCGGATTCATGGTCGGCCCCGAGGCAGAGAAGACCGCGATCGTTCGCCATGTCTCGCGCATGTTCGTCACCGGCGCGAGCCTCACCGTGCCGCTGTTCGGCATCGTGCTCCGCAAGGGCTATGGGCTGGGCGCGCAGTCGATGATCGGCGGTGGTTTCCACGCCTCCTTCTTCACCGCGGCCTGGCCGACCGGCGAGTTCGGCGGCATGGGTCTCGAAGGCTATGTCCGCCTCGGCTTCCGCAAGGAGATGGAGGCGATCGCCGACCCTGTCGAGCGCGAGACCTATTACCGCAACAAGGTCGCCGAGCTCTACGCCAACGGCAAGGCGGTCTCGATCGCCTCCGTATTCGAGATCGACAACGTCATCGACCCCGCCGAGACGCGCCGCTGGATCATGGCCGGCCTGCGGTCTGTGCCGAAGCCGCCGCCGCGGAAGGAGAAGAAGCGGCCGTGCGTCGACACGTGGTGAGGGCGGCGCAGCAATTGCGTCGTTGCACACTCGCCGTCATTCCGGGGCGATGCGAAGCATCGAACCCGGAATCTCGAGATTCCGGGTTCGGCTCTTCGAGCCGCCCCGGAATGACGGCGGAGAGAGCTCATCGTCCAGTTGCGTTCCCGGTTCTCGATTGACATCCCCGCCTGCGATGCCAGACTTTGCACAATAATACAGGGTGGAGACGTCCGCGATGGCCAGCCTTTCGGCCTCGAACCATGTCGCCCGTGTCTTGTCCGTCGCCAACCACGTGGCCGACGTCGACGCCTCTTCGCGGATTGCCAACTCCTGGCGCCGCTGCCTGATCGGCCACAAGCTCGATCCGGCGCGCCAGGGCCCGCCCCAGACCCTCACCGAAGCCGAGATCCGCCACGTCGCCCAGCCCATGGAGGAGACGATCCGGCTCCTCACGCCCGAACTCGACGATCTCGCCCGCGTGCTGCGCGACGCTGGTTATTGCGTCAACCTTGCTGACGCGAACGCGACCATGCTGTTCAGCCGCCTGCCTGGCGAAGCCGACGCAAAAATGTTCCTGGACTGGAAGATCTACACCGGCTCGAATTTCGCCGAGGCCTTTGAAGGCACCAACGGGCTCGGCACCGCGCTCGCGGAGGAGAAGCCGATTCTGGTGCATCGCGACGAACATTTTCGCGAGCAGTGGCACATGTTCTCCTGCGCCGTGGCGCCGCTGTTCGACCAGGCCGGTCGCCTCGCCGGCGCTGTCAACATCACTTCCTGTCGCAGGGATCTCGAACGCACCGCGCACCAGCTTGCGCTCGCGGTAACGATGGAGGCGACGCGGCGGATGGAGGGCGCGATCTTCCGCGATCATTTCCGCAATGCCTGGATCACGACTGTGCCGGGCGACGGCTGCAGCGGCCTCATCGCCTATGACGACGACCGCCGCATCGTCGGTGCCTGCCGGTCGGCGCGCGCGCTGCTGGGCCTCACTGACGGCATGATCGCAGCCGGCATCGACCTGTCGCGTTATATCAAATTCGACCACCATGCAGGGCGCGGTGTGGACGAGGTCATCGCGTTGCGCCACGCCGACGGAACTCCGTGGGGGCAGGGCCATGTCGCGCCGCCGCTGCGCGCAAGGGCGTCCATGCGTGCGCCCTCCGCGCGCCGCGAGGCGCCGGTCGACCGGTTCGATGCGCTGCATCGTCTTGCTGGCCGCGATCCCGGCTTGATCAAGAGCGTGAAGCGGCTCAGAAGCATCGGCGATCACAATCTGCCGGTGCTGCTGCATGGCGAGACCGGTGTCGGCAAGGACGTGTTCGCGCGCGCCATTCACGCGGCGAGCAACCGTGCGCGCAACAATTGTGTCGCACTGAACTGCGCGGCGATGCCGGAGAGCCTGATCGATGCCGAGCTGTTCGGCTACGAGGCCGGCGCCTTCACCGGCGCGCGGCGCGACGGCTCGAAGGGCCTGATCGTGCAGGCCGATGGCGGCATGCTGTTTCTCGACGAGATCGGCGACATGCCGATCGCGCTCCAGACGCGGCTATTGCGCGTGCTGGAAAACCGCGAGGTCTGGCCGCTCGGTGCGCTCAAGCCCGTGCCCGTCGACATCCGTCTGATCAGCGCGACCCATCGCGACCTCGGCCGCATGGCGGAAGAGGGTGCCTTCCGCGCCGATCTGTATTTCCGCCTGCGCGGCATGGAGGTGCGGCTGCCGGCGCTGCGCGAGCGCGCCGACAGGGACGATGTCATTCGTCAGATCGCCAGCGAGGAGGCGCCCAACTGCCGCCTCTCCGATGAGGCTTGGTCGTTGCTGTCGGCATACCCATTCCCCGGCAACATGCGCCAGCTTCGCCACGTGCTGCGGCTCGCCGGCTGCACGGCGGAGGATGGCGTCATCACCGACGCCGACCTCGATCTGCCGCCGTTCGGCGGCCGCGTGGCGGAGCCAGATCTCATAGCGGCGGAACGCGCGACCATTGTCGAGGCGCTGCGCAAGCATGGTGGCCGCGTCACCGAAGCCGCCCGCGCGCTAAAACTCAGCCGCGCCACGCTGTATCGGAAGATCAAGCAGCTGAAGATCGAGACAGCGCAGTAGTGCTCCTTCTTACCCTCTCCCCTTGTGGGAGAGGGTGGCTTGCCGCGCAGCGGCAAGACGGGTGAGGGGTCTCTCTCCGCGTTCACCTTGCTCGTCGCGTGCGCTGAAAGAGACCTCTCATCCGGCGCTTCGCGCCACCTTCTCCCACAAGGGGAGAAGGGAAGGCAGCGAGCGTGCGGCTCTACGAAAAATCCGTCCAGCTCAAATGCCGCGCATCGAGGTCGCCGAGCGAAATCGTTTCGCGAATCTCCTGCGGAGTGTGGAAATTGCTGCGCATATACACAAGCGGCGCGGCTGTCGCCGAATGCGACACGCCGCGGACCTCGCCGACGAAGATCGAATGCGTCTTCGTTTCGAATTCCTGTGCCAGCACGCAGTCGAACGCGGCGACTGCATCCGTCAGCACCGGCGCGCCAGTCACCCCGCGCTGCCAGTCCCCGAAGGCAAAACGGTCGTCGCCGTTGACGCCCTTCTGGCCGCTGAAGGTGAGCGCCAGCAGCGCGTGATCCTCGTGGAGGAAATTAATCGCGAACGCGCCTTCCTCACGGATGCGCGTATGCGCGCTGGCGTTGCGGTTGACGCAGACGATCAGCGACGGCGGGGTGTCCGACAGCGAGCAGGCCGAGGTGACAGTCAGCCCGGTGCGTTTGCCGTGCTCGGCGCCCACTGTGACGAGCGCGACAGCGCCGGCGCATTGGCGCATCGCCTGCTTGAAATCCTTTGCGTCGATCGTCACGCGTGATCTCCGAAATTGAGGCGGGTGCGGCAGGATCGCGCCGCACCCGCGTCGGGTCAAGCCGCCTTCTTCGCGGAGCCGAGATGCTTCAGGCGCGGCATCACCTCGTTCTTGAGCAACGAGAGCGAGTGGTGCCAGGCTTCAGCCTTGTGCTTGTAATCGAAGCCGAACACCAAGAGCACGCCGAAGCCGCCGACCTCGTCGTAGATCTTCTCGATCTTCTCGGCGACGGTTGAGGGTGAGCCGACGATCCAGTTCCGCTTGGCGCAATATTGGACCGTGACATCGCTGTCTGGCACGTCGGGCGCGTGCTTCAGATAGTCCTTGAAGCCGAAATGGCCGAGCAGCGGCAGGAAGTACTCGTGCATCATCCGGCCCATCATGTCGCCGGTCGAAAGCTTCCAGGCCTCTTCATCAGTGTCGGCGACGAATACCTCGCGCACCAGCCGCCAGTCCTGGCGGTTCGGCTTGCGTCCGGTCTTGGCCGCACCGACCTCCACCGAATCCCAGTGGCTGCCGACATAGGCCGGGTTGAGGTTGAGGCTCATCGGAATGAAGCCGCGTTCGCCGGCAAGCTTCAGCGTGTCCGAGTTCTTCGACAGACCCGCGACGCCGATCGGCGGATGCGGCGCCTGCAACGGCTTGATGTGGGGCTTGAGGAAGTCGAACATCGTGTCCGGCTTGGTCACCGTCCAATACTTGCCCTTGTGGGTGAAGGGCGCGGGCTCGGTCCAGAGTTTCAGGATGATCTCCAACGACTCGCGGGTCATGTCGCGGTTCTGTCCGCTCATACCGTCGACGTTGAACATCGCCCAGTCACTCGGCAGGCCGGATGCGGCGACGCCGAAATTGAGCCGGCCCTCGGAGAGGTGGTCGAGCATCGCGACGCGGTTGGCGAGCTCGGCCGGGTGATGATAGGGCAGGAGGAAGCCGCCGGGTCCGATGCGGAGGTTCTTGGTCTGCATCAGCGCCTGCGCGATCAGGAGGTCGGGCGTGGGGTTGGGTTCCCACGGCGCGGTGTGGTGCTCGCCGACCCAGGCCTCCTGGTAGCCGAGCTCGTCGAGCCAGCGCATGACCTGGAGGTCCCAGTCGTTCCCTTCCTTCAGGCCGCACTCCGGCGGATGCGAAGGCATCGTGAAATAGCCGATCTCCATGTGTTTCCTCATCTGATGTTGACGCGTCTTGTTGCGCGTTGATGGACTTCAGTAGCGAAGCTTCAGCAAGCGGTGTGCCAGCGAGCGGAGGCGTCGAATTGGCGAGAAAAGGCTGGTTTGCCCGTGCAATAGCCGTTATCTCGACGCAGATCTGCAGGCGGTCGTCTCATTGTCGCGAGACGGCGTCTTGCCGGTGAGACGAGGACAGATTCGACATGAACGGGCCCGCCTATGTCGCGGTGGACTGGGGCACCAGCAGCTTCAGGCTCTGGCTGATCGACCGTGCCGGCCAGGTCCTGGCGGAACGCCGCAGCGGCGAGGGCATGCTGGCTGCGGCCAAGGCCGGTTTTGCCGCGGTGCTGCAATCGCATCTCGCCGCGGTCGAGGCGCCGGATCATCTCCCGGTTCTCGTCTGCGGCATGGCCGGTGCCCGTACCGGCTGGGTCGAGGCCGGCTATGTCGACACGCCGGCGCCGCTGCCGGCGATCCTGAAGCAGGCCGCGCGCGTGCCCGGCGAAGCCCGCGACATCCGCATCCTGCCGGGCATCGCGCAGCGCGAGGTGACGAGCCCGGACGTGATGCGCGGCGAGGAGACCCAATTGCTCGGCGCGCTTGGCTTAGATGCCACGGGCGAGGCGTTGGTCTGCATGCCCGGCACGCATTCGAAATGGGTGCGGGTGAAGGACGGCACGGTCGAGCATTTTTCCACCTTCATGACAGGCGAGCTCTTCAGCGTGGTGTCGCGCGAGACCATCCTGTCGCTCGCGGTCGCCGGCGCCGATGAGGCTGAGGATATTGCGAGCTTCAAGGCGGCCGTGACGGCCGCGTACGAAGCGCCGGCGTTCGCCGCCAATCTTCTTTTTGGCGCGCGGTCGCGACAGCTCCTGTTCGGCGGCACGCCGGCCGCGGCGCGCGAAGCACTTTCGGGTACGCTGATTGGAGTCGAACTGGCGGCGGGGCTCTCCGGCGCGGTGCCGGAAGCGGGCGTCACCCTGGTTGCGTCGGGACGGCTTGCGATGCTGTATCGGCTGGCCTTCGACGCGCTGTCGGTGGCTGTGGCGCCGATCGATGCGGATGAGGCCGTCCGCCGCGGCCTGTCGATGGCGGCGGCCGCGATCTGGACGAAGTAGAAGGATTCTTGAGATGAGCGTTCCCTTTCCGCCGATGAAGCGACCGCTGGTCGCGATCCTGCGTGGCGCGAAGCCCGAGGAGACCGAGGCCATCGTCGGCGTGCTGATCGAGGCCGGCATGGCCGCGATCGAGATCCCCTTGAATTCGCCGGATCCGTTCCGCTCCATCGCCACTGCCGCGAAGCTCGCGCCCGCCGGCGTGCTGATCGGCGCCGGCACGGTGCTGACGGCCGAGGATGTCGATCGGCTGCACGGTGTCGGCGGCAAGTTGATGGTCTCGCCGAATGTGGACACGCAGGTGCTGGCGCGCGCGCATCAGCACGGCATGGTGACGATGCCCGGCGTATTCTCGCCGACCGAAGCGCTGCTGGCAGCGCGGTCGGGGGCATCGAGCCTGAAATTCTTTCCGGCGAGCGTGCTCGGCGCATCCGGCATTGCCGCGATCCGCGCCGTGCTGCCGGCGGGCGTCATGATCGCCGCGGTCGGCGGCGTCTCCGACCAGAATTTTGCAGAGTACATCAAAGGCGGCGTGACGGCGTTTGGGCTCGGCAGCAGCCTCTACAAGCCCGGCATGACCGCCGCCGATGTCGCGGCGCGCGCGAAGGCGACGATCGCAGCTTATGATCGGGCGATTGCGAAAGACTGAGCCGGCAATAAACCAGCCGTGATCCCGTCACAGCCGCTTTGTATCCTATCTTGCTGCACCAGCGAGATAGGAGACCGGCATGGCGATCAACAACGTGGCTGATCTGTTCGTGGCAACGCTCGAACAGGCGGGCGTTAAGCGCATCTATGGCATCGTTGGCGATAGTTTGAACGGTCTCACAGAGGCGCTGCGGCGCCGCGGCACGATCGAATGGGTGCATGTCCGGCATGAGGAGGTCGCGGCCTTCGCTGCCGCGGGTGAAGCCGAGATGACCGGCAGCCTCGCGGTGTGCGCGGGCTCCTGCGGCCCCGGCAATCTGCATCTGATCAACGGCCTGTTCGACGCGCATCGCAGCCGCGTCCCCGTGCTCGCGATCGCGGCACAGATTCCGTCGGCCGAGATCGGCGGCGGCTATTTCCAGGAAACCCATCCGCAAAACCTGTTCCGCGAATGCAGCCATTATTGCGAGCTGATCTCGGATGCGGGCCAGCTTCCTTACGTGCTGGAGAATGCTATCCGCGCGGCGGTGGGCCTGCGCGGCGTCGCCGTCGTCGCCATACCCGGCGATGTCGCCTTCCGCGTGCCGCCGAAGCGCGCGCTGTCGGCGACGCGCGGGCTCGCGCTGTCTGCGCCGAAGGTCGTGCCGGAGGCGGGCGAACTGAAGGCGCTTGCGGACCTCCTGAACGGCGCAGAGCGCATCACGCTGTTCTGCGGCCGCGGTTGCGCCGGTGCGCATGCGCCGCTGATGCAGCTTGCCGAAACCTTGAAGAGCCCGATCGTGCACGCGCTCGGTGGCAAGGAGCACGTCGAATACGAGAACCCCTATGACGTCGGCATGACCGGCTTCATCGGTTTCTCCTCGGGCTATGCCGCCATGCACGCCTGCGACGCCCTGGTGATGCTCGGCACCGATTTTCCCTATAAGCAGTTCTTTCCGACCGACTGCCAGGTCGCGCAGATCGATATCAGGCCGGAAAATCTCGGCCGGCGTAGCAAGCTCGATCTCGGCCTCGTCGGTGACGTCAAGCTGACCATCGAGGCGCTGTTGCCGCTGTTGAAGGCAAAGACGCAGCGGAAGCATCTCGACGATGCGATCGCGCACTACAAGAAAGCGCGGGAGGGCCTCGACTCGCTCGCCGAGGGCACGCCGGGCCGCAAGCCAATCCATCCGCAATATCTCGCAAAGGTCATCAGCGACCATGCGACTGATGATGCGGTGTTCACCGCCGACGTCGGCACGCCGACCGTGTGGGCCGCGCGCTATCTCAACATGAACGGCAGGCGCAGGCTGATCGGCTCCTTCGTGCACGGCTCGATGGCCAACGCCATGCCGCAGGCGATCGGCGCGCAGGCCGCGCAGCCCGGCCGCCAGGTGATCTCGCTGTCGGGCGACGGCGGCTTCACCATGCTGATGGGCGATCTGATCACGCTGACGCAGATGAAGCTGCCGGTGAAGGTCGTCGTCTTCAACAACGGCGTGCTCGGCTTCGTCGCGCTGGAGATGAAGGCGGCCGGCTTCGTCGACACCAATGTCGACCTGGAGAATCCCGACTTCGCGGCGATGGCGCGCGCGATGGGGATCTTCGCCCGCCGCGTCGAGGATCCCGGCGATCTCCCCGGCGCGATGCAGGAGATGCTGGCGCATGACGGTCCGGCGCTGCTCGACGTCGTCACCGCCAAGCAGGAGCTGTCGATGCCGCCGACCATCACGCCCGAGCAGATCAAGGGTTTCAGCCTCTGGGTCCTGCGCGCCGTGATGAACGGCCGCGGCGACGAGGTCCTCGATCTCGCGAAGACGAATTTGCTGCCGCGCTAAAGCGCAGCTTGCGCTAGCCGCGCTTGATCGAGGGCCACGCCAGCCGCTCGTGGCGGCGCTGGAAGCGTTGCCAGTGCAGGACGATGCCAACCAGCAGCGCCGGCACGAAGCCGAGCACGATCAGGAAGTGCGGCAGCGGCTTCGGCGAGATGAAGCCGATGGCGATGTCGGAGATCAGCCACAGCGCTGCGAACATCACCGCGAAATCCAGGCGCGCGCAGCGCAGATAGTAGAATACGGCGGTGATGACGATGGCGGGCCCGATCGCGATGCCGATCATGACCGCCGTCAACTCCTTCGGCGTTAGCGCGTCGAGCACCATCGACGCCAACAGCCAGATGGCGGCGAACATGGCGACGATGTCGATCGGATGCCGCAATCCAATACCTCTCGCGCGGAACTCGCTATCGTTGTGGGCAGTCGTGCCGGCCGTCAAGCCCTAAAGCGCGACCAGATCACGCCTATTCCTCGTCGTTCCCCGGTGTCGGCCGCAGCATGAAATGACCGAAGGCGGTGGCGATCGGCTTGCCGGGATCGTCCTGCCAGGCCCGTGCCTCGAATGCGACGATGCGCCGGCCCTGCTTCACGATCGAGGCGTTGGCGAAGCAGTCGAGCGCGCGGCCGGAGCGCAGGTAATTGATGGTGAGGCCGATCGGCTTCGGCAGCGCGGCGGTGCCGAGCTCGCGCGTCACGCCGATGACCGCGGTGGTTTCGAGGAAGGCGCCGGTCATGCCACCATGGATGGCGGGCAAGATCGGGTTGCCGATGATCCTTGGCGAGAACGGCATCATCAGCGTGCCGTCGTCCTGCATGCGGATGCCGAGGCATCGCGCGAACGGGCTGTTCGCGAACGGGCTTGCCGGGTCCTCCGGCGCCTCCAGCGTCGGGATGCTGCGCGTATCCATCCTGCGGTCCGCCAGCATGTTGGTGCGGTTGGCGCCGATCATGAAGCACGCGGTCGCAGTCGCCACCGGATCGTCCTCGGACTCCTGGTAGGCGGTCGAGCGCACGAACGCGATCGAGCGGGTGGTGCGGTAGCAGACCGAATGCGCCTTGATGTCGAGGCCGGGCGTTGCCGGCTTCTGGTAGTCGATACGCAGGTCGAGGGTCGCGATCGCGCGCGTGCCGTCGAGCGCGAGCTGCACTGCCATCCCACAGCTCTCGTCCAGCATCGCCGTGACGACGCCGCCATGCAGCACGCCGGTCTCGGTGTCGCCGACGAAGACGGGACGGTAGGGCAGGCTCGACCAGGCCTCGCCCGGTGCAAAGCGGTCGAGTTGGAGCCCGCTGATATGGCCGTAGTCGGAGCGGCGGCCCTTGATGGCTTCGGCGAGTTCCTCGAACGGGAGCGTGGCGGTCTGTGAGATCGACATGGCGAGGTTCTAGACCAGTGTTGCCCGCCGTGCAAAACATCCCATGCGGCACCGGGGGGCAGGTCTGCCCCTCGACAGAGGCGGGCGAAGCACCGATGCTGGTCTTTCCGTTTGTCCACTGTTCGCAGGAGTGCCCATGGCCGACCCCGAAACACCCGTCACCAACCAGGGGCCCGTCACCATTTCGAGCTCCAGCGCCGAGCGCGCTCCGATCGTCTATTTCGACGGTGCATCCTGCTTCGGCCATCACAACGGCGCGATCCAGATCGAGCTCGCCGCGAACCTTCTCATGCCGGTCGGCGCCGCCGTCAGGGTCGACGTGATCCAGACCGCGCATCTGCGCTGCAGTCCGGCCGCGGCGCTGGCGCTGCGCGAAGCGATCGACAAGGCGCTCGCGATGTACAGGCAGGGGCAGCAGCAACCGCCCGAGACGATTCCCACCGTGAAGAATTGAGAGCGATGGAGCGATCGCAAGTCAATGCGATCGCCCGTCCGTTAGCCGACGTGAACCTTCGGCTTCTTGCCGCCGTTCCACTTGCCATCGATGGCGCGCTCGATCTGCGCAGCGAGTTGCAGCAACAGGCCGTCATTGGCCTGTTTTGCGATCGCCTGGATGCCGAGCGGCAGGCCGTGCTCGTGCGTGGCCATCGGCAGTGAGATCGCGGGCATGCCGCAGAGATTGGCGAGCGGTGTAAAGGCGAAGTTGCGCCAGAGATTGCCGAACCAGTCCAGCACGTCCGGATTGTCGGAGATGGTGAGATACTCCTTCGTGCCGACCTTCGGCGTCGGCAGCGCGGTGACCGGCGTCAGGATGACGTCCCACTGCTCGAAGAACGCGCCGAAGCCGCGCGAGGTCGTGTTGAACACGCCTTGCATCTTAGCCCGTTCGGCGAAGCTCGTGTGGCGCCCGGCCTCCCAGATCCGGATGTTCATGGGCTCGATGAGATCTTCCGGCGGTTTTTCCAGCCCGCGCGCGGCGAGCATGTTGGAGATCACCACCGCAAAATTCGAGATGTAGCAGGTCGTCTGCGCGTCAAACGCGGCGCGGAAGTCGAGCTCGGGCAGCGCGTAGTCGACGTGGTGACCGAGGCCTTCGAGGAACCGGCCGGCCTTCTCCAGCTCGGCGGCGATGTGCGGCGTTGCGGTGTAGTCGCCCCATGTGTGCGACAGCGCGATGCGAAGCTTGGCCGGATCGCGCTTGATCATCTCGCCGTAGGGCTGCGCCGTGGTCCAGAACGGCATGAACTCGCCGGGCGCAGGTCCCCGGACATGGTCGACGAAGGCGGCGGTGTCGCGCACGGAACGCGACTGGCAGCCCTGGATCGAGACGAGGCCGGTGATATCCGACATATGCGGCGCGAGCGAGAACACGCCGCGCGAGACCTTGAGCCCGATATTGCCGTTGACGCCGGCCGGAATGCGGATCGAACCTCCACCGTCGGTCGCATGCGCGATCGGGACCACGCCCGCCGCAACCATCGCGGCGCTGCCCGCCGACGAGCCGCAGGTGGTATAATCGGTATTCCACGGATTGCGCGTGACATAGACGGCCGGGTTATCGGCCGAGCTGCACACGCCGAACTCCGGCGTCGTCGTCCGCCCGATCAGGTTCAGCCCCGCCTGGCGGAATTTTCCGGTCAGGAAGGTATCGGCGGCGGCGCGATTGCCGCGCATCAGCAGCGAGCCCATCTCCTGGAGCCGGCCCTTCATGGTCGGGCCGAGATCCTTCATCAGGAAGGGCAGGCCGGCGAACGGTCCGGAGAGATTGGCGCCGTCCTTGGCTGGATCGGCGATCACATCGTCGAACAGCTCGACCACGCCTGAGAGCGCCGGATTGACCTTGGCCACGCCGGCGGCAGCCTGGCGCGCCAATTCCTTCGGCGTCAGCTCGCCATTGCGAACGCGCGCCGCCAGCGCCACGCCATCGTGCTGCGCCCATTCATTCCAGCTCATCGGCAAAGTCATGAAGTTCAAATCCTCTTGATGCGGCGGCACCTTCCTTTCGCAAGGGACCGTGTGAATCAACTGAGCCGGCGCGAAGGGCAGGGTTGCGCCGAACGGAGAGGTCGTGGGGCCCTTAAAATACGGCCCGTATCAATCAGGCAACCGCGCGATCACCGCAACCGGCCCGCCGCCTGGCGGCCCCTGGTGCTCGGCCCCGCCGGAGACATAGACCGCGCCGGTCCCGGCCAGTCCGCCGATCAAGCCGCCCACCGCGGCGCGGGCATGACGGGTGGAACTGATGTCGGTATCTTCCAGCATTGTATGACGAAAGCCACGCACGCTGCCGTTCGGCGCTGCCTCGGCCTTGGCGAAGATGTTGACGAGCTCGCGGCCCGCTGTCGCCTGCGGGGCGATGCCAAGTCCCACGCTGCTCAGCGCCGCGATGACCGCGGCGGAGTCGATTGCGTCGGTCATCACGGCATGCCCGATCTCGAATTCGCTCGCGGATGACGCCGAGTTGCCGAGCACGATGACGACGTTATGCATCAGCTCGATGCCGGACGAGGTCGAGGCCACCGACGAGAACAGGTCGTGGCTCCGCAGCACGTCCTCGTCGCGGATATCGGGCGCGATCTCGCCAAGCGCAACCGCAACCCCGAGCGCGGAGGCGCCGCGCGAATAGGCCATCGAGCCGTAGGCGCTGGTCGTCGCGGTCTTGTTGCCGCGCGCCCCTGCTGCCTCGATGCGATCGCTGGTGAGCAGCGGGCACTTGATCTGCACGAAATGGACGTCGGCCGGATCGGCGATCCCGGCATCGCCCATGGCGGCCTTCACCGCCCTGGCCGTTTCCGCGATCTGCGCGGAGCGTCCGAGCTCCTCGGGCAGAAAATCCCTCGTGTGTGCCATGCCGATGCTGAGGCGCTTGCCGGCTACGCCCGCCGTCCCCTGATCGGCCCTGCTGCGCGTAAACACCGTGATGTGCGGACTGAGCACGCCCTCGGTGCCGCCGGACATCACGAAGGCGATGCGGTGCTCGACTTCTTGTGGGGACAAGCGGAGATGAGGCGCCAGCGCCGTACACAGCGCGGCCACGGCATACTCGCGGGTGAAATCGTTGACGCCGCCATTGCCTTCGGTCTTGCCGAGGACGGCCAGAATGTCGTTTGGGTCGATCGCGCCGGAGTCGATCATGGTCATGAGGCCGGACACGTCGCCGGGTCCCTTGGTGGCGATCCGAACGACGCCGACCGATGTAGTCCGCATTGCAGTCCTCGCATGCTGTTCTGGTGCCCGACAAGTAAGCCAGCCGTGGAACCGGGTCGTATGTCAAGGTGTCGAGATGATCCCCAACGTCGTCCTGGCTTTCGCCAGGACGACAGCGGGACAGAGTGTTCGCATCATCAGCGGCAAATCATAGCGGCTTGCCCACACCCGCACGATTGTGGCGAGATCGCATCGGTTCAACAAAAAATCCCCTGTCGACGGTTCCGCACCGCACCTTGATGAATCAACCTCGGTTGGTCCATAAGCGGCGTCCCGCGGCCGATATTCGGTTCGCGTTGCGTGCTTGGATAGAGGGATTCTCGCGTGGCGAATATCAACCAGAAGATTGCGCAGGAGCTTGGGGTTCGGGCGGAGCAGGTCGAGGCGGCGGTGACGCTGCTCGACGGCGGCGCCACGGTTCCCTTCATCGCCCGCTACCGCAAGGAAGCGACCGGTGCGCTCGACGACGCGCAATTGCGCACGCTGGAAGAGCGCCTCGTCTACCTGCGCGAGCTTGAAGACCGCCGCAAGGCCATCCTCGAGTCGATCCGCGAGCAGGGCAAGCTCGATGCTGCGTTGGAGGCCACCATCCTAGCCGCCGACAGCAAGGCGCGCCTCGAGGACATCTACCTGCCGTTCAAGCCGAAGCGCCGCACCAAGGCCGAGATCGCCAAGGAAGCCGGCCTCGAGCCGCTCGCAAATCAGCTGATGGCGGAGCCCGGCAATGATCCGAAGGTGGTGGCGGAAGCCTTCGTCAACGCCGAGAAGGGCGTCGCTGACGCCGCCGCCGCACTCGACGGCGCCCGCGCCATCCTGGTCGAGCGTTTCGATGAGGACGCCGACCTTATCGGGAGCTTGCGTGAAGAGATGTGGACCAATGCGCGCATGGCCTCCACCGTGCGCCAGGGCAAGAAGACCGAGGGTGAAAAGTTCGCCGACTATTTTGAGTTCTCCGAGCCGCTGACGAAGCTGCCCTCGCACCGCATCCTCGCGATGTTCCGCGGCGAAAAGGAAGAGATCCTCGATCTCCAGATCCTGGCCGAGGCCGAGGCGCCGCCGCCCGGCGTGCCGAGCGCCTATGAACTGAAGATCATGAAGCGGTTCGGCATCGCCGATCTTAAGCGCGCCGGCGATCGCTGGCTGATCGACACCGTGCGCTGGGCCTGGCGCACCAAGATCCAGGTGCATCTCAATATCGATTTGCGCATGCGGCTGTGGAACGCGGCCGAGACCGAGGCTGTGCGCGTGTTCGCCTCGAACCTGCGCGACCTCCTGCTGGCGGCGCCCGCCGGCACCCGCGTCACCATGGGGCTCGATCCCGGCTACCGCACCGGCGTCAAGGTCGCCGTCATCGATGCGACCGGCAAGGTCGTCGACACCACCGCGATCTATCCGCACGAGCCGCAGCGGCAGTGGAACGAGTCGCTCGCAACCCTCGGCAGGCTCGCGCTGAAGCATCGCGTCGAGCTGATCGCGATCGGCAACGGCACTGCTTCGCGCGAGACCGACAAGCTCGCGACCGAGCTCGTCAAGGGCCTGGCCGAACTGAAGATGACCAAGATCGTGGTGTCGGAAGCCGGTGCGTCGGTCTATTCGGCCTCCGCTTTCGCTTCGCAGGAATTGCCCGGGCTCGACGTCACCCTGCGCGGTGCGGTCTCGATCGCCCGCCGTCTCCAGGATCCGCTCGCCGAGCTCGTCAAGATCGAGCCCAAGGCGATCGGCGTCGGCCAGTATCAGCACGACCTCGGCCAGGCCAAGCTCGCCAAGTCGCTCGATGCCGTGGTCGAGGATTGCGTGAACGCGGTCGGCGTCGACGTCAACACCGCCTCCGCGCCGCTGCTTGCCCGCGTGTCGGGCGTAGGCTCCGGCCTTGCACAGAGCATCGTGCAGCATCGCGACGCCAACGGTCCGTTCAAGTCGCGCAAGGCGCTCAAGGACGTGCCGCGGCTTGGACCGAAGGCGTTCGAGCAATGCGCGGGCTTCTTGCGCATCCTCGGTGGCGAGGACCCGCTCGACGCCTCCGGTGTACATCCGGAAGCCTATCCGGTGGTGCGGCGCATTCTCAGCGCGACCAAGAGCGACATCAAGGCACTGATCGGCAATGCCGATGTCGTCCGCACGTTGAAGCCGAAGGACTATGTCGATGAGACCTTCGGCCTGCCGACGGTGACCGACATCCTGCGTGAACTTGAAAAGCCCGGCCGCGATCCGCGCCCGGCTTTCAAGGCGGCGGTGTTCAAGGACGGCGTCGAGGAGATCAAGGATCTCAAGAAGGGCATGATCCTCGAGGGCACCGTGACCAACGTCGCCGCCTTCGGCGCCTTCGTCGACATCGGCGTGCACCAGGACGGCCTCGTGCACATCTCGGCGATGTCGAAAAACTTCATCAAGGATCCGCGCGAGGTGGTGAAGCCCGGCGACATCGTCAAGGTCAAGGTTTTGGATTTCGAGGTCGCACGCAAGCGCATCTCGCTGACCCTGCGGCTCGACGACGAGGTCGGTGCGAAGAAGGATGCTCCCGGCATGCAGCGCGACAATTCACGCAACACCGCCCGCATGACCTCGTCGGCGCCGCGCAAGCAGGAATCCTCCGGCGGTGGCGCGCTCGCCGAAGCGCTGCGCCGTGCAGCGGAGAAGAGCGGACGCGGCAAGCCGGCTTGAGGTGAGTGCTCGCTCTAACCTCTCCCCGCTCTTCAGCGGGGAGAGGTCGGATCGCGTCAGCGATTCGGGTGAGGGGCTGGGCAACCCACGGCCCGTTCAAAAGTCTTTCCGACTCGCATGATGATTGCGCCTCGAGCGGAGCGTCCTGCCTACAGAAATCGCACTTGCGGAAGCAGCCCCTCACCCCACCCTCTCCCCGTAAGAACGGGGAGAGGGTGTGAGAGAGCGGGGCGTTCCTGACTTCCACGTCAGAATCTGGCGCATTTGTAAGTTGATGGGGGCAGCGCATTCGCTTCTCCTGATCGTCCTCGTGCAGCGAGGCTACCGCTGCACCGCAAGGAGGACTTTTCCGATGAACAACAGGCTTTTCACAGGCATCGTCGCGGCGGCAGTTGCTGCAACGCTCGCGGTCGCGTCGCCCGTTCTCGCGCGCGGCGGCGGCGGCGGCGGTGGCGGACATGGCGGTGGCAGCTTTGGTGGCGGCGGCCATGGCTTCGGCGGCGGCGGCTTCGGCGGCGGGGGCCATTTCGGTGGTGGCGGCATGCACGTCGGCGGTATGGGCGGTGGCATGCACTTCGGCGGGATGGGCGGAGCTCATTTCGGTGCCGCCCGCTTCGCCGGCTCCCCGATGGCCGCCCGCGCGGCGATCGGGCCGCGCTTTGCCGGTGCGCCGTTCGCGACCCGCGCAGCCTTCGGCCCGCGGTTTGCCGGCAGGGCCTTCCATGGCAGGCCCTTCATCGGCCGCCACGCCTTCTTCTTCCGGCATCATCGCTTCCACCGGTTCGCCTTCGTCGGCGCGCCCTTCTTCTACGCCAACTATTACGACGACGGCTGCTGGCGCAGGAGCTGGACGCCCTATGGGTGGCAGTGGGTCAATGTGTGCGGGAACGATTGGTACTAGCATCGCGTACCGCACCATTGTCGCGATCGCCACCGGGCAGTTCCGCTCAGCCCCGGAACGGGATAGTCTGGTGGCGACCGTCGCGTGGAGTTCGTCATGACCGGAGGTCACCGCCGCATCCTGGTCGTCGAGGACGATCCGGAAACCGCAGGCCAGCTCGCCGAGGAACTGACGACCTCGGGCTATGAGGTCGATCTCGCCACGACCGGCCGCGAAGCCTTGAGCCATGGCGCTGCGCGCGACTATGCCGTGATCACCATCGATCGCATGCTGCCGGATATCGATGGCATCACGGTGATGCGGCAGTTGCGCGATGACGGCATTGCCGCGCCCTTCCTGATCATCTCGGCGCTTGGCGAGGTCGACGACCGCGTACGCGGCCTGCGCGCCGGCGGCGACGACTATCTGGTCAAGCCGTTCTCCTTCGTCGAATTGCTCGCGCGGCTCGAGGCGCTCGGCCGCCGCAGCGACACCATAGCCAAGGAAACGATCTTGCGGGTCGGCGACCTCGCCATCGACCTGATCGCGCGCAGCGCCAGCCGCCGCGGTCGCAAGATCCCGCTGTTGCCGCGCGAGTTCCAGCTCCTCGAATATCTCGTCCGCAACGAGGGCCGCGTCGTCTCCCGCGCGATGCTGCTCCAGCATGTCTGGGACCTGCACTTCGATCCCTCCACCAACATCATCGATGTCTATGTCGGCCGCGTCCGCCGCAAGGTCGACGACAGCCAGGCCTATCCGCTGATCCACACCATTCGCGGCATCGGATATTGCCTCCGTGCTCCTGGCTAAGACCCTCCGCTCCTCGACCTTCCGCCTAGCGCTGCTCGCGATCGCGGCGTTCGGGCTGATCGTCGCGGCGATCATGGCCTATGTCTATTTCGGAACGCTTGGCTACGTGCGGAGCCGGCTCGGCGACGTCGGCGATCACGATGGCTTCACGGGGATGATCGAGCTCGCGATGGTCGCGGTCGCGATCCTGCTGTTGGTGCTGGCGGGGCTTGCCGCCGTGCTGGTGACGCGGCGCACGGTCGGGCGGATCGAAGAGATCAATGCGACGAGCCGCGCCATCATGCTCGCCGGCCTCGACCGGCGCATTCCGCTGCGCGGCAGCCATGACGAATGGGACCGTGTGGCCGAAAACCTCAACCTGATGCTCGACCGCATCGAGACGCTGATGGGCGAGGTCAAGCAGGTCAGCGACAACGTCGCGCACGATCTGCGCACGCCGCTGACGCGTATGCGTGGCCGGCTGGAAAAGGCCTATCACACTCCGCGCAACAGCGAAGCCGACGCGGCGCTGATCGGCGATACCATCGCCGATCTCGACGCCGTGCTCGGCATGTTCGCCTCCATCACCCGGATCTCGGAGATCGAAACACGCGCCCGCAGGAGCGCCTTCCGCGCGCTCAACCTCGCCGAGATCGCCGGCGAGGTCGTCGAGCTTTACGACGCTGCCGCCGAGGAAGTCGCGACCCGTCTCAGCCTCGGCGGCGAGCGGGACGTGCCCGTGACCGGCGATCGAGACCTGCTATTCGACGCCATCGCCAATCTCGTCGACAATGCGATCAAGCACGGCCGCGCGTGCGGGCAGGTGACCGTGACCTGCCGGCGCGCTGCCGGCGGTGCGGTGATCGCGATTGCCGATAACGGCCCCGGTATTCCCGCGGACCAGCACGACCAGGTCTTCAAGCGCTTCTACCGGCGCGAGCAGAGCCGCTACACGGCGGGCAACGGCTTGGGGTTAAGCCTGGTCGCCGCGGTCGCGCGTCTGCATGGCGCCGACATTGCCTTGCGCGACAATGCGCCCGGGCTGACGGTCGAGCTTCAGTTCCCGATGGTCTCGGCGCACTAGGTCCTGCCGGGCCTACAGATTGATCACGCCGCGGCGTGCCGCATGCGCCACCGCGTCGGTGCGGCCGGTGGCGTCGAGCTTGTCGAGCAGCGAGCCGACATGGAATTTCACGGTGTGAACGGAAATGCCGAGCTGGCGCGCGATCATCTTGTTGGAGGCACCTTCGGCCATCAGCGCCAGCACGTCGAGCTCGCGCTGCGTCAGCGCGAAGCCGTCTGCCAAGTCGCGTGTAGTTCGCGCGACGACAGTCGCGCTGGCCTGCTCGCCGGGTCCGGCGAGCCGCAGCCCCGCGACGCCACCGAGCAGCGCGGCGAGGCGATCGGCGAGGGCGGGATCGTCTATCTCGAGCGCCAGCACGATCTCCGGTGTGGTGTCCTCGCTCACGCCTCGGGCCTCTCGCCGACCGTGACCTTGAAGCTAAGCGGCTCGCCACCGCGGCGTACTGCGACGTCGACCACCGAACCGACGCTCGCCGGCCCCAGTGTCCGCGACAGCGCGCGCACGCCGGATAATTTCTGGTCGTTGACGGCTACGATCACATCACCCTGGCGGATGCCGGCCGCGGCCGAGGGCCCGGCCTTGTCGACATTCATCACCATCGCGCCGATGCCATCGTCAAGCCGCACCGGCTGGAGCCCGAGGCCGAGATATCCGCGGGCAATGCGGCCGCGCGTCTCGAGCTGCGCCGCGACGCGCTCGATCGTCGCCGTCGGGATCACCAGCACGCGCCGCGGGCCGAGCACGGCCATGCCGAACGCTTCACCGGCCGCATTGAGCGCAAGCCCGCCTTCCTGGGCAGGGCGCAGCCGAACGTCGAGCTCGATCCGCGCATCGATGTCGCCGCCGCGCAGGCTGCGCCAGCTCTGGCCTGAGGCGGACACCAGGCCGAGGCTGGCTGACGGTGCGCTGCGGTCGGTCGCAACCACGATCGACAGCGCGCCGAGCGCCGGGACGGTGGCGGCGAGCTTGACCGGGGCGATGTCGGTATTGGCGCGCAGCAGGGCGATGTCGGTCGTATGGTCGCGACCGGCGATGGTTGCGGCCACTGCGCTGCCGTCGGCAAGCCTGATCTCGACCTCGCCTTCATCGGCGAGCGCCTCATCGGCGGTGATGATGAGGCCGGGCTTCCAGGCGAAGCCCGACGCGCGCGAGCGATGCGAATGCACGGAGACGAGGGACGGGGCGGTGCGCGCCACGACATCCGCGAGCGCGGACGATAGCGCGGAGAGGGGGCTGAGGTCGGTCATGGACAACTCCTGTCTGTTGTCCTCAATCTGGGATGTAGCGGGCGATCCGGAAACTGGCCGGATGGCCAGGACTTCCGTAACGTCCCAGCCGACGCAGTTGTGATTGGGAGCCGCTCACGGGACCGTGTAGCAATCCGCCCGACATTGCGCCCGACGGCCTCAAGATTCTCGCGAGCCCTGACCTATGACCATCGATCTCACCCGCCGCACCCTGCTTCACCTCGCAGGCGCGACCTCGCTCGCGGCCGCCGCCGCGGCCGCGGCGCGCGCCGAGGGGGCCCGCAAGGCGCCGGGCCGACCTATGCCAGCCGCACGCCGATGCGGGTGGGCATGGTGACGCTGCGGGTCAAGAATCTCGACATGGTTGCGGACTACTACCGTGACGTGCTCGGCCTAACCGTCATGGAGCGCTCTGCGACCTCGGCTCAACTCGGCACGGCGGGGATCGCGCTGCTCGTGCTGGAGGCCCGCCCCGAGGCCGCGATCGAGCCGCGCAATGCAGCGGGCCTCTACCACACCGCCTTCCTGATGCCGACGCGCAAGGATCTTGCGCGCTGGCTGGTGCATGCGGCGTCGCATCGCGTGCCGCTGTCGGGCTTTGCCGATCATCTCGTCAGCGAGTCCGTCTATCTCGACGATCCCGAAGGCAACGGCATCGAGGTCTATGCCGACCGCGATCCCTCGCAATGGCAGTGGAGCGAAGGCAGCGTGAAGATGGCGACCGACGAGCTCAACATCCCCGATCTGCTGTCGCTGACCAACACGCGCGTCGCCGACTACGCGAAGGCGCCGGACGGCCTGCGCATCGGACACATGCATTTGCGCGTCGGCGATCTCGCGCGGGCCGAGAGCTTCTATCACGGCACGGTCGGCCTCGACCCGACCCGCCGCCGCAACGGCGCGTCGTTCCTGTCGTCGGGCCGCTATCACCATCACCTCGGCATGAATGTCTGGCAGAGCCAGGGTGCCGGCCGCCGTGACGATGGCACGACAGGGCTCGCCTGGTTCTCGCTCGTGATGGAGAAGCAGGAGCTGCTTTCTGCCCAGGAGGAGCGCCTGCGCAAGGCCGGCGCGCAGGTCACGGCGCTGTCGAACGGCGTGGAGGCGATCGATCCCTGGGGCACGCGGGTGCGGCTCATCAAGGTGTGAGCCGCTCGTGCGCGAACGGCTCCGGGCTCGTTCGCTTGCCGGCTCTCGGGTGTCATGTTAGCACCAGTGTCGCGCGAAGCCGACGTCCCGATCGCCGGATCATTTCCCGACATGCCCGATTTCCACGGCGTCTTTCCCTATCTCGTCTCGCCCGTCGATGCCGACGGCGCGGTGCGCACGAACGTCCTCGGCAGGCTCTGCGACGATCTGATCGGTGCCGGCGTGCACGGGCTGACGCCGCTGGGATCGACCGGCGAGTTCGCCTATCTCAATGCCGAGCAGCGCTCTACGGTCGTGCAGACCACGATCGAGGCCGCGAAGGGCCGCGTGCCTGTCGTGGCTGGCGTTGCCTCGACCTCGACCGCGGATGCGGTGGCACAGGCGAAAGCGTACCAGAAGTTCGGCGCCGACGGCATTCTGGCGATCTTGGAGGCGTATTTCCCGCTCGCCGATGCCCAGGTCGAATCCTACTTCCGCAGCATCGCCGATGCCGTCGACATTCCCGTCGTCATCTACACCAATCCGCAATTCCAGCGCTCGGACCTCACGCTCGACGTCATCGCGCGCCTCGCGGAGCATCCGCGCATCGGCTACATCAAGGACGCCTCGACCAACACCGGCCGGCTGCTCTCGATCATGAACCGCTGCGGCGATCGCCTGCGCGTGTTCTCGGCCTCAGCCCACATCCCGGCCGCGGTGATGCTGATTGGCGGCCTCGGCTGGATGGCGGGGCCGGCCTGCATCATCCCGCGCCAGAGCGTCGCGCTCTACGATCTCTGCAAGGCCGGCCGCTGGGACGAGGCCATGGCGCTCCAGCGCAAGCTGTGGCGTATCAACGAGGCCTTCGCCCGCTTCAACCTCGCCGCCTGCATCAAGGCAGGACTCGCGATCCAGGGCTACGACGTCGGCGACCCCATCCCGCCGCAGGCGGCGCTGACGCCAGAGCAGCGCAAGGTCGTGGAAGCGGCGTTGCGGGAGCTTGCGTAAGTCCCTCGTCATGGCCGGGCGTGTCCCGGCCATCCACGCCTCGCTTCTCACGTCGTCATTCCGGGGCGATGCGAAGCATCGAACCCGGAACCTCGAGATTCCTTACACGCCATCCCGCAATGACGGTGCCAGACGAAAGATGTGGATGCCCGGGTCAAGCCCGGGCACGACGAAATCGCGGATGTCTCCGCCCAAACGTCTGCTGGCCTCACCTGCCTCGATCCGCTAAAAGGCGGCCGCACTTTGAGGCTTAGAGGACCTTCGGAATGAACATTCTTCCCGGCAATTTGCGTTTCGGGGCGGGGCAGCCCGTCAAGCGTTTGGAAGACCAGCGGCTGCTCACCGGGAAGGGACACTTCATCGACGACAAGCCGGAGGAGGGCGCGCTGTGGCTGCACGTGCTGCGCTCGCCCCATGCCCATGCCAGGATCGTGTCGATCGACACCAGCGCCGCTGCAGCGATGCCCGGAGTCGCCGCCGTCTATACCGGCGCGGACCTCGTCAAGGATGATATCGGCAGCATCCCGACCCTCAACATCTTCAAGCGCCCCGACGGCAAGCCGATGACGGTGCCGCCGCGCCGCCTGCTCGCCCATGAGGTCGCGCGCTATGCTGGCGAGGCAGTGGCGGCAGTTGTCGCGTCATCGCGCGTGCAGGCACAGAGCGCGGCAGAGGCGATCGTGGTCGAGTACGACGTGCAGCCCGCCGTGGTCGATCCCGTCGAGGCGGTGAAGCCCGGCGCGCCCGTGGTGTGGCCCGAGGCGCCGGACAACATCGTCGGCGCGATGAGCTATGGCGACGCGGCCAAGGTCGACGAAGCCTTCGCCAAAGCCGCGCATACCGTCGAGCTCGACGTCGCCAGCCAGCGCCTCGTGCCGTCCGCGATGGAGCCGCGCTCGACCATTGCCGAGATCGACAAGAAGTCCGGACGTCTCCTGCTGCACGTACAGTCGCAGACGCCGGCCTCGACCCGTGATCTGCTGGCAGAAGCGATCCTCAAGCGTCCCAAGGACAGTGTCCGCGTGCTGGTCGGTGACATCGGCGGCGGCTTTGGCCAGAAGACCAGCCTCTATCCGGAGGACGGCATCGTCGCCTACGCCGCGACCAAGCTGAACAAGAAAATCCGCTGGCGCGGCGACCGCACCGACGAGTTCGTCAGCGGCACCCACGGCCGCGATCTCACCTCGACCGCCTCCTTCGCGCTGGACGAGAAGGGGCGCGTGCTCGCCTATCGCGTCAGGTCGATCGGCTGCACCGGCGCCTATTCCTCGGGCACGGGCAATATCATTCCGCTGGTGCTCGGGCCGTTCGTGCAGACCGGCGTCTACGACTTGCCGCTGGTGCATTTCGAGGTGAAGACGGTGATGACGCACACCGCACCGGTCGGCGCCTATCGCGGCGCTGGCCGGCCCGAGGCCGTCTTCATCGTCGAGCGCCTCTTTGACGCCGCCGCGCGAAAGATCGGCATCGATCCGCGCGCGATCCGCAAAGCGAAC
Organism: Bradyrhizobium centrolobii; assembly: GCF_001641635.1. GTDB lineage: Bacteria > Pseudomonadota > Alphaproteobacteria > Rhizobiales > Xanthobacteraceae > Bradyrhizobium > Bradyrhizobium centrolobii. The sequence goes on from NZ_LUUB01000066.1 coordinate 94,021, forward strand.
TACATCAGGCCGGCGCAGCTGCCCTACACGAACGCGGCCGGACAGGTCTACGATTCCGGCGCCTTCGCGCATATGCTCGACCGCGCCACCAAGCTCGCCGACTGGGACGGCTTTGCCGCGCGCAAGAAGGCGGCGAAGAAGAAGGGCCTGCTCTACGGCCGCGGGCTCACCTCCTACATCGAGTGGACCGGCGGCCGCGCCCACACCGAGAAGGTCAGCCTGCACGCGACCTCACAGGGCCGCGTGATCCTGCATTCCGGCACCCAGGCGATGGGGCAGGGGCTGCAGACCACCTACACCCAGATGATCTCCGACACGCTCGGCATTCCCATGGACAAGATCGACGTCGTCCAGGGCGACACTGATCTGGCGATGGGTTTTGGCAGCGTCGGTTCGCGCTCGCTGTTCGTCGGCGGCACCGCGGTCGCGGTCTCCTCCAACGACCTGATCCAGAAGGCGCGCGAGAAGGCGGCGAATGTGCTGGAGACCTCGGTCGAGGACATCGAATATCAGGGCGGCATGCTGACCGTGGTCGGCACCGACCGCCGCATCAGCCTGTTCGAGCTCGCCGAGAAGGAAGGCGGCGCCAAGCTCAGCGTCGATTCCGAAGGTGAGGTCGACGGGCCGAGCTGGCCGAACGGCACGCATGTCTGCGAGGTCGAGATCGACCCGGAGACCGGCGTCTCCCGCGTCGTGCGCTACACCACGGTCGATGACGTTGGCGTCGCCGTGAACCCGATGCTGGTCACCGGCCAGATCCATGGCGGCGTCGCGCAAGGAATCGGCCAGGCGCTGTATGAAGGCGTGTCCTATGATGCGGACGGTCAGCTCCTGACAGCGAGCTACCAGGACTACTGCATCCCGCGCGCCGACGACCTTCCGTCGATCGAGGTGACGCTCGACGACTCCGCGCCCTGTCGCACCAATCCGCTCGGCGCCAAGGGCTGCGGCGAATCCGGCGCCATCGGCGGCCCGCCCTGCGTCACCAACGGCGTGATGGACGCGCTCGCCGAGCTCGGCATCGCCCAGCTCAACACGCCGCTCACGCCGCAGAAGATCTGGCAGGCGATCCGCGACGCGAAGGCGGGTTAGTTCGTCACTATCAACTCGTCGTCCCGGACAAGCGCAGCGAAGCGGAGCGCAGATCCGGGACCCACAGGATTGGGTTTGGCGAAGACTGGTGGTTACCAGCTCGCGACGCAACTACTCCCTGGGGTTATGGGTCCCGGCCTTCGCCGGGACGACGGTGAGATGTGCGGCGCGGGCGTGGGCTAAACAATCACCGTCGTCCCGGGGCGCGCGAAGCGCGAGCCCGGGACCCATAACCACAGGAAGTGGTTTGGCGAAGACTCGTGGTTACCAGCTCGCGCCACAACCTCTCCCTGTGGTTACGGGTCCCGGCGTTCGCCGGGACGACACGAGTATGTGGCGCCAGCGCGCCTCACACAATCATCGTCGTCCCGGACAAGCGCGCCTTAAGCGCGCGCAGATCTGGGACCCATATGTGGACGGCCCCCGTGGCACAAGAGCTTTGTGAGGTTTGATCGGATCGCTTGCGTCCATATGTCCGGCCTGTTGGTGCGGCNTGTTGGGCCGCTGGCCAAGATGGTTTCCGCGACGCGAGTTCCAATCAACCACGCGACCTCGTTCGGCCGATGGGTCCCACGGATTTGCTCGCATCTTTGAACGATCGATCGCACCATCTCCTTTGCTCTTGCAGCTCCGGTTCGGCCGGTGGGCTA
>NZ_LUUB01000067.1 GCF_001641635.1 Bradyrhizobium centrolobii
CTGTTGCCCGATCGCGGCGAGCGTGGCCCGCCAATTCTAGATAAGCGGCGTACGGTCAACGGCATTCTGTGGGTTCTGCGAACTGGCGTGCCATGGCGCGACATGCCGGAACGATATGGCAAGTGGAACTCGGTCTTCATTCGCTTCACCCGCTGGAGCAAATCTGGTGTTTGGGATGCGGCATTCGAGACTTTGGCGAGTCTCGGGCCTCCCGCCGACGAGGAGCACGCCATCGATTCCACCATCATCCGGGCGCACCAGCATGCGGCTGGAGTAAAAGGGGGAATCAAAATCAGAAAGCGCTCGGCCGCTCGCGCGGTGGCTTCTCGACGAAGGTCCACGTCCGCACCAATGCCGAAGGCAACCCGCTGACCTTCGACATCACTGGCGGCGAGGTCCACGAAGTTAATGCCTACGAAGCATTGATGGAGCTTCACGACGTCAATCCCAGAAAGCTTCTCGGCGATAAAGGCTACGACAGCGACGCTATTCGTGCTGATCTTGTAGAGCGTGGCATCGAGGCTGTGATCCCGCCGCGATCGAACCGCACGATCCAAATCAAATACGATCGTGAGGCCTACAAGCATCGCAATCTCGTCGAACGCTGTGTCAATCGCATCAAACAATACCGTCGCGTTGCTACCCGTTACGAAAAAACCGCCAGAGCGTACCTGTCGATGCTAAGCATCGCCGCAGCATTGCTCTGGGTTAGAACCGTCAACACGACCTAGCCCAAGGCAGCACTAGAGCATGACGAGCAATCGTTTTACGGAGCTGTCGCTCATCTGCGAAAGAGCATGCGGGATGAAGACGGCGGGCGTGTAAAGCCATCGGCTGCTGCCGCATGACTTTAGGATGCGGGACAACGCGGTTGGACGATGCCGGCGCGTTCGCCAGCGCATGAAGGTGATCGCCCAGGAACTCCGCCGCTTCAGCCACCGGCGTTTGCAGGTCTGCTCAAGCACGAAGGCTATCCGATCAACTACAAGGTACTCTTCGGGGCGACACCGGGAAGAGAAACCCGCGGTGCGCCGCTGCGGCGGTCGAAAGCGGGCAATCGGACCAGAGCACCGATCGTGGTGCGGATGGCGACCGACGAGCACTGGTCGCTCGCTTTTGTTTCGGAACAGCTCATTGCGTCGCCGATTCCGTCGTGGTCGACTACTGCACCCGCGAGTGTTGGGCGCTGGTGACCGACAGGTCGCGCGGGTGGCACGGGACCTGGACCGGCTGGTGGTGCGGGATGTGCAATTTGCGCAACTACCAATGCTAATAATTGATCTGGATAGCAAAAGAGGGTCTAGCTACCGCTCGATGAGCGAGGGGCCGGTCAACGTCATCTGCAAGGAGTATGGTATGCAACATCACTCACAACCGGATGGCCAAGTGGGTCGATCGATGCGCTGGATTGGCACCTGCAGCAATTCTCTGCACTCAGATATGTTCCCGACCGTGACCTCTTCCTTCTCAGATATCGTCCTTTCATGGAGGCGCACGACTGGCGCTTTTCGGCGCGATCGCCGAACTCGTCAGCTGATTAGCTTGGGGAATTTCGACAATGTGCACCTGCTGCGACGCAATCCCCGTCCTTTGGACGAGCAAGTTTAACGCAGGCGATCGTGAACCGTTAGAACCGGCGAACCATGCTTCGCAGGATTGTCGTCGCTCCAGCGAAGTTCGGTGCGAGTGGGTGGTCTCCATTCTGCGACAACGTCTTTCTCGTAACTTCGATAGAGGGCGAGATTTCACGACGTTTTGGAGCGCTTGGTTCAAATCATGTAGCAGGCTTTCAGAGGGTGCTTAAACGCCGCCGTCAGAGGATGGGCGAGAGAATTTGTCTGAAGGAATGCTCGTCGACATCTCGGGCACTTCGAACAAGCGGTGACGCGTGCCGTTCCTAGACGCCAATGAACACACGAGCCGCCAGTCAAAATGCGATGCAAAGGAGATACGACATGCAGCGCCATGATGAAATGAAGCTTGGACTGTTCCTCTGGGCTGCTGGATATCACGAAGGCGCATGGCGCGATCCGATCGCGCCAGTGAATTGCGGGGCTGATATCGGCCATTACACTGAACTGGCAGCCTATGCTGAGGCGGCGGCATTTCATCTGATATTTCTTGCCGATAACCCAAGCGTATCTGAATTAGACGACAATCATATAGCTCGTTCAAGCCGAAACGATGTGTTCGAGCCAATCACGCTGTTGTCGGCGCTTTCAACGAAAACACAGAATGTGGGTCTTATCGGGACGGCCACGACCACGTACAATCAGCCTTACCATCTTGCACGCATGTTCGCCTCGCTTGATCACCTATCGCGGGGACGTTCTGGCTGGAACATCGTCACCTCCGGGTTTAAGCGCGAAGCCGCAAATTTCGGCGAGAATGAGCTTCCAGACCATGACGCGCGTTATGCTCGAGCGAGAGAATTCGTCGAAGTCGTCAAGGGGCTTTGGGACTCATGGGAAGATGATGCTTTCATTCGCGACAAACGAAGTGGTATTTACGCTGACACCACGAAAATGCATTTGCTTAACCACCGAGGGAACCATTTATCAGTCAGAGGCCCCTTGAACATCGCAAGGCCGCCGCAGGGGCATCCGGTATTGGTTCAAGCTGGCGCATCCGATACTGGAATAGAGTTCGCTGCGGAATTCGGCGAGGTCGTGTTCACTGCTGCACCTTACTTGGAATACGGTCAACAATATTACGCAACTATCAAAGATAAAGCGCGTGCACGCGGGCGGGAAGACGACCAGGTGCTGGTCATGCCAGGCTTTATCCCAATCGTTGGGAGGACTAAGCAAGAAGCATCTGACAAGCTCGAAAGGTTACATTCGGACGAGCACATCGACGTGCAAATAGAAATGGCCAGTCGTGGGCTGGGGTCTGTTGCTGAGCTGCGGTCAGTAGACCTCGACTCATTAGTCCCAGAGACGTTACCGCAGTCGAATTTCATACAGAGCCGTCAGAAAGTATACCTCAACGTGGCGGCACGCCAGAAGTTCACCTGGAGACAACTGATCCGCTTCATTTCGGACACCAAAGGACATCTCATGGTGGTCGGAACGCCGGATGAAATCGCCGACGCCATGGTGGAAACGTTTGATCAACGTGCTGCTGACGGATTCAACGTTATCCCGGCGACTCTTCCAGGCGGTCTCAAGGACTTTGTTGATCTAGTTGTCCCTGAATTGCGTCGACGAGGCAAATTCAGATCCGGATTTTCCGGACAAACACTAAGAGAGAACCTTGGTCTCAAGCGGCCACCGAATCAGTTCGCGCGGACAGCGTAAGTAATCGTCCGTGAAGAGCCTGGCTTGGGCTTTCGATAGCGGGTGATCTTTGAGATCGCGGCAGTCCTAGCGCGGCATTTGAGAAGAGGTGGTGACGGCCGCTCCCGTTTGAGAGGATCGGATTGAGGGGTTCAAATCGAAACCACTGCACGGTCGCCCAAGCATGTCGATCAGCTTCGACGGCCCTGCCGGATCTCATATATCAATCGGATACCGCAGCAGGAGTTCGTCTGAACTTAGCAGTGAGGCCGAGGTGAGCGGTTCCGGAGTATCCATAGGCGGTCTCCATCGCGCCGATCACTGTTTCCTGCTTGTCCGCATTGATCGGTACAAAACTGCGCTAGCGATAATTCACCTTGCAATGGGCCTCAAGCGCGGCGAGCCCTAAGCGATATTGCTGCCTCAGCGTCAACATCGTGGCTCTGGGCGGATAGAGACTATCCGAGAATAACCCCTGCACATAAAGCCAGTACGCGTTGCGCACGGGGTAACCGGACGCGCGTGGAGTGCGCGTTTTGTCCCAAGGCAAACGTCCGGCCTGCTTCAGATCTGCCGACGTGCTGCGGACCGAACCTCGCGTAGCGCAGAGCCGATAGCAATCTGCATGACTCGCGTCGGTGCTAGGAGCGTGATGTTTTTTACCGGAATCGGGATTCCCAGCGGGACAGATTTCTGATTCAAACTCCATGCTGGAGAACGGGGGCCAGCATGGATGACGCGACCCTATTCGGAAGACCTTCGCGAACGCGCTCTGGCGCGGGCTGACGCCGGCGAGACCGTCCGTTCGATTGCGGAAGCGCTTCAGATCAGTCCTTCCTGTGTGACGAAGTGGAAGAATCTGCGGCGGGAGACCGGAGGCGTTTCGCCCGGCAAGATCGGTGGTCACAAGAAGCCGGTTTTGTCCGGCGCTAATGCCGACTGGCTGCGCAAGCGCATTCGCTCGGGGCCATTCACCTTGCGGAAGCTGACACAGGAGCTGGCGGTGCGCGGGATCAAGACAGACGTCCGGGCGGTGTGGACGTTTGTGCACGCCGAAGGGCTGAGCTTCAAAAAAAACGATGCTGCCAGCCGAACAAGATCGTCCCGACGTCGCCCGTAAACGGACGCGCTGGAAGGCCCATCAGGGCAGGATCGACGCTTCGCGCCTGGTCTTTATCGACGAGACGTGGATCAAGACCAACATGGCACCGTTGCGCGGCTGGGGGCCGAGTGGGCAGCGTCTCCAGGCATCTGGCCCTTCGGACACTGGAAGACCATGACCTTCATCGCGGCATTGCGCCACGATCAGATCTGCGCGCCCTGGGTGATCGATGGCCCGATCAATGGTGAGCTCTTCACCCTCTATGTCGAACAGGTGTTGGCGCCCACTCTGACAAAGGGTGAGGTCGTGATCCTCGATAACCTCGGCAGTCACAAGGGAAAGCAGGCGCGCAACGCCGTCCGCGCCAAGGGAGCCCATCTGCTCTTTCTGCCGCCCTACAGTCCCGACCTCAATCCGATCGAGCAGGTCTTCGCCAAACTCAAACACCTGATCCGAGCCGCAGAGCCACGCGACGTCGAGGCAACCTGGCGAAAGGTCGGCGAACTCCTCGATCTCTTCTCCAACGAGGAGTGCGCC
>NZ_LUUB01000068.1 GCF_001641635.1 Bradyrhizobium centrolobii
GCACCTGGCAAATTCCGGTGATTCCGGGCTTCACAATGTGACGTTTGTGGTGCCAGTCCCGGAAGTATTCGAGTTCATAAGGGATCGCCGGCCGCGGACCGACGATGCTCATTTCGCCCCGCAACACGTTGAGGAGTTGCGGCAGCTCGTCGAGGCTGGTTCTCCGCAGCAACCGCCCCACGCGCGTCACGCGAGGATCGTCTGTCAGCTTGTATGGGGCATCGGGGTCGTCCGAGAGGGGTTCCTTAGCCCAAACCCGCCGGATCGCCTCGCGATGGACGTTTTCGTCGGCCTTGTGGCGGAGCGTCCGGAATTTGAAGCAGTTGAACGGCTTCTCGTCTCGCCCGATCCGGCGTTGGCGAAAGACCGCGGGTCCGGGGCTGTCGAGACGGATTGCTATCCACACCACCGTGAAGACGGGGGCCAGCACCACGATCGCGAGAACGCTGATCGCGACGTCGAGCGCCCGTTTGCCGAATTCCCGGGGGATCGCCTTCCGTCGCGTGGCTTCATGTGACAGCAATTTTCGGGCCTCCCACCGACACGTTCCGCCGCCGGAACGTCAGTTGATCCTTACCGGTGCTACGGTGTTTGTGCTTGCGCCGTAGGCACGCTGATGCCGCCTCGAGCGCTTCGACAACGCGCAGCCCATGCACTCCGTCCGCGCGCGGCCGTTCTCCGGTCATCATCGCGTTGACGAAGTCGAGTATCTCGAGTTTCAGCGGTTCGCTGTTGGATATCGCTGGGATATGAACGTCGCCGTGATGATAGGCGGACTGGAAGTCGGCGTAGGAGTTGCCGTCGATCTGCGGCCTGAAGCGCTTCTGGTAAACGCGCACTTTCTCGGACGGCTGCACGTCGTCGAAAACCAGCATCGCATCGCTGCCGACGATCGTGATCTGGCGCACCTTGACCGGGTCCAACCAGGAAACATGCATATGAGCGGCCACGCCGCTCTTGAAGCCCATCTTGGCGTAAACAACGTCCTCAACGTCGGGCAGAACGTGCGCGCAACCCCAGGCGCCGATGGTTTGCGCCACCTCCTCCAGCAGGAAGAAGATGATCGAGAGGTCATGCGGCGCCAAGTCCCAAAGGACATTGGCGTCCTGCCGGTAGAGACCGAGATTCAGGCGCCGCGAATCAATGTAGTAAAGCTCGCCGAGAGAGCTGCTCTGGATCATCTGGCGCATGAAACCCACCGCCGGGTGATATTCGAACGTGTGCCCGACCATCAGCACACGCTTGCGCTCTTCGGCGATCGCATTCAACTCGCGGCATTGCGCGCTCGTCATGGCCAACGGCTTCTCGACGAGCGCGTGCTTTCCGGCCTGGAGCACCGCCCGCGCCAATTTAAAGTGCGTCTCCACGGGGGTGGCGACGATGACCCCGTCTATAGAAGGGCTATTCAGTACCGCGCCGATATCACGCGAAACAGCGACAGAAGGATATTGTGAATGGACATATTCCAATCTGTCAGGACGCAGATCAGCGGCCATCGACATCCTTGCGGCGCGTACATCGCAGGCGACTCGGATGTGTTTCGCACCCCAGTAGCCGCAACCGATGACGGCGAGCAACGGGCCATCTTTCGCGGTCTGAACTTCCGCGTGCTCGGTTTGGTTCGGAGTATCGAGTAAGTGAGGGACAAGCTTGGAACGCAGTACTATCGAACGAGACATGCTCCCCTCCTTAGGTTCACACTCTTTTTCGAATTGGAAACTGCAGAGGGCGTTCCACGCAAAAGCGTACGCAGTAGGTGATTACCGCTTCTACGCCCTGTATGACAAACTACTACAATCGCCCTTTCTCGCCAGCCCAGTGGAGCGCACTATTGGGGGCTAACCCTAAAGTTGGCAGCGCGAAATAACCGCGTCGCAACCGGTAGGTTCTTGGCGCTGATCGATCAGCCCAATAAACGTTCTTCGATGGCATTAGGGAATAGTTTGGCGCTCCTGACTTCGTCGACCGCAAGACGGTCCGTATCGCTCCGGCGAGCGCCACCTTGTGTAGTTTGAGAGGCGGCCTGAGGATTTGACCTTAAGTCTAGCCTTAAGGTCATGCGGCGCATGCAGGTTAAGGTGTCGGCGCTGAACGTCGGCGCCGATGGACTTACGGCGAGAAGGTTCGTCTGGTTGAAGAGACGTTGCAGGCTGGGGAGACTGTGAGCTGGAATCATCGAGATTGAGCTTGGCGGTGGCTGTCGCGTTCGAGTTGACCGGGAACTAGATGCCGCGGCCCTGCAGCGTGTTCTTGAACCCCTGCGACGACGATGATCTCGATTCCGAGTGGCGTCAAAGTCTGGATTGCCACTGGCCACACCGACATGCGCCGCGGCATGCAAAGCCTGGCTCTTACTGTTCAAGAGAGCTTGAAGCGCGATCCCGACTGGCGGTCTCTACATCGTTCCGAGCTGCCGCGGCGATCTAGTCAATATCCTCTGGCGCGATGGGATCGGACTGTCGCTCTACGCCAAACGTCTTGACCGCGGGAAGTTCATCTGGCCCGCGGCGTCGGCCGGCGCGGTATCGATCTCAGCGGCGCAGATGGCCTATATGCTCGAGGGCATCGACTGGCGGAATCCGCAATTGGGCTGGCGACCGCAGACGTAAACTCGGCGAAGACGTGACGCAGACGTTGGAATGCTCGCCACGTCAGTGGAAGGTGATCGAGACGGTGCGCGAGAAGTTCACCTGCCGCGACTGCGATAAGATCAGCCAGCCGCCGGCGCCGTTCCATGCCGTCGCCAGGGGATGGGCCAGCCCGCGCCTCTTGGCCGTGATCATGTTTGAGAAGTTCGGTCAGCATCAGCCCTTGACCGCCAGTCCGAGCGCTACGCTCTGGAAGGCGTGCCGATAGCGTTGTCGACCATGGCGGTAGGATCGCCCTGTGCGTCGCTGGAGCCCTTCTGCGCCTGGCGGAAGCCCATGTCATGGCGGCCGAGTGCCTTCATGCCGATGATACGACCGTGCCGGTCCTGGCCGGCTGCGCGACATCTCGATTGAAATGGACATCGAGGACAAGATCATCTGGGTCTATGGCGTTGGAGAAGACGGCGTCAAGGCGTTCACCGACTTCGGAATCGAAAACCTGATCGAGCTTACCAGGTTCTGCAAAGACAATCCGGAACTGCTCAGGCAGTGACCCTGCGGCCTACGCCGAATGGATACGACGGTCCTGCCCGCAAACTATGTCGACGAAGCGGGTGGCACCGCCGATAGCGCTTGTGCGACGCCTGGCGCAGGGAGGTTAAACGACGTGGGGTTTCGCGCGGTTTCGGCGCGCGACCGCACGTCTGTCGCGGCTTCCGCGGACCCGGGCGATACGACATCGTATGTGCCGACGCTAACCAACGCTTCTGACAAAAGAGCCGCAGCCGATGCCAAAACGATCCCCCCGACCAGGCCCAGCGCCAGGAAAATGATCAGTTGGGGAAAGGCGGGAGAATCTGGCGGGCTGGCAAATTGCGCAATTCGCAAGCCCGATACGCGTGCGTTCGCGAGACTCGTGTTGATCCGCTCTTCGGTGGTTCGCTTCGCATAACTCTCGGCAGCGGTCACCGCCAGCGTCAGGTCCCGGCTCAGCCGATTGTATTCCGCCTCTCTCGACGAGAGAGCGGCAAGTTCCTCGTTTACACGCTGGAGCTCTGTGCCCAAGTGTGCCTCCCGATTCTTTGTGCCGGCAAAATCCGCGTCAACCTTGAAAAGAGCAGCCATTGTGTCCTGATAGACGCGGATGAGAAGGAGCGGTGGAGCCTCGGTGAGAGATCGCTCCGCCTGGCTGATCCTGGCGCGACTTTCAGTCCTTTCAACGTTGGTTGCTCCCAAGCTGCTCACAATCCCGGAGACGTATTGCGATTGCGTGACCGGCTTCAGCCTCAGTAACTGCTCGGTCAATGCTTCCTTCCGACCTTGCAGCTCCACGATGGAGCCCTGCGTTGAACTGAGGGATTGGGTAAGTTGGTCGGCACGGTTGAGAAGGAGAGTACGCTGATCGTTGATGGAATAGATCGAGACTGCAGCCGAAAAGCTCTCAAGCCTGGAGGCCGCCTTCTGAACCTCTTCCTGCAGCTGTTTCCTCTGCACGTCAAAAAATTGAAAGGCGCCCGGCACGTTGAGAAGCTCCGCCTGCTTGGCGACCAAAGCGTCAGCGAGCGCATTGACGAACTCGGCCGCGATCACCGGATCGCGGTGAGGAAATGAAATTTTCAGAAGGTCGGTTTTGCCCTCTGCTCGTGCGGACATGGAGCGCTGCAGCATCGAAATCAGGATGTCGTCGTTGCGGCGGGCCTGATCAGCGGAAAGCAAGCGCTCGAGACCTAGCTTAGCTGCCGTTTCGCGTAAGATCGAAATCTGATCAGCGGAAAGCAAGCGCTTGAGATCTAGCTCAGCTGCCGCTTCGCGCAAGATCGAAATCAGGCGGCCGCCGTTCGGTTGCATCCGGTCGAGGTCAGGAAAAAGGCGCTGAAGACCTACCTTGTTCGCCGCTTCGCGCACAACGTCTTCTGTCTCGGCAAGTCGGGCAAGCGAATTGATACCGGTAGGGTCGACCATGCTTCGGGAGTCGACGACGCTGCGGGATTCCGAGTCCTTGACACCATTGCCAACCAGAAGCAGGGCCTCGGCGTTGTAACGCCGCCCGACAAGCTGATAGGCGGAAAGGGACGCGGCGAGGACCGTCAGGAAGACGGCAAGCGACGCAACTTTGCGACGCCGCAGCGCGGCAATCAGAAGCTTGGCAGCAAGCAGCAGCTCCACCTAAAGCTCCGCTTTCTCAACAGGCCCGGCTCGCACCCGTCCGCTCTGTCTACTCGAGGACGCGGTCTGCTGCGCTCGAGTAAGTCGTCCACGCGCGGAGCGTCTCGATGAGGTTAGCGCAGCACGATGCGATTTACGACGCATTAAAACCACGCGGACAAGAATCGAAAGAGGTAGACCAAAAGAGGTATCGCCTCAAACGCGTAGACAAAAACATCCGACAGCGCAGACAAAATCCACGTCGTCGTTCTCTAGCGCGGGCTGGCAGGTACCCTCTCAATGGCTCAACGCTTGAAGTTCCGCAACTCATTCAAGGCTGGCCGAGGACCGGGGCCGGCACGTCACATCGGAAGGAGCGGAGGTCATATGCGAGTTTTTCCGTGTCGCGCGAATTCGTCAGGGATTGGTCGCGCGTCTACTTCCGTAATCGCATTGTGGAACTGGTACCTATCAGACCATCACCTCCAACGCCGAGCACGGCATCCCTGAATGCGCTCCACGACGTGTTCTCACCGGTCATTCTGGAAACATGCGAAATAATGTCGTTCTGGGTCTCGTCGAATTACCCTGGCAACAAGCCTTCCAGTGGGCCATCCACAACCATGCCTCCCAGTTCAACAACAGGAACGACGCGTCCACGCGGTAATGTACTCCGCCGTAGAGGACATGATCACGAAGCTCGGCTACCGGTTCTGTGCTCACTAGCGTGCGGTTTCCCAAGTCGGCAGGCCGCAGCCGAGCTTTGATCTCACGTTGAATTGGACGAACAAGGGGAATGCACCGATGTATTTCGATCAACGGCTTCTGGTCCGGACCGGCACCCGAGTCTTCGAAACCGCAATTTCAATGAAAGGCTTTCTTCCCGGCACGCGCACGGACGTCGCAACGATTGCCACGCGAGGTCTGGCCCCTGGCGCGCACCCCGTGCAGATCGGTCTCGCCGCAGCCGGGAGCCAAGATCCGGACATTACGCTCGCGATCCAGGGGGCTGGCCCCTGGTACACTCTCTGCGACCTCGCGATCGGTCACAGCAGTTCACCCGCTCCACCGCACGGACGGTGATTGCTTCCGCTCTCAGGGAGCATCGGTATCGGCTGGTGTTCCTGCCTTCCTCTCATGCGCACGCGCGGATCGAGCCGCATTATCGTGTGCGAGCGACGGCGCCAGCCTCGCATAAGCGGCGAGGAGAGAATGCTTTTCAAGCTCCCACTGAAATTCGCCGTAGGCACGCTCCCTGCCGTAGTTCCGCATACGCTCGCGTCCGGCCTCGTCCTCAAGCAGCGCCACGATTTCTTCGCCGAGCGCCTGCGGCGTCGGCTCCGCCACCACCAGAGCGGCGTCGCCTGCATCATCCCTCGCCTGTGGCAAGTCGAACAGAACGAACGGCAGCCCGATGGCCATGTATTCAAAGACCTTGATCATCGACATAATCACGTTGCAGGCATTGGGCGGATCCGGAACGACACCGATATCGCAAGCCGCCAGCATGGCGGGAAGCGCGTCGCCCGTAATGAAACCGGCAAATTCGACATTGTCGGCGATCCCGAGTTCGCCTGTGAGCGTCCTGAGCCGACCTGCTTCCGGCCCGTCGCCGATGATCAGGCAGGCGATATCTGTTCGATGCAGGCGCTTGACGATGCGTTCCATCGCCTTGACCAGCAGGTCTACACCGTCCTGCTCGGCAATCATTCCCACATAGCCGACGAGATATCGAAAGGACCGCCTGACTGACAGATCGGGCTTGGCCTGCCTGAAGCGCCCAAGATCGGGGACGCTTCTGACGATCCAGACCCTGTCTGGCGGCATCCCGCCTCGCTCCACGGCCTGCTGCTTCAGCGTAGGGTTTGTCGCGAGGCTCCCGTCGGCCGATCGAAACGTCCAGCGTTCAAGCAAGAGCAGGAGATGATAAAAGAAATCCTGGCGGCCGAATTTGACTTCATAAAGTTCGGGCGCGGGATCATGCTGATCAAACAGAAATTTCTTGCCAAAGAAGAACTTGTAAAAAATCGCGATCAAAAAGATCAAGTCCGGTGGATTGCACGCATGAAGAATATCGAATCCATGCCGGTGCGCCACCTTCAACGAGAGAACGAATTCCCAAAAAAGGGCGACGGTATATTCGAGAAGATAAGTCACGGCGCCCGAGCCTTCCACACCCCGTGGATGGCGGTAGATATGCACACCGTCTATCTGCTCGTATGCCTTGTCATATCCCTTCCCTTTCGGACAAATAACCGAAACGGTGTAACCAGCCTGGTGCAGCGCTGTGGCCTCCGGCCAGACCCGGCGATCGGCCGGCACCGGCAGGTTTTCGACGATGATAAGGACCCCGCCGGTCGCATCAGCTCCCGCAGATATGCTGGCCGACAGAACCACTGCCCTACCTCCGTCAGTGGAAACCAGGCGACCTTTCGTATAGGACTTCCCAAAGAGGAGCACAATCTCGAGGTCGCGGACGATCCGCAGGATGCCCGGCGGCCTTGCCGCCGAAGGATGATGATCGGGATATTTCTTGTACTGCTCCGGGTAGGAAGCTCTCCTCAAACCGGATTAAGCCAAAGGGGCAAGGTCAATTCGACCCAGCATGATGCTATTACAATCAAGCGACGCGAATTCATCTCGCTTCTCGGCGCAGCGATTGTGTGGCCGCTCCTGGCAACCGCGCAGCAGCCTCGCCAGATGAGACGGATCAGTGTAGCTGATGGGCGGCTTCGACGAAAGCGATCAGAAAGCGCAGTCCTGGATCGGGGCGTTCCGGGAAGAACAGCAAAACGCGCCGCTTCTGGGAGATCCAAGGACCAACCAGCGACGCGGAAAGCGCGTTCTTGACCTCGCTGTCGCCTGTCCGCTGCTCTTGCTATGTGCACTACCTATGATCGGATTGACCATCCTGATCCGGCTTAGCAGTCGCGGACCGGCCATCATTCGGCAGATCCGCATAGGCCAGAACGAGCGACCGTTCACGATGTTCAAGTTCCGAACCATGTATCTCGACGCTGACGACACGCCTCTGCGGCAAATGAACACCCGAGAGCTGTTGGGGGGCCAACCAGGAACCAGCGATGGCGTCTTCAAGTTGGAGGCAGACCGGCGGATTACGAACGTGGGTCGCCTTCTTCGGCGGTTCAGCTTGGACGAGCTCCCACAATTGTTCAATGTGCTTCGCGGCGACATGTCAGTGGTCGGGCCTCGGCCATCATTGCCGTGGGAAGTCGAGCTGTTCACAGCCGAGCAACGCAGGAGGCACGACTGTCTCCCCGGCATTACAGGATTGTGGCAAGTCAATGGTCGCAACCGGCTATCGATGCCGGAAATGCTGGCACTGGACCTGGTCTATGCTCGATCACGATCGCTATGGCTCGATCTCTGGATCCTTTGCCGCACTCCTGGAGCGGTTCTATTCGATAGAACCGCTAGGTAAATCGAAGAACGGCAGGAGCCGGGGAATTAGCAGGGATGGGGGAAGGATACGCATGCTAGAGCATATCGATGGACAGCCCGAAATGTGGCGCGCGATTGCGCATCACCCGTTAAACAGTTTGTTCTCCTCGCAGTGTTGGACGGAGGCGGTAGCCCGGACGTACGGGTTCAAGGTCTCGGTATCTATGAAAGGTATTCAGAATGACGGCAAAGCAGACGGGGCCATCCTATATTGTCAGCTCTCCGATCTGAAGGGCGAGCGGATTGTTTGCGGACCATTTTCAGATTACTGCGATCCACTAATTAGTGATGGCGACACTTGGCGCGAGCTTGTTGCCCCGCTGATTTCCTTGGGTTTTCCAATCACGCTTCGCTGTCTTAGTAATCAATTGCCCGCAAAAGATGAGCGCTTTGTGAAGGTCGGCGAAGCGGCTTGGCACAGCGTCGACCTCGCTCGACCGGAGCTTGAAATATGGGGCGGCTTCTTGGGGGCAGCTCGTCAAAATATCAGGAAGGCTCAGCGGAGCGGCATCAAGGTCCGTGCGAGCCAAGAGCTCCATGATCTTCATGTCTTCTATGAGATGCATTGTCATGTTCGAAAATCCAAATATCGTCTCCTCCCGCAGCCCTTTGCTTTTTTTGAGAACCTGCATGCTTCGTTTGCAAAAGATGATAACCTGACGGTTCTTCTTGCCGAGGTTGACGGATCCCCGGTCGCCGCCACTGTATTCCTCGAATGCAGGGGCACGCTGTATTATAAGTTCAACGCCTCCTTGGAACGCGGCTTGTGTCCGAATGATCTTCTTGTCTGGGAAGGCATCAGAATTGGACAGCGCCGTGGCCTTAATCTGCTCGACTTTGGCGCATCTGACCTCGATCAACCCGGATTGCTTCGATTTAAGCGCAAATTCGCTACGGTCGAGCGGAGAATTTTCCGGCTGCAGTTTGAGCCGGAGGGCTATCGCGATCGACGAGCCTCGGCGGTCAACAAGACTCTGAGATCCCTCACATATTGGCTCACCGATCCCAACGTGCCAGATCCGATCACTCAGGCTGCGGGAGCCGACTTGTATGCCGTGTTCTGCTGAATGGGCAGCTTAACCGAATTACCAACCGCCGGCCGTGCACCTGGCAAATTCCGGTGATTCCGGGCTTCACAATGTGACGTTTGTGGTGCCAGTCCCGGAAGTATTCGAGTTCATAAGGGATCGCCGGCCGCGGACCGACGATGCTCATTTCGCCCCGCAACACGTTGAGGAGTTGCGGCAGCTCGTCGAGGCTGGTTCTCCGCAGCAACCGCCCCACGCGCGTCACGCGAGGATCGTCTGTCAGCTTGTATGGGGCATCGGGGTCGTCCGAGAGGGGTTCCTTAGCCCAAACCCGCCGGATCGCCTCGCGATGGACGTTTTCGTCGGCCTTGTGGCGGAGCGTCCGGAATTTGAAGCAGTTGAACGGCTTCTCGTCTCGCCCGATCCGGCGTTGGCGAAAGACCGCGGGTCCGGGGCTGTCGAGACGGATTGCTATCCACACCACCGTGAAGACGGGGGCCAGCACCACGATCGCGAGAACGCTGATCGCGACGTCGAGCGCCCGTTTGCCGAATTCCCG
>NZ_LUUB01000069.1 GCF_001641635.1 Bradyrhizobium centrolobii
GAGCTTCTGCCAGAGTTAGGCTGCCGCGCGGAACGGCAGCGGGTTGAAGTAAGCTTGATCCGGGGTGCCGCGGTCAAGGCTCGAGTGGGGGCGCCGGCCATTGTAAAAGTCGAGGTATCGGCCGATCGAGGCGCGGGCGTCGGACACGGTGTCGTAGGCGCGCAGATAGGCCTCCTCATATTTGACACTGCGCCACAGCCGCTCGACGAACACATTGTCGCGCCAGGCGCCCCGGCCGTCCATGCTGATGGCGATGCCCTGACTGGCGAGCACGCCGGTGAACGCGGCGCCCGTGAACTGCGAGCCTTGGTCGGTGTTGAAGATTTCCGGCTTGCCGTGGCAAGCAAGAGCATCCTCCAGCGTCTCGACGCAGAATGCGGCTTCCATCGTGATCGAGACGCGCCACGACAGCACCCTGCGGCTGAACCAGTCAAGCACCACCGCGAGATAGACGAAGCCGCGCGCCATCGGGATGTAGGTGATGTCCATTGCCCAGACCTGGTTCGGTCGTGTGATCTCGATCCCGCGCAGCAGATACGGATAGATCTTGTGCCCGGGTTCGGGTTTGGTGGTGCGCGGACGGCGGTAGAGCGCCTCTATCCCCATCCGCCGCATCAGCGTTTTGACATGCCGGCGGCCGATCTTGCACCCCTCGGCAGCCAGCAGGTCTCGCAACATTCGCGAACCGGCGAAAGGAAACTCCAGGTGCAGCCGGTCGAGCCGGCGCATGATCGCGAGGTCGGCGGGCGACACCGGACGTGGTAGATAATAGACACTGCCACGGCTGATCTTCAAAACTTCCGCCTGTTTCGTGATCGGCAGGCCGTGCTCACGGTCGATCATCGCTTTGCGCTCAGCAGACCGGCTTTGCTGAGCGCGCCTTCTAAAAAATCGTTCTCCAGCGTCAGCTCCCCGATCTTGGCGTGCAGCGTTTTCACGTCCACCGCCGGCTCGCTCGTTCTGTTGCCACCGCCAGCACCAAATACCTCGGCCGCCGCTTCCTGAAGCTGGGACTTCCACTGCGTGATCTGGTTCGGGTGCACGTCGAAATGCTCAGCCAGCTGGGCCAGCGTCATCTCGCCCTTGATTGCGGCTAACGCTACCTTGGCCTTGAATGCCGGTGCGTGGTGCCGGCGGGCTCGTCTGCTCATCGTCTCTCCTGATTCGCGGGACAATCTTGCCCGCCGTCAGGCAGAAACTCCACTTATCGCCCTGTCCAGATTTCCGGAGCCAGCTCTATGCAACGTTGTCGCCCTTCGGGCCTCGGTGAGTTAAAGTGATAGCGGCGTTTGGAATTTCCATTCGGCGCGAACCGCGCCTTCCCACAAGGCCAAGAAGTCTTACGAGAAGGACCCACGAGAACCATCTGTATTTCCCAAGGGCTAAACTCTATTGGTCTAGTCAACGCGCGCCCTTTCACGAGTTGATGAAAGCAAGGGGCGATAATGCTGAAATCGCTCTACGATTCTGCAAAGGGGCACTTTGTGTGTCGATGCGCTCACGATGGATATCGACCCTTGGTGAGGCGAAAGGATTTCGCTTTTTGGATAAGGACAGACGATGGCAGTCGCAATGCAGAAGTTGCCGCATCATTTCGTGGATCACTGCGGGCCGATATGGAAAATGTCTAGCCTTTTCCGAATGATCATCAAATGTCACCGTCCAAAATCCGGTCCAATAAGGAAGAGTGCCCCCAATCGCCAGCACAGGCCACTCTTCGCTTATAAAACTTGATCCCGTTTGGCTCCTTAACTTACTCACAAACCTAATTACCTTCGCTTTGATCTCATTTCCAGTCTCTTCTTCTCTCTCGATGTCGTGGGACGCTGGCGATCCAGTCACTGTTGACGATACCGCCTCGCTGGCGAACGCCATCGCCAACCGCTGGGAATTATACGAAGGCCATCTTGGGCAAGATGTTGACCTCACGTACTTCTATATGAGTCAGGCGGATGCACGTATGTGTGTCCAGACTGGCAGCCTTACTGGCACCACGAAGGTGAGATCGACTACGCATCCGGCTGAGGCGCCGGGGTGGTGCATGGATAATGGGTATACCTGGTTCGTTGCCATCCGCAGCGACGCGCCCGACGAGAGTAACATCGACGTTGTCTCTTGGGGGCGCGCGATACGGGAGGAGGACGACGAGGACGACGAGGACAACAACGAGGACGACGAGGACGACGAGGACAACAACGAGGACAACAACGATGACAACAACGAGGACAACAGCGAGGACAACAGCGAGGACGACAACGACAACGACGATGACGACGAGTGATCAAGTCGCTGTCTGGCCTGGCATTAGGTGGTGTTGCGTTTGGTCGGTTTATTGTCTTTTGAACTTTGTTCACCTTACGAGTGTAGCTCGCTACACCTATCACCCGTCATGGCGGCGGGTTTGCTGTATTGTGAATTGATAAAAATGAAATAAGTCAAGCAACTATTGGTACGACTGTTGCTCCGTCGTTGTAACCCTTTTCTTTTAATCCCCTCCTTCGCACTATTGCACGCTATCAATATTCCGACTCTCGATTAAGCGAGTTAGCGCATTTGATCTTATTAGGTCATATACGGTGTATTTGGCACGGGCTTGCGAAGCACAAGTTGGGTTTAATACCAATCCGCCCAGGTGCTGACTCTAGGGGGCTTTCCAAATCAGCGGGTCGATGATTCAACATGGCAACGGGAGTTGCCATGGGCCAGCCGATTGCGGTTCGGACGGATTTGACAGCGGTTGAGGTGCGCCGGTTGGCGCGGCGGCGAAGGACAGCGATCAGGTTCGGCGGCTTCTGGCGGTTCTTCCGCATATTTGGTGCAAGACACGGAAGGTGCGAATTAGGCCATAAGGTCAGATTCGCAGTCGACGCCCGTGATTTGCCCCTGTTCCGTGCCTACCGTTCGCTGGTCTCCCCCGAGCTCACCAGTCTCCACAGCTCCTGTGGCACGCTGGATCTGGGGCCAGTACCATGCAGCGAATTGTCGCGTCTTGTTAGCATGCGTGCCGCATTCGCGTGGCCGGACATCGAGAGAGCCTGCAATCGGTTGGCGTATCTCGAAAGCGCGTCTCCGCGCTTGGAAAACGAGCCGCTCGACCTTGCGAACCAGCCAAGACGTTGTGGCAGGTCAGTTGCGAACGAAAAACGTAGAACACTAGTGATAAGTCACCGCCCTGAAACCAAAGCACCCCCAACAGCACATTAAGAGCAAGCGCGCGTCTCAACCATGAAGATCAATTCGAAGGTGTGTTTGCTACAGGCAGCCAACATATCAAACTTGCCAAAGTACCGACGGGTCCAAAAGTCATGCCCCTTTTGCTCCGAAAGAAGTCGGTTCGAGAATAACCAGACATTTCTCAGTGTTGCCGGTAGAAATGTCGTTACATTCCAAATCGCAGTACTTTGCCAGGACTTCGCAATGGTTGCACTCGCGGGAGTATGGCGGATGTAGTCGGCGCGAAGAGCAGGCACGCGTACGACCCCAATCCCGAGGAGGCTCACACCATGCAGATTTCTGTTTTCAGTTGTTACGTTAGGGTGGGTGAGTTGCGCGGCTGCAGCGCCAAGCCGATTTGAAAGTGGCGCTGCGCAGTGAGCATCGCTGCGAGAGAGAGATCTCGTCGATCAGCACTCGTCGCTCATCGAAGCCGACTAACGACCCGATCCAGCGGTTTCGCACGAACGTCGCCGATGTGCCCGCACTTGCCCGCGCGCTGTCTTGGATCTCACGACGCTTGCCGCCGTGGTACCGTCAAGAGAGGTGCACTCTCTAACTAAGCTCGATGTCGCAAAATCGGGCGGCATTTCGCGGCCGCCATCTGCGGTCGTTGCATGAGCGCCTCCCAGCGGCGCTTCGACTGAGCTTCAAACTCCCCCTGCTGCCACCATAGATCAAGGGGACGCATTCATTGAACGAAAATACCTGCTTGAAAAGCTATCGGAGTGTGGCTGTTCAAGCAGGATAGAGCCGCGCTTCTAGGCTTCGCAGGTCATTGTCGTCCAATGGACAATACCAAGGGCAGTTCGTGACGATTGGATGTTCAAGGGGGTCGGCAATGGAAGAGCTATTATTTCCGTCGATTTCCATCGTCCTTGTTCAGCACGATCGCCTTATGTCTTCGAAAGATCGCCGTTGCGCCGAAATGTTACGACGATTTTGCACATGGACTGACGTAAGGAAAGACCAACTATATGAGCTCGACGTCTCAATTTGTTGATCACTTGCCACAGCCAAGCAACTTCCACGGATCAAAGATTTCTGTCGTTTACTGCGATGGCTGATCTCCCCCGCTTTGAGCGCCCCGGCTTTGTTTCATCGGGCTCTCGGGTCACTCGTGATGAATCATATCACGACCCAAGTGCGTCGTTACGATGATTACCAGCGCCAGATCTTGCTAGCGTCGCAGCGCTTTCGGGTTAACACGGCCCTCAATCGGAGATGCGACGTCGCTGAACGTTGATTAGATAAGTTTTACGAATAAGCCCCTGCAAGAGGCGAGCCGATGTGATTGGAAAATGACCTTTCGATTCAAAACGACTGTGTACGGCCGTTCGTCTACGGTTATTTCATTGGCCTATCATTTTCTAGCAGTCCAGCAGGACGCAACGTCTTGGGGTCTGCAAAGGCCAACATTCGGCACCGCTCGCGAATTGTTAAGTTCAACTCCAATAAAGCGCGTCGGTGGCTCTCAGCGAACAAGCCCAGCATCTGCTCTATTTAAACCCTATCGTTTCTCTTGATCACTCACAGCGCAAAGCCAAATTCCATCTCACGCATCGCCGTTACTCCACCTACCGCCATTCCCCCCATGGCTGATCTTCCCCTCTTTGAGCGTCCCATCTTTGGTTTCAAAAAGTACAATATGGGGCCGCATGTCTTGACTTACACTTGGGGTCAACTGGAGCGTTATCATAGGTTCATCATCGAAACCCTGCTGCCGGCTCAGCGCACATGGGTTAACATGGCGCGCGATCAAGGATGTAGCGTTGCCGGTGCTGTACTAAGTGAGTTCGAGTCATATCCCTGCATGAATGATCCGGCGCAGGGTGATGTCCTAGAGCAGATTGAGACCCGCGTGCTGTACGTCTATCTGCCGGAAGAAGCTGCAAATAGTTGTTTGGAACAGCAGTCGCTGCAGCCCATTCCAGATTACATGTGCTCTGGGGACGGTGAGAGACAAGTCGTTGCAGTGGGGATTCCGCCGAATGTCCTTGCAGCATCCAAGCGAGCCATAGTGGCAATTTACCGACAACTTGGATGCGATCGGGTGAACACTGACGATATCAAGCGTTGCCTCGTCATTCCCCAGACGAACCTGATGACTGCTAATGGAGACGTCTATCGTCGCTGCCGTATTCCATATGACATAATCGCTGATGTGCCGGTGATGTTTACTTAGAAGATTGCTGGGGCCGAGCTTGATCTGTCATGGGTATTTCGTGTTTGTCGTCGGTTGTTCTCATGGGGGTGCGGGTTGTCCGCCTCCTCGATGACATCCTTATGTTATCTTCATTATAGTCGTTGTTGTGTTTTCTAATTGCCTCAACGTGATCGAGAGAATAATTTTTCGTAGACTTCGCGCTAAAATAGTAGTGCTACTGATTTCCCTTCGTTCGGAGCCTCTGTCAATAACATCATGAAAACATCGCGCGCCTGGGCGCAGAGACTCCCATGCGCACACTGCGCGGGTAAGCCCCGCGCCCAGTTGCTTCAAGGTTATCAGAACTATTTTGCTTGAAAGATAGGTCTCATTAAGTTGCGATTACGCTCGCTTACACGTACTTAAACTAAAGCGGAGCTCTTTATTGAATGTAAGAAAATGCCACGAGAACAGACGCGACTCCGCGTCGGACACATTACAAACAAATGAGACACATTAAATGAAAGCGAACACATAACACACACCCGAAACAAACACTTCAATGACCAGCGCCGCGCCCTAGTCGTCATCGCTCGCAACCTCGGGCAGAGTGCTGGGAAGTAGCACTGGCGCAATTGCTACCACATCAAACGATCCAAGCTCATCGCGTATAAACACTCCTTTCTGCTGGTCATATCGGGTCCAATCGGATTTGGCGATAACGAGGCAACAAGCAATATCTTTGGCTTCGACCGAAAGGCACTCAGCTGAGCGATACGTTTTCACTACCTCCTCTACAGAGGTATTCGCCGCATACGGTGGGATGTCCACTGCTAGCATCTTGCGGCGACCGTCGTGATCCAACACCCGCATGTAAATCGGAATGGGATCAAGGCTTTGCCCTTTCTGACATGCTTGCCCGACCTCTTTCGGAACGTAGATGTAAAGTAACTGGCGCACCGTCCACCGACCAGTTGAAGTCACCGTGGTTTCGATCTGCTCGAACCGATTGCTGCTGTTTGAATGATCCGTGCACGGATGGGTCGCAAGTTGTGCGGCGGAGTCGGCTTCGAGCCCGCAAGCCTGCGCAAGCTCAAGCCAACCGCGTTGCGCGGGAAGCAGGACGTCATTCATGAACTCTTCATATCTAACTAGCTGTGTTGCTAGATGACATTTCAATGTATCTCCGTCGGTTGCGGAGATGAGATCCAGAGTTCCAAAAATTGGACGGCGAAACGCGACGAGAGGCATGATGACATATCGCAGAAGAATCCGCTGGAAATGAAGTGCTGTGGGGGAGCTGAGTGCTGAGGCTTAAATAAGCGAAACCAGGCTGGGGTCTCGTCGTAGGCGTCGGCCTCAGTTCCCTATCAGCACGGTAAGTTGGCTTTTGCGAAACGGCAAAGAGTCTGCCTCTTGGACGCAGTGGTAATCTAACTGCCCCCTCAAAACGCTTAAAGGATCGTCACTGTCGATCACAATGCGCCGCTAATGCCAGACAGGATGGCGCCCGATCCAGACAACGCGCCTCATATGGCACATTGCTGCCGCACGACGCTTCGGCGGCCAATCGCAATCTCAAGAGACAACTCATGCGTTTCGGAACAGGTGCTTGTCGGGATTGAAACGCGAAAGTGACGTGTCCTAGAGGGCAACTCGGCGAGGCCGCTCTCTCTATCGAATCCGCGTCATTTCTGTGGTCTAATACCGGCGAAGGACCATCGGATCGCGCGGTCGTCGTGGGCGATCTCAATCGTCTGCCCGCCGGATACGGCGCAGTTCGAATGCGCCTTCGACCGCGGCTACATCCGGCGCGGACTGTGCGCCGGGGGCTTAAGCCCGCTCATAAAGAGCGTCGCCGCTCTGTGTGGTCAGCAAGTCGATATCGCCGCACGGGCCCAACTCATTTCAGGGTCTGTCGCTGGCGCTGCGTCACGCGCTGCACTTCGGCCCGCTTGAGACTCTACGTGGTGCGCTCCCCTGCTGCGAGTTGCTGCGCGGCGCGCATCCCGGGCCAGGCCTCTTTGGTCTCGACGCGGAGGACCCATGCCGGCCGTCGAAGTCGCAACAGTGGAATCTTTCGGCACGGCGTCGAAGTTTGCCGCCTGAACGCCCGTTTGGAATCGGCAAAGAGTTCTCGCAATGTAGTAGACCGGTCTAGCATTCGCGGGGCGAGTGCCCCAGCGCGGCTCCCCCTAAGCGGACACTGCCCGCATGCTGGTGGCGCCGAGCATTCCCGGGTGGTCCTCCAGATCGCGCCACGGCGAATTCCAACCACTCTCCGGACGGCACCCGCGTCAGCCAGCGCACAACTCAAGCGGTCAGCAGGTGATCACCTGCGTGATGGCCAACACATCAAATGTGTCAAAGCCAGCACGGTCGAACAAGCCCTTCTGCGCATCGTAACTGAACCAATCGGTGCGGGCGATAACAAGGCAGCGTTCGATCTGCTCATTCTGAATTTGAGTACATCCAGCTGACCGGTATTTTTCCACTATTGTTTCAATAGAGAAATCCCCGCTATCCGGCCGGATGTCCACCGCCACCAGTCTTTGTCGACCATCCGCACCTCTAAAGCGCATGTTCTGCGGAATAAATTCTAAGCTTCCCGCGCAAAGACACGCGCGTGCGGCATCATTTGTAGTGTAAACATACAGAACAGCGGGCGTTCCATCTGGGTTCCGGGTTATTTGTTCTAAGATGCCGCTCCTTGGATCATTCATGCATGGAAAGCGGGAGAACTCTAGCAAGTGATCGTAAGAGATCTCCCCATTTTCGAGAGCAAATAACCAAGCGCCCCTCACAGAGACAACCCAGCGCTGCTGCCGGGCCAGCAGCGATTCAAGGAAACCACGATACTGATTAATCGCGTTGGCTAACCTTGCTGTTAGCGTAGATGGAAGGGTCCTCTGAGAGAAGTTTACACCAATGTAGTGCGGCCGCTCAAAAGCTCGGGGGAGGTCAGTCATCGTACGATCACAAAGGGAAACGGAATGACAGAATGGAGAAGATGGAAGATGACCGTGAAGGATCTTCTAGGAAGCTTTGAGTGAACGCGGAACAAGATGTGGGGGCTAAATAGGGCAACGGATGACATCCCTCAGTTGTCACCATCATCGCGCTAAGAGACGAACACTTTGCGTTTCCTCAAAAGCCACCCGACTGCGCTGATCTGTACACGTTTCTTACGGCGCTTCCCTTTCAGCGCCAATTAAACCCTGACAAGACTTCACATGGCTCTCGTTACACGGCTCTCGTTGCATTTCAACGTCGGTCCTATAGGGGGCCAAATCGCAACCGACGAAGGCACACTGGAAAGCGATCTAGCTACGCAGCGTAGCCAAATGTAATGATTGTCTTAATGATGCCCTGCTGCCCTCCCAAGGCGTATGACTAGCGCACGACGCGCGGCTGTAGCTGTAGAATCAGACGACGACTTTCTTTGTCATCCGTGCATGAATTATGCGACTAGGCGCTCTTTTCTTGAACAGATCGAAACGACACCGGGTTCAACCGGCCGGCAAGCGGTGCGTCAGGCTCGTTCCGCCTGTTTCCCTTCGTTATGGACTAATTGATTATCGACCGTGTTTGGTATTGTTTGGATTATTTTCGATTATGTTTTCCAGTCACGTTCAAACAGATGTATGGCATGCAACTGGCAAAGCCTTAAGACCGTGCAATCTCGAAACAGTTTATCTAATGAGCCTTATTTAATAAAAATTCGATTGCCGCATAACGGCATACGACATACAACATTTCAACAACGCAGATGAAAGGCAGCTCGTAATCTCAACAGAAGGGCGAGCTGTTCGCGAGCAGACGAGGTCCAGGAGAAGCCGGCGTATCGCGCCGCAAACGGCGTGCCCACGACAGTGCCCGGCGGGCCGCAACTTCGTAATCCCAGTGACCAATTGGATCATGTCTTGCTGCGGTCTCCCACAACAGCTCACGAATCAACTTGAGTGCCAGGCGTGAGCGAGACTACAGATCAGCCTCCGCCCGATATTCAGTCGCCGATTGCGGCGGCACGCGCGGAGCGCGACAGGGCGGGGCCAGAGATTGACTAAGTCGCGTCTCCCGTTGGAGGGCCACGTTGGGCCCGCAGCAAACCGAAAACGCGAATCGAGAGAGTCTCGCCCTCCATCGAGCGCCTTGACCCTTGTACAGCTCTCGAATGAAAGCGTCGGACCAGTCGTGGATCGTATATTCGAGTAGCTTGTTCATCATCGATCGCCAGCGCGCGAGACGTTCCTCTCGCGGCATGTTCACCGCCCTAGAAATCGCACCGGCGATGGCTCTAGGATCGGTCGGATCGACGAGCAAAGCCTCGTTTTCGTCGAAGTCTTCGGCCGCTCCTGCACGCTTCGACAACACTAGCACACCCGGATCGTTCGGATCTTGCGCAGCGACATATTCTTTCGCCACCAGATTCATGCCGTCACGCAACGGCGTCACCACACCAACGCGCGCAGCGCGATAGAGACCCGCAAGTTGAGCCTGAGGGAGATTGCCCTTCCTATACAAGATCGGCTCCCAGCCGTCGTCCGCGCGATGATCGCGATTGATGTCGTCGACCAAACTCTCGATATAGGCACCATATTTTTCGTACATTGGGACATCGGTGCGCGAAGGGGTCGCGATCTGCAACAGCGAGACGCGGTGCGGATCGTCTGCCAATAGGAGATCGAAAGCTTTGATCCGGTTGTCGATCCCCTTGGTATAATCAAGCCGGTCGACACCGATTGCAAGCGTCGCGCCATGCAGTTTCTCCTGCACCGACGAGATTTCCGTCTTGTATTTCGCGAGCGATTTCACGGCATCTGCTGCGAGCTGCTTCGGGTCGACTCCAATTGGAAACTTTCGGCATCGCGTCAGGCCTTGGTTAGACCGTACGACACCATTCTTAGATTCAACTATCTCGCAATAGGCATGCGCACAGGCAAGGAAATTGCTCAGATCCCTATAGGTCTGGAAGCCGACTAGGTCGTACCAAAGCATCGAGTCCACCAGTGCGTCATAGTGCGGCACTTGCTGTATCACGTCAGGCGTCGGCCATGGCGTATGCAGGAAGAAGCCGGTGGCTCGGTTGACACCGAGCTTACGCAGCTCTTTGCCAAGCGGGAGGAAATGATAGTCATGTACCCAGAACGCCTTCCGATTCCCAAGGCCCGCCAGCGCTTTCGCCACGAAGGCGTTGACTTGGCAATAGCTATCATAGTGCTCTTCCGAGCACGGGATGATCCGCTCGGCTAGCGAATGCAACGCCGGCCAGAGAATCGAATTCGCAAAATGCTGGTAGTACCCACTATAATGCGTGGCCGGCAGATCGAGCATCATCACTTGGCCCCTGCCGCGCTGCTCGCAGACCGTCGTGTACTCACTACCATAGCCCACGTTGCCCGAGGACCCCATCCAGACCGCGCCGAGGCGATTCACGACGGACTCAAGGGCAGCGGCGAGACCGCCCGCCTTGGGTTCATCCGGATCGGCCGCGGCAACGCGGTTCGAAACGATGACAAGTTTCCCAATTGGCCACAGGGCCGCCGTGTCGATCCGCTGCCCCTCCTGGGCAGAGCCGCCACGGCGGGAGGGGCCTGGATCGGTTTGCTGCGCTCGCGCTAGCCGCGTCTCGCTCAAGGGCTGGTCAAAGGAGGGTTGGTCCATCTGTTGCTATTCCAACGGGGCGCTTCTCGTCCCAGCGCGACTCGGATTGCCCCGATGGCGGCTCTCCTCTTAAGAGAGAGATCCTATGGCCGAGGCGGGACGAGCTTCGCTAGGGGAGATTTGGAAGTCGCAATCTACCAAATGGCTGAAAGGGAGCTCGAAATGGCCGAGATAATGTTTCGCAGATAGCTGCTGCGCACTCCAACTGCATGATTGGAAGGGTCTCAATTGGAGGCAAAACTGTCGGGTGACCCTTCGAGAAGTTGAACGTGCTATTGATCTTCATTGGTCTTATTGCCCGTCGAAAAGGTAAATTACTGACGGAACGCATCGGCTAATTGGATCGTGTCACGATCTGTCACTGTGGCTCAATAGGAGGCTCGATGAAGAATCAGGGGCAGGTCACGGTCAATGTCGACGCTGGCTGAAATCGACATTGTCGCTATAAACCGATGGAGCAACTGAGGAGCTCTATTGCTATCTTTATATACGCCATTTGCTTTCCCCTTCCATCATTCCAAACGACCCCGCTTCTCTTCATATCTATTCTGCACATCCTCTTTCATTATGGCCGATAGCTGGCCAGCCTATGAGCGCCCCACGTTTAAAAGCGTCGATTTAGCGGATGTGGGAGATCGATCCGCTTTGGAGGCGGCGCTAGGCAGGGCATTCGAACACTACCGGGAATTCACCCGGCAACTTCTAACCTGGCAACAGAAGTGGGTCGCAACGGTTCAAGAGAGTGAAGATTCTCAGTTTCCTCCGGGGGCGTTCAAGGAATTCGAAACCGAACCGTGTATGAATGACTCTCCAGTTGACGAGCAGATGGAGTGCATCGATCCTGAAATCTCCCCCTTGTACGTCTATCTGACGGTCGAGGCTGCAGAGGCGTGCGCCAGAAATCAGAGGCTCGAGGACATTCCAGATACTCTCGGTGAGGACGAGGTGATGGCCCTCACAACGCCGCCGTATACGTGGACGTCTACTACTGCTAACAGTATCAAAAGGAAGTACCACAAGCGTGGATACGACATGGTCACCCGGGGAGACATTAAACACTTCATCGCCATCTCTTCCACCGACTGCTTCGAGCATGAAGACGGAACCATTTGGACACACCCCAAAGATGGTCGCCGCTTTGATATCGTGGCTTACGGACGGGCGAGCACGCAGCACATCCGATCGCGCTCTCGACGCAGACGTGATCGCGAAGCACGCCTGAGGACGATCGTCACCCGCTCCAGCCAACCCGCGGAAGGTCAGCCCAAACAGTCCGCCCCGATGAGGAACAGATCGAAGCCGCTCACGATCAATGATCTACAGACTTTAGGGCCGACAACGAGAGCGCCACGTCCTCGCGATGCCGAGTCATCGCGACATAGGTAAGGTGGCGGTCGAGCGAGAGGCTCGCCAGCACTTTCACCCGGTCGACGGTCGCGACCTGGGACCTATGAATGGTCGTGGCGTAGCCGTGATCGACGTGGGCGTAGAACCGCTGATCGACCTCGACCCGCTGGCGCTGCCCGCCTCGCCAATCTCGGCGATGAAGCGCCTGAGCTTGGCTTCGACGACCTTGCCGATCATGCCCCGGGCGAGCTCTCGTTCTGCAGGAGCACGATCTGATCGCCGACGGCAAAGCGGAGCTCGCCGTCCGCGGTCCGGAACGCATGTCCTCCCTGAGGAGGCCGCGCTCGATCAGCTTGCCGCGCGCCAGATCGTTGAGGGCGCGCACATCGGGGCGCAGATGTGCGAGGATCAGCGAGGTCTGCGCCGAATCATAATCGCGGTTTCAGTCCGCGACCAGGTTGTCGATCGCCTGGGCCTTGAGCTCGGAGCCGAGAATGCGGCCGTGGGCGCGATAGGCAGGGAGGCATCGGCGATGCACCCTCGCGCGAGATCAAGCGAAGCGTCCCGCATCCATTGCGCGTGCTGGCGATAGATCGTCACGAGCTCGGCATAGCCGATGCGCTCGGCCATCGACCGTGAGGCGGCACCCGCTTCAATTGGCTGAAGCTGGTCGGGATCACTGACCAGGACGAGTTTTCACTCCGGGATGCGGTTTCCACGAAGGTCGCCATTTGCCGCGAGGCGATCATGCCGGCCTCGTCGATCACCATGACGGTCCGCCCATAGAGGGCGTCACGGCCGTTCTGCCAGCGCAGCTCCCACGACGACAACGTACACGAAAGGATCCTCGCTGCGCTCGACAGGGCCTCAGTGGCCGTGCCGGCAGGCACCGCGCCAATGACGCGATACCCTGCCGCTTCCCACACGTCGCGCGCCGCGCGCATCATTGGGAGCAGTCCGTCTCCAGTCGAATCGAATGCACGGCTGATCCCGGCCTTGCGGCAGATGTCTGCCGCCGCAATCCTGCAATGGCCCTTCTTCAGGAAGAATGCCCTTCTGGACGCCCGGATTCTTGAGGCATGCATCGTTGTTGCGCTCCTCCAGCCAATGGAATGCGGAAGCGAAAGCTCTGCCGAACAAAGCTCCGGTTTGCCGGCCTCAACTCACCATATGACGGATTCAACCCGTTTTTTTTTGGGAATCGCGGGGCTCAGCTCACGCGCCATCAATAGATGGCTACGGTGCTTTTCACGTGAGTTTCACGCCTGCTTCTTCTGATCCTTCGTATTGATTTCTTGCAGACGCTAGACGGTCAATGACGCGGGTTACCAGGACTTTTATGCTTGAGCATCAGAAGAATGCATCCGTAGCGAACTACAGGAATGATGCCGTCATTCGACCTCGACGCCGAGCCTTAGTCGCGGGGATTAACGACTATCAGAGCAGTGCCAATAACCTTCCGAGCTGTATCAACGACGTCAATGCCTTCGTGGAGGTCCTCCAAGAGGATTACGCATTCGATGAGATCGTCCGACTTGTCGATTCCGAGGCCACCCTAGCCCATGTATCAGCCACGCTACGGCAGCTAATCGCTGGGGCAACGCCGGACGATCGGTTGGTTTTCTTCTTTTCCGGTCACGGATCGAATGAATTGAGAGACGGTGTCATCAAAGAATGCGTTGTTCTCTATGACGGATTTCTTTTCGATGACGCGATCAGTCAAATGACGCAAGCTTTGCCGCCGGGAACGCTTACGCTCGTTATGGACTGCTGCTTCTCGGGTGGGCTCGATAAACGCTCAATGGCTCCGATGTGCAAACATTTCGGCATAGCTCAAGAGGCCAAGGTCAAGGCATACACGCGTCCGGGCCAGTGTGTCGATCACCTCCCATCGCAAGCCGGCGCACACGCAATCAGACGTTTTGGCGGACCAGCCTTGATCCGTAGTTCTTCCCCTATCGCCACTGCTCTTGATCCCGCGATCGACTTCCAGGATATCGCGTCTGCGCCGCCACCGGACAAGATCGGGCGCGTGCAGATAAAGGGCGTACTTCTGTCCGCCTGCAGAGAAACGGAAACGGCGACCGCGAGCACCGCATCAACCGAGGGGAAGTCGGCCTTCACGTTTGCCCTGCTCCGTTCTTTGAAGAAGATTGGCGTGGGAGCAACGTTGGTTGAACTCATACGAGCCACGGCCTCAACGATCCAGAGTATCGGGCTTACCCAAACTCCTCTTCTAAAAGAACCCGAGCTTCCGGCCGGCATACGCTTCCGTTCGTTCATAGACTTGGCGCCTAAGGATGTCGCGGACTAGCAAGCCACAATCGACCTCCCAACATGCCAGTACGACACGTACCATACCCTTATTAACTGGAGGATCATCAATGGACGAACGAACGCTCATTCCACTTCTACTTAATGTAGCGAATAAGAACGATGAGGTCGGGCGGCTTCTTTTCAGTATTTTGACTCCCGCGATCGGCTCCCTGTCCGGAGAGATCGCGATTGAGCCGCCCGGCCCACTCGACAAAGCTCCGCTCGGGGGCCGCGCGTCCATCGCGCGTGGCTTGGCCAACCGTCCGGCCGCTGCCGGACAAGAGATGCTCGGGATTGACCATGCGATCCTAGTTCCAGCGATCGCATCAATGGTTACAACGATAAACGGCGAGCAGCCCGGCGCAGTTGACAAGGGTCTGGCCGGTTTCGCCTTCCGCATTGCGCGCGAGCTCGCTCCCGTAATTGGCTCGGTAGTCAGGGGGGCAATGAAAGACCACCAGCCGGGCTGAGGGTGTTGAGCTGGATGAGTTTTTCAGGAGGAAGCTCATCCAGCCTATCCCACGAAAAAGCAAAATCGAGGTCCATGGGAAAAGCTGGCTTCCGTTTGGATGTAGGCATCTCTGCATACCTCTCTAACCCTATGTAGCCACTTCCGCATTCCAACTAAGGGCAGCATCGACGATGGCACAGCCTGACTCTAAAGTTACCAAAATTACTCGCTTCGAGGCATTCATCGGCGGGGCTTGGCAAGCCTTTGAAGGTGAAGTTGTCCGCACCAAGGATGTTGTCTCAGTGAATCGTGAGGTTCACTCCACTGATGGCACGTCCTTCCGTGTAACAAATGTCTTTAATGTATCGCATCTCGAGGCGTATGCTTTCGGATCGCCGCTCGATGTTGGAGTACGCGGGACGAAAGCATGAAGTTGCCCAGAAATGAAATAGACCCGCGAAACGGGACCATGTGAAGCTGAAATAGGAGACAAGATTTTAGCCACCCGTGAACGAGCCTCTAAGCGACTGAGCTTACGGCACGTTTTTTTGGGGGGCGTTGGAATTTGCAGGGTTTTGAGCCTTGAGCGCGCCAACCCTGGCAAATGCGTTTCTGGATTCCCCGTCGCAATGAACTCCGCTCGTATGGTGCCATCGGAGGGACGATGCGG
The DNA here is from genome assembly GCF_001641635.1 of Bradyrhizobium centrolobii. Lineage (GTDB taxonomy): Bacteria > Pseudomonadota > Alphaproteobacteria > Rhizobiales > Xanthobacteraceae > Bradyrhizobium > Bradyrhizobium centrolobii. The sequence goes on from NZ_LUUB01000069.1 coordinate 15,808, forward strand.
CCGGAGAACCACCGGGAATCCAATGACCTGTCTCTGGCACGGCCGGACCAGATCATCAATATGAAGCACTAGCTCGTCCTTTTTCCCGGCAAGGCCGATCGGGACTGGATCGATGGCGAGATCGGGCCGCTCTACAGCGAGAACGGCAGGCCGGCGATCGCGATCGTTTCATAACCGGGCTGTTGCTGCTCAAGCACATCTTCGGATCATCCGCGACATCAGATGCAACATCGAGGGCCAGCCTGCACTGCAGGAGTCCTTCGCCTTCCGATTCGCGCGGCCAGCCGGATTTGCTCGCAGCAGGCAGCGCTAGCGCGCGTGGGAGTTCTATCCTTCTCTGGTTGCGGAACTGGTGCAAGACGATTTTGGATATGCAAGTATGTGATCGAATGCGTGCTTCTATGAGGCCTTCATAAGCAGCCTTCAGATCGCCCGCCAGTAGGTTGATCTGCCGATCAGTCCAACTATTTTCGAGCTCGGAGCCCAAAGAAGCTGATCTTCCTGATCCAGGATCATTCGGCCGTTTTCCGATGCGAGTCGTGCCTTCTCGCAGTCCCCGACTACCGGTGTCAGATCCAGGCCCGCGCGGCGATGATCAGCCGAGGGGCTACCGCGATGGCAACGGTCCGCATGACAGCGTCTCTCTACAACATCAAATCAACGCCGGACTCGCCGCCGTCGCTGAGCACTAACCTTGCCCCTTTGGCTTGACCTAGTCATCGACGCCTGCACGTGCTGCCTTAGGGGGAGGGCTACCTGGTCAATCACAAGAAGCTGTTCCGGCTCTCCCGGGTAGAGAAACTCACGGTACTCCGCCTTGGCAGCCGCAAGCGAGAGAGTCGAGCGTCAGTGTTGGTGCCGACGGCCCGCAACGACCGCAGGTCGCTCGACGTCGCCTCGGATCACCTCACTGAGGCCGATGCTTTCGTGTCTTGGCCGTGATCGATGCTTGCACCCGCGAGTACCTGGCGCTTGTGGCCGACACCTCGCTGTCGGGTACTCGGGGCTCGGGACCCAGGCCGGTTGATTATCAAGCGCGGCACGCCCAAAATGGTGGTCAGAGACAACGTACCGAACTCACCAGCAACGCCAGACTGACGCGGGCAAATCAGAGCCGCGCCGTCTGGCACTACATCGCGCCCGACAAGCCTATGCAGAATGCCTACATCGAGAGATTCAATAGGTGGCTATTGGACGAACTCTTGAAGAGACACTATTCACATCGCTTCCCCAGGCTCGCGTCACGCTTGGATGCTGACGGGCCAACCACAAACGCATCCGACCCTACTCGCAGTCCGGATGGCAACGCGATCTGAGGTCGCGCGCAACTTTTAATCCGCGCCTGGATCCGTCGCTGCGCTATCCGAGGCTCCGGCCAGCTCCCGTTGCTACCACCGTCCAACCGGGCAAAGCCAACCGCTAGGGCGAAGCCGGGATTTGATAGATGGGGGCAAGGTCAGCGCCTCTCCGACACCTGGGCAAAGTCGGCCGCATAAATTGTTGTCCTCGAATTGGACGGGCCCCGCACCAACTCCCTTCCGCGCCGGTGCGGACAATTGCACCACGCCCAAGCACATACGAATTTGTTCGATCGAGTGAACGTCGCGATACGCATATCGATCCACCGGTCGAACGCCTGATCTAGGCCACGCAGTGTCTCTAAAAATACGCTTGGATCCTGCCGGGGAGAACAAGCTAAGCGATGAAGTTCGTTGGAGAGGCCGATCCCTTCGATCCAGACCTTGCCGGTCTGCAACGTCACGCGGTCATTTTCGATGCAAAGCAATTCTGGACTGATCGCGCCGATGCTTCGTCTCAACTCGAAAAGGCTTTGCCGCAGACTAGCGCGCGCCTGTTCTTCCCAACGCGTACTCCAGAGCAACCCCGTAAGGCGGCGCCGCGAGACGGTCGGCTCCCCGCACATGGCCAGATAAGCTAGAATCCCTTGCGCTTTGCGACCTCGCGGCAGAACGCTCTCGCCCGTCTGGCACGACGCCTGCATTGCGCCGAACACGTGCAGTCGCAGCCGTGGCCGAACCTCCTCCGAGCAGACACCCGACATCAATTCTCCTTAGCTCGATGCTACTGAATCTATCAAATCACATCGCAAGATGGAAGAGTGGCGCAGCAATCTCGAACCTTCGAATTTGTGCGCATTAACGCCACTACTCGGCATCTTCACTGCGGTCTCCATGACGGGCAGCAGGCTTCGTCAAGTATCGAGCCAACGCCCGAGTGCACCTGTTACTATGAGCCGCGCAGACGCACGTTTAACGTGTTATTCACGCCAAATATCCTTTTCGAAAGCTTATAATGCTTGCTTCGCGATCTTCTCTTGCGGACTAAGCGACACGGATGAACGTTAGATCTCCTGCCAATCATTCTGCGAGCTTGGTTCGACGTATCGTGCAAACGTTAGACAACGGCCCCGCCCGCATCAGATGGCTGTATCGACCCAACTGTTTTCGTAGAGCCGCTTTGATATCGTCGAGAGCCCCGCGGCTTCCGCCCGATCGATGTGATCGGATCTCAAGCTGCGCCCACTCATTAATCCGCACCTCTTTTGGCCACGGGGCTTTCTCTTGCGATCAGCGCAACGTTCTGAGCGGTGCGACGATCAGCGACTGTCGCGAATGCCTTCATTCCCGAGCCGCGGTCCCATTAGTGGTCGCTGTGGGCATCACCGATACGCACGGCCTGCCCGCACGTCGAGCAATTGTTGAGGATGCGCTATGTGCGGCCAACATGCGAGCGAAGATAAACTTGGCGCCCGACGAGGCTGGCAGATGGCGCAAAAGGGCACCAGGTTTGCAACTTGATCGGATCGACAGCTGCTGCTTGTTCGCACTTCTTCAGCCCGCGGTGAATGTGGGGCCGGATCCACATCTGCTAGGCGATGTTCTTTTACGAACTGCCGGCCATACTTCGTTTAACACTTCGTAAACACCGGCCGCGACTTGGTCCGCAGACTAAGCGGCTCAAACGCTATCTCACTCGCTCGAGGACCTCGCCTCCGCGTGTGACCACCGCGCGATTGCCTTCGGATTCTGCATCGATCGCTCGCTGGGGCTCCCCGACGCCACGGTCCTGCTGGTTAACTTTCAAAACCGCAACCACAAACTGAAGGGACGTCGCCCGTCAGCGCGCTCAAAGCACGTCTTGCACGACGTTTAGGAGCAGTAGTATGGCTGTTGCAAACTTTGCAAAATGCCTCGCCGTGACCCTCACGCACGAGGGCGGATATTCGAACAATCCAAGTGATCGCGGCAATTGGACTGGGGGACGTGTAGGCATCGGGCTTCTGAAAGGGACGCGCTACGGAATCGCGGCTCATGCATATCCTTACCTCGACATCAAAAATCTGACGCTTGGTGATGCAAGGGCAATTTACGAAAGAGATTACTGGAAGCCGGTGCGCGGTGAAAGTCTGCCTTACGGAGTTGATCTCGCGACGTTTGACGCCGGCGTGCTGTCTGGGTGTCGACGAAGCATGCTCTGGTTGCAAGCCGCGGTCGGCGCTAAGGAAGATGGCGCTGTCGGACACGAGACGATCTCAAAGGTATTGGCCGCAAATAGAGAGACAACAATCCGGGCGATTTGTGAAAAGCGACGTAGTTTTTTGCGACGGCTTCCGTCATGGAAATTCTTCAGCAACGGTTGGTCGCGTCGGATCGCCGATGTCGAGGCCAAGGCTCTTGCGATGTAGCTAACGTGTAGGACCGAAAGCTAACGAACGACGCAGCGGCTGCGCTCCGAATAGAAGTTGGTCCCACAGACTCTTCGCTTCACCACGACGAACATCCTCGTGAACAGGAGAAACCCAGAGCAGATGGTCCCGCCACTCTCCGGCCTCAAGGTGACGGTAGCCCTCGCCGTCATCAATGGGACCGACCCATCGCCCAGCTCACATTGCATTTCGACGTGCACCCAACTAGATCACGGGATGGAAATCGCAATTGGAGCCAAGCGCTTCGAGGATTCCTGACCGGGCGCCGGCCACGCCAGCGGTCGACGTGAAGTCGCTCCACACATAAGATCGGTGATATCTCGCGGTCGTTCTGGATTCGGGCGAGACGCCGGGCACGGCCCTGGCGGCTCTCGATCACGTGGATGCGGCGTTCTGCCTCGGGACGCTGGTGGGCGCTATGGCATCGTCACGGCAGGCCGAATTCTTCAGCACGGATCAGGCTTCGCATTTCACCGGCGCGCCGCCAGCAACGTCGATGCTATCAGCATTGACGGTAAGGAGAGCTTGGAGAGACAACGCGGAATTCGTGCCTCCATCGGCGAGCGCAAAACCTGCGATCGTGGTCCGGCCGGACCAGATAGGCGGCACCGACGGCCACGGTATACATGCGGCTTGTGACGTTGTTCGAGCGTGCAGCGGCATTGCGCTCCGAGCTCTGCGCACCACCGAACTTCGCGCCCCAAAAGCTCCAGCGCAGCTCGAACAAGGCTGCCGCGGGGGATCTGGCGAACGCGGCGAAAGCGCAGAACCGCTGCCCCCCTGTTCTTCTGCAAAGCTCGGCGCACCGCCCGCGGCGCCGGCCACTTGAGCATCGGGCCGGGTCGCTCATCCAAGCGGCGTTCCATGTTTGCGCTTTCGCGTCAGTCGCTGCTGCGACGGACGATGCGACGGCGACCAAAGTCGTGGGGGTTGCTGGCCTTCGATTTTCCGGCTCGAGGGTGCCATGTGCCGATTTCGCCGTTGTCATCCAAGCCCCCTTAATGCCGGCCAAGGCAGCCAGTTCACCGCCGCCTTCACCGGCACACTGACCGCCACCGGCGTCAGGATCTCGATGGACCGTCGCGGGCGCTGGATGGACAATATGTTCATCGAGCGGCTGTGGCGCTCGCTCAAATATGAGGACATCTACTCAAGGGTTATTCGGATGGCCACGAGGCCAAAGCCGGAATCGCCCGATGGATCGACTTTTACAATTTCCGGCGCCCTCATCAGGCGCTGGAAAACCGCGCGCCGATGGCGGTCTGGCGGGCCGGTGTCCCCGGCGCCTTCGGCGAAGGGGCTGCGGATATGACGCTTCTCGCAAGCGAGAAGCTTTGAAAACGCAGCGCGTTTCCCACATCCCCGCAGCCACATCAGCAGCAAGCAAGAGTATCGTGAAGTTATTGGGAAGAACGAACGGCAGTAGCTCCTTAACAAACCGGACCCAGTGGTCCTCAGCATAGGGTCCACTTCAATACCGCGTGAAGAATGGATATGCTATCGATTTCACAATGCGCGACAACACCACATCTGCGGCGGCAACACGGACACGAACTTACTGACAAGAAGCATTACAGCCGACACGGACTACAATCGCTCATTAGCACGTTGTTGACCTAACTGTTGCTTGTAATGCTCTAGTCCTGCGCGATCTCGCGCGGTCGCATGCGTTTGGGATATTTTTCGGTTCGCATTTTGTCTTATAAGTTTCCGGGATTTGGCGTCGAACAAATTGAGTTCAAATACGGAAGAGCGGAAGCCGCTATTGTTTCCGGAATCGTCGCTTGAACCCTCGGGAACAGCGATGAACCAGGTAAACCCTCTATCAATGCAAGAATCCGGAGCCGCAGCAGGAGACGTGTTCGATTTCACATGGGTGGTGCCTGTGAGTTTACCAGTCCGGACACATATGTGCATCCGCCTGAGTCATATAGACGTAAGAGAGATTGACATCGCTTCGCCCAAGATGGTTTGCGTAGCAAGCCCTGCGGTTTCCGATGATGCCCAATAGCGTGTTAGGAGCATTAACATTGACTGGATTGCCCGCGCCCCATGACATCGTGAGAAAGAGGAGAGAGCCGCTCAGTTGTGCTTCGTGATGGAAGGAACAACGTTTGTGGTGATAGGCAAGAGTAACGACCGAGATGGAGTGGAGCCTTGATTGTCCTTGGTGAATGCAAGGGCGCAATGGGCTTATATAGATCCTGGCTGCGAGTTGCCGCCAGCGCAACACGACTTTCCCTCGTTGTGTCCCGCCAATCGATTTGGTGGCTCATTGCGGAACAACGGAGTTTGATGGTAAGCGGCGTGTCTTCCGCACCTTGTCGGGCGTGAGCTGATCGGCAACATGCGAGCGTCATTTACAGTTGGGTTCGCATATATGGTTGACCATATAGTTGACGCTTCGGGGCCGCGGGGCCGGGTGGATATCCAGGTCGGAGTGGGCGTCGGCGGCGATGGAGCGACGCGGTCAAGGGGCGGATCGTGGCGGAGTCGTATGCGCCGGGCGCTGTTGTGTCCGAGGTGGCACGCCGGCACGACCTCGCGCCGCAACACCTGTTTGCCTGGCGCAAGGCGGCACGTGCTGGTCTGCTGAGCTTGCCGGCGGAGGATGCGCCGTTCTTTGTTCCGGTGGTGTCGGAGCTGCGCCCCGCTGCGGGGCCGGCCGCAGAGGCGGCAACACGGAACGCGATGATAACGATCAGCATCGAGATTGGCGGTGCGGTGGTTCGCGCAGCCGCCGGGGTCGATCCGGCCTGGCTGAGCGATGTGCTGCGGGTCGTGAAGGCGACCACATGATCGCGGCTTCGGCGGGCGTGAAGATCATGGTTGCGACGAGGCCGGTCGACTTTCGTAAAGGTGCCGACGGTCTCGCCGCGCTGGTGCGCGAGCAACTCCAGCATGATCCGTTCGCGGGAACAATTTTCGTCTTCCGTTCAAAGCGAGCGGATCGTTTGAAGATTTTGGCCTGGGATGGGTCCGGGCTCGTGCTGCTGTGGAAGCGTCTGGAGCACTCCGCATTCCGTTGGCCGCCGATCAGCGATGGCGTGATGCGTTTGTCCGCATCACAGCTCGCCGCACTGATGGACGGACTGGACTGGTCGCGTCTGCATGCCCGCGACACTGCTTCGCCGACCGCAACGTCATAAACCCTGTGACCAATTGAATCACGTCGGCTGCAATCTTCCACAACGGCCCGCGAATCAGCTTGAGTACCGGGCGTGAGCGAGACCAATGATCAACTTCCGACCGATATCGAGGTGTTGCAGGCGCTGATTGCGGCGACACGCGCGGAGCGCGACGCGGCCATCGCAAAGCGCGACGCGGCGATCGCCGACCGCGACCAGGCGCTGTCGCAAATGGATCGCCTTCAGCATCTCTTGCGCCAGCTGCAACGCGCGCAGTTCGGTCGCCGCTCGGAGAAGCTCGATCCTGAGCAGTTGCAACTGGCGATCGAGGACATCGAGCAGGCCGTTGCCAGCGACGAGGCGGCCCAGGACAGGAAGGACATAGCAGGCGCACGCCAGCGTGCCGAACGGCGCCGCGCCAGCCGTGGTGCACTTCCGGCCCATCTGCCGCATATCGACGTCACGATTGCCCCGGAGATGACCTGCTGCCCGTGCTGCCGTTCACCTTTGCATGTGATCGGTGAGGAGACCTCACGGCGGCTCGACGTCGTCCCGGCGCAGTTCCGCGTGATCGTCACCCATCGTCCCAAATATGCTTGCCGGGCCTGCACGGATGGCGTGGTTCAGGCACCGGCACCGGAGCGGCTGATCAAAGGCGGGCTGCCGACCGAAGCGATGGTCGCCCATGTGCTGGTCGCCAAGTATGCCTGGCATCTGCCGCTGTATCGGCAGGCTCAGATGCTGCTGGCGCAGGGCATCGACATCAAACGCTCGGTTCTGGCGTTCTGGGTCGGCTATGCGGCTGCGGAGCTTCGTCCGCTCTGGCTCAAGCTGCGCGAGATGATTCTGACCGCGAGCAAGATTGCGGTCGACGAGACCACAGCGCCGGTGCTCGATCCCGGCCGCGGTCGCACCAAGAAGGGTTTCTTCTGGGCGATCGCGCGCGACGATCGGCCGTGGGGCGGAGCCGACCCGCCGGCCGTGGCCTACACTTACGCGCCCGGCCGTGGTGCCGTCCACGCGCTCAAGCTGCTCGACGGTTATCGCGGCATCGTGCAATGCGACGGCTATACCGTCTACAAGACCATTGCCAACACCGCGCCTGACGCGGCGATCACGCTCGCCTTCTGCTGGGCTCATCTGCGGCGGCGCTTCTTCGACGTTGTCCAGGATGGACCCGCTCCGATCGCGAGCGAAGCGCTCGAGCGTATCGCCGCTCTCTATGCCATCGAGAAGTCGATCAGGGGCCGTAGCGCCGATGAGCGCCGTACCGCCCGCCAGGAGCGCAGCAAGCCGCAGGTAGCGGCGCTCAAGGTCTGGTTCGAGCAGCAACTCACCCGCGTCTCGGGCAAAGCGACAATCGCCGAACACATCCGCTACGCCTTGAACCACTGGGTTGGCCTGACGCGGTTCCTCGACGACGGCCGCATCGAGCTCGGTAGAGTCGACGACTGGCGCGGTGACCGTAGGTAGCGAGGCTTTACTGTTTCCGGCTGCTTTCGCCAGTTGCCGGTGTCGCAGTTCGCACCATAGTTCCGTTTCCAGTCGCCGCTCGTCAAACCGGGCATGCGGATTTGCCGCACCCGGCTTTCACTTGTCTCATCAGGCCTTCGCGCTCGATCGGTCGTTACGACGAGTCGGGATGCGGAAGAGTTTGAGGGTATCGTGCAGGTAATCCTGCGGATACTCTTTGAAGCCCCTGCCACGTTTTCCTGTTCGTTGTATCAACCAGTGCCGCAGACGCCGATCGACGTATTGCCTGATGAAGTCATAGGTCTTCATGACAGGGCCTTGGTCGAAGTAACCGCACCAGCCACGAAGAAGGCGACTGATGACGGCGACGGTGTTCTCCGGTGTGTCCGGGTACCACTGTGGCGTCGTGCGTTCGTGGATTCGTCGGAGCAATCTCATGACCGCTTTCTTGGACGGACGCGTGCCGATGAAGGCTTGTCCATCCTTTCCGTAGAACCGCCCGATCGTGTAGCCTAGGAACGTAAATCGTTCCGACGGCAATAGAGCGATGCGGGTCTTGGTCTCGTTCACCTCCAGCCCGAGCCTGCTCATCAGTACCGTCATTCGCTTCATCGCCGCCTCGGCTTGGCCGGGGCGGCAGCAGATCACGAGATCGTCGGCATAGTTGACGACGTAGGCGTCGAGTTGTTCTTGGTGTCCGTGGTCGCGCCAGGCCAGCAGAAAGCGTCGGAAGTAAATGTTCGCCAGCAATGGACTCAGAGGAGAGCCTTGCGGGGTCCCTTTCTTAAACTTTCGCGCATCTGCCGTCTGTATCGTCCGTCTTCCGCTCCGTTCAACTACCGGGACTGTCAACCAGCCTTTGATGGTCGAGAGGAGTCGTCCATCGGCGATCCGTCGTGTCAGGCATCGCATCAGCGGACTGTGTGGAATCGACGTGAAATAGTCGCGTAAATCTGCATCGACTACCTCGCGGCGTCCCCGGTCCTTGATATGCCAAAACACGCGGCGCACGGCCATCTTGGCGTCAAGCTTCGGGCGAAATCCGTACTGGTTGTCCAGCAGGTCCGCGTCGAAGATGGGACCGATCACTAAGACCGTGGCCATCATGACGATTCTGTCACGAATACACGGGATTCCGAGTGGTCGGCGTCCGCCATTGCTCTTTGGTATCCATACTCTCAGAAGGGGCTTGGGACGGTAAGTGCCCTCCTTCAGCTCCTGTCTGACACTTTCCAACCACTGCTGCTGTCCCTCGGTTTCGATCTGTTCGAATGTTATGCCGTCCACCCCGGGGGCACCGTCGTTTTCACGGCACCTTTGGTAAGCTTCTTCCATGACATCCGGTCGGCAGATTTTGTCCCACAGAGAGTAAAAGCGGTATGTCGGTTCGGTCTTAGCTTTCGTCTGTAGCGAGCTCTGCAGCTTCTGAACGCGCATATCCGGTGTTGTTAGACTCATCGTCAATCGCCGTGCTCTTTGCTTCGTTCTCTCGCTTGAGGCAAGTCAGGGTCCCTTCCCTCTTCCGGCGTTACCCGGTGTCATAGGTAGTACGGACCCATCCGCCATCTGCCGCTGCCGACGCTGGCCCTCACGGGTTCGTCGTTGTCCGGATTCGTCATCCTTCCTCGGCGACAGACTTCCCTTGTTGCCCACTGTCCATGTCCCGCGCGTGCTGCCACCACTACCCCGGTGGGATCCTGGGGTGCTTTTCTCGCTCGCTTCCCCCCGGACGTCGGCCTTCCCCGTTGCTATGGCGGGTCGGCTCCCACGATGACGCTTTCGGAGCCTGCTCGGTGTTCACTCGCAAGTTGCGGCCCGCGCGGACCGATGACCCCCAGAAGGGGCCTTTTCTCAGAGTGCTTCAGGTCATTCGTCGCCTCCTGACCCGCTCCGAGTACTTCCGGCTGGAGCGAGAGTTTGCCGGCCTGGACTTCCACCAGGGAGAACAGTGCGCCTTGGCAAGGCACACACAGCAACACAGTCGAGCGTTCCATGCGCCCGATTGCGATGGGAAGACGCAACTCATTGTTCAGCGGCAGCGAGGGCGGCGCCGAGAGCTGGGCGATCCTGGCTTCGCTCGTGAACACGGCAAAACTCCATGAACTCGACCCGCAGGCCTACCTGACCGATGTGCTGGAGCGCATCGTGTCCGGGCGAACCAGAAGCCATCAGCTGCGCGAGCTGCTCGCCTGGAACTGGAAGGCGGCGCGCCATCGCACCGCACAGGCTGCTGCATGAACGCGCGTCGCCATAAAGCAGCATCGTCGATGGCGTCAGCCGCGATGCCGCTTGCGGAGCTCGAGCGATGGCTCCAGGCTCGCGTCGATCGGCATCCTGCCGCCACCAGCATTCCCATGCTCGACGGCTATGCCGCCGCGATCGTAGCCGGACCGGTGTCGATGAGCCCGCTCGGCTGGATCTGCCCGCTGCTCGCCATCGACGCCGATGCTTTCAACCACGGCGGCACCCCGGAGTTCGCTGCGATCTCCGCTGTCGCGCTGCGCCATAACGAGATCAGCAACACCCTCTCGACCGCGCCCGATCGGTTCGAGCCGATGCACCGGCGCGAAGTCAATGGCGATATCGATCCGCGTCCGTGGTGTCAGGGCTTCTATGCCGCGATGCAGCTCAGACCGTCGGCGTGGGCGCCGTTGCTGGACGCCGGCAACGTCAATCACGGCCTGCTGCTGCCCATCCTGCTGCATGGTCGCGATGATCAGAGCCGTCCGCCGCTCGGATCACCGCAAGGCGGCCGTAACGCCTACGCCGAGATCCCGGCGGCCGTCGAGGCCTTGCGCCAGTATTGGATGCCTATCCGCTACCCACGCACACGCTGATCACCGCGGACGTGGGAGCTCATACCGGTTAC
>NZ_LUUB01000070.1 GCF_001641635.1 Bradyrhizobium centrolobii
GAGCTTCTGCCAGAGTTAGGCTGCCGCGCGGAACGGCAGCGGGTTGAAGTAAGCTTGATCCGGGGTGCCGCGGTCAAGGCTCGAGTGGGGGCGCCGGCCATTGTAAAAGTCGAGGTATCGGCCGATCGAGGCGCGGGCGTCGGACACGGTGTCGTAGGCGCGCAGATAGGCCTCCTCATATTTGACACTGCGCCACAGCCGCTCGACGAACACATTGTCGCGCCAGGCGCCCCGGCCGTCCATGCTGATGGCGATGCCCTGACTGGCGAGCACGCCGGTGAACGCGGCGCCCGTGAACTGCGAGCCTTGGTCGGTGTTGAAGATTTCCGGCTTGCCGTGGCAAGCAAGAGCATCCTCCAGCGTCTCGACGCAGAATGCGGCTTCCATCGTGATCGAGACGCGCCACGACAGCACCCTGCGGCTGAACCAGTCAAGCACCACCGCGAGATAGACGAAGCCGCGCGCCATCGGGATGTAGGTGATGTCCATTGCCCAGACCTGGTTCGGTCGTGTGATCTCGATCCCGCGCAGCAGATACGGATAGATCTTGTGCCCGGGTTCGGGTTTGGTGGTGCGCGGACGGCGGTAGAGCGCCTCTATCCCCATCCGCCGCATCAGCGTTTTGACATGCCGGCGGCCGATCTTGCACCCCTCGGCAGCCAGCAGGTCTCGCAACATTCGCGAACCGGCGAAAGGAAACTCCAGGTGCAGCCGGTCGAGCCGGCGCATGATCGCGAGGTCGGCGGGCGACACCGGACGTGGTAGATAATAGACACTGCCACGGCTGATCTTCAAAACTTCCGCCTGTTTCGTGATCGGCAGGCCGTGCTCACGGTCGATCATCGCTTTGCGCTCAGCAGACCGGCTTTGCTGAGCGCGCCTTCTAAAAAATCGTTCTCCAGCGTCAGCTCCCCGATCTTGGCGTGCAGCGTTTTCACGTCCACCGCCGGCTCGCTCGTTCTGTTGCCACCGCCAGCACCAAATACCTCGGCCGCCGCTTCCTGAAGCTGGGACTTCCACTGCGTGATCTGGTTCGGGTGCACGTCGAAATGCTCAGCCAGCTGGGCCAGCGTCATCTCGCCCTTGATTGCGGCTAACGCTACCTTGGCCTTGAATGCCGGTGCGTGGTGCCGGCGGGCTCGTCTGCTCATCGTCTCTCCTGATTCGCGGGACAATCTTGCCCGCCGTCAGGCAGAAACTCCACTTATCGCCCTGTCCAGATTTCCGGAGCCAGCTCTTGCCTTCAAAACCAATCTCGAGGTACATGTCTCGGTTTTGACCAGAACGAACCACCGTCGCCATATGCGAGTGTGAGTCCGGTCAACTACCAATCTTGGCAATTGATCGAGAGGGCAGGCCGGTGTCACGGTCCCAGACCATTTGGCGGACCTGGGCTGAAGAGCGTGTCAATCGATGGATCAAGCACCGCTTATCTTGACGGATGCCGCGTCAGGTCGCGTCTCAGGCAACCGGTGATTCTCGCCAACAAACGGCAAGCTCGGAGAATGCCAGCGTGAATAGAGCGGTCGCGATCGATGCTGTTATTCCACCTGCCGATATCGTCAAGCGCGCAGGGCGCATCGGCGCCGAAATCAGGAACATCAAGCTTTCGGGGGCTTTGCCGGACCAGACGATCGCCGCGATCAACACCTTACTGATCTCACACAAGGTCATTTTCTTTCGCGACCAGGGGCATCTCGACGACGTCGAACATGAGCGATTCGCTCATCGTTTCGGAAAGCTTGTCCCGCATCCGACGCTCGGTGCCATCAAAGGAACAACGTCGATCATCGAACTTGACTCCACCCGCGCCGCGAGCCGGGCCGATCTGTGGCACAGCGATGGAACCTTCCTTGACGCCTATCCCAAGATCGCGGTGCTGCGGGGCGTCGTGATGCCCTCATTCGGGGGCGATACGATCTGGTCGAACACGGCAGCCGCTTATCTCGATATGCCGCCGCCGCTGCGCAGGCTTGCCGACGAGCTCTGGGCCGTTCACACCAACGCCTTCGACTATGCCGTAATGGCCCGCGCCAGCCAGGAAGACAAGAAGCATTTCGATGAAGTCTTCACTCGAACGATCTATGAGACCGAGCACCCGGTTGTACGCGTTCACCCAGAGACTGGCGAACGTACACTGGTTCTTGGTGACGTGGTGAAGCGGTTCGTTGGGATCCCGAAATATGATGGCCAAAAACTATTCGATCTATTTCAGTCCCACATCACCGCTCCCGAGAACACGGTGCGCTGGAGCTGGAAAGAGGGCGACGTAGCGATGTGGGACAACCGCGCCACGCAACACTTTGCAGTCAATGATTACAATGGCCAGCACCGGGTCGTGCGCCGGGCAGCGATCGAGGGAGAGGTCCCGGTCAGTATCGACGGTCGGCCCAGTGTCACGCGGACAAAAGTCACCAAGCAACTGCTTGCGGCGGACGCCTAGCAGCTTTGCGCTGCGGCTGCATTTACTCCCTTCGCTTGTCCCACTGATCTGGCTCGGCGCCCAACGAGCCGTCCGCTCCGTGCGCTGGACCGCTGTCGATGTCCTTTCTTCCGGCAGGTCCGGATCTGTACCAATCCGCGTCACGACGGCAGATCGGCCAATGATACCCTGTCGCGAATCGCGAATTCGGAGCGGCTTGATCCAGCTTCGGAGATTGAGAGTGCTTTTCCGGAAGCGCAATTCTATGGAACACGACGCGTCTCGGCAGCCACTTCGCTCCCGCCTTCTTGGGTAAGCGATGGCGGCGGCAATCTCGACCGCCCGCTTTGTGCGGCCGCGTATCCGTCGCAAAGCCCATGTCCTGTCCATTCATCCCGCCACGTACTTCGGGGTAAGAGCCCTCGCACATCGCACCAGCTGAACTTGGCAGGCAAAGCAAGCTCAATCCGTCGCGTGCTGCCCGCTGCGAACGCCTGGCGGGCGCCAACGACCTCAGCCGCACGCAGCGAGACTCAGCCCCGCGGACCTCGTCAACTACCAACCTCGGCAATTGATGAACGAGGCGGCACATGACAGTCGTGGGCCCATGAATAGCGAGCCGCTCGGGCGCTGCGTTCGTTCGCAAGCGGTACAAATCTGGGCGTCAATCGCTCCTGTCCTGTCGAACATGCGGTCTCTTGAATCGGATGATCAGAATGAGCGAAATCTTTAGGCCGACGACTGAGATGGGTCGCTCCCGTTCATGAACGGCGAACACGTTCGGGTCGCCGTCCATGTCTCTCGCGCGGAAGTACTTATCGAGCGATCGACATATGCGCTCATGCGCATGTCCCGGCTCCAGTAGCCGATAGAGCGCGAAAACCGTGAACGAGTATGGGTCGGATAGACGGGGCTGGTGCCTTGAGCGTCGCCGGCGTGACCTCCTGACAATCAGACGCTCCGGACCGATTTGCTGGAGGGCCTGGTCCAGTAAAGCTGAGAAAAGGGAAGCGGGGTTCACCATGTACGGTTGCGTGGTCGCGGCATCGATGCGGATACATTCGGCAGCGGCGACGCTTTGGAGCATCGGAACAGCCAAGCAGGATCGATCGCTTGCCATCGCACTTTCTCTTGCCGCGAGCCTTGGCGTCAATTCGGCGCCGGCACAAGGCACCAGCGTGTCTCAAAGGATCGATACTCCCGATGAGCTTTCCGAGAGCAGGGTTCGAAAGAAGCCGGCTGGCGGGGCGAAAGTCCGCGTCCGAGAGCTTAGACGAGCAGCGAGCGTCGTCGGCGGCTGTGCGTCGGCGCAAGCTGTTAATCGCTCGTCTCCGCAATGCTCCAGCACAAACGAGGTGACCAACTACCAAACTCGAAAACCCGCCGACCCATTCGCCAAGTTCGAGGCTCTTCGTGAAAGGGGAATGTGGCTCAACATTCCTGGTCCTGCCGACACTATCGATCAGGATAGCGGCGGCGTGAGATCTGCATTAGCAGAGGTGGGAATAGGCTATGTTGGCTGGACCCAAAACACTTTCATAGACAATCAACTGCCCAATGCGGCTAGAAGCACCATCGCTGATCAGCGTTATATGGGACAAAACCCGACGTTTAACACCGCGAATTTCTTGATCGTGACCTACGATCTGAGCCGGTTTGGAATTCCCGATGGTCAGATTATTGTGGGAGCCGAGCAGCAATACTGGACATGGAAGCCGGGTGGGCCAGATCGGGTGGGCATCAATACGATTGCCTACTATCAGACGTTTTTCGACAGGAGGGTCGAACTCAAGCTGGGTTATCTCAGAAATCAAAATGAGTTCGCCGGCACAGTGGTTGGCGGCAATGCCGGAGTCAATGTTTTTGGACCCTCATCGAACATCCTATACCAGGCAGGAATGAGCAACAATCCGGCGCCCACGCCGGCTCTCAATGTGAAGTACAATTTTGATGATCGCATCTATAACAAGTTTTCAATCCAGCGCTCGCTGAACCCCGACGGTCAAGCGGCGCAGATAGCCGAAAATCCTACAGGTCTAAACTGGAGTACGACTAACGCCGGTATCCTTCTGCTTGACGAGTCTGGTTACAAGAACAAAGCGGCTCCCGGCGCGCCTGAGACATGGTTGCGGGCCGGCCTCGGCTTGAACAACAGCAGCTACACGAATTTGCAATATCCGGGTCAGCCGAGAAACAACGCGAACAGCGTCTACTACGTCGCTGCGGACAGGCAGCTCTGGCAGCTCGATATGGAAACCTCGCCATCTCGCGGTATCTATGGCGGGTTCTCTGCAATGTACGCTCCGCCCGACCTGAACAAGGTCAGCCAGTATTACGAAGTCCGTCTTTATGCAAAGGGGTTATTTGACAGCCGCCCGCATGATCAAATGGCAATTGTTGCCACCAACACCGCGTGGAGTGCTTTTGCAGTTAACGCTGCGCTCGCTGGAGGGCATCTTGCGCATCGCGATAGTACTGCGATATCGGGGACGTATACCGCGCATGTGGCGCCCGGAATTTACACAAGTATTGGACTGACCTATATCAACAATCCGACGAGCATCACATACACACGTCAAACCGGCCACGCCTTGAATCTGTTGGTATCGACGTCAATGTTCTTCTAGGGCGCGTATCCCATAAATCACGGCGTACCTGATGCCAGCTGTGCTCCCGACAGCAGTGGTGAAGCGGATGCCGCCTGACTTCGCTTGTGGGCCAGGAGCTGCCGAGCGTGCATCTTCAGTCCAGATAAATCCGTCTTCATGCGCTCAGCTCGCCGGCGACGTCCACCAGCGATGTGGAGGTTGGAGGAGCGTCATCATGCACTGTCATTGGGTACTTGCTGCTTTGTAGCGCCGGCTCCGCCCAAGCGAAAAGGGTTGCACCGTCGGGGACGGGTAACTGTCAATTCTGGAAACCGCGCCAAAGATCCTGGGCCCGCGCAATGGTGTCGTCGTGCCCCGCGGTCCGA
This sequence comes from Bradyrhizobium centrolobii, assembly GCF_001641635.1. Lineage (GTDB taxonomy): Bacteria > Pseudomonadota > Alphaproteobacteria > Rhizobiales > Xanthobacteraceae > Bradyrhizobium > Bradyrhizobium centrolobii. The sequence goes on from NZ_LUUB01000070.1 coordinate 5,397, forward strand.
GGAACTGAGTTTCGAACAAGTCTGCGTCGCAACCGTGCTGCAACGGCCATCATCAAGCGGAACTTCTCGGCCGCTGAGAACGTGCTGACGGCCGGCAGCAGCTCCGCGCAGATGGGAAAAGGTACTGCGTTTGTGGCGTCGTCTTCATGGAAGTAATTGTTTTCGCTGTAGATTTTTAGTGCTTGACGGTTTTGAGATTGGTAAAAGCGACTTGGTGCATAAATAGGCCACTAAGACGTTTTTGCTCTATTTACGGATCATGAAATCTTGCAATAGAATTCTGTCCGCCCTATATAGTTGCCATAAAGTCATTTTACGATCTATTTATGAACCAGAGGTACGACCATGGCCAAGGTCCGTCACCCGATATCCCCCTATGCAGCGGACGCTACGATGCTGCTTGGACAGCTCCTGCGAAAGTCTCGCATCGAGCGGAAGATGAGCACACTCAATGTTGCCGAGCGGGCAGGGATCTCGCGCGGCCTCTTGCGCCGTATTGAGGCGGGAGATCCGCGCTGCACGATCGGTGCGGTCTTCGAGGTTGCCGCGATTGTTGGTGTCAAACTATTCGACGCGGAACGCGGAGCCATGTCTCGCGCGATCGAGACCAATCGTGAGGTGATGACGCTGCTGCCCAAGGCCGTTCGCGCCCGCCGAATGCAAGAGGTCAAGGATGACTTCTGATCCTGCCCATGCCGAGGCTTATGTTTGGACATGGCTGCCGGGCCAGACGAAGCCCATCGTTGCGGGACTTTTGTCCAGGAATGGCGAACAACTCGTCTTCAATTACGGCCGGAGCTATCTCGAGCGTAACGATGCCCATTCCCTCTATGAGCCCGAATTACCCCTGCGGAGCGGCGTCCTTCCGCTCCTGGAGGGGCTCAGCATGCCCAATTGCCTTCGCGATGCGGCCCCCGACGCGTGGGGCCGGCGCGTCATTCTCAACCGAAAGTTCGGTGTGCGCGGCAAGGAGATCGACGCGGGAAGTCTCGATGAGCTGACCTTTCTCCTGGAGTCCAGCTCGGATCGTATTGGCGCTCTTGATTTCCAGGCGTCGCCCTCGGTCTACGTCCCGCGGGAGGGCGAGGGCGCATCCTTGAACGAGCTCTTGAATGCGGCAACGCTCGTTGAGCAAGGTACGCCGCTGACGCCTGAACTCGACCGCGCACTCTTCCATGGTAGCTCCATCGGCGGCGCTCGCCCGAAAGCAGCCATCACGTCTGATCACAAGAAATTCATTGCGAAGTTTTCCTCGCAAACCGACCTGTATAGCGTCGTCAAAGCGGAGTTCATCGCGATGCGCCTTGCGGCGGAGGCTGGACTGCGCGTCGCCCCCGTAAGCCTCCAGCGTGTTGCGGGAAAGGACGTCCTGTTGATCGAACGGTTCGATCGCGAGAAAGTCACGGGCGGCTGGGCCCGCAAGGCCATGGTTTCGGCGCTGACGCTGCTGGCATTGGATGAACTGATGGCGCGCTATGCCAGCTACGAACAGCTCGCAACCATTATCCGTCATCGTTTCGCGGAGCCGAGGGAAGCGCTGCGCGAGCTCTTTTCACGTCTCGTTTTCAACGTGCTCTGCGGTAATACCGATGATCACGCTCGCAACCATGCCGCGTTCTGGAATGGTAAGGATCTCGCGCTCACATCTGCCTACGATATTTGTCCGCAGGGCCGCGCAGGCGGCGAGGCGACGCAAGCGATGCTTATTCTCGGGCAGGACCGGCACAGCCAGATTGCGCTCTGTCTCAAAGCCGCGCCTTCCTTTCTTCTCAACGAAGCGGAAGCCGTCGCCATTGCGGTCTCACAGATCAAGACCATCAAGGAACGTTGGTCCAGCATCTGCGACGAAGCGGCGCTTGCAGAAGTGGACCGTAACCTGTTCTGGCGGCGTCAGTTCCTCAATCCTTATGCGTTTATCGGCGCGCCGCAGCCGATCGTCGACCTGGTTGGATAGGTTGGATTTTGGTGCGAACGGCCGACCGGAGGGACGTATGAAAAGAACACCACTCGGCGGTCCCTTCACTAAGGTCAACCTCTGCTGATTTCCACGTCCCAGGCGCGCCCCGTCGCTTGTTCAAGGCGACGGGCCGGCGCTCGTTCGCTTTGGTTCCTCGAACATGGCGTCGACGATCTGATAAAAGGCCATCGGGCTGTTGGCGACTTCCCACACCGCGAGAATGACGTAGTAGCCGGTGCGCTTCGGCAGCTCACACACGTGAACGGTAGGCGCGCTGGGCATCAGGTTTGCATTCGGGTCCCAATAGGGCTGACCTTCGTTCTGGATCGTGCAGAACGGCCTTACATCGAACTGGGCGCGTGTGAGCGGAGCGGATGGATTCCAGCTTATCCGGGTGATGAAATAGTTCCAGCGCCGGGTCAGGTGAACTGCGCCGTATTCCCATTTGAACGTTTGCTTGGCGCCGGAGTGCAGGCGAATCTTCGTCCAGCGCGTCGGCGTCTGCTCATCGAGCAAGGGGACATTCCCGCGCACACTGCTGCCGGCGATGTGACCGTCCTGTGGCGGCACCGCGCTCTGGATATCAGTCGGCGCCGTCATATCCAGCAGCCCGCCCTTGACTGCAGGGAAGAACTTCCCGCTCTCCATCGCGTTGGCCCTCCACAGGTCAATTGGACAGTCCATATTCCTGTGTTCGGTACATAGAACGACGCGTGAAGCGGGCTCGGTGAGGCGCCCTTGCGCATGAGCGCCTGCAACGACGACCAGCGAGGCTGCTCCGCCGAACAACGCGCTGAACCCGTATCGAAACCTATAGGGGATGTACATCTCGCAAATTCCGGTTGGGTATTGGAAGAGTGCTCCGACCCCACAGATTTAGTCCGTGACTTGCTAGCTCTTGCAATCGACATGCCGTAAGCGGAGCCGCCCAGCCTCCGATGGCGCTGAGACGACGTGCTGCGAGGGTTTTCAAATAAGCGAAATCATTTGGTTGCCCGGACACTGCGGAATGCGGCGGAGCAGGATGTTTGTCCAAAAGCCTACATCGGCCAATCGCAACGCTGCGAACGCGTCGCAAAGCCGACGTCCAACAATGAAATTCCGCAGGGCTTAGCTTACGAGAACTGGCTCAGTTTCTGCATGACCGCAGGCATTCACGTAGCGGAGATGCGTTTTAACAAACCGATTAGCAACGCAAATGAAATCGGTGGCGGGCATCGAGAGAATCGGGGGCCTCACATGATGCGCAAGGTATCTGTTGCCAGCATTCTGGCGCTAGTCTCATCGCAGGCTATCGCGCGAGACGATCTGATGATGTCCGCCAGGCAGATTTTCAGACCCATTCCCAAGGTCCTGCCCGCCATTAGGGACAATCCGGTCACTCCCGAGAAAGTCGAACTCGGCAAGAAGCTGTTCTTCGATCCTCGCATCTCGGTGAGTGGAATTATTAGCTGTAATACATGCCATAATCTTGGCACCGGCGGCGTCGATGCCGGTCCAACCTCGGTTGGTCACGGCTGGCAAAAAGGACCGCGCCGGGCCCCAACCGTTTACAACTCGGTCTTCAACGTCGCCCAATTCTGGGACGGACGCGCGCCAGATCTCAAGGCTCAAGCTAAGGGCCCCGTTCAGGCCAGCGCCGAAATGAACGCAACTCCGGACCACGTGACGAAAACGTTGAACTCCATGGATGACTATGTCGGTATGTTCAAGCAAGCCTTCCCCCGCGATACGCCGTCAGTCAGCTTCGATAACTTTGCGAAGGCAATAGAGGCGTTTGAATCAACCCTCACCACGCCGGCTGCCCCCTTCGATCAGTACCTGAACGGCAATGCCAGCGCTCTGAACGACCAGCAAAAGGCAGGATTGAAGCTGTTCATGGACAAGGGGTGCTCCTCTTGCCACAGGGGGATCAACATTGGTGGGCAGGACTACTTCCCGTTTGGCGTGGTCGGAAAGCCGGATGCAAAACTGCTTCCCACAGCCGATAAGGGCCGGTTCGTCGTGACTAACGCTGTCGGCGATGAATACGTGTTCCGGGTAGCTCCCCTTCGAAACGTAGCCTTGCGCGCTCCGTATTTCCATTCGGGTCAAGTGTGGAGCCTCGAGGAAGCCGTCGGCATTATGGGGGAAGTCCAACTCGGGACAAAGCTCGACGACAAGGAAAGAAGTGATATTGCCGCATTTCTGAATGCATTGACGGGGCATCTACCCAACATCGAGTACCCGATGCTGCCAACTCGTACAAACGAGACGCCCCCACCGTCTTTAGGGCGATAGGATTATTCTGCCGCGAATAGAACTCTCCAGGTCGTTATAGTTCGCATTCGTCGCGACCTTCGCTCTTCAGGCACTGAGCGCGTCTGGACTGACATGGTGGTGGTCCGGACTTCCGAAACCTGCCCGGTTAGCTAGCACGCAGGTACGTGCGATTTGGCGGCCAAGCGAAATGTGATCGGTAGAACGCGATCCTGCACCGCTTCGCGTGAGCTGTGCGGGCAGCGCGATCGCCATGATCTCGCCAGGCAGGGCTCAAACGTCGTTCCAAGACCCGCCTGATTGAGGATGAACAAGTATGATCGACTCAGTGCTTGCTAGAATGCCGCCATCGCCGTCGAACAGAGACGACGCGGAGCGGCAAGCTGTTGCTGATAGCAGGCTGTTGCGAGAGCAGTCGCAGACGTCTGGCTCCCGCGGGGGCTTGTTCGGCGCCCCGTAAGCGTGTTTTCCTTGATTTCGTTTCCCGTGACGAACTCTCCGTTGAAAAAAAGGTGAGAGACTCATCCGCACCGAGCAGCCGAGCTTTTTTGGCTAACAAACTTGCCGACTGAAAATCCGCCCTCGTCTATTGCAGGTCAACGGGCGGCAAACGGAGAGAAAGAGCGGTGCTGTGAGATATCAAACGAGCGCACCCTTTGAGTTGAAGATGTCGGTCGTCACCGGGCCTGGCTGACGGCGAAAACGACTTCATTTGCCATGGATTTCCGAGGCTTCCTCAAGCGTTCGGACGAGGTTGTCGACGGTATCGTAGTCGGATCTGCCTGCGCTGGGGCTGAAGTGAACTGTCGTCCGTACTAATAGTCGTCCGCGTTCAACGAGCGTCAATGTAGCCTTCCTCACTGACAGTCCATATTGCCATTCGACTTGCAGCTGTCCATTGGAAGCCTCGGAAGCTTGCGTCCGGGCGATGCCCCAATCGCAGTTGTTCGGACGACATTTCCCCCACGCATGAACGAGCGCTTTGTCGAATTGCTGATCGATAGATATGCGCGTGATCATACCCGTGTTTTGATTCTCGTTCGACCACGTGCCGGCAAAGTCCGCCATTGTTGAGGAGCCTAGATCGCACGGCCCCGGAGTTTCCGGTGTTGCCTCCTCGCCAAACGCTGGTTGGAGAAGCACGAGCACAAGCAGCGTGAGTGCACGTAATCGGAGCATTGCCGTCCTCCTGTTGGCTTGACAATCAGGAAGTTGGCAACAACCGTGCCAGCCAGTTGGAATGGGAAATGAGCGCCGCCTTTACAGTAAATGCCGAGGCGCGGCCTCGCATACGTTCGTCGCGAGCCCGACAGTTCAGCGCAGCTATAGGCGTGCGCGTTGGATTCCTTACATTTGCCTTTCGACTCGAATGCGTGCTTCGTTGCGAAGCTGCTCATCTGATTGCTGGACTTGTCGCTCCAGCCATCACGCGGCCCGCGCCCGCCGATCATCGCAAAGGAGGGAGTCATATCGCTGCAATATCTTTCGCCATAGAAGCAAGGAATACCCGAATGTCCGACGGCAGGCCCAATATCGATCCGCATCCGCTCAGCGCTTATGTAGCTTGGGCGGGCAACCGCAATAAGGACGCGATCTTGAAAGCGTTCGAAGAACTCTTTCCCACGAAGGGTGATGCGCTTGAAGTGGCTACTGGCGCTGGATTGCATATCAATTACTTCGCCCCGTATTTTCCGAACGTTCGATTTCAGCCTTCCGACTATGATCAAGGTACTTTTGAGGCAATCAAAAGGAAGCGTGTCGAAGGCGACAACAATAACGTTGCTGATCCCATTCTGATCGATCTCACTGCTCCGGCGACCTGGCCGGATACCGATGAGCGGCTCTACGACGTCATCTTCGCCATCAACATCTTCCAAGTTGCCCCCATCTCGATCGCGGACGGCATTGCTGCGCTTGCCGCAAGGCTGCTGAAACCAGCCGGTTTCATCGCAATCTATGGTCCCTTCAAACTTGACGGGAAATTCACCACACGATCGAATGAGGCATTCGACAGGGAGATCCGTGCGGCCGGCATGCCCGAATGGGGTCTCAAAGACGTGCGGGATCTTGAAAGGGAGGCCAGGAAGCATGGGTTGGCGCTCAAACGGCAATTGGATTTGCCGGCCAGTAACTTCATTCTGCTCTTCGCTAGGTCCTGAACGGCGGCTCAACCTTTCCAGTATATGACGCTGGGAGTCTCGCCATTTCGCACTCGTGGCGCGTTCTAAACCTAACGAGTGCCAGACGCTTGGCGATGAATGACCACCCGGCCGAGAGTTCGCGACGAGCACAGGGCGCGCGCCAGGCCCAGGCGTTTGGCCGTCATAGTAGGTGTTGGCGCTTCAACAGAACCGGGAGCGACGCTAGCTAGCCGCTTAGCGCGGAGAATGACCCCGTGGCTCCTCGCCGGCCGAACCGGATCCAGGCTGGAACACTGGCAGCGGTAACCCGAGTTGACGGACCACGCGGAACCGGGCCAACCGACGTGACCAGAGAAAAAGCTGCTGCCGCTCACCAACGCCGGCAGCACTAGCGAAAGTCGACCGTCTCTATCGCCACTAACATTTTAAGGTCGGTCTGTAACGCAATCATCGGACACGCCGAAGAGTCGGCGGTACCGTCGAAAGCGTCAGGTCCGGTCCCGGGAATAAGCATTTCGCGATTGTAGCGCCACCTCATGATCGGGGGCTGACGAGAGAGACATTCGCGGCGCGCGTCGACGCTTCTCATGCGCGAATGTCTTGTCTGACGATAGCCGCTCGACGGCTTCCTTCCGGTTCACGCGCGGTGCGAAAAGCACGCAATGATGCACCGGTCAGATCAAGCACAGCGCAGTTGAGGAAGGAAAATCAGTCGATCCTGGGAAAACGCGCCATGCCGCTCAGGAAGATGGTGGGCGCGGCTGCTCGGATTTCCGAAGCTTTAGAGCCCGCCGCTTCATCGTTGCGGTCATTTTTTTGATCTTTGGTCGACGGGGTATTTTGAATGCGGCGCCGTTGCCTGTGAGATCCGCCACACCATCCGTTTTGACTTGCTTCATAGACATTTCCCAACGAAGAGATTGATGCGGCATTCGAGCTGCGACAACCACCTTCCTATCAGCTCGCCACGTACGGCGCGCTTAGCAGTGGCAGAAGAGCGCGATCTTTGTTTGAAGGCACGACCGGTCGGTTGCCTGTCCGACCTAAATGTCTCGTCGGGCAGGCGGCCTCCCGCCTCAGAACAATATCAATCAGTAAAAATCAGAGAGACGTACACAACTATACGCCCTTTCAAGAGTCACGTTCCTCGTTAGAGCGCAGATAAATCGCAAGTTTGCACAATGGACCTGATGAAATCCGTCGAAAACGCCACTCGAACACAGAATTTGAGCGTCGAGCTAGGGCTTGTGGCACGTGCGGTGCCGGCATATCCCTATTGCACGAGTTGCATTTGTGACGACCGATTGCAAGCGCGGCGCTGCCAATGACTAAGCTGCACGCACGCCGAGGAGGAAGGAGAGAGGAGCAAGAAAGCCGCTCGAGGTCGCTGCGGGACGGGGCGGGCGACTAGAAACTGATTTTTGGAATCTCCGGTTGATCGAGCAATATGAATTCAGCAATGTGAGGCGTGTTATCGTCCTTGATCATGGGGGAGATTTCCAAAGTTTGGACGTGGCTGCTGCCACACCAACGCCTGCGATCCTCAATGAGGTCTGCGCGAATTGTTGGAGGTAAGTCCGGCATCCGCGTAGATGTCACCGGCGGAGCCTGGGAGACGGCAAGGCCGAAGGGAAACGCGAGTGCCTCAAACGGATCGGCGTCGATGCGACTTGCCGGGCGCCTACTAAGTAGCCTGAGGCGACAGGCTGTCGTGTCGCTCAGATGAACTTCCAGGTCACAGTCTTGAAAATCCTGGTAAGCTATCCAGGCGGGTTCGCTCCCTTGGCGGAGCTGAAACGGGACATGGCTATCCTGGCAACGAGCGGCCGCGATTGGGCAGAGCGCACCAAGAGAATGGCAACCCGTGCGCCGGATCTGGACATCTTCTCCCAGCGTCTCATCGAACGCGTAAATGGAGGATGGCGCATCACGGAGAAGGGGCGAGCTGTGCTCAATGTGATGGAGGCGCGCTCGATACCTACGGAGATGCAGCCGGAGATGATCGCGCCCGCTTCAGAACCGGCAAAGCCGACGCCAGCTGATACACTCCCCGTCAGAGTAGCTCCTCGACCGAGTGAGCGGCGCCGGCGACGTCGCGTCTCCGGAAGCGGATCGCGAGCGAATCGGGCTTAAGTCTCGTTCTTCCTCCAGTGCGCAAGGCCTGCAAGGCTGACACCGCCCGTCGGAAAAGCAGGCGATGAGCGTGATGCCGGGAGAGGCACTAGCGAGGTCGCTCGCTGTCCCCGCGTCGAAAACGATCAAACAAGGCGTCAGGACGCGGAATTTAAGCGCGAGCGCCGCGCTAGTTGCACGAAATTGTGCAGCCCAGATGGTTAGTATCCCAAACGTCGCAATGTTTTGACGAGCCGGCCGTTTCAACCAAGCCCGATCGAGAGAAGGGCCGTTGATCTGGCTGCAGGACGACCAGAGGCGCTTTCGACCCGAGCGCCGGCACTTGGTGCGGTTCGCGGGATCGTTCGTTCAGGGCCACAACCAGCGAGGCGCGATGGCCCTCAACGGCAGATATTTGTGCGTGTCGACCCTGATGCTTGCGAGCGCCGCGACAGCGTTGATCGCAGCTGCCCCGCCGGAAAGTGCGCCCGCTTGTGCGCGCAAGGATGCGCTCGGTACCTCACGCGTCCTCGCCATCGATGCCAGGACCTATCCGCGGGTTGGGCTCAACAGCTTTCCGCAGTCGCTGCCGCTCGCCGACCACGAGGTCGTGCTGACCTTCGATGACGGCCCCCAGCCGCCCTACACGCAAGAGGTGCTGGCCGCGCTCGCCCATGAGTGTGTGCGCGCCACGTTCTTCCTCGTCGGCAAGTCGTCAGCCGCCTTTCCCGAGCTCGTGCGGGGCGTGGCCGCACAAGGCCACACCATCGCGCATCACACCTGGTCCCATCCGATGCTCTCGAAGATCAGCGTCGCGCAGGCGAAAGAGGACATTGACCTGGGCATCGCGGCCGATGAAATGGCACTCAATGGCGCGTCGAGGACGACGCCCTCGACCCCGTTCTTTCGCTTCCACTATTTCGCCTCGACGCCTGCGACGCTCGATCTTCTGCAATCACGCGGGATCATCGTGTTTGGGGCGGACGTATGGGCCAGCGACTGGGAGGAGATGACCGCGGATCAGGAGCTCAAACTCGTCACCAAGCGCCTGGATGAGTCGGGCAAAGGCATCATCCTATTCCACGATCCCAAGGCGCATACGGCCGCCATGATGCCTGCCTTCCTGCGGTACCTGCATGACAGCGGCTATCGCGTCGTCCACATCGTCCCGGCGGCGACGCCGCAAAGAAACGCCGATATACATTGATGGCGAAAGGTGACCTCGCCAAGGAAGGGGTGATTTCGAGACAACTCCCAATGGGTCCGGGGCCGCTTTGATGCCTCTAGCCGGCGCACGGGAGGGGCTGGCCGCGCCAATGGCGAAGACGAACCAAACCAGCCCGGGCGGACGAGATCGCCCGTGTCGCTGGGATGTCTGTCGACCAAACACCGAATTGCGGGGTCTTTCCGAGTCGCACAGCCGAGTTTTGGTCGCTCAACAGATCTCTCGAGCAAGCACCAGCGCGTAAGAGCCCTAGACCTTGCCAGATCCTTGCGCGACAGAAAGGGAAGGGCGCGGTAGTGGGCGCGGGCCAGTGCCAGTGAGTGGTGGCGCGCATTTCGCGTCATATCTGTCGGCCAATTGCAGCAGACGGGCCCTTGTGAACGGATCCGCCGTATCTGCCATGGCCCGAACGCGTACCGCCATGCCCCTGTAGAATTCCTGCTCCATGACGCAACTCCACACCACTGAGAGTACATTTCAGTACGTCGAAACACACTCGTCAAGCGGCCCCCAACCGGCTTATCGCCTTCGCTCGAAGCAATTTTTGTCGATACGCTTGCCGCGGCCCCCAAGATGAAACTATCTTTCCGGGCAGGGAAATCCGACATGTCGCTACTCCACCCGATCCGAAAGGTCTGTCCCGCATGCGGTAAGCCGATGAAGCTGGTCCCGGGGAAGCCTGGGAAGGGTAAGGCTGGGACGGGCAAGGATCGGTATGGCTGCACGGAATGCGAGGGGGATCCAATGGAAAACCCAACCGCCCGAAAATGGCTCGAAAGCGCTTTGAAGCCGCCAAGCAAATCGTAAACGATCTACCGCGCCCTCCGCGCAGAGAGGTCTCGTCGACGCGGGTTCATCCGATGGAGCGCCGGGGAGCGTATCGAATCCATCAAGAGCTTGTGCAACTGGCTGATAGCCGTTTCGCCGGCAGCTGCCTCGACCAGGTCGTCATCTCGCAGACCGAGAACGAAGCCTTCATCCGGTCGGACGCAGCTAAGCGCGGAATTAGCCCCAACGTCGCCATGGCTGCGGCGAAGAGCGAGGGCTTCGACGAGTTCACCGGCGATAACAGCGCATCCTTCGGGCATTCCAGCTGCACGTCACTCCCAGCGACCGCGGCAGAGCCGTGGGGGACCCAGTCTGGTCGGTAACAGGGCTCGACCAGTCAGACCCGGCGAATGAGCGGCCCACGATCATCTTTGCTCTAGAGAATGGGCGCACAATAAGGAAGACAGGCACGCGTGCGCCGCGCTGGCAAATTACTACAACAAGATAGACGGTCTTGAGAAGATCGATTGGAAGATACTGCGAAACAGCGATTTCAGCAGAGACAACGACGATCCCGACAAGACGAACAGGTACATGGCAGAAGCGTTGGTACATAAACACATGCCAATCGACGCTCTTCTCTACGTGGCATGTTGTGATGAAAAGCAAAATCGTGGGCGAACGAGTTGGTGTCTAAGCGCAGGCTAAACCTAGAAGTCCACACCAAACGAGAATGGTACTTCTGATGATTACCTTCACTGAGGGTAACCTGCTCAAGGCTAACACTGAGGCCTTGGTCAACACTGTGAATACGGTCGGCGTGATGGGAAAGGGAATTGCCTTGATGTTCAAGGAAGCATTCCCCGAGAACTTTCGCGCGTATTCGGCTGCCTGCGAGAAGCAGCAGATCAAGGTCGGTCAGATATTCGCGACTGAGCGAAAAGATCTGATGGGAGGACCGAGGTGGATCATAAACTTCCCCACTAAGCAGCATTGGCGCAATCCTTCCAAGATTGAGTGGATCAAGGAGGGGCTGCAAGATTTGGTGCGGTTTCTTGGCGAGCATAAAATCAAATCGATTGCTCTCCCGCCACTTGGGAGTGGCAACGGAGGCTTGGATTGGAAGAGCGTTCGGCCGCTGATTGAAGCGGCAATGGGTAATCTTGACGTGCAGGTCGTCGTTTACGAGCCGACAGCGCGCTACCAAAATGTCGCAAAGCCTTCGAGAGTCGAGAAACTGACCTCTGCGCGGGCGTTAGTTGCAGAGTTGGTTCGCCGTTATTCTGTCCTGGGATTTGAATGTACGCTCCTGGAAATTCAGAAGCTCGCCTATCTTCTTCAAAGAAAGATAGTGGCAAGTGGGCTGGTGAGCCCGCTTAGGCTTGAATTCCAAGCCGACAAGTTTGGCCCGTACGCTCCGACTTTGGGTCATCTGCTAAATAGCTTGGATGGTAGCTATCTTCACTGCGAGAAGCGGATGGCTGACGCAAGCATTCTCGATACGATCTGGTTCGAGAATGCAAAGAAAGATGTGGTAGCCACCTATCTCAAGGCAACAGAGGCGAAAGAATTCGCCAGTGCCCTGGATGAAACAACGGACCTGATTGACGGTTTCGAGTACCCGCTCGGGATGGAGCTATTGGCTACTGTCGATTGGTTGCTCAACCACGATAAGGTCGAGCCAACACTAGATGGTGTGAAAAATGGGCTCGCCAAATGGCTCGGAGGCGGTGAGGCGTCAGAGCGTAAGTTGAGGCTTTTCGAGGACTCGATGATTGAGCTGGCCCTTACGCGCCTCAAGAACTGATCCGATAAAGCGTGCTCGTTCTGAGTGAGCGCGCCCCCTCGATTGAAGTGTCCTCGACTGAGGTCTACGACCCGCGCTGCATCGCGAATCTGATGCTCGATGAGAGTGCTCGGATTGGCCAGCACTTGACCAACTTGGCGCTTCAGAAGCTTCTGTGCACGCGATGTTTTTGATCGAACAAGGCCGGCCATTGGTCTCCGGCTACTTCGAAGCGTGGGGGCGGACCCGTTCATCCGATCGTCGGGTCGTCGCAGCGCCGCAGGCGGCGGCCTGTTCTCCTAATCTGCTGTATCGTCGCGTTCGGCTTTACGTCACGTCCACAACAAGTGCTCGCGGCCGAGATCACGATGGTGGGTGGCCCGCGCGTCTAAGTGCGCTCAGCAATAGTCGCATGCTCGGGCCGTAACTTCCCCATTTCTCGGGGCTCGCGTTAATTCGCACTCTAAAGCCAATCTAATGGCGCCGAGGTAGGCTGGCTGCCGCGCGAAAGATGCCTCTCAGATCGGCACAGCCTGACCGCCCGTTCGTTCATAAGCGCGAGCACATGGTGTTTCCGTGCCCACCAATAAGGCGTTTCCCAAGCATCTTTGTCTGTACCGCAATTCAGTTGCTCGAATTCGGCCCATAGTTGCTTGAAGAGCGGACGGACCATCTTAAGATATACGCCCCGTTTTAGTTTTCCGCTCAAGAATCTGCCCTTCACGCCAACTTCCCAGTAGAAAGTGCAGGCAAATGCATCGTCCCGATTGAGGAAGGTCGCACAGTAATGGTTCAGACCTTGATCAATGTTGTCCAGCCCGCGCACCACTACGTAAATGCCGGCCGCTAGTGTCAGAAGCGTTTTTGGATCGCTCATGAAGCCGATGTTGTATGTATTTGTAACCGTGAATACGCCAATGACGACTTCGACGAAACCGTAGATAGATCGTTGAAATACTCTCAAGATGAAAAACGCCCATGCGACTGGCAAGGCAATGAGCGCGAACCAACCTAGTCCAATCACTGGATAGGCATTGATGAGAAGTCGACCTGCCCAGACTACGGCCGTGGCAATGATCAATAGCGAAAGTAGGGGCCCTAAAATGCCTTGGACCTTATCATAGGTTGTTCGTGCTTCTAAGTCAGTAACTTGCGGTGGTTGTGCGCTCATTTGAAGACCTTCGAAGATTCAGAACGCGGGTCAACTCGCCAATGGCACGCAGAAGCCTGGAGGACTTTCTCGGAACGAACGAAGCTGCAGTCCCCGCGGACAGCCGATTATAGCATGTACAAGCATTCGCCCGCGAGGTCAGCGATAGTCTCCGCAGACTGAAAGCGGCAAGCCTGGAGGCGGAGACCGGCAGGCGGGCATACGAGCTTTGGGAGAACGTGGGACGACCCGAGTGCATGGGCCTTGAATTCTGGTTGCGGGCGGAGCGAGAGGTGGCGATGCGTCCCTAGTGCGAGAGGGTAAATTGATTTCATGGCGCCACTAAAACTGGGGCTTTGAATTTGCTCGAAACCTTCCGGGGAAGTTTTCGATGATGCGACCGTGCGATAGCTCGCAAATCAGAAAGAGCGGAGCATGGCCGCGCTAAAGCTTCGCGGATCAATCTGGCGGGCGCGAGGATCGCGACCGCATTAGATGAATGGCTCTCTTGATCCGAGTCAGGAGGTAAGCGCTCCAAATGACAAACATATCCGCGACACAATCTGCTGATCGCGCGAAATGGACTGCTAGGGCGCGTTGACCGGGGGCATGGAGGCGGTCGGTCGCAGCACAAAGTCATCCCGGTGCTGGCCGCGTGCCGCCAAGATGATTGCTAAGACCACCAGGAGGATAAGGGATCCGCGCATGCCGGAAGATTACTCCAGAAGCCGTGTCGTAATTATGATGGGGCTCACATCCGGTGCGTTCGAAGTCATCGCAGGCGGCCGCACCGCAAGTGTCCTGCCATTGGTCGAGCCTGCCACCTCGCCATTGCAGGTGACGAAGGACTAACCAACCCTGCTCGCCGCAACACCGCAAGGTATCGCGAGATCCTGCTGGAAAAATGCGTTCTGTCCCGACAACAGCAGAATTTGTGCGCCCGTTTTGAATAATGATTTATGGATGGCCGGCGAGCCGAAGCTGCGACCGTTGCTCTATTTCACGCCAAATTGAGGCCGTCATGCGCAATCACGATCTCGTCTCCAGCAGCTTCCTGGGACTGACCGCGGCCGGAGTCGCGCTGCTCTGCTCAAGTCTGCTTGCCTTTATATTCATTTAATACCATCGCAGCAGAGATGCTGTTGCGCCCTGTGAAAAGCGATCGGTCGCTTCGGCTTTTCCCGAGCCGCGCGCGCCGGCCAGTCGCTGCACGAACTGACGAATTGTCGGCCTCTCGCGATCGACGATGTCGACCACCAGCTTGAAGCGGGTGGCAACTCGGAGCGCGCTGCCGGTGTCGATCTGATGACGCGGAAAAGGGCCGTCGATCGAACCCACATGATTTCCCTATGGCTGCTCGCCTTCGCTGCTGCGCTACGCGTTAAACAAACGGATACGATGCCGGAACACGTCGGATCGATCCTTGCGTTTTGGCTTCCGATAGGTTTTAAGCCCGTCACTTCATGACCTCAGCGTGAACGGATGCGATTCGTGCGGTTTTGCCGCGCTCGAACAAAAGTAGTGGAATCGGCGTAGTTCACGCATTTGAATCGTTCTGCGCCTCTTAAAGGAATCCATCATGGCCAAGATGACCAAGAACCAACTAATTGACGCGCTTGCTGAAGGAACGCAGATTTCCAAGACTGACGTAAAGGCCGTCATCGAGCAACTGGCGACGGTAGGCTATAAGGAGTTGAACCAGTCCGGTGAGTTCGTCATTCCCGGCTTCGTCAAAATGTCCGTTGTGAACAAGCCCGCTACTGAAGCCCGCAGCGGAGTAAATCCTTTCACGAAGGAGCCGATGGAATTCGCGGCAAAGCCGGCCAGCAAATCGGTTAAAGCGTCACCGCTCAAGGTTGCTAAAGACGCAGTGGCGGTATGACGAGGTCGCTGCTCTCGGTGGATAAATTGCAACCGGGCTAGACGGCGTGGGTCCTCGGCGCATTAAGGTCGAGGCAACTCTCGAGAGAGCCAAACGGTTACAGACCAAAAGGCGAGCAAGTCCGACATACCGACATCGTTCTTCAGCATCGCAAAGTGCAATTTGACGCTGTGGAGGAGAGTTTAGGCCTCAGGTGGTGGTATCTCGCCGCGGCATAGTTGGCTGCGCTGCACGCCTTTGGCGGCCAGTGAAGCGGGCCGGACGTTTCTCCTGAAACGACGTAAAGCCCTCTCGGTAGTCAGCGCTCTGATTGAGTTGTGGCTGAACCATCAACTCATAATCAAGGAAGTCCTCGAAGCTCGGGACGAGCGCAAAATCCAAGAATTTCTTAGCCATGGCGAGCGCAAAGGTTCGATCTCGATGCGCTTGCCAATGCCATCGCCGCCCTTTCGCGCTTCATGGCGGCGCAGGGCGACGAAGTGGAGAGCGTCGAGATCAATCCCTTCATTGCTTTGCCGGAGGGCGGCGTCGGGGGTGGACGCACTGATCCCATGTGAAGTCCGACTCCGCCGGTACAGCGTCGCCTGTTCCAGCCCGGTAGCCGCCGGAGAAGAGCCACGCTGCGCCACCGTTCCAACCGATTGGCCCTTCGCCCGGACCGAGAAAGAGATCTTCAAGGGGAGCGGGCCGTCTTATTTGCCGCTCTATCAGTGGAGAGATCGGTCGCTCTAGTCTTGTACAGACTGTAAAGATTGGATTCGAAGGTGGCCTCCGCCACCCTGAACCATGTCACGATATCATCGCGAAACTTGAGCCACTCGCGGTAGATCCTGCGGAATTCGGGATTCTTCTCGGCTTCCTCCCCGTAGAGGCCGAAGGCCGCACGATATCCGCCTTCCATGATCTCGCGCGAGAACGGCCTGAGCTCGGTACCGCCCGCGATCAGCCGGCGCAGCGGAGCCATGTTGCTTGAGTCGTAGTGCGCGAGCATGTCCCAAGATGCTTCCGCTGCTGCCACTTCGAACGCGCGTTGGTAGTGTGCCGGCAGCGCAGACCATGCCTTGGCGCCGACATAGAAGGCCAACTGACCGGTGCAATCCCACCAGCCGGGGTAGTAGTAGTATTTGGCGACCTTGTTGAAGCCAAGTTTCTCATCATCGTATGGTCCGACCCATTCGACGGCGTCGATCGTGCCGCGTTCCAGCGCCGGATAGGTGTCGCCGCCGGCAATGTTCTGGGGGACGACGCCGAGTCTGGCGACGACATCGCCGGAAATCCCGGGGATGCGCATCTTGAGGCCCTTGAGATCATCGAGAGTATTGACCTCGCGGCGAAACCAGCCGCCCATCTGAACGCCAGTGCTGCCGCCGGGAAAGTTCACGATGCCGTAAGCCTTGAAGAACTCCCTGAAGAGCTCGAGCCCGCCACCGCGATACATCCATGACAGGTGCTGGCGCGGTGTCATGCCGAACGGCAGTCCGGTGTCGATCGCGAAGGCCCGATTTTTGCCGCTGTAGTAGATCGACGCCGTATGTCCCATCTCGACCGTTTCGTTCTGCACAGCATCGAGCACCTGCAGGCCGGGTGCGATCTCGCCGGGACCGAACACCTGGATTTGCAGGCCGCCCTCGGTCATCTCGGCAACGTGCTTTGCGAGACGAACGGCGATGCCGTGGATCGTGTCGAGGTTCTTGGGATAGCTGGAGGCAAGGCGCCAGCGGATCGTGGCCTTCTCGGCCCGGACGACGGACGGCGCTGCGAGCGGCAAGATGCCGAGCGCGGCGCCTGCAAGGACAGCGCGGCGAGTTTTCATGATTTCCACCCGGATTTGTTTTTGAATTGAGTGCAGTCAGTACAGCGCGTTCAGTCCATTGTTGCGTTCGGCATTGTTCATGAGCGCGGTTGCGTGGGCATCTAGAGCTCCCGCTCCATCACCGCATCGAAATTGGTTACGGGCGGAAATGCTTCCTTGTCGATCACGACGTCGATGACGAACGGATCGGATGCCTTCATCGCCGTCGCCATCGCTGTTGCGAATTCCTCGCGATTGGTCGCGCGCGCGCCTCTGGAGCCGAGCGCGATACCGGTGGCGGCAAAGTCCACCCGCCCGAAGTCGTTGGCCTGAGCGACCACGTTTCCGTTCCAGCGATATTTCTGCTCATGGTATTCGAAAGCGAGCGCGCTGTTGTTCATGATGATGATGACGACGGGGAGGCGGTATCGTACCGCCGTCTCGATGTCGGCCAAATGATAGCCGGCGCCGCCGTCACCGGTCACGCACACCACCTTTTCGGCTCGCGCCATCTGAACGCCGAGCGAGGCGGGCAGCGCCCAGCCGAGCGAGCCGACAGCACGGAAGAACGAGTCGTAACGCAGGCTCGGATACAGCACCCCAGTCCAGGCCGCCATGTAGCCGGTGTCCGCGACGAGGGTGATCTCGCCGGCATAGCGGGAGAGCTCGTCTAGGACCGAAAGCGGCGAAAGCACGGCATTGCCGGACGCCGCGGCAGTCAGCTCGCGGTGGCGCGCGGTCCATCTGTCGGCATCGGCGCGGCAGCGCGCGAGCCAATCGGGCGCGGCCTTGACGCTCTCGCGCTTGGCGAGGTTGAGCAGATCCGTGAGGAAGACCCTGATGTCGGCGAGAATTCCGAGACGAGGCGCGTAGGTATTGATGAGAGCGACGGGGGCGTGATCGATCTGGATCACGGTCGCCCGGCGATTGGGCAGCGTATAGCCGTTGGTCGCGAGGCCACCCAGTCTGCTGCCGAGCGCCAGGATGCAATCGGCCTCTGCCACGAGGCTGTTGGCGGTCACGGACGAATAGCGGCCGACAATGCCGCAGAAGTTCGGATGCGAGGCCAGAATGGCGGGCTTGCCGCCGGCCGTGGCCACTAGCGGGATGCCGGCGAGCTCCGACAGGAGCGCAAGCTCCGCCCACGCGCCTGCCAGTCTCACGCCTTCTCCCACGAACAGCACCGGTCGCTCTGCTGTCCTCAGCAGATCCAGCGCCGACGCGAGGTCGGACTGATGTGGCGCTGCCTTGTTCGCCGCATGTGCGGGACGCCGGTCGGGCGGATTCGGAATCTGCGAGGCGCCGGGCAGGGCGAAGAAATTCTTCGGCACGTCGAGATGTGTCGGCCCGCAGGTCGGCGTCGCCGCAATCTGCAGCGCCTGCGACACGAGGCTGCCGGTCATCTCGGGCGCGGCGACAGCGCCGTTCCATTTGGTGACCGGCTGGAAGATCACGTGCTGGTCGAGATCCTGATACTCATTCATGTGCAAGGCTTGCGTGGCCGTCGCGCCGGTCAAGGCGAAGACTGGCGATTGCGCCCAGACCGCGTCCGCAAGCGCCGCGGCGACATTTGCCGCACCCGGCCCGGCCTGTCCGTAGGCGGGCGCCACGCGGCCGCTCGCGCGGGCATAGCCGTCGGCCATGTAGACCGCGCTGGCTTCGCTGCGTGCCACCACCATGCGGATGCCGGCATCGCGAAGCGCGATCCACAAAGGCTGGTCGCCGCCGGTCAGGAGAAAGAATTTTTCGACGCCGGCACTCTTGAGTGCGACGGCGATGTCGGTGGCTACGTTCCTCGTCATTTCTGCTCCCGGCCTGCAGGGCTTTGTCATTCGCCCTGCTATAAAATTATGTAATACCGTATTATGATGGGTGGCTATTTGTCAAACCGACAGGTTGAGCCTGAGGCCGTAGGCAGCCCGTTTTCGAAATCGCTCGACGATCATAAAAAATAGCTAATACGATAATACTAGATGGATTGATTTATTTACCGGCGACGAGGTGCTCATGAAGAAGTATCAGATGTACATCGGGGGGAAGTGGGAGGATCCAGCCTCGGGCGAGTGGTTCGAGACTCTCAATCCCTACACCGCCGAGCCGTGGGCTCTGATCCCGCGCGGCAATGCCGAGGACGCTGCGCGCGCGGTTCAGGCCGCGCATCGCGCGATGCATGTCGGCCCGTGGCCGAAGCTCAATGCCACCCAGCGCGGCGCCCTGATGCGAAAGCTGGGCGATCTCATCGCGGCCAATGCGGAGCGGCTGGCCGAGATCGAGGTGAAGGATAACGGCAAGCTGATCAGCGAGATGCGCGGCCAGCTCAACTACATTCCGCAGTGGTACTATTACTTCGGCGGCCTCGCCGACAAGATTCAGGGCTCGGTCATCCCGATCGACAAGCCCAACATGTTCACCTACACAAAGCACGAGCCGATGGGGGTCGTGGTCGGAATCATCCCCTGGAATTCCCCGTTGATGCTGGTTGCGTGGAAGCTCGCTCCGGCGCTCGCGGCGGGAAATACCTTGGTGCTCAAGCCATCGGAGTTCACCTCGGCGTCACTCCTCGAAATGATGTCGCTGGTGGAGGAGGCGGGCTTCCCGCCCGGCGTCATCAACGTCGTCACCGGCTTGGGCAACGAGGTTGGACCAGCGCTGGTCGAGCATCCCCAGGTCGCCAAGGTCGCGTTCACCGGCTCCGACGCCACCGGCCAGAAGATCTACGAAGGCGCCGCGCGCGGGCTGAAACGCGTCAGCCTCGAGCTCGGCGGCAAGTCGCCCAACATCGTCTTCGATGATGCCAATCTCGACAATGCGGTCAATGGCGCGATCGCCGGGATATTCGCGGCCGTCGGCCAGGCCTGCATTGCCGGATCGCGGATGCTGGTGCAGGAATCGGTTCACGACGCCTTCGTCGAAAAGCTCCTGAAGGCAGCGTCCACGATCAAGATGGGCGACCCCATGCGCGACGACACCCAGGTCGGGCCCGTCGCCAACCTGCCGCAGTTCGACAAGGTGCTCGCCTATATGGAGATCGCCAGAAAGGACGGAGCCCATCTGGCCCTGGGAGGCGATCGTGCCCGCCGGCCGGAATGCGGCAAGGGTTTGTTCGTCGAGCCCACGGTGTTTACCGGCGTCAGGAACAACATGAGGATTGCGCAGGAAGAGGTGTTCGGTCCGATTCTCTCCGTGATCCCGTTCCGGGACGAGGAAGATGCCATCGAGATCGGCAACGATATCCTGTTCGGTCTCGCAGCTGGCGTCTGGACGCAGAACATGCAGCGCGCCCATGTGATGGCCGACCGGCTGAAGGCGGGCATGGTATGGGTCAACACCTACCGCATGGTGAGCTACATGGCTCCTTTCGGCGGCTACAAGCGCAGCGGCCTCGGCCGCGAGAACGGCATTGAAGCCATCAATGAATACATGCAGCCCAAGACCGTCTGGATGAGCAGCGGCGACGAGCCCTATCCGTTCGTTCTCAGATAGGCCGTCCGAGCGCCATGATGCTGGCGCGACGCGCCAGGATCAATTGCCAAATATCCGTATTAGATACGATCAAAATTAATGACCGCTTGGATCAACCCGGCGGCGCCAAAAGGGAGTGGAACCCATCATGAGAGCCGCATCGGCCGTTGCCTTGGCCATTTCGGGCCTGTTTCTGTCTATACCCGCTCAGGCGCAAAACAAGGACGTCTCAAAGCCCGTCGTCCTGACTGGCGCCACGCTGATCGACGGACTGGGTGGCAAGCCGGTCGCGGATTCCATTCTCGTCATCGAGGACGGCCGCATCTCGGCGGTTGGCGATGCGAAGTCGGTGAAAGCGCCGGCCGGCGCGGAGGTCATTGACCTCAAGGGCAAGACGATCATGCCCGGCATGATCTCCGACCATTCCCACATCGGAATCGTCCGGGGACTCAAGGCGAGTCCCGATAACTACAATCGCGACTACATCCTGTCGCAACTTCGGCAATGGGAAGCCTACGGCGTCACCACGATCACGTCGTTAGGCTTGAACGCGCCGGAGTTCTACGACCTGCGCGCCGAGCTGCATGCGGGCAACGTGCCCGGCGCGGATATTTTCGGTGCCGACCGCGGCATTGGCGTCGCCATGGGCGCGCCACCGGTGGCGATCGTCCCGGTCGGTCCGAACCAGATCTACCGCCCGGATACGCCGGAGGCGGCGCGGGAGGCCGTGCGGGAGATGGCGGGGCGCAAGACCGACCTGATCAAGCTCTGGCTCGACGATTTCGGCAAGCTGCTGCCGGTCAAGGTCAAGCCGGAAGTCTACACGGCTGCCGTCGACGAGGCCCACAAGAACAAGCTTCGTGTCGCCTTCCACATCAATGATCTGGAAGATGCCCAGGCGGCCTTGAAGGCCGGCGCGGATATCCTGGCCCACGGCATCCGGGACAAGGAGATCGATCCGCCAACGATCGACCTCATGAAGACGGGCGCTGCCTGGTACGTGCCGACCCTGGCGCTCGACGATTCCAATTTCATCTTTGCGGACAAGCCGCAGGTCACCGCCGATCCGTTCGTGAACAGGGCGCTCGATCCTGCTGTCAAGACGCAGCTGGAAGATCCGGCATGGCAGCAGAAGGTTCATGATGCTCCCGGATCGGAGCGCGCCCGGAAGGCACTGGCGATGAACCAGAAGAACCTGATGACGCTCTATCGAGCCGGCATCAATATCGGGTTCGGATCCGATTCCGGCGTAGGCCTTCGCTTCCCCGGCGTTGCCGAGCATCGTGAGCTCGATCTCATGGTCGAGGCAGGTCTCACGCCGCTTCAGGCGTTGACGATTGCGACTAGCGGCGCTGCGAAGCTGCTCAAGCTGGAGGACCGCGGGGTGTTGCAGGCGGGCAAGCTCGCCGATCTCGTCGTGCTCGATGCCGATCCTTCGGTCGACATCGCCAACGCCCACAAGATCTCGGCCGTCTGGCATCGCGGACGGCCGGTTGCCGGGGCGATCGCGACATTCGCGCAACGATAACGATCATGGATGGCGGCGATCGGACGTGTGTTCCGGTTGTCGTCTTCGGTTCGGCCGCGACCCGAGCAGGCCTCGGCCGGACACGCTGCTCTTGATAATAATCCGGGGAGAGACGCATGGGAAAGCTCACTCGACGTGCCATCGTTGCGGCGGCGCTCGCCGCGCCGTTTGCGGCCAGAGCCCAGGAATGGCCCGCGGGCCAGATGAAATTCATCGTGCCGTTTCCCGCCGGCGGAACGCTTGATGCGATCGCGAGGCTGGTCCAGCCGGGCTTGCAGCAGCGGCTTGGCACCACGATCATCATCGAGAACCGTGCGGGAGCCGCGGGCAGCATTGGCGGCGCGGCGGTCGCAAAATCGCCGCCGGACGGCCGCACCTGGCTGTTCGTGTTCGATACCCACGCCACCAATCCGGTGACCCAGCCGAGCCTGCCGTACAATTCCGAGACGGACCTCGATCCGGTGATGCTCGTGGGTACGGCGCCGAACATCATCGCCTGCCAGCCTTCACGGCCGTATCAGACGCTGGCCGAGCTGATCGCGGCGTCGAAGGCGAAGCCGGGCGGATTCGGATTTGCGTCGGCCGGCACTGCGAGCCTTGGCCACCTGACCATGCTGCTTCTCGCCAAACGCTCCGGCGCGCAGTGGGTGCACGTGGCCTATAAAGGGGCCGCTCCCGCCGTCAACGACGCGATCGCCGGACATATCGACCTGATCATCGCCGCAACCACGGTGCTCAACAGCCAGATAGAGGCCAAGCTGCTACGCCCGCTCGCCCAAACTGGCTCGACACGGCACCCGACCCTGCCCGATGTGCCGACGCTCGTGGAAAGCGGGTTTCCCGATCTGGTTGCGACGCCATGGTGGGGCCTGTATGCGCCAGGAAAGACGCCAAGGCCGATGATCGAGCATTTCCGCGCCGAGATGAGCGCAGTGCTGAGGGAGGAAAACGTCACGGAAAGGATAAACGCGATGGGTTTGACGATCGTCGCCAGCGATCCCGACTACATGCGAAAATTCTATACGGAGCAATCCCGGATCTGGGGACAGGTGGTGCGCGACAACGGCCTCAGCGTCGATGGCGGCTAGCAGGCCGGCACACGAACTGGCTTGAGATCATTGCCTAGGCTGTTACGCGCCCCACGGGATTATCCGGCATCGCATCGCGCCTGGGCCGTCCTCGCGGGCGTTTTGCCCGAAGCGCGGCCTCGGCATCCAGCGCAGCCTGGTGTGCCGCCGCCGCCTCGAGCTGCTCAAGCACTTTGAGCGTCGCCTTTGCACCCATGTTGACGTGGTTTACGGCGGCCTGCCAGGCTGCCTGAGGCTTCCGGGCCATGATGGCGTCGATGATCCCATGGACCTCGACGGCATTCTCTTTCAGGCGTTCGGGCTGCGCCAGGACGATCGGACGAAGATAGCTCAATCGCGCGCGAATGACGCTGACGAAGCCCTTGATGACGCTGTTCGACGAAACGCTCATCAGGAATTCGTCGAGCTCGTTCTTGCACGCGAGCACCTTGGCGATGCTGCCGGACTTGAAGGCGCGGTCCAATTCCCGCTTGAGCTTCTGCAAGTCCTTGATCTGACCTTCCGAAATCTTCTCGGCGGCCGTCCTCGCGGTCAGCCCTTCCAACATGGCCCGGACCTCATAGTGCTGCCGTGCCTCGTCGGGCGACACCCGAGCCACGACGGGACCTTGATTGGGAATATTGTCGACGATGCCTTCTGCCTCGAGCTGTCTCAGGGCCTCGCGCACGGCCGTTCTACTGACACCGGTCCATGCGCACAGCTCGCTTTCTTTCAACCTCTCCCCCGGTTGAAATCGACCATCAATGATCGCCGTACGAAGGTTGCTTGCGACTTGCTGTCGAAGCGGGGCAGCCGTGACGGGCACGCGCTGAACTTTGGAAGCTTTCACCCAAGGAAGTCCTGATTCTGATCGAACAAATGCGATGATACAATACTATGTGGTTTTGCCTTTATTTGGCAACGGACATGAGCACGGCCAAGGCCCCTCCCAGCCAGACGCGCAGGCGGGATGGGTGCAAGCTATTTACCGGGGGCGCGGCGTTCGACGAGACCGACAAGGGAACAAGGCGCTGCCGCCACGGCCGGGCGTGATGCTGCGCGAGGAGCCGCTGTCGGCGCAACCGGCGATCACGAAAGCGGCTCTTGCGGAGCGCATTCTCTACAGTTCGACTGACTTTCGCTGGCACGCCGGGATCGTGCCCGTGAGCGGAACGCTCTATCTGCCGGCGGGAGCACCGCCAGCAGGCGGCTGGCCCCTGCTGGCCTGGGCACACAGTACCCTGGGCGTCGCGGACAGCTGTGCGCCGTCCTGGACCGGGCACAAGCCGCGCGATGCCACCTACATCGCGCGATGGCTGGAGAGCGGATTCGCCGTCGTCGCGACGGACTATCAGGGGCTCGGCGGACCTGGGCCGCATCCCTATCTCAACTGGGCAGCCGAAGGGCGCTCCGTGCTCGACGCCGTCCGTGCGGTGCTCGCCGCGCATGCCGACAAGCTCGCGACGAAAGTCTTCATCACCGGACAGTCGCAAGGGTCGGGCACGGCGTTGGGCGCAACGACCGTTGCACCAAGCTATGCCCCCGATGTGCCCTTGCTCGCCACCGTCGCCACGGGACTTGTATCGACATTTCCCGACGGTCCTTGCCCGCCGGCGGAGCCGTTCACGATCGGCTCGCCTATCTATCTCACGCTCATGATGCTCGGCGGCTCGCTTCCAGATGAGACCTCCGTCGACAAGCTCGTAACGGAGAAGGGCGGACTCGTGCTGCGCGCCGCACGCGAGAGCTGCACCGGGGAGATGCGCGCCATTGCGCAGAAGGGAAGCGTCATGGCCGAGAATGCCTCCGAGCTTTCCGTCTCCGACGGACATGAAGCCCGGCCTACCGGTGCCCGTTCTCCTGGGAACAGGACTTGCCGATTCCGTGCTGCCGCCGCTTCGGCAATCTGCCGCCGTTGCCGCCTTGTGCGGGGCCGGCAATGACGTGGTTTGGAAGACCTATCCAGGCGTCACCCACAATGGCGGCGTCAATGCCGCTTTCCGGGATGCGCTGGCGTTCTTCAAGGAGGTGCTGGCGGGACGAAGCCTCGAGGTAGTTGCGCGGGCATGGCCGAGCCGGGCCCTCCGACTGATCCGGCGCAGGGCATGCCGTTCAATGATTGACGACGATCCTCGATAGCTTGAGGATCAGCTTCTCATGCAGGTCATCCGCGCATGAGAACTCGCGCCACCCTGCAATGCTAATCGTTCGCCCCTGCCGCGATGAGTGAGATCGTTACGGAGCCTTTCAGCGCGTCTCCTGGTTCGAGAACGACAGTTCCGGTGCCACCATGCCCGTCAGCGAACAGATTGAATCCGTCCGCAACGTGGCTGACGGGCTCTGCACAGAGATGCCGTGCATCCGCCGGCCGATGCAGCACGAAGTGAGAAAATATCGGATCCGCCCGCATCTCGATCCGGTCTCCGTTCGTCCGATCGATGACGCACAGTCCGCGCCATCCACTGCGATAAAGCGTCACCTCACCGGGTGGAAACGGACCAGCGCTGGCCGGGGCAGAGCGATTCTGCGGGAGCGTGGCGCGATAGTCAGAAGTCACCGGCCAGTCGATCGGGGCGTCGAACGCGACGCGGTCGTCCGGGTCGTGCTGGAAATAGGGATGAAGGCCGATCCCACCCGGCATCGGCGTTTGCCCCTCGTTCCGAAGCGACAGGGCAAGGAAGGCGCGGGTCGGTTCAAGATCGATGTCGAGCGTCGCGCTAAACGGCCAAGGCCATTCGGCGCCTGCCGCATGAACATGCCGCATCGTTACGTGTGATTGGGTCAGCGATATCGTCTCCCAGACCATCCGGTGGGCATGTCCGTGCAAGGTATGCGGACGGGCATCGGGATGCGGCGGCAGCTCATATCGCTTACCTTGGAAGAGAAGGACCCCGTCCTTGATGCGGTTACTGTAGGGGACGAGCGGATAGATTCCGCCCTTGGGCCAGTGCAACAAGTGCGCCGGCCCGATCCCGGTCGGAAACGGCCGCAACACATTTCGCGCAACGTCGTCCCGATCGCAGCTGCACAGCCGGAGCAAAGTTATGCGTCCGCCCACCGCCGCAGAGAAGCCGAGACGAGCTGCACCCGCCATCAACTGACGCGTCGCATTCATGAAATCTCCCTCAAACTCTCGGGCCTGATTTCCGGGTCGATCGTCATCATCCTTCGTCATGCATCGCCGCTAGCAATACTGCGATTGGCGGAGTGTTGCACGCGCAGGAAGCGACGGTCTTGACGCGCGCCGCCTGTCGTTTCAGTGCTCCGCCGACTCCGAGACAAACGCGGCTAGCTCTGGAGTCGCCGGAGTGCGCAGGATGTCCGAAGAGCCCATCTCATGTACCTTGCCGTCCCGCATGTAGATCACTCGGTCCGCCACCTTGCGGGCGAAGGCCATTTCATGCGTCACCAGGATCATGGTCATGCCGTCGGCTGCGAGCTGCTCCATGACGCGCAGCACCTCCCCGGTGAGCTGCGGGTCGAGCGCCGATGTGACTTCGTCGAACAGCATCAGTTTGGGTTCCATGGCAAGGCTGCGGGCAATGGCTACGCGCTGCTGCTGCCCGCCGGAGAGCTGCTCCGGATAGCAGTCCATCTTCTCGCGCAGCCCGACCTTGGCGATCACCGTATCGGCGATCTCGCGCGCCTGCCGCTGCTTCATGCCTTTCACCATGCGCGGAGCCAGCATGATGTTCTGGGCGACCGTCAGGTGAGGGAAGAGATTGTAGCTCTGGAACACGATTCCGACGTCGCGCCGGAGCGACTTGAGGTCGACGTCGTCATCGTGGAGCTCATGGCCGCAGATCAGCATCGATCCGCCTTGAATCGTTTCCAGGCGATCCATGCAACGAAGCGCCGTGCTCTTGCCCGATCCGCTTTGGCCGATGATTGCGGCGACCTCGCCCCTGTTCACGTCGAAGGTGACGCCCTTGAGGACTTCCAGATCGCCAAAGCTCTTGCGAACATCCTTGAGTTCAACGATTGGCGACATTGAGTTTCCTTTCGAGAGCTCTGCTCTGGACCGACAGCGGATAGCAGATCGCGAAGTACATCAGCGCCGCGATCCCGAAATAGAGAAATGGCTCGAACGTCGCATTGTTGATGATCTTCGCATTGTAGGAGAGCTCGGCGTACCCAACGACGAGTGAAGCGATCGATGTGTTCTTGACGATCTGGACCATGAAGCCGACCGTCGGAGGAATGGCGATGCGCAGGGCTTGCGGCAGGATGACCGCCCTCATGCGCTGCCAGCGGTTCAGGCCGAGGCACTCGGCGGCCTCCCACTGAGGTCTAGCCACCGCCCGAATGCAGCCGCGCCAGATCTCGCCGAGATAGGCGCTGCTGTAGAGCGTGAGCGCGAAGGTGGCGGCCGGCAGCGGAGACAAGGAGTCGTAGCCCAGGATGCTCGGCCCGTAGAAGCACAGGCCCATCAGGACGAGCAGCGGAAGCCCCTGCATGATCTCGATATAGGCTGCTGCCCCGCGTGAAATCACCCATGTCGGTGAGGTGCGGGCGAGCCCGACGATGAACCCGACGAGGCCACCGAACAGGAAGGTTAGCATGCTCAAGACGACGGTCGCCCATAGTCCCTGGAGCAGCGAGAAGGTGTAAGCGCTATTCATTTGCCATCTCCCATCACTCAGAGAGGGGTCCCGAGCCTGCGGCGACGGGGAAACATCGCAAGTCCCAGCAGCGTAAAGCCAGCACGCACCACCACGGCGAGGAGCAGATAGATGATGCCGAGCACGACGAAGATCTCGAAATTGCGATACGTCTCGCTCTGGATGCGATTCGATATGCCGAAGAGCTCCTCGACGCCAACGGATGAGACGATGCTCGAGGCCAGCATCAGGAGAACATATTGGCTCGACAGCGCGGGATAGACCCGCTCGAGCGCCGGCCGAATGATCACGTGCAGATACGTCTGGGTGCGCGACAGGCCGAGGCACGTCGCGGCCTCGAGTTGACCACGGTGAATCGATTCAATGCCCGCCCGGACGATCTCCGTCGTGTAGGCGCCGATGTTGACGGTCAGGGCGAGGGTCGCGCCGAGCAGGATGGGCAATCGGATTCCCATGCTCGCAATGCCGAAGATCAGGAAGTACGACTGGACCAGCAGAGGCGTATTGCGGATGAACTCGACGTAAAGCGAGACGACCCACCGGGCCCCGGCCGGTCCGTCGGTCCGGGTGATGGCGCAGAATGCGCCGATCAAGATGCCGAACACGGTGGCGAACAAGGTGAGGCGCAGCGTCGTCCAGACGCCCTCCAAGAGGAGCGGCCAATACGCCAGCACGGCTCCGAAGTCGAAATTGTAGGTCATCGGGCTGCTCGCCTCATCCGGGTCGCGACATCATTGAGACGCTGCAATGACTTCCTTGGGCATATCGACGCCCTGAAACTTCCTGAAGATCGCCTGGAGTTTTCCGTTGGCGATGTTCTTCTTCACCCAGCCATCGACCCATTCCTTCAAGTCCGTATCCTCCTTGCGCATACCGACTCCCATGGGCGCGGTCCGCAGGGGCAGCTTCAGTTCGAGGTCCTTCGCTGGGTTTTTCTTGTTGATGAGATCGACCAGGGTCGGAACCTGGGCGACCAGATCAAGCTGGTTGGAGACAACCGCCGTCATGGTCGTGGCCTCATCCTCAAATCGCACGATTTCCGCGTCACGAGGCGCGGCTGCGGTCACATCCGCATCGTTCGTCGTGCCGCGCGTGACCGCAATGCGCTTTCCTGACAAGTCGGCGAAGGTCTTGATCTGCATGCTCTTCGGCGCCGCGACGTAGGAGGTGGCGCCCGAATAGGGCAGCGAAAACGCGATAAGCTTCCTGCGCTCGTCGGTGATCGACAATGCAGAGATGACGGCGTCCGCGCGATGCGACATCAGAAATGGAATACGGTTGGCGCTGTTCGTTCCAACGATTTCCATCTTCACGCCGAGATCGGAGGCGAGGAGCTTGGCAGTCTCGACCTCCGACCCGGTAGGATTGAGGGTTTCGTCCTTGAACGCCCACGGCGGCACGCTGAGGTCGATCGCAATACGAATGACCCCTGCCGATTTGATTTTCTCAAGCGTATCGGCTGTCGCGGCTTGTCCCATGACAGCCAGCGCGATCGCAGCTATGGCCAGATTCTTGACAAAAATCCTCATTCAACCCTCCCGGACGGAATTTCTCGATCAATGTGGTGGTGGATGCACCTGCCAGTTTTGTCGCGATGTAACGCGAGCCCCTTCGGGCTCACTTTGCGCTGGTGACCTCAGGCGGGAGCTCAATGCCGAAATAGCTTTTGTAGATGGCGTTTAGGCTTCCATCCTGAAGGCTCTTATCGATCCATTGATTGATTTTTGCCTCAAGCGCGCCTTCACCTTTCTTGAAGCCAACGCCCGTGACGTTAGTCTTGAGAACGATTTTCGGCTCAAGAGCGATCGCGGGATTTTTCTTGTTAACGGTCGTCAGCAAGGCAGGAGCGGTGGCGTAGCAGCTCGCCTGGCCGCTCAGCAGCGCCGTGATCGACGTCGCGTCGTCTTGGAACCGCACGATCTCGGTGCCGGGCAACGCCGATTTCGTGATCTCGGCATCATTGGTGCTTCCTCGCGTCACCGCAACGCGTTTACCGATTAGGTCTGCGAGCGTCGATACGGGGGCCGCCTTGGGGGCTCCCACCACGATCTGTATGGCGCCGTAAGGTTTCGAGAAATCGATGACCTTCTTGCGTTCGTCGGTGATCGACAGCGTTGAGATCACGACGTCAGAGCGCCCGGCGATGAGATGGGGAATTCTGTTCGCGGGCGTCGTCGGGATCAGCTCGAGCTGAAGCGACCAGTCCTTTGCCAGTTTTTTCGCAATCTCGACCTCGGAGCCGGCGTACTCGCCCTTTTCGTCGACGATGGAGTAGGGCGGCGCTGCAGGGTCGATCGAGATGGGAATCCTGCCTCTCGCCTTGATGTCAGCGAATAGATCGGCCCTGCTCGGTGCTGCGGCGAGGCAAACGCACACGGCAATCGCGCCCGTTGCGATGGACGTGACAAGTCGAAAAGGCGTTCGCAAGGCGATCCTCCCAGAGACTGCTGAACGTTTTTGATTGTTCGTGACGTTATCGGGTGTCGGCGTTGAGGAGAAGCGCATCATTCTTGTCCGAAAATCGCTGTCTCACCTCGTGAGACTGCCAGTCATGGCGGCTCGGATGCACTGTCGCGATAAAGGGAGACCGTCGCTTGCGTTGACACAAGGCAAGCTTTCACTGTCCTTGCGAGCCGACCGTTCCGTCAGCGGCCGTCCGTCATGAAGGAGAATAAGAGCCCGATCTGCCCATCCAGCATATGCGTGCCGTCTCGCGTGGCACAGCCGAGCTTGGTGGCCTCTACAAGCAGCCTTGTCGGGACCGGATCTGTAATGACGTCGGCGACGACCATGTGCGTCGCAAGCTGGGCTGGATCGACGGGAAGGGGATCGCTGTCCCGCAAGCCTGCCGAGGTCGCATTGACGACGATATCGCACTCTCGGGGAACGGCGGTTGCGATGGAAACCTTGCCAGGATAGGCCGCGCTGAGCTTGTCGAACAGCGTATCTTGGCTCTTGGAGTTGATGTCGTGGAACGTCAGGTGGCGGGCGCCTTCTTCGAGCATGGAGACCCCGATCGACGATCCCGCGCCGCCGGCGCCGACCATGAACACGTTCTTGCCGGCGATGGTGTGGCCCGCTTTTTTCAAGCCGGCAGTGAGGCCCGCCCCGTCGAAATTATCGCCGTACCAACGTCCGTCATCCTCGCGTCGCATCGCGTTAATCGCGCCAAGCACCTTGGCGCGGTCGGATAGCCGATCGCAGTGCGCGAGCGCGCCAAATTTATGAGGTAAGGTGATGAGAATGCTGTCGATGTTGGGCATCGCCTTGAGCACAGGGAGCGCCGTGTCAAGGTTGTCCTTTTCGATGTGCAGAGGCACCAGAACGCCGTCGTAACCGGTCTCTTGCATTCGCGCCGTCAACCAGCCCGGCGCGAGAACCTGCGCAATGGGCGAACCGATCAGCGCGTGCACGCGCGTCTTTCCCGTAAGTGCTGTCGCCATGGAAGGAGACCCAAACTCGTTTCTGCTGCTCAGGACAATTTCGGCGCCGCCGAGGGCGGTGCCATGGCATAGCCTCTGCCCTCGTAGTCGAAATCGTGCAGCTTGTTGACTGGCTCGGCCTTGTTGACGGGTGAGGCATAATAGGCGCGGATCTCGGCGATCCGCGTGGTGTCGTCGTTGAAGACGTACCATTCGTCGCCGCGGAGCACCTCGCCGGTAGCCGTCTTCCAATGCGTCCATTCGATCACGGCCTCGCGCCCGCTCTCGCCTGCGAGCACCTTCTCGATTGTCCAGCGCGACCCTAAGGTCTTGACGCACCACACCCAGCCGTCCGCGATCGCCTTCGCGCCGCGCCAGGGCGCGCCCGGCAGGCCGGGTGGGAAGTAGTGGACGGCGTCGCTGGTGAAGCAATCGAGCAGAGCCTGATGATCTGCAGCGTTGCAGGCGTCGAAGTATCGCCGAACGAGAGCTTGCGCTTGCTTGGCCTTGGTGGGTGCCGTCATGGGGTCACTCCGCCGCTTGCCGGGCACGCCATTCGGCATATTCCTTTAGCGTTGCCTCGTTCGGTGGATACGTCCCCCAAAGCGGCGCGCCAGCGTCGATCTTGGTGAATAGGAATTTTTCGCGCAGCTCCTGCTCATTCGAATCCGCGGCGAGCTCGTCGGCAATAGAGCGGGGAATGACGACGACGCCGTCGCTGTCGCCGACGATGATGTCGCCGGGATAAACGGCAACGCCGGCGCAGCCGATCGGCAATTGCATGTCGACGGCGCGGTGATAGGCCGGACGCGTCGACGCTGTGTTGGCCGTGCAGTAAGCCGGAAAGGGCATTTTTGAGATCTCCGTGCCATCGCGAAACGCGCCATCGGTGACAGCGGCCGCCACACCCTTTCGCATCATGCGCGTCATCAGCATGTTTCCGGCCGAAGCTGCCCGGGGGTCATTGCGGCTGTCGATCATCAGCACCTGGCCTGCGCCGATCGCTTCCACCGCTTCCCACTGCATGTTGTCCTCGCCGCGCTTTCTCAGGTCGGACAGATCCCAGTCCTTGTCTTCGCGCGATGGAATGAACCGAAGGGTAAAAGCTTCACCAGCGAAGGATCCGGCATCCCGATTGAGCGGCGATACGCCGACGAGAAACTGCTGGCGGTAGTTGCGTTTGAAGAGCTGCGTAGTGAGCGTCGCTGTAGAGCATGCCTTGAGCTTGTCGAGGGTTTGTTTAGCAATCGGAGCCATGTGGGTCGTTCTCTTTAGGGAAGTTTGCGATCAGGTGTCAGGAAATGGCGGCCACGGCCTCGTCGACCATGTCGAACATCGAATATCTGGGCGCGTAGCCGAGGAGGGCGCGCGCCTTGGCTGAGCTGCCGTGTGTTCGTCCCAGTTCGACCGGAATTCTGGCCTCGACGACGCGCCGGCCTGTTTTCCTGGCAAGATATGGAATGAACTCGCCGAGGCTCACCGGGCTTGTGGGCGCAAGGTTGAAGGTTTCGCCGATGGCTTCGCGTTTGTCGAAGATCAGCAGCAGGCCCTGAACGATGTCACGGACGTCGACCAGTTCCTGCGTATGCGGAATGTCGTTCGAGTCCTTGGCCAGAAGCAATGGCTCGTCGGGGCTGACGAGGGGCTCGAGCACCGCCAGCACCTACGCGAGTTCGCTGTTCGACGTGGTTCCGGCGTGATGCGTGCTGCTCGCCTTGAGGCTGCGGACGCGGCTGTTGACGTAGAATGCAGGGCCCGAATATTCGCCATTGGGATCAATGATCTCCTTGGCCGCTTCGGTGTGGGAAAACACGGCGGTCGAGATATCGAGCGACGTTTCGCTGCGGTGATAGAACCTGATCATGTCCTCACCGAGCACCTTGCTCAAGCCGTAGAATGTGTAGGGCTCCTTGGGATGGTTCTCGTCAGTCGGCCGGTAGCGCGCAAAGCGCGTCGGATAGACTTGGTCGCTGGATGCGAAGACCATGCGAACATAGCGCTTCAGTGCCTCCGCGCTCGCCGCCCGCAGCACGTTGTAGGTTCCGACGACGTTGACGTCCCAGAGGAGATCGCGCGCCGACGGTTGAAACGAGATGACTGCCGCCATGTGAAAGACGGCCTCGACGCCGTTCATGACATGGGCAACGTCCTCGAAGCTCGCGAGACTGCCGGTGTGGCAGGCTATTCCCGACGATTCCGTTGCGATGCGGTTCGGGTCGCCAGGGACGGCGATGGTGCGGATGTTGTGGCCGCGCGCCTTCAAGGCAGCGGACAGCACGCCGCCCACTCTTCCAGTCGCGCCGGATACGAAGATTTCCATGTTTCCATCCCTGCAATATCCTCGATCGCGCTCCGCGTGGTGGACGGAACACTCGCTGAGAAGGGCATCGGAAGGCTCGCCTAGCTCAGTGCCAACACCATAGCTCTCGTTGTCGTCGGAGAAAGGCGAATAAGTGGAGAGGTGAGGCGGACGTCTCACATCGTGAGATCATGCGTGCGCCGCGTATCGCCCGATGACATCATGATCAGGTTCAAAGCCGATGCCGACGCTGTGCGATGCGCTCACGACTCCCGTTGTCGGCAGTGGGGTGGCTGCGAGCCACGCCACTGGCTCCACGAACAAGAATTCGACCAGCGTCTTCTCCGACATCAGGGGCATCATCGCCAAGGTGGCGAAGTACCCGGGCCCGAAATATGGCGTATGCGGCATGGCGATCTTACCGCTGCGTTCACAGGCAGCCAAGACTTGCGCGAACTCGGAAATGCCCCCAACCTTGGTCATGCTCGGCTGCGGATAAGTGACGGCGTTGATGATCCGCCTGAAATCGAAGGCCGTGCTGGCGTTCTCCCCAGTCCCGACAGGGATGCCGGCCCTCTCGATCTCCGCCATGCTCTGGTAATCATCGGGCGGGAAAACCGGCTCCTCCACCCACAGAGCATTGCAGGCTCGGAACGTCTCGCGCAGGCCGATTGTCTCCTGCATCGACCAGGCGCAATTGGCATCGATCATCAGCGAGATGTCGGGTCCGATAACTTCTCGGGCGTGCTTGATGACCTCAGGCGCGATTTCGTGCAGCTTGATGTGCCGGTAGCCGAGATCGAGCGCCCGCTTGCACTGTTCGGCCACCAAGCCCCTGTCGCCATACCTGACGAGGCTCGCATAGGCCGGGCGATGGGCGGGTGCGCTCGCCCCCAGAAGGTGCCAGAGCGGCACGCCCTGCCGCTTGGACTTCAAATCCCACAGGGCGATATCGACCCCGGAGAGCGCGAACAGCGTAATGCCATAGCGGCCAAAGAGATGAAGCTTCTTTTGCACCTCCAGATTCCAGGCAGTAACATCGTCGATGCGTGCCATGGTCACAAACGGCGCGATCATGTGATCGACGGCCGCCTTCACCGCCTCCAGGCAGAAATAGGCAAAGGCGTCACCCCAGCCGACATGCCCGTCCTCATCCTCGATGCGGATTAGCACCATGTCGAGGGTATGCCATCGAGACGGTGTGCCACCCGTGCCAGGCCCGCCATCGGTAAATGGGATGCGTATCGGAAAGGTTTGTAGTGAAACGATCCTTGGCACGGAGTTGCTGTCGGTCATGACGCGATTGGCTTTCCTCAGAGCGTTGCGATCGGATCGGCGAGGCCCCGCTCGCCGACATCGATCGAGAGCAGGTGTCCCGACAAGGGGGCGTTCGCGAGGCTTTCGCGAGACAGGCCGGTGCGCGCGCTCGTCACGAAGAGCTCCGACAGAGACGCCCCGCCGAAGGCGATGCCGGTGGGCCTTGGAATGGGGAGCGCGACGGTTCGTTCGATCTCTCCGCTGTCATTGAGCTTGATCACGCTCCAGCCATCCGACAAGCCGATCCACGGGTTGAAATGTTCGTCGACCGCGAGGGTGCAGGGAGCGCCCGCAACCTTCGGGATATCGGCGAATTTGCGCTTCCGACCCGTCTTCCGCTCCAGCAAATAGACGCATTGGCGGGATGGTTGCGTCGCGAACAGTCCGGCATCGTCGGCAAAGGCGATATCGGTCACCTGGCCCTGTATCTCGAAGATCGGCTCGATACCCGAATGCCTTCGCCACGGGCCGATCCGGCTGAGATTGGGCTCGGCACCGTAGGCTGCTGCCCAGATCTCGCCGTCTCGACAGACGCGCAGCACTTTGAACGAAAGACCCGGCTTTCCTTCAATCCGCTCCTGATTGCCCGACAAATTGTCGATCACGATGTCATTGCCGACTGAAAAGGCAACGCCGCGCTCGACAAGGCACAGCGAGTTGATGCTCTCAGACAGAGCCTGCAGCGAGATCACGTAGGGATGTCCGCCCTCGGCCCGTATGGCAGGAGCCAACAGGTCAGCCCAAACCAGGGTGTGCGCGCGTGCATCCCAGCGCGGCGCCCCCCCAATGAAGGCAGCGCTCTTTGTCCATACTTTGTAACCGCCCGGATCATGCCGGGCGCTCTTAATGGCAGGCGCCAGCAGGCTGGAAATCCGCTTGGCGACATCGACGAGTTCCTGCCCCAGTCGTTCGGCGCGCTCGGCCGTAATACGAAATGTCGGGCCCGCCACGCTGATAGCCGCGAGCGGCTTTCCGGAAGGATCAAGGATGGCCGTTCCGACGCAACGAGTGCCGAGGATAATCTCTTCGTCATCGATCGCGTAGCCTCGAGCGCGGACAATGGTGAGATGGGCCTTCAACTGCTCGGGATCGCAGATCGTCTTGTCAGTGAATTTGCCGAGACCATTGCGCAGCGCAAGTTCGACCTGCGCGTCGGATAGATGAGCGAGGATCGCTTTGCCCTGACTCGTGCAGTGCATCGGTTTCAGCGCACCGAGCCTGGCGTTGGATCGTTCGGAATGTGCGCTCTCGAAGCGGCCGAGGGAGAGAACGTGATGACCTTCTTGAACTGCAAGATAGGCGGTCTCACCGGTCAGATCGCGCAATCGCCTCAATTCCACGGTCGCGATCGATGCCAGATCCGATGATGACCAGGCGTTCTGCGCGAGATCGAGGAAGTTGAAGCCGAGCGTGTACGCTTGCGTGCGTGGGTCGGCCCGGATCAGTCCGCGCGAGATCAGCGCCGCAAGGATGCGGTATAGCGTCGCCCTGGGGATGCCCGTCTGCTCGGCGAGGCGCATCTGATCCAGCAGGCCCGGTGATCTGCCGATCAACTCGAGGATGTCGCAGGCCTTACCCAGCAGCGCCGTTCCGGCGACGTTCTTGGGATGGATCAGCTCTGGTGACCACTCAAGCTCATTTTCGGGCATGGCGCGATTTTAGTTTCATTGGATGAGACTATCCAGCCTGCGGCAGGCGGAATACCACCCGGTCCGGCCGAAATGCCCACATACTGAGACTCGATGAGTTGAGCCGAACCGGCGCGTCGTCAAGCTTTTGCTAGCGGCGCCGGCTGCCGGCTTCGTCTCGGAAGGCTAGTTCGCGCAAGCGCTGGAAACCAAGGGTCGTCTGTACGTCATCTCGGCCGACATTTAACCCGGCTATCTGTGCTGATAACTTGGCTATCTGTGCGGCGCCGGCCATACGCGAGTTAGAGGACTTCAGTCAATTCAGGCCATGCAACGAGGTAAGCAGGCGCAATGCAATTGCGAAGAGTTCGTTTTGAGAAGCAATACCTAGCTTCCTGTAGGCACGCTTCCGATAAGTCAATGTCGACTGCAGGCTGATGGCCAAATCGGCAGAAATCGCCTCGGAACTGAAGCCCGAAAGAATGCGCAGGCACACTTCTCTTTCGCGGCCCGTCAGGTGTGTCAGCGGGGCGATCGTTGAGAACAGAAGTTCAAGTTTATGGAAGGGATTGTGATCCGGTGCGATCTGAGCCTGAAAATGACGCGCCACTGTGGCGCCAACGCCAGGCGCGATCCGGTTCAGCCGCGCGACCTGTTCGGAGTTGAAGCGGCCCTGCGATATCGTTCGGTAGAAGTTCGCATAGAAGCAGGTATGCTCGACCCAGATCGCCGTTGCGAACTTGTCGACAATATCGGCATCCTCGAAGAAGATCTTGGCGTATCTTGCGCTGTACATCCGCCGCGCAAAGGTCGGCAGCACGATCGGCGAGACACTCGCCCGTTCGCGAAAGATCACATCGCGATTTGGATCAGCAAGATGAAAGTGGCTTGAATAGGCCGCACCGAGATCGGGGCCGATCGGGATATTGCCGATATCAAGAAGGCAGCGTGCCGTCCGCTCGTCAGCGAACGTAAAGACCATGCAGTGATCGACGCCTGCGATGCGTCGCAATGTATCGATCAGGGCTTGGGGGAATACGGGTCGCCCAATCGCCAGCACTGCAGGCGCGATGTCGCTCTCGCCCGGCCCTTCCATGGTTTCCTCCATATTAATCTGCTTCTTCCGCAAACTTATCAGCCACGTTCCGATCCTGGAAGCGGCACCCGCTGTCGGTGGATTACCGCACTATCCGGACGTGACGCTGGACGTCGAGTTTCACCTTCATTCGTTGTCTGGCTCCAACCTCCCTCGGACTCGGCTCGAAAGGCTTTGACGGATTCCGATCCGCGGCGTCCTTGACAATACGAAACGTATTGTATTGTAATTGGCTCGCCATCCATCGAGGATCACATCCAATGAGCGATTTGAAGGACGAGAAAACCGTCGGGCTTGCGGCAGAACGCAAATACAAGCCGGTGCGACGGATCGTAACCGGAGAAGACAGCCAGGGGCGCTCCATGATCGTGACGGATGGGCCTACGCCGAATGTCACGATAACGAGTTTTGCGTCGGTGGCGCAGGTTCCTTGGGCCACGGGCTTAGCCGCAGCACCTGGAGACGATCCGGCGCCTGCTGGTCACTCCTTCGGGTTTCACTCCGAAGGCGGCTCGTTGCTGAGGATCGCCGACTTTCCGCCGGATGAAGAGATCGACACCGCTCGGCTCGCTGAATTCCTCGCCAAAAATGAGGTTCTTGGAGAGCGGCCCGGTCGGCATTTCTGGTTTCACAAGACCCATTCTCTCGACTACGCGATCGTGCTGGAGGGCGAGATCTTCGCCATGATGGACAATGGTGAGACGCTCATGCGCGCCGGCGATGTCCTGATTCAGCGCGCAACAAGCCATAGCTGGTCAAATCGATCGGGCAAGCCATGCCGCATGGCCTTCGTGCTTCTCGCACTTCCGGATGGTGAAAGCTGAGTGACGGGTCCGTCATCTCGACGGACACGTGATCACGTGGCGAGGCGACTCTCGCCCGCCCGCGAGGTGGGCGAAGTCCGTGCGAGTGGAGGATGTCAAATGCCGCGTCGTTTTCGACAAGATGCTGTCAAGCTCCCGAATGGACTTGAAATGCACTACCACGAATGGCCGGGACAGCAACCGACGCTGATATTCCTCCATCCCTCCCTTGGCTATGGCCGGATGTGGGAATTCATGGCGGAAGCGATGGGGGATCGGTTTCACATCTACGCTCCCGACCAACGCGGGCATGGTCGTACCGACAAGGTCGACGGCGACTATTCGGCGCAAGAATACGCCGAAGACCTTGCGATCTTCATGCAGGAATTGGGAATCGATCGTGCGGTCCTTGTCGGGCATTCCCTCGGAGGGCGTGTTGCTCAGGTATTCGCGGCCCGATATCCGCAGCGTGTGTCGGCCCTTGGGCTGATTGCCGGCCCTCATCTCAGCAACTTTTATGGTACGCGCGACAGTGCGCGAAGTGTCCTCGAAGGCGCGTACGGCACGATAAGCCATCCTGATGAGTTCGGATCGAAGGAGGAGGCCTATGCCTTCATGAGGCCGATAAAGCCTTTCACCCACGATCCGGATGCCGCGCTCCATCATCGAATTGAGCATAACTATGTGCATACCGACGATGGTCGGTTGATCCCGCGGTATGACAAGATTCGAGTCGCGCAGGGGCTTGCGCACCTGAGCTATAATCTGCGTCCCTACGCGGCACGGGTAGAATGTCCCGTCCTGATCTTGCGGGCCAGCCTGGGCGCCGCGCTTACGCGCGAACAAGCCGATGAAATCGCACGCTTCTGGCGAAACGCGCATGTGGTGGACGTCGAGGGGCACTACGCCCTTCAATTGGAAAACCCCGCGGGCGCAGCAAAGGCCATTACGACATTCTTGTCGAATGCTGGGGTGCTCTAAGTCGCTTGCACGTTCACTGATCCCGAGGCCGACAGAGAGGCCGAATCTCTTCGGAGCTCACCTTTCGAACGTCGTTGCTCTCATAAAGCGTGCGGCATCGGGCCGCCGTGGCGAAAGGGCCTCCCGGAATGGCGAAGCCCACGCCCGGTGCAGGCCGCAGAAAGAGGAGGTCAGGTGCACCGAGCCGGAATTCTCTCGGGCGCAGCGTTTTCAGCACCACCTCGGTTGCTCAGTCGGGATGGGCGCAACCGCCACGGTTCTTGCGAAGGGGAGTGGCCTCCTCGCTGGATGCGTTAGAGAAATGGTTGGCAAGCAGGTAATCATAGACTGCATCTATCGATAGTCTCCGCTACGAACCGCATTGGAGATCACGCCTTGCAGCATTTCGACGTCGTCATTTCAGGTTGTGGGCCGACCGGCGGCGTGCTGGCAAACCTCCTGGCCGCGCAGGGCCTGAGCGTCTGCATCGTGGAACGGTTCCCGGAGGTGTATCCGACTCCGCGGGCCATCGTTCTGGACTGGGAGGCGATGCGCGCGCTGCAATATTGCGGCGTTGCCCACACCCTCTTCCCCAGCACGCGGCCACATCCTGGAACGGACTTCCTCGGCGTCGACGGCGAGATTATCAAGCTGTTCGATCCGGCCCCGCCACCCTACGCGCTCGGCTGGCCGTCGACCTCGACCTTCATCCAGCCGGAGCTCGAAAAGATGCTCCGGCGCGCGCTCAGCTTGCGGGCGAACGTCACCATGAAGCTCGGCTGCACGGTCGCGGACTTCACGGAGGATACCTCTCGTGTCATCGTCACGATTGCTGACAGCGCGACCGGCGCCCGTGAAACCGCGACTGCCGCGGTCCTGGTCGGCTGCGACGGGGCCAATAGCGAGATTCGCAAGCGTCTCGGTTTCAGTCTTGAGGACTATCGCTTCGACGAATGGTGGATCGTGGTCGATGCCTGGCAGCTTTGCGACACCGAGCTGCCGCGCAAGACCACGCAATATTGCTGGCCGTCGCGGCCGGCGACCTATGTCGTCGGCCCCCGCAATCTGCGCCGATGGGAGATCAAGCTCCTGGCGCACGAGAGCCCGGCCGATTTTGACGATCCGGCGCGGTTGCGCGCGGTGATGGCGAATTATGTCGACATCCGCTGCTTCGACATCTGGCGCAGCGCAACCTACCGCTTTGCGGCGCGGGTTGGAGATCGTTGGGCGAGCCGGCGCGTATTCCTGGCCGGCGACGCCGTCCATCAGACGCCACCTTTTCTTGGCCAGGGTCTCTGCGCGGGTCTGCGCGATGCCTTCAATCTGGCGTGGAAGCTCGTCTTTGCGCAGCGTCACGGCTGGTCCGATGCCCTGCTGTCGACCTACGAGACCGAGCGGAAGCCACATGTCGCAAAGGTCATCCAGCACGCCAAGGAGTTCGGCCTCATCATCGGCGAAATGGACGAGGCCCGTGCGCTCGAGCGTGACCGGACGCTACGCGCCGAACTGCGCGAAGGCCGGATGACGACGACGCGCCAAGCCTTCATTCCCAATCTGGCGAACGGCATTCTCGTCGATGATCCATTGTCGGGAAGTCTCATGGTTCAGCCGGAGATCGTCAGCCAGGACCGCGCCCGGCTGATGGACGACATTTGCCCGATGGCCTTTCTGTATGTGACTGCCAATGCGGCCGCGCAGGCGTGGATGGAGCCTCACGCGGATGCTTGGCGGCGCATCGGTGGCCAACGGATTGTCATCCAGTCGTCGGCGCAGCCGGCGCCAGATGGCGTCACCGCGCTCGTCGAAGCCGGCGACATTTTTGCCAAATGGGCCGCCGCCAACAGCACGGCGGCGGTGATCGTCCGCCCCGATCGCTATGTCTATGCCACGGTCCAGGACGAGAACGATCTGGCGTGCAAGCTCACGCGTTTGGATGCCCAATTGGGGCTCGCTGACTGAAGCAGGAGAGACGAATGCTGCCGCAGTGGAATCGAAAGCCGACCTTCAACATCACCAGGGCGAGCCATGTCGTCCTGACTTGCCGCGATATCGGCGCCAGCCGTGATTTCTACGCCGGCGCGCTCGGTCTGGTCGTGACCGACGAAACAAAGGACGCGCTCTATCTGCGCGGCCTCGAGGAGGCGAACTATTGCTCGATCGCCTTGCACAAGGACGAGGCCCCGCCGAAGGCACTGTACATCGGCATGCGTGTCGAGGACGGCAGCCATTTCGAGCCGCTCACCGCTTACCTCAAGCGGAAGGAGATTTCGTACGAATTCGCCGATGTCGCCCACCAGGGCAAAACGCTTCGCTTTCGTGACCCCGCCGGGCTTCCCGTCGAGTTCGCCGCTCGCATGGACATCGTCGAGCGTCGGATGCAGGACTACCATACGTTTCGCGGCGGTAGCCCACAGCGCTTCGATCACTACCAGGTCGTGACGCACGATGTTCAGGCCGCCACCGATTTTTGGAGCGAGTTGGGCTTTCGGCTGGCTGAATATACGGCACCGGCGAACTCGGACGAGCTTTGGGGAGCTTGGCTGGAGCGCAAAGGTAACACCCACGACATAGTCTTCACCAACGGCAAGGGGCCGCGATTACATCACTTCGCCTTCACCGTTCCCGATGTGACGACGCTCATCCACGCCTGCGACGTCGTGTCGAGTCTCGGCTATCTCGACGTGATCGATCGCGGTCCCGGCCGTCATGGCCTCAGCAACGCGCTCTTCGTCTACTTTCGAGATCCGGACGGCCATCGCATCGAGCTATTCAACACACACTATCAGGTCATCGATCCCGAGACGCCGCCGATACGGTGGGATCTGTCCAACCCGCGCCGCGCGCAGTTGTGGGGCATGCCGGCTTCCAAGCGATGGTTCTTCGAAGCCAGCGAGTTCAAGGATTGTGCGCTGTTCGACCCGCTCCTGGTCGCCGAGCCGCTCACGCTGGAAAAATACCTGGAAGCGCAGGGCTGACCACAACCGACCGACGGTCCATCGCCATTGCCGGCTTCGCACACAAACTCCGGTACCGGCCGCATGCCGTATCGGCAACCTGCGAGGTCGTGCACATCATCGAACGGCGGATCGTGTTTGAGCA
The DNA here is from genome assembly GCF_001641635.1 of Bradyrhizobium centrolobii. Classification (GTDB taxonomy): domain Bacteria; phylum Pseudomonadota; class Alphaproteobacteria; order Rhizobiales; family Xanthobacteraceae; genus Bradyrhizobium; species Bradyrhizobium centrolobii. The sequence continues at coordinate 47,772 of NZ_LUUB01000070.1, forward strand.
GCATGTCGAGGCGATCGTAGAGGCCGCCGGCGGGACGAGCGGCGACTGGGCGGGGTCGTTGCCGGGGCCTGCCTCAGCAGCGAGAGAAGCGGGTTGACCGGGTCTCTTCTTTATGAAACGATCCGTACTGTAATAAAATGACAAAGGTGGGAAAGCAGGGGAGCCCGGATGGACACTCAAACGAGTTTGCACGGCGAGCTATGGCGCGGTCGCAACGTAATTCTCGGCTGCCTGCTCGGCATGACGACCGGAGTGACGTCGATCTTTTTCTATAGTTCGGGGCTGTTTCTAAAGCCGCTCGCAACCGAGTTCGGTTGGACTCGCGGGATGGCGTCCCTCGGCGTTTTGATCCCCATGCTGACGATCGGCATCATCAGCCCCCTTTCCGGGCAACTGGTTGACAGGTTCGGCGCTTTCCGAATGGCACTTCTATCCGCAGGTGGATTGGCGCTGTCGTTTCTTTTGCTCGGCATCGCAACGACGGGATTGCTGAGCTTCCTGGTTCTTACATTCCTTCTTGCCATCCTTAGCAACGCGACAACCCCGGTCTCGTATGGGCGCTTCGTCCTGGCCAATTTTCCGAGACATTTGGGACTCGCCTATGGAATCGTCTATTGCGGACCTGGTCTTGGCGCGTTGCTGTTTCCATCGTTGGTCAACAAGCTGTTGACTGCCTACACTTGGCGCGGCGCCTACATCGGACTATCCGTGCTCGTCCTTGCGGCCATCCCGATCGTGGCCTGGCTGCTGAAGAACCAGTCTGCGCGTGACCCTGCCGAAGTTGGTGCCACACAATGGACGTGGAGGTTGTACGCCAACAAGCGCTTCATGCTATTGGCAGCAACTTTCCTGTTGGCCTCAATAGGGATATTCGGAACGATCGTTCACCTTGTTCCCATGCTGACAGATCGTGGCTTGTCGCCGGCCGAAGCGGCGCAGTTGGCCGGGCTTATGGGCTTCGCCGTCATTGTCGGGCGGTTGATCACCGGGTTTTTGCTAGACCGCTTGGAGGCGAACCTGCTTGCGGCGACCATCTTCGGACTGTCTGCTTGTGGTGTCGTCATGCTGGCATTGGGCAACTCAGAATTGATCTTGCCGGGAGCCTTGGCGGTGGGCTTCACCATTGGATCTGAACTCGATCTGGCCTTCTTCCTGATCGGTCGACGCTTCCCATCGAAGCATTTCAGCTCTCTCTTTGGCGGCATCATGCTTGCCGTATCGATCGGTGGCAGCCTGGGTCCGCTGGTGGCTGGCCTCGCATACGATGCGGCAGGCAACTACCTCCCGTGGTTCGCCCTGGCAGCATGCAGCATGCTGAGTGCTTCCATTCTCAGCCTGATTGGACGCTTGTCGGTCTTTCGAGCCGATCTGGCCAACCATGTCGGCGAAAGAGCGGGGGCTGCATCGAAGATCGACGCTGCCGTTCATACGATCGCGCGGTCTGAACACTAGAGCATGATCCGGACAAGTGTGCAGCGGCTTTCCGAGACGATCATGCTGAAATGCGCGACGACGATTCAACCCAACCTCATCGCGCTTAGTTTCCGCATGGGCACGCCGAAGATGCATGATCGGCTTTGGCGTAAGCCCCGCGAGCCGCAGATCGAAAAGACGACGTCTGAATCCAAGCTGAGTGGCGTCCGCCTTCAAGACGGAGTGCATCTGAAGTCAAATAATGGACGCGACGACAATATCCCTAACGCCAAAGCGATCATGAGGAAGCGCACTGATGAGGACTTTTTCCCTTTTCATTGGAGGCCACCCCGTCGACGGGATTGGGCGCCGCGACGTCATCAACCCGGCGACCGGCGGATCCATGGGAACCATGCCGGTCGCAAGCGCGGCCGACCTCGACAGGGCAGTCGAAGCCGCTGCCGCGGCGTTTCGCGGCTGGAGTACCCGTTCAGACACCGAGCGCGCGCAGGCACTTCGGGCTTGCGCCCGTGCGATCGAGGCCCATTCCGAGGAACTGGCCCAGTTGCTCACGCTTGAGCAGGGAAAGCCGCTTAACGGGCTCGGCTCCCGGTTCGAGATCGGCGGGGCCGTCGCTTGGACGGACGCGACGGCGCAACTGAGTCTGCCGCCGGAACTCGTGGAGGACGGGCCGCAAGGGCGAGTCGAAATTCATCGCAAGCCGATTGGCGTCGTCGGGGCGATCACGCCCTGGAACTGGCCCGTCATGATCGCCTGCTGGCACATCATGCCGGCGATCCGTGCCGGCAACACCGTGGTCATCAAGCCCTCGCCGTTGACGCCGCTATCCACCATCCGCCTGGTCGAAATTCTCGGCGGCGTGCTGCCGCCCGGCGTCGTCAACGTGATCACCGGCGAAGATGCGTTGGGCGCGCTCATGTCGGCCCATGGCGGCATCGGCAAGATCACCTTCACCGGCTCGACCCAGACCGGGCGCAGAGTCATGGCAAGTGCCGCCGAAACGCTCAAGCGCCTCACGCTCGAACTCGGAGGCAACGATGCGGGCATCGTCCTGCCCGATTGCGATCCGAAGAAGATCGCTGAAGGCCTGTTCTGGGGCGGCTTCATCAATTCAGGTCAGACCTGTGCCGCCCTCAAGCGTCTCTATGTGCATGACAGCATATACGACCCCGTGTGCGCCGAACTCGCTGCTTTTGCAGCCGGCATTCCGGTCGGAAACGGGCTCGAGGAAGGCTCGATCCTGGGGCCCGTGCAAAACGCCCGCCAGCGCGACATCGTCGCTTCCTGTGTCGAGGACGCCGTCGCCAAGGGCGGACGGTTGCTGCTCGGTGGACGGCCCGGGAACGGCCCCGGATATTTCTATCCGACCACGCTGGTGGCCGACGTCGAGCGGGGTTGCTCGCTGGTCGACCGCGAGCAGTTCGGCCCGGCTCTGCCGATCATCCGCTATTCGAGCACCGAAGAGGCGATAGCATTCGCAAATGACTCGCAGATGGGGCTCGGAGGCTCGGTCTGGAGTTCGGACATCAATCGCGCCAAGGAGGTCGCATCCCAGTTCGAGACTGGCTCTGTCTGGATAAACCGGCATGGAGCAATCCAGCCGAACGCGCCGTTCGGCGGCGTCAAGCAGTCCGGCATCGGCGTCGAGTTCGGCCAGGAGGGGCTAAAGGAGTTTACCACGATCCAGACGATGTTTTGCTGATCACGCAGCGCGATCTGATGGCCGCCGCTTGCAGCGTGCGACCATCGTGATCGGCGAAAAGGCTTCGGACATGATCCGGGAACGCAAGCTCGGGCCGGCCACGAACGTGTCAGTCGGTCGAGCGGAAACACACATCACCATCGACGGGAGGAGATAGGACGCATGCGCAAGATCGTTGTACTCTATGGGCAACCGAAGGATCCGGATCATTTCCGGAGCTACTACGAGCAGAACACCTTCCATTGGCCGCTCAACTGCCCGGCCTCAGAGCCAGCCGGCACAGCTTCGATATTGCCGCGCCCGAAGGCCCCGCGCCCTTCTTCTGCATGTGGGAGGGCGAGTTCGACAGCGGCGAGGCCCTGGCCGGTGCGATGAGCTCGGAGATCGGCCGGCGGGTGGCCGCCGATACCGCGAACTACGCGACCGGTGGAGTGACCCTTTTCCATTGCGGACCAGTCGAGGGCAAAAAGAGTTGATATGGGCTGGGGAAAGTCGGGCGAACAAACTCTAGCACAAATCGGTTGGGAAGAACGGATGCGCTGGCCGAGCAGACATCGAAGACGACCGACGAGATCAGCCAGCAGATCAGCGGAATTCAATCCGCCACGCAGGACTCCGTCGGCGCCATCAAGGAGATCGGCGATACCACCGCCAGGACGTCGGCGATCGCGTCCGCCGTGGAAGAGCAGGGAGCTGCGACAAGCGAGATCTTCGCAACGTGCAGCAGGGCGTGCACGGAACTCATCTCGCACTGTACATCCGGCGCGCAAACATTGGTCGGGAGCCAGGTGCCGCAGATCGCGGAACGGGTGAGGCGGGGCGGCTATTTCTTCGAGCCCGGCCGCGGCGCCTTCGGTTTCGCGTCGGTGGAGAACAGGGAATCCACGCTCTTGCAGAGCAGCCGGATGAACTCGTCGTCGAGCGGCTGACCGAAGATCAGACGGCGGTAGATCGGCGAATATAGCATCTCGACTGCCCACGCCGCATCGATATCGAGTCTGAACAAGCCCTCCTGCTGCCCGCGCTGAAAAGTCTCCTGTACGAGGCGCCGGCGGTTCTTGGAGAACCGTTCATTGAATTCGGCGAGCAGTGCATTGTTGTTGTGGCCTTCGCACAGGATCTGTACGACCAGCTTTCCGGCGCGCCCACTGAAATATTGCACGAGCGAGGTGAGATGCCGCTTGAGAGCAGTCCGCGGATCGACTGCGGTTGGCATCGGCGTATTGCTGAAATGGGATTCCATGAACGCGTCGATCACGAGTGCGCCCTTGCTGTCCCACCAGCGATAGATCGTCGCCTTCGAAACGCGCGCCTCGCGCGCGACCGCTTCGATCGCAAGGTCTGTGACCGACATGGTCTGGAGCAGGCTCATCGTCGCCGACAGGATCGATCGCCGCGAGGCGAGATCGCGCGGCCGTCCGATCGGCCTCGGATCAGCGGCGTCGGCGTCTTGAGAATTCATCTCTGCTTCAGTGGCAGCTCCCCTAGAAGTGCGTTTTGCTTGGATTGATGCCATGGCGGGTTCTGAGCGCTTGAATTAAAAATCGAGCCGGTTCGCCTCCGTAGCACAGCGTTACGGCTTTCGACAAACGCCCTTGCCTTGCTTCCATAGCCTTGCTGACGAACTCCCACTCCTTGACAGCTTCCATTCCATAGATACGATACGATACGTATTATTACAATATTCCAATCGCATTTGCGTGGTTGCGTTCGTGCCGATCGATGCCGCGCACGCATGGCAGGGACAGGTCGGCAGGTTCGCCAATATTCGCCGATAGCGACAGACATGGATGCGCTTAGGCACCGGTTTAGCGCAGATGGGGACGAATCCTGCACGAACGCCTCGTCTCGTCGGCGACCGTATTACCTCTCGACCGACGACGTTTGCGTGCCAAGACATAGCGGATCGCCGAAACGGAAGCTCGATAGCGACCAGCTCCCGAAAAAATCGTCCTGATGGAAGACGAGTGCGGCGGATTCCTCATCGGCTGCGCCGAGCGCCACCATGAGCGGGATAAGATGATCCTCGCGCGGATGAGCAGTGCGCGCATGTGGTGCCTGCGTCCAGGCGACAACGCGCCGACGCCGTTCGTCGATCAATGTCGCAAGGAGCGTCTGCTGGAGCCAATCGTCGAACTGGCGGGAGGGCTCGACCGCGGCGGGGCCCCTGAGGCCGAGATTGTGGAAGCTCGAGCCACTGCCGATAATCACGACGCCTTCGTCGCGGAGCGGAGCGAGCAATTGCCCGACCGACAGGTGCGCTTGTGGATCGAGGTCCTGCTTGATCGACAACTGAACGATCGGCATCTCGCCGTTCGGGCAGAGCGGCTTCATCAGGCTGAACGAAGCCGCGTTCGGGGTCGCTTTCGCAGGCAAAGCCGCCAGCCTGGAGCATGGCGAGCACCCGCACCGCAAGCTCCGGCGAGCCGGGCGCATCGTACTTGATGTCATAGAGATGCTCGGGGAAGCCGTAATAGTCGAACACCATGCCGGGCGCGGCCGCCGAAGAGACGGCAAACTCCGGCGTCTCCCAGTGTCCTGAGACGATCAGGGCAGCCCGCGCGGCGCTGCCCCACTCGTTCCGGATTGACAGCAGGGAAGCCTCGAGCTTGTCGAAGCGGCGGCGCATGTTGTCGTCCATGTACGGCCAAGGACCGCCGCCGTGCGAGATGTAGTAGGTCGGAAGCCGCCGCGCCGTCATGGTCATGCCCTCGCCAGACCCTGCCGCGAGCCCGACCACAAGCCGTCGATGCTCCAGGCGCCGGCCCCCGCAAAGACGAGATAGAGGAAGACGAAGCAGTACAGGATTGCGGCGTCGCCCTGGTTAACCGCGGGCCAGAAATTCTGTGGCATGTGGAACATGAAATAGGCAGCCGCCATCTCGCCGGAACAGATGAACGCGGCGCCGCGGGTGAACAGTCCGACCGCGATCAGCGCGCCGCCAATGACCTCGATCAGCGCCGCGACCAGCATAATGGCGGGCAGCGGGGTCGGCAGGCCGGGGATGGCGGCGGGGAAAGCGAAAAGCTTCATCAGCCCGTGCTCGATGAACAACAGGGCGGTGATGATCCTCAGCGCGGCGAGCGCGCGCGGCGACCAGGTTTCGAGGTCTAGCATCGGGTCTTGCTCCGGACGGTTTCGAGACCTAGCAGCTAGGGTTTTCCTCTGATTTGATCATTGGCTGATTTATTGAATGATCGTTTCCTCTGGATTGACGATAGGGAGTGAGGCTGGAAGATAACGATGGACGAGTATCCGGGTGTCCTGCGCCATCGCGAGAGCTGCGGGAGGCCGCCGAGCGCCTCGGACTGTAGCCGGCTATGGCGAGCAAGCACGTCATGCACACCGAGGCGCATCCTTCGGTGCGGCTGCTCAGCAGGACCAGCCGGCGCGTCAGCCCGAGCGAGATCGGGAAGCTCCACTTCGAGCAGCCGCGACAGATAGTCGACAGGTTTGACGATCTGGACGCCGCGGTCAGCCAGGCCACAGTCACGCCGAAGGGGCGCCTGCGCCTGACTGCGCGGGTCTGGCTCGCAGGGTCCGCTGTTTGCGAGACTACTGGCCGATTACCGCGCGCGCTATCCGGACGTGACGCCGGAGGTCGACCTCAGCGGCCGGCTGATCAATCTCGTCGAAGAGGGCTTTTGATCTCGCGCTTCGCACCTCTCCCGATTCCGACTTGATCGCGCGCACGATTGCGCCAAGCCGTCAGGGCGCCATCAGTCGGACGGTTCTGCGGCGATCGGATTGGACAGCACGCCAACACCGGATATGTCGACCTCGATCGTGTCTCCCGCCCTCAACCAGACCTGTGGGTTGCGGAATGCGCCAACACCGCCGGTCGTGCCAGTGATAATGACGTCGCCCGGATTGAGAATGGTGAAAGTGGAACAATAAGCGATCAGTTGCGGCACGTCGAAGACAAGATCGGAGATAGACGCCTTCTGCATCACCGCGCCATTGAGCCGCGTCTCGATGGAAAGCGTCGCCGGGTCAGGAATTTCGTCGGTCGTGACCAGCCAAGGCCCGAAGACGCGCCGAAGTTGATCATGCTGCATGGGATGGGCGGTAGTTGGGAGAATTGCTTCGCCAATTTTCCTGAACACGCAAAGCATTTCGACACTTACGCAATAGACATGCTCGGCCACGGCTTCACGAACAAGCCGAACCGCCTCATCACAACCGCGGAGTATGTGAATCATCTAAAGAACTTCATGGACGCGCTGAAGATCAACAAGGCGTCTTTCTTGGGCATCTCTCTCGGTTCTTGGGTCGCAACAAAGCTGGCGGCCAAACGCCCTGCGCTTACGCCAAGCATCTACGCGAATATCGAACCGACACGATGCGGCTCCTCTGGCGTATCATGTTCACGAGCAGAGGATCGCGCGCATGACTGTGACGAGGCGCCGACGCATCTGATCGTCGTTTCCGGCGGCCGGCACAAAGCGCGCGATTTGCTCGCGAGTAACCAGCGTCATCGCCATCGCGCCTATCGCAGCAAAGAACGCGAAGTTCGCATCAAACCTGGGATCGCCGACCTCGCGATGGGCGGTCTCGATCAAGGGCACCAGGATCTGACGCAGCGGATCGGTCAATGCGCTGTGAAGCAGCGCCACTTGCTCGCTCTCCTCGCCCTTGACGAGCTCCTTGACAATGAACTGCGGGAATTGGGGCCTTTGGCAGGCCAGGGCGATCAATTGCTCGATGGCGAGGTCAAGGCGGCTGCCCGTTGAAACATCGGCATGATCAACTTGCAGCGATGTTAGGGAAGCGATCGTCTCGCGCGAGAACCTTTCGACCACAGCCTTCCACAATTCGAGCTTGGATCCGTACCGGTAGGCAATCAGCGCCACATCAATATTCGCCGCGGCTGCGATTGAGCGCAGGCTCGTCTTGTCAAAGCCATGTTTGGCAAAGGCATCGAGGGCGGCCTCGAGAAGTGTCTCCTCGTTGCGTTCCGTCCCCTTGCGTGGCCGACCACGCGTTCTCGTCACCTCACGGGTTTTCAAAAGCACCTCCATCACGTGCTGCATGCTTGACCCTAACGCCATCCCTGAATATATTCAACATATGTTGAATTTATGGTTCTGAAGCGCCACCGGCCGTCAGGACCATCCATGACGGTGAGGGGCGACGTCCCTTTTCGCTGAAAACGTTCAATAATTCAGAGGCTTGTGGGTATGCCGACCAACGACGATGAGCCGCGTGTACTCGCCATGCGACGCGGCGCGAGCCTGAAGGTCTGTATGGCATCTGTGGCGCTTGCACTGCTGGCGAATGGAGCGGTGCGTGCCGCCGATCAGCCCACCGGACTCCTACGCGTGGCCGCTGCAATGCCGCGTCGACAGTACCTGGTCCCCGATCTGCCTCTCACGGGGACCATCCAGGCGCGTGTCTTGTCGAATGTCGCCTTCCAGACCAGCGGGCGCGTGACACGGCGGAACGTCGAGGTCGGCCAGCATGTCAATGCAGGCGACATCCTCGCGCTTCTCGATCCAACTGAGTTGCAGGCTGATCTTGTCAGTGCCGAGGCGGCCCTGAATTCAGCCAACGCCCAACTGACGGAGGCGCAGAAGAACTTCGACCGGCAGCAATCTCTGCTCAGCAGCGGCTCGACGACCCGCGAGCGCTTCGATCAGGCTGTAGCGGCGCTTCGGACCGGAGAGGCGCAGGTCAACAGCGCCCAAGCTGCTTTGAATACGGCCCGTGAACGGCTCACCTATTCGGAGCTGACAGTGGGGCGAGGCGGGGTCATCGTGTCGCGAACCATCGAAGTCGGTCAAGTGGTGCAGTCCGGACAGACCGTCTTCGGCCTCGCGGAGGATGGTCCTCGCGATGCTGTCTTCCAGGTGCCAGAGGTCGCGCTGACCAAGCCGCCCAAGGACAGGACTGTCGATATCACCTTGCAATCAAGGCCGGGCGTCACCGCAGTGGGCAGCGTACGCGAGATATCCCCGATCCTTGATCAAACCACCGGTACCGTAACTGTCAAGATTGGCATCGAGCAGACTCCGCCGGGGATGACGCTTGGTTCGGCGGTCATCGGACGAGCGCGCTGGGAGTCGTCGCCGGCTTTCGTCATCCCATGGAGCGCGATGTTTTCCGCAAATGGCAAGCCTGCGGTCTGGGTGCTGGACGCCGTCAACACGGTTTCGCTCCGTGAGGTTGTCGTGAAGGATTATCTCACCGGTATGGTGGCCTTGACTGATGGTCTCCAAGAGGGCGAGCGAGTCGTCACGTCGGGCGTTCAACTGCTCTATCCGGGGCAACAGGTCGTAGTTGCCGTCGATGGAGCCGCGCCATGAGCTTGCGCTCGACCTCTGTCGCTTCGCGGCTCATTGCCGTCGCCTGCCTCGCGGTGTTCTCCGGATGCGAAAAGAAGTCGTCCGAGGCACCAGTACTTCGTCCCGTGCTTAGCAAGCTCGTGCAGCAGGTGTCCGGCACCGTGGACTACTTCACTGGCACGGTGCAGCCTCGCTATCAGGCCGAGCTTGGGTTTCAAACGATCGGCAGAATGACCGCGCGCGACGTCAATGTCGGCGACGTCGTCACCAAGGGGCAGAAGCTTGGGTCGCTCGATCCGACCGTTGCTAGGCTCGCCGTAGTGTCCGCGCAGGCCGACATCGTCAATGCCCGGGCCGTCCTCGCCAATGCGGAAGCGACGCTGGAGCGAAAGCGCGCCTTGGCCAAGACAGGCAGCGGCACTCAGGCGGACCTCGACACGGCAACGGCAAGTGAGCAGACCGCACAGGCGCGCGTTACCCAGGCCGAGGCAAGCCTGCAAAAGGCCGTCGAGCAACTCGGTTACACGACATTGAACTGCAGCTATGACGGCGTCGTTGTGTCCTGGTCTGCCGAGGTCGGACAGGTCGTGTCGCTCGGACAGACGGTCGTCACCATCGCGCGTCCGGAGATTCGCGATGGCGTGTTCGACATTCCGGACGACCGCATCGACCGTCTCGTTCCTGGATCGACCTTCCAGGTCTCTCTTCTCGTTCAGAGCAGCGTCAGGGCCCGGGCGATCGTCCGGGAGATCGCACCGCAATCGGATTCAACCACCCGAACGCGGCGAATCCGCTTCACGCTCGAAGATCCGCCCGACGCATTTCGGCTTGGCACCACGATCAGCCTTGCCGTCGCCAGGCCGGAGGATGTGCATATCGATATCCCACCCGGCGCGATCCTGAATCGGAACGGCCGCGACAACGTCTGGATCGTGGGAGCCGACAGCAAGGCGAGCCTGCGTCCGGTCACCGTCGGCGCCCGCAACGGCGACCGCGCTGCCGTCACGTCCGGACTGACGTCCGGCGACCGCGTCGTCATCGCAGGCGCGCATTCCCTTTTCGAGGGACAATCCGTGAAATTGCTGCAAGAGGATCAGCCGTGACGTCCTTCAATCTGTCGGAATGGGCCCTAAGGCACCGTTCGTTCGTCTGGTTTCTGATGGTCGTGTCCGCCATCGCGGGTTTGCTGGCCTATCGCAGCCTCGGGCGCGAGGAAGACCCTCCCTTTACGATCAAGACCATGGTGATCCAGCAGAAATGGCCCGGCGCAACCGTGGGCGACATGCTGAACCAGGTCACCGAGCGGATCGAAAAGGAAGTCAAGCAGATCGACGCGGTGGACTACGTCAAGAGCTACACCACGCCCGGTCAGGCGACCGTATTGGTGAACCTGAAGGACACCACCAAGCCGAAGGACGTGCCGTGGCAGTTCTATCAGGTGCGCAAGCATATCCAGGACATTCAATACACGATGCCCTCGGGCGCCGGCGCGCCATCCTTCAATGACGAGTTTGGCGATGTGTTCGGCAATATATATGCGTTCACGTCCGACGGGGTCACCCAGCGGCAACTGCGCGACTATGTCGAGAGGATGCGCTCGGAAATCCCGAGCGTGCCGGGCGTCGGCAAGATCACGGTGATCGGCGCGCAGGACGAGGTGGTCTATCTCGATATATCGACGCGCAAGCTGGCGGCTCTCGGCCTCAACATGCAGTCGCTGATCGCGACGCTGCAGAACCAGAATGCCGTGCAGCCATCGGGAGTGGTGCAGGCGGGGCCGGAGCAGGTCTCCCTGCGCGTCAGTGGTCAATTCGTCTCTGAACAAACCCTTCGCGGCATCAACCTGCGCATCGACAACCGCTTCTTCCCGCTCTGCGACGTCGCCACCATCAGCCGCGGCTATCGCGACCCTCCCGACCCGCTGTTTCGCGTCGACGGCAAGCCGGCGATCGGGCTCGGCATCGCTATGGTCCGCTCCGGCAACGTGTTGCAGTTCGGCGAAGCGCTGAAGGCGAAGATGCGGGAAATCCTTGCGACGCTTCCCGTCGGCGTGGAGGTCCATCTCGTTTCCGATCAGCCGAAAGTGGTGGAAGAGGCCGTCGGAGGCTTTACGGAGGCGCTGGTGGAAGCCGTCGCCATTGTGCTGGTGGTGAGCCTGATCAGCCTGGGGCTCAGGGCGGGACTGGTGGTCTCGTTCTCGATCCCACTCGTGCTGGCGCTCGTGTTCGTGGTCATGCAGTATTTCGGCGTGACGTTGCAGCGGATTTCCCTCGGCGCGCTCATCATCGCGCTCGGGCTTCTGGTCGACGATGCCATGATCACGGTCGAGATGATGGTCCATCGCCTCGAGCTTGGAGATGACCTGCGCAGTGCGGCGACCTTCGCCTACACGTCGACCGCCTTTCCCATGTTGACGGGCACGCTGGTGACGGTTGCGGGCTTCATCCCGATCGGTTTCAATGGTTCCTCGGCGGGCGAATACACCTTCACGCTGTTCGTCGTGATCGCGGCGTCATTGCTGATAAGCTGGCTGGTCGCGGTGCTGTTCGCGCCACTGATCGGCGTGAAGATCTTGCCGAGGACCATGAAGCGTCATGGCCATGCGACTCAGGACCGCGTGTCACGATACTTCGCCGCCATGCTTCAGGCCGCGATGCGCTTTCGCTGGGTCACCATCGGCGGAAGCATCGGCCTTCTTGCCGCGGCGATCGTGGGCATGGGATTCGTCCAGCAACAGTTCTTCCCGTCATCCGATCGGCCGGAATTGCTGGTCGACGTGACGTTGCCGCAAGGCAGTACCATTCTGGAGACAAAAGCGCAGATGGATCGGTTCGAGAAGTCGCTCGCCGGCGATCCGGACATCGCGAGTTGGAGCTCCTATGTCGGACAAGGCGCGATCCGGTTCTACCTGCCGCTCGACCAGCAACTGGCCTTCAACTATTTCGGGCAGATCGTGGTCGTCACCAAGTCCCTTGAAGCGCGCAACAGGGTTGAGGAGCGAATGCGCAAGACTGCGGCCGATCAGTTCGTCGGCATCAATTTCTTCGTCCATCCGCTCGATCTTGGGCCTCCGGTCGGCCGTCCTGTACAGTACCGCATCAGCGGGCCCGATATCCAGCAGTTGCGCGCCAAAGCGCTGGAGGTTGCCAGGATCATGAGCGAGAACGCGCACCTGGATCCCCCGACCTTCGACTGGAACGAGCCAGGCAAGGTCGTGCGCATCGACATCGCTCAGGACAAGGCGCGGCAACTCGGAATCAACTCCGCCGATATTGCCGCGATCCTGAATGGCATGGTCGGTGGAACCTCAATCACGCAGATCCGCGACAGCATCTATCTCGTCGACATCGCCGGCCGGGCCGGCAATGACGAGCGAAGCCGGATCGAAACGCTGCAAGGGTTGCAGATTCCAACCGGCAACGGGCAGGTCGTGCCGCTCCTGTCTTTCGCGACGCTCCGCTACGATCTCGAGCAGCCGATCGTGTGGCGGCGAGATCGTGTCCCGACCATTACGGTCCGAGGCACCATCCGCGATGCGACGCAACCGGCTACCGTCGTTCAGCAGCTTGCGCCGGCGATGGACGCCTTCGCCAAGAGCCTGCCGGTGCCGATGAAGATCGCCACCGGGGGAGCGGTGGAGGAGAGTGCGAAGGGACAGGCGCCGCTGGTTGCGGTCGTGCCGCTGATGCTGCTGACGATGGCATTCTTCATCATGGTTCAGCTCCAGAGTATTCAGAAGATGTTCCTCGTCGTGAGCGTGGCGCCGCTCGGTCTGATCGGAGTCGTAACCGCCCTGCTCGTGTCGGGGAAGCCGATGGGATTCGTCGCGATCCTCGGCACCCTGGCGCTGATCGGAATCATCATTCGCAATTCGATCATCCTGATGGCGCAGATCGACGAGGCGCCGGCCGAAGGCCATGATCCCTGGACGGCGGTCATGCTGGCGACGCAGCACCGCATGCGGCCGGTCCTGCTCACGGCAGCGGCGGCCAGTCTTGGCATGATTCCGATCGCGCCGCAGGTGTTCTGGGGACCGATGGCCCTGTCGATGATCGGCGGCATCATTGCAGCAACCTTCCTGACACTGTTTTTTTCTGTCGGCGCTTTACGTGACCTGGTTTCGCGTTCCGGCTCCCCCCGATAAGGCGCAATCGGATGTCGACGAGCCGCTGGACGAACCGGCCAACGCCGCTCCGGTGCTTGGATCCCAGGGGGTTGGCACCTAAGGGCGCGCGACATCTGCTCGAGATCGCATTGGAGCGAGGCCATTCATGATGCTCAATCCTCCGGATAAGATCACCGATCTCGCGGATTGGATCGTACGGAGCGCGACCAGCAGCGATTCCCCCGAGCTACTGCTCGACGGAGTCTGCCAAACCTTGGTGCGCCATGGTGTACCTCTTTGGCATGTCAGTGTCGCGGTCCCTACTATTGATCCGCAGTTTCGGGGAGCGGCGTTGCATTGGTGGCGCGACAGTACAATCAAAGTCGAGACAGCTGCTCACGGCGCCGAGACCGATGAGAAGTTACGGCACAGCCCCGTATTCGCGTTGCAATCGCAAGGCGTTCTATTCGGGCGATGGATGATCGAACATGATGAAGGATGCGAGGTCCATCCCATATTGAAGGGCCTCCGCTCGCAAGGCGGCACGGAATATGCCATGTTCCTGGTCGACTTCTCTCCGGCGACCTCCGTAAGTGGCACCGCGATTTCGATCGCGACGGACCGCGCAGGAGGCTTTCGGGATCATGATCTGGAGCGCTTTCGAGAGATCGTTCCTGCACTCGGCGTTGCGATCTATCGTCAAATCCTTCTGATCACGGCGACGCAATCGCTCGATAGCTACCTCGGTCGTATGACCGGAGCGAAGGTTCTGGCAGGCGAGATCGTCCGCGGCCAGGGCGAAATCATCGAGGCCGCCATCGTTCTCGCAGATCTGTCGGGATTCACGACGGTTACGGACCGGGAAGATGCGATGGACATTGTCCGCTGGCTCAATGAGCATTTGGAGGCAATCGGCGATCCGGTGATCGAGAATGGAGGCGAGATCCTGAAATTCCTCGGCGACGGTCTTCTCGCGGTTTTTCCAGCCATGTCCCGAACCGGCTCGCGATGCGAAGCTTGCGAAGCGGCCTTCTCGACCGCCATGGAGGCGCTAAGACGGAACGACGCAGTGAATGCGAGGCGCAAGCAGGCTGGAGAGCCACAACTGGTGCTCGATGTGGCCCTTCATTTCGGCGAAGTGGTCTACGGCAATGTCGGCACCTCGCGGCGACTTGATTTCACGGTGATTGGACGTGCGGTGAACGAGGTCAGCCGCATTGAAAAGCTATGTGATGAGCTTGGGCTCCATGTCCTCATCTCCGACGAGTTTGCAAAGCGTTGCTCGCAGCGGCTCACAAACCTTGGCGCGTTCACGCTGCGGGGAGTCGGGTCGCCCAGAGTACTGTTTACTCCGGAGTGAGATATGGAAAGGGCCAGTCAGGTGTGGGGTTCGCCATTGGAAAAAACGAAAGATAGAGGGTGCCTAAGCTTTCGCAGCGTTGACGCCGGGATCGACTGATTGTGTCGCTCGTGGTGTTGCCGCCGCTCTCAAAGATAATTGCGATAAGATATCGATTGGGGAGGGAGTTCAGTGGATCGGTTGACGGAATTGGAAATGTTTGTTCGAGCGGTTGAGCTCGGCAGCATTACACGTGCCGCGGAAAAGTTGGGCTTGTCTGATCCAAGCGCGAGCCGCTGTCTCAGTTCGCTCGAGAAGCGGCTTGGGACTCGGCTGCTGGAGAGGACGACGCGACGGCTTTGGCTGACCGATGCGGGCCGGAGCTACTATCAACGTTGTGCAGAGCTGTTGGCCGAACTCGCCGAGGCAGACGCAGAGGCCGCCGACTCCACGAAGCGACCGTCAGGCGTGCTTTCCGTCACGAGTTCGCCGTCGTTCGGAATGATGCACCTCGCACCCATATTGCCGCAGTTTCAGCGCCTTTACCCCGGCATCTCCGTTCATTTGATGGCAGCCAATCACTATCAAAATGTGATCGATCCAGGCGTAGATATCGCCATTCGGACGCGGCCATTCGAACGTGACTCGAGCACGACGGTTCGCAAATTGGCGCGAACGCGTTATCTGCCGGTGGCTTCTCCAAAATATTTGAAGGAGCACGGTAGTCCCTCCGAACCGAAGGATCTCCACTGTCATCCCTTGCTTCTATATGGGTTCGCTCGCGGACCAGAGCCGTTTCGATTTTCGCGCGGGGATAAAAAGGAAACCGTACGCCTGGTTCCAGCAATTCAATCCACCGAGGGACGCGTGCTTTGCGCAGCCGCACTCGCTCACGGTGGGATACTCATCCAACCAATGTACACGACTTACGATGACCTTCAGGCCGGGCGGCTTCTGCCGGTGCTCGAAGGATGGAAGTTGGATCCTATGACCATCAATATCGCCTACCATACGCGCAAACACCAGCCTGCAAGAATCCGCATATTCGTGGACTTCGTCCTTAAACATTTTGCCGAGCAGCAGTACGAGCAGAAGTGGATGAAATGATGCATTCGTGCAGTACACAAGGCGCGAGCGAGTTGCTCTAGAAGTAGCCGCGAGCCGGCATTTGCTGCCGACGTGCTTCGAGGTGTCGTGACTTCCTTATCGCGCACCTCGCATGACCAACATCCATGAGGTGGTAGGGCTTGATTGAGCCGTTGTGCCCAATCTGCGCGCGGCAATCTTGCGCGCCGCGCTCTCTCGCATTCGTTCAAGTCAAGAAAGAATGTCTTGCAATTGAAGCATTTCTTGAAGGGGAGTGCACGACTAGAGTTGCGCACGCTAGGGAGCAAACAAAAGAGCTAACCATGTCTCTTGCAGGCAGCGTCACCGAGCTGAGGGCCGTCTGCCTTTCGCGCAAGTTGATGGGCTGACGAGTGGGCGTGAAGCGAGCGATAAGATGCGCATTTGGCACCAGTCCGTCACAGAACTCGAAGCACTTCCTCACTATGCGGACTCGCTGTCGCGCCGCTTCGCGGCTGTTGCGGGGCCAGGTGTCGAGGTCGTCCTGCATGGAGTTCCGATCGGGACCTACGGATCCTCATCTCCCGCGCAGGCTCTCGAATATCCGCGCGAGAGGAGCCGTATTGCGGATGTCGTGCTTGCGCAGGTCGAACGTGCCGAGGCCGAGGGATTCGATGCCGTCATGATCGCTTCGTTTGCCGAGCCTGCGCTGCGCGAAGCTCGAGCTGCGCTCGATATCCCGGTCACGTCGATGATGGAGAGCTGTCTCCTGGCCGGCTGTTCGGTTGCCCCGCTGATCGGCATCGTGACGATCTCGCCGGCGGGTGCGCGGATGCTGAGAGAGGGTGTGGACCGCCACCAACTGAATGCACGGGTCGCGGAGCTCGTCAGCCTCGATCCGGCCTTCAATGAATTCGATCTACAGCGCGCCTTTGACGAACCTGACAAGGTCAGAGCCGCCTTTGAGATCGCCGCGCGCAAGGCGATCGAGGCTGGGGCGGACGTCATTGTTCCGGGGGAGGGCGTGCTGAACGAACTGGCCGCTCACTTGGGCATTCGGGAGCTGGACCGTGTCGCAGTAATGGATGCGACTGCGCTTACGCTGACGCATACCGAGATGCTTGTACGAGCTTATCAAGGATCCATGCTGCGCACCGGACGGCGATGGGGTTACCCCAAGGTGCCGGCAGATCTCAGACATTCGCTCGATACTCCTCGTGGGAAGGGGATGAGGCAATGACTCCCTCAAGGACGCAGGCGGAACGGGCTGTGAGTGCCTTACCGATAGATAACGGGAAATGCTGATGACCAGACGTCATGCCGCCGAAAACCAGAAGACATTTTATGCAGGCTTGGTCCAAGAGGGTCGCTTGCTTGAGTTGGGAGGCTCGTCGCGATGATCAAGATCAAGGTGGATTTCGCCAGGTGCGATGCCAATGGTTCGTGCGCGGCGCTAATGCCGGATGTCTTCGAGATCGGCGGAGACGGCACCTTGAAGCTGCTCAAGAGCGAGGTTGAGGAAAATCGCAAGGACGAGGTCGAGGAAGTGATCTTGTGCTGTCCGATGGGGGCAATCTCGCGCGGGTCGGATGCGCTGCCAGCCGTCGAGCCGTTCTCGGCGGAGCCGCAGCCGCATATGGGTGGAGCGATCGAGGGCAAGCCACTGGGCTTCGGGTCGGCGGGATATGTCGTGCTCAGCTACGCGCTCGCCGCGCGCGTGCTGCGCGACTCGCGGTTCAGAAATGCGGCCCTCGATCTCATGGAGCAGTTCGGCATTACGGCCGGGCCCGTGCACGAATTCCGTGCCCGAAGCGTCCTCATGGCGGAAGGGCCGCAACATATGCGGCTTAGGGCACCCCTGGCCCGCTTCATGGGGCCCAATACCGTGGAGACTATCAGGGACGTTCTCAGGGATATCCTGGGGGACATCATGCATGGCATGAGCGGTCAAGTGCCTTTCCATACGGCCGTTGCAGATCCCATTCCCGCGCGCATCTACTGTCACCTGGCCGGTGCCCCGACGAGCGACGCCCCGAAAGTTGCGAGCCTTTCAGCGCGTACGTTGTCGCTCCTCAGCCGAGACCGGAGCCTCGCGCCCATGATCTTGGCGGCGTATGACGAGCTCTTCGACTACCTGCGGAATCTGTTCGCTCGCAAGAAAGCGGATGGCCTCGGTAGCGATATGCTTTCCTTTCTCATCAAGGAGCAGGAGGCAGGTAAGCTCTCGCCGGAGGAGCTCCTGAACGAGGCGACAGCCATGCTCGAGGCCAGTTCGGTCAACACCTCGCATCAGATCGGCCTTACCGTCTGGGCTCTCCTGCGCAATCGCGACATCTGGTCGAGGATCAGAAACGATGCATCGCTGATCCCGGCGGCGGTCGTCGAGGCGACAAGGCTCTTTCCCAGGCCCGGCATCGTGAGCAGGATCGCTACGGAAAGCATTGATCTCGACGGAACGGTGATCCCTCAAGGCACGGACGTTCACGTCGCTATCTGGTCGGCCAACCGTGATCCGGAGCGTTTCGAGCGGCCTGGCGAGTTCGATCTGCATAGAGAGAGAAATCAACCGCTCACGTTCAGTACGGGTGCGCACGGATGCCTGGGCCAGAGCCTGGCGCGGGTCGAGATGGAGGAAGTCGTCCGCTATCTCGCAACGCATTACCCGAACTCGGTCGTCGTCGACGACGCGACGGAGGTCGCGCAGGTTGGCGGCCGGTGGCTTGTAAAGTCGCTTGCCGTCGATCTGAGGAAATGAATACGGCGATGCCGCAGACGTCTTGTGACGTAGCAATTGTCGGTGGGTCGATCGCTGGGTTACGAGCGGCGCAGACGGTCGCTCGCCATGCCCCCGACCTCACCATCGCGATGATCAGTGACGAGACGTATCCTCCATACGAGCGTCCTCCTCTGTCGAAAGTAGGCCTGACGAAACCGCTGTTGCTCGATGCACTGATTTATCCGGCCGTCAACGACCTGAAGAGCCACGGCGTCAACTTCATGCTCGGTACGAGGGCCGAGGAGCTGGATGTCGAGGGAAGGACGATACGCCATTCGTCCGGGGCGCTTCAGTATCGGTCGCTCGTGGTTGCCACGGGCTGCGAGGCAGTCATGCCGCCTGCATTGTCCGGCTTGCCGGATGTGTTCTCGCTCAGACGTTACGAAGACGCTATATCTTTTCGTCGTGCACTCGCCGATCCTCTGAAGTCCGTGGCCATAGTAGGTGCGGGCTTCATCGGCGGTGAATTGGCGTCAATGGTGGCGAACGAAGGACGACAGGTCGCGCTTGTCGATCTTGCGCGAAAGCCGTTGGGCAGGTTCGGCGATGCCGTATTCAGAAGTTACGAGGCGCTTCACCGAGGAGCCGGCATCGAGCTCCACTTTGGAGAGCAGGTGACCGATGTCGTGCAGCAAGGCAACGGCAGTCGCGTATTGAAGCTGAGCGACGGAACCAAAGTCCCTGCCGACGTGATTGTCGTCGGCGTGGGCGTTAGGCCTTCGACCGAGTGGTTGAAAAGGTCGGGCTTGCGCCTCGAGAACGGCATCGTCTGTGACGGCACGCTGCGGGCGGCCGATCACGTGTTCGCGGCAGGCGATGCGGTCCGGTGGCCGAACCGGCGTTGGGGTGCGGAGATGAGGGTTGAACATTGGACCAATGCAGCAGAGCAGGGGCGTGTCGCTGGCGTCAACGCCGCAAATGACATTCTTGGATCGCCGCTAGAGGTCTGCGCCAACATTCCATACTTCTGGTCGGATCAGCATGGCGTGCGTATCCAGTTTTCTGGCCATCGCGCGGGCGATGAAGAGATCGCCGAGAGTCGAAATTCAGGTGGCTCCCTTTTCCTGTACAGGAAGGGCGAGATCGTCACCGGAGTGTTGGCGTTCGAGCGTCGTGCCGACTTCGTGAAGATCCGAACGATGCTGAAAAGTGAGTTGAGCTGGCAGGCGGCCAGTTCGCTCATCTCTCGAGAGGACTTATGACGCGCGGCTCCCAACACATCTGCTTGTGGGTTCGCGACGTCGGCGTCGCGCAAGCTTCGTAGAAGGACGTGGTTCATAACGAATACCAAAGGGGAAAAGGATAATCATGACCTCTACAGAGGCCGTCACAATCGTCGGCGCTGGCCCTATCGGGTTGATCGCTGCGCTCGGATTGGCGAAGTCCGGAATCACCGTCAGCGTGTTGGAGCGGGCGAAGGGCATCGTCGCGTCGCCGCGCGCAATCACGTACCACTGGTCCTGTCTTGAAGGCTTGTCGGAGTTGGGTCTGCTGGACGAGGCGCTCCAACTCGGTTTCTCGAAGCAGGACTACAGCTACATCGAGTTTGCGACCGGTGAACGAATCGATTTCAGCCTGGATGTGTTGGAAGGTCTCGCGAAGTTTCCATACAACCTTCATCTCGGTCAGCATCGGCTCGCGGAGATTGCGCTGCGAAGGCTCGCGGCCTACCCGAATGTGACTGTTCACTGGGGCGTCAACGTCACGGACATCGAGCAGGATGCCGAGGGCGTGTCGGTTGTAGCCACTGGACCTGATGGAGAGCTCAAGTTCCGCAGTGGCTGGCTTGTCGGAGCCGATGGTGCTGGCAGTACGGTTCGAACCAGGCTGGGCCTGGAGTTCGAGGGCATGACTTGGCCGAAGCGTTTTGTCGCGGCCAATCTCCATCTCGATTTTGCCAAGTACGGTTTTGCTCGAACCACCTTTCTGATCGATTCGACCTATGGAGCCATCATCGTCAAGCTGGATCAAAATGATCTCTGGCGATGTACCTACAGCGAGGACTTGAACCTGCCGGAGGACGGCATCCCGGAGCGCATCAGTGAGTTCTTGAAGGTGATTGTCCCGGCCGCGAAGGATTATACGCTGCACGCCTATTCACCCTATCGAATGCACCAACGCGCGGCCACGACGTTTCGCGTTGGACGGGTGCTGCTCGCGGGCGATGCTGCGCATGCGACCAATCCCAGCGGGGGCTACGGCCTCGTTGGTGGGCTGTTCGACGTGTACGTCCTCTACAAAGCTCTTGCCGCCGTGGTGCAGGGCAGTGCGGGCGATGAGGTGCTCGACCAGTATGCGGAAGACCGTCGTCGCGTCTTTCTGGAGGTCGTCTCACCTGCCGCATCGGAAAACAAGCGCATGATCTTTGATACCAGCGATCCTGCACAGCGTGCAGCCGATATGGCGAAGATTCGAAGCCTTGCCGCCGACAAGGCGACATTGGTCGAACGGTTGATGTTGACGTCCCGGATGAGTTCTGAGCCGCCAGTCACGCTTAAGAAGTCTCCGCAGCGCGAGACTATTTGAGTTCTTCCAACCGGTCTAAACATTCGCCTCTGGATCGCGCGATCCGTTCCCTGATGGTGCGCAGCCTGAGGTTCCCGAATATGACATGGAGCATCTCTTGAGCAAACATCAGGTTATCTTCGTTCCTGGATTGGCGGCCGATGGACGCCTGTGGCAGCCCGTCATTGACCGGCTTTCCGACATAGTCGAGCCAAACATTGCCCGGTGCAGCGGCAAATCGATCGCCGACTTTGCTGACGAGATTCTGGCGGATGCTCCCGCCAAATTTGTGATTGCCGGCATTTCGATGGGTGGGTACGTGGCGCTGGAGGTCGCGCTACGTGGGGACGCCCGCTTGGGGGGAGCGGCCCTTGTGAATACGAATGCGAGACCCGCGTCTCCGCTCCAGCTGCAACGCTCAACTGCTTTTCTCGAGGATGCCAAGCGCGGTCTGTTCGACACGGTCGCGGACAAGCTCGGGGAGATCGTCGCTGGAGGTAAGGCGGAGCTCGCGACCCTCGCTGCTGCCATGACTCGTACGGTTGGCCGAGACGGGTATTTGCGACAACAACGGGCTGTGCTTGATCGCCTGGATCAACGCAGCAAGCTGCGGCAGATCGCCGTGCCGACCCTCGTCATAGCAGGTGATGAAGACCGCATTTCAGCACCGAGCCTCGCCAATGAAATCGCGCGATCAGTACCAGGGTCGGAATTGGAAATCTTTCCCTGCGGGCACCTTTCGACGGTCGAAGTTCCGGAGATGGTGGCAGCAAGCTTGCGCGACTGGCTTTCAAGGCGAGTTGAAGGTGCGGCGTGATCATTTCTGTGGCCGAACGTATTCAGGAGGCACAATAGGAAATGAGCGACGCAATGACTAATCTTTCGCATCTGCGCCAATGGATCGGGCGGAGCGAGACTCTCAATGATGAGATCACGCGTGCGCCGGTCCGGGCGCTTAGCGCGATGTTGGATCTCCCGGAGACCGAGATACCCGAGGGGATGCGGCTTCCACCGCTGTGGCATTGGCTGTATTTTCTGCCCGCTCACCGGCAAAGCGAACTAGGGCCGGACGGCCATGCTCGCCGAGGCGGCTTCTTGCCGCCGGTGCCGCTACAGCGTCGGATGTGGGCGGGCGGTCAATTTGAATTCCATGCGCCGCTGAGAGTAGGCGACCAGGTCAAACGGGTGTCGACGATCGACGATGTGGCCATCAAGGATGGGCGCACCGGTCGTCTGGTGTTCGTGAAGGTGCGCCATGAACTCTTTCGCGGTGGTCACACTGGACCAGCGATCACCGAGTTTCACGACATCGTTTATCGTGAAGCGAAGCGCCCCGGCGATGCGGAGCCCGCTCCAACGCCAGCACAGGCTGGCGCCCCATGGCAGCGCAATGTCGAGCCGGATGATGTTCTTCTGTTCCACTACTCGGCCATGACGTTCAACGGACATCGCATCCACTATGACCGCGATTACGTGACCAAGGTTGAAGGGTATCCTGGCTTGGTGGTTCACGGACCGCTCATCGCAACGCTTTTGATTTGGTGCGACGCCAGGCGCCGGGCCGGGAAATTGCTGGCTTCCAGTTCAAAGCTGTTCGTCCCACGTTCGACGGGAAATCGTTCAGCCTGAATGGCGCGCCGTCCGCAGACGGGCGCTCGGTTGGCCTGTGGGCGGCTGATCATGAAGGTTGGCTGGCCATGCAGGCAACCGCGGCCCTGACCTAGAACGCCGGAGTTTCCCCTAATGTCATTGCCGCTAGAAGGCATCACCGTCGTATCCCTCGAGCACGCCATCGCAGCGCCTTTCTGCACACGCCAGCTCGCGGACATCGGGGCACGCGTCATCAAGGTCGAGCGGCCCGGCACGGGCGACTTCGCCCGCGCCTACGACGATCGGGTCCGTGGCGAGGCCTCGCACTTCGTCTGGACCAACCGCAGCAAGGAAAGCTTGATCCTGGACCTCAAGGACCCGGAGGGGCTGTCGGCCTTGAAGGCCCTGGTGGGTCAGGCAGACGTGCTGGTGCAGAATCTGGCGCCTGGCGCCACGGCGCGCATGGGGCTCGATTACGCCTCGCTGCACGTCGCGCATCCCCCGCTCATCGTGTGCGACATCTCGGGCTACGGTGGCGACGGCCCCTACCGCGACAAAAAGGCCTACGACCTGCTGATCCAGAGCGAGGCAGGCTTTCTCTCCATTACCGGCACGCCCGACACGCCAAGCAAGGCCGGCAACTCGATCGCCGACATCGCCGCTGGCATGTACGCCTACAGCAACATCCTTTCCGCGCTGTTGTTGCGCAATAAAACCGGCGAAGGGGCGCACATCGACCTGTCCATGCTGGAAGCGCTGACCGAGTGGATGGGTTATCCGCTGTATTACGCGTTCGATGGCGCATCGCCGCCCTTGCGGGCAGGCGCCTCGCACGCCAGCATCTACCCCTATGGCCCATTCGCGACCGGCGGCGATGGCACGGTGATGCTGGGCCTGCAAAACGAGCGGGAGTGGAGCGCCTTCTGCGCGGACGTTCTCGACGATGAGGCGCTGGCTCTGGACGAGCGCTTCGACAGCAATACGCGGCGCAACGCCAACCGGCAGGCGCTGGACGCCATCATCCTCGACAAGTTCAAGTCCCTGGACCGTGCCGAGGTGCTCGAACGCCTCGACAAGGCAGGCATCGCCAATGCGTCGGTCAATGACATGGCGGGGCTGTGGCAGCATCCACAGTTGCGAGCCCGCGACCGCTGGCGCTCCGTCGGCAGTCCGGCCGGCGAGATTCCCGCCCTCCTTCCGCCGGGGCGCAGCAATCGCTGGGAGGCTCGGATGGGACCGATTCCGCAGTTGGGCGAGCACACTGCCGCAATCCTTCGGGAACTCACTGCTGGCTCAAAGCCAGCCTAACGCTCGCCCTGGAGAGGCAACCATGGCATTTGACACCGACGGCATCGGCACCTTGACCGAGCGCTTCGCGGCGCTGTGGTCGGGGCTAACCTGGGCTGACATCCCCGAAGCGGATATCGCGGGCATCAAGGATCACGTCCTTGATACTCTCTCCGTTGCTCTCGCGGGCGCGCGGACGTCGGAAGCTGCCAGTGTCATCCGCGTACTCACCACGGCGAATGGGCGACAAGCTGGCGCGACAGTGTGGGGCACGCCGGATCGGCTGCCGCTTTCCCAGGCCGCGCTCGCGAATGGCACATCGGCGCATGCCCGTGACTTTGACGATGGTGGCGGGGCAGGACATGCCGGATCGACCGTTATTCCGGCTGCTCTGGCAGTTGCCGAGTCAGCGAGCGCCTCAGGGCGGGATTTCCTGCTCGCGACGATTGCCGGGTACGACGTCGGATATCGCTCGCTGCTCGCGATCGGCGGCTTCGCGGCGCATACCGGTCGGGGCTGGCACTCGTCGGGCACGATGGGAAGCCTCGGCGCTGCGGCAGCCGCAGCCAAGGTACTCGGGCTGGACGCCGAGAAGTTTGCAAATGCGCTAGGCATCGCGGGCTCCTTTACCGGTGGCGTGTGGGCATTCATCGACGACGGCGCGATGACAAAGCGCCTTCACCCCGGAAAGGCGTGCGAGACCGGTGTGAATGCAGCCCTGCTTGCCCAGGGTGGCATTAGCGGTCCGCACCGGATCTTCGAGTCGGAGTTCGGTGGGCTCTTCACCACCTACAACGGTGGCACGGGATTCCGGGAGAAAGCGCTGGATGGTCTCGGCGTCAACCTCAACGTCGCCTCTTCCTACCTCAAGCCCTACGCCTGTTGCCGCGGCAGTCACTCCACGATCGACACGGTGCTCGGGCTGATGAGCAGCCACGGCCTGCGGGCGAACAAGGTAAAGCGCGTCGACATCACCGCTGGGCAGACCGCCTATGACATGGTCAATGTCTATCCGATCGAGACAGTGTTCGATGCACAGTTCAGCCTGCCCTATGCGGTGAGTGTGACACTGGTCAGTGGCGAGGCCGGCCTCGGCCAATTTGAGCCGCCGAGGCTCAACGAGCCCGAGGTACGCCGTGTATTCGACCGGATCAGCTTTACCCTGGACAAGTCTATCGGCCTGGAAGACGGCCCTCGGCTGCACATCGAGCTCACCGATGGCACGACGATCGCCATGTCCGCGGGGAACCCGACGCTTGCCAAGGGCTCGGCCGTGCAGCCGATGACCCACGCCGAGGTAGTTACGAAGACACACGACCTAATCGATCCGATCGACCCGGCCCTGGCCAACGCGCTCATCTCGGCAGTGGAGAAGCTGGATCACGCTCCGGACGTCACCACCCTGCTCAACGCACTGAAGGTAAGCGGGTGAGCAGCCGCGATGTAGCGGACCACCGTTAGGGCTTCCGGGCGGTCACCCATCCCACGGAACCGCTTCACTCCTGCTGCGCGCTCACACAGCCGGCCTTCGCGCTGTTGAAGCGCCTCCGGCTCTGGCCGGCTTTTGCGACACCTCGGGTATCCGGATTGCGATGCTCCCTTGATTCCTCAAGGCTGACGCGTGCCGGAATATTGTCCTTGCTCCGATGCGAGCCCGCTGCTCAGCGCGAGCTCGTTGCCACTCTTGCGGCTATCGCAAACAGCGTAGTCACCGCCAGAGGTTGTGCCGAGTGCGCGATCGACCGGTGCCGTCCTCCCCTGAATGATAGTTCCAGATCGCGCAAGACTCTCTTTCGGCCGCAGCATTTCTTGCGCCCAGGTGGTCGCATACAGTGATGGTCAAGCAAGAGCCTCAGGGAGCAAACGTGGCAGCCATAGACAGCGTAGCGATCGTCGGTGCGGATTCTGTTGGTCGAGTGACCGCCTTGGGTCTTACGCAAGCTGAGGTCCCGGTCGCCATCGGACGTGAGACCGTCTTTACGCCGCGTGCGATTACGTACCATTGGTCGGCACTCGAGGGTCTCTCGCGGCTTGGTTTGCTTGAGGATGCGCTTGCGTTGGGGTTTGCCAAGCAAGATTACGCCGATCTTGCGTAGCGATCCGGCATTTTGTCATCGACGCTTTCGTCGGTCTTCAAGCCTACATCTCGGAGCAAGCTCGAGCTGCGGCAGCTCGCCAATGCCATTGGTGCGGCGAGCTCCATCAGCATTTATCGGAGCGAAAGCAACAGGCTCGTGCCCAGTCTCGATTGCAGAAGAACGGAGCAGCTATCCGGCCCTCTCCGTGGTTCAGGGCACAGCGCGTTACACATTGTGCGGTGGAGGGAGAGATGGGCGGTAGGCTTGCTGGGAAAACGGCCATCGTGACCGGTGCCGGTTCGGGTATCGGTCGTGCCACGGCTGTTCGCTTCGCGCAGGAGGGGGCATCGGTGATCGCGGCCGGCCTGTCCGAAGGTCTTGAGGACACGGCCGAGCTTTGCAGAGCGACGGGAGCGACTGCAATTGCCGTGGTGGCCGACGTCAGCCGAGCTGGCTCGGGTGAAGCGATCCTCGAGGCCGCGACCAGGATCCCGAGCTGCCCCAATGTGCTGGTGAACAATGTGGGCATCGCCGGTACGACCGCCGTTTACGATACGACGGACGATGAATTCGATCGCATTGTCGAAACCAACCTAAAGAGTATTTTGCGCATCTCGCGACCTTTCCTGCGATTGTGCCGCTCGCAAAAGATGGCCGCGTCGATAGTCAACATATCGTCGGTGCAGGGCATGCTTGGATTTCCCAACAACGCCTCCTATGCGGCAACCAAGGCGGGCGTCATCGGATTGAGCAGGCAGATGGCGCACGATTGCGCCGCCTTCGACGTACGCGTGAACGTGGTTGCGCCCGGCATCATCGAAACGCCGCGCACCGAAGCGCGTCTGCGCGACAATGCCGAATTCAGAAAGTACTCCGTTCAATCGACTCCTCTCCGCCGCGCGGGGCATGCGGATGAGGTCGCCGCAGCATGCCTCTTTCTTGCCAGCGACGAAGCCAGCTTCATCACGGGTCAGGTCCTTGCCGTCGATGGGGGAGCGTCGGCGACCGTCTTTCGTGTCTAGTGCGATCACACGTTGGCCGATCGAAGCATTCTGAGGTCATGCATCGCCGATGCTCGCCACGGTTACGCGGGAGTCGATCTGAGACCTTGGGCGAAGCGTCCACCATAGATGATTGCGAACGGGAGGGGAGAATGTTGCGTTGGAGAGAGGGGGAGCCGCCGTCCCGCCTGCGGCGGTCGGCTAGTTGCCGGCCACGTGAGGGCGGTTGTCCTTCGGTCCTTCCATTATGACTCGGTTGAATCCAGTCGATCGACGACCGCAGCTCGCGGTTCGCGACGTCAGCGTCGTGTTCGGCGGCATCGTCGCGCTGAACGGCGTGTCCTTCGACATGCACAAGGGCGCCATCCTCGGCTTGATCGGCCCCAACGGCGCCGGCAAGACCACGCTGTTCAACTGTCTCTCGCGGCTGTATCAGCCCTCGTCCGGCGACATCCTGATGGAGGGCGTCAGCATCCTGTCGCGGCCGCCGCACCGGATCGCCGAGATCGGGATCGGCCGCACCTTCCAGAACGTGGCGCTGTTTCCGAACCTCTCGGTGATGGACAACGTCCGCGTCGGCGCGCATTCGAAGACCTCCAGCGACATCATCAGCGACTCGCTGCGGCTGGCCTGGGTCCGGCGCAGCGAGGCAGGCGTCAACAAGAAGGTCCAGGAGATCCTCGCCTATCTCGACCTCGAAGACGTCGCCCACACCACCGTCGCGGGCCTGCCGTTCGGCACCCAGAAGCGCGTCGAGCTGGCGCGGGCGCTGGCGGCCGATCCGAAGATCCTGCTGCTCGACGAACCCGCCGGCGGTCTCAATCACGAGGAGGTCTACGTGCTCGGCGACCTCATCCGCCGCATCCGCGACGACCGTCACATGACCGTGCTGCTGGTCGAGCACCACATGGGCCTCGTGATGTCGATCGCCGATCACGTCGTCGCCTTGAACTTCGGCAAGAAGCT